>CAVUMW010000010.1:0-142404 GCA_963742635.1 uncultured Actinomycetes bacterium
CTTGGGATCTAACGTCGGCCGACGACGAGTGCGACCGGGAAGCGCGCACGTCTGATTGCGCCCGGTCGCGCGCTCTGGCCGATCACGCGGCCGACTCGCCTCGTCGAGTGTGCACGGCGAATGCGTCCGACTCCGCAGGACCGCTGCCGCAGTTTTCGCTTCGCGGCGGCGAGCCGTAGCCCGACCACTCGCGGGACGCGCCTGAGCGGGCTCCTGGTGGCGGTGGTGGCGGTGCTGGCGGTGGTGGCGGGGAGGAGGAGGAGGAGGCGGCGGAGGCGGCGGTGGCGGTGGCGGTGGCGGTGGAGGTGGTGGTGGGGGGAGGGGAGGAGGTGGAGGAGGGGAGGGGTGGTGGGGGGGGGGAGGTGGTGGTGGTGGTGGTGGTGGTGGCCCTGCCAGGCTTTGCCAGGCCGGGCGCCAATCGACATCGTCGTCCTGGGTGAGGTTGACCGCGTCGCTGCCGTCGGCGTTCATGACGAAGACTTCGCCTCCGCTCATGTACGCAAGCTTCGTCCCATTCGGGGACCAGGCAGGCATGCCGTCATCGATCTGCGGGCTGTTCGTGAGGTTCACGAGCCCACTCCCGTCGGGGTTCATGACGAAGACGTCGGCGTTGTAGTCGGGGGAACCTGCGCGATTCGTCGTGAACGCGATCTTCTGGCCGTCGGGAGACCAGGCGGGATAGGCATCGAACGCGGGATCGTCGGTGAGCTGCACGAGTCCGCTCCCGTCGGCGTTCATGACGTAGATCTCCCAGTTGATGTCGAAGATGGAAGTCCTCGCGAAAACGATCTTGCTTCCGTCCGGCGACCAAGCAGCGTCGCGGTCCTCCAGGTCGGGGCTGTTCGTGAGGTTCACGCGCCCGCTTCCGTCGGCGTTCATGACGAAGATGTCAGTCGCCTCACCGTCCACCTCGCGCCTGGTGAACGCGATCTTCGTGCCGTCCGGCGACCAGGCAGGCTCCCAGTCTGGTATTTGGTCGCTCGTGAGCTGGGTCTGATCGCTGCCGTCTGCGTTCATGGCCCAGATGTCGATGTTGTTTTGCGTGTCATCGGGGGTGTGAGCCCAGACGATTCGTGTTCCGTCCGGCGACCAGTCCGCGCCGTCGTCGTTGCTTTCGTTGTCGGTCAGCTGAACGAGACCACTGCCGTCCGCGTTCATGGAGAAGATCTCCTCGTCGCAGCAGTCGTGGCGCGCGTCGAAAGCGATCTTCCCGTCGACCACATGCGCGGCCGCGTCAGCAGGCGCCGTCTGCGAGCCCAACTGAAGCGCCGTTAGCGCGACCGAGAGAGCCGCAAGACCAACGAGCAGCCGGGAACGAGCGTTAGCACGCATTGCTTCACGGTTCGGCACCGGACGGTCCGCTGCCATCCCTCGCGCGAGGGAGTCAGGCGCGTTCACCGCTTCAGCGTGTTGAAGGGTGCGTAGCGGACCTGACTTCGATCGGGAGTGGGCGGTACTGGGCTCGAACCAGTGACCCCCAGCTTGTCGAGCTGGTGCTCTCCCAACTGAGCTAACCGCCCTGGTCGGCGGATTGTAGCTTCGTGGCGCGCGGGGGTGGCCGGCCGATTGGCGACTGAGGGGCGAACGCAACCGGTCGCGTCCGCCGAGGGACGGCCTATTCTGCCGAGAGTGAGCGAACCGCGCGACACCGGCTGGGCTCGCCTGTCGAGCGTGCGGATCGGCGCGGTGGTCGCGATCGCCCTTGCGGCGGGCTTCGTCGTCTGGCTGCTCGTCCGCGGGAACGACGACTCGTCCAGCTCGTCGAAGGCGACCACGACGGAGGAGACTGCAAAACCGATCGGCCCGGTCGCGGCCACCCCGGCCGCGCTGCGCTCGGCCTCCGCGCAGGCCAAGCGCCCGATCTACTGGGTCGGGCCGCGCTCGGGTCAGACCTACGAGTTGACCCGGACGGCCAGCGGACGTGTCTACATCCGCTATCTGCCGCCGGGCGCCAAGATCGGCAACCGGCGCGCCGACTACACCATCGTCGGCACCTATCCGACGAAGGACGCGCTGAAGGTGCTGCAGGATCTCGCGAAGCAGCCCACCGAGAAGAGCGTGTCGGCGCCAGGCGGCGGCATCGCGGTCTACGCCACGAACGCTCCGACGAACGTCTACGTCGCCTTTCCAGGCTCCGACGAGCAGATCGAGGTCTTCGACCCGTCTGCGAAGCGGGCGCTGCGCCTCGTGACGTCGGGCCGCGTCGCGCCCGTCGGGTAGCCGCTGGCCCTGTTCGTCGCCTGGGTCGTCTTCCCGCTCGTCCTGGCGGGTCTCTCGTTCGGCTGCGGACGGCTGGTCGAGCTGGCCGCCGGCGAGCGCCTGCCGGGAGCGCTCGTGCTTCCGCTCGGGCTGGCGCTCGTCATCCTCGCGGGCGAGTTCGCGACACTGACCGACGCGACGGCCCAGTTGGCGGCGCCGCTCGCGGCCGGGCTCGCGATCGCGGGACTGCTGCTCGGGCCGATCAGGCGTCGCCGCCCGGACTTGTGGGCGCTCGGCGCGGCTCTCGCAGTCTTCGCGGTCTTCGCCGCGCCCGTCGTCCTCTCGGGCGAGGCGACCTTCGCCGGCTACATCAAGCTCGACGACACGGCGACCTACTTCGCGATGACCGACCGCGTAATGGAGCACGCCCGAGACCTCGCCGGGCTCGCGCCGTCGACCTACGAGGCGACGCTGGCGACCACGCTCGCGGTCGGCTACCCCACGGGCGTCCTGATGCCGATCGGGATCGGGCACGCCCTCGTCGGCTACGACCTCGCCTGGATCTTCCAGCCGTACATCGCGTTCCTCGCCGCGATGCTGGCGCTCTCGCTCTACGCGCTGCTCGAGCCGCTCATCCCGCTGCGGCCGATGCGCGCGTTCGCGGCCTTCGTCGCGGCACAGCCGGCGATCCTGTTCGGCTACTCGCTCTGGGGCGGGATCAAGGAGCTGGCCGGAGCCTGGCTGTTCGCACTGCTCGCGGTGCTCGTGCCCTGGACGCTCGGGCCGCGCTCGTCCGCGCGAGCCGTCCTGCCGCTCGCAGCCGTGTGCGCGGCGATCGTCTGCGTGCTGAGCCTGCCCGCGGCCGCGTGGCTCTTCCCTGCGGCGTTGATCGCGGTAGTGCTCCTGGTGCGCCGGCCGGTCCGGTCGGTTCCGCTCAAGCTCGGCGTCTTCGCGGCGGGCGTCGTCGTGCTCGCGGTGCCGGCGATCGTCGCGGCGATCGACTGGCTGCCGAAGGTGTCGTCGTTCCGGGCGGAGACGGAGCTCGGGAACCTGTTCGGACCGCTGAGCAAGCTGCAGGCCTTCGGGATCTGGCCCGTCGGCGACTTCCGCGTCCGTCCCCACGACATGGCGCCGACCTACGTGCTGATCGCGCTCGTGGTCGGCGTCGGCCTGGTCGGGCTCTGGTGGGCGTGGCGGCGAGGGGCCTGGGAGCTCCCGACCTATCTGGGCGTCGTCGTGCTCGGCTCGGGTGCGGTCGTCGCGGTCAGCTCGCCCTGGGTGAGCGGGAAGGCGATCGCGATGGCGGCGCCGGCTTTCCTGGCCGCGGCGCTCGCAGGGTGCGCGGCGCTCTTCGGGCTCGGGCGGCGTGTCGAGGCGGCGGTGGCGGCGATCGCGATCACGGGCGGCGTGTTCTGGTCGAATGCGCTCGCATACCACGACGTCTCGCTCGCACCGCGCGGGCAGCTGCACGAGCTCGAGACGATCGGACATGCCTTCGCCGGCCAGGGTCCAGCGCTGATGACGAGCTACGAGCCGTACGGGGCGCGGCACTTCCTGCGGCGCGAGGATCCCGAGGGCGCCTCCGAGCTGCGCCGGCGGTTCGACTACCTGCGGAACGGCCAGATGCTCGACAAGGGCGAGTCGGCGGACATCGACCGGCTTCGGCTCGACGGCATCCTCGCCTACCGGACACTCGTGCTCCGGCGGGGGCCGGCGGCGAGCCGTCCGCCCTCGATCTACCGGCTCGTGCGGAGCGGGCGCTACTACGAGGTCTGGCAGCGTCCCGAGTCAGGTGGGCCGACGATCCTCGAGCACCTGTCGCTGGGCGACGCGACGCAGGCCGCCGCGGTGCCCCGTTGCGCCGACGTGCTGCGGCTCGCCCGGAAGGCGCAAGCAGCTTCGGGCTACCTCGTCACGGCGACCAGGCCGCAGGCGATCCCTGTCGTCACGCCGTCGCTGGCCGGGACGGTCTCGGCGAACATCACCGCACCAGAGGCGGGCCGCTACACCGCCTGGCTCGCCGGCGACTGGTTCGGGCAGTCGTCGGTCGAGGTCGACGGACACGAGGTCGGCGCGAAGCGGGCCGAGTTGAACTGGCCGGGGCTCTACACCGACCTCGGAACGGTCGAGCTCGGAGCAGGCCCGCATCGCGTCGCGCTCACCTACGACACGGGCGGCCTCCACCCGGGGAGCGGCGGGCCGCCGTTCTCGTTCGGCCCGCTCACGCTCAGCCGTGCGGATGCGCGCGATCCGGTCCAGACGCTTGCACCGTCCGCCGCGCGCGCTCTCTGCGGTCGGCGACTGGACTGGATCGAAGCGGTTCGTTAGCTCTCAACGCCGCCTAGGGCAGCGGAATCGCCATGATCGTCCGGTTTCCGAACGTGCAACTGGCAGCGCCGCCGCCCGAAACCTTGTACTTGGCTGTGAGGGTCGTAGCTCCCGGGGTTAGCCCGATCAGGACTGCGTTTGCGCTCGCGCGCTGCTGAGCGGAGCCTGCCTCGATCAACGCATTCGCGTCCGACGGAGTGATGGTGTTGGCACCTGTGCCGGCGAACGACATGAAGCATGAGGTCGAACTGGCAGTTGCCGAGCACGGCAGATGTCAGCGAGATGAACACTCTCCCAGAGGCGGGAATCGTCACAGTGGTTGTTGGCCCGATCGTCGTCAGGTCGACGTAGGCAAGCGAGGCGGTCGATTCCGTCGCGGCGGTGTTGGCGGCGACAGCGCCGGCCGTGCCACCCGGCCCAGTGGGTCCGCGTGCTCCAGTGGTGCCTTTCGCCCCTGTCGGGCCCCTGGCACCGGTCGGGCCTCTCACACCGGTCGGGCCTCGGCTACCGGTGGCGCCGCGTGCTCCTGTAGGTCCACGCGCGCCCGTCGGACCGCGTACTCCGGTCGTTCCATTGGTGCCGTTCTGTCCGGTCGCGCCCTGAGCGCCGGTCGCACCGCGCGCGCCGGTCGGGCCTCGCGCCCCTGGCGGGCCCGTCGCTCCGCGCGCACCGGTCGCGCCGCGCGCTCCGGTTGCTCCTGTTGCCCCGCGCGCACCGGTCGTCCCGGTCGCGCCTCGTGCGCCGGTCGTGCCCTTCGCGCCGGTCGCCCCTCTGGCTCCTGTCGGCCCTCGTGCCCCGGTCGGTCCTCGGGCGCCGGTCGCGCCGGCGGCACCGGTTGCGCCACGCGCGCCGGTCGCACCTGTCGCTCCAGTCGTTCCTTTAGCCCCTGTCGCACCCGTCGCTCCTGTCGCGCCGGTCTGACCTGTTGTGCCCGTCGCGCCCCGGACGCCGGTCGACCCCTGCGCACCTGTCGCACCGGTCGCTCCGCGGGCCCCGGTCGCACCGGTCGAGCCTGTGGTCCCGGTGGCTCCGGCCGCGCCGGTAGCTCCTCTCAGTCCTGTCGCGCCCTGCGCGCCGGTCGCACCGCGGGCGCCGGTCGGGCCGCGTGCTCCTGTCGGACCGCTGGCGCCCCGTGCTCCGGTTGCGCCGCGAGCCCCGGTTGCGCCTCGTGCTCCGGTCGCGCCGCGGGCTCCGGTCGACCCCCGGGCCCCCGTTGCTCCCGTTGCGCCCCGGGCTCCGGTTGCCCCTCTGGCTCCCGTTGCACCCTGGGCTCCCGTTGCCCCACGCGCACCGGTCGGCCCGCGCACACCGATTGGCCCAGTGGCGCCACGCGCCCCTGTAGCACCCCTCGCTCCGGTGGCGCCTCTGGCTCCGGTTGCACCTCTGGCGCCTGTAGCACCCCTTGCGCCTGTCGCACCTCTGGTTCCGGTTGCACCTCTGGCTCCCGTCGCTCCCCGCGCGCCGGTCGGACCGCGTGCGCCCGTCGGGCCGCGTGCACCGGTTGCGCCGCGAGCTCCGGTCGCGCCCCGTGCTCCCGTGGCACCCTGCGCGCCGGTTGCGCCGCGAGCTCCCGTTGCGCCTAGTCCGCCAGTAGCACCTCGAGCCCCGGTAGTTCCGCGGGCTCCTGTCGCTCCGCGTGCGCCCGTAGCTCCACGGGTTCCGGTGGCACCACGCGGACCGGTTGGACCGGCGGGGCCGATCGCTCCAGCCGCACCCGTCGAGCCCTTGGCACCCGGTGCGCCCGCGATCCCTTGCGGGCCGGCGGGGCCTGCGGGACCGGCGGGGCCTGCCGCGCCCCGCGGGCCTGTCGCCCCACGACGAGCCTTGGGAAACGGTACGAGTTTCTCGCCACGAGGGCACCGGCCATGAGTCCGGAGCTTGATGTCGCGCCTCGTCTCGAGGTTCCCGTGCAACTCGACGCAGATGACGTTGATCGACAGCCGCTTGCCCGCACCCCGGGACGCCTGGCCACGCCCGCCGGAGCTCGGCAGCACGACGACAAGGGCGACCAGCGCGATCGCTCCCGCAGTGAGTACCCGATGGGGCCGAGGAATTCGCACTCGACTCCCATCTCCTTCCGGGCTACCCACGCGTGTCCTCCTCCGTTTGCGTCAGACGCAAAAAGCCGCAGGAGGCTGCTCGGGGCGGCAACCTGCCAAAAGTGTACCTCCGTTTCTCGCCCGCGACCAGCGCGGTTGCGAACGCCTCAGCCGGCTACTGGACGCAGAGGACGAAGACCGTCCACGCGGCGGTCTGGGAGCCGTGGTACACGACCCTCCAGCCGTTGGCGTTCGTCGAGCCGTTCGCCGGCAGGTTCGTTCCGTTCCCGGCGATCGCGAACGAGGAGTCGAGCTGAGCCTGGTTGCCGCTGCCCGGAGTCTGCGAGCCGCCGCCGACCGCCCGCATCACGGACGCCGGGTTGTTCTGGCAGTTGACCGACCCTGCTGTGGTGGTCGCCGGGATCGTTGCCGAGTAGACGGTGACGGTTCCGACTCCGGCGGCGCCTGTCGGGCCGCGGGCTCCGGTCGTGCCCTTGGATCCGGTGGTTCCCGTGGATCCGGTCGTACCCTTGGACCCGGTTGCGCCTTTCGACCCTGTCGGGCCGATCGCCCCGGTCGGGCCCTGAGCGCCCGTCGGGCCGCGCATGCCGGTCGGGCCTTGCCCGCCGGTCGTGCCGTTGACGCCGCTCTGGCCCGTCGGGCCCTGGGCTCCGGTCGCACCGCGAGCGCCGGTCGGGCCCTGTGCGCCCGCCGGCCCGGTCGCGCCCTGCGCGCCGGTGGCTCCGGTCGTGCCGCCCTGCGCACCCGTCGCGCCGGTCGTGCCCTGCGCGCCGGTCGATCCCTGGGCTCCGGTTGCGCCGGTCGATCCTGTTGCACCCTTGGCCCCGGTCGCGCCGGCGGCGCCCGTGGATCCGGTCGCTCCGGTCGAGCCGGTCGTTCCCTGCGCGCCAGTTACTCCCTGGGCCCCGGTCGCCCCGGTGGCGCCGGTCGGGCCGCGCGCGCCGGTCGGGCCCTGCTCGCCCGTCGCGCCCTGGCTTCCGGCCGCGCCGGTTGCACCCTTCGAGCCCGTGGCTCCGGTCAAGCCTGTTGCGCCCCGCGCTCCGGTGGCGCCACGCGCGCCGGTGGGGCCCTGTGCTCCTGCCGGGCCGGTCGCGCCGCGTGCCCCTGCGGCACCGGTCGCGCCTCGAGCACCGGTCGCGCCACGGTCACCAGTCGCGCCCTGAGCACCCGTTGCGCCCGCGAAGCCTCGCTCTCCCTGAACACCGGTTGCGCCGCGCTGACCCGCCGGGCCGGCAAGACCGGTCGCGCCCCTCGGCCCTGCACCGCCGGGCACGCCCTGGGCGCCTGCGGGACCGGTCGCGCCCGGCGCACCGCCAGGGCCGGCCGGACCTGCAACTCCGGCGAAGCCGCGCTTCCCTCGCAGGCCGCGTGGGAAGGAGATTCTTCGCTCGCCCCGCTGGCACCGGCGCTTCCGAGCCTTGACGTCACCGCGCGTCTCGGGGCCGCCGCGCGTCTCGACACACAGCACCTTCGCGACGATTGCGCGCTGACCCGTGGCTTGGGAGAGACGGCCGCCGGAACTGGGCAGCACGGCGACGAGGGCGCAGAAGACGATCGCAGCCGCGACGAGACTCTTGGGGTGCCGCAGAGAGAGCATTGAAGTTCATAGTCGCCATCTGGCCGCTTTCGCCTCTCCCCCGTCCGAGGGAGTTTCTCGGGACTACCCTGCGGCCAGGGCGGCGCGGGCCCGGCGCCGTTCGACCTTCCGGGCCACCATCTCGCGCGGATCCGGGATCGGCACCGACGTCAGAAGCGTCTTCGTGTACTCGTGCACGGGGCGCGTGTAGACCTCCTCGGCCGGCCCGGTCTCGACGATCTTCCCGGACTGCATGACGGCGATCTCGTCGCTCATCGAGCGCACGACGGCGAGATCGTGGGCGATGAAGAGGTAGGTGAGCCCGAACTCGTCCTGGAGATCCTTGAGCAGGTTCAGGATCTGCGCCTGGATCGAGACGTCGAGCGCGGAGACCGGCTCGTCGCAGACGATCAGCTTCGGCCCCAGCGCGAGCGCGCGGGCGATCCCGATCCGCTGCCGCTGGCCGCCCGAGAACTCGTGCGGGTAGCGGTTCGTGTAGGTCGGGTCGAAGCCGACGACGTCGAGCAGCTCGCGCACGCGGGCCGCGCGATTGCGCCGCGAGCCGACGCCGTGCACGATCAGCGGCTCCGCCACGATGTCGCCGACGGTCATCCGCGGGTCGAGCGACGAGTACGGATCCTGGAAGACGATCTGCATCTCGCGGCGCAGCTTCCGGACCTCGCCTCGCGGCAGCTCGGTCAGCTCCTTGCCCATGAACCGCACCGACCCGCTCGTCGGCTTGATCAGCTGGAGCACGCAGTAGCCGGTCGTCGACTTCCCGGAGCCGGACTCGCCGACGAGCCCGAGCGTCTTGCCCTCGGGGATCGCGAAGCTGACGCCGTCGACGGCCTTGACCGCGCTCACCGAGCGCTGGAAGAGCAGGCCCTCGCGAAGCGGGAAGTGCTTCGTCAGGTCGGAGACGACGAGAAGCGGCTCGCTGCTCATTTCGTGGCCACCGCCGGCTCTCTGGCGCGCTCGGACGCCGGGTGCGCGGAGCGAACCCAGTGGCCCGTCCGGATCTCGCGGAGCTGCGGCGGCTCCTTCGCGCAGGAGTCCTCGCGCTCCGCGAAGGGGCAGCGCGGCGCGAAGCGGCACGCCTTCGGCGGGTCGGACAGGTCAGGCGGGCGGCCCGGGATCGCGGTCAGCCTGCCTTCGCGGATTCCCTCGCCCTCGATCTGCGGCAGCGCCCCGAGCAGCGCCTCGGTGTACGGATGCTCCGGGTGGTCGAACAGGTCGAGCGACGTGGCCTGCTCGACGATCTGCCCCGCGTACATGACGACGATGTCGTCCGCCGCCTCGGCGACGACTCCCATGTCGTGCGTGATCAGGATCATCGCCATCTCGTGCTCGGCCTGGAGCTCGTCGAGCAGGTCGAGGATGCCCGCCTGGACGGTGACGTCGAGCGCCGTCGTCGGCTCGTCCGCGATCAGGAGCTTCGGATTGCACGAGATCGCGATCGCGATCATCACGCGCTGGCGCATCCCGCCCGAGAACCGGTGCGGGTAGTCGTCCAGGCGCCCGGCCGCGTTCGGGATGTGCACCTCCTCGAGCAGCTCGATCGCCCTCGCGCGCGCCTGCTTCCGGTCGAGCCCGAGGTGGCGCTCCATCGTCTCCATGATCTGCGTCCCGATCTTCAGCGTCGGGTTCAGCGAGGTCATCGGGTCCTGGAAGATCATCGCGATCTCGCGCCCGCGCACGTCCTCGAGATCCCGGTCGGACAGCTTGGCGAGGTCGAAGCCCTCGAAGCGCACGGACCCGCCGACGATCTTCGCGGGCGGCTGCGGGAGGAGGCTCATGATCGAGAGCGCCGTGACCGACTTGCCGCAGCCGGACTCGCCGACGATGCCGAGCGTGCGGCTGGGCTCGACGGTGAAGCTGACGCCGTCGACCGCGCGCACGACGCCTTCGCGCGTGAAGAAGTGCGTCTGGAGGTCGTCGACCTCGAGGAGCGCCACTAGGTCTCCTTCGTCCTCGGGTCGAGCGCGTCGCGGAGCCCGTCGGCGATGAAGTTCGCGCAGAGGACGAGCGTGGCGATCGCGATCGACGGGATCAGGATCACGTTCGTGTGCGTGCGGTACACCTGGCGTCCCTCCTGGGCCATCGAGCCCCACGAGGCGTTCGGCGGGTTGATCCCGAGCCCGATGAACGAGAGGAACGCCTCGCCGAGGATCACGCCCGGCAGCTCGAGGAAGATCGCGATGATCAGCACCCCGAGCGTGTTCGGGACGAGGTGGCGCGCGAGGACCCGGTACCAGCGGGCGCCGACCGCCGTCGCCGCGCGCACGTAGTCGTTCTCCTTGAGCGTGATGATCTGGCCGCGCACGATCCGCGCCGAGGTGAACCAGCTGGCGATCGAGAGCGCGATCACCATCGTCCAGAAGTTGACGGTGCCGACGATCGCGAGCGTGATGATCGCGAACGGCAGGTAGGGCAGGCCGTAGAGCGCGTCGAGGAAGCGCATCATCGCGTTGTCCAGCCAGCCGCCGACGAAGCCGGAGATCGAGCCGTACGTGAGCCCGATGACGAGGATCGCGAACGTCGCGCCGAAGCCGATCGCGATCGAGATCCGCCCGCCGAGCGCGACGCGGGTCATGAGGTCGCGGCCGAACTGGTCGGTCCCGAACGGATGCGCCAGGCTCGGCGGGAGGTAGGCGTCCGAGAAGTTGACCGCATTCGGGTCGTACGGCGAGAAGATCGGGACGAAGATGCAGAAGGCGAGAACGGCGAGGAAGATGGAGCCGGCGACGACGGCGCCCTTGTTGCGCATGTACCGGCGCCTGGCGTCGCGCGAGAGGCTCGACTGGCGGATCGGGGTTCCGGCCGCGACCTGGAAGTCGCCCGCGTGCGCCGGATCCGGAGCGCGCATCCGCTGCTGCTGCGGGGAGACGACCATCAGCCACGCGCCTCGCGGGTCCGCGGGTCGAGGACGCCGTACAGGATGTCGACGACCATGTTCGCGAGCACGACGATGACCGAGAGCAGCACCGTCAGCCCCATGACGACGGAGTAGTCCCTCGAGGAGACGGCGGTGATGTAGTACTTGCCGATCCCGGGGATCGCGAAGATGTACTCGATGATGAACGAGCCCGTGATCAGGAAGCCGAGCAGCGGGCCGGCCGCCGTCACCGCCGGCGTCAGCGAGTTCTTGAGCACGTGGACGAGCAGGATCCGGTGCGAGCGCAGCCCCTTCGCCTTCGCCGTGCGCACGTAGTCCTGCTGGAGCGTCTCGAGCATCGTCCCGCGCACGAGCCGCGCGAAGTAGGCCATCGGGCCGAGGCCGAGCGCGATCACGGGCAGGATCTTCGACTGCCAGGTGTCCCAGCCGCTCGTCGGCAGGCCGAAGATGTCGCCCCACTTGAGGGCGAAGAAGTAGATGAGGAGCGTCGCGATCAGGAAGCTCGGGACCGCGAACCCGACGTTCGAGAAGAACATCGCCGTGTAGTCGAAGACCGAGTTCGGCCGTAACGCGGCGATCACCCCGAGCGGGATCCCGAGGACGACCGCGAACACCATGGCCAGGAACCCGAGCTCGAGCGACTTCGGGAAGTGCTCCTTCACGATGTCGTTCACGCTCTGGTTGCGCAGGACGAGCGACGGGCCGAGGTCGAACGTCGCGACGCCCTTCACGTAGAGCAGGTACTGGACGTACCAGGGCTTGTCGAGGTTGAACTTGCGGTCGAGGTTCGCCTGGATCTCAGGGGAGACCGCGCGCTCCGAGTGCCGGAACGGGTTCCCCTGGATGTGCCGCATCATCAGGAACGTCATCAGGATGACGAGCAGCAGGACCGGGATCGTCCAGAGGAGCCGTCTGATGATGAATCCGACCACGACGTCTACGCGGCCGGCTCGGGGTCTTGGGAGCCAGGCGGGGTGACCCCGTCCCCGCCTGGCTCGCCGAGCGCGCCTGACATCGGCGCTACTGCACCTTGACCTTGGTCAGGTCGACCTGGTCGAGGAGATTGAGGTTGTACGTGTCCTTGATCGATGTGCGCTCGAGCTGGACGTACGTGTACCAGTAGATCGGGATGATCGGCACCGCGCCGTTCTCGCCGAGCAGCTTGTCCTCGAGCTTGCCGTAGAGCTCGTAGCGCTTCTGGTTGTCCGGCGTCTGTCGCGCCTGGGCGACCAGCTTGTCGTAGCTCGGGTCGCAGTAGTTCGTGTTGTTGTTGCCCGAGTCGCACGTCCACTGCTCGAGGAAGTTCATCGCGTCCACGTAGTCGCCGATCCAGCCGAGCCGGAACGCGTCGACGGCCTTGTTCGGCGGCGGGCCGAGGAACTCGAGGTACTGCGCGAACTCCTGCGCCTTCAGCGTCACGTTGATGCCCAGCTGCTTCCACATCGACTGGACTGCGATGGCGATCGCCTTGTGCGCGGGATCCTCGTTGTACCAGAGCGTGATCGACTTCTTCGGGTTGGAGGCCTTCGACATCAGCTGCTTCGCCTTCTCGATGTCGCCCGACGCGGGCAGCCACGGAGAGTCCGGGTTGAGCGCGTCGAAGCCGGGCATGCCCTTCGGCGTGTAGCCGGTGGCCGGCTCCTGGTCGGCCTGGGCGATGTTGTCGATGATCGTCTGGCGGTCGATCGCGAGCGCCATCGCGCGGCGCTGGTTCACGTCCGGGATGTTCTTGGTGTTCAGGCCGTAGTAGTACGTCCCGAGCGCGGCGTACTTGTCGTACTCAGGCGTGTCCTTGAGGCGCGGGATCTCGTCCGGCGGAAGCGAGGCGGTGACGTCGACCTCGCCGGCCTCGAAGGCCTGCACGGCCGTCGTGCCGTCGGAGATCATCCGGCCGTTGACGCGCTGAAGGCTGACCTCGTTGGCGTTCCGCCAGTCGGGGTTCTTGACGAGGTCGATGCGCGAGTCGTGCTGCCAGCTGGCGAGCTTGAACGGCCCGTCGGTGACGATGTTCTTCGCCTCGGTCCACTTGTCGCCGTACTTCTCGACCGTCTTGGGGTTGACGGCGAGGAACGACGTGTGGGCGACCTGCTGGACGAACCACGGCTGCGGTGAGGTCAGCTTGACCTGCAGCGTGTGCGGGTCGAGCGCCTTGACCCCGACCTTGTTCTTGAGCGCGTCGCAGTTCGACTTGCAGGAGTTGTACTCCTGTGCGCCGACGATGCCGAAGAACTGGTACGCGTAGTCGGCCGCGAGCTCGGGCGAGATCGTCCGCTTCCACGAGTACTCGAAGTCGCTCGCGGTCACCGGATCGCCGTTCGTCCAGCGCCCGTCCGAGCGGAGCTTGAACGTGACGGTCTTGCCGCCGTCCGACTCCGACCAGCTCTGCGCCAGGCTCGGGATCGGCTTCAGGCCCGGTGCGGGGCCGAGCTTGACCAGCGGATCCATGATGTTCTGGAGAATGTTGGCCGACGTCGTGTCGGTTGCGAGACCAGGGTCGAGCGACGGTGGCTCGGTGCCCCAGTTGACCGTGATCGTGTTGTCGCCGCCCTTTGGCTTGCTGCTGCTGGAGCTCTTACCGCCGCAGGACGCGGCGAGGAATGCCAGGGAGACGAGGAGCACGGCCGAGCCGAAGCCGAGGCCGAGCTTCCGTGCGCCCATTCTCTTCATCAGACCCTTTCACCTCTCTTGGGAAATTGCATTATCGGAAATTGCATTATCGAACCGTTGTACCCATCACGCTTTCCCAATTCGTAAGTCCCCAATCAGGAATCGGTCAGGTTTCGATGAACGTGCCGTTGGTTTGGGTGGCCTTCGAGAGGTTTCGCTAGATCTCCCGCTTGGTCGCCTTGGACAGGGCGGTGGGGGCGGGTCGAGCCCGCCCCCACCTAGGCCTAGCCCTCGATGTTGCCGATGTTCCCGAATCGCGCCGATGAGCGGTTGACCCAGTAGCCGTTGGCACCCGCCTCGTACTGATATTCAAACCCCCCGCTGATCGTCGAGGACGGCGGAGGGCCACCGTTAGCCGGGAAGAAGGTCGCGAGCATGGCAGGTGTAGTGCAGGGATCGGGACAGGTCGCGTTCGGAGTGAACACGCCGCCCGTCACGACCACGACATCGAAGCCTGTGAGCGTCCCCGTTACGCCACCCGTCTGCTGTGGTCCGGGGCACCCGTCGGGCGGATCGGGCTGTGAGACGTCCGGGATCGTCGTGAAGGTTCCGTTGTAGGAACGAACGATCTGGATCGTCCCGTCGTCCTGCGGGATGAACTGGAGCGTCCGTGTGTAGTCGTCATTCGCCCAATCGTTGCCGCAGACGCTCGAGTCGCCGCCGGTGACGTGCGTCACGACCACGCCAGGCACGCTGCGCCCCGCAGGTCCGGCGGGGCCGGTTGCACCGGCCACACCTTTCGCGCCCTGGGGGCCGGCCGGCCCGGGGGCACCGGCTTGACCCGCAGGCCCCTGCGCCCCCCGCGGCCCGCGACGACCCCGCGGCAACGGGACCAGTCGTTCGCCGCGCGGGCACTTGCCATGCACTCGGAGCTTGAGATCACGTCTCGTCTCGAGATTTCCGTGAAGCTCGACGCAAACCACGAGCGTGTCCTCCGCTCGTAGCCGTGTCGTTCCTTTCGAAGACCCACCGCGCCCGGCTGAGCTGGGAAGCACGACTACGAGAGCGGCCATGACGATCGCTCCCACGGCGAGGGTCCTTCCGGGCCGAAGAGTTCTCAGTCGACCCCTGATACTGCTTGTGCGGCGCATCTCTGTCCTCCCTATTCGGATCGGGATCAGACGCGAACCAGCTGCCGCAGTGGAGACAATTGTAGACCCGCGTCAAGCACCGCGTCGGGTGCGCGGATCTAGTGCGTCCTAGATCCGCTCGAGCGGGGCGTACTCGAGAATCAGGCGGCGCTCGACGCCGTCGGCGAAGCGGACCGTGACCACGCCGCCGGCGTCGATCGCGGTGACGACACCCTCACCGAGGGTTCCGTGGCGCACGTTGTCGCCGGTGGACAGATCCGGGACGTCCGTTCGCGGGGCGATCGTCTGCCGGCCGTAGTTCGACCAGGAGGCGGGCCGGAGGCGCTCGCGTTCCACGCCCTGCTCGGGCAGCTCGTCGATGAAACGCGACGGAAGGTTGTAGTTCCTGGCCCCCCAGAGCGATCGCGCCGACGCGTGCGTCAGGGTCAGGCGCTCCCGCGCGCGCGTCATGCCCACGTACGCGAGCCGCCGTTCTTCCTCGAGCATCGCCTCCTCGAGCGAGCGCGAGTGCGGGAAGATCCCCTCTTCCATCCCGATCATGAAGACGGCCCGGAACTCGAGCCCCTTCGCGTTGTGCAGCGTCATCAGCGTGACGAGGCTCTGCTCGCCGCGGAGCGCGTCCTGGTCGGCGAAGAGGGAGATCTCCTGGAGGAAGCTGGACAGGTTGGGCTCGTCGGCGGCTGCCTGGTACTCCTGGGCGACGCCGACCAGCTCCTGGAGGTTCTCGAGGCGCCCCTGCGACTCGATCGTGCGCTCCGCCTCGAGCGCGTCCGTGTAGCCGCTCCGCTCGAGCACGCGTTCGACGATCTCTGGCACCGTCAGCTCCATCGCGCCGGCCATCAGCGACTGGAGGAGCGTGCGGAACGCCTGCACGGCCTTGAGCGGCGCCGCCCCCACTCCGGCCTCCTCCGGGAACTCCGTCGCCTCCCAGAGCGAGATCCCGCGCGCGTCCGCGTACGTCTGGAGCCGTGCGATCGACGTGTCGCCGATCCCGCGCCGCGGCCGGTTCGCGATCCGCATCAGCGAGACCGCGTCGTACGGGTTGTCGATCACCTGGAGGTACGCGATCACGTCCTTGATCTCGGCCCGCTCGTAGAACTTCGGCCCGCCGATCACCTGGTACTGGATCGCCTGGCGGACGAGCACGTCCTCGAGCACGCGCGACTGCGCGTTCGTCCGGTAGAAGACCGCGACCTCGGAGCCGCTGAAGTCCTCTTCGACGAGGCGTGCGATCTCGGCCGCGACGAACCGCGCCTCCGCATGCTCGTCCTCGACCTCGATCACGTGCACGGGCTCGCCCTCGCCGAGCTCCGACCAGAGCTCCTTCGGCTTGCGCTCGCGGTTGTTCGCGATCACCGTGTTCGCGCCGCGGAGGATCGTGTTCGTGGAGCGGTAGTTCTGCTCGAGCGGGATCACGCGCGTCCCGGGGAAGTCGGCTTCGAACTCCATGATGTTGCGGATGTCGGCTCCTCTGAAGGCGTACACCGACTGGTCCGGATCTCCAACGGCGAACAGGTTCTTGTGTTGGTCGGCCATGAGCTGGAGGAAGCGGTACTGCGCGTGGTTCGTGTCCTGGTACTCGTCGACGAGGATGTATCGGAACGCCGTCTGCCACTTCTCCCGCGCCTCGGGGAAGTTCTCGAGCAGCTGGACGGTGAGGAAGAGCATGTCGTCGAAGTCGAGCGCGTTCGAGGCGAACATCCGTCGCTGGTACAGGTCGTACACGTCCGCGACCGTCTGGTCGTAGAAGGACGAAACGCGCTGGCGGTACTCCTCAGGCCCGACGAGGTTGTTCTTCGCGGTCGAGATCTGTGAGTGGATGCCGCGCGGGACGAAGCGCTTCGGGTCGCGCTCGAGCTCCTCGAGGCACGCCTTGGTGAGCCGGATCTGGTCCGCCTGGTCGTAGATCGTGAAGTTCGTCCGATAGCCGAGCCGCGGCGCCTCGCGGCGGAGGATCCGTCCGCACGCGGAGTGGAAGGTGAGGATCCAGATCGAGCGCGCGACGCCGCCGAGCATGTCCTCGAGCCGCTCGCGCATCTCTCCCGCGGCCTTGTTCGTGAACGTGATCGCGAGGATCTCCTGCGGCTTGACGCCGATCGCGTTGATCAGGTGCGCCACGCGGTGGGTGAGCACGCGCGTCTTTCCGGAGCCCGCGCCTGCGACGACGAGCAACGGGCCTTCGGTGGTGAGGACGGCCTCGCGCTGAGCTGGGTTGAGATCGGCGAGATACGCCTCCGGCGACTGCACTGCCATATGTGGCGATGCTAGCGCTAGCGCCGCAGGCCGAGATAGCGGCCGAACGCCGCAAAGCCCGCCAGGCACGCGAGCGCCTCCGCGGCGCCGTTCAGGGCGCCGTCGAACGGATCGCCCTGGACGGCCGCGACGAGGAAGACGACGAGCCCGAGGCCGATCGCCAGGTGGCGCGCGAAACGCCATGGATCAGTGCGGAAGCCGAGGTCGTCGAAGAGGTCGCCCGACGAGCCTGCGACTACAGGTCGGAAGCGAGTCGCGCCCAGAGCCGGGCCCGCGGCGAGCACCAACAACAGTCCGGCGACTGCCGTCCCGCTCAAGGTGAACCCGACCCACCACGAAGCGACGTCGTGCCTGAGCTCGACCGCGATCAGCGCGAGCGCGACCATCGTCACGAGGCCGAACAGGAGGGCGACCCCGGTGCGGCGGTTGAGCACGGACAACTCGGCGCTCGGAAGCGTCTTCTGCCTGTGCCGCAGCACTCGCACGAGGGCGAGCGAGCCGGCGACAAACGCGACCTGCGGCGCGATGATCGCAACCGGAAGCGCGAGCTGGGCCAACGCGGGCCAGGTGTCGGGAGCGGGTTGGCCGGCCAGTGCGGCGCCCACGACCGAGAACGCGTAGACGGTTCCCGCGACCGCGAGCGCGAGGAACGCTTCGACCGCGGCTCTGCGCGAAGCCCGCGTGCCGAGCTCGGCGGCGAAGGCGTTCGCGAGCTCGGCCGGGGCGCCGAAGCGCTCGACGCCCTCTGGGTCGGACCGCAGATGATCCTCCGACTCGGCGAGGATGCGCCGACGGAGCCGCCCACGGACCCCGACGGCCCCGAGCTCGGTGCTCAGCTCGTCCAGGTAGGCCTCGGTCACGTCACCACCGCCTCGACGGCGTGGGCGAATGCCTTCCACTCCTCGCGCTCCCGAGCGAGATACGTGCGGCCGCGCCTCGTGAGCTGGTAGACGCGACGGCGCCTGGCCGCGGCCGTCGTCCACTTGCTCGAAAGGAGACCGGCAGCTTCCAGTCGATACAGCGCCGGATAGACGGTTCCCTCCGCAAGGTCGAAAGCGCCTTCGCTCGCGCCACGTAGCTTCTCCACGACGCCGTAGCCGTGCAGCGGGCCCGGTTTGCAGCGTGGCCAGGAGGAGGAAGTCGACGTGGCCCTTCAATACCTCGGATCGCAAAGTATCGCGATCCTAGGCAGGAGAGACTTGCCTGTCAAGGACCGTAGACGTTGGCGACCATCGCGTCGGCCCACTGCTGCCGGTACGCGATGTAGCCGGCGGCGCTCGGATGGAGGTTGTCGCCGGAGATCAGGTTCTGGTGCGTGCTGAAGAACTGCCAGAGGTCCGGGCCGTGCACGACCTGGGGGAAGTTCGCGTAGAGGAGCTGGATCTTCGCGTTCAGGCCGGGCCCGCAGCTCTGGACGTTGGCCGTGCGCGCCCACGGAATCGTGGGGACGACCGGCACCCTGCCCGCGTTGACGGCGGCCTGGACCATGGTCACGTAGTTGGTGTAGAAGGAGCCCGCGCTCATGCAGCCGTTGGCGTCGTTCGTGCCGTACGCGAGGCCGATGTAGCGGCCGGGGAAGCTCGAGAGCCACGTGTTGATGTGCGATGCGCCGTCGGCGGAGAGGAGCCCGCCGATCCCGCCGTCCTCGGCCGAGGGGAAGTACGCGGGCCGCGCGGTGTTGATCAGCTGGCTGAAGTTCGGCCCCGTGCCGCTGACCGGCTCGTGCGGCATGCCGTCCTGTGTGATCGAGTCGCCGTAGAAGATCCAGCTGTCGGAGGCGCCGTCCGCGCTCGCGTCGTGGACGTCCATGTTCATCATCGCGTCGTTGTTGCCTGCCGAGCCGTCGATCACGGTGACGTTGATGCGGA
Organism: uncultured Actinomycetes bacterium; assembly: GCA_963742635.1. Classification (GTDB taxonomy): domain Bacteria; phylum Actinomycetota; class Thermoleophilia; order Gaiellales; family Gaiellaceae; genus VAXT01. The sequence continues at coordinate 18,939 of CAVUMW010000010.1, forward strand.
TCCAGTTGTTTCCGGCCATGTTCAGCAGGTGCGTTCGCGAGTGGTACTTGTTGTTCGTGACCGTGGCGAGCGTCACCCAGCCGTTCGCCGGAGGCTGTCCGCCGCCGGCCGCGGGATTGACCTGGATCGTGTAGCTGCCCAGGTTGTCGTAGCCGACCTCGTCGACGACCGTGTGGTCGTACGGCGTCGTGATCGGGTCGTTGTACCAGCCGACGACGACTTGCCCGCGGTGGTCGGCGGGCACTGACGAGAGGTCGTACGCGAGCCAGGCCGGGCCGTTCGATCGCCAGTAGGTCGAGTAGCTCGAGTCGTTGGCTCCGCTCGCGTTTCCCGAGGAGGCGAAGGCGGGCGTGCCGCGGCTGATGACGGGCATCGGCGCGGGGGCACCCGGCGGAGGCGGTGGAGGTGGAGGTGGAGGTGGAGGTGGAGGTGGAGGTGGAGGTGGAGGTGGAGGGGTGGAGGCGGAGGCGGCGGTGGAGGCGGAGGCGGCGGCGGAGGCGGAGGCGGCGGCGGCGGCGGCGGAGGCGGCGGCGGAGGCGGCGGCGGAGGCGGAGGCGGCGGCGGAGGCGGAGGCGGCGGAGGCGGCGGCGGCGGCGGCGGCGGAGGTGGCGGCGGAGGCGGAGGCGGCGGCGGAGGTGGAGGCGGAGGCGGAGGCGGCGGAGGCGGTGGAGGCGGCGGAGGATGTGGATGCGGCTTCGGCTTCCCGCGCGTGACGACCTTCGTCATCTTCGAGTAGGCCCAGGCCGACCCCGAACCGTTCGTGGCCTGAATCAAGACGCGCAGGCGGGAACCGACATCACCATCCCCGACGCGGTAGCCGGCGCTCTTCGTGCGCGTGCGCGACAGGCGCGCGAAGGTCCGGCAAGACCGTCCCTGCCGTCCGCAGCGCTGCCAGGCATATCGGTACCGCGTCGGTGAGCCCGTCCACCGGCCGTGCGTGGCCGCGATCCTCCTGCCGGCGATCGCGTTCCCGGTGATCTTCGGCGCCGAGATGTTGCGCGGCGCTCCGACCGAGCGCGCGCCCGAGCCGCCGGCCAGCAAGAGCGCGGCGACCAAGAGGCAAAGAGCGACGGGGGCGGCGTGGTGGCGATTTCGCAAGGCGGGGCCTCGTACTTTCACCTGCAGATCGGGCGACGCGACAAGCGACTTGATCCCCCAACGGGCGACTGGCCGCAAATCCGCCCTTTCCGCAGGATGCGGAAGCTTATCGCCGGACCGCCTAGGAAGTCGTTCAGGTCAAGCCGAGCCGCTGAGAGAGCCACATGAGGGAATCCGTCCAAGCCCGCTGGCTCGGGACGTGTCCGGAGTCGTACCACCGCAGCTGCTTCGGCTTGCTCGCCGAGTGCTCGAGCCCGACGAGTGCCTTGCGCGGCACCACCTCGTCGTGCCGGCCGTCCTGGAAGAGGAGGCTCGACGGCGCGGCCATCGCGACGAAGTGAAGGGGATCGGTCTTTCCAAGCAAATCCTCGACCTGCGCGCGGCTGTCCTTCGGCGACTCGGCGACATAGTTGGAGACAGGTAGAGCACCTCCGGCGAGCAGGTCGTAGAACCGGATTCGATGCTCGACTCCGGCCGTGATCGCACCGGTCCGGGCACCGGCGCTCCAGCCGACGTATCCGACCTTGTGCTTGTCCACAGACGGAAGCGAGTCGAGCAGGTCGACCGCGCGTCGCACCTCGACTACCGACTCGATCTCGTTGTCGGTGGCCACCTTCACGCCGTCGATCCCTTGCGGCAGCGACTGTCTGCTTCGCGCCGCCGAGTACCTCATATCGAGCGCGAGCGCGACCGCACCACGTTCGGCGAGGCCGACGGCCGAGGGCAGGAGATCACGGCGGCTACCCCCGGATCCGTGCGCGTAGATCACGGCCGGATGGCGCCCCTTGCCCCGCGGCACCACGAGATACGCTGGGATCGTCTCGCCGGACGCGCCCTTGAACGAAACGTCGCGGATCGCAACTCCGGCCTGGCGGACAGTGCGCTTCGTGCGCAGGTCGAGCGGCCTGGAGGCATCGTAGGCGAAGGTCGCGCCGGAGCTCGAGTGGCTGTTGCCACCTCCGCCGCAAGCTGCCAGAGCGCCGGCCGAGGCGAGGATGAGCACGGGGACCAGCCGCCGATGGATTTGCTTCAGCATAGGGTCTGGTGATGGTAGCCATGGGGTATTCATTCGGGTCGATCAACGAGATGGGCGACGGCGTCTTCCGCAAGGTCCGCCGCGAGCTGGGGGTCACCGCCTTCGGTGTCAACGCGCTCGTGCTGGCACCCGGCGTCGTCAGCCGCCCCCACTTCCACGACGAGCAGGACGAGCTCTACTTCATTCACCGGGGACGCGCGCGCTTCGACGTCGGCGGGGACACGTTCGAGCTCGGGCCGGGCGGGATCGTGCACGTGGAGTCGACGACGCCTCGACGCATCACGAGCATCGGCGACGAGGACCTCGTCATGCTCGTCGTCGGGGCGAAGGACGGCTACGTCGGCCGCGACGGCCACCTCGCGCCTGCCGACGCGTTCTAGCCGGTCGCCTCCTCGAGCGCCTGCTCGAGCCAGGCGACGGCCGCCTCGAGAGCGGCCGGGTCCGCCGACTTGACGACGACCTCGACCGTCGCGCCGGCCTCGTGGAACTTCGGGTACGACCCGACGAGCACACCCGGGTAGCGGTCGCCCATCGCCTCGAGCACACCGACGATCTTCGCCTCGGTCGTCTCGTACGTCCGTCGCCACGACGTGATCGGCCGCTCCGTCTCCAGCTCCGGCGTGACCGTGGCGAACATCGCCTTCATCTCGGCCGGCAGCCCGGGCATGACGTAGACGTTGCCGACGACGAAGCCCGGCGCGCCGCCGAGCGGGTTCTCGAGCGGGCGCGCTCCGGCTGGGAGGTTCGCCCAGCGGGCCGCGTACTCCGGGTCGGATGGGAAGCGCGAGCGCAGCCTGGCGGCCAGGTCCTCGACCTCGCCCTGCGGCGCTTCGAAGGCAGCGGCCATCGCCTCGCGGGTGATGTCGTCGGGCGTGCCGCCAAGGCCGCCGGTGACGAGCACGATGTCGGCGCGGTCGGACTCCGTGCGCACGAACTCCGCGACGCGGTCGATCTCGTCTGGCAGCGACGCCATCAGCGTGACGACGACGCCCAGCTCCTCGAGTTGCTGCGCGAGCCAGGCCGCGTTCGTGTTCACCGTGTCGCCGGAGAGGAGCTCGTTCCCGATCGTGACGATCGATGCGGTGACCCTGGCCGCCATGCGGCGAGCCTAACGAAGAGGAAACGGCTTACGAGCGAGCGCAGGGAGAACCTGCGACGTGACCCAGACGGGGGTCACGGCGTAGCGCTTCGAGTAGCGGTAGCTGCCGTCGGCGCGGCGGAGACTCGCGAGGTAGCGGAAGGCTCTCGGGCCGGGCTCCTTTCCGGCCGCGAGGAAGGCCTGGATCGCCCACGCCGTGGACTGGGCATCGGGAGAACGTCCCGGCACGAGCGCGAAACCCCCGTCACGCCGCTGGAGCTTGCGCAGGTACGCGAGCCCGCGCTTGATCGCGCGTGCACGGGACCCGACGCCGGCGGCACGGAGCGCCTGGATCGCCGCGGCGGTGTCGTTCGAGTCCGGCGTCCCGCGCGGGTACCAGGACCAGCCACCGCCGGCGCGTTGAGCGGTCTTCAGGTAGCGCACGCTGGTGCCCGCCGGACGGCCCGCAGCGCGGAGCGCGAGCACGCCCCAGATCGTCGAGTTGACGAGCGTGCCGATTCGTCCGTTCGGGCCGCGCATGCCCTCGAGCCGGGTCGACCAGGTCGCGCGTGTCGCGGCCGAGTGCCCGCAGCGCGAGGATGCGCAGCGCGAGGTCGTTGGCGCTCGCGGCCGGAGCGGCGGCCAGGTAGTCGGCGGGCGAGCGGTCGGGCGCCTTCCCCGCAGCGGTCAGGCCGAGAACCGCCCACGCGGTCAGGTTGGCGTCCGAGCGCTGCCCGGGCTCGGCAAAGCCGCCGTCGGGCTGCTGATGCGCGGCGACGAAGCCCGATGGCGACACCGCGAGAGCGAGCGCGACGGCGGCCACGGCCGGCTTCAGGCCCATACGACCTCCGTCCGCATCCGCCGGGCATAGCGTTCGAGCAGACGCCGCAACTCGGGCCCGATCGCGAGCGCGATCACGACGTTGCCGACGGCATGCGCCATGTCGAACCAGACGCCCTGCGCGAAGACGACGGTGAACGCCTGCCACGTGTGCGGCCAGAAGCTGACCCAGAGCCAGACGTCCATCAGCGCGCTGAATGCGAAGCCGAGCACGAAGCAGAGGGCGGCGAACGGGATCCGGCCGCGAATCGCCCGCGACAGGATCGCGCCCGCGACGCCGCACGCGCCCCAGGCGAGCATCTGCCACGGCGTCCAGGGCCCCTGGCCGAGAAAGAAGTTCGACGCGAGCGCAGCGACTGCTCCGGTCGCGAAGCCGGCGCGCGCTCCGAGCGCCGCACCGGCCGCGATCGTGATCACCGTCACCGGCTGCACCCCTGGGACGGCGACGAACAGCACGCGTCCCGCGGCCGCGACCGCCGCGAGCGTCGCCACGAGCGCAATCTCCTTCGAGGCGTTGGGGCCGGTCTCGAGCCAGGCCGCGCCCGCGACGAGCAGCCCCGTTGCCGCGAGGAGCAGCGGCAGGCCCGCCTGGGCCGGGTCGATCGCCACCCAGGCGGCCGCGGCGAGGGCGGCCGCGCAGGCCCCGAAGGCGGCGAGCCTAGGCACGGGCGAGCTCCCGGGATTCGAGCTGGACGACTCGATCGGCGACGTCACCGGCGAAGACGAGGTCGTGCGTGACGACCAGCGTCGCGCGGTTGGCTGACTCGCCTCGGAGGATGTCGGCGAGCGTCGCTCTTGCGCGGCGGGTCGACGCCCCGCGTCGGCTCGTCGAGGACGAGGACGTCCGGTTCGGCGACGAGCACGCTTGCGAGGGCGAGCCGTTCCCGCTCGCCGCTCGAGAGGTCGCGTGGGTGGCGCCGTTCGAGGCCGGCCAGCCCGACCTGGGCGAGCGCCGCGCGTGCGCGGGCGAGGTCGCCGCCGACCGCGAGGGACGCCTCGCGCTCGGCACGCTCGGTGACGAGGTAGCGGCCCGGGTCCTGGGACAGGTAGCAGACGCTGCCGTGACGCTCGACCGAGCCCGTCCGCGGGCTCGAGGAGCCCGGCGACGAGCTTCGCGAGCGTCGTCTTGCCGACGCCGTTGCGGCCCGTCAGCGCGACGATCTCGCCGCGACGGAGCTCGAGCGACGCGGCGTCGAGCGCCCGGCGCGGAGCCGTACGAGTAGCTCACGCTCTCGACGGCTGACGAGAAGCTCGCCCTCTCGCCTCGCTTGCGGCGCGGAATCGCGGCCGACCGCGGCAGGTACGCCGGATCGAGCCGCACCAGCGCCTCGTCGCGGGGCGCGTCGAGCAGCACACGGCCGTCCTCGACGAAGAGCACGCGGTCGCAGCGCTCCAGCGGAAGCGTGGGCCGCTGCTCGGAGACGACGACCGCCGAGCCCAGCTCGCACGCGAGGTCGAGGATCGCCTCGGCTCCGTCGGGGTCGAGCTGCGAGGTCGGCTCGTCGAGGAGGAGCAGCGAGGGGCCGATCGCGAGGACCGCCGCGAGGCACACGCGCTGCAGCTCGCCGGCCGAGAGCGTCTCCGTGCGCCGCTCCGCCAGGCGCGCGATGCCGGCATCGGCGAGCGCGCCGTGGACACGGGGCCAGATCTCCGCGGGAGGCGTGCCGAGGTTCTCGAGCCCGAACGCGACCTCGTTCTCGACCCGGCCGAAGACGATCTGATCCTCGGGGTCCTGGAACAGCGAGGCGACCTCGTCGGCGAGGTCGGCCGGGCGGAAGCGGCGCGTGTCGCGCCCGGCCACCTCGACGCGGCCCTCGAAGCGGCCGCCGTGGAAGTGCGGAACGAGCCCCGCGAGCGCGCGGAGGAGGGTCGACTTGCCGGAGCCGGACGGCCCCAGCAACGCCACGATCTCGCCCGCCTCGACCCGGAACGAGACGTCGGACAGCGCGGGCCGGTCCCCGTCCGGATACGAGAACGTCAGCCGCTCGACCTGCGCTAGAGCCACACGGCCCCCACGCAGAGGAGAACCGCGGCGGCGAGCGCCAGGCGGTCGAGGCGGGTCCACGGCGGTCCGGGCGCGCGCGTTCGCCCCGCCCGGCCGAAGCCGCGCGCCTCCATCGATTCGGCGAGGCTCAGTGCGCGCTCCAGCGAGCCGCGAGAGGACAGGCGAGAGCAGGCGGGCGTGTCCCCGGATCCCGTCGACGTGCACACCGCGGCCGCGCAGAGCCTCGACGAAGCCGGCTGCGTCGCGCTCGAGCGTCGGCACGAGCCGCGTCGCGAGCCCGACCGCCAGCACGGAGCGCCTCGCGAAACCGGCCGCCTGGAGCAGGCGGTCGAGGTCGAGCAGCAGCGCGTACGCGGCGAAGGCAAGCCCGACTGCCGCAAGCCGCAGCGCCTGGATCCCCGCCGCGGACAGCTCCTCGCTCGTCACGTCGAGGTAGCCGAGCACCGGGATCTTCGGGCCCTCCCAGATCACGTGCGTGCCGACGTGCGAGACGAGCGGGCTCAGCACGAACACCGAGAGGGCCGAGACGAGCGTCCCGGTCAGATAGATCCAGCGCCTGCCGTGTGGGGCGGTCAGGCACGCCGCGAGCAGCCCGACGGCGATCGCGGCGACGACCCAGCCCCGCTCGGCGATCAACGCGACGGCTGCGAGCGCGGCCAGGAGCGCGGCTGCGGGGACCGGGCTCACGGCACCTGGTACCGGTAGCGGAAGCGGTCCGGTTGCTTCGCGAGAGCTGCGGCGTCGCCGGCGAAGACGAACCGCACCGGCGAGCCGGCGTCACCCGAAGCGCGGAGCGAAGCCGTGAATCGCTCCCGGCCTCTTACTGTGTAAAAGACATTCGCGTCCTCGGGAGACGGGTCGGAAAGAGGCGCGACCGATGTGGCGTGGAGGAGGCGTCCGATCGCGCGGGCGCCGGCGCGCTGCCCCGCCGCGTAGCGCACCGCGACGGGTCGCACGTGACCCGCGTACCCGTGCAGGAACGGTTCCGGGAAGGCGCCGACGACCACCGGCTCGCGCATCTGGCCGTGCCACGAGCGGAAGTCCCACCACTCGACGTCGCCCGCGTGCAGGCGGTAGTCCGCGGCGCTGCGGTCGGCCTCGATCCCGTTCAGGAACCAGAACCAGTCGCGCTGCTTCGACGCGTCGCCGTCGATGCCCTGGATCGACTGCACGAACCGTCCGCCGTACCTGGTCTTCACGTCCAGTTCCCGGTCGAGCGCCTGCATCGCCGTCAGACCCGCCGGCACCGTCCGCGCCGCAAGCACGGTCGCACCCCGGTCGCGCGTGACCCACAACGTGGCGCTCCCCGAGCCCGTGCGCTCGTGCCCGCAGCCGGGCAGCAGGACGAGCGCGAGGGCAGCGAGGCAGACACGCTTCACCTGAGCGCGTTCGAGCGCACCGCGTTCGGCAAGGTCGCGCGGACGAGGCCGCGATGCTTTCCGACGCAGCCGCGGCCGCCGCTCGTCTTGACGCTTCGTCCGTCGACGAGCAGCCGCGCACCCCCGGCCGGCGTCGACACGCCCTGGTCGTTCTGCGAGAGGACCGTGTAGCAGTTCCGCGCCTTGCGCTTGCGCAGGAGCAACGTGGGCGAACCGCCCTGCTCGGTAAAGGTCGACCAGTACCAGAGCACCGTGTCGCCGTCCTTCAGCGTCGCCTGGTCGGCCCCGACCGGCGGCGAGGCGCCGTTGACCTTGTAGCTCCAGCCGCTCGTGCCGGCGCCCGGGTAGAGGCCGATCTGGTCGACGAACGGGCCGAACGCGGTCGATCGCACGTGGTAGTAGAACTCGCCGGCCACGCTCGCCGCATCGAGCGCGGACAGCGCGTTCGTCCCGGTCGTCAGGGTCGGCTCGGCCGAGCCGAAGATCGTCGTCGTCTTGCCCTCCACGCGCACCTTCACGCGCAGGGCGAGCGCCGGAGCGGCCAGTGCGCACGCGAGCAGCGCAACGCCGGCCAGAACGATGAGTCGTCGAAACACGAATCCTCCTTCCGCGAGGGGTTCGGGGTTGTGCGGCGGCGCGGAAGGTCTTCTGACTCGGGGCTCCCCCCTCCGCCACCTTCCCGGCCTCGCGGCCAGTGGTCTTCGGCGGAGGAGCAACTCCCCTCACAGCGGCGGGACCGTCCCGGACTTGCACAGGGTTCCCTTGCCGCGTGCCGTTGATTCGACCCTATCATGGCCCGATGCCAAGCTCGCGGGCGCTCTCGCTCTGGCTGCCCGTGATCGTCTGGGCCGCCGTCATCTTCATCTTCTCGTCGATCCCGAGCCTCACGACCGGGTCTCGGAACCTGGGACCTGATCCTGCGCAAAGGGGCGCACATGACCGAGTACGCGATCCTCGGGCTGCTGCTCCTGCGCGCCATCGGCCGAGAGCTGCCCGCGCTCGCGCTGGGAATCGCTTACGCGATCACGGACGAGATCCACCAGCACTTCGTCCGCGGCCGCCACGCGTCGCCGATCGACGTGCTCATCGACACGGTCGGCCTGGCGGTCGGCATCTTCGTCGTGAGGGGTCTCCTTCGGCCACGTCCGGCGTCTGACACCGGACAGGTCTCGTGAGGACGGTCGCGATCGACCTCGACGTGCTCGGCGACACGCGGCCGCTCTGGAACGACTGGCTCGCGGACGCGGCACGGCGCTTTCGCTCGATCTCGCCGCTGGACCCCGCCGCGCTTCCCGAGGACCGCGGAGCAGCGGCGAGGGAGCTCGACACGTGGGCGGAGCACGGGGTCGGCGACTGGCGGGCCGCCCTCGGACGCTTCGCCGAGGACCGGGCTCCGGTCTACCTGAGGCCTGACGCGGAGATCAGCGCCGCGCTGCGGGAGCTCGCGGCGCGCGGCGATCGGCTCGGCGTGTTCACCGACGCGCCCGAGCCCCTGGCGCGAATCGCCGTCGCCCAGCTCGGGGCCGACCGAAGGATCGATGCGCTCGAAACAGGAGCCGGCGCGCTGGAGCGCCTGCTCGTACGACTCGGCCGGGACACCCTCGTCGTCCGGGAGCGCTCCGCCCTCCCCTTAGAATTGGCGCCATGAAGGAGAACGAACTCGGCGATCGACAGCTCGACGCCTTGCTCGAGCGCCTCGACCGGATGAACGCGGAGCTGCATGCGCTGAACCGCAGGCTCGACGCGGGCGAGCACCTGGCGCCAATCGTCTACGAGATCCGCGCGCTCGGCGAGTCGCTGCAGGCGCTCGCGTACGCCGCGCTCGGCCAGACGGCGCCCCAGGTTCGCCGCCGGCGAACCGGCTAACCGGCCAGCTTGTAGACGTTCCCGCTCTGGACGGAGGCGAGGTAGAGCTCGCCGCGCGCGTCCTCACCGAACGAGGCCAGACCGTCGACCGTGAACGGCTCGACCCGCGCCTGCGTCCCGCCGCCCGCGGAGACGCTCTGGATCCTGCTTGTCGCAGTTGTCGCCGAAGAAGTACCGCCCTTGCGCAGCGGGCACGGCCGTTCCCCGGTAGACGTAGCCGCCGATCACCGAGCAGTACGGCGGATGCGGAAGCGTGACGTACGGAAAGACGAGGTGCCCGGCCGCGTTCGGCGTCTGGCCCGGCGTGTACCGAGCCTTGCCCTCGTAGACGCGCCAGCCGTAGTTCTCGAGCCCGGGCGTGCCGCGCTTGGTGTAGTCGAGCTCCTCCCACGCGTCCTGCCCCACGTCGCCGATGTACAGGTCGCCGGTCTGACGGTCGAACGAGAAGCGCCACGGGTTCCGGAGCCCGTAGCCGACGATGAGCGGCTGCGGATGCCTTGCGCCCGACGTTGAACTTCAGCAGCTTGCCGAAGGTCGACCTCAGGTTCTGCGCCCGGTTCTCGGGATCCCCGCCGGAGCCGCCGTCGCCGGTCCCGGTGTAGAGGTAGCCGTCCGGCCCGAAGACGAGGTTCCCGCCGTTGTGGTTTTCGTACGGATCGTTCTGGAAGAAGATCTGGCGCAGCTTCCTCGGCCTGCGCGACAGCCCGCGCGACTTGTACTCGACGATCCGCGCGTCGCCGTTCCGGTCGGTGTAGTCGACGTAGAAGTGCCGGTCCTTCGCGTACTTCGGGCTGAACGCGAGCCCGAGGAATCCCTGCTCGCCGTTGTCGAGGACGAGCGAGCGGATGTCGAGGAACGGACGGGCGCGCAGCCGTCCGCGGACGATGACGCGCACGCGGCCCACCTTCTCGGCGACGTAGACGTTGTTCGGCTCGTTCCGCGGAGCCGTCACCGCGACTGGCTCCGTGAGGCCGCTCGCGACGCGGACGATGCGCAACTGGCTCCGCTCCGGGCCGCCGCGGGCGCTCAGCGCGACAACGGCCGCGAGCGCGGCGAGAGGAACGACGACTAGGGCGATGCGTCGCATTGGGCTACTTCTTTAGCAGAACGCGGCGGAGCTCGTCCTCTTTGCCCGGCTCGAGGATCGCGAGCACCTGGTCGCCGACCTGGAGCTCCGTCTCCGAGTCCGGGATCTCCGCTCGGCCTTCGCGCATGACCGAGATCAGCTGCGAACCGCTCGGCAGCTTGAGGCCGGAGATCCGCTTGCCGGCCGAAGGAGAGCTCTTGTCGATGTGCACCTCGACGATCTCGAGGTTCTCCTTGCGGAGCTCGAGAAAGTGGATCAGCTCGTGCTCGGGCACCTCGTGCTCGATCAGGGCCATGATCGTCTGCGTCGCGCTCACGGTCGGCGAGATTCCCAGCAGGTCGAAGTGCGGCTCGTTGCGCGGGTCGTTCACGCGCGCGATCACCTTCGCGACGCCGTAGCGCTCCCGCGCCATCTGGCAGATGACCATGTTGTCCTCGTCGTCTCCCGTGACGGCGACGACCAGGTCCGGCGGCCGCGCGATCCCTGCCCGCTCGAGGACGAAGATCTCGGTCGCGTCGCCGACGATCGCGGCGTGCTCGAACTCCTCCTCGAGGTGGGCGAAGCGGTCGCGCCGCTGCTCGATGATCGTCACCTCGTGTCCGATCCGGCGCAGCGTGCGCGCGACGTTCGAGCCGACCTTGCCGCCGCCGGCGACGAGGACGAACATCACGACGCGGCCGCGGGAGCCCGCAGCGGCTTGGCCGAGCAGGACTTCACGGCCTCGGTCAGCACCTCGATCGCGGTCGACGTCGGCGACATGGTGCGCAAGCCAAGGGTCGCGTAGACCTCTGCGCGGGCCGGGTCGAGGATGCGCACGACCGTGCACTCGATCCCGAACCGCTTCTGGGCGACCTGCCCGACGACGATGTTCGTGTTGTCGCCGTTCGTGGCCACGACGACCGCGTCCGCCTCCTCGATCCCGGCCTCGCGGAGCACGTTGACGTCCATCCCGTGCCCGACCACGAAGCCGCCCGACCAGTGCTCGCCGAGCCGGGCGAGCGCCTCCTCGTTCTCGTCGATCGCGGTCACGTCCCAACCGCTCTTCGTGAGCTTCTTCGCAACGGCAGAGCCGACCCGGCCGCATCCGACGACGATCGCCTTCATCTCGGACTCAGATTAACTCACGCCAGGGCTTCCTCCAGAACGCCCTGCGGGTAGGCGATCACCATCACCTCGCACGGGGCTTTCCGGAGGACGTAGTCGACCGTGGGGCTGAAGAAGCGCGACTGGCGGCGCCACCGCGGCGCCGAGCCGACGACGATCAGGTCGACCTGGTGGTCGACGGCCTCGTGGACGATCGCTTCGCCGATCGCACGGCCGCGCTCGATGTGCACCTGGATCGGGATCCCCTGGTCGGCCGCGAGGAGCCTCGCCTCGGCGAGCGACGCTTCGGCCTGTTCCTCGGCGTCGATCATCTCCGCGTCGATCGGCATGTCGAGCGGGACCCGGATCACGTGCAGGACGTGAACCTCGCAGCCCTGCTCCTCGGCGAGCCGGAACGCGGTGCCGAGGACTTCCTCTCCGATGAGGCCGATCTTCATCGGGACGAGGATGCGCTCGTAGACGCCCTCGAGGTCCGGGACGAGGTCGCCGATGGCCGGCGTGACGCGGCCGAGTACCCGCTCCCGCGCGCTGATCCGGGAGCCGATGAAGACGAGCGCGCCGAACGCGAGCCAGATCGGGCCGGCGATCCGCGCCGCATCGTGCGTGAGGAAGGCGAAGACCCAGATCACGAGGGTGAGCGGCGCCCCGATCAGCGCCGCGACGGGCACCTCGGTCCCGCGGATGCTGACGTTGCCCGGCGCGCGGTACGGGCGCTCGAGATCCGGCTCGGTGAAGCGGAGCCGCACGACGGCCACCTGCGCCGCGGTGAATGCGATCAGGACGCCGAAGCTGTACAGGCTCGCGAGAAAGCGCACCGGGTCGTTCGCGGCCTTCGCGATCAGGAGGATCCCGGCCGAGATCGCGGCCGTCGAGATGATCGTCGCCGGCGCGATCAGCGTCGTGCGGCTCAGGCGCCCGAACGCGCGCGGGAGCATGTCGTGCCGGCCGAGCGAGTAGGCGAGGCGTCCCGCGCCCGAGAACGAGGTCGTGATCACGGCGACGAGGATCACGACGCCGGTCAGGCCGATGAAGACGCGCAGGACGTCGACGACTCCGTCGGGCAGGTGGCCCGTGAACGCGTCGGCGACGCCGACGAGCGGCGCGCGCAGCCAGCGGGTGCCGAGCTTGGTCTCCGGATCCGCGGGGTACGCCGAGAGCGCGACCAGGGCGATCAGGAACGAGACGACGACCGCGGCGCCGATGCCGACGAAGAGGCTGCGCGGGAGCGTGCGTCCCGGCTCGCGCGTCTCGGCGGCCAGGTTCGCGACCGTCTCCAGCCCCGTGTAGGCGAGCATCGCGACGGGGATCGCGAACGCGATCGCAGACCACGTGGGCGCCGTCCCGAGGTCGGTGCCCTTGCTCAGGTTGTCGACGGAGAAGAGGAGCGGCATGCCGAGGACGATCAGCAGCAGCAGGCCGACGAACGTGATCCCGGCGATCACGATCGCGAGCCGGTACAGGCTCGGCCGGCGGACGAAGCGCACCGCGGCCATCACGCAGATGACGCCGATCCCGACGAAGAGGTCGGTCGGGCTCGTCGTGAGCGCGTTCCAGCCGACCGCGTTGCCGAGGTAGTGCGGCACGAACAGCGCGGCGAGCGCGATCACGATCACGTAGTCGAGGAAGATCGCCCAGCCGGTGAGGAACCCGAGCTGGTCGTTGAACGCGCGCCGGACGAAGGTCGCGGCGCCGCCGGTCTCGGGGAGCGCGGCGGTTCCCTCCGCGTACGAGAGCGCGACGAGGACGAACAGCGAGCCGACCGCGAGCAGCACCCACGGCGTCAGGCCGAGCGCGTCGAGCGCGACGATGCCGAGCGCGAAGAAGAGCGACGAGGCGATCTCGCCGTAGGCGACGGCCGCGAGCGAGGGCGTCGCGATGACCCGCTGCAGACCGGGGAGTTTCCTAGCCACGGACTCGGGTCGAAAGGTACAACCGCAGGACGCCGGCGACGATCAGCAGCGCGCCCAGGAAGAGCCCGAGCCCGCCGCCGACACCGCCCGCGATCGTGCGCGCGATCAGGCCGATGCCGAGCACGATCAGGATCACGGAGAGGGCTCGCGCGACCACCGGAGCGGTTCTACGCGGCCCGCTTGCCGGCGACGACGGCCACCCGCGTCGGCGCGTTCCGCAGCACGTAGTCGACGGTCCGCCCGAAGATCGGCATCCCGCCCTTGACCTTCGCGCGCGCCGCTCCGAGGATCACCACCTCGGCGTCGCGGCGAGCCGCCTCGTCGACGATCGCCGGCCCCGCGCTCCGCGCGCGCTCGAGCCGGCTCGTGATCTGGACGCCCGCGTACGTCTCCAGCAGCGCCTGCGCCTCGTCGAGTATCTGGTCGGCCACAGCCTGTCGCTCGGGCAGGTCCGCGTCGAGCGTCTGGTCGAGCGGCACCTCGAGCACGTGCAGGATGACGATCCTCGCCCTGCGCTCGGAGGCGAGCCGCGCGGCTGCGACGAGCGCCTCCTCCGACTCCGCGGTGCGCAGGACCGGGACGAGGATCGTGCGGTACTCGACCTCGAGCCCGAGCACGATCGCGGGCGCGCGGACCGTCTGGCGCAGCGGCAGCTGATGGCGCCTGCGATAGAGCGCGTAGACGACGAAGCCGATGGCGAGCCAGCCGAGGCCCACGAGCCGCGTCGCCTGCTCCTGGACGACGATCACGATCCACGCGGCGGCGGTGCCGAGGCCGCCGAGGATCGCGAACAGCGGCCAGTCGATTCCGCCGAGCCTGAGGTTCGGACGCGCGCGGTAGACGAGCTCCTCGTCCCGCTCCCTTGACGCGGAGCGCGACGACCGCCGCGTGGGCGATCGTGAACGACAGCATCGCGCCGAACGCGTACATCGTCCCCAGGAACTTCGTCTGGCCGGGCAGGATGACCGCGATCGAGGCGATCCCCGCGAAGACGACGAGCGCCAGCCAGGGCGTTCCGAACCTCTTGTGCAGCCGGCGGAAGACCTCGGGCAGCTGCCGGTAGCTGGCCATCGCGTACGTGATCCGCGAGGCGCCGATCACGCCGGCGTTCGTCGCCACGAGCAGGATCGTCGCCGCGAGCACGCCGACGTAGATCTCGAGCCCGTGCTCGAGCGCGCCGTGCAGGTTGAGGTTCTTGACGAGCCCGAGCACCGGGTCGTTCGCGTAGCCGCCGTCCTCGGGCGGGAGGCCGAGGAGCGTCTGGTACTTGCCCTCGACCTTGTGCACCGGGAGCGCCGAGAGGGCGATCAGCGGCAGCGTGAAGTAGATCGCGAAGACGGCGATGGCGACGAGGCGGATCGAGCGCGGGATGTCCCGCGGCGGGTCGCGCGCCTCCTCGGACAGGTTCGAGATCGTTTCGATCCCCGTGTAGGCGATCATCGCCACCGGGATCGCGACGAAGAACGAGCTCCACGTCGGCGCGACGCCCCAGTGGACGTTGTCGACGAGGATCGTCGGGCTGAAGATGAGGACGAAGCCGATGATCACGAGCAGGAGCTGCGTCGCGAAGTCGACGACCGCGAGCGAGATGTTCAGTCCCGCGGCCTCCTTGATCCCGACGATGTTCAGGCCGACGAGCAGGATGATCACGATCGCGCCGCCGACGACGTCCCACGGGTTGTCCTTGAGCGGCTCCCAGAAGATCGACAGGTAGTGCGGGACGAAGAACGCCGAGATCGCGATCGTGATCACGTAGTTCAGGAGCTGCGCCCACGCGGCGCCGAAGCTGACGAGCTCGTCGAACGCGTGGCGCGCGAAGCTCGACGAGCCGCCGGCCTCCGGGTAGCGGACGGTTCCTTCCATGTACGTCAGGGCCGTGGCCGCGAAGATCAGGCCCGCGATCACGAAGACGACCGGGGTCAGGCCGAGCGCGAAGGCGGCCGTGACGCCGAGCGCGTAGTAGATCGACGAGCCGACGTTGCCGTACGCCGTCGCGAACAGCGCGGGCGTGCCGAGAACGCGCTCGAGTCGCTGCTCCCGCCTGCGGCGGCTCTGGGCGGGAGCCGCTCCGATCGCTTCGGATTCGGTCGTGCTCACGGCGGCAGGCTAAGCCTTCGACCGGCCGCCGTCGCGCCTAACAGGGCCAGACCCGTTAGGTAATCGCAATGCCGACGGCTATTTGCGCCCTGTTGCCGCAACCATTCGCCGCCGGAGCCGGGCTTTGCCCGGCGGGAGGCTCACACGCGAGAGGAGAACGCTCGGACCGCGCCGACAAGTGGCGGCTCCTGAAACGAATGAATCACGCCTCCGCCGGCAAGGAGGGGGCTCGTGGGGGAACCAGGGGTTTCCCCACGGCTCTTAGCCGTGGATCGAGACGATCAGCGGGATGAGCAGGATCGCGACGATGTTGGCGATCTTGATCATCGGGTTGATCGCCGGGCCCGCGGTGTCCTTGTACGGGTCGCCGACCGTGTCGCCCGTGACCGCGGCCGCGTGCGCCTCGGAGCCCTTGCCGCCGTAGAGACCGTCCTCGATCAGCTTCTTCGCGTTGTCCCACGCGCCACCGCCGGAGGTCATCGCGATCGCGAGGAAGATCCCGGTCACGATCGTCCCGATCAGCAGGCCGCCGAGCAGCTCGGGCTTGATGATCCCCGCGACGAGCGGGAAGACGATCGGAATCGCCGCGGGCAGCAGCATCGCCTTGAGAGCCGAGCCCGTGACGATGTCGATCGAGCGCCCGTACTCGGGCCGAGCGGTGCCCTCCATGATCCCCGGGATCTCCCGGAACTGGCGCCGCACCTCCTCGACGACCTGGCCGCCCACGCGCCCCACGGCCTGCATGGCCAGCGAGGCGAACAGGAACGGCATCAAGCCGCCGAGGAACAGGCCCGCGACCACCCATGGATCCGAGAGCGAGAACGTGATCGTCTCGAGCCCGCGATCGCGAAGGCCGCGCGTGTACTCGTCGAACAGGATCAGCGCGGCGAGGCCGGCCGACCCGATCGCGTAGCCCTTCGTGACCGCCTTCGTCGTGTTCCCGACCGCGTCCAGCGGATCCGTGATCGCCCGCACCGACTCGTCGAGGTTCGCCATCTCGGCGATGCCGCCCGCGTTGTCGGTCACCGGGCCGTACGCGTCGAGAGCGACGATCAGGCCGGTCATCGAGAGCTGCGCCATGACCGCGACGCCGATCCCGAACAGCTCCTGCCCCGCGGCGTAGTACGCGCCGACGATCCCGATCGCGATCACGATCACCGGCAGCGCCGTCGCCTGCATGCCCACGGCGAGCCCCTCGATGATGTTCGTCGCGTGCCCCGTGCGTGACGCGCTCGAAATCGACTTCACCGGGCCCCAGCGCGTGCCCGTGTAGTACTCGGTGATCGCGACGAGCAGGAACGTGATGCCGAGGCCGATCAGCGCCGAGCCGTACAGGTTCCAGAAGCTGAACGTGGCGCCGTCGAACGCCGCCGTCACCGGGATGAACCCGATCGCCGAGAGCAGCGTGGCCACGATCACGGACTTGTAGAGCGCGTTCATGATCGAGCCGTCGCGCCCGATCCGCGCGAAGAACGTGCCGATGATCGAGGCGATGATCGAGATCCCGCCGATGCCCAGCGGGTAGAGCCACAGCTCGCTGGCCGGGAACGCGCTCGCGAGCAGCATGACCGCGACCGCCGTGACGGCATAGGTCTCGAAGAGGTCGGCGGCCATGCCCGCGCAGTCGCCGACGTTGTCGCCCACGTTGTCCGCGATCACGGCCGGGTTGCGGGGATCGTCCTCGGGGATGCCCGCTTCGATCTTCCCGACGAGGTCGGCGCCGACGTCCGCCGCCTTCGTGTAGATGCCGCCGCCGAGACGCGCGAAGACCGAGATCAGCGAGCCGCCGAAGGCGAGGCCGATGAGGTCGTCGATCGCCGAGTCAGGCGAGTTGCCCAGCCAGCCGGTCAGCACCCAGTAGTAGCCCGCGACGCCGAGCAGCCCGAGCCCGACGACGAGCAGGCCCGTGACCGACCCGGCCCGGAACGCGACGTTGAGCGCCGGCTTGAGGCCGTGCTTGGCGGCCTCGGCCGTCCTCACGTTCGAGCGCACCGCGACGTTCATCCCGATGAACCCGGCCGCAGCCGAGAGGATCGCGCCGATCAGGAAGCCGATCGCGGTGCCCCAGCCGAGCTGGTGGTAGAACCCGATCAGGAGGAACGGGGCGATCGCGACGATGGCGATCGTCTGGTACTGGCGGCGCAGATAGGCGGAGGCGCCCTCCTGGATCGCCGTTGCGATCTCGCGCATCCGCTCGTTGCCCGCGGGCAGCCGGAGCAGCCAGATCGTGAGCCCGATGCCGTACGCGACCGCGAGCAAGCCACACAGGAGCGCGAACAGGACGGCGTGATCTCGGAAAAAGCTCATTGCGGGCTTTACGTAGACGGCGCCGAGGACTCCCGGCGCGCGGAGTTTCTAACACACATCAGCGGTGCGTGGGTGGCCAGTTATCGGGAAGGAGGGCTAGCTGCGGCCGACGGCGAGCTTGACCGGGAAGTTCCGGCGCTTGATCGTGCCCGGCCTCGGGTTCTGCGAGACGACACGGCCGCGCAGCGATCGCCTGGAGCGGACGCGGCGGACGTTGCCGACCGAGCAGTGCGCACGCCGGATCTTCGTCTTCGCGGCTGCCGAGGCGCAGGCCGAGGACGCGTGGCACGCGGCAGCGGGTCGGGGGCGGCGGCGGAGGTGGTGGCGGCGGCGGAGGTGGTGGCGGCGGAGGTGGTGGCGGCGGAGGAGGCGGAGGTGGCGGAGGTGGTGGCGGCGGAGGAGGTGGCGGCGGAGGCGGAGGCGGCCCGCCGCTGTGGATGTACGTGAGATCCGTGTTCGGGGTCACGTTCGCCTGGTTGCAACCGAACTGCGTGAACGGGCCGCGTGCCGGCCGCCTGGACGCCTTCGGTCGCGTTCGCGCCCGCCTGGGAAACCGCGCCGTAGATCACGTGGATGTCGTCGCTGCCCTCGGTGAAGACGACCTCGAAGTTCGCGCTTCCCCCGCCGGAGACGAAGCCGGTCTTGTACTGGATCACGAACCGGTGCGGGCTCTGGAGCTCGGCCGTGAACACACCCTGGCCGCTGCCGTTCGTGAGCAGGTCGTCCCAGAGGAGCAGCACGGAGGCGCCCTCGATGCGGGAAGGCAGGCAGGCATTCGCCCACCAGAGGTTCTCTCCGGTGAAGTTGACCACGCCGTTCGAGCTGACGTCCGCCTCGGTGTAGGTCTGGTTGTAGAGGTGGACGGGGAACGGGAAGACCACGTGGCGCCAGCAGTCGTCGCAGTGGATGCCGAGGTCGGTGGTGCCCGGAATGATCGTCCCGGCGCTCGTGCTCGTCGTGTACGCGCCCGGCGGAGGTGGTGGCGGCGGCGGCGGGGGCGGCGGCGGGGGCGGCGGTGGAGGCGGCGGCGGCCCCGGGGGAGGCCCGCACTCCGGGAACTTGAACGAGCCGATGCGCGTCTGCCACGGCGTCGCGCCCGTCGTCTGGATGTACTCGGTCGTGTACCAGAAGGTGCAGTCGTCGACCGGGTCGACGGACATGCCCGAGTAGTCGCCCCAGCGGTTCGCGGTGCCCGTCTGCGAGCCGGCGCCGGCAATGAGCTGCTGCTCGGTGCCGAGCGTGCCGGGCGGGTCGGTCGCGAGGCGCGCCGCGTACGAGATGCTCGGATAGTTCGGCGCGGTCCCGTTCGAGGTCGAGTAGCCGACGGCGATGTCTCCGCTCTTGTCCATCGCGGCGGACGGCATCCAGCGGTTGAGCGCGTCGGCCGGCGCGAACGTGCCCTGGTCGTGCATGTGCCAGTCGCCCGAGCCGATCTTCTCGATGCTGTACCAGCGCGCCCCCGCACGGTCGCTGCCGACGTCGACCGAGTGGCTCGTGACGAGGGTCTGCCAGCCGCCGAAGTTTCGGTACTGCGCACGCCACATCCCGCGGTCGGACAGCGTCTGGAGCTTGACGGTCGTCCCCGGCTGCGGGATGCACGCGCCGAAGTCGCAGAGATTCTCGTCGTACGGGGCCGCCTGGATGTCGGTGTCGTGCGTGATCGTCATCGTCGGAGTCCCGCTCCAGTCGACGGTGGCGTTCGTGATCTGGATCTGATCCTGCGGGAGGCCCGACCCGTCCTGGTTGATCGAGACGAACGGGGCGGGCGCGCCGTCGGGCGGCGGTATGTCGCCGTCGGCGTCAGCGGGAAGCGTCGCCGGGAAGTACGGGTCGATCGCCTCCATGTCCTGGTACACGAAGCGCGCGGTCTGGCAGTTCAGCATCGCGTCGCGCTCGAAGGCCCAGATGCCGACGCCCGCGTAGCTGGCGCCGAGCAGGAACTGGTTCGCGGTCATCGTGTACGAGTGCTGGCTGGGCCAGACCCCGATCTTCGGGTAGTCGTTGAACTTCGTCTGGTGCACCTCGAACTCGTATCCGCACCAGCTGCCCGTCGGATCGCTCGTCGCCGAGACCGCGGTGCACTCCCAGTACGGAGGCGTGCCGCCGGAGCCGACGAACGCGAACTGCGAGATCACGAAGCGCTGCGCGAACTGGTCGTACACGACGACCGGGTCGCCGCGGTTGAGCGACCCGCAGTGAGGCGTACCCGGGAACAGCGTGTTGATCGTCGTCGGCGGCACGACCTGCGTGCCGGTCTTCGTCCAGGCGGCGAACTGCGCGTTGACGACCTGGACGTAGTGGTTCTGGCCGGCGGCTCCATTCGTGTCCGGCGGGTAGCAGCCGCACGCGTTGCTCATGCCCTCGAAGTTCTGGTCCGGCGCCGGCGTCCTCGTGCCGTTCGCCCGGGTCTGGAGCGCACCGTCACCCTTCGGAAGGCCGGCGAGCGGGACGCGGAGGAACGCCGGGCCTTCGTTCTCGACGTTGCCGGGCTGCGGGCCTTCCGTGTACGGCGCGGACTTCATGTCCCGTAGCGGCGGCGTGCGATAGGCGCGCGACACGCCGACGTTCGTCGCCGGCGATTTGACCGTCGACACGTCGACCTTGCGCTGCGCCGCCGTTCACGCCGGGCGCCGCCATCGCGGGGCCGAGGACGGCACCCTGCTTGACGTCGCTCCGGTTCGAACGAGAGGGCAAGCGCGGCTAGACCGACGGCACCGGCCGTTACAACAGCAAACGCAATACGAACGCGCCCTCCCCTCACGTGGGGCGATTCTTACCACGTCGATAGCGAAAACTCAATAGGTCGGCCTCGCGAGGACGACGGCCGGTTCTCAGTCGAGAGCGGGGCGCCTCCGGGCGCGCCCCGCTCTCGTTGTCGCTATGTCGTTTAGCCTCGGCCGACGGCCAGCTTGACCGGGAAGTTCCGGCGCTTGATCGCGCCCGGCCTGCGGGTGACTGGTTACCACACGGCCGACGCAGCGAGCGGCGCGAGCGAACGCGTCGCACCCTGCCGACCGAGCAGTGCGCCGCCCGGATCTTCGTCTTCGCGGCGCCGAGACGCAGCCCGAGGACTCTCGGGACACGGCAGCGGACCGGAGGCGGAGGAGGCGGAGGCGGCGGACGGAGGCGGAGGAGGCGGAGGCGGAGGTGGCGGAGGAGGAGGCGGCGGTGGAGGCGGCGGTGGAGGCGGAGGTGGAGGCGGAGGAGGTGGTGGAGGCGGTGGAGGAGGCGGTGGAGGCGGTGGAGGCGGTGGAGGTCCGCCGACTGCAGCGGCGACGGCGGCGAGCGCATCGAGCCTGCCCTCGCCCCAGGTGTTGTTGTTCTGCGTTGTGCCGCCACACGAGCCGGCCGTGTCGATCGCCGTCTGATTCAGGATCGCCTCCGTGCCCGAGATGTTCCGCCTCAGGCCCGGAACGGCCGACCACATCAGGGCCACCGTCGCGGACAGGTGGGGCGTGGCCATCGAGGTGCCGCTGAGGATCTGATAGCCCCCGTTGTTCCAGGACGAGCGCACGTTGACGCCCGGCGCGGCGATGTTCGGCTTGATGATCCCGCCGATCGGGGACGGGCCCCGGCTCGAGCTCGCCGCGATCACGTTGTTGATGTCGAACGATCCGACCGCGTAACTCTCCGAGTAGCTGCCGGGGGACCACACCGTTCCGCAGCCCGGCCCCGAGTTCCCGCTCGCGAACGACGGGAAGATCCCGGACGCGACCCAGGCCTGGACGATCGCCTGGTAGAACGTGTCGCCCCCGTTGCCGTTGCCCCACGAGTTGCTGACGATGTCGGGTCGTAGATTCGGCTGCGGGTTCTGGCCATTGAGGTCGGTCGGCGCCACCATGAACTGGCCCGACGACAGGAGCGCGTTGCTCGAGCAGCTGTTGGTCTCGCAGCCCTTGGCCGCGATCCACGTCGCGTGCGGGGCGACGCCGATCTGATCCGTGCCGGGGTCGCCGTCGTCGCCGACCATCGTGCCCATCGTGTGCGTGCCGTGGCCGTTGTTGTCGCAGGGGGCCGCGCCCCCGCACACCGCAGACGGGTCCCACCAGTTGTAGTTGTGGTCGAAGTTGCCGCCCCCCAGGTTGCCGCGGTACTTCGCGACCAGCGCGCCGTGGGTGTAGAGGACACCGGTGTCGACGTTGCCGACGACGATGTTCTCGCCGCGATCGTTGTACGTCGACCAGACCTGCGGCGCGTTGATGCGGTCGACGCCCCACTCCACGGTGTTCGGGGTCCGCTCCCGGGTGCCGCGGGCATCCGGGGGAAGCCTGAAGACGACGTCCGGGATGATCTTGGCCACCTCCGGGCGCGCGGCGAGCGCCTGGAGAACCGTGCTGCCGCCGGTGACCTGAATCGCATTCAGGATCCAGAAGGACTCGAACGGCACGTGCTGTTGCCCGAGGTACGCCTTCAGCGACCGCTGCGTGCGGTTCGCGGTCTCCGTCAGCGTGTCGTAGACGTAGCGCCCCCTCGGTGACGGGCGCATCGAACGGGCTGGGCTCAGATTCGCCTGCTCACGGAGAACGACCCAGAACGTCGTCTGGCCGTGAGCCGCGATCTGCTGGACGACCTTGGCGTCGACCGAGGCTCCGCTGTGCGGTGTCGAACGTCCGAGAGCCGACGTTCCCGCAGCGAGTGCAGCGACCAGCATGCCGGCGGCTAGCCGCCGTCGCAATCCTGTGCATCTCACTCCTTCCCCTCCCCTCTCGTCGGCCCGGTTCCGGGCCGCCCCCTGCGCGCGCGATGCTAGTTCAGAGGCGCCTCTCTGACAAGACGACGGATTCTGGGTTCGACTAGCCGCGGCCGACGGCCAGCTTGACCGGGAAGTTGCGGCGCTTGATCGTGCCTGGCCGCGGTGACTGGTTCACCACGCGGCCGCGCAGCGAGCGCCTGGAGCGAACGCGGCGGACGTTGCCGACCGAGCAGTGCGCCCTCCGGATCTTCGTCTTCGCAGCGCCGAGGCGCAGCCCGAGGACTCGTGGGACACGGCAGCGGACCGGAGGAGGCGGAGGCGGAGGCGGTGGTGGTGGTGGCGGAGGTGGCGGAGGAGGCGGAGGTGGCGGTGGTGGTGGAGGAGGCGGAGGAGGCGGCGGGGGTGGAGGCGGCGGCGGAGGTGGCGGTGGTGGCGGAGGCGGCGGAGGTGGTGGAGGCGGCCCACCGCAGGTCGGGAACTTGAAGCTCCCGATCCGGGTCCGCCACGGCGTCGCGCCCGTCGTCTGGAGGTACTCGGTCGTGTACCAGAACGTGCAGTCGTCGACGGGGTCGGTGGTCATCATCGAGTAGTCGCCCCAACGGCTCAAGGTGCCCGTTTGGGAGCCCGATCCCGCTGAACATCATGGCCTCGCCCTGGCCGAGCGTGTTCGGCGGGTCGCTCGCGAGCCGGCCGGCGTACGCGATGCTCGGGTAGTTCGGCGCGGTCCCGTTGCCGATCGAGTAGCCGACTGCGAGGTTCCCGTCCTTGTCCATCGCCGCGGAGCCCATCCAGCGGTAGAGGCCGTCGCTCGGGCCGAACGTGCCCTGGTTCTGGATCCCCCAGGAACCGGTCGTCTTGCGGAGCTCGTACCAGCGGACGCCCGCGCGGTTGCCGGACGGCGCATCGGCGTCGACGGTGTGATCCCAGGCCAGCGCCTGGAAGCTGCCGAAGTTGCGATAGGCGGCGCGGTACATCGGCCGGTTCGGAAGCGCGTCGACCTTGACCGAGGTGCCCGGCTGCGGGATGCAGGTGCGGCCTCCGCCGCAGCCGACGTCCTGGTCGAACGCGGCCACCGGGAGGTCGCTCTCGTGGGTGAGCGTGATCGACGGGCTCCCGCCCCACGTCATCGTCGCGTTCCAGATCACGATCCGGTCGGACGGGAAGCCGGCGCCGTCGTCCTCGTCGGTGACGATCGGCTGCGGCGTGCCGTCAGGCGGCGCCACGGGCCCGTCGGCGTCGGCCGGCAGGATCCGCGGCAGCGTTGGGTCGAGCGAGACCATGTCCTGGTACACGAAGCGGGCCGTCTGGCAGGCGATCATCTTGTCGCGCTCGAAGCCCCAGACTCCCTGGCCGCCCGTCGAGTTGAACTGCGGCGCGGTCATCGTGTACGAATTCTGCGCGGGCCAGATGCCGAACTTCGGATAGTCGTTGAACTTCGTCTGGTGCACGAGGAACTCGTACGCGCACCAGCCCGCGGTCGGGTCGCTCGAGTTCGAGACCGCGATGCACTGGTAGAACGGCCCCTGCGCTCGTGCTGTTGAACGCGAACTGCGAGACCATCCAGCGCTGCGCGAACTGGTCGTAGAGCACGATCGGATCGCCGTTGTTGTGCGAGCCGCAAAACGGTGTGCCCGTGAAGATCGTGTTGCCCGTGGTCGGGGGCACGACCTGGGTGCCGGTCTTCGTGTAGATCGCGTAGTGGAGGTTGACCCACTCCATGTAGTGGTTGGGGCCGACGTCGCCCTCGGTGTCGGGCGGATAGCACCCGCAGAGGTTGGCGATGCCGTCGAAGGTCAGGTCCGGGCTCGGCATCCGGTTCTTCGGCGCGCTGCGCTGGACGACCGTGTCGCGCGTGCTGCTGCCCGGCTGCCGCGTCGGGTAGCCCTCGAAATCGGTCTCGGGGACCGGCCCGTACTTCGCAGGCTTCGCCTTCAGCGTCCGGAGCGGCGGAATGCGCACCGGTTCGGCCATGCCGACCATGTGGCTCGGTGACGCCTTGACGCTCGAGGCCGGAGCGCCGAGGGCAGGTGCGTCGGGTGAGCCGTTGGCCGCTGCGGCCGGCTGTCTGTCGGTGCTCTTGGTCGCAGCGAACGCGACGGCAGCCACGAACAGCCCCGTGGCCAGCACAAGCGCAAGCCGGACGTACCCTCCCCTCACGAGCCTGATTGTTACAGGCTCCTAGGAGATTTTCAAAGAAATCTCGCGGCCCGCGCCGCGCCGGCTAGCCGCGGCCGACCGCGAGCTTGACCGGGAAGTTCCGGCGCTTGATCGTGCCAGGCCGCGGTGACTGGTTCACGACTCGGCCGCGCAGCGAGCGCCTGGAGCGAACGCGGCGGACGTTGCCGACCGAGCAGTTGGCACGCCGGATCTTCGTCTTCGCGGCTCCGAGGCGCAGGCCGAGGACTCTCGGGACTCGACAGCGGACCGGAGGCGGAGGGAGGGGTGGCGGGGGAGGCGGGGCGGCGGAGGAGGCGGGGGTGGCGGAGGAGGCGGGGGTGGCGGAGGAGGCGGTGGCGGCGGAGGAGGCGGTGGCGGCGGAGGAGGCGGTGGCGGCGGAGGAGGCGGCGGAGGCGGAGGCGGCGGTGGAGGCGGCGGTGGAGGCCCGCCGGTGCAGGTCGGGAACTTAAAGCTGCCGATCCGTGTCTGCCACGGCGCCGAGCCGGTCGTCGTCAGGTACTCGCTCGTGAACCAGAAGGTGCAGTCGTCGGTCGGGTCGATCGCCAGCATCGAGTAGTCGCCCCAACGGTTGATGCCCGTCTGCGAGCCGGTGCCGGCAACGAGCGTCGACTCACCCTGTGCCAGCTGTCCGAGCGGATCGGTCGCGAGCCGCCCGGCATAGCGGATGCTCGGGTAGTTCGGCGCAGTACCGCTGCTCGTCGAGAAGCCGACGGCCATGTTGCCGTCGTGATCCATCGCCGCCGAGCCCATCCAGCGGCTGACCGTCGTGTCGGGCTCGTACGTGCCCTGCTGGAAGATCGACCAGTTCGCGCTCGTCTTGCGCAGCTCGTACCAGCGGACACCCGCGTGGTCGGCGCCGTCGGAATCGACAGAGTGGTTGACGACGAGCGCCTGGTGGTCGCCGAAGTTCCTGTACGCCAGCCGGTACATCAGCCGATCGTTGAGCGTGTCCAGCCTGACCGACGTGCCGGGTTGAGCGATCCCCGAGCCGAGGTTGGAGTCGAAGGGCGCCGTCGGGAGCGCGCCCTCGTGCGTCACGTTGATCGATCCGGAGCCTGACCAGTCGACCGTCGCGTTCCACACGTCGAGACGATCCTGGGGGAAGCCCCACGCGTCGTCGTCGACCTCGATCAGCGGCGCGGGAGCATCGGTCGGCGCCATCGTCGAACCGTCGAGGTCGGCCGGGAGCATGCCTCCGTTCAGGTTCGGATCAACGGTAAACATGTTCTTGTAGAGCATCCGAGCCGTGCCACAACCGCTCAGCATGGCGTCGCGCTCCAGCGCGAAGACGCCGACGCCTGCCCAGCCGTCGCCGGGCTCGCTGAACTGGTTGACCGTGAACATGTAGGCGTGTTGGGTCGGCCAGACCCCAAACTTGGGGTAGTCGTTGAGCTTCGACTGCAACGCAACGAACTCGTAGGCGCACCAGGTTCCGGTCGGATCGTCCGTGGACGAGAACGCGACGCACTGGTAGTACGGCCCGGGGTTCGGGTAGTTCGGGTATGCGAGTTGGCTCGCGAGCCACCGATGGGCGAACTGGTCGTAAAGCACGATCGGGTCCCCGCCGTTGCCGGATGAGATCCCGCAGTGCGGCGTGCCGGTGAACAGCTGGTAGCCCGCCCTGACTGTGGTTGCGGGACTGCCGTCACGATTGAAGACCCGAAACGAGAGGTTGACCCACTGCATGTAGTGGGCCGTGCCGATGTCCCCCTCCGTGTCCGGCGGCGCAGCGCCGTTGACGTTGTTCACTCCGGCGAAGTTCGCGATCGGGCTCGGCATCAGGTTCCTCGGAGCGCCGTGCTGGACGAGCGCGCTGCCCTGTCGGTGATCAAGACCCCTCACTCCCTCGTCGCGCGCGTGCTCCCCCACCTTCCTGAACATCGTGTTCGAGCGAGCGTGCGCCGGACGCATGTCCCGGACGGCCGGGGTCAGGGCCCCTCGGGCGACCCGGACTCGCGGGGTGGACTGCGACGTAGAGTGGGAGACCTGCGCAACGGGCGCGCCGGCTGCCACAGCCCGCCGAACGTGCAGCTGCGACGACTTGGTGTTGTCAGTCGAGCCGAGTACGGCGAGGCCGACGCCGATCCCCCCGATGAGGACCGCGCCAAAGACGGCGAGCCCGAAACGCATGCGACCAGATGTCCTCCCCCCCATGATCCGAGGCGGAGTTCTATCAGCTTTGATCTTGGATCGCATATGCGACCTGTCGGCAGTTCCCTCGAAGCGGTTTAGCGCTTGCCCCTCACCTGAGTAGTGTCCCGCCGTGAGCCTCGTCGTCCAGGTGATCGTCACCGGCCTCGCGGCCGGGGGCGTGTACGGGATCTTCGCCGTCGGCTACTCGCTGATCTACCGGCTGACCGGGGTCGTCTACTTCGCGTTCGGTGACCTCGTCGCGTTCGGCGTGTTCACGACGCTCCTCGTCGCCGCGGGCACGGGGCCCGTGAGCCAGACGAGCCTCGGCCTCGGCCGCTTCCTGTTCGCGCTCGCCGTCGGGCTCGTGCTGTGCGTCGGCGTCGGAGCGGCGACGTACGTCCTCTTCATCGAGCCGTACCTGCTGCGAGGGTCGACGGTCGGCTGGGTCGCGTCGACGCTCGCGATCGCGTTCGCGCTCCGCGGCATGATCGGAGCCGTCTTCACGCGCCCGGCGTACGTCTTCCCCGACCCGTTCCACTTCGAGAACGTCGGCCGGAACGGGGTCGTCTCGATCGCCGGCGCCAGCGTCCAGGTGCGGTCGTTCTTCGTGATCGGCCTCGCCGCTGCCCTCGCCGCGCTCGCCGCATGGACGCTCGAGCGGACGCGTCGAGGACGGGCGCTACAGGCGATCTCGTCGGACCCCGAGGCGGCGCGCTTCGTCGGGCTCCCGGTCGAGACCCTGGTGGCGCTCGCGTTCGGCCTCGTCGGCGGGCTGGCCGCCCTCGCCGCGGTCGCGGCCGCACCCTCCGCCCCGTTCACGGTCGACTCGGGAGCCCTGCTCGGGTTGAAGGGCCTCGTCGCGGCGTTGATCGTCCGCTTCGGGTCGCCGTGGGCCGCGTTCGCCGCCGGTCTCGGGGTCGGCCTCGCCGAGGCGGCGATCGACAACTTGCGGATCGGCGGCTTCGGCCTCGGGCCGCAGTACGGGGAGCTGATCCCGCTCGGGATCGCCCTCGGCGTGATCGCGTACCGGTCCCTGCGCGCCGAGCCCGTCGCGAGCACGGCATGAGCGCCGCGTCCGGCGTGTTCGACGAGACTCGAGCGGAGCTGTCCGCGGCAGTCCGCGATGTCCGCGCGGCCTGGAGCTGGACGACGACGCTCTGGCTGCTCGCGTTCCTGGCCGCGCTCGTCGCTCCTGCGGTGCTTCCGCTCTCGGGACGGATGCCCGACCTGGCGGAGTTCGTCTACCTCGCGCTCGCCGCGGTCGGGCTCGCCTATGCGGTCGGGCTCGCGGGCATCCCCTCGCTCGGCCAGGGCGCGTTCCTCGGGATCGGCGCCTTCTCGGAGGCCCTCCTGCGGACGAAGGCCGGCTGGCCGCTCCTGCCGTCGCTCGTCGCCGCGGTCGCGATCACGACGGTCGTCGGCGTGCTGACCGGGCTCGCCACCGGACGGCTGCGTAGCGCGTTCGTCGCGGTCAGCACCTGGATCCTGAGCTGGATCCTGCTGCTCCTGCTGACCTCCTTCCCGGGGCTCTCCGGAGGAGCGCAGGGCCTCGTCCTCCCCGAGGCGACGGTGTTCGGCCGGACGGTGACTCCGACCGCGCACTACGTGCTCGGGGTCACGCTCCTCGCGCTCGCCGTCCTCGCCCTGGCCGTCATCGCCCCGCGGGCGCCGGGGCTCGGCCTCGCCGCCGCCCGGGATCAGCGGCGCGCGGCGGCGGGGCTCGGCGTCCCGGTCGCGCGCGCACGGCTGGGCGTCTTCACCGCCTCGGCCGTGATCGCGGGCGTCGCAGGCGCGCTCGGAGTGGAGCTCGTCCAGGTCGCGGACGCGTCGTCGTACGGGCCGGGCGTCTCGTTCAAGCTCTTCGTGGCGGTGATCCTCGGCGGCGCGCGGCTCCCGCTCGGGCCGATCGTCGGCCTGCTCGTGATCAGCGCGTTCTCGAACGCCGCGGAGCAGATCGGCGGACTCCGCGGCCTCCCGCCCGGACGGCTCGAGGAGATGCTCACCGGCTACGGGATGCTGCTCGTCCTCGGCCTCGGCGGCGCGGGGCTGCTCCCGGCGGCGCGCGGCTGGTGGCGAACCCGGATTCCACCGAGGCCCGTTCCGAGACCGAGCCCGCCCGCGCGTGAGCTGCCTCGCGTCGAGGCGCCGGAGCCGCTGCGCGCGCGCGGCCTCACGAAGAGCTTCGGCAGCCTCGTCGCCCTCGACCACGTCGACCTCGAGGTCGCGCCCGGGCGCGTGCACGCGCTGATCGGGCCCAACGGCAGCGGGAAGACGACCGCGCTCAAGGCGCTCGTCGGCGAGCTCGTCCCGGAGGAAGGAACGGTGCGGGTGAACGGCACCGAGCTGGCCGGGCCCCCGCGTGCGCGCGTGCTCCAGGGGGTCGTCGGCACGCAGCAGGCGACGGCCGTCTTCCCCGAGCTGACCGCGCTCCAGAACGCGCTCGTCGGCGCGGGGCTCCGCCTCGAGCACGACGGCCCGTTCCGAACGGTGTTCCGGACGCCGAAGGCGCGTGCGGACGAGCGGCTCGCCGAGCAGAAGGCGCTCGGTTCACTCGAGCTCGTCGGCCTGCACGACCCCGATCGGCCGGCGTCGGAGCTGACCGCCCACGAGCAGCGCCTGCTCATGCTCGCCTCCGCCCTCGCGACCGAGCCCCGCGTCCTGCTCCTGGACGAGCCTGCGGCGGGCGGGTCGGCCGCCGAGCTCGACCGCCTGGCCGAGCTCCTGCACGAGCTCCGGGACAGCGGCCTCGCGCTGCTCGTGATCGAGCACAACCTGCGCTTCGTCCGGCGCGTCGCCGACGAGGTGACGGTTCTCGAGGCAGGCCGTCGGATCGCGTCAGGCACACTTGCGCAGGTCGCCTCCGACGACGCAGTGAAGATGGCCTACCTGGGACGACAGAAGCTTTCGTGAGGCGACTCGTACTCGTCCTCGGGCTCTGCGCCGTCCTCGCCGGCTGCGGTGGGAACAAAGGCTCGGACAAGAGCAAGACCGTGACGATCGCGGTCAACGCCCCGTTCTCGCGGACGCCGTACGTCGGCCAGACGATCGCCGACGGAGCCGCGCTCGCCGCCTCGAAGGCCGCAGTCGACGTGAACGGCGTCAAGTACCGCTTCCGGATCAAGCGCTACGACACGGGCCTGTCCCCCAGCACCGCGGCCCGCAACGTCCGCAAGGCGATCGCCGACGGCGCGGTGGCGATCGTCGACGAGGGCACCGGGGTCGACGCTTCGTGGCAGTTCGCCCGCGACGCGGACATCCCGCTCGCGGTCACGTACCAGGGCGGTGAGGGGCTGATCGACCCGGACAAGCGGCCGAACGTCTTTCGCATCGCGCCGACCGACCACGGCATGTCGTTCCGCCTCGCCGAGTACCTGATCCCGAAGAAGCTGAAGGTCGCGCTGATCACGGACGACTCCTCGTACGGTCAGGAGGGCGCGAAGGCGCTCGACGAGGCGTTCTCCCAGAACCCCGATTCGGTGGCCGCCAAGCTGACCGTCCCGGCCTCGGCGCCGGATCTGGCGCCGCAGGTGCTCCGCGCCCGCCGCGCAGGAGCGACCGCGCTTCTCGTCTGGGCCCAGCCGACGACGATTGCCGGCGTGCTCTCAGCGGCGCGCTCGTCCGGCTGGAAAGTCCCGGTGTACACGTCGCCGACCGGAGAGGACCCGCTCGTTCGCCAGCAGCTCGCGAACCATCCGGACTGGGTCGACGGGCTCACGTTCGCGTCCGGCCGCCCGACGGCCGAGGTGGGCGCGGGCCCGTTCCTGACCTTCCAGCGCGACCTCGAGAACCGCTTCGGCGTGCAGCTCGTCGGAGTGAAGACGCCCGACGGTGCGCAGGTCGTGCAGCCGCCCGACTACGCGATGTACTCGTACGACTTCGTGAACGTGCTCGCGGCCGCGATCCAGCGCGCGGGCGGGGTCGCGGACAAGAAGAAGATCCTGGCCGCCCTCAACCAGGTGACGGTCGCCGGCGCGAACGGGGACAACCGCGGGTTCAACGAGCGCAACCACGAGGGCGTCGTCGACGACGACGTCTACTTCGCGAAGTTCGAAGGCATGACGTACAAGCCCGTCAAGGACGATCCGCTATCGGCGACGCTCGTTCCGATCGAGCAGCGGCGCTGAGCCGGCGGGCGCTCGTCGCCGGGCTCTGCGCGGCCGCCCTCGCGGCTCCCTGTGCCGCGGGCGCCCGGACGGTGTCGCTGCCCTGGCCCCCGGAGGTGCTCCCGCAGACGCCGCCGCTCGCGCCGCAGGTGGCCGGCCCGCTCCCGCTCCAGCCGCGCTTCTTCCGCCGCGCCTCGAACCGCGAGCGCGTCGTCGTGGGGCTCGACGAGGACGGCACGCCGAACGCGATCCGCGTCCAGCAGACGACCGTCCTGAACAGGCTCGGCGACTACGTCTTCGCGATCCCGGCGCCCGTGCGGACCGTGCTCCCGGGGCCGGGCACCGAGTCGCCTCCGGGCCAGCGGACGAACCAGATCCTCTGGCAGGGCTTCTCGCCGGGCCGGCGCCGGCTGTCCGTCGTCGCCGACCTCCGCGTCGACGAGAGCGCGCCGATGCTGCCGGTCAAGGTCCACTTCGAGCCGGCCGGAGCCGCGACCGCGCTCGTGATCGAGAACGTGACCGGAGTGACCGCGAGGTCGTACACGGCCGACGTGGAGCCGGTCGGGCTGGGCCAGGTCCTGGGTCGCATTCGCAACGCGATCAGGCGCAATGTCACGGCCGAAGGGCTGAACGTCGAGATCCGAGGCGCCCGGCGGCCCGTCGACGTCCGCGTGGCGGCGCCGCTCCTCGTGTCCGGCGCGGTTCTGACCGGAGACGTCTCGCGGAGCTTCAAGGGCGTGCTCGACGGAGTCCGCCGGAACGAGCTGCGGGTCCTCGTGCCCGGCTCCCGGCCGCCGAAGATCTCGATGCGGGTGCGCACGCTCGGCGTCCCGGATCGCGTGCGGCCGACGCAGAGCGTCCCTGCACAGCTCGCGAACACGATCGATCTCGAGTTGAGGTACGCACGCAAGCGCCAGTACGACCAGTTCATCTCCGGCGCTGACCCGACCGGTCGTAGCTCGACGATCTACATCTACCGCACCGCGCCCCGCGCGATCGCCGCGGCTCCGCTCGAGAGCGGCGGCTCCAGCGGCAACACGATGGGCTGGATCGCGCTTGCCGTGCTGCTCGCGGCCGCGCTTCCCGTCGCGGCCGTGGTCTGGGCGCGCTCCTAGGAGCTGGCCTCGTCGACCGCCTTCGCGTAGGCGAGCTGCAGGTTCGCGGTCGCCTGCTCGAAGTCGTTCACGACCTCCTCGGGCACCGACCCGGCGAGGACCGGTGTCAGCGCCCGCAGCGCTTCGATCGCGAGCTTCGCCTGCTCGAGGTCGCGGCCGTCGGGCTCGAGCTTCGCGTAGCCGAGCTGGGCGACGGTCGGGAGGATCGAGAGCAGCAGGTCCGACACCTTCAGCTGCCGGATGTGCTCGAGCAGCTCCTCCGGCGAGAGCTCGCCCTCCTCAGCCACCCACGCCTCCTTGGGCCGAACCTGCTCCGCGTAGATCTCCTCGAGCGTCGCGCCCTCCTCGAAGCGGGCGATCTGCCGCTCGGCCGCGTTCGCCGCCGGCACGGCGAGGTACTCGGCCGCGCCGAGCTCCTCCGCGACGGGCCGCATCCACTCGATCAGCTCTTCGAGCGCGGCGCGCGCAGGTCGCACCTCGCGCGTTCGAAGATCGATCAGCTCGCCGGACAGCCCCCAGCGGATCGCACGCCAGAAGTTCTCCTCGATCTCGCGGTTCGGCGGGTCGAGCAGCTCCTCGCCCTCGTCCAGCGCACGGGCGATCCGCGCCGTCAGCGCATACGCGAACGCCGCCAGCGAGATCGACTCCTCCTGGAGCGGCTGCGCGTCGCAGATCCGGATCTCGACGGTCGGGAACGCGAGATGCGGGCGCACCGACCACCACATCTCCGTGTGCTCCTGGATCGAGCCCGTTGCGAACAGGAAGCGGACGTAGTCCTCGAACGTGCGCCAGTCCCCGTAGGCGTCCGGCACGCCGCAGCGCGGGAAGAACCGCGTGAAGATCTGCGTGCGCACCGAGTGCAGTCCCGTGTTCACGTGCTCGAGGAACGGCGAGCTCGCGGAGAGCGCGAGCAGCTCCGGCAGGTAGGCGCGAAGGGCGTCGCACACCTGGACGGCGCGGTCGGGGCCGTTGATCGCGACGTGGACGTGGAGGCCGAAGGTGTTGTTCCGCCAGACGACGTAGCGGAGCAGCTCGTCCCGCACCCGGTAGTGCGGCGTGTCGATGATCCGCTGCTCCTGCCACGGGCTCCACGGGTGCGCGCCGGTTGCCCCGAGCGTGAAGCCGAGCCCGTCCGCGAGCTCTTGCAGCTGCGCACGCCGTTTGGGAATCATCGCCGCCGCGTCGGCGAAGGTCTCGCAGCGGCCGGTGCGGACCTCGACCTCGGAGGCGATCAGCTCGCCGACGAGGTGCGGCTCGAGCTCCGTGCCCTCGGCCGCGGCCTTCAGCTGCTCGAAGCCGTCGGTCAGCGCGAGCGTGTCCGGGTCGAGGATCGCGAATTCCTCCTCGACGGCGACGGTGAAGTCGGTCGCGGACTCGAAGTGCTCGCGGCCGAGCCGCAGCTGTTCGTCGCCACTCAGGACGCGCTCCTCGGCCACGGCGAGAGGTTAGTGAAAAGGTTCGAGCAGCCGCCGCCCGACGCCCGCCCAGCTCCAGCGCTCGACGACTGCGCGTCTTGCCGCCTCCTGGAGCCGCGCCCGCTCCTCGGGGTCGAGCGCCAGGAGCCTGCGCAGCTTCTCCGGCCAGGTCCGCGGAGTCGCCCGTCGTGAAGCTCGTCAGGTCGCGGTCGGGCTCCGGATACTCGGCGGAGACTCCGGCGGCGATCTCCGCGAGGCCGGAGTGGTTCGCGACGAGCGGGAGCGATCCGGCGGCGGCCGCCTCGGCGGCGACCATGCCGAACGCCTCGGGGAAGATCGACGGGACCGCGGTGACGTGGGCCAGGGGGATCAGCTTCGCCAGGTGCCGGTGCTCGAGCGGCCCGGTGAAGAGCGTGCGCGGCGGAGCCGTTCGCTCGAGCTCCTCGCGGTAGTCGCCGAAGCCGACGACGACAGCCCTCGCGTCGACGTCCCGCAGAGCCTCGAACAGGACGTGCACGCCCTTGTTGCGCAGGAGCTTGCCGAAGTAGAGGACGGTCGGCTCGTCCTCGGCGAGGAACGACTCGAGCCGGTCCGCGTTCCCCTCGTCGGGCAGCCGCTCGTTCGCGTTGCCCGGGTTCGGCGGATCGGCTCGGCTCTCGGCGATCAGGTCGCGCAGGGCCTCGTCGCGCGGGCAGAGGCACGAACTCGTCGACGTCGACGCCCGGCGGGACGACGTGCACGCGGTCGACGTGGCCGACGACCTCGTCGAGCACCTGGCGGATGTGCTCCGAGCCGACGAAGACCGCCTCGGCCTTCGCGAGCGACTCTCCGCCCCACCTCGACAGCTCCTCGTTCCCGCGCATCGAGTACTCGAGCTCGGAGCCGTGCGCCTTGACCGCGTACCTGGCCCCCGTCGCCGCCGCCACGGGCCCGCCGAGCACGACGTGGTTCGCGAACACGAGGTCGGCCGGCAGATGCGCCCGGAGCGCTTCGGCGTTCGCCGTCACGTAGCGCTCGCGTTCGTCCGCGGTCAGGTCCTGCACGAGACGCACATCCATGCCCTCGTACTCGTCGAGCACGAAGGTCGGCAGCAGCCCGCCGATGTCCGGGCGCACGACGGACGCCCCGCCGAGGTCGTATTCCTCAGGATGCGGCTCCTGCGCGAACACGGTCACGTCGTGGCCGGCGCGGCTCCACTCGCGCGCGAGCGAGCGCGTGTACACGTTCGACCCGGTCCCGCCGAGCAGGTATCCGTGCCAGAGCAGGATGCGCATCGCCTCACAGCCATTCCCGACCAGGTCTGACCGTGTGCTATCCAGGGTCTGACCCCGGGCTCGGACTCTTAGGTCAGGTGGAAGTAGAGCGCGTAGAGCAGGTCGACGGCGGGGTTCGACGTGTGCACCGCGACGTCGGAGGGGACGTCGAGGAGCGCCTCGGAGTAGTTGAAGATGATCTTCACGCCCGAGTCGACGAGATCCTCGGCGGCCTGCTGCGCGCTCGTCGCCGGCACGGCCAGGACGCCGACGATGATGTTCTTGTCGCGAACGAGCTCGTTCAGCTCGCCGTAGTTGCTGACGTCGATGTCGCCGACCTGGCGGCCGACCTTCTCGGGGTCGGTGTCGACGATGGCCGCGATGTGGATCCCGTGCTCGGCGAAGATCGGGGAGCTGACGATCGCCTCGCCGAGGCGGCCCGCCCCGACGAGCATGATGTTGTGCTGCCCCTGCGTCCGCAGGATCTTGCGGATCTCGCCGAGCAGGCTGTCGATGTTGTAGCCGACGCCGCGCTTGCCGAACTTCCCGAACGCGGACAGGTCGCGGCGGATCTGGGTGGCGTTGATGTTCGTGTAGTCCGAGATCTCCTGCGAGGAGATCCGCGCCTTGCCCATCTTCTTCGCCTGGGTCAGAACCTGGAGATACCGGCTCAGACGGGCCGCGACGCCGACCGTCAGCCGGTCTGTCGGCGCG
Organism: uncultured Actinomycetes bacterium; assembly: GCA_963742635.1. Lineage (GTDB taxonomy): Bacteria > Actinomycetota > Thermoleophilia > Gaiellales > Gaiellaceae > VAXT01. The sequence goes on from CAVUMW010000010.1 coordinate 54,350, forward strand.
GCTCTGCGGTGGAGTTTGTAACACCACACAAGGATTCTTGCATTTCGGCACCCGTTCTTGCGTCCGGGTGTCACAAAGTCCCGTTTCAGGCGTCCGCTTGTGCGAGCCGGCGGCGCATTGCAGCAGGCGGCACGAAGTAGACGAATGCCTGCTCGCCGTCGATCTCGACGACCGGGAGCAGCTCGCGATAGCGAGCCTCGAGCTCGGGGTCGCCGTCGATCAGGATCTCGCTCGAGCTCGAAGCCGAGCTCGTCCCGGAGCGCGACGACGGTCTCGCGCGCACGCTCGCAGAGGTGGCACCCCTCGCGCCGAGTAGAGGACGACCTCAGGGATAGAGGCCGCGCGTCGTCGTCGCCTCGGCCACGCGGTTCACCGCCAGCCCGTACGCGGCCATCCGCATGCTCGTGCCGCGGCTCTCGCGGGTCGCCCAGGTCTCGTTGAAGGCGCGGGTCGAGATGTCGTTCAGCCGCGCGTTCACCTCGTCCTCCTTCCAGAAGTACTCCTGGAGGCCCTGCACCCACTCGAAGTACGAGACGACGACGCCGCCGGCGTTCGCGAGCACGTCCGGGAGGACGAGCACGCCGCGGTCCTCGAGGATCTCGTCCGCGGCGGGCGTCGTCGGCCCGTTCGCGCCCTCGCAGACGATCTTCGCCTTGATCTTGTCCGCGTTGTCCGAGGTGATCACCTGCTCGAGCGCGCACGGCGCGAGCACGTCGCACTCGAGGAGGAGCAGCTCCTCGTCGGTGAGCTTCTCCGCGTCCTTGAGGCCGTCGAGCGAGCCGGTTTCCTGCTTGTGCGCGATCGCGGTCTCGACGTCGATCCCCTTCGAGTTGTGGACGCCTCCGGACGAGTCCGAGACGGCGAGCACCGTGGCGCCCTCCTGCGCGAGGAACCGCGCCAGGTACATGCCGACGTTGCCGAAGCCCTCGACGACGACGCGCTGGCCCGCGATCGTCGCGCCCTGCTTCCGGACGGCCTCGCGGATGATGTAGAGCGCGCCGCGGGCGGTCGCCTCGAGCCGCCCGAGCGAGCCGCCGATGTTCAGCGGCTTGCCGGTGACGACGCCGAGCACCGAGTGGCCCTTGTTCATCGAGTACGTGTCGAAGATCCAGGCCATCACGCGCCCGTCCGTGCCCACGTCGGGAGCCGGAATGTCCTTCTCCGGGCCGATCTCGTTGATGATCTCCGACGTGTAGCGGCGGGTCATCTTCTGGAGCTCGGTCTCCGAGAGCTTCTTCGGATCGCACGCGATGCCGCCCTTCGCGCCGCCGAACGGGATGTTCATCAGCGCGCACTTCCACGTCATCCACATCGAGAGCGCCTTGACCTCGTCGAGCGTGACGTCAGGGTGGTAGCGGATGCCGCCCTTCGACGGGCCGCGCGCGATGTTGTGCGTCACGCGGTAGCCCTCGAAGGCCTGGACGGTGCCGTCGTCCAGGACCACCGGCATGGAGACGACGACTGCCTTCTTGCACTCCTGCAGGACCGCGATCAGGTTCGGATCGATCTTGAACGTGTCCGCGACCCGGTGGAGCTGCTGCTGGGCGATCTCGAACGGGTTCTCGCGGAGATGGGAGACGGGGGCCGCAACGGTGGTCACGAAGTCACTCCTTGAATCGGCTGCAAATGACGGGATCTTCCGGCGGCGAGTATAAGCCGGGGCGCACGAGTTACCGAATCGTGAACGGCACGATCGCCTCGGTGGGCGGCCCCTGTCCGGTCGGATACGCGGTCAGCAGGAGCCGGTACTTGCCGGGCTCGAGCGTGTCGCCGTTCGCGTCGCGCCCGGTCAGGCCGAAGGCGTAGCGTCCGGGCAGGAGGTCGCGGAGCTGGGCCAGGATGCCGAGCTTCGAGCCGTCGCTTCGCCGGAGGTGGAGCACGAGCAGCGCGACCGGCTCGAGCTGGCCGCCCGCGGCGATTCGCCCGGCCTGGAACGAGAGCACGGCCGGTGCGGTGTCGGACGGGACGGAACGCGCTGCTGGACAGATGGATCGACGAGAGCAGCTCGTCGTGGCGCGGCCGCACCGTGATCAGCCAGGGAACGTGGATCGCGTTGCTCCCGCGAGGACGGATCGTGAGCAGGCCCTCGACCGGGTCGCCGATCGGCGCGAGCGCACGCACGGCGACGTAGACGGTCGCGATTCCGTGCGGCCTGATCCGCACCTGCGACGGCGCGAAGGCGAACACGAGCGCGCGTGCGCCGCCCCGGTCGCGCCGGTCGGCGGCGAACTCGACCGTCAGCCGGCGGGACGACAGGTTGCGCACGACGAGCCTGCGCGTCGCGTGCCAGCCCGAGCGATCGCGTGCGCCCGCCCGAAGCTGAGCGTCGTCGGCAAGCGCCGCGACCTCTCCCGCCGCAGGTCGCCCCGATGTCGAGGAGCCCGGTGCCCTGCGCCGCGACCGACTCGCGCGGGAGCTGCCTCGCCGAGCCCGGCGAGCAGGCCCTTGAGCGCCGATGCGTCCAGGTCGGGCCTGGCCTGCGCGAGCAGCGCCGCCGAGCCGGCGACGATGGCCGACGCGGCGCTCGTGCCGCTGATGCTCGAGTAGCGGGCCGAGCCGTCCTCGGCCTTGCCGGGATCGGCGGTCAGCAGGCCGACACCGGGCGCGACGAGGTCCGGCTTCACGAAGCCGTCGAACGCGAGCCCGCGGGACGAGAACGGCGCGACGCCGCCGTCCGTGGGGCTCGTCTCGGAGCTCGTTCGACCGATCGACACGAGCCACTGTCCGCCCGTCCGGCGAGCTCGTCGGCGAGCTGCTTGCCGAGCGCCGACGGCAGCCCGACGACCGGGATGGTGACGCCGTCGTCGAGGCCGATGCCGCCGCCGGGAAGCGCGTCGCCGTAGAGCACGACCGACGAGGCGCCCGCCTTCGCGGCCTGCGCCGCCGCATAGCCCGGGTCGTTGCCCGCAGGGACGAGCGCAGCGCGGCCCGCGACGAGGCTGAGGCCGCTCTTCGTGAAGAACTCGTCCAGGCTCGGCGGCGCGCCCTGCGTGAGCTCGGCGGGCCCGAGCCGCGGAACGCTGAACGGAAGCGTCTGATCCGAGCTCGGCGCGACGGCTCCGGCGAGCGGGACGCGGCGGTCGAAGAGCACGCCGAGCCCGACCCGCGCCACGACGCGCACCGAGGCGGAGGAGTCGCGGAGGTCGGCCGCGCCGACGGTGAGCGCCGCGCGGGATCCGCCCGGGCCCGAGATGCTTCCGTACCCCGGCCCGGCCAGGCCGTCGTTGCCGGCAGGCGCGACCACGAGCGTGTCGAGCCGGAGCGCTCCCGCCACGGCTCTGGCGGACGGGCTGTCCTCGAAGGCTGCGAACGGCTCGGCGACCCCGACGAGCGCGATCCGCGCCGCGTCGAGAGCGACGCCGTCCAGGTTCGGGTCGACTGCGCGCTCGAGGCCCGCGATCAGCTGGTCGGTGCGGCCGTAGACCGCCCAGCGCCCGCTCGCCTCGCGCTGCCAGCCCGCGACCCGGATCGGGAGCACCGTCGCTCCCGGCGCGACGCCGTTCATCTTGCCCGGGCCTTCGCGAGCCGACGAGCAGCCCGGCCATCTGCGTGCCGTGCCGCTCGAGCCGCGTCGGGTCCTCCGGGCTGGGCCGCGCGCTCGTGTCGCGGGTGTTGCCCACCACGTCGTAGCCGCTCGGAGACCTGGCCGAGGACGTACGGGTGCTTCGCGTCGACGCCCGTGTCGAGCAGCGCGATCGTCACGCCGCGCCCGTTCGACCCGGGCAGGCTGACCTCTGGACGGCTCGCCACGCCCGGCGCGAGCGCCGCCCTTCTCGATCAGCGTCGAGGAGACGGAGGCCGGATACGTGACGCGAACCGGATAGACGCCCGCGACCTCGGGCGCGCGCTCGAGGAAGGCGACCGCCCGCGGGTCGAGCGCCGCCGAGAAACCGGTCAGGACGCGTGCGTAGCGGTGCTCGGGCCGCACGCGCACGCCGTCCTGCGCGAGCCGCGCGATGAGCAGGTTGTCCGCGGCGAGCGCGGCCGCGGTCCAGCGGCGCTGCTGCGCCTCGGTCGCCTGCCCGCCGGCCGCCGCGACCTGGTCGGCGAGCGACGGGCTGTTCAGGACGACGATCACGCGCTGGCCGACGGCGACCTGCTCGCGCGGGCTGCCGACGAGCCCGCGCCACGACGACGCCGCGAGAGTCTCCTGCTCGTGGCCGGCGCTCCCGGCGCCCGGCGCCGACCGTCAGGAGCGTCGCGGCCAGCGCGAGGGCCGCGAGCAGGCCGAGCTGCGGGGCTTCACGCCGCCGTAGACGCATACGCATCCAACGCAAGATAACGAGCAAACGGGATCGCCTCGACGTACCTGCCCGGCTGAAGCGATCATCGCCGCGTTGTCGGTGCAGAGCTCGAGCGGCGCGAGCGCGGCGTCCGGGAGCGCGGCGCGCAGCTCGGAGTTCGCGGCCACGCCGCCGACGACCGCGATCCGATCGGCTCCGGTTTGCTCCGCCGCGGCCTCGGCTCGCTCGACGAGGGCGGTGACGATCGCCCGCTGGTACGACGCTGCGAGATCGGCCCGGCGCCGCTCCAGCTCGTCCGGCGTCGAGCTCGCGCACCTTGTACAGAAGCGCGGTCTTGAGCCCCGAGAACGAGAAGTCGAGCCCGGGGACGCGCGCGATCGGGAAGTCGTACGCCTCGGGGTCGCCCTCCCGCGCCAGCCGGTCGATCGCCGCTCCGCCCGGATAGCCGAGCCCGAGCAGGCGCGCGCCCTTGTCGAACGCCTCGCCGGCCGCGTCGTCGAGCGTCGTCCCGACGACCTGGAAGCCGCCGTGGTCCCGTACGTCGAGGAGCAGCGTGTGCCCGCCGCTCGCGAGCAGGCAGAGGAACGGCGGGTCGACGGCCTCGGGCTTGCAGGAACAGCGAGGCGACATGGCCGTGCAGGTGGTTGACCGGAGCGAGCGGAAGCCGCAGCGCCCACGCGAGCGCCTTCGCCGCCGACAACCCGACGAGCAGCGCGCCGATCAGCCCGGGCCCCTGCGTGACGGCGATCCGCTCGACCCGGTCGAGCCCGACGCCGGCCTCGTCGAGCGCCTCGCGCAGCACCGGCGTGACGAGCTCGAGGTGCCGCCGCGACGCGACCTCCGGGACGACGCCGCCGTACTTCGCGTGCAGCTCGGCCTGGGAGGAGACGACGTTGGCGAGGAGCTCGCCGTCGTCCGTGACGACAGCCGCGGCCGTCTCGTCGCAGGACGTCTCGAGCCCGAGGATCAAGCGCTCGCCGGCTCGCGCACAGGATCGCGCCACATGATGAGCGCGTCTTCACGGTTGTCCGTGTAGTAGCCGCGGCGAATTCCTCTGGCGCGGAAGCCGAGCGCCTCGTAGAGGCGGATCGCCGACTCGTTGGAGACGCGCACCTCGAGCGTGTAGCCGCGCCTGACGTCACGCGCAGTCACCTCGAAGAGGCGCTCCATCATGCCGCGCGCGATCCCGCGCCGCCTGTACGCGGGGGCGACGGCGATGTTCATCACGTGCCAGGCGTCGACGTAGCGCGAGATGATCAGGTAGCCGACGAGCTCGTCCCGCTCGGAGTCGACCGCCCCGAGGCAGATCGAGGACGGCTTCGCGAGCTCGCCCGCGAACATCGAACGCGACCACGGCGTCGGGTACGAGGCGCGCTCGATCTCCTCGATCGCGCCCAGGTCGCGCAGCTTGAGCTTTCGGAACTCGATCGTCATGACCGCTTCCGGTCGGCGTCGGGGACCCTGACGTAGATCGGCTCCACGAGCTCCGCCGGCCCGAAGTCGGTCGCGAGCCGCGCGTGCACGCTCGCGCGCGGGACGTGCAGCTCGCTGTCGTCGGGCGGAACCTCGGCGCCGGCCGCCTCGAGCACCTCGCGGTACCGAACAGCCCCGTCACCGACACACGTTCGTCCTTGTAACACAGTGTTACTAAGTTCGTTGGGAGGCGTTGCGACCGGTCTGGCGTCGATCAGCGTGAAGACCTCGCGGCGGCGCGCGTCGATCACCGGGAGCGCCCCGGGAGCGCCGGCGGCGAGCGCCTCGAGGGTCGAGACGCCCGCGACCTGCGCGTCGAGCGCGAACGCGAGCGCCCTGCTCGCGGCGAGCCCCATGCGCAGGCTCGTGAAGCTGCCGGGCCCGGTGCCGACGACGATCCTCTCCAGCTCCCGGGGCTCGGCATCCGCGCTCGTCAGCAGGTCTTCGACGTCCTCGAGCAGGCGCGCCGGAGTTCCGGTTCGCTCGCCGAGCAGCCTGCCGTCCTCCAGCAACGCGCTCGTGGCCACGTTCGTCGCAGTGTCAAACGCGAGCGTCAGCACGTTCGATCTCGATCATCCTTCGGTCTCCTCCGGCGTGGCGAAGCCGCACGCGGAATCGAGGCGCCGGCAACTCGTCCCCGGCGGCCTCGGGCCACTCGACGAAGCACACGGCTCCGTCGAAGTACGGCTCGAGATCGCCCCACTCCGCCGGCGAGACGCTCTGGAACCGGTACAGGTCGAGGTGAGACACATCGACGACCCCAAGGTACCGATGGCCGATCGTGAAGGTGGGGCTCGTCACGTGCCCCTCGACACCGAGCGCCCGGCAGGCCCCGCGGACGAACGTCGTCTTGCCCGACCCCAGGTCGCCGGAGACGGTGACGACGTCGCCCGGCTCGAGCTCCGACGCGAGGTCCGCGGCGATTCTGCTCCGTTTCCTCGGGCGAGGCCGACTCGTGCTCCTCCACCCGGCGCAGCACGGCCTCGATCAGCTCGCTCTTGTCGACTCCGCGATACCAGCGACCGCGCTCGAGGAGCGTTCTCTTCAGCTGCTCGTACTCCGCGGCCAGCGCCCGGTCCGCGCGAAGCGCCTCCCGGAACCGCAGGAACTCGTTCCACTTCGCGCCCTGCCACTCGACGACGTGCACGATCACCTCGCGCGGAACCTCGTCGCCCCGGACGAATCGCACCTCCCACGGTCGTTCGTCGTCAGGCAGCGGCGCGAATCCCGCCGCGGCCATCCGTTCGACCTGGCTCGGCGACAACCCGGTCGAGCCGACTCCGACCGCGATGTCGATCGTCGGCTTCGCCGCCAGGCCGGGGACGGACGTGCTGCCGACGTGCTCGATCCGGCTCGGGGTCACGTCGAGCGCTTCGGCGATCACGGCGGCCTCGTCGTGGAAGCGACGCGCCCAGGCGGGGTCGTACTCGGCGAGCTCCGGCTCGGCCACGAGCGGAAGGCTAGAAGAGGCCCAGCTGAACGGCGGGCTCGGCGGCGAGCAGCGGCTCGGGCTCCGGGGCCGGCTCGATCACGCGGCCGAGCAGCTCGGGAATGCGGGCGAAATCCTCCTGGAGCACGCTCAGCATCGCGGGCGTGTAGAGGGCGGCTGCCGGGTGGTAGAGCGGATAGAGCAGCACGGCCCGGCCGCCGAGCTCGACCTGCTGCTCCTGGCCGTGGACGCGCGTGATCCCCGTCGGCTTCCCCGAGAGCAGCTTCGTCGCGAAGTTGCCGAGTGTCCCGACGAGCTTCGGCTGGATCAGCTCCACCTGGCGGAACAGGTGGCTCTCGCAGGCCTCGATCTCGTCGGGCATGGGGTCGCGGTTTCCGGGCGGGCGGCACTTGATGACGTTCGCGATGTACACGTCCTCGCGGGACATGCCGATCCCACCGAGGAGCTGGTCGAGGAGCTTCCCGGCCTGGCCGACGAACGGGTAGCCCTGCTTGTCTTCGTGGAAGCCGGGCGCCTCGCCGACGAACATCAGCTCGGCCTCCGGGTTCCCCACGCCGAAGACGACCTGGGTGCGCCCCTGGGCAAGGCCGCAGCGCGTGCAGCCGGCGACCTCGGCCGCGTAGGCGTTTAGCTCAGTGCCCGCAGCCACAGCTTCCGCCACAGCAACCGCCCGACGCTGGACCGCCGAAGGAGGGCTGCTCGGCGGTGCCGTGAGTCGCGAACACGGAGAACTGCTTGCGCACGTTCGAGGCGTCGCAGTCGGGGCAGCTGATCGCTTCCCCGTTCCGGACGAGCTCCTCGAAGTGCGACTCGCACTCCATGCACACGTACTCGTAGATCGGCATCGCCGCGAGAGTTTAGGCATAGATCCGGACACTCGGGGCTACACTTCGACCTGCCCGGTATCCGCTACGGAACTGGAGCTTTCTGGTGGTGCAAACGATCCGGATCATCGGCTTGGGCCGAGTCGGCTCGGCAGTGGCCGCAAGGCTGCGCGAGCGCGGCTTCGACCTGACCGAGGGCGAGGCAGACCTCGTCCTGCTCTGCGTGCCCGACCGGGCGATCGCGGAGGTTGCGGCCGGTGTCCCGACCGGACCGTGGATCGCGCACACGAGCGGCGCGACGCCGCTCTCGGCGCTCGATCCGCACGAGCGGCGCTTCGGCCTGCACCCGCTCCAGTCGTTCACGCGCGCGCGTGGACCCGAACAGCTGGACGGCGCCTACGCCGCGGTCTCCGGGGAGAGCGACGAGGCGCGCGAAGTCGGTTCGTGGCTCGCGCGCCAGCTCGGGCTCGAGCCGTTCGCGCTCGACGACTCGGAGCGAGCGCTCTACCACGCGGGCGCGGTCGTCGCGGCGAGCTACCTCGTCACGCTCCATCAGGCAGCGGCGGATCTCGTGCAGGCCGCCGGAGCGCCGCCCGAGGCGCTCGTCCCGCTGATGCGGCGCGTGATCGAGAACGACTTCGAGCTGACCGGGCCGGCCGTGCGCGGCGACTGGGAGACGGTCGAGGCGCACCTGGAAGCGATCCGGGAGCGCCTGCCCGAGCTGGAGCCTCTCTATCGGGCGCTGGCCGACGCGACGGCGGAGCTGGCCGTCCGATGAAGATCGTCCGGACGATCGCCGAGCTGCCGGAGAGCGACGGCACCGTCGGGCTCGTGCCGACGATGGGCGCGTTCCACGCCGGGCACCTGGCGCTGTTCGCCGCCGCTCGCGCAGGAGAACGACGTCGTCGTCGCGAGCCTCTTCGTGAACCCGGCGCAGTTCGGCCCGGCCGAGGACCTCGACCGCTACCCGCGCGACGAGGAGCGCGACGCGAAGCTCGCCGAGGAGGCGGGCGTCGACGTCCTCTTCGCCCCGAGCGCGGAGGAGATGTACCCGGAGGGCTACGCCACCTGGGTCGACGTGGGCGAGCTCGGAGACCGCCTCGAGGGCGAGTTCCGGCCCGACCACTTCCGCGGCGTGGCCACGGTCTGCCTGAAGCTCTTCAACATCGTCCGCCCGACGCGCGCCTACTTCGGCCAGAAGGACGCGCAGCAGGCCGCGGTCGTCAAGCAGCTCGTCCGCGACCTGAACCTCGAGCTCGAGATCCGCGTCGTCCCGACCGTGCGCGACGAGGACGGGCTCGCGCTCTCGTCGCGGAACGCGTACCTCTCAGCCGAGGAGCACGAGGCGGCGCTGGCCCTGCCGCGCGGCCTGTGGGCAGGACGTGACGCTTTCGTGACGGGGTCAGACCCCGCCAAAGAAGCGCAACGATTTCTCAACAGCCTCGACGTCGACTACGTGGAAGTGGCAGACCTGGACGGACAGAAAGTCCTGGCCGCCGCCGTACGCGTTGGGAAGACGCGCCTCATCGACAACGTCGTTCTGGAAGGAGAGACGAAGTGAGCACACCGCCCAAGGGAAAGCTGGCCCTGCCTGAGCTTCTCGCCATGAAGCAGCGCGGCGAGAAGATCGTCATGGTCACCGCCTACGACGCGCCCGGCGCCCGGTTCGCCGAGGACGCGGGCGTCGAGATCATCCTCGTCGGCGACACGGCCGCGATGGTCGTCCTCGGCTACGAGGGGACGACCGTCCCCGTGACGATGGACGAGATGCTGTTCCTGACGCGCACGGTCGCGCGCTCGGCCAGGCATCCGATCGTCGTCGGCGACATGCCGTTCGGCTCGTTCCAGGTCTCGGACGAGAAGGCGCTCGAGAACGCGATCCGCTTCGTCAAGGAGGCGGGCGCCGATGCGATCAAGCTCGAGGGCGCGGGGCCGATGGTCTCACGCGTGAAGACGATCGTCGAAGCGGGCATCGCCGTCATGGGTCACGTCGGCCTGACGCCCCAGTCGGCAACGCAGCTCGGCGGGTTCAAGACGCAGGGCAAGACGGCCGAGGCCGCGGAGGCGCTCGTCGAAGGCGCGCTCGCTCTCGAGGAGGCCGGCGCGTTCGCGGTCGTCCTAGAAGCCGTCCCCGCGCCGGTCGCCGCCGAGGTCACGCGACGGCTGACGGTGCCGACGATCGGCATCGGCGCAGGCCCGGACACGGACGGCCAGGTGCTCGTCTACCACGACCTGCTCGGGCTCACCGAAGGCCACCTCCCACGCTTCGTCAAACGGTACGCGAGCCTCTCGCGGGAGATCCGCGACGCGCTCGAGCACTACGCCGAAGAGGTGCGAGACGGCACCTTCCCGGGCGACGAGCACACCTACGCGATGCCCGAAGAGGAGCTGGAGCTCTTCCGCAGCTCGATCAACCCGAGCGCGACGAGGGCGAACGACCACGCGAAGGAGCCGACGATGAGCGCCTCGAACAGCTTGTCCCCGGCGCCCGAATCCGAACCGCCCGTGCGAAAGACGTCCTCCCCGTAGACCGCGAGCCGGACCGGCCACACCGTCAGCAGCGAGAGCGCGACGGGCGCCATCGCGAGCCCGACGACGTGCCGCGCCTGCCGGTACGAGGCGCGCGCACGCACCGTGGCCGCGATCGCGTAGACGAGGAGCCCGCCGAGCCAGAAGACGAGCAGCCCGTAGAACGCGCCGCCGAGGAAGGCCCAGATCGCGACGTTCAGACCGTCGTAGTTCGGAGTCGTCGAGCAGCCGCCCGGCCAGTGACGTCGTGAGCACACCCCGCGATCCCGGCCAGGATGACGATCGCCATGATCGGCTCCTGCCGCGCCTCGGCGGCCTCGACCGAGTCGTCGCGCAGCGCCGCGAACGTGCCGCGCGGGCTCTGGAACACTGCGAGCGCACGGAGCCACCACTCCTTCTGGAGCGACCGGGTCGACTCCACGGCGGTGCTCACTGCGCTCAGCGTACTGTCTCCCGCGTGCCTGAAACCGCCCTCGTCGATCGCGGTCCCGGAGGCGGAGCCGCTGGTCTCGGACTGGCGCGCGCAGCACGACTGGTCGGCACAGCGCGGCGTCCCGGCCCACATCACGATCCTCTATCCGTTCGCCCCCACCGAGAAGGTCGACGAGGGCTTGCTCACCCAGCTTCGCGAGCTCTTTGCCGCCGAGGCCCGCGATCTCGTTCGAGCTGGCTCGAGTGGCCCGCTTTCCCGAGGTCGCCTGGCTGGCACCCGAACCGTCGGAGCCGTTCAAGGCCCTGATCGATCTCGTCGCGGCCCGCTTCCCCGACTACCCGCCGTACGAGGGCGCCCACGACGTGGTCATTCCCCACCTGACGGTCGCCGAGGGAGGAGTCGAGCTCCAGGATCGAGTCGAGGCGGCGGTTTCGGAGCACCTTCCGATCCGCGCGCGCGCAGGCGACGTCGCCTTCCTCTTCGAGGACGACGAGGGCCTCTGGCACGAGGCCCACCGCTTTCCGCGCTGCGGCGGAGCCGAGCTGACCTATCATCCGAGCGCTGATCGCGCACGGGAGCACGATCTTCGTCCCGTGGCCCGAAATGTCTTTCCGCTCGCACCGATCTCGGGACTGCCGACTCCGTGCCCGCTCCGATTCGACGTCGCCGAGCTCGCTTTAGGCGCCTCCCGCGGTGAACAGCACGAGCCCGATCAGGAACTGCGCTATGAGCCGCGCTCCGGATGCGAACGCCAGTTGCGCATAGCCCCCTTCGTTCGCGCAATCGCGCTCGCTCCGTAGAGCACTAGCAGCGACGATCAGCGAAATCAGCGGATAGAAGAAAGCTGGCGATCGCTGCGGCAGCGATCGTAGAGCCCGGATACGGGCTTACGTTTCTCGCGGAATCGTCGAGCCGGAGGCTTCCACGCCGCGATTCTATGACGGTTCAAGGTCGCGAGCCTAAACGGCGTTAGGCCGCGGCCTTCGCGGTCTTGCGCCGGCTTCTTCGGCAACACGTCTCGCAGGTACCGGCCCGTCGCCGACTCGTCCACCTCGGCCACCTGCTCCGGCGTCCCCGTCGCGATCACCTCACCGCCTGCCTCGCCGCCCTCGGGCCCGAGGTCGATGATCCAGTCCGCCTGCTTGATCACGTCGAGGTTGTGCTCGATCACGAGCACCGTGTTCCCGGCGTCGACCAGCCGCTGGAGCACCTCGAGCAGCTTCTCGATGTCCGCGAAGTGCAGGCCGGTCGTCGGCTCGTCGAGGATGTAGAGCGTCCGCCCGGTCGCGATCTTCGACAGCTCCGACGCGAGCTTCACGCGCTGCGCCTCGCCGCCGGAGAGCGTCGTCGCCGGCTGGCCGAGCTTGATGTAGTCGAGCCCCACGTCGTGCAGCGTCTGCAGCCGCCGCCGCAGCTTCGGGATCTTGGCGAAGAACTTGAGCGCCTCCTCGACCGACATCTCGAGCACGTCCGCGATCGACTTGCCCTTGAAGCGCACCTCGAGCGTCTCGCGGTTGTACCGCCGCCCGTGGCACGTCTCGCACGGCACGTACACGTCCGGCAGGAAGTGCATCTCGATCTTGATCGTCCCGTCGCCCTTGCACGTCTCGCACCGGCCGCCGCGCACGTTGAACGAGAACCGGCCCGGCTTGTAGCCGCGCACCTTGGCCTCGGGCGTGAGCGAGTACAGCTCGCGGATGTGGTCGAACAGCTTCGTGTACGTCGCCGGGTTCGAGCGCGGAGTGCGGCCGATCGGCGACTGGTCGATGTCGATCACCTTGTCGAAGCGCTCGATGCCCTCGCAGCTCGCGTGCTCGCCCGGCTTCACGCGCATCCGGTGCAGCCGGTTCGCGAGCGCCTTGAAGACGATCTCGTTCACGAGCGTCGACTTCCCCGAGCCGGAGACTCCGGTGACGGTGATGAACTTGCCGACCGGGAACTCGACGTCGATCGACTTCAGGTTGTGCTGCGTCGCGCCGCGCACCCAGAACGAGCCCTGATCCTCGGTGCGCCGCTCCGGAATCGCGATCACCCGCTTGCCGGAGAGGAACTGGCCCGTGACCGACTCCTTGTTCTGCTCGACCTCCTCGGCCGTGCCCTCGGCCACGACGTACCCGCCGTGCTCGCCGGCGCCGGGACCCATGTCCACGAGGTGGTCGGCCGCGCGCATCATCTGCTCGTCGTGCTCGACGACGACAACCGTGTTGTCGAGGTCGCGCAGCCTCTCGAGGGTCCCGATCAGCTTCCCGTTGTCGCGCTGGTGGAGCCCGATCGACGGCTCGTCGAGGATGTAGAGCACGCCGACGAGCTGCGAGCCGATCTGCGTCGCGAGCCGGAGCCGCTGGGCCTCACCGCCCGAGAGCGTCGCCGCGGCGCGGTCGAGCTGCAGGTACCCGACGCCGACGTTGTCGAGGAACGTCAGCCGCTCGCGGATCTCCTTGATGATCCGCGCACCGATCAGCTCCTCGGTCTGCGTCAGCTCGAGCGAGTCGAGGAACTCGATCGCCCGCGTGACGGACATCTTCGAGAACTCGTGGATGTTCCTCTCGCCGACCGTGACCGCGAGCACTTCGGGCTTGAGCCGCGCGCCGCCGCACTGCGGGCAGGGCCGGAAGCTCATGTACTCCTCGATCCGCTCGCGCTGCTGCGACGAGTCCGTCTCGCGGTAGCGCCGCTCGAGGTTCTTGACGATCCCCTCGAAGGCGAGCATGTACGAGCGCCGCCGGCCCATCCGGTTGCGGTAGCGAACGTAGATCCGCTCGCCGTCCGTGCCGTACAGGAAGAGATCCTGCTCCTCGGCGGTCAGCTCCTGCCACGGCTTGTCGAGGTCGATCTCCCACTTGTCGGCGATTCCCTGGATGACCGCCTCGTAGAAGCTCGAGCTTCCGGTCGACCAGGGGACGAGCGCGCCCTCGCCGATCGAGAGCGTCGGGTCGGGGACGAGCAGGTCGGGGTCGATCTCCTGTTGCGCGCCGAGGCCCGTGCAGCGCGGGCACGCGCCGTGCGGCGAGTTGAACGAGAAGATGCGCGGCTGGAGCTCGGGCAGGCCGACGCCGTGCTCGGGGCAGGCGAACTTCTCGGAGAACGTCAGCTCCTCGCCGTCCTGGACGTCGATCACGACGAGCCCGTCCGCGAGGGAGATCGCGGTCTCGATCGACTGCGCCAGCCGCGTGCGCAGGTCGGGCTTCATGATCAGGCGGTCGACGACGACCTCGATCGTGTGCTTGAACTTCTTGTCGAGGACGATCTCGTCCTCGAGCATGCGGACCTCGCCGTCGACCTTGACTCGCGTGAACCCGTCGGCGCGGAGCTCTTCGAAGACGTCCTTGTACTCGCCCTTGCGGTCGCGGACGACCGGCGCGTTGACCGTGAACTTCGTGCCCTCCTCGAGCCGCAGCACCTGGTCGACGATCGCCTCGATCGACTGCCCCGCGATCGGCCGCCCGCAGATCGGGCAGTGCGGCCGCCCGACCCGCGCGTAGAGCAGTCGCAGGTAGTCGTAGATCTCGGTCACGGTGCCGACCGTCGAGCGCGGGTTGCGCGACGTCGTCTTCTGGTCGATCGAGATCGCCGGCGAGAGGCCCTCGATCGAGTCCACGTCCGGCTTCTCCATCATCTGGAGGAACTGGCGCGCGTACGCGGACAGCGACTCCACGTAGCGGCGCTGCCCTTCCGCGTAGATCGTGTCGAAGGCCAGCGACGACTTCCCGGAGCCCGAGAGCCCGGTGATCGTGACCAGCTTGTTCCGCGGCAGGCGGACGTCGATGTCCTTCAGGTTGTGCTCGCGGGCACCGTGAATGACGAGCTCGTCGGAAGGCATAACCGACCCATCCTACCCAGGCGGGTCGGATCGAACAAGTGTTCGCTTTAGCTCAGGACGCGAGCCGTTCGACGAGGTCGCAGACGTCCCCGGGGTGCGCGATGTGGCGGACCGTGAGCGGCCCGACGAGCACCGTTCCGTAGCCGAAGCAGCTGGCCGAGGAGCGACTGGTCGATCTCGACGGCCTCGATCTTCTTCAGGTGCACGGCCTTGGCGCGGCGGTGGAGCGTGCCGTTCAGCAGGTAGACCTTCTCGGTCGTCACGACGAGGTGCGTGCGCTCCCATTGCCAGACGGCGCGGAGCGTGAAGAAGGCGCCCGCGGCGATCAGGACCGCCCCGACGACCGCGGCCGGCGTGAACGGCACGATCAAGGCGGCGATGCCGAGCGCGACGAGCAGCGCCGAGCGGAAGAGCGGACGCGCGAGCACAGCTCCGTGCAATCGGGCGTCCAGGTACACCTCCTCGTCGCGGCGAGGGCGCATGAAGCGGCGCTTCAACGGGCGAATCGCGTTTCCTGCAGTTTGCGAAGACGCGCAACCGGCGAGAACCATTGGCATGAGGCAGTCGGCCACCCGTGTCGCCCTGTGCACGCTCATAGCCGTCGGCATCGTCGTCGGCGTGCTCGCGCTCTGGAAGCTGAAGGTGCTGATCGCGCTGCTCTTCCTCGCGTTCATCGTCGCGGCCGCGATGCGCCCGAGCATCGAGTGGCTACGACGACACCGGGTCCCGCGTGGGATCGGGATCGTGCTGCACTACCTCGCCGTGGCCGGGCTCCTCGCCCTGCTGCTGTGGCTCGTGGTGCCGCGGGCCGTGAGCCAGGTCGAATCCGCCGTCGGCGGCAACACGCTGCGCGTCGAGGCACGTCACGAGACCGGCTGGAAGCACGACGCGCTGCTCTCGCTCGACCGCTGGCTGCACGACCTGCCCAGCGCGGGCAATGTCGCCGGACACGCGCTCGACGCGACGGTGCTCGGCTTCGAGATCCTCATCGGCGCCTTCTTCGTCCTGGCCGCCGCCGCGTACTGGATCTTCGAGCGAAACCGGGCGATCGCGCTCGTCGTCTCGGTGCTGCCTCGCGACAAGCGCCGAGTCGTGCGCGACACGTGGGACCTGATCGACCTCAAGCTCGGCGCGTACGTCCGCGGGCAACTGATCCTGATCTGCGCCGTGGCAACGGTCCTCTCGTCCGCGTTCTTCGCGATCGGGCTTCCGTACTGGCTGCTGGTCGGAGCGTTCGCGGGAGTCGTGGAGATCGTTCCCGTGATCGGGCCGTTGACGGCCGGGGCGCTCGCGGTCGGCGTCGGGCTGACCGTCTCCTGGCACCTCGGGCTGGCCGCGGGTCTCGTCGTGCTCGCGGTTCGCCTGCTCGAGGACTACCTCGTGATCCCGAACGTGCTCGGCGACGCCGTCGGGCTCTCGCCGCTCGTCGTGCTCGTCTCCGTGACCGCGACCGCGATCCTGTTCGGCGGCTGGGCCGTCCTGCTGGCGATCCCGCTCGCAGCCGTGCTGGCGACGCTCGTCAGCGTCGTCGTGCTCGAGAAGGACCCTGCAGAGGAGGACGTACCCACGGTCCTCTTCCCCGCGAAAGACGCCGAAGGCTAGGCCCCCGCGCAGCCGGGGGCCCGCTTCTGTGTCCACTCACTAAATGGAGCCGGAGAACGTGTCGCAGGCCGCCGGCTTGCCCTGCTCGTAGCCGCGCGAGAACCAGCGCCGTCGCTGCTCCGACGAGCCGTGCGTCCAGGTCTCCGGGTTCACCTGGCCCTGCGTCTGCGCCTGGATCCGGTCGTCGCCGATCGCGGACGCCGCGTCGAGCCCGTCGTTGATGTCCGCCTGCGTCAGGTCCTCGATCAGCCCCGTCTGCACCGCGTTGGCCGCCCAGACGCCCGCGTAGCAATCCGCCTGCAGCTCAGAGCGGACGGCTTTGCTCTCCGGCCCCTGGCGCGAACCGCGGATCCCGTCCAGGACGCCGAGCTGGTCCTGCACGTGATGGCCGTACTCGTGGGCGATCACGTAGGCCTGGACGAACGGGGTGTTCGCGGCGCCGAAGCGCGAGGACAGCTCGTCGAAGAAGCCGAGATCGATGTACACGAGCTTGTCGGCCGGACAGTAGAACGGCCCCACGTCGGAGCTCGCGACGCCGCACCCCGTCTGCACCTGGCCGGTGAAGAAAACGGTGTTGACGTCGTGATACTGCTTGCCGCTCCGCTGGAAGACGCCGCTCCAGAAGCGCTGGACGCTGTTCACGACGCCGACGATGCGGCAGTCGTCGCGCTGATTCGCTGACTCGCTGGTCTGGCATTCCTGCTGGACGTCGCTCGGTACGGCACCCTGTCCGACCTGCGTGTTGTCGAGTGGGCCGAGCTGCCCGAGACCGCCGTTGCCCCCCGACAGCAGCGTGATGAGCAAGAAGACGACGAGGCCCGCGACTCCGAGACCCCCGCCGCCGACCGCGAGACCCCCTGGGCTCATCGGGCCCGTACGACTCCCGCGGACGTCGGTGACCTGACCAGGATCGAGCTTCTGCCCGCGGCGAAAGCGCATGGTGCCCGCCCGATACTAGGTGGCCTTGCGCCAGCGGCCGAACACGAGACCGCCCAGCGTGAAGCCGATGGAGAACGTCCCGATCCCGAAGGCACCGATCGTGACCGCCTTGCGCGCCGTGGACAGCGCATCCCAGCGACCGAGCGCCTCTTCCTCCTCCATCGTCAGCGGCTCTCCGCGCCGTTTCTTGCGCAGCGCGCCGCCCGCTCGCAGACCGAGGTAGAGGTCGTCGAAGATCTCTGTAGGCTCGTCCGCCATCGACATGAGTGTACCCCGAGGTTCGGCTCCAGTTCCAAGGCTCCTCCACGTCTCGGACCTCCATTTCGGGGCCGGGGACGCGCACCGGGTCGGGGAAGGGCTGCAGGCTTTGATCGAGCGCACGGCGCCCGAGCTCGTCGTCGCGAGCGGCGATCTCACGCACCGCGGGCGACCCGATCAGCACGCGGCGGCGGCGGCCTTCCTGCGCTCGCTCGGCCCGCCGGTGCTCGCGATCCCGGGCAACCACGACATCCCGTACACGTTCCCGGGGCGGTTCACGCGAACGTTCACCGAGTTCGAGCGGCACTGGGAGACGACCGAGCCCGTCTTCCGCTCGCCGACCCTGCACGTCGTCGGCCTCAATTCGGTGCGCGCCTGGCGACATCAGTCGGGCGGGATTCGCGAGTCGCAGCTCGATCGCGCCCGCAAGCTGCTCGCCGAGTCACCAGACGGAGCTCTCCGGGTCGTGGCCATGCATCACCATCTGATCGGTGCCCCGTGGCGGTCGCGCAAGAAGCCCGTCGCACGCCGCTCGCACGTGCTCGCCGCGCTCGTCGATTCCGGTGCGGAGCTGATCCTCGCCGGTCACATCCACCAGGCCGCGGTCAGCGAGCGGCACGAATTCGAGGTGATCGCCGGCCGCGGAGTCGTCGTCTCGATCGCCCCCGGCCTCGGACAGCCGCGGCCCAACCGACGGGGCGAGGCGCGCGGTCTCCAGGTGTACGAATGCGACGCGCGCACGATTCGGGTCGAGACGTACGTCTGGCGCGACGACGACTGGGGGCTGACGGCGGTGCGAAGGTTTGCGCGCGGCCGCGAACCGCTGCTTGGGCTCGGGCAGGCACCCGAAGAACCTTCCGGCTGACTCGAGAGGGCGCTCCGGTCGGGCTCACGGTCAGTCGCGGACACCGGTAGTGGCTCACCGGTTCCGGGGTAGGCGACCAGGCCGGGCAGAGCCCCGCTCGACCGACGACGCGAGCGACGCCTAGGGAGCTGTCGCCGGGCCCGTGCGCGACGCCATGAAGCGCCCCACGAGCCAGACGAGGATGATCGCGATCACGACGCCCACGACGAACTGCAGCCAGCCGCTCGAGAAGATGAGGCCGGCAACGACCAGCGAGGCGATTCCGATCAGGATCGTCACGATCCACCCCATCGGGTCGCGGCCGGGATGGAACAGGCGGCCGAGCGCTCCGACGAGTGCTCCCACGATGATGAGCCATACCCAGTGCATGCGCGGAAGATTACCGCGCCGGCCGGCGAGAGACCGGGTTTTTCGGCTCCGCTAGGCAGCTTCGAGCGTGACGGGCGCCTCTTGTCTGCCGCGACGGAGCGCGTAGAAGGCGAACGGCAGACGCTGCATCCGGTCGACGTGCGGACACTGCATCCGGTCGAGCTGAAGCGCAAGCCATGTCGTATCCCGGTTGTGTCCGGTCTCACGGTGACGAAGGCCAGAACTCGGACTCGTCAGGCAGGGTGTTCGATTGCTTTCGTTCGAGTCCGAGCAAGAAGAAGCCTCAGAGGACACGTTGTTGGTTCATGGCCACGGTCGGGACGATTACGCGCGCCCCGATTCAGCTCTTCGTTGGCTCGTAGTTGAACTGAGAACTTAGGCGGTTGAGCCGCTTGGAGCTCGCGCCGCAGATCCTTGATCTCGTCGCGGAGCTTGGCCGCGTACTCGAAACGGAGCTCCTCGGCCGCCGCGAACATCTCCTCCTCGAGCGTGATGGCGAGCTTCTCGATCTCCTCCATGCTCATCCCCTCGACCTGGCGCGAGCCCCGCCGGCGACGGCCGGGGACGTGCGGCGCTTCGAGCGAGAGGAACTCGGCGATGTCGGACACGCCCTTCTGGATCGACGCCGGCGTGATCCCGTGCTCCTCGTTGTAGGCGAGCTGGACGGCGCGCCGGCGGTTCGTCTCGTCGAGCGCGCCGTTGATCGCCTCGGTCATCTTGTCGGCGTACATCAGCACCTTGCCGTTCGTGTTCCGGGCCGCGCGGCCGATCGTCTGGATGAGCGCCGTCTTCCCGCGCAGGAAGCCTTCCTTGTCCGCGTCGAGGATCGCGACGAGCGACACCTCGGGCAGGTCGAGCCCCTCGCGGAGCAGGTTGACGCCCACGAGGACGTCGTACTCGCCGAGCCTGAGCTCGCGGATGATCTGGATCCGGTCGAGCGTGTCGACCTCGGAGTGCAGGTACCGCGCCTTGACCCCGGACTCGAGCAGGTAGTCGGTCAGGTCCTCGGCCATCTTCTTCGTCAGCGTCGTGACGAGCGTGCGCTCGCCCACCTCCTCGCGGCGGCGGATCTCGTTCAGCAGGTCGTCGATCTGGTTCTTCGTGGCACGCAGCTCGACGTCGGGGTCGACGATTCCGGTCGGTCGGATGAGCTGCTCGGCGATTCGCGTCGAATGCCGGAGCTCGAAGGGCCCGGGCGTCGCGGAGACGAACACCATCTGGTTCACCTTGTCCAGGAACTCGTCGAAGCGCAGCGGCCGGTTGTCGAGGGCCGACGGCAGCCGGAAGCCGAAGTCGACGAGGGTCTGCTTGCGCGAGCGGTCGCCCTCGTGCATGCCGCCGAGCTGCGGCACCGTCTGGTGCGACTCGTCGACGAAGACGACCATGTCCTCGGGGAAGTAGTCGAGGAGCGTGAACGGGTGCGACCCCTGCGGACGGCCCTCGAGGATCCGCGAGTAGTTCTCGATCCCGTTGCAGAAGCCGAGCTCCTTCATCATCTCGAGGTCGTACTCGGTGCGCTGCCGGAGCCGGTGGGCCTCGAGCATCTTGCCCTCGGACTCGAGCTCCTTCACGCGCTCTTTCAGCTCGTGCCGGATCTCGTCGACGGCGCGCTCGATCGTCGGCCTCGAGGTGACGTACTCGGTGGCCGGCCAGATCGCGACGTTGTCCAGCTTGGCCAGCACCTCGCCGGTGAGCGGGTCGAAATGCGTGATCTGCTCGACCTCGTCGCCGAAGAACGAGACGCGGTACGCGCTCTCCTGGTTCGCCGGCTGCACCTCGATCACGTCGCCGCGCACCCGGAAGCGCCCGCGGCCGAGCACGGCGTCGTTGCGGACGTACTGGCTGTCGATCAGCTTGTGCAGGACGAGGTCGCGGTCGTGCTCCTCCCCCACGTCGAGGATCAGCACGCGCTCGCGCCACTCCTCCGGCGAGCCGAGGCCGTAGATGCACGAGACCGAGGCGACGACCACGACGTCGCGGCGCGTGAAGAGCGCCGAGGTCGCGGCGAGCCTGAGCCGCGCGATGTCGTCGTTCTGGGACGAGTCCTTCTCGATGTAGAGGTCGGCCTGCGGGACGTACGCCTCGGGCTGGTAGTAGTCGTAGTAGGAGACGAAGTACTCGACCGCGTTCGTCGGGAAGAACTCGCGGAACTCGTTGCAGAGCTGCGCGGCGAGCGTCTTGTTGTGCGCGATCACGAGCGCGGGGCGCTGGACCTGCTCGATGATCCAGGCCATCGTCGCCGTCTTGCCCGTGCCGGTCGCGCCGAGCATGGTCTGGAAGCGCTCACCGGCGTTGATGCCCTCGGAGAGCTCCGCGATCGCCTGCGGCTGGTCGCCGGTCGGGCTGGTACGCGTCGGATGTCTGTGAGCGCCGTCGCCATCAGGACAGGCTAGCTAGGCGTCAGTTGCTCAAGGAACGCGCGCGCTCGCCCGGAGTGAACGTGCGGCCGGTCGCTGCAAGGCGGGCCCTCGCCGTTCGGACCAGCTCGTCGAGCGTGCCGCAGTAGTCGCAGATCCACTCGCGCATCTTCCCGTCCCGTGCGAGCGTGACGATTCGCCTGTCGCTCGTGAACGCCGCGGCGATGGGTCGATCCGTGTTTCGGATGTAGGTGTGGATCCCCCTGAAGCTCGACCGCCACAGGCCGGCCGAGAAGGGGCCTGCGGTCACGACCCACCGGCCGTCCGGGCTGATGCCGACACCGTTGATCGTTCCGAACTGACCGACGAGCCGACGCTTCTCGCCGGTGTCCAGATCGTCGAGGATCACCTGGTCTCCGTCGACGGTCACGCGCTTTCCCGCAGCCTCGGCGACGTGCGACGGCCGAATCCTCCGACCGTTCGACGGGATCACGTGCATCAGCGGCTCCGGCTCGGGATCCCAACTGCGCTCGGTGCCGTCGGTGCTCACCGTGAGGATCCGAGTCCCGTCCCGCGTCCAGCGCACGCGGGTAACGGCACCGAGGTGCCCGCGCAGGACGACCGGAAGCTGGCCCAGGCTGACCTTCCAGACGCGGACCGTGCCGTCGCGGCTGGCCGTCGCCACGAGAGTGCTACTGGGGTTGAATGCCACCGCGGTCACCTTGCCCGTGTGGCCGATCATTAGGCCGACCAACTTGCCGCTGGCGGTCCAGAGCCGGCCGGTGCCGTCGTCGCTCCCCGTGGCGATCAGCTTTCCGTCGGGACTGAACGCGACCGCGTCGACGTGGCCCTCGTGGCCGCGGATCACCTTCAAAGGCTTGCCCGTCTTCGCAGACCAGAGGCGAAGAGTCCAGTCACCGTGGCCGGTGGCGATCACCTTGCCATTCGGGCTCCGCGCGACCGCCTCGATTGCGCCCCGTGGAAGGAGCTTCCCCGCAACGCGAAGGTGCCCTCCCGGCGGTCCGGGAATCGGTTCTGTGTTCGGGGCGCGGCGGACGCCGCGCATGCGCGATGCCTCGATCGCCTGGCTGAGCACGTCCTGCGTCTGTCCCGTCCGCTCGGTCTTGGCGGCCTCCAGGGCGAGCAGCATGCTCAGCTGCGGATCTACGTCGAGTTGGTGTGTGGCCTCGGCCAGCAAAGCGCGCGCGTGCGCGTGGCGGCTCTCGTCGCGGGCGTTGGCGCGTTGGCTGAACGCGTAGATCGCGACCGCCGTCATCGCCGCCAGCGCCAGAAGTGCGACCAATGCAATCGCCAAGCAGACGCTTCTGCCGGCGCGCAGCAGCGCGGCGCTCCCGGTCCCGCTCTCGCTCGCGCCGCCAGGCGAGGACGGCGTCGCCAAGGACGTCGTGGAAGATCTCGTACCGCGCACCGTTCCCGTCGGCGCCGTCGACCGGCCGGACGATCCGCTCCCGGCCGAGCGTCGCCAGCACCGGTAGCACCTCTCTCTCCTCGACCGATGCGTACTCCGCGAGGTCGCCGGCGTCGTGGGCGATCTTCGTACCCGAGGGTGTCACGAGGAACCGAAAGATGTCTGCGGCGACGTCCTGCTCCTCCTCGGTCAGCTCGTCGACAGCGCGGCGGAGATTCGCGCGGACGATGGATTCCGCGCCACCCAGGGCAGCGAGCGTCTGCGCGCGCAACACGTTCGATCCTGCCCTTCGCTCTTCGTCCCAGATCCGCTCGAGCACGAGCTGGAGGTACGGCGCCTCGATCCGCCCCTGATCGCTCTCCCCGGCCGCAAGCCCGCGACCCGCGTCGCCGAGATCGACCTTTCCGGCCGCAGTCTGGTCGAGCACGTCGTTGACCAAGGCAGGCTCGACCTCGATCGACTCGCCGCTCGCCTCGTTGTAGCGCTCGACCGGCGTCACGATTGCCTCACGCGCCGAGGCGCGATCGAGGTGGTCGAGCCGAAGATAGTTCGAAAACAGGTTCGGAATACGCCCCTTGAAGCGATCGAGCTTTGCCAGGGCGTCGTCGCGGAGCGCCAGCAGGGCGCGCACGCGCAGTCCGGGGCGGGTCACGAGCTCGGGGAGCTCGCGCGCGAAACCGGTCTCCTCGCCGTGGTAGAGGAAGTACTCCTCTGCCTGGTCGAGCACGAGCAACAAGTCGCAGGCAAGCGCCTCGGTCCAGCGGCCAAAGGTGTCTGCAAGCGGCTCGCCCTCGACCTCGTCGAGCAGCGCGGAACCGAACTGGTTGGCCAGCGCGTCGCGCGCAGCCTGGCGAAGCGCGGCTACGGGGTCGTCGCTCCACTGGTCGATGGACGACGACGACGTACTCCGGATGACCGCGTTCCTCGACGTTCTCCCTCGCGTTTGCTCGTAGACGATGAGCCACGCCCGCGCGCAGCAGCGAGCTCTTGCCGACGCCGCTCGGCCCGTACAGCACCGTCAGGCGGGAGGCGAGGACGTTCGCGCTGATGATCCCGATCTCCCGCTCGCGGCCGAAGAACAGCAGTGCGTCGAGCTCGGTGTCCTCGAACGGGGCGAGGCCCTTGTAGGGGCTCTCGGATCACGCGGGCGCCATCTCCAGTAGCCGCCGCTCGAGCCCGTCCACGAAATCCTCGAGCTCGACGTCGTAGAGATCGACACCGCGCTGCCGCCAGAACTCTTGCTGGATCGGATGCGCGCCCGGGAGGACGGCCCACGATCGATAGCTGATCGGCTCGTCGCCGAACACGCGGTGCAGGAAGACGCGGAGGCTCCACTCGACGACGGGGTAGGAGATGAAGAGCAAGTGGCTGCGCCGGAGCTTCGCCGCCAGCGTCACGGGGACGACGTTCGCCAGCTCGCTCTGCGCGAGATACCCGATGTAGTCGTCCTCGCTGACGACGAAGCTCTCCCGGTCTCGATCGGAACGTGGATCGACCCCGCCGTGCACCTTCAGGATCACGGGCCGCTCGGTCAGGGACAGCTCCGCGTACGAGTTCGGGACGGCGACCACGGTCTCCGACCCGTCCGGCGCTCGATGCAGGAACTTCCCCCGGTTCGGGCCGAGCGCGACGAAGGAGACGATGTCCACGTCCTCTCCGCGCTCCTTGAATGCGCGCCTCGAGCGCGCTGCCGTAGGCGGTGGTGACGAGCAGCTGGTGCTGGACGCCGTGCGCACGTGCGTGCTCCGGGAGACTCGCGAGAAAGCGCTCGACCGGACCGGGCTCCTCATCCTCGGCGAAGAGCTCGTGCAGCTGGTCGTACAGCGGCCCGACGCCCTGGGTGATCGCCACGTACTGCGAGACTCGCGTCAGATCGCCGCGGTGTTCCTCGGGGCAGTCGAAGGCCTCGGCCAGCCGGGCGGCCAGACTCTGCCCGTCCGCCGAGGAGGGACCCGGGCCGAGAACGTGGACGAGCCGGCCCGAGAGCAACGCGCGCACGACTTCGCCGAGCCGGTCCTCCCCCGCCCCGGGGACGGCCTGCGGCTGCAGCGCGGACTCCTGGCGCAGGATCGACGCGTGCAGTTGCTGCAGGGAGGGGGTCGGCTCGATGCCGAGCTCCTCGACGAGCATCTTGCGCGCGTCCTGGTAGGCCTGGAGCGCCTCCGCCTGCCGGCCACTGCGGTAGAGCGCGAGCATGAGCTGGCCGCGCGGACGCTCGCGCATCGGGTTCTCGCGCACGAGCTGCTCGAGCTCGCCGACGAGGCCGGCGGCTCCGCCGCCGTCGAGCTCGGCCTCCATCCGCTCCTCGATCGCCGTCAGGCGAAGCTCCTCGAGCCGTGCTGCCTCGTTCTGGGCAAACTGCTCGTACGGAAAGTCCGCGAGCGGCGGGCCGCGCCACAGTTGAAGCGCTTCGCTCACGAGCCCGGCCCGGCGATCGGCGTCCGCCGACCGTGCCTCGTTCACGAGCTGCTCGAAGCGCCGAGCGTCGACCGCGTTCCTCTCTGCATTGAGCGCGTAGCCGGGAGCACGGGTCTCGACGACGTCCGCCCCGAGCGCCTTGCGGAGCTGTGAGACCGCGTTCTGGAGCGAGGTCGCCGCCGTCGGAGGAGGGCTCTCGCCCCAGAGGTAGGTGATCAGCCGCTCGCTCGGCACGACCTCTCCGACGTGGATCGCGAGCAGCGCCAGGACCGCACGCTGCCTCTGCCCACCGAGGTCGAGGATCTTCTCTCCGTCCCACACCTCGAGCGGGCCGAGGATCCGGAATTCGAGCATGTGCAGTTTGTAACACCTACTCACACGATCCACAGCCGACAAACGCCGTTAGCGGCCGGTTGGCGCGCCGTGAGGGAGCGGTTTGGGCTCCCTTCGAGCGTGGCCATATGGCTACTTACACACACATCTCAGTTCGCGGCGCACGGCGCCGCACCATCGTCGTCTTCGCCGTCGCGACCGTGCTTGCAGCGGTCGGCCTCGGCAAGACGGTCACGACCTCGAACGCCTCCGGCCGCGTCGAGGCGCAAGCGGCGTACCACTGGCCGGTCAAGCCCTTCGACACGCAGCATCCGGTTCGCGGCGGGTTCGGCGACCCACGGACGGTCTTCAAGTCCTCGCCGACTCTCCGCGGCGTCCTCTCGGGCGCCTGCTCGTGCTCCCTCCACCGCGGCATCGACGTTGCAGCGCCGGACGGCTCGGCCGTCTACCCGGTCGCGTCCGGAACGGTGACGTACAGGAACGGCGAATGGATCAAGGTCGACTCCGGCGGCGGCCAGGCCTTCGAGTACTGGCACATCAACGCATCGGTCGCAGTCGGCGCGCACGTCGACGCGTACCAGACCGTGCTCGGCCACATCAAGCGCGGCTCGGGCCACGTCCATCTCACCGAGCTCGACGGCGGCCGCGCGGTGAATCCGCTGGCGCCCGGCCACATCGGGCCCTATTCGGATCACACCACGCCCCGTGTTGCCTCGATCTCGTTCCGGCCGACCGAGACCGGCCGCGACGAGCTGCCGAACCTCATCCGCGGCCGCGTCCTGATCGTCGCCGAGGCGGTGGACGATCCGACGATGGACTCGCCAGAAGGCTGGAAGGGCCTCCCGGTCTCGCCCGCTCTGCTCACCTGGGAGATCCGCTCCTGGACGGGCAAGGTCGTGCTCGGCCGCCAGATCGCAGTCGACTTCCGCGGCGCGCTGCCCGACCGGAGCTTCTCGAGCGTCTACGCGCGCGGGACGTACCAGAACATGGCCGTCCTCGGACACCACTATTCGTGGGCACAGCCGGGCTCGTATCTCTTCAAGCTCGGGCCGGCTTTCAACACGCGGCAGCTGCGCAACGGGGCCTATGACCTCGTCGTGACCGCAACGGACATCCGTGGCAACAGCAGCTCGCTGGCCCGCAGGTTCACGGTGAAGAACGGGAAGTAACACCAGACGTGTGTGGCGGTATGGCCACCTTCACGGGTGGCCTCGCCGCGCCCGGCTACGTCGAACCAGCCGGCACGGGCGTCGCGGCCTCGCGCGGGCGCACCCAGAGGCAGGCCAGAGCGGCGAGGCCCATCATCAGGGTCTGAATGACGGCGAACGCGATCATCACCGGCTCGGTGCCGAAGGTGTCCAGCACCGGCCCGACGACGAACAGCCCGATCGGCTGCAGGATCGTCCAGGTCAGCATCATCGTCGGCAGCACCGTCGGGCGCAGCGCGGGCGGAATCCGGAGCGTCATCGTCGCGTGCAACGGCGGGTTGACGATTCCGTTCGCGATCCCCGAGACCGCAAGCGCGCCCGCGTACGCCGTCGCCGGGAGCTGGAGCGTCAGGAGCCACAACGGCAAGCGCCTGGCCGAGGATGAACGTCGCGATCAGCTGCGTCCCCTCGATCCGGCGCGCGACACGGTACGAGATCGCGTTGCCCAGCAGCGCGCCGAGCCCGAACGAGGCGAACAGCCAGCCGACGATCCGCGGGTTCGAATCGAACCGGGCGACGACCAGCACGGGCACCGCCACGAAGAACGCCGTCCAGGCCATGTCCCCGATCGCAAGCGCCGGGCCCCAGATGCGAAGCAGCGGCTCGCGGACCAGGAACCGGACCGCCGTCTTCACCGACCGGCCCTCCTCCGGCGCTTCGATCGGAGGCCGGCGAGGGACGAACAGGGCGACGAGCAGGAACGAGACCACGTAGCTGGCGCCGTCGACGAGGAGCACGGCCGGAGCTCCGATGAGGCTGATGAGGACGCCCGCGACGACGGGGCCGAGCAGCAGCGAGGCGCGGCTTGCCGCCTGGGTCAGCGCGTTCGCCTCCGTGACGAGGTGCTCGTCCTCGCCGAAGAGCTCCGGGAGCATCACCTTCTGCGCGGCGAACGAGGGAGCCGTCAGGGCTCCAATCGCGAAGGCGATCGCGAGCAGCAGCGGGAACGAGAGCGCGTTCGCCCAGTTCAGCAGCGGGATGAGCACGATCAGCGGAGCGCGAGCCGCGTCGCAGATCATCATCGTGCGGCGGGCGCCGAGACCGCCCAGTAGCCGCGACCCCGGAAGCGTCAGGAGCCCCATTCCGATCACCTCGGCGGCCACCACGAAGCTCATCCGGGTCGCGGAGCCCGAGGTCGTGAGCACGAACCACGGCAGCGCGACCCAGGTCATCTGAGAGCCGGTCGTCGAGATGACCTGCGCGGCGACGAGCGCACGCAGCGGGCCGCTCCTGAGGACGCTGGAGACGTTCACGCGAGATCCTCCTCCCGCATGCGCGGCATCGGCGAGGCCAGGAGGAACAGGACGCCGAGCAGGCAGCCGAGGACCGCGACCCACAGAGTCGCCCGCAGCCCGATCGCAGCCCCGAGCACGCCGCCGAGCAGCGCCCCGAACGGCCTCGTTCCGTAGTTGAAGAACCGCGAGACACCGACCACTCGGCTCCGCACCTCGTGCGGGATCAGCATCAGCATCAGGCTGTTCTGGTTGACGTCGAAGATCATCACGCCGACGCTCGCCAGGAACTCGCCCGCCAGCAGCATCGCGCCGCTCAGCCAGTGCGACCCGTGCGCGAGCGGGAAGAGCGCCATCGGCGCCGGGAAGAGCACCGAGCCGACGACGACCGCGCGGCCGATCCCGAGCCTCCGCCCCACGCGCGGGGCGATCAGGGCTCCCGCGAGCGCACCGAACGACGCGGCGCCGAGGATCAGCCCGATCACGCCGGCGCTCAGCCCGAGCGTCCGGCTCGCGTAGAGGACGAAGATCGCGATGACGAAGAAGCTGAAGAAGTTGATCGTGCTCGTGCAGGCGACTCCGGCGCGCAGCACCGGCTGGTGGGCGAGGTAGCGGAAACCGTCCTTGAGGTCGGCGCGCGCGCTCGAGTCGCTCCGCTCGACCTCCGGGCTCGCGCACATGGACGCCGCGCAGGACGATCGCGGAGACGACGAACGACAGCGCGTCGGCAGCGATCGCGACCGGCGCGGTCAGCGTCTGAACGAGGACGCCGGCGGTCGTCGGCCCAGCAATGTACGAGAGCGAGCGCGTCGTCGAGAACTTGCTGTTCGCGTCCACGTACTGCGACCGGTGGACGAGCGCGACGAAGAACGACGCATTCGAGAGGTCGAAGACGACCGTCAGCGCTCCGACGGCGAACGCGACGGCGACGAGCTGCCACATGGTCAGCGCTCCGAGCCACCAGGCGACCGGGATCGTCGCGAGCGCGGCCGCGCGCAGGACGTCGACGACGATCATGTTCCAGCGCCGATGCGCGCGGCGGTCGATCCAGACGCCGGCCGGCAGCGAGAAGAGCAGGTGCGGAAGCCAGGCCATCGCGGTCAGGATCCCGACCTCGAGGGCCGACGCATGCAGCGCGAGGATGGCCGTCAGCGGGATCGCGAGCGCGCTGATCTGGTCTCCGAAGACGGAGATCGTCTGCCCGGCCCAGAACCGCACGAAGAGCGGTTGCCGGGTCAGCGGCGGTGGGGCTTCCTCCCGCGCCGGGGCGGGGCGTGTCTCGACCGCGACGGCCATCGTCCTACGCGCGCTTGACCCGGATGTCGCCGCTCATGGCGGTGGCGCGGACCTCGACCAGCGGGCCCTCGCCGTCCATCGGCGCGTCGCCGAGCTCGAGCTCGGACGTCGTCTCGCCGCTCATCGACTTCGCGTCGATCCACAGCTTCGAGCCCTGCTTGATCCCGAGCTCGATGTCACCCGAGGCCGTCGTCAGCGAGACCTCGCCCTCGCGGACGCTGTCGACCTCGACGTCGCCCGATGCGGTCTGGATCTTCAGTGAGGAGTCGGCCTCGTCGATCGAGATGTCTCCCGAGGCGGCTCGGACCTTGCCCTCGCCCTCGATCCGGCCGATCTCGACGTCGCCCGAGGCGGTGTTCACCGTGAGCGGCCCGTCGATGCGGCTGATCTCCACGTCGCCGCTCGCCGAGTTGACCTGAGCCTCGCCGCCGACGTGCTCGAGGGTGACGTCGCCCGAGGCGGTGTTCACCTTCGCGGCGCCGAAGTCTCCGCGCGCCGTCGACGTCGGCGGAGGCCGTCGAGAGCTCGACCGCGGCTCCCGGAGGAGCGGTGATGCGCAGGCGCACGTCGTCGCGAAACGAGCGGAAGAGACCCGAGCGCTTCTCGAGGACCACGCTCACCTCGTGACCGTCGCGCTTCGGATGGAGCTCGATCCGGGCCTCTTCCTCGATCTCCGGGCCGGCGCTGAGCTCGACGACGGTCTCGGTGCCGTCGACCGTCTGGAGGTCGACTTCACCGCTCGGGACCCGCACGTTCAGCACGAGCGGCGCCTGGGGTGTCGAACGTCTCGCGCCTCATCGCCTTCTCCGCGGGCGCGCCATCTTCGCGGGACGCCTGTCGATGCGCACCTCGACGTGTCCGAAAGGCACTGGATAGAACTTGGTCGCCATCTGACTCTCCCTCCTTCTCAGCTCTGGCCGTAGCCTCGGAGCCGCTTGCCGGATCGCTGGACCCGACCGCCCGCGCCCCGTGAGAGGGCGCGGACGATCAGGCTGTTCACGGAAATTCCTTCGCGAGCCGCATCCGCCTCGAGCGAGGCCTTGAGCGACTCGGGGAGACGGAGCGTGATCCGCGACGTCAGCCCGTCTTCGGCCGCCGGCTCCGGAGGCGCTGCCTCCTCGCCGACGTACACGAGCGCCGGGTCCTGGCCGACGAGGCGCACCTCGATGTGCCCCTCCGGCAGCTGCGCGCTGATCTCGAGCGCAGCCTCGCCGAGGGCGTCGAGCAGGCGCAGGCCCGCGGAGCCGCGGATCGCCTGCAGCACGCGTTCCGCTGCGGCGCGGGTCTGCTCGTCGCCGATTGCGGCCACTGCGGCCACGTCGGCTGCGAGCGAATCGACGAACCGTGCCATCTCCATGACGTCATTATGACATCACACTAGCGTCTGTCAAGTGTCTTTTGGACGTCATCGAGACATCGAGGGTCAGAACCGACGCGGTCAACGTCGCCAAGCGGCTTCGAGCAGGCCGCGCCGCCCGGTGAGATCCTGCTCGGCGAGCGCGACATATCGGCTCGTGCGCGACGCCGTCGAGGTCGCGGAAGTCGAGCCGCTCGGGCTCAAGGGCAAGCAGCGCGCCGGTGCGGCGCCTACCGGCTCCTCAGATCCTCGAAGGAGACGTGCCGCGGCCGTGCGCGGCGACTCGACTCGCCGATGGTCGGCCGCGAGCGGGAGCTGGCTGCCCTGCGAGCAGGCATATCGAGCGAGCAGTGGGCGAGCGCGTCGTGCCATCTGTTCACGCTGCTCGGCGCGGCGGGCGTCGGCAAGTCGCGGCTCGTCACCGAGTTGCTGGCCGGGGTCGGCGACGGCGCGACGATCATGCGAGGGCGTTGCCTTCCGCTACGGCGAGGGCATCACCTACTGGCCGCTGGCCGAAGCTCTCCGCGGACGCTACGGCGACGATCCGCTGGCCGGCATCGAAGGCGCCCTCGAGGGGGACGGAGCGCGCCTGATCACAGAGCGAGTCGCGGCCGCGGTCGACCTCGGGGGAACTCCAGGTCCGACGCGACGAGACCGTCCTGGGCCGTGCGCTCGCCTGTTCGAGGCGGAGGCGCCGGGCGCGGCCACTGGTGGTCCTGTTCGACGACCTGCAGTGGGCCGAGCCGACGTTCCTCGACCTCGTCGAGCATGTGGCGGAGTGGTCGCGCGACGCGCCGATCCTGCTCATCTGCGTCGGCCCGCCCCGAGTTTCTCGACGAGCGTCCAAGCTGGAGCGGCGGCAAGTTCAATGCCACCTCCGTGCTCCTCGAGCGCGCTGAGCGACGGCGAATCGGCAGAGCTCGTGGCGAATCTCCTCGGACGCGCTCAGCTCGACGAGGACGTCCGCAACGCGGATCATGAGCGCTGCCGAGGGAAATCCGCTGTTCGTCGAGGAGATGCTGGGCATGCTCATCGACGACGGTCTGTTGACCCGCAGGGACGGCGCATTGGGTGCTCGAGCCGGCGATCTGTCGCAGATCACCGTTCCGCCGAGCATCCACGCCCTCCTCGCGGCGAGGCTCGACCGCCTCGGCCGAGACGAGCGCGCCGTCATCGAGCGAGGCTCTGTCGAGGGCAAGGTCTTCCACCGCGGAGCCGTCGCCGAGCTCTCGACGGAACAGCTGCGCGAGTCCGTGTGGAGCCACCTGCAGACGCTCGTGCGGAAGGAGCTGATCCGGCCCGACAGGACGGATCTGCCCGGCGAAGACGCCTTCCGCTTCCGGCACCTGCTGATTCGCGATGCGGCATACGAGGCGATGCCGAAAGAGCTTCGGGCCGAGCTGCACGAGCGCTTCGCGGACTGGCTCGACCAGATCGGCTCCGAGAATCTCGCCGAGCAGGACGAGATCGTCGGCTATCACCTCGAGCAGGCATATGGCTATCGCGCCGAGCTCGCACCGGTCGACGATACGGCTCAGAAACTCGCAGTGCGCGCCGGGGAACGACTGGGCAGAGCTGCACAGCGGGCGATGGGCCGAGCAGATGTCTCAGCGACGATCGGGCTCACGCGAGCGAGCGCTCGCCCTGCTTCCCGAGGATCACGAATTGCGGCCCGGACTCTTGTCCGGCCTCGGCTACACGTTTCGAGAGCGAGGAGACCTCGACGCGGCCGAGACCGCCTTCGACAAGGGTCTTGTCGCTTCGGAAACCGTGGGCGACCGGGCTGCAGCGGCGCTCATCGAAGCCAGGGCCGCGGCCCTACGCACCATGCGCGGCGGCACCATGGACGAAGCGCTCGCGAGCCTCTACCCGCGCGTGGAGGAGCTCGAGGCACTCGGGGACGAGGAGGGCCTGGCCGAAGTTCTCTACCTCCTGGCCCAGCACATCAGCTGGACGGACGGCGACCCGACCGACGCCCTCGAGCGCGCAGCCCGGATCGCGCACGAGGTCGGCAATCTCCGGCTCGAGGCCGCATGCATCGCGTGGCTCTCTGTCGACGCGTTCTGGTACGACCGGCCGGTGCAGGAGGGGTTGGCCATCTGCGCACGGCTACTCGACAGGCCGAACGCCGGTGCCGAGACGGGCCGGTTGCGGCTCATCGCAGGCAACCTCAAGCGAATGGGCGGCCTCGAGAAGGAGGGTCTCGCCGAGGTGGAGGAAGGCACGAGGCAGCTGATGGAGCTCGGAAAGACCGTCGATGCCCACGGATACTCCATGACGACCTCGTGCGTCTCCCTCCTCGCCGGTCGCTTCGGCGAAGCGGAGAGGATGATCTTGCCGGCGGGTGTGGCCCTCAAGAGCTACGGGGAGACAGGTTTCTTCTCGACGGTGGTCGGCATAGCCGCCTTCGCGATCGCCGCCCAAGGCCGTTACGACGAAGCCGAGCCCTTCGTCGAGGAAGCCAAGGCGACGGGCGCTCCGGATGACGTTTCGACTCAAGCCTTCTGGCGCGCAGCGCAGGCGACGATGCTGGCCGGCCGCGGAAAATCCACGGCGGCCTGCGACCTTGCGGACGAAGGGCTCGCTCTGCTCGGTCCACGCCGCTCGGTCGACTCGATCGTCCTCTCCGTGAGCGCCGCCGACGTGCACCGAGCCGCCGGCCACGATGACGAGGCGAGGCGACTCCTGCAGCAGGCGCTCGAGCTGCGCGAGCACAAGGGCATCGTCATCGGCGACACCTGGAGCAGGGGCTTCTGGCCGCGGCTCTAGAGCGCCGTAGGCCCGCGCGTAGACGTGCTTCAGATGCTCCACCCGGTCGACGTACGCCCGCGTCTCCGGGAACTGGATGCCCTTGCCCTCGGCGCGCCACTCGTCGACGTTCCGCTGGCCCGCGTTGTACGCGGCGAGCGCATCCTTCTCGTCTCCGTACTTGTCGAGCAGATGGCGCAGGTACCACGAGCCGTAGCGGACGTTGATCTCCGGGTTGTAGAGATCGGAGACCTGGAAGCGCGACCCGCCGGTGCGGATCGCGATCCCCTCCGCGGTGTCGGGCCGCAGCTGCATCGAGCCCGATCGCGCCCGAGCTCGATTTCGCGTCGGCGCGGAACTTGCTCTCCTGGTAGATGACCGCAGCGACGAGGGCCGGGTCGAGGTCGTAGTTCTTCGCATGGCCGCGGACGATCTGCCCGTAGCGGAGCGGATAGCGGATGCGGTCGACGAAGGTCGGCTCGCCGTGGCGGAAATAGACGAGGCCGACCGAGACGGCAAGGACGAGGATCGCGACGGGGACGACTCTTCTCACGGCGCTGTGAGCCTACGAACGACGTCGGCCACGAAGGCGTCGAGCTCCTCGAGCGACCCGTCGTTGACGTAGGCGAAGTCGGCGCGGCGCACCTTTTCCTCGTCCGGGAGCAGGCGCTGCTCGCGCTCGTCGAGGCGGTCGCCGGCGCGTACGACGCGTAGCTCGCGTGGCGCGGTGATCACGACGACGGCGTCGAAGCGGCCCTCGGCGCCGGCCTCGTAGAGGAGCGGCACCTCGTTGACCGCCAGGTTGGGCGGGTCCGGGAGGTGCGAGAGCTCGTCGCGCCAGGCCTCGGTGCGTTCGATGACCCGCGGATGGAGGAGGCCCTCGAGCCAGATCAGCGCGTCGCGGTCTCCGACGGCCTGCTTCCCGACCTCGCGCCTGTCGCTCGTCCCGAAGCGCTCGACCAGCGCGGCCTGCACCTCGGGATCGTCGTAGAGCTCGTGGACGACCTCGTCGCTCGAGATCGTCGCCGCGCCGTGGCGTGCGAACGCGGCCAGCGCCTCGCTCTTGCCCGCCCCGATGCCGCCGGTGATCGCGACCGCGAGGGGCCGGCGAGGCCTAGCTCTCGGGCTGCTCAGCCTCGTCGGGGGAGTACGGGGCGTGGCCTTCGGAATCGCCCGGCCCCTGGTGTGTCGGGTCGACCGCGTCCGCCTCGATGTCGATCTTCGCCTCGGCGTCGTCCGCGGCAGGCTCTTCGGGCTCCCCGCGGCAGGCTCTTCGGGCTCGCCGGCCTCCGGAGCAAGCTCGGCGACGGGCTCTTCGGGCTCGCCGGCCTCCGGAGCGACCTCGGCGACGGGCTCTTCGGGCTCGTCGGCCTCCGGAGCGACCTCGGCGACGGGCTCCTCGCTCGGAGCCTCAGCCTCCGCGCCGGCCGGCTCCTCCTCACCTTGTAACACAGTGTCACTTGGTGCTTCTTCGGTCTCGGCAGCCTGCGGCTCGTCCGCGAAGACCTCGTCCGAGAGGTCGATCTGCGGCGGCGCAGGCGTCTCGAGCGGCTGCCCGTCGGCGCGCGGCTGCACGTCGTCGCCCTCGTCGACGCGCTTCAGCGAGAGCGAGAGGCGTCGCCGGTCGGCGTCGACCTCGATGATCTTCACGTTGACGACGTCGCCCTGCGAGACGACCTCGCGCGGGTTCTCGACGTGGTGCTGCGCGAGCTCCGAGATGTGCACGAGCCCCTCGACGCCGGGCATGATCTCGACGAACGCGCCGAACGTGACGACCTTCGTCACCTTGCCCTGCACGACGTCGTTCTCGTTGTACGCGTCGACGACCTGCTGCCACGGATCGGACTGCGTCTGCTTGAGGCCGAGCGAGATCCGCTGGCGGTCGCGGTCGATGTCGAGCACCTTGACCTGCACGTCCTGGCCGATCTCGAGCACCTCCGACGGATGGTTGACGTGGCTCCACGAGAGCTCGGAGATGTGGATCAGGCCGTCCATGCCGTCCAGGTCGACGAACGCGCCGAAATCGACGATGTTCGAGATCTGGCCCTCGACGACGTCGCCGGGCGAGAGCCGGTCGAGGATCGCCTGGCGCATCTCCTTGCGCTCGTCCTCGAGCACGGCGCGGCGCGAGAGGACGACGTTGTTGCGCGACCGGTTGAGCTCGATCACCTTGCAGCGCAGCTCCTGGCCGAGGAACTCGTCGAGGTCCTGGACGCGGCGGATGTCGACGAGCGAGGCTGGCAGGAAGCCGCGGACGCCGAGGTCGAGGATCAGGCCGCCCTTGACGACCTCGATCACCCTCCCCGTCACGGCCTCGCCGCTCTCCGCCGCACCCTCGATCGCCTTCCACGCGATCTCGAAGCGCGCGCGTTTCTTGGAGAGGATCAGCCGTCCGTCGGCGTCCTCCTTCGTGAGCACGAGCGCGTCGACCTCGTCGCCCAGCTTGACCTCGTCCTCGGGGTTCACGGAGCGCCTGATCGACAGCTCCGCGACCGGGATCACGCCTTCGGACTTGTAGCCGATGTCGACGAGCACCTCGTCCTTGTCGACGCGGACGACCTGGCCGTGCACGACCTCGCCCTCGTTGATGGTCGGGAAGGTCGCCTCGTAGTTCGGAATCTGCTCTCCGTCAGGGCCTGTCGTCCAGACGTCCTGCTCGGCGAGCGTCGTCGTCGTGTTCGTATCAACCGTGTCGTTGGTCATGTGGAGCCGCGCAGTATAGCCCTGGAAGAACGGTCGCTTCGAAACGCGCCCTGTGGCTCAGTCGCAGTTCGAATTGGTTGGTGGAGCGGTCTGGACCGTCGTGTCGTTCCCCGGCGGATCGCCGTCCATCGCGGTCACCTTCGCCGACCAGAGCTTGTAGCCGCCCGCGAGGTCGACCGGGCCGACGTCGAGGGCCAGGCCCCGGCGCGTGAACTTCTGCCTGTACGAGCCTGCGATGTCAGTTCCGGACACGGTGATGATCGCGGTCGCGCCGAGGTACTGGATCGCGTGGTAGTCCGGCTTCCAGACGAAGCGGATCCGCATCGAGCAGCCCTGGACGTGCGTCTTCGGGGCGACGGCCCGCAGGTAGTAGACGTTCGTACGCTCCTGGACCGCGGTCGTCGTCGGCGTGGAGGACTTGTCACCACCGCCTAGGAGCGCGATCGCAGCGCCTGCGGCGACGGCGACGAGAACGACGATCCCGGCGCCGATCGCGAACGGCTTCCAGCCAACGCGCTCGAAGAACATCCGGATGCGCCACATCAGCCGGCTACCTCCCTGAGAAACGTCGTCACAGCGTCGATGTACGGGCCGGGCGTCTCGACGAAGCTCATGTGACCGACCCCGGGTAGCACGACGAGGTGGCTGCCGCCGATCCCCTCGTGGAGCGCCCTGGCGGCACGTGGGGTCGTCGTGCGGTCGTGCTCGCCGACGATCACGAGCGTCGGCTTCGAGACGCGGTGCAGGTCGGGCACGTAGTCGAAGTCGCCGTAGCCGATGTTCGCGAAGTGCCGGAGCACGTCCGGCGTCCCGAGGGTCTCGTCACCGAACCCGGGTGGGACGTCGCCGGCGAAGTGGAACGGCATCTGCACCCGTAGCAGCTCCCTGAGCTCGTCTTCGGTCGCGACCGTCTTCTCCTGCTCCCAGCTCGCTTTGATCGGCTCTCCCGCTTCGCCCATCGCCTCGAGCGACGCGCCGAC
The DNA here is from genome assembly GCA_963742635.1 of uncultured Actinomycetes bacterium. GTDB lineage: Bacteria > Actinomycetota > Thermoleophilia > Gaiellales > Gaiellaceae > VAXT01. The sequence continues at coordinate 91,217 of CAVUMW010000010.1, forward strand.
GTCAGCCTCGAGCGCCGCGCTCGAGTCGCCGCCGCCCGAGATCACGTATGCGTCGGCAGTGCCGATCTCGATCGCGTGCTTCGTCGTGACGATCGCGCCGAACGAGTGGCCGAGCAGGGCGAACCGCTCCAGCTCGAGCGCTTCCGCGAGCAGGTCGACGTCGCGGGCGAAGACGTCGAGCGACAGCGTCGTGGGATCCACCCGCTCGCTGCGCCCCTGCCCGCGCTCGTCCACGTAGAGCAGCCGGAACTCGTCACCGAGCGGGTCGAGGTAGGGCCGAAACCCGTGTGGTCGAGCCCCGGCCCGCCGTGGAGCACGATCACCGGGAAGCCGTGCCCGACCTCCTCGACGATCAGCGAGATGCCGTCTGCGAGCTCGACGTTCATGACCAGCCAGTCTCCCATCCCATCCGTCCAGGTGACCCCAGGGTCGTCTCCATTGATCGCATCCCGGAAATCCTTGCACTACAGCCTCAAACGCTGGGGTCGAAGACTCGAAGCTGAAAGTCGTCATGGCGCCGGCGCAGCCGGCGTGGGACTTTCAGCTCTTCGCCTCGCTCCAGTCGTCGCCGGTGCCGACGTCGACGGCGAGGGGCGGGTCGAGCGTCGTACGCGCCGCACATCTCCTCGCGCACGATCTCCTTGACCGCCGAGACCTCGGCGTCGGGCACCTCGAGCAGCAGCTCGTCGTGCACCTGGAGCACGAGCCGCGCGCCTCTCCCCTCCTCGCGCAGCCGGTCGTGGATGCGAACCATCGCCACCTTGATGATGTCCGCGTTCGAGCCCTGCATGACGAAGTTGACCGCGAGCCGCTCGCCGAGTGAACGAGTCTGGCGGTTCTGGCGCGCGCAGCTCCTGGACGGGTCGCCGCCGTCCGAGCAGGCTCGTCGCGTAGCCGTCGCGCTCGGACTGCTCGATCGTCCGCTCGGATGAAGTCCTGCACGTGCGGGAAGCGCGCCAGGTACGCGTCGATGTACTGCTGCGCCTCCTCGCGCGGGATCTCGAGGTTCTCCGAGAGGCCGAACGACGAGATTCCGTAGACGATCCCGAAGTTGATCATCTTCGCGACCGAGCGCTGCGCCGAAGTCAGCTCGGCGGGCTCGACGCCGAGCACCTCGACCGCGGTCGCCGTGTGGATGTCCTCGCCGCGCGCGAACGCCTCTCGCAGCTTCGGCTCGCCGGAGACGTGCGCGAGGATGCGCAGCTCGATCTGCGAGTAGTCGGCCGAGAGCAGCTTGTTCCCCGGCTCGGCGATGAACGCGCGAGCGGATCTCACGGCCGAGCTCGGTGCGGATCGGGATCGCCTGCAGGTTCGGATTCGTCGTCGACAGGCGGCCGGTCGCGGCCACGGCCTGGTTGATCGTCGTGTGCAGGCGGCCGTCCTCGGCGATCATGCTCGGGAGCGGGCCGAGGTACGTGTTCAGGAGCTTCGAGTACTCGCGCCACTCCTCGATCACGCCGACGAGCTCGTGCTCGCCGCGGATCGAGCGCAGGACGCGCGTGTCGGTCGAGAAGCCCGTCTTGCCCTTGCGGCCGGGCGTGAGGCCGAGCTTCTCGAACAGGATCCGGCCGACCTGCTGCGTCGAGCCGAGCATGAACTCCTCGCCGGCGAGGTCGTATGCCCGCGACTCGAGCTCCTCGACCCTGTCGCGCAGCCGCGCCGTGATCTCGCCCATGCGGTACTCGTCGATCTTCACCCCGGTGTCCTCCATCGCAGCGAGGACCGGGGACAGCGGGAGCTCGACGTCCCGGTAGAGCGGCTCCATGCCCCGCTCGCGAACCCGCTCGAGGAGCAGGTCGCGCAGCCGGAGCGTCGCCGCTGCGTTGCGAACGAGCGCGGCGGTCTCCTCCTCGGCGGGCGGGTCCGGCTCGAGCTCGAGCCCGTACTCGGCTTCGAGCTCGTCCAGCGGGTACTCGGGGCGCGACGGCTCGATCAGGTACGCGAGGAGCAGCGTGTCGTCCTTCGCCGGGACGCGCTGCGCCTTCGCGTCGTGGACGATCAGCTCGCCCTCGAGCCGTTCGGGCCGCGGCGAGACGACGACCCGCTCGGGGACGGCGACCGCGATCCGCTCCGCCTCGGCCGCGATCGCCACCTCTCCACCTTGTAACAGACTGTTACTAAGTTCCTCGCTCCACGGAACCGCCGTCTTCTCGAGCAGCATCGGCGCCGCCGGGACCGCGTCGTCGAGCTCGTCGACCCGGTGCAGGAGGTTCCGGAACTCGAACTTGCGGAAGATCTCCTTCAGCTGCGAGCGGTCCGGCGCGCGCGAGGACGAGCTGCGTCACGTCGCAGTTCGAGCTCGAGGTCGCGGCGCATCGTCGCGAGCTCCTTCGACTGCCGCGCCTGGTCGGCGTGCTCGATGATGTTCTTCTTGCGCGCGGGCGAGAGCTCCTCGGCGTGCGCGATCACCTCCTCGAGCGACCCGTACTGCGAGATCAGCTGCCCCGCGGTCTTGTCGCCGATCCCCGGAACGCCCGGGATGTTGTCCGAGGTGTCGCCCTTGAGCCCGATGAAGTCCGGCACCTGGTCGGGCCGGATCCCGTAGCGCGCCTCGACGCGGTCGGGCGTGTAGACGTTGACGTCGGACACGCCGCGCGGGGTCATCATCAGCGCGACGTTGTCCGTGACGAGCTGGAACGCGTCGCGGTCGGTCGAGACGACGGTCGTCTTGATCCCGGCCTCGTCGGCCTGCGTCGCGAGCGTGGCGATCACGTCGTCGGCCTCCCAGCCCTCGAACTCGAGGTTCCGGTAGCCGAAGGCCTCGACGATCGGCCGGAAGTGCGGGAACTGCTCGCGCAGGAGGTCCGGCATCGGGCGGCGCTCCGACTTGTAGTCCTCCGAGACCGCCGCGCGGTGGACCGGGCGCGTGTCCCAGGCGACCGCGACGCCCTTCGGCCGGTAGTCCGCGAGCAGCTTGAAGAGCATGTTCGTGAAGCCGAGCAGCGCGTTCGTCGAGAAGCCCTCGCTCGTCGCCAGCTCCTCGGGTAGCGCGAAGAAGGCGCGGTACGCGAGGTTGTTGCCGTCGACGAGGAAGAGCTCGGAGTCGCGGACCGGCCCGTCGTCGAGCTGCAGCTCCGCTCCCGTCAACGTCTTGGGCATGGGTCAACGGTATCGTCCTGCGGCGATGCCGGCGCCGGAGATTCAGCCTTTTCGGACGAGCACCTCGAGGGTGCCGCAGCCCTGCTCGAAGAGCGCCACAACCGTCACCGCGCGGTCGAGCCGGGGCTGCCCGCGAACGTCGACTACCGCGCGCGAGATCGAGGACGCTCTGGAACGCGAAGGAGCGCTCGCGGCGCCGTGGCGATCCGTGACGGCGAGCTCGTCGGCTACCTGCTCGGCGCGCATCGCGAGGACGAGCGCTGGGGCTCGAACATCTGGGTCGAGTACGCAGGCCATGCTGTGCGCGAGCCCGAGCTCGTGCGGGATCTCTACGCGGCGGCAGCCGAAGAGTGGGTCGCGCGGGGCCGCAACGCTCATTACGCGCTCGTGCCCGCGACCGATCCCGGAGCTCGTCGACGCGTGGTTCCGCCTCTCGTTCGGCGCGCAGCATGCGGCGGCCATCCAGGAGACGCCCGAGTCGACGGACGACCCACCCGCGGACGTCGTCGTCCGGCGCGCGAGTCGCGGCGGACGTCGAGGCGGCGATGACGCTCGATCTCGAGCTGCGCACGTCACCAGGCCGCTCGCCCGGTCTGTTCAGCCCGATCGCGCCGACTGGGATCACCGACGAGGACCGCGAGCAGTTCCTCACCGACATCGACGACACGGAGGTCGGGCTCTTCGTCGCCGAGATCGACGGCAAGACTCGTCGGCGAGCTCGCTGATGGTCCCGGTCGAGCGATCCTCGATGCACGTCGGCCTGGCCCGGCCGGAGCGCGCGGCGTTCCTCGGCTTCGCGGCGACGCTGCCGGAAGCGCGCGGCTCGGGCGCGGGCGCTCGCACTGACCAGCGCCGGGCTCGCGTGGGCGCGCGAGCACGGCTACCCGGTGACCGTCGTCGACTGGCGCGAGACGAACCTGCTCGCGTCGCGCTTCTGGCCGGCGCGCGGGTTCCGCCGGACCTTCCTCAGGCTCTACCGCTCGATCCCTTGACCCGCCTGCCGCTGGCGTACGGCTCGCGGCTCGCCCTCGTCGAGGCCGATGAGGACGCAGTCGTGCTGGCGCCTCCGCCGCCCGTCGAGCGGATCGCCGACGTCGCGGCCGCGGTTCGCGACGCGCTGCGCTTTCCGCTCGCAGGGCAGCCGCTCGAGGCGCTCGTGTCGCGTGGCGCGCGGGCGACGATCGTCGTCGAGCCTCCGTCGCTCCCGATCCCGGGCTCCCCCGGCGATCCTCGGCGCACCGCGATCGCGGCGACGATGGCCGAGCTCGACCGGGCCGGAGCGACGTTCGACCGGCAGACGCTGCTCGTCGCCGGCGGACTGGGCCGTCGCGCGAGCCACCGGGAGCTCGAGCTCCTCGTCCCGCCGGAGTTCGCGCGTCGCTTCCACGGGCGGGTCGAGGTCCACGACGCCGAGCGCGAGGATCTCGTCGAGATCCCCGACGCCGACCGCCCGCTCCGGGTCCACCCCGCGCTCTTGGAGGCAGACATCGTCGTCCCGGTGACCGCCGCCGAGACCGTGCTCAACGGCGGAGCGGCTGCCCTGCTCGCCGCGGCCGACCCGCACGCCATGCGCACGGCGAACGCGTACTCGCTGCTCGAGACCTCTGGCTCCGGAGGCTGGCGCCTCGCGCTCGGTCTCGAACGTGCTCTGGCCCGCGCGTCGCCCTGCTCGGGGTCTCGCTCACGCTGAACACACCCGCGCTCGGAGGCGTCCTCCACGGCTACCCGCACGACCGCGAGACCGTCGACCGCATCGCGAACTTCCCGCTCCGGGGGCTGTTCGGGCTCGTGCCCGGGCCCGTGCGCCGTGGCGTGCTCCGCCGCCTGCCCAGCGAGCTGTCGGCCGCAGCCGTCTTCGCCGGGCCGCCCTCGGTCGCCCACGCCGAGGCGCTCCTGCGCGGCGTCGAGGCGAAGGCGATGAGGCTCGAGGAGCGGCTCGACGTGATCTGCATCGGCGTGCCGCACACGACGCGCGATGCTCCCGCGCGAGGCTCCGAACCCGATGTCGGCCGCGTACCTGGCCCTCGGCCTCGCGCTCCGCCTGTGGCGCGACGAGTTCCCGGTCAACGAGGGCGGCACGGCGATCCTCCTCAGCCGCTTCACCAGGCGGTTTCCGCACCCGACGCAGCAGCCGTTCCGCGCGCTCTTCCAGGCGGCGCGCTCGAGCGGCGCGCGCGACCCCGAGGATCTCGCCGAAGCGGAGCAGGTGGCCGGAGCGGACGATCGCGCAGTCGAGTCGTACCGCGCGGGCCGCTCGTGCCACCCGCTGCTTCCGTTCGCCGAGTGGTCCGCCTGCCAGCCCGCGATCGAGCGGCTCGGCGCGGTGCTCGTCGCCGGCTGCCGGGACGCGACCGCCGCACGCCAGCTCGGGTTCGTGCCGACGCACGGGATCGGGCCCGCGCTCGGGATGGCGCACGGCCGCGCCAGCGGCCCGCCCCGCATCGGCTACCTCCTGTCGCCGCCGTACTTCCCGCTACGAGTCGGCTAGTCGACGCCGACTGAGGCGTCGCTTGCGATGCCGGCCTCAGGATGCTGAGCTCTGCTCAGCATCCGTCTGAACTGACCGGTCGACCCGATCGGATCAGTCGACCCCGAGATACGTCTGTTGGACCTTCTCGTTCTCGCGGAGCGCCTTCGCGTCGTCCGCGAGCGCGATCGTGCCCGTCTCCATCACGTAGCCGCGGTCGGCGACGTCGAGCGCCATCAGCGCGTTCTGCTCGACGAGCAGGATCGTCGTCCCCTGCTGGCTGATCTCCTGGATGATCTCGAAGATCTTCTCGACGAAGATCGGCGCGAGCCCCATCGACGGCTCGTCGAGCATGAGCAGCTTCGGCTTGGCCATCAGCGCCCGGCCGATCGCGCACATCTGCTGCTCGCCGCCGGACATCGTCCCGGCCTTCTGGTTGCGCCGCTCGGCGAGGCGCGGGAAGAGCTCGAACACGCGGTCGATCGACTCCTTGATCTCGCTCCGGTCGTTTCGCTGGAACGCCCCCATCTCGAGGTTCTCGATCACGCTCATGCGCGGGAACAGCCGCCGGCCCTCGGGCGACTGGCTGATGCCCATCTTGACGACGCTGTGCGGGGAGTCGTTCGTGATGTCCTTGCCCTGGAACGAGATCGTTCCGCGGCGCGGGTGGTTGAGCCCGTTGATCGAACGAAGCGTCGTCGACTTGCCCGCGCCGTTCGCGCCGATCAGGGTCACGATCTCGCCTTCGCGGACGTCGATCGAGATCCCCTTGAGCGCCTCGATCGAGCCGTAGAACGTGTGGACCTCCCTCAGCTCGAGGATCGACTGCCCGGCGTCGGCGGTCGTCGGCTGCCCGGTCTCGGCGGCCGCCATCAGGTCACCGCCGCCGTTCCCAGGTAGGCCTCGATCACGCGCTCGTCGCGCTGGACTTCCTGCGGAGTGCCCTCGGAGATCTTCTCGCCGTAGTCGAGGACGGTCACGCGCTCGGAGATCCCCATCACGACCCGCATGTCGTGCTCGATCATGAGGACGGTCAGGCCTTCTTCCTCGCGCAGCTTGCTGACGAACGCGGTGAACTCGGCCGTCTCCTGCGGGTTCATGCCGGCCGTCGGCTCGTCGAGCAGCAGGAGCTTCGGCTCCGTGCCGAGCGCACGTGCGACCTCGAGCCGCCGCTGATCGCCGTACGCGAGGTTGCGCGCGTACTCGTCGTCGCGGCCGCGAAGGCCGCAGAACTCGAGCAGGTCGTGGGCCTTCTCCCGCGCGGCGATCTCCTCGCGCTTCAGCGACGGAGGCTTGATCACCGCCCGCAGGACGCCGCCCTTCAGCCGCGAGTGCATGCCGACGAGCACGTTCTCGAGCGAGGTCATGCTCTGGAAGAGCCGGATGTTCTGGAACGTGCGCCCGATGCCGCGCTCGGTGATCGCGTGCGGCGGCTTGCCCGTGACGTCGTGGCCGTCGAAGACGATCTGGCCGGCGGTCGGCTTGTACACGCCCGTGAGCATGTTGAAGAACGTCGTCTTGCCGGCGCCGTTCGGGCCCGATCAGGCTGACGATCGTCCGCTCCGGGATCGTGAAGTCGACGTCGTTCACGGCGACCAGGCCGCCGAACTCCTTGCGCACGCCCTCGGCTATCAGGAGGTCGGCCACAGCTACGCGTTATCGCGGTCGGAGAGAGACTCGTCGTGGTGCTCCACGTCGTAGAGATACTCGTCGTGGACGCCCTCGTGGAACTCGAGCTTGCGCCGCTCGCTCGGAATGAGCCCTTCCGGCCTGAACAGCATCGTCAGCACGAGGATGACCCCGAAGATCCCCGACGTGTAGAGCGGCACGTCGATCTGCTTGCGAAACACGAAGTCGCTGACGCCGTTCGCGTTCATCCAGGCCCCGATGTTCGCGAGGCCTTCCTGGTTCAGATAGGAGAGGAATGCGGCACCGACGATCACGCCCCAGACGTTGCCCATCCCGCCGAGGATGACCATGCAGAGGATGAAGACGGAGATGTTGAAGTAGAAGTCCCCGGGGAAGGTGCCGCCCTTGAAGCTCCCGTAGTAGGCCCCGGCGACGCCGCCGAAGAACGCGCCCGCCGCATACGCCCACGTCTTCGTCCGCATCAGCGGGACGCCCATCGCGGCGGCGGCCGTCTCGTCCTCGCGGATCGCGATCCACGCCCGCCCGAGACGGGAGTCGCGCAGCCGGACAGTGCAGAAGACCGTGACCAGGACCAGGAAGAGCGCGGTCCAGTAGAAGAGCCGCGTCGAGTTCGTCGAGCTCAGGTAGTCCGCGGGGAGCCCGACGGCGTTGTGCAGCGTGTTGCCGAAGCCGGGCGGGTCGATCGGGTTGATCCCCTGCGGGCCGTTCGTGACGTTGTGCCCGAAGAGGTTGTCGCCGTTGTTCGCGATCTGGGGCATGATCTCGCCGAAGCCGAGCGTGACGATCGCGAGGTAGTCGCCGCGCAGGCGCAGGGTCGGGAAGCCGATCAGGATCCCGGCGATCGTCGCGAAGATCCCGGCGATGACCAGCACGATCCAGATCGAGATGTGAAAGCCGGGCGTGCTCGGCGCGACGCCGACGCCGCCGAGGTGCAAGGTGGTGCCCGAGAAGTGCTGTGAGGCGAACCAGGCGACCGTGTACGCGCCCATCGCGTAGAACGCGACGTAGCCGAGGTCGAGCAGGCCGGCGTAGCCCACGACGATGTTCAGGCCGAGGGCCATCATGATGAAGATCATCATCGTCACGCCCGTGTCGACGCTCGGGAAGTTGCCGAAGACGACCACGTCGAACAGGTTCGGCTGGTAGATCGGGTAGAACACCGCGATCAGGAGCACCCCGAGCGGGACGATCCATTTGCCGAGCGGGAGCGTGTTCCAGGCCGGGATGTACGAGGGCACCGAAGATGAGCGCGGCGACGATGAGGCCCAGCGACGCCGAGCCGGTGACCGCGAGGACGAAGAACGCCGGGATCCCGGCGATCGCCGCGCGCTTCGCCCGCGGCATGCTCTGCCGCTTCAACGCGGGCGTGCTGTCGCGAACCGCCTGTATCCCCGGCGCCACTACGCGCCCTCCGGAGTCCGCTCGCCGAGCAGCCCTTCCGGCCGGAACACGAGGATCAGGATCAGGATCGCGAAGATGATCGACTGGGTCCAGTCGCTGCCCGGCGCGTGCCAGCCGAGCCCGTTGTTGAAGGACTCGACGAAGCCGATCACGAGCCCTCCGAGCACCGCGCCGGGCAGGTTTCCGATCCCGCCGAGCACCGCGGCGGTGAACGCGATCAGGCCGACGCGGAACCCCTCCGTGTACCGGATGTTCGTGATGTAGAGCGCGTAGAGAAGGGCCGCCGCGCCGGCGAGCGAGCCGGCGAGGAAGAACGTGAACGAGATCGTGCGGTTGACGCTGATCCCCATCATCGCGGCGGCCTCCCGGTCCTGCGCGGTCGCACGCATCGCCTTTCCGTGCCGCGTCCGCTGGACGAGCCACATCAGCGCCAGGAGCACCGGAATCGTGAACAGGACGACGATGAAGCGGTTCCAGGTGTACGGCACGCCGCCGATCGTGAACACCGTCGCCGTGCGGGAGGATGTCCGGCACCGAGGTCGGTCGCGCGCCCTTCCAGACGAGCCCGATGTTCTGGAGGATGAACGACATGCCGATCGCGGTGATCAGCGGCGCCAGCCGCGGGGCGTTGCGTAAGCGCCTGTAGGCGACGATCTCGATCGTCGTGTTGATGGTCGCGCAGAACGCCATCGCGATCAGGAGCATGAGGAGGATGAAGAGCCAGAGGACCATGCCCGACTTGTTCGTGAGCGCCCAGTTAGTGGTCATCGTCGCGACGAGCATCCCGCCGAGCATGAACACGTCGCCGTGGGCGAAGTTGATCAGCTCGAGGATGCCGTAGACGAGCGAGTAGCCGAGCGCGACGAGCCCGTAGACGCACCCGTTCGTCAGGCCGATCAGGAACAGGTTGTAGAAGTCCGCCGGGGCCTTGATGAAGTTGATCAGCAGCCAGAGCCCGACGGCGGCCACGAAGAGCAGCCCAATGATCGTGAGCACGTCGGGCCGGTTCGCCGGACGCGCCACGCGGATCCTCGCCTGCTCGGTCGCCATTGCCCTCCTGGGACGCCTTCCCGGAACGCGCTGGGGGAGGAACGTGTCCTCCCCCAGCCTAGATCGAACTGTTCTTGCCTTACCCCTTCACGAAGCTCAGCTCAGGCGTGATCGTCTTCAGGAACACGCCTTTCTGGCCCTTGACCTGCCAGACGCTCACCGTGCCGAGCGTCGTGTCGCCGTTCTCGTCGATCTTGAAGTTGCCGAGGATGCCGTCCTTCACGTCCTGGTTGAACAGGTGCTGCGCGACCTGGGCTCGCTCGCCCTTCGCGTCGTCGATCGCGGTCAGCAGGACGTCCGTTGCCTGCGCGGCGTAGTTCGTGTACGGATCCGGCTCCTTGCCGTTCGCCTTCGTGAAGTCCTCCACGAAGGTCTTCCCGGCGCCACTCAGCTGGTCGGACGGGATGCCCGGCTGCGTGATGAACATGCCCTCGGACGCCGGGCCCGCGGTCTTGATCGTCGCGGCGTCGATCGGCGTGAACCCGTCGGGGGCGAAGAGCGTCACGTTCGAGCCCAAGCCCGCACGCAGGTCCTTGATCAGCTTGCCGCCGTTGTTGCAGATGATGCCGCCGAGGAAGACCGCGTCCGCACCCGACTGCTTGATCTTGGTTGCGACCGCGTCGTAGCTCGACGCGTTCTTGTCCCAGGCGGCAGGCGTGCCCGGGAGGGTTGCGATCCCGAGCTTCTTGGCGTAGTTCTGGAACAAGGTGGCGATGCCGTTGCCGTACGTCTCCTTGTCCGTCAGGACGTACACCTTCTTGAAGCCCTGGTCCTTCGCGAACTGCGCGTCGGCCGCGCCCTGGAACTGGTCGTTCCACACGACCCGGGCGTAGTTCCGCTTGCCGGTCGGGTAGTAGACGTCCGGCTCGCCGGACTCGGTGCCCGGCCCGCTGATCGTCAGGCCCGGATACGTGTTCGCCGGGCTGACGTACGCGAGCGGACCGTCCGGCGCGCGGTCTGCGATCGGGATCTCGAGCTTCGCGCAGCCCGAGTTGAACGTCCCGATCACACCGATCACGGCCGTGTTGTTCGCGTAGGCCCTCGCGTTCGACGTGCACTTCGCCGAGTCCCAGCTACCGGCCTGTGCCGTCGAGTCGTCGCAGGACTGGAAGCCGATCGTCTTGCCGCCGGCCTTCCAGTCGTGCTGCTTGAGGATGAACTCGACCGCCTGAGCCATCTCGGTCGTCAGCGCCCGGTTCGAGCCCTGAAGCGGCAGGTCCGACGCGATGAGCGTCTCGGGCTTGCCGCTGCCCTCGTACTGAATCGGCTCGCACCCTGCCGATGGCAGCGCCGTTGCTTCGCTGCCCCCTCCTCCGCCACCGCCGCCTCCGCAGCCTGCCGCGAGCAAGGCAAGCGGGATTGCGACGAGTAGCGCTGCTACTAGCAATCCAGATTTCTTCACGTGCTGTCCCTCCTCCGTCACGGTTGCTCCTCGCCGATCGACAGCCGCAACAGGGGGTCGGCCCGCGAGGGGGACAAGTATCGAGACATTCGACCGAGCTTTCAACTCTTATTGGCACGGATACGATGCGCGCTCGAGCCGAAGTGGCGGAACTGGTAGACGCGCCGGACTCAAAATCCGGTGGGGCGCAAGCTCCGTGTGGGTTCGACTCCCACCTTCGGCACACACGGAATGCGAGTCGGAATCCTCACCGGTGGAGGCGACTGCCCGGGGCTGAACGCGGTCATCCGAGCCGTTGCTCGGCGCTCGCAGGTCCGTGGGGACGACGTCGTCGGGATCCGGTCCGGGTGGCGCGGGCTCGTCGACGGGACGTTCGAGGCGCTCGGCCCGCGCGAGATCTCGGGCCTCCTGCCCCGCGGTGGGACGATCATCGGCACCTCGCGCACGAACCCGTACAAGGTCGAGGGCGGCGTCGACCGCGTGCTCGAGAACTTCCGCGCCGAGAGCCTCGACGCGCTCGTCGCGATCGGCGGCGAGGACACGCTCGGCGTCGCGGCCAAGCTCTACGAGGAGCACGAGTTCCCCGTCGTCGGCGTGCCGAAGACGATCGACAACGACCTGTCCGCGACCGACTACACGTTCGGCTTCGACACCGCCGTCTGGATCTGCACCGAGGCGATCGACCGGCTGCACACGACCGCGGAGTCGCACAACCGCGTGATGGTGCTGGAGGTGATGGGCCGGCACACGGGCTGGATCGCGGTCATGAGCGGGATCGCCGGCGGCGCGGACGTGATCCTGATCCCCGAGCAGCCGATCACGGTCGAGCAGGCCTGCCGCGAGATCCAGCACCGGCACGAGCGGGGCAAGGACTTCTCGATCGTCGTCGTCAGCGAGGGCTACGAGCTCACGTACGAGTCCGGTGAGCGGCGGCTCGTGGCGCAGGAGCCGGACGCCGACGAGTTCGGGCACGTCCGCCTGGGCGGGGTCGGTCATGCGCTCGGCGCCGACATCGAGGAGCGCACGGGGTTCGAGACGCGCGTGACGGTGCTCGGCCACGTCCAGCGCGGAGGCAGCCCGACGCCGCGCGACCGCGTGCTCGCGACGCGCTACGGGCTGAAGGCCGCGGACCTCGTCGCCGAGGGCCGCTTCGGGCGCATGGCCGCGCTGCACGGGGACGAGATCGTCGACGTCTCGCTGGCGGAGGCGACCGCCGAGCTGAAGACGGTCCCGGAGGACTGGTACGCCGTGGCGAAAGCGTTCTTCGGCTAAGTGAGTGGACACATGAGCTAGCCCCCTCGCTTCGCTCGGGGCTTGTCTAAAGCTCGACGAGTGGGAAGGCGCGGTGGCGCCTCGGCGGGACGAGGAAGTTCTGCCGGTGGGTCGTCTTCAGGATCGAGTTGAAGCCCTGCCCGGGCGCGCGCGGAACGAACTTCAGCTTCTCGCCGCCGGGCATGTGGCCGTCCATCGCGAGCCGGTTGCGGTGGAAGTCGTCGCTCGTCGGGTTGAAGACGACGAAGTGGAGACCAGCGGCCGGTCCGTCGCCCATCCCGTCGCGCTTCGGGTCCGCGCTCCAGAAGAACGGGTTGTCGAGCGTGTTGAAGTCGGCCCGCTGCGGAATGGCGGTTCCCTTCCGGTAGAGCGTCCCGTCCGAGCCCCGGATGTCTTGCTGCAGGCGCGAGGCCGGCTGGAGCGACGAGCTGTGCCCGATGATCCCGAAGCGCTCGTAGTCGCGGCGCACCTCGCTCTCCGACGAGACGCGGCTCGGCGGTTGCGCCACCGTCTGCGTCCCGGGCCGCACGAGCAGCCTCGGCCGGAACGTCGTGTTCACGCGATCGCGGAAGTCCTGGTTCAGGTACCACGCCTCGAGGTCCTCGAAGATGTGCGAGAGGTGCATGTGCGTGCCGCCGTGGAAGTACGAGCGCGGCCCGAGGTCGACGAGGCCGAGCGTCTCGAAGTTGACGATCCGCTGCGGGCCGAGCGCGTTCCGCTGCGTCGACGTGAAGCCGAGGAAGAGCTCGGAGCCGTCGGGGATCAGGTCGGCGCCCGGGACACCCGCGGCCGTCGCCATCTCCTTCGGCAGGCCCTTCCCGCCGTCCATCTGGCCGGCGAAGCCCTTGCGGATGCTCGTCACGGCGAGCGCGCCTTTCATGCGGTCGGCGATCTCCGTCGCCGCCGCCCGGATGTGCTCCTCGTTGTCGCTGCGGAGGAGGAACGCGACGTCGTTGGCCTCGAGCACCGTCTCGTGAGGGTCGCTCGGAAAGCGGATCGCGTCGATCAGCGCGCTCTTCTTCGCCCGGCGGTCGAACGGCAGGTGCACGTCCGCGGCGTCCGCGACGTGCGTCTGGAAGTACGGCAGGCCCCACGCGACCGTGACCGAGAGCCCGTCGGGCGTGCCCGGATAGTCGGCATCGAGCTTCGTCAGGACGGCTGAGAGCTCGGCGCGCGCGTCGAGGAGCTGGTCCTGCGGCGCGACGACGCGGGCCGTGACCACCTCGTGATGCCGAAGCGGCACGACGACCTCGACGCCTTCCTGCTTCTCGACGCGCATGCCGTCGACCAGGTGCTGCTCGGGCTCGCGGCCCTCGCCGAAGTGGCCCGGCGGCGAGTCCGCGAGCTTGTCCACGAGCTCGTAGATCCCCGCCGCGCCGAGGGCGGCGCCCGCGGCTCCGCCGAGGAGCAGCTCCTTCCGGGTGAGCTTCATCGCGTCAGGCTGCCGGCTTGACGCGAACGAGCCCGCGGACCATGCGGTCGAGGTTGCTCACGACCCGGCGGTAGGTGAGCGGCTTGATCACGTGCTCGCTGACCGCGTAGAGGCTCCCGTGGTCGTGCCACGCGTAGAGGATGTGCCACTGGTCGACGCCGCGGTTGACCGTGTACATCGTCGCGGTGATCCCGCCGAGACGGCGCTTCCCGTGCGGGTCGCTGAAGCACGGCATCGTCGTCCTGCGCACCTTGCCGCCGACGACCTCGGTGTCCTCGCAGCGCGGGATCTTCGTCCGGCCGGGGTAGCCCCGGAAGTTGACGTGGACGTCCTGGCTCGGCGGCTCGTGCCACAGGAAGCTGACGAGGTAGCTCTTGTCCTTCTCGACCGACACGCCGTTGTCCCACTGGCCGCCCATCTTCGCGTCGAGCGGGCTCGGCATCCAGGTCGGGCAGTAGACCGTATGGTGGATCCGGTTCGCGAGCCGCTGCCAGCCGGCCTTCCAGCTCTGCGGGCAGGTGGCCGGCTTCGTCGCGGCTGCCGCGGCCGGCTTGCTCTCGTTCCCGGAGCAGCCCGATGCAAGGAGAGCCAACGCGGCCAAAACCCCTGCTCCCGCCAGTCGAAGCATCAGGAGCACGTTATAGCCGGTAAATCTCCAACCATGGCCCGCCAACGTCGTCGTGCGGGCGGATCGAGTAGACACGCGGCTCGCGTCGGAGGCTGTCGTAGAACCGCGTCTCGCGCGGGTAGTGGCTCGCGGCCGCGAGCACGCGGTCCTCGACGGCACCCGTGACGACGACGTAACGGACACCCTGGGCGCGGAGCCGTGCGAGGTCCCGGTTCGGGTCATGCGGCTGGCCGGGCCGGGGAAGCTTCAGCGCCAGGACTCGGTAGCCGGGGAAGTCCGGGGTCGACGGGTCGGCGGCGAGGTAGGCGCCGCGCGGCAAATGTCCGACGACCCAGTGCTCGGCGACGACGCGAGCGTCCGTCTTCGTCAGGTCGCGCGCATCGCGCACGCTCCACGTCAGCGGGACGACGAGCATGAGGAGCGTCACCGGCGCGAGCGCCCGGAGGCGGCCGGCGAGCGCGGCGAGGGCGGGCACGAGCGGAAGCACGTAGCGGTCGAAGTGCGAGTGCAGCAGGAGCAGGTTCGCGAAGTAGACGAGGACGAACGTGCCGAGCACGAGGTCGGCGCGCGTGCGATGCACGAGAGCGACGACGAGGCCGGCGACGGCGATCAGGAGCGCCGGCCCGAAGCCGTCCCAGAGCCGCCCGGCGAAGGCGATCGGCGCCGCGTGGTCGTTCTCGAAGCCGAGCCAGCCCGTGTGCGCCCAGCGATCGACGCGCCACGCGTCGCCGGCGGCCTGCCGGAAGTCGATCAGCACGTAGGGGCTCGTGGCCGCGAATGCGACGACCGCGAGCGCGACGCCGACCGCGAGGCGTCTCCATCTCCCCCACGCGGCCGCGACGAGCGGCGCGAGGAGGATGATCCCCGGGTATTTCGCGCTCGCCGCGAGCCCGACCGCGAGCCCGGCGAGCTCGATCCGGCCCGAGACCATCAGCGCGAGCGCGACCGTGACGCCGACGGTCAGCGGCACGTCCGTGACGGCCATGCGCGAATAGGCCACGTAGGTCGTCTCGACGGCGACCGCGGACGCGGCGACGAAGCCCGCGACAGGCCCGTACGCGGCCCGTCCCAGCCACCACGCGGCCGCAACCCCGCCGAGCGCGATCGCGACCAGCACGATCCTGGCCGTCAGGTACGAGGGCTCGTGCTGCCACGCCTGGAACGGCGCGAGCAGGTACATGACCAGCGTCGGGTAGTCGAACCAGTGCGGGTCGAGACCGCCGCCGTGCGTCATCGCCCACGCGCGCGGGACGATGTTCCGCTCGTCGGGATTCAGCAGCGGGAACGGAAGGCCGTACCGGATGCCGACGAGGCGCAGGGCAGCAGCCAGCGCGAGCACGGCCGCGAGCGCGACCCAGGGGCCACCCCACCGATTGAGGCTTGCGTCAGACCTCGGGCGGGGCCGCACGAACCAGGCCTGCGAGGTTGTGCGTGGCGACGATCACGGCGTCCACTCCGGCGCGTTCCAGCTCGGCGATCTCGTCTTGGGTCGTGACCTCGACGTCGGCGATCGCGAGCTTGCCGGCTGGGATGTCGGGCAGCAAATCGAGGACGCTCTCGAGCGGATCGTCGGCGTCGCCGCCCTCCCGTGGCGCGAGCAGGAAGATCTCCGGGTCGAGTCGCTCGAGGGCGAGCTCGAGCTCGTCCGCGTCGCGCACCTCGACGACGCACTCGAGACCGATGCCGTGGGCCTCCTCCCAGCGCCGCTCGACGTGCTCCGCGTCGTCTTCGAGCGCGCCGGCAGCAAGCAGGAGCGCGTCCGCTCCCGCCGTGAGCGCCTCGCCCGGCGACGCGTCGACACGCCAGAGGATCGGCAGCCCTGTCGCGTCACGGACTTCGGGGATGTTGAGGTGGAGCACGACGCCCTCCGCCCCGCTGCGCTCGGCCGCCGCGGCCGCGTCCGCGTCGGCGGCGGGCGTGATCAGCGAGATCCCGTCGCCCTCGGAGATCGCCTGGCTCAAGCGGCGCTGGCCGGTCATCGGCTGGGCACTCTAACTAGACGCCGATCGGATGCCAGACGGTCTTCAGCTCGAGGAAGGATGCGATCTCCCACGGGCTCTGATCGTCCGCTGCGCCTCGGACGACCCGCTTGACGTTCTCCGCCGCGAGCCGTTCGAGCTCCTCGACCTGCCCGTCGGCGCCTGCGAGGTCGATCGCGTTCACGTCCATGTGCCCCGCGAGCCAGGGCGCGAGCTCCTCGCGGAAGCCGGTCAGCAGGTTCACCACTCCGCCGGGGACGTCGGAGGTGGCGAGCACCTCGGCCAGCTCGACCGCGGCGAGCGGGTGCGTCCCGGACGCCACGACGACGGTCGTGTTGCCGCCGACGATCGCAGGTGCCACGCGCGAGACCAGGCCGGCGAGGGGCGGCTCGTCGGGGGCGAGGATGCCCACGACACCGGTCGGCTCGGGGACCGTGAAGTTGAAGTACGGGCCGGCGACCGGGTTCGAGGAGCCGAGCACCTGCGCGAGCTTGTCCGCCCAGCCCGCGTACCAGACGAGCCTGTCGATCGTGCGATCGACCTCGTCGGCGCCGGAGCTCAGCTCTGCGAACTCGGCGCGACGCGACTCGAGCATCTCGGCGATCCGGTAGACGACCTGGCCCCGGTTGTAGGCGGTCATCGTCGACCACTTGGGAAATGCGGCCCGGGCCGCTCGGACGGCGTCGCGGAGATCCTTGCGGGAGCCGCGGGCGACGTTCGCGCCCTCGGCTTCGTACGTGCGTCCCGACTCGGAGCGCGGGAACGCGCCGCCGATGTAGAGCTTGTACGTCTTCTGGACCGGGAGCCGGCTCACTCGAACTCCAGGTACGGCTCGAGCCCGTGGCGCCCGCCCTCGCGGCCGAAGCCGGACTCCTTGTAGCCGCCGAACGGCGAGGCCGGGTCGAAGCGGTTGTACGTGTTCGCCCAGATCACGCCCGCCCGCAGCTGTTGCGCCATCGCAAGGATGCGCGAGCCCTTCTCCGTCCAAACGCCCGCCGATAGCCCGTACGGCGTGTTGTTCGCCTTCTCGACCGCCTCATCGGGTGTGCGGAACGTGAGCACCGAGAGCACCGGGCCGAAGATCTCCTCCTGCGCGATGCGGTAGCTCTGGGCGACGTTCGTGAAGACGGTCGGCGCGAACCAGTAGCCCTTCTCTGGCAGGCGGCACGGCGGCTGGTAGATCTCGGCGCCCTCTTCCTCGCCCGCCGCGACGAGCTCCTTGATCTTGTCCAGCTGCTGCTTCGAGTTGATCGCGCCGACGTCCGTGTTCTTGTCCAGCGGATCGCCGACGCGCAGCGTGGTCAGGCGGCGCTTCAGCTTCCCGATCAGCGGCTCGTAGATCGACTCCTGCACGAGCAGGCGCGAGCCGGCGCAGCAGACGTGACCCTGATTGAAGTAGATGCCGTTGACGATTCCCTCGACGGCCTGGTCGAGCGCGGCGTCGTCGAAGATCACGTTCGCCGCCTTGCCGCCGAGCTCGAGCGTCAGGTGCTTGCCGGTGCCTGCGAGCTGCCGCTGGATCGACTTGCCGACCTCGGTCGACCCCGTGAAGGCGATCTTGTCGACGTCCGGATGCTCGACGAGGGCCGCGCCGGTGCGGCCGTCGCCGGTGACGATGTTGACGACGCCCGGCGGGAGCTCGGCCTGCCGGAGGACGTCCGCGAAGAGAAGCGCCGAGAGCGGCGTCGTCTCCGCCGGCTTGAGAACGACCGTGTTCCCGGCCGCGAGCGCGGGCGCGATCTTCCACGAGAGCATCAGCAGCGGGAAGTTCCAGGGGACGATCTGGCCGGCGACGCCGATCGGGCGCGGCTTGCGGTTCGGGAACGCGTACTCGAGCTTGTCCGCCCAGCCTGCGTAGTAGAAGAAGTGCGCGGCCGAGAGCGGCAGGTCGACGTCGCGCGACTCGCGGATCGGCTTGCCGCCGTTCAGCGACTCGAGCACGGCGAACTCGCGCGAGCGCTCCTGGAGGATGCGCGCGATCCGGAAGAGGTACTTGGCGCGCTCCGCCGGCGAGGTTGCGGACCAGCCGTTGTCGAACGCCTCACGTGCTGCGCCGACGGCCTGGCCGACCTCCTCGCGCGTCGCCTGCCCGATCTCGGCCAGCGGCTCTTCGCTCGACGGGTCGATCGTCGTGTACGCCTCGCTCGGGCCGAGCCACTCACCGCCGACGAAGAGGCCGTACTGCTCGCGCAACTGGACGAGGTCGCGAGCCTCCGGCGCCGGCGCGTAGTCCCAGGCGGCTGGAACGGGCGCGCGGTCCCGCTTGCGCTCGACCTCGCTCACGACGCGCCCCGGGGGCTACGCCCACCACCCACCCCCCACCCATTGAGGGTGGGGTTGGACGGTAGCCGTCGGCTTCGCGCGCGCGTGTGCCGGTTTCGGGCCGAATCAGTCAATGGTGAAGTAGTCCGGGCTCTGGTACCGGCCCGTCTTCTCCTTTCGGATCTGCATCAGGACGTCGTTCAGCAACGACGACGCACCCATCCGATAGAGGTCTGGCGTCAGCCACTCGGGGCCGAGCGTCTCGTGCAGCTGCACGAGGTACTGGACCGCCTGCTTCGCGTGTCGAATCCCGCCCGCAGGCTTCATCCCGACCCGTCGCCCCGTCTCCTCGTACACGTCGCGAATCGCCTCCAGCATCACGAGCGTCACGGGCAGCGTGGCAGCCGACGGAAGCTTCCCGGTCGACGTCTTGATGAAGTCCGCGCCGCCCGCAATCGCGAGCAGGCTCGCCCGGCGCACGTTGTCGTACGTCCCGAGCTCGCCGGTCTCGAGGATCACCTTCACGTGCGCATCGCCCGCGGCTTCCTTCACCTGGACGATCTCGTCGTAGACCTTCGCGTAGCGGCCCGACAGGAACGCGCCCCGGTCGATGACCATGTCCACCTCGTCCGCGCCCATCTCCACGACGTCGCGCACCTCGGCCACCTTCACGGTCGTCGGCACCTGCCCCGACGGGAACCCGGTCGCCACCGACGCGACCTTCACGCTCGTCCCGCGCGTGCGCTCGACCGCGGTCGGCACGAGGTTCGGATAGACGCAGATCGCGGCGACCGACGGAACCGTCGCATCGGACGGATCGGGCCGGATGCCCTTCGACGTCAGCGCCGCGACCTTCCCGGGCGTGTCCGCGCCCTCGAGCGTCGTCAGATCCATCATCCGCACCGCCAGGTCGAGCGCGAACAGCTTCGCCTCGCGCTTGATCGACCGCTTGGCGAGCGTCGCGGCGCGCTCCTCCAGCGCGACCGCGTCGACCGAGCCGATCCGCGGCAGCCGCGGCTCGAGCGGGAGCTCGAATCCCGTTGCCAGCACCGGCGCCTTGGCCATACGAGGAGTCTAGCCCTGCACCGGCAGCTGACCGGCCAGCGTGTACTCCCAGCCCTCCTGCCACTCGAACGGCGCGCCGATGACCTCCTCGAGCGGGACTCCCAGCAGCAGATGCTGTAGCGCCCAGCGGTTCGCCGAATGAGCGATCAGCAGGACGCGCGAACCGTCCCGGTCGGGGAAGAGATCGTTCAGGAAGCCCATCGTGCGCTCGACGACCTGCCGGTAGCTCTCGCCGCCCGGGAACGGTTCGTCGATCCGGCGCAGGCGCTCCTTCTCGTCGAGCTCCGCGGCCGGCTTCCCGTTCCGCTCGCCGTAGTTGCACTCGCGGAGCCGCCAATCCTGGTGAACAGGCAGCCCCGAGCCCGCAAACGCGATCTCCGCGGTCTCGATCGCGCGGCCCAGATCCGACGTGAAGACCGCTGCGAGACCATCGTCGCGGCGCCGCCGGCCCAGCTCGGCGGCCTGCACGCGGCCCGTCTCCGACAACTCGCCCTCGAGCCAGCCGGTGGCGATCCCCG
Organism: uncultured Actinomycetes bacterium; assembly: GCA_963742635.1. Taxonomy (GTDB): domain Bacteria; phylum Actinomycetota; class Thermoleophilia; order Gaiellales; family Gaiellaceae; genus VAXT01. The sequence continues at coordinate 111,442 of CAVUMW010000010.1, forward strand.
TCTCGTTGTCGACTGTCGTCGAATGCGTCTCGTAGACGAGCTCGATCGCCATCAGATTCCCAGTCGCTCGAGCAGCCGCTCGTCGCGGCGCCACTTCGGCTTGACCTTGACCTTGAGCTCGAGGAAGACGGGATGCCCGAGCAGGTGCTCGACCTCGGGCCGGGCGCGTACGCCGATCTCCTTCACGACCGACCCGCCCTTGCCGACGACGATCTGCTTCTGCGACTCGGTCTCGACGTAGAGGCTCGCGCGCACGACCTTCTCGTCGACCTCCTCGACCTCGACGGAGATCGCGTGCGGAACCTCCTCGCGCGTGAGCGCAAGCGCCTTCTCTCGGATCAGCTCGCCGACCTCCTCCTCGGCGGAGAGGTCGCTTCGCTGGTCCGGCGGGAAGTACGCCGGCCCCTCGGGCAGCAGCTCGACGAGCTCGTCGCGCAGCTCTGCGACGCCGTCGCCCGTCTTCGCGCTCACCGGGTGCAGCGCGTGGAAGTCGCCGAGCTTGGACGCCGTGTCCATCTGGCGTCGCGACGTGCCCGGGCTTGAGCCGGTCGACCTTGTTCAGCGCGATCACGACCGGCACGCCCAGGGAGAAGACCCGCTTGGCGATGAAGCGATCGCCGGCGCCGATCCGGTCCCGCGTCGAGAGGACGAACAGGACCGCGTCGACGTCCTCGAATGCGTGGTCGACGGTGCGCTGCATGCGCTCGGTCATCGGGTCGAGCGGGCGCTGGAAGCCAGGCAGGTCGACGAGGACGAGCTGGTAACCGTCGCCGTTCACGACTCCCGAGATCCGCCGACGCGTCGTTTGCGGCTTGTCGGAGACGATCGCGACCTTGCCGCCGGCCAGCGCGTTCACGAGCGTCGACTTGCCGACGTTCGGGCGTCCCGCGACTGCGACGAACCCGGACTTCACAGCTCGAACGTCTCGGGGAGCAGTTCCGCCGGTGTGCGCGTGACGATCTCCCCGGCCGCGTTCTTGAAGGTGACGCGGTCGAATCGGAACTCGTAGATCCACTGCCTGCACCCGCCGCAGGGCGACGCGGTGATCGCGATCTCCTCGAGGTCGCCCGGACGGCAACCCGCGACGACAGCGCAGGCGATGGCCGTCCGCTCGGCGCAGATCCCGAGCGGATACGAGGCGTTCTCGACGTTCACGCCCTCGAACAGCCGGCCGTCGCGCGCTTGCACGACTGCTCCGACGTGGAAGTTCGAGTACGGCGCGTACGCGCGCTCGGCCGCGGCCACGGCCTGGTCGTACAACTCTCGGCTCATCCGAACACCTGGAACATGACGAGCACTGCCAGCGACCCCAGCAGCCCACCGTAGACGACCTCGAGGAACGAGTGGACGCCCGACTCGATCCGCGTCTGCGCGACGAGCACCGCCATCAGGAAGGTCAGCGAGGTGATCAGGAACCAGTGCTGCGAGTCGCCGACGACCTGCGTCACTGCCATCCAGCTTCCGAACGCGACCGCGGCGTGCCCCGACGGGAGCCCTCCGCGCAGCGGCGTCCCGCGGCCCGTGTACGCCTTCGTCCCCAGCACGAGGATGATCGTGAGCACGAGGGCGATCACGGTCAACTCGGCGGGCGCGTCGCGCAGCCGCTGGATCAGGCGCGAGCTGCGGTTGACGAAGACGTCGGAGAAGACGAGGTAGCCGACGGCGACCGCGTTCACCGTGGCGATCAGCACCGCGCCCGCGGCGATGTCCTTCGCGAGCTTGGCGAGCGGGTCGAAGGACGTCGTCGCGACGTCGATCCCGGCCTCGAGCGCCGAGTTGATCATCTCCGCGATCAGCACGAACGAGATCACGATCAGCAGCGCGATCAGCTCGATCCTCCCCACTCCGACCGCGACCGCGGCGATCAGCACGGCGGCGGCGATCGCGAAGTGAATCCGCATGTTCCGCTGCGTGCGCAGGACGTGGATCACGCCCTCGAACGCGAAGTTGAAGCTCTCCAGGAGCGAAGGGCCGCGGCGCGTGGGAGCAGCCATCAGGCCAGCTCCGCCTCGCGGCGTTCCATCTCGACGCCGTGGTCGTAGCCGAGCAGGTGGAGGAGCCCGTGGACGAGCGGCGCCCGCCACCTCTCGCCGACGACCTGCGGACAGAGGACGGCGTCGCCCAGCTGGCGCGGCACGCCGTCGGGCAGGTCGTCCCGGCCGTCGATCGGGAACGAGAGGACGTCGGTCGCCTCGTCCTGGCCGAGATGCTCGCGCTTCAACGTGCGCATCTCGTCCGGGCCGACGAAGAGGAGCCCGAGGTCGCCCTCGTCGATGCCTTCGGCCGAGAGCACCCGGCGCGCCAGCGCCTCGGCGCCCTGCTCGTCGACGTCGGCTCCGCTTCGGTTCTCGATCTCGACCGTCACCAAAGCGTCACTTCCGACGCTGCGTGCCGGTCTCCTCCGCGTGCTTGCGGTACGCCTCCACGATGCGCTGGACGAGCTTGTGCCGGACGACGTCCTCGTGGCCGAAACGGACGAAGGCAACGCCCTCGAGAGGGCCGAGGATGTCCTGCACCTGGATCAGCCCGGATGCCTGCTCGCGCGGCAGGTCGACCTGGGTCACGTCGCCGGTGACGACGATCTTCGAGCCGAAGCCGAGGCGCGTCAGGAACATCTGCATCTGCTCGGGGCTCGTGTTCTGCGCCTCGTCGAGGATGATGAACGAGTCGTTCAGGGTGCGGCCGCGCATGAACGCGAGCGGCGCCACCTCGACGATGCCCTTCTCCATGTACGAGGCGAGGCGGTCGGCGTCGAGCATGTCGTAGAGGGCGTCGAAGAGCGGGCGCAGGTACGGGTCGACCTTCTCGAGCATCGTCCCCGGGAGGTAGCCGAGCCGCTCGCCGGCCTCGACCGCCGGGCGGGTGAGGATGATCCGGCCCACTTGGCGATCGGCGAGCGCCGCGACCGCGAGGGCCATCGCCAGATACGTCTTGCCCGTCCCGGCCGGGCCGATCCCGAATGTGACCACGCAGTCGCGAATAGCGTCGACGTAACGCTTCTGGGTCACGGTCTTGGGCGCGATCTTCTTGCCGCGATGCCGCCAGACGACGTCCTCGAAGACCTCGCGCACGTCTTCGACCTGATCGAGCGCGCCGAGCACCGCGTCGACGGTCGACGGGCCGATCTCGTGTCCGCCCTCGGCGAGCTCGACGAGCTCGTCGACGACCGCGCGGGCTTCGGTCACGCGCTCGTCGTCGCCCTCGATGGTCAGCCGGTTCCCGCGCAGGCGAATCGTGACCCGGAGCCGCTCGCGAAGGGCTTCGAGCACGCCGTCGCCGATCGCCGCGAGCTCCGCGGCGACGTCGTTCGAGACATCGAACACCTGCTGCATGGACCGAAGTGTAGGCGCGGCCACCCCGATCCGGCCGCGACGCTTTCGGCTCGAATCCGGCACAGACACGTGCGCTGTTTCCCGATACGATCGCCGTCGGGAGGAGGTTGGGGCTACCGGATCACGAGGCGCCGGCGCCGGGGCGCTCAGGCGAGCTTTTCGCGGACGAGCTGGCTCACCGCCGACCCGTCGGCGCGGCCCGCGACCTGCGGCATCACGTCGGCCATCACGCGGCCCAGGTCACGGATGCTCGTCGCGCCGCACTCGGCGATCGCGTCGTCGATGATCGTCTCCAGCTCGTCCTCCGACAGAGGCTCGGGCATGAACTCCTCGATCACGGTCAGCTCGTCCTCCTCGGCCTCGGCCCGCTCCTCGTTGCCGGCCGCGCGGAACGCCTCTGCCGCCTCGAGCCGCTTCTTGCGCTCGCGCTGGAGTACCTGGAGCTCCTCCTGGTCGTTCAGCTCGCGCTGCAGCTCCTTCTCGGCCGAGCGCAGGTTCGACAGGATCAGCCGCAGCGTGTCGCGGCGCGGGGCGTCGCGCTCGCGCATCGCGACCGCCAGCTCCTCCTCGATCTCGGCGATCAGGCTCATCCGGGAATCCCCATCATCTGCCCACCGAGCAGGTGCCAGTGCAGGTGGAAGACCGTCTGCCCGCCCCCGGGGCCGACGTTGACGACGACACGGTAGTCCTCCAACCCGGTCTCCCGCGCGGTCTCGGCGACGAACTCGAGCATGCGCTGCGTCTCTTCCGCCGGAAACTGACCGATGTCACGGAACGTCTCGACGTGGCGCTCGGGGATGACGAGCAGATGCGTGTCGGCGCGAGGGTTGATGTCAGCGACCGCGACGAAACCGTCGCCGGTCCGGACATGGTCGCCGTCCGCGTAGAGCTTGCAGAAGAGGCAGTCAGACGGCACCGACGATCCCCTCCTCCGCGACGCCGACGGCACGGACGGGCACGAGGTCGCCAACCGGAACCGCCGCGTCGACGAGCCACGGCGAATAGTCGTCGCCGTAGCCGCGACCGGCGCGGTCGACCAGTACTTCGTCGGTCGCCCCGAGCTTCGAGCGCCAGCGAGTGAGGCAGGCCTCGTGCGAGTCGGCGCGCAGCCGCGCGCTGCGGAGCTTCTTGGCCGACGCCGGAACCGGATCTTCGCCGGCCGTCGCCGTCCCGGGCCGGGGCGAGTACGGGAAGACGTGCACCTTGGTCACGCCCGCCGCGGCGAGCACCCGGCGCGTGCGCTCGAACGCCTGCTCGTCCTCGGCGGGAAAGCCGACGATCACATCGGCGGTGAGGTTGAAGTCCGAGAGGGGCTCGAGGCGTCGGAGGTATGTAGCGGCCGTGTAGCGCCGCCCCATCGCGCTCAGCACGCGGTCGTCGCCCGACTGGAGCGGCACGTGCAGGTGCCTGCCGACGGCCGGCGTCTCCCGCAGCGCCCGCACGAGCTCGTCGTTCACGTGGTTGACCTCGATCGAGGAGAGGCGGAGACGCTGCAGCCCGGGCGTCGCTCCCGCCTCGCGCACGAGCCTCGCGAGCGTGTAGCCGCGCTCGCGGTCGCGGAAGCAGCCGAGGTTGATCCCCGTGAGGACCACCTCTCGATGCCCCTGCTCGACCCGCTTGCCGACCTCCCGCAGCACTGCGTCGGCGCTCCGGCTCCGTGAGGCTCCGCGGACGAGCGGGATCACGCAGAACTTGCACGAGAAGCTGCACCCGTCCTGGACGCGGACGAACGCACGGACCCGGTCGAGCCGAGCGTCGGCACGGACGCAGCCGATCGCACCGACGTCCCCTGCGACGAACGCCGCCGTCTCCTCGGCCCGACGCGAGACGACGGTCACGTTCTCGGGCAGGCCCGCGAACGCGCGCTCGAGGTTGGCTGCACACCCCGTCACGTACACGCGCCGGTGGGCTCGCGCGGCACGCGACGCGGCCTGACGGGACTTGCGCACGGCCTCGTTCGTCACGCAGCAAGTGTTGACGACCGCGATCTCGGCCCCGCCGCGCTCCTCGTGGCCGTCTCGAAGCAGCGCCTCGCGGATCGCGTGCGCATCCGAGTGCGAAACCTTGCAGCCGAGGAAGCGGACGGAGAACGTCGCCACGGGAGGCGGATGCTACTCGCGCCTGAACACGTCGGCCGCCCACTCCTCCTGCACACGGCGCTCGACGTGCTCGAACCCGGCGACGGCGGGCCGGTCCCGCTCGTAGTAACCGGATGTCACGAGCACACGGCAGCGCGCCGGCGGCTCGAGCCCCGAAATCGTCTTCAGGTCGATGTTCGCGACCGCGATCTCAGCGTCGGGAAGCGTGTCGGAGCCGGCGTCGAGCAGCCTCGTGTCGACGACGACGCCGTTCGCCTCGCCGTTGCGTTTGGTCGCCTCGACCGCGGCCTCGTCGACGTCGACGGCCGTGACCGGCTCGTAGCCGAGCTTGCACGCCGCGATCGCGAGCACGCCCGAGCCGGAGCCGACGTCGAGCAGGCTCGTCCGCTCCAGTGACTGGAGCAGCTCGAGGCAGAGCTGCGTCGTCGGGTGCGCACCCGTTCCGAACGCGAGCCCGGGGTCGATCACGACCGGCACGAGACCGGGCGTGGGCCGCTCCCACGGCGGCCCGATCCAGAGCGAGCCGACCTCGACCGGGCGGTGGAAGCGCATCCACTCGCTCTCCCAGCCGTCCGGCACGGGCTCGACGCGGGCGTCGCCGAACCTCGCCCGCAGCCGTTCGGCTCCCGCGCCGTCCGTGAACGCGACGAGCTCCGTCGCCTCCGGGCCGGCAAGCTCGGCAAACCCTTCCGGAAAGAGCTCGAGCATCGCGGCCGTCGCCTCCTCGACGAGCTCGCCGGGAACGACGACGGAAGCGCGCAGCAGGCTCAGCGGAAGGCGCTCTTCAGCTTCTCGAAGAAGCCCTCGTCGTGCTTGTACGTCTCCTCGTTCGCCGTCTGCTCGAACTCGCCGAGCAGCCGCCGCTGCTCCTCGGTCAGCTGCCGCGGGACGACGACGTTGACGAGGACGCGGTGGTCTCCCCGGCCGAAGCCCTGGAGCACCGGCATGCCGCGGCCGCGCAGCACGCGAACGGAGCCGGGCTGCGTCCCGGCCTCGAAGTCGATCTCTTCCTCGCCCTCGAGCGTGGCGATCGTCGCCCGGGCGCCGAGCGCCGCGTCGGTCATCGTCAGGTCGACGGTCGAGTAGACGTCGTCGCCCTCGCGCACGAGCCGCTCGTGCGGACGGATCCTGACGAGCACGTAGACGTCGCCCGCCTGTCCCCCGAGCGCGCCCGCATGGCCCTCGCCCGAGAGCCGGATGCGCTGTCCGTCATGGATGCCCGGCGGCACCTCCACGTCGAGGCTTCGCTCGTCGAGCGTCCGCCCCGCGCCGGAGCAGGCCTCGCACGGATGCTCGACGATGCGCCCGCTCCCGCCGCAGCGTGCGCACGGCTGCGTGCGGATGAACTCGCCGAGCGCGGTGCGGGTCACGTGCTGGATCCGGCCGGCGCCCCCACACTCTTCGCAGGTCGAGACCGGAGTGCCGGGCTGGACGCCGTCGCCGCCGCACTCCGCGCAGCGCATCGCGACCTGAACCGGCACCGAGCGCGTGACGCCCGTGGCCGCCTCCTCGAGGTCGATCTCGAGCTCCGCCGCGATGTCGGCCCCGCGCGCGCGCCGCGGCCCGGTCGCCACACCGAAGACGTCGTCGCCGAAGAAGGCCGAGAAGATGTCGGCCAGGTTCCCGAAGTCGAACGCGGTCGGCCGGAACCCGCCGCTCCGCAGGCCCGCGTGCCCGAAGCGGTCGTACAGCTCCCGGGTCTCGGACTTCGAGAGCACCTCGTATGCCTCCACGACCTCCTTGAAGCGCTCGTCCGCGTCCGGCGCCTCGGACACGTCCGGGTGCAGCTCGCGGGCGAGCCGCCTGAACGCGCGCTTGATCTCGGCCCCCGTGGCCGAGCGCCCGACGCCGAGCACCTCGTAGTAGTCCCGACCGGTGGTCGCCATCAGTTCTCTTCGTACACGGCTTCGACGAAGCGGGAGAGCTCGTGCGCGGCCGCCCGGACCGAGCGGATCGCCTTCTCGTAGTCCATCCGCAGCGGACCGACGAGGCTGACCGCCCCGAGCGTGCGCGTCGAGAGGCCGTACGACGCGCCGACGAGCGCGACGTCGCGCAGCGCCGGGTTGTCGAGCTCGACGCCGACGCGGACGAACGGCCTTCGCGAGCCGAGCGTCTCACCGAGCAGCTCGAGGATCGCCGCCCGCTTCTCGAGCGCCTCGAGGAGCCGCTGGCAGGCCTCGAGCTCGTCCGCTCTCACCTCGGCGAGCAGGCTGGCGGCGCCTCCCACGTAGAGCCGCTGCTCCTCCTCGCCCGTGAGCTCGGTGAAGGCGGGTCGCAGCAGCTCCAGGAAGGCGCGCTCGCGAGCGGACAGCGCCGGATCGTCGAACCGCCGGCGCAGCGCCGCGCTCCCGAGCTCGAGCCCGGCGAGCTCTTCGTTCAGGTACTCCCCCGCCCAGAGGGCGAGGCCCATGTCGAGGGCGTCGGCCAGCGCGAAGAGCCGCTTCGACACTCCGCCCGTCGACGTGATCATCACGACCATCAGCACCTGCGGCTGGAGGACGAGCACCTCGATGTGCCGCACGGTCGCCGTCTGCAAGCCGCGGCGCGGAGACGAGGGCCAGCAGACGCGTGGCCTGCGAGAGGGTCTCGGTCGTCTCCTGGAGCGCCGCCTCGAGCTCGCTGCGCGCGGCCGCGAGAGCGAGCGGGAACGGGCTCGGGCGCGGCTCGAGCCGCTCGAGCAGGATGTCCGCGTAGAAGCGATACCCCGCCTCCGTCGGGACCCGCCCGGCCGACGTGTGCGGATGGGTGAGCAGCCCGAATCGCTCGAGCTCGGCCAGCTCTGCCCGCACCGTCGACGGCGAGACGGTCATGGCCGCGCGCGCGACGAGATGCTTCGAGCCGACCGGCTCGCCGCTCGCGACGTACTCCTCGACGACGCGTCTCAGGATCTCCGCCTGGCGCTCCGTCAGCGTTGTGCCCGCTTCAGTCATCTCTGTGCAGGAAATTTTAGGCGAGCAGCTCTACGGTCACGGCGCCGCCGAGCCGGCGCCCGCGCGGAGTCAGGACCAGGGTCCGCTGTCCGTCCCCGTCGGCACGGAGGGTTGCGAGACCGAGCCGCTCGATGCGGCCGAGCGCGGCCGGGTCGACGGAGCGCTCCGCCTCGGCCAGCGGCAGGCCCGTGTCGAGCCGCAGGCCGAGCATCAACCGCTCCTGGTCGCGGGTGAGCCGCGTCGAGCTCCTCGACCTCGCGCGGCGGCGCGTCGCCGCGCGCGAGCGAGCTCACGTACGCGTTCAGCCGCGGCGTGTTCCGCCGACGCTCATGGCCGAGCGTCGAGACCGCGCCGATCCCGAGCCCGAGGTAGTCGCGCCCGAGCCAGTACGCGAGGTTGTGCCGCGCGCGCAGGTCGCGCCCTCCCGCCTGATCGGCCGCGAGGCAGAAGTTCGCCGTCTCGTACCAGCGATAACCGGCCCCGCTCAGCCGCTCGACGACGAGCTCGAAGTACCCCTCCATCGCCTCGGCCTGGCGAGCGAGCTCCGCCCCGTGCGCGTGAGCGAACCTCGTGCCCGGCTTGGCTTCGAGCTCGTAGTACGAGACGTGCTCCGGTGCCAGCGCGAGCGCTTCGTCGATGTCAGCCTCGAGCGCGGCGGTGCTCTGGCCGGGGATCCCGTGCAGGAGGTCGAGCGAGATGTTGTCAAAATTGGCATCACGAAGATGGTAGAAGGCGCGCCGGACGGCGTCCGGGGACGCACGGCGCTCGAGCACGTGCAGGAGATCCGGCTGGAAGCTCTGCGCACCGAGCGAGACGCGCGTCACTCCCGCCTCGCGAAGCAAGCCGCGCGAGCGCGGGCGTCACGGTCTCGGGATTCGCCTCGACCGTCACCTCGGACGGCAGCGGGCAGCGCCTCGAGAAGCCGGCGCAGCTCCGCGCCGTCGGTGAGCGTCGGCGTGCCGCCGCCGAGAAACACGGTCTCGACCCGATCGACGAGCCGGCCGCGTTCGAGGTCGAGCTCCGCCAGGAGCGCGTCGACGTACCGGCCGTGCCAGCCCTCGCGGCCGACCACGGTCACGAAGTCGCAGTAGCCGCAGCGGTGCGCGCAGAACGGCAGGTGGACGTACAGGTGTCGAACGCCCCCGCTCATCGCTTCGTGTCGTCCAGGTTGAGCACGGCGAGGAACGCCTCCTGCGGTACCTCGACGGCGCCGACCTGCTTCATGCGCCGCTTGCCCGCCTTCTGCCGCTCGAGGAGCTTGCGCTTGCGCGTGATGTCGCCGCCGTAGCACTTCGCGAGCACGTCCTTGCGCTTCGCCTTGATCGTCTCGCGCGCGACGATCCGCGAGCCGATCGCGGCCTGCACCGCGACGTCGAACATCTGGCGCGGGATCTCCGCGCGCAGCCGGTCGACGAGCGTCCGCCCGCGCGAGTACGCCTCGTCGCGGTGGACGACGAGCGACAGCGCGTCCACGGGCTCGCCGCCGACGAGGACGTCGAGCCGGACGAGCTCTCCCTCGCGAAAGCCGGCGAAGTCGTAGTCGAAGCTGGCGTAGCCGCTCGTTCGCGACTTCAGCTGGTCGTAGAAGTCGAAGACGATCTCCGCGAGCGGCAGCTCGTAGATGAGCAGCACGCGCTCCGGCGACGGGTACTCCATGTGGTCGAAACGGCCTCGGCGGTCGTTGCAGAGCTCCATGACCTGGCCGACACCGTCCTTGGGAACGACGATCGACGCGCGGACGTACGGCTCGTCGACGCGCTCGCGCTCGGGCGGCATCTCGGCCGGGTTGTGCACCTCGACCACCTCGCCCGCGGGCGTCGTGACCTTGTACGCGACCGTCGGCGCGGTGACGAGCAGGTCGAGGTCGAACTCGCGCTCGAGCCGCTCGCGGACGATCTCCATGTGCAGCAGGCCGAGGAAGCCGCAGCGAAAGCCGAAGCCGAGCGCCTGTGAGGTCTCGGGCTCGTACGACAGCGAGGCGTCGTTCAGCCGGAGCCGCTCGAGGGCGTCGCGGAGCTGCGGGTACTCGTCCGAGTCCGTCGGGAAGAGCGCCGCGAAGACCATCGGCTTCACGTCCTTGTAGCCGGGCAGCGGGTCGCTCGCGGGGTGAGCCTGGGTCGTCAGCGTGTCCCCCACGCGCAGCTTCGCGACGTCCTTGAGGCCGGTGACGATGTACCCGACCTCGCCGGCGCCGAGGGTGTCGGCCGCCTTCATCGTCGGCGAGAAGAAGCCGACCTCTTCCGTCTCGAAGCGCGTGCCCTGCGCCATCGCGAGCACGTTCTCGCGCGCGCGGAAGTGACCGTCGACGACGCGGACGAACGCGACGACGCCGCGGTACTGGTCGTACGACGAGTCGAAGACGAGCGCGCGGGCCGGCGCCTGCGGGTCGCCGATCGGCGGCGGGATGCGCTCGACGATCGCGTCCAGCACCTCCTCCACCCCAGCCCCGGTCTTCGCCGAGACGCGGAGCACGTGATCCGGCGTGTCGCCGACGAGATTCGGCCAGCTCGCGCGCGGCGCCCTCCGCGATCGGCCTGCGGCAGGTCGATCTTGTTCGCGACGGGCAGCAGCTCGAGGTCGTTCTCGATTGCGAGGTAGGCGTTGGCGACCGTCTGCGCCTCGATTCCCTGGGCCGCGTCGACGACGAGCACCGCGCCCTCGCACGCCTGCAGCGCGCGCGAGACCTCGTACGTGAAGTCCACGTGCCCGGGCGTGTCGATCAGGTTCAGCTCGTGGCCCTTCCACGTCACGCGCACGGCCTGCGCCTTGATCGTGATCCCGCGCTCGCGCTCGAGCTCCATCGAGTCGAGCACCTGGGCGCGCATGTCCCGCCCGGTGACCGTGTTCGTCAGCTCGAGGATGCGGTCGGCGAGCGTCGACTTGCCGTGGTCGATGTGCGCGATGATCGAGAAGTTGCGGATTCGTTCTTGGTCCATACGAGATCAGCCGCGGTGGAAGCGGCTCCGCAACGATAGCAACGCGTCCAGCTCACGAACTCCCAGCAAACGGCAGGAAATCAGGTACACGGCGAAGCCGGCGACGAACGCCGAGCCGAGGGACACGGTCTGCGGCGAGAACCGAGCGGCCGAGCGCCTGGTCGAGGACGTACCACACCGGGATAGGCGACCAGCGGCCAGGGCCGCCGACGCGACGGTGACGCGCAGGAACGCAGCGCGCCGTTCGCCGAACTCGATGCGGCCCGAGTCGATGCGCGAAAACGATCAGCAGCACTGCCGCGCCGAAGATGTTGGCGAGCGACGTGGCAAGCGGAATGCCCCAGGTCCCGACGTGGTAGAGCGCGGCCGCGAGCACTGTGTTGACGATGAGGTTGCCGACCGCGACCGCCGTCGGCGTCCACGGCGTCTGCAGGCTGAAGAAGGCGCGGTTCACCATCAGCATCACGCCGTTGAAGGTCAGCCCGAGCGAGAAGGCCGCGAGGCAGCTGGCCGTGACCTTCGTATCCTCGACGGTCCACTTGCCGTGCTGGTAGACGATTCGCGTGATCGGCGTCGCCAGGACCGCGCTGAAGACGCTGGCCGGAACGAGGGTGAACGCGATCTGGCGGACACCGAGCGCGACGGTGTGCCGGAAGCCGTCGAGCTCCCGGCGTGCCGACAGGCGTGACAGTCGTGGGAAGAGCACGGTCGCGATCGCGACCGAGAACATCCCCTGGGGGAGCATGTAGATCCGGAAGGCGGCGTCGATCGCGCGGGGTGAGAGGTCCGGGTCGAGGAACCTCGACGCGAAGAGCGTGTTGACGACGAGGTTGAAGTTGATGAGCCCGAGCCCGATCGTCACCGGCAGCATCAGGACGAACACGCGGCGCACGGCCGGGTCGCGCCAGTCGAAGGCGAGCCGCAGGCGGTCGTCGAGCCCGTAGAGCCACGGCAGCGGGAGCAGCACCTGGATCACCGTCCCGATCACGATCGAGATCGCGTAGACGTAAAGCTTCGTGTCGAGCGTTTCCGCGCGCGGCACACCGAGCACGAGGCCGGCGATGATCGCGAGGTTCCAGAAGACGGGCGTCAGCGCCGGCACGGTGAAGTGCTCGTAGCTGTTGAGGATCCCGACGATGATCCCGGAGACGCCGAGCAGGACGACGATCGGGAACAGGATCCGGGAGAGCGTGATCGCGAGCTGCTTGTCGCCGCCGGGGTCGCCGAACGGGCGCGATGACGAGCGGCGCGAAGACGATCAGGAGCGCGGTGATCGCGCCGAGGCCGAGGAGCAGGAGCCAGAACAGAGTCGAGGCGACACGCCACGCTCGTTTGCGCTCGCCCTTCTCGAGCAGTTCGCTGAAGACGGGGACGAACGCGGACGAGAGCGCGGCATCCGCGACGAGCGAGCGAATGAGGTTCGGCACCTGGAAGGCGACCGTGAAGGCGTTGATCTTGCCGGTGGCGCCGAAGTAGTACGCGGCGACGATCTCGCGGACGAGGCCGAGGATGCGCGAGATGCCGGTGGCGACCGAGAAGACCGCGGTCTTCCAGGCGAGTCGCCGGCCGCCCGAGGCCCGCTTGTCTACGCGGCCCGAGGCCTGCTCATCCACGCGGCGAGTATAGGAACGCCGTCTGTCGGGGCGGCTCGTAGCGCCTGTCCGCGAAGCGGACGAGGGGAGGGGCACGGGGAAACGGGAGGTTCCCCTGCGAATCGAGGCGGTCAAAGGCCGGGCGGACATGTCCCGCAGCGACACGCCACCCCCTGGTACCCAAGACCTCCTCCCCACTGCGAGTCTAGTTTCGAAAAGCGCACACGTGGGTGACGGAAGCGTGGCGGTTGTGTGCCAAAACCTCTGGTACCATCGCCCGAGCCCGCATCCTTGCGGGCCTTTCTACGGATGCCGAACATCAAGCAGCAGAAGAAGCGCGTGCGTACCTCCGCCGACGATCGCGGGGACAACCTCCGCTACCGGTCGACCATGAAGACGATCACGCGTCGGCTCGAGGCTGCAGTCGAGGCCGGCGACAAGGACACGATCGCTTCCGAGCACACGTCGCTTCAGCGCTGGATCGACCGGGCGGCTGCCCGAGGCGCGATTCATCGGAACACCGCGGCGCGCAAGAAGGCGCAGGCCGCGCGGCTCGTCGCGAAGAGCTAGCCCGTCGGCACCGGCTGTTCGGACGTCACGGTGACGTCGATCAGTGCGCGGAGCAGCTCGAGCTCGGACGACAGTCTCGACGCGCCTTTGATCGCGGCGTCCAGGTCGGCCAGGCGAACGAGTGCGGCATCGAGCTCGGCTCGCGAGTAGCGATCCGCGTGCTGGAGCACCTTGCGGGCCGGGAAGTCCTTGATCTTCAGCCGAACGGCGACGTCACGCGCGCCGAGCCCTTCCTCCGCCATTGCCTGGGCCGTGCGCACGCGACCGACGTGCGACGCCAGTCTGACGGCGAGGAGAAACGGTTCGTCGTTGTTCTCGAAGGCATGCTCGCACGCTTCGAGGAGAGTCGGCAGGTCGCGCGCGCCCCAGGCGTCGGTCAGAGCCCACGCCGCTGACTCGCGCGCGGGCGCGGCGAGCCGCTCCACGTCAGCGCGGCCGATCGGCTCTCCGCCCGCCCACGCGCCGAGCTTCAGGATCTCGTTCGAGAGCGCCATCGTGTCTTCGCCGACGATCTCAACGAGCGCTCTGGCGGCGTCCCCGTCGGCCTTGATGTCCAGGCGCTTGAATTCCCCGGCCACCCAGCGGTGGAGGTTGTTCGGCTTCGGGACGTTGTAGTCGAGGACCTGGCCGTGCTTCTCGATGAGATTGGTGAGCGTCGAACCGCGCAAGGGGCCGTCCGCGAAGAGCGCCAGGACCGCCCCCTCGACGGGGTTCCGGACGTAGGACTCGACCGACTCGAGGTCGGCTTTCCGCCACCGCTCGACGCCTTCGACGATGACGAGCCGACCGCCGTCGTGCCCGCCGAACAGCCCGAGCGCGTTGCATGCGGCCACCGCATCGGCGCCGGACGTCGACTCTGCTGAGAGCTGCTCGACGGCCTCCGGGCCGAAGCGCGCACGGAGGCGGCGAAGGGCGCGCAGATGCTTCGGGCGGTCGCTGCCGGTGAGGAGATAGACCGACAGCAGCGGCTCGGCGGACATCGCGGCCAAGCATAGTCAGCGGCTTGTCCGCACCGAGATTCGCCGACCGTCGGACTCGACCACGACCCGGCCGTTCAGGTCGGTTCGGTAGACCGTGAGACCAGGGACTGCACCGAGGGTGGCAAGGGTCGACGGAGTCGGGTGCCCGTAGTCGTTGCCGGCGCCTACGGAGATGACCGCGATCCGCGGCCGAAGCTGCTTTCAACTCATCGGCGAGCCCGGCATCGGCGGATCCGTGATGCGCGACCTTGAGGATCTCGACCGGAGGGAGCTGAAGGCGACCGGTGACATCGGACTCCGCATCCGCGGTGAACAGCGCATCGGTCTGTCCGTACGAGGCGACGAGCACGACTGCGTGGTTGTTCGGGTCGTCGCCCGGTGTTCCCGGCCCGTCGGGCCAAAGAATCCGGAGCCCGAGCGCGCCGATCCTGAACGCCTCCCCCGCACGCGCGACGATGATCCTGACGCCACGCTCCCGCGCAGCGGCGCGGGCCGCACGCTCGTCCGGGCTTTCGCTCGGGATCGCCGGGTCGAGCACGGCACCCACGCTCAGCTTCCTCAGGACCTGAGCGGCTCCGCCGATGTGATCGCGCTGCGGATGCGTGAGGACGAGGAGCGAGAGAGTCGTCACTCCGAGGCGCCGTAGCTGTGACGCCATTTCCGCCTCGGGTGGCCCCTCGTCGACGAGGACCGCTCCGCCGGGAACCTGGATGAGCGCTCCGTCTCCCTGCCCGACGTCCAGGAACGTGATGCGTAGACCGTGCGGTGGCGGCGGCGGCGGCGCGCCGTGGAGGCGCCAGCCGCCCGCGACCAGGGCCGCGGCAAGAGCGATCGCCGCGTACGCCCACCCTCGTGGACGGCCAAGCCGGGTCACGAGATACGCGGCGCAGAGAACGACTGCGGCGATCACCACAGCAGCCCGAGCCGAAACGGCTGCGTACGGCAGTCCGCCGACCACTCGCGCGCACGCGGCGAGGTACGCGGCCAGCCAGCCGTTGACCCAGGCGAGCACGGCCGCGAGCGGCGGTGCGACCGGTGCCACGATCGCCGTCACGAGCGCGATCCCGAGCAGCGGCGCGACGACCGGGGCCGCGAGGGCGTTCGCCGGAATCGAGTACAGCGGGACGACTCCGAACTGCGTGAGCAGGATCGGCGCGGTCGCGATCCCGCAAGCCCCTGAGACCGCCACGACCTCGGCGAGCGAATGCGGGACCGGGTAGCCGGCGAGCGTCTGCTGGAGCCGCGGGACGACGACGAAGATCGCCGCCACGGCCGCGAACGAGAGCTGGAATCCGGCGTCGAGCAGCGAGTACGGGCTCCAGGCCATCAGCAGCGCCGCCCCGAGGAGCAGGAAGTACCAACGGTCGCTCGGCCTCGATGCCAGCCACGCGAGCGAGGCGAGCGCTCCCGCGACACCCGCCCGGACGACTGACGGCTGCCAGCCGACCGCGAGGACGTAGCCGCCGATCGCCGCGAGCGCCGCGAGCTGCCCGACGAAGCGCGAGAGCCCGATCAGGTACGCAAGCAGGATCGCGCCGCCCGCGATGAGCGCAACGTTCTGTCCCGAGACTGCGAGCAAGTGGTAGAGCCCGGACGCGCGGAAGTCGGCACGCAGACCCTCCGAGAGGCCCTCGTCCTCACCGAGCACGATCCCTGCGATCACGGCACGACGCTCCCCATGGAGACCCGGAGCCATCCCCGCAGCGAGATACGCGCGCAGCCGATCCGCGAAGCCGGACAGGCCGCCGCGGCGCCCGACGATTCGCCACCGGTCCGCGCGAACGACGACGTGCACGCCGTGACGGCGGAGCCAGGTTCGCTCATCGAAGCCGTTCCTCGGGCCGCGAGGCAGCCGGATCTCCGCGATCAGGTCGAGGATCGCTCCCTGCGGGGGCGAACGCCCGGGCGGAAGACGCAGCAGCACGGGCTCACGAATCTCGTCACGCCCGAAGCGCCGCATCTGCCCCGGAACGCGCACGTCGAACTGTGAACGCCGTGCTGGGCCCGTCACCGCGACGAGCGCTCGCTCCGCGGTGCCCACGCGGGGCACGAGAGCGCTCCGGTCGAGTGCGTCGAGCCGCGCGCTTCCCCACCACCAGCCGGCGAGCGCGAGGGCGACTCCGAGCGCGGGCAATCTCCACGGAGAAGGAACGGCCGCAGACGCTGCGACCATGGCGACCGCCGCCACGACGACGGCGAGCGAGGATCCACGTGCAACGTTCGCTCCCGCCAGTCCGACGCAGAGGCAGGCGACCACGAGGTGCGGCCGCGCGCGCAGCAGGCGCTTCACGGCGCCGCCACGTCGCGAAGCTGTTCGATGCGGGCCGGCCCGATGCCGGGAATGGCGTCCAGCTCCTCGAGCGAGCTGAAGGCGCCGTGCTTCTGGCGATAGTCGAGGATCTTCTGCGCGGTCACCGGACCGACTCCCGGCAGCGAGTCGAGTTGCTCGAGCGTGGCGACGTTCAGGTGCACCGGTCCGGCCGGGGCGGTCGCGCCGGCGGCTGTGGCGCCGGCGGACCCGGTCGGAGCCTTCACGGGGACGACGACCTGGGTTCCGTCCGCGAGCGGAGCCGCCAGGTTGACGAGCGTCAGGTCGGCGTGACGAGTCGCTCCTCCCGCCCGCGCCACTGCGTCAGCCACCCGCGAGCGCGCCGCGAATCGGTACAGCCCTGGTCGATGCACCGCACCGACGACGTGGACGACGAGCGCAGGGCCCGCGTCGGCTCGAACCGGTGCGATCGGAACCGGAGCCGCCTGGCTCGCCGTCCCCGCACCGAGCAGATGCCGTGCCCCGAGCACGAGGACGACGACCAGAAGGAGCGCGCCGGCGACGAGTCGCCGGCGCGTCGGGGGGAGGGTGTCCAGCACGTCGTCAACTGTGACAACGAAGATTTGACGCGTGGGTGACCGGAATTGCGTCGAAACTGTGTCAACGAGCGATGTGACGAAACGACCTGCAGCGGCGTATAGGGAGATGTGAGCGCGGTGCCGACCTCGTGGCCCATCCGGCAAGCGAGCGCTTCGCGAGAAGCGGAGCTTCGCCGACGTCGCCGAGGAGCATCTCGACGACGTCTACCGCTACCTCCTGTACATGACCGGGAACCCGCACCTCGCCGAAGACCTCGCCGCAGAGACGTTCGAGCGAGCGCTCCGGCGCTGGCGCCGCTTCGATCCGCGCCGCGGAGCCGCCCGCACGTGGCTCTGCCAACTTGCTCGCGGCGCCGCTCTCGACCATTTCCGGGCCGATCGCCGGCGGCGCAAGCGCGAGGGCGTGTACGCGTCGGACGTCCCCGAGATCGACGAGCCCGTCTTCGGCGAAGGGCTCTCGCCCGCGCTCGATCGCGCGGTTCGCAGCCTGTCAGCGGCAGAGCGCGAAGTCGTGGTGCTGCGCGTCGTGCTCGAACTGGACGGGGAGACGGCCGCGCGCGTGCTCGGGATCAGGCCGACCGCAGTGTCGACCCGGCTCAGCCGGGCCCTGCAGAAGCTCGAGGAGAGGATGGTGAGCGATGTCCGACGCTAGTTTCGAGACCGTTCTGAGCCAACTGCGCGAGGCTGCGCCTCCGGCCCCACAGAGCCTTCGCGAGCAAGTCCATGCGCTGCGACCGGTCCAATCGCGAATCCGGCCGTGGCTTCGGCCGATCGCTTGTGGCCGCGGTCATAGTCGCTGTGGTGGTCAGCGTAGTAGCGGCCCTCGTCAGTGGCCCTCACGGCACGCGTCAGGAGGAGAGCAGCGCTGGAGCGCTCCGTACCCTGCAGCCCACTTCCTCGGCACAGAACGATCGAGTGCACGGCGGGGCGTTCGCACCGCAGCTCACCGCGAAGTCACGGCTACAGAAACAGGAGGTCGCGATGCGGCTGCGCGTCCACGACCTTTCCGGCGCGACTCAGAGCGCCGTGCGCACGACGCGGCGTCTGGGCGGGTTCGTCGCGGGCGCCGACTACGCGACCGGCTCCAAAGAAGGCAACTCCCGGTTGGCGCTGCGCGTGCCCGTCGCGAACCTCCAGAAGGCGATCGCCAGTTTCACGCAGCTCGGGACGATCCTCTCCCAGCACATCTCGGTCGCCGACCTCCAGAGCGGGCTCGATCGGCTCGACGCACGGATCGCGAAGGCCCGGCACGCAGGCCATCCGCGAACCGTCGCGCGCCTCGAGCGCAGGCGCGATGCCCTCATCCGCGAGGGCACATACGCGCGCGTGTCCCTTCAGCTCACGACCGGGAAGCCTGCGGCGCAACACGTGGCCCCGAGCCGGTTCGACCGCTTCTGGGATAACACCGGCAACATTCTGGGTAAGGAACTGATTGCAGTGCTCTACGTCATCTTCCTGGCCGGCCCGTTCATCCTCATCGCGGCGCTGCTCGTCCTCGCAGAGCGCACGCGGCGCAGGCGCGCCGACCACCGCCTGCTCGAGGAGGCCGGATGACGAAGCTCGTCGCGTTCGGCGCACTCGCTGCTCTGGCCATCGGGTGCGGCTCGGCCGGCGGCGGGACAGCCACGACCGGCTTCCGCGGCTACGTCAGGCGCGGGCCGACGATGCCCGTCTGCCGCGTCGGCGTGCCCTGCACCGCGCCCGCACGAGGGGTCAAGCTCAGGTTCTCGCGCGCGGGCAAGATCGCCGCGACGGCGACGACGAACGACCGCGGCTGGTACCGCGTCACGCTTCGCGCCGGTCGCTACACCGTGAGCACGAACGCGAAGGGATCGGCATTCGGCCCGCGCACGGTCACGGCGCAGACCGGCCGCATGACGCGGCGCGACTTCCTGATCGACACCGGAATCCGCTAACCGACCACGAGGTTCACGAGCTTCCCGGGGACGACGATCTCCTTGCGGATCTCCTTACCGTCCAGGAACTCCTGAACCCTCTCGGACGTGCGCGCCTGCGCGATCAGCTCGTCCTCCGACAGGTCGGAGGAGACCTCGACCCGGTCGCGCACACGGCCGTTGACCTGGATCACGAGCTCGAACGTCTCCCGCTCGAGCAGCGCAGGATCCGCCTCGGGCCAGGGCTCTTCCCAGAGCCGCTCGCGACCCAGCCGCGACCACAGCTCCTCCGTGATGTGCGGCGCATAGGGCTGGAGCAGCGAGACGGCCGTCTCCGCCGCGAACCTCGCGCCCGGATCCTCGGGTGACCGCCCGAGCTCGTTGACCAGCTCCATGACGGCCGCGATCGGCGTGTTGAACTGGTAGCGGCGGCCGATGTCGTCGCTCACCCTGGCGATCGTGCGATGTGCGGCGCGCGTCAGGTCGGTGACCTCCTCGTCGGCGCCCGCGTCACGCTCGGCGACCTCGTTCACGATCCGCCACAGCCGCCGCAGGAAGCGTGAGATGCCCTCGACGCCCTCCTCGGTCCACTCCATGTCCTGGTCGGCGGGCCCCATGAACAGGATGTACGCCCGCACCGCGTCGGCGCCGTAGCGGTTGGCCAACGCATCGGGGCTGGTGACGTTGCCCTTTCGACTTCGACATCTTCGTCCCGCCCTGGCGCACCCAGCCCTGGTGGAAAAGGCGCTGGAAAGGCTCGCGGACGCCCAGCAGGCCGAAGTCGTTCAGCGCCTTGACGAAGAAGCGCGAGTACAACAGGTGGCCGGTCGCGTGATCGATGCCGCCGATGTACTGGTCGACCGGCATCCAGTAGTCGACGATCCGGCGGTCCCACGGCGCCTGGTCGTTGTGCGGGATCGCAGTAGCGCAGGAAGTACCAGGACGAGTCGACGAACGTGTCCATCGTGTCCGCCTCGCGCCGCGCCGGCTTGCCGCACGTCGGGCAGGGAACGTTCATCCACTGCTCGTTGGAGGCGAGCGGCGCCATGCCCTGCGGCCGGTAGTCGTCGACCTCGGGCAGGACGACCGGCAGCTGGTCCTCGGGCACGGCAACCGCGCCGTGATCCTCGCAGTAGACGATCGGGATGGGGCAGCCCCAGTAGCGCTGACGCGACATCGACCAGTCGCGCAGGCGATACGAGATCGCCGGCGCGCCGCGGCCCTTTTCGCGTAGCCATTCGACGATCTTCCCGATCGCCTCGTCGGGCCGGCAGGCCCGTGAACTCGCCGGAGTCGATCAGAACCTCGCGTCTCCTCCTCGATCACGGGCCGGATCGGCAGACCGGATAGCCTCTGCGAACTCGCGGTCGCGCTCGTCGTGCGCGGGCACGGCCATGATCGCGCCCGTCCCGTAGTCCATCAGCACGTAGTCGGCGACCCAGACGGGGATCCGCTCGTCGTTGACCGGGTTCACGACGTAGTGGCCGGTGAAGACGCCGTCCTTCTCCTTCGTCTGCCGCTCCTCGACCGAGCGCGCGCCGGCCGTCTCGACGTACGCGCGCACCTCGTCGTTCGCCAGCTTCTCGACCAGCGGGTGCTCCGGCGCGAGCACGAAGAACGTGGCGCCGAACAGCGTGTCCGGGCGGGTCGTGAAGACGGGAATGTCGATGTCCAGCTCCTCGTCGCGGAACAGCACCTCCGCGCCCTCGGAGCGACCGATCCAGTTGCGCTGGATCGTCTTCGTCTTCTCGGGCCAGTCGATCAGATCCAGGTCGTCGAGCAGCTGGTCGGCGTACGCGGTGATCCGGAAGAACCACTGCACCATGTTCCGCGCGACGACCGGCGTCCCGCAGCGCTCGCACCTGCCGTCGATCACGTATTCGTTGGCGACGACCGTCTGGTCCTTCGGGCACCAGTTGACCGGCGCCTCCTTCCGGTAGGCCAGCCCGGCCTCGAAGAACTTCAGGAACAGCCACTGCGTCCAGCGGTAGTACTCGACCTCGTGCGCGGACGCCTCGCGGTCCCAGTCGATCACCCAGCCCAGGCGCCGCATCTCGGTGCGGATGTGCGCGATGTTGCGCTCGACGATCTCGCGCGGATGCCCGCCCTCGCGGATCGCGGCGTTCTCGGCGGGCAGGCCGAACGAGTCGAAGCCCATGGGACGCATCACGCTCCAGCCGGTGCGCCGCCGGTAGTGCGTGATCACGTCGCCCAGCGTGTAGTTGAGGACGTGCCCCATGTGGAGCGTCCCGGAGGGGTACGGGAGCATCTCGAGCATGTAGAACTTCCGCTCTGGCTCGGCCCCGGGCTCGGGGTTCGGGGTGTAGAAGGCCCGTTCGGCCTCCCAGACCTCCTGCCACTTCTGCTCGATTGTGTTGGGGTCGTACTGGTCCACGCCTGCCTCCGGATACAAAAAAGCCTCTCAACTCTGAGAGGCCGTGGGAAGCTCCGCGCGGCTCTCGCCGCGTTCGCTTCCTGCGCTAGGGAAGGAGCTCCTGCTGCATTGCCCTCTGACTGTACCAAGCTGACAGAATCGACGCCATGAGCGAATACACGATCGTGAACCTGAAAGAGGTCGAGGACCAGGCGCCCAACTTCGGCCTGGCGCCGGACTTCGAGGCGCGCTTCGCACGCGTCGCACTCGAGGCCGAGCTGATCGGGCTGACCTACCAGCGGCTGGCGCCGAACCTAACCGTGCCGTGGGGGCACACGCACAAGACACAGGAGGAGGTCTTCCTCGTCCTGAAAGGAACCGTCGAGGTCAAGGTGCCGGACGGGATCCACGAGCTCGGGCCGTGGGATGCGATCCGGGTCGCGAAGGACACGCCACGCGGGTTCAAGGCCGGCCCCGAGGGCGTGGAGCTGATCGCGATCGGAGCACCCGGCGGGCCGGGCGACGCGGTCAATATCGAGAACTTCTGGGACGAGTAGGGAGCCAGCGCTTGACACGACGGCGGTAGTCGTCGTACGACGCGCCGAACCGGCGGCGCAACTGCGGCTCCTCCCAGGTGACGAGGGACAGCTCGAAGATCACCCACGCGATCACGGCCCATCCGAAGAGGATCTCGCGGCCGAGCAGCAGCGCCTGCCCGACGACGAGCAGGAGCACGCCCAGGTACATCGGGCTGCGCACGAATCGGTAGGAGCCGCGCTCGACGAACCGCTCCGGCGGAGCCCACGGCGCCGGCGTCCCACGTCCCTGGAGCGCGAACCGTGCCGTCGTCTCCAGCACGAGCGCGCCTCCGCAGATGAGGAGCACGATGCCGAGGATGCGCAGCACGAGCGACTGCGAGTCGGCGTCCCAGCGCGTCAGGAGCCACGGAACGATCCCCGCCACGATCATCGGTCCGCCGAGAAAGACGAAGCCGAGGCTTCCGGAGATGACGCGGGCCCGGGAGCGCGACGTGGCTAGCTGCGGGCCTTGAGCAGGCCGCCGAAGGAGATCCAACGGCCGCTGTGCCAGCGCTGGAGCCGCGCCTGATCCAGCGGGTAATGATCGGTCGCCGTCGTGCGGACGGTCATCCCCGGCAGGACGAACGGGTTGTTCCGCTCGTTCAAATGCGTGGCCGCGCGCATGAGCGACGCCCTGGTCGGGCTCTTCCCCGCGTGCTTGAGCGCGTCGACGAACGTGAACGCGGCGGACATGCCGTACAGGTTGTAGACGTCCTTGACGTTCCCGCTCCGGTTGTAGCGCTTCATGATCTTCCGGTAGAGCAGGACGGCCGGGTCGCTCTTCCACTTCGGGTCGTTCGGGTCCTTGAGGAAGACGATCGAGATCGAGCCCTCGACACGCTTGTTCTGGCCGCGGCTCGACGAGAGCACCATCACGTTCGACGCGCTCGAGACGGCGTTGACGACGATCTTCGGCTTCCAGCCCAGCCCGTTCACGTACTGGTAGGCCTGGATCACGAACTTCGGCGTCGCGAACAGCATCAGGACGCCCGCCTTCGAGGAGCGCAGGCGCGCGATCTGCGACTGGACGCTGTCATCGGTCGCCGCGTAGCCGACCTTAGAGACGATGTTGCCCTTCTTCGGGCCGAGCCCGCGCTGGAGGCCCGCGATCAGGTCGGCGCCGTAGCTGTCGTCCTGGTAGAGGATCGCGATCTTCGCTTTCGGCATCGTCCTCCGGAGGTACGTGCCGTACATGGCCCCTTCCGCGATGTACGTCGGCTGGTAGGCCATCGACCAGGGGTACTGCCTGTAGTCGCGGCCGAACTCGGTCGCGCCGGTCGCGACGAAGAGCTGCGGCACCTGCTTCTGGTTCAGGTACGGCCGGATCGCCTCGTTCTGCTCGGTGCCGAGCGAGTTGAAGATCGCGAAGACGTCCTTGTTCTCGACGAGGTCGCGCGTGGCGCGGACGGTCTCGGACGGGATGTACTGGTCGTCTTCGTACTCGTAGTTGATCTTGCGCCCGTTCACGCCGCCGCGCGCGTTCACGTACTTGAAGTACGCGTTCGCGCCCTCCGCGACCGAGCGGAAGCCCTGCGCGACTCCGGTCAGGGGCGCAGTGCCGCCAATGTGGATCGACGTCGGCGTGATCCCCGGGTCGGAGGTCGTGCCGCCGAAGGCGACCGGGATGCCGAGCACGAGGAGCGCAGCGGTCGCGATGAGGGAGAGCCGGGCCACTGGAGCTAAGACCGAGTGTATAGCCGACTTGTTAGCGGAGAAGCTGCGCGCTTGAGCAGTCCCGCGATGCCGGCCGGAAGGAGGAGCACGATCAGGATCAGGGCCGCCCCGTAGATCGCATCGGGCACGCCCGGCTTGTTCGAGACGTGCACCGAGACCACGGGCAGGAACTCGACGAACGCGGCGCCGAGGAGCACGCCCCACAGCGACCCGAGCCCGGCGATCACGGCGCCGACGAGGATCGTGAGCGACAGCTTCGCGGGGAAGGACTGCGGGTCGGCGAAGGCGACCGCGATCACGAGCAGGGAACCGGCCACCCCGGCGTACGCGGCGCCGATCGCGAACGCGACCGTCTTGTAGGCGGCGATGTTGACGCCCGACGAGGCGGCCGCGATCTCGCTGTCGCGAACCGCGCGGAAGGCCCGGCCCGGCGCCCCGCGCAGCAGCAGCCAGGCGAGTACGAACAGCGACGAGCGCGAGCGCCCAGGTCAGGTAGTAGACGGCGCGGTTGAACGAGAGCGTCTGCCCGAAGACGGTCACGTCGTTGAAGCCCTGGCCGAGCAGGTGCTTGCTCCCGAAGAGCTGGACAGACTGGCCGCCGTTCGTCACCGAGCTCAGCTTGTCCCACGCGATCAGGTCGGGCATCGCGACCGCCAGCCCGAACGTGACGAGCGCGAGGTAGAGCCCCGAGAGGCGGAGCGCCGGGATCCCGAGCAGGAAGCCGAACACGCCCGCGACGAGCGCCGCGATCGGGATCGTCCAGAGGTCGCGGACGCCGTGCGTGACGAGGAACGCCGTCGTGTAGCCGCCTACCGCCATGAAGGCGCCCTGGGCGAGCGAGATCTGGCCCGTGTAGCCGGTGACGATGTTGAGCCCGACGATCGCGATGAAGTACGTGCCCATCTGCGCGCCCTTGATGTCGCCGACCTTGTCCCAGTGCGGGGCGAGCACGATGAACGCGATGCTCGCGGCGAAGGCGAGCACGGCCGCGACCGTCCTCGCGACGGCGAGCCTAGACACGGCGCACCGCCTGCCGCCCGAAGAGGCCGGTCGGCCGCGCGAGCAGCACGATCAGGATCAGGGCGAGCGCGATCGGGAGCCGCATGCGGTCGAGGTCGAGATGCAGGTGCGTGTCGTAGGTGGCGATCAGGTTGAGCACGACGCCGATCACGAGCCCGCCGATGACCGCGCCGACCGGGCTCTCGAGACCGCCGACGACCGCGGCCGCGAACGCGTAGATCAGGACCGGCCGCATCATGTTCGGGTCGAGCGGCGGAGCGGCCGCGGCCGTGAAGAGCCCCGCGACGGCGCCGATCGCGGCAGCGAGCCCCCAGCCGAGCCCGAGCATCCACCCGACGCGGATCCCGACGAGCCGGCTCGCGACCGGGTTGAGCGCCGTCGCCCGGAGCGCGAGCCCGAGCTTCGTGTACCGGAAGAGCGACCACAGGAGGGCGAGGAGGACGAGCATGACGACGAGGATCCCCGCGTCCTGCTTCGAGACCGCGACGCCGCCGAGGTCCCATGCGCTCGTCGGGAACGGCCGGCTGGGCGGGAACGAGCGCACCTCGGCCTTCCAGATCCAGTTCGAGAGGCCGCCGAGGAGGATGAAGAGCCCGATCGTGAGGATGACCGCGTTGATCACGGGCTTCCCCTCGACGGGGCGCACGATGATCCGCTCGAGCGCGATTCCGCCCACGAACGCAATCAGGAGCGTCAGCGCGAACGCGCCCCAGTAGCCGATGCCGTGGTCGACGAGCGTCCAGGCGATGAAGGTCGTGAACGTGGCCATCTCGCCCTGCGCGAAGTTCACGACGCCGGTCGAGCGGTAGATGATCACGATCGCGAGCGCGAGCAGGGCGTAAATCGAGCCTGAGGCCAGACCAGCCACGACCTGTTGCAGGAACTCGGTCATGTCAATAACCGAGGTAGGCCTTGCGGACGGACTCGTTCTCGGCCAGCTCGGAGCTCGGGCCCTCCAGCGCGACCCGGCCGACCTCGAGCACGTACGCGCGGCTCGACGAGCGGAGCGCGAGCTTGGCGTTCTGCTCGACGACGAGCACGGCGAGGCCCTCCTGCTCGTTCAGGTCGCCGAGGATCCGGAAGATCTCGCGGACGACGAGCGGCGCCAGCCCGAGGGACGGCTCGTCGAGGAGCAGGAGCCGCGGTCGCGACATGAGCGCGCGGGCGATCGCGAGCATCTGCTGTTCGCCGCCGGAGAGCGTGCCGGCCTGCTGCTCGCGTCGCTCCTCGAGCCAGGGAAAGTGACCGCGGACCCGCTCGTAGCCCTCGGCGAACCCGCCGCGGCGGAGGTAGGCGCCGAGGCGCAGGTTCTCGTCGACCGAGAGCTCGCTGAAGATGCCCCGGCCCTCGGGGACGTGCGCGACGCCTGCGCGTGCGACCCGCTCGGGCGCGGCGCGCGTGATCCGCTCACGTCGCGAGCCGGACCTCGCCGGAGGTCGAGACGAGACCGGAGACCGCCCGCAGCGTCGTCGTCTTGCCGGCCCCGTTCCCGCCGAGGACGGCGACGACCTCGCCCTCCCCCACGCTCAGCGAGACCCCGCGCAGCGCCTGCACCGGCCCGTAGCGCGCGTGGACGTCCTCGAGCTCGAGCAGCGGGGCCATCAGTCGGTCGTCCCCAGGTAGGCCTCGATCACGGCCGGGTCGCGCCGCACCTCTGCCGGCGTGCCCGCGGCGATCTTCCTGCCGAAGTCGAGCACGGTGACCGAGTCCGAGACCCGCATGACGAGGTTCATGTGGTGCTCGACGAGGAGCACGGTCAGGTCGTAGCGATCCCGCGTGCGCGTGATGAACTCGCCGAGCTCCTCGACCTCCTCGTGGCTGAGGCCGCCGGCGGGCTCGTCGAGCAGGAGCAGGCGCGGCTCCGAGACGAGCGCGCGGGCGAGCTCGATCCGCTTTCGCGTCGAGTACGGCAGCCCGGACACCGGCCGTTCCGCGAGCCGCTCGAGCTCGAGGTACTCGAGGATCTCGCCCAGCCCCGACCGCGCGGCGCGGCGCGAGTGCGCTCCGACGAGGACGTTCTCGCGCACGGTCATCGACGAGAACAGCTCGACGTTCTGGAAGGTGCGCGCGATCCCGCGCCGGATCACTCCGTGCGGCGGTGTCCCGAGCAGGCTGTTGCCGTCGAACGTGACCGTCCCCGAGTCCGGCTTGTAGAGCCGCGTGATCACGTTGAAGGCCGTCGTCTTGCCGGCGCCGTTCGGGCCGATCAGCCCAGCGATCTCGCCCCGCTCGACCGAGAGCGAGACGTCGTCGAGCGCGACCACGCCGCCGAAGCGCCGCGTGACGTGCTCGAGCTCGAGCAGCGCCAAGGCGGCCCTAGGCCCGGCCCTGGACGAGGTCGAGCAGCCGCCCGAGGACGCGGGTGCCGTTCGCGCGCAGCCCGTCGTGTTCGTACTCGTTCGTCACCCATGGGCGGAGGCCCCGGATGGCGGCCGCCGTCTCCTCCGAGAACTGGCGCGGGACGTACATGTCCTCCGCGTAGATCGCGGCTGCGACCGGAACCTCGTTCGCGGCGAGCCGTTCGACGTCGTACAGCGCCGGCCACTCGTGCTCGGCCAGGATCTGCGCCGCTTCGGCCAGCGGCTCGAGCGCGCCGTACTCCTCGACCATCCACGGATAGACGTGCTCGCCCGTGAGGAACGTCGGGTCGTCGCGCAGCTCGTCGGGGAAGACGCGCTCGGCCGACCAGCGCGTCGCGGCGCCCGTCGCGTAGCACGCCTCGTGGATCACGGCGTAGAGGGGGTTCCGGGGGTACGACTGCAACAGCTCGACGTCGTGCAGGAACGCGGGTGAGCCGAAGGGGAGCTCGACGATGTAGTGGACCGTCTCGGCGCCGTAGCTCATCCCGAGCACGTGCCCGACCTGGCGGAAGCGTCGGCCGGTCAGCCGGTCGCCCGAGGGCAGCCGCACGTCCTCGGACTCGAGGCGCTCGACGATCCAGCGAACGCGCTCGCGATCCTCGGGGTAGCGCTCGTAGTAGGCGGCGTTCTTCTTCCGTGTCCGCTCGTACGTCGCGCGATACACGTCGTCGGGATGCCTCTCCAGGGGAGGCAGCCCGCCGGCGACGAACGCCTCGGCCAGGCCCTCGGGCGCCTGGGAGAGGTAGCAGGCGATGCAGAAGCCGCCGAAGCTCTGGCCGAGCACGCTCCATTTCTCGACCCCGAGCTCGGTGCGGATGGCCTCGGCGTCCCGAACGATCGAGTCGGCCCGGAAGTGGGTCAGGTACTCGGCCTGTTCGGTGGCCGACATGTCCGGGAGCGCCCCGACGGGAGTCGAGCGGCCCGTGCCGCGCTGGTCGAGGAGCAGCAGCCGGTAGTCCTGGAGCGCGCGCTCCCACCAGGTCTCGTCGATCAGCTTGAGCAGGCGAGGCGCTTCGAACCCGGGGCCGCCCTGGAGGTAGACGAGCCACGGCCGGTCGTCGTGCTCGTGCGCCGGAGTGACGACCTCGCGCGCGAAGACGGTGATCGTCGGGCCGCCCGGCTGCGCGTGCTCGAGCGGTAGCTCGAACTCGTGCTCGGTGAAGACGAGGTTCGGCGCTCGGTACGTGGCGACTCGCACCCCGCCATTCTCATATGTCGCGGCGCGCTTAGAAGGAGCAGCCGACGATATGGCGCGTCAGCGTCTGCCTGCGCGAGTCGCTCAGCGTCGTCAGGCCTCGAGCAGAGACCCGTCGGGCTTCGCGAATCGTTTCGGGACGAAGACCGTGAACGGTGCGCGGCGATCCCGCTTGAGCAGGTGCCCGTCCAGGTAGAACGCCGTGTTCGCGATGCGTCGCGTCGACGGGCCACCGACCCTCGCGAAGATCCTCGAAGCGCGGCAGCCGCGCCCGCTGCGCTGCAGCCGCGTGCCCAGCGACAACTGGACGCCGCGGCGGCAGACAGCGCCCTTGCACTGCCGCAGCCGGGCGAGCCGCAGCGCGAGGTTCGCCTCCATGCGGTCGTAGTCCGGGTTCGTCTGCAGGCTGTTCAGCTCGTCGCGGTCGCGCGCCAGGTTGTACAGCTCCTTCTCGCCGGTCACGTGCTCGGCGTAGAGCCAGTTCGGCGAGCGGACGCCCGCGTACGTCGGCGTCTCGAGCAGGATGTCGCGCCCCGACTGGAGGAGCTTGTCCTTCGCGAACGGGATCAGAGAGCGCCCGTCCATGACGCGGCCCGGGCTGAGCGCCCGTCGCCTGGACGATCGTCGGCGCGAGGTCGATGTTCGCGACGAACTGCGAGCGGTGCTGGCCGGCGGGGATCCCGGGCCCGCGCATGAGGAGCGGGACGCGGATCGACGGCTCGTAGAGGACGACCTTCCC
Organism: uncultured Actinomycetes bacterium; assembly: GCA_963742635.1. Classification (GTDB taxonomy): domain Bacteria; phylum Actinomycetota; class Thermoleophilia; order Gaiellales; family Gaiellaceae; genus VAXT01. The sequence goes on from CAVUMW010000010.1 coordinate 140,584, forward strand.
CTGCTGAATGCGGTGCTCGCCGTGCATGAAGCCGTTGTCGGAGGTGAAGATGATGTAGGTGTTGTCGAGCTTCCCCGTGCGTGCCAGCTCGTTCACGATCTGGGCCACGGCGTCGTCGACCGCGAGCAGCGACTCGAGCCGCTGCTGGTAGTTCTCCCGGATCGCGTTGATCCTGGCCGGACCGATCAGCGGCCGGTTCCTGATCGCCGCGGGCTTGTCGGAGACATCGGCCTCGTTGAACGACGCGGGCCTCGGGAGCGGCTCGTTCGCGAAGCGGTTCTTGTCGCGGGGCGCGGGCGAGGGGGTCGAGACCCCGGTCGGATCGTCCGCGTCGCGCGGGCCGCCCGAGTGCGGAGCGAGGAACGCGACCCACATGAAGAACGGACGCGGGTCGGCGGCCTGGTGCGAGATCAGGTCGACGGCGAGCCGGGACTCGACGTCGGTCTTGTAGTCGGCGGCGGCATTGCCGAACTGGACGAGGTTCCCGTTCTCGTTGATCTGGTAGTTCAGGTAGCGGTACGTGGACGGATCGGGCGTGCCGTACCACTGGCCCCAGCCCGGCGGGATCTCACGCGGGTTCCGCGTCCCGTACTGGTTCAGGTACTTGCCGAGGTGGATGGTCTGGTAGCCGGCGCGCTGCAGCCAGACGGGCAGTGTGTTCGTCGAGTCGAGCTTGTAGTAGCCGCCGTTCGGCGCCGCGTTGCCCCAGACGCCGTGGTTGTGCGCGTACTGGCCGGTGAGGAAGGTCGAGCGCGACGGGCAGCAGAGCGAGTACGAGACGAAGCTGTTGTCGAAGGTGACGCCCTGGTCGGCGATCAGCGTCTTCACGTTCGGCATGACGCGCATCGACTCGACCGTCTGGTCGTCGGTCATCAGGACGAGGACGTTGGGGCGGACGGCAGAGGAGGACTTCGACTTGCCTTCAGCCGATCCGCCCAGCGCGGCCACGGCGGTGAGCCCCGCGGCCAGGGCCGCCAGGACGATCCAACGTGTCGAGGCTGCCATCGCGGGGAGTGTCCCGCCGCGGCGTGAGGTCTTTGTAAAGAGGCTGTGAACCTTTCGTACGACTGGAGGGTTTGGCGCGATATTGCTCGTCGCCGGGGTGCGATGGTCGTTCTGAGGCCGAGCAGCGCGGCCCGGCGGCTCAGTCCATATCTGCGCCAAACCCTCCTAAAGCGCGGCCGCGTCCGTGACCGGCGCCTGGCAGGCGAAGCGCTCGCAGACGTAGATCGCAGGTCGGCCGTCGACGAGCGTCTTGCCGGCGAGGAGCGGGATCTCTTCGGACGGGCCGACGGCGACGACCGTGTTCGGCTGGAAGGGCTCGAGCGCCGCGCGGGCGACCGGTGACTCGACCGGGCCGACGATCGCGAGCTCACGGGGCGGCGAGAAGTGGAGGTCGAGCGCCGTCAATGCGTGCCCGAAGGCGGACGGGGCGCGCGTGACGGCTCCGTGGACGAGCCGGAAGACTCCGACTGCACGGCGCTCGAGCTCGTCGTCCCCGTAGATGCGCGCCAGGCGGAGCAGCACCGAGGCGAGCATCGAGTTGCCCGACGGCGTCGGGTGGTCCTCGAGGTCCTTCTTGCGCGCGACGAGCACCTCGCCGTCGGCGGGCGAGAGGTAGAAGCCGCCGCGCTCGTCGTCGGCGAAGAGCTCTATTGCGAGATGGGCCAGCCGGCTCGCCTCGTGGAGCCAGCGCAGCTCGCCCGTCGCCACGTGCAGCTCGAGCAACCCGTGCGCCGCGTCCGCGTAGTCCTCGAGGTAGCCCGTGCCCTTGGCCTCGCCGGCTCGGAACGTGCGGTGTAGGCGGTCTCCGTCGGAGAG
>CAVUMW010000011.1:0-42918 GCA_963742635.1 uncultured Actinomycetes bacterium
CGGCGAGCTCCGCGAGGCGCTCGAGTTGCTCACGCGCGCGAGGACCGTCACAGAGCGCGAGCCGTTCTCGGACCTCGACCGCGCCGAGATTCTCTTCCGGCTCGGCGTCTGCCGTCACAAGCTTTCCAGCAACTCGACCGCGATCGCTCTCTTCAACGAGGCATACGCGATCGCCGAGGGATCGGGCCTTCCGAGCGATTTCCTCCGCTCGAACATCCTCGCCTACCGTTCGCGCTGCTACCGCCGCCAGCGCGACCTCGAAGCCGCGCGCGAGGACGTCGAGCGCGCACTCGAGCTCGCCCAGTCGCTCGACGACAGCCCGACGATGGCCAACGTCTACGTCCAGGCCTCGCTCGTCGCGGAGCGGATGGGCCACTGGGTCCTCGCCCGCAACTACGCGGAGCGCGCGAAGAGCGTCTACGAGGAGCTGAACGACCAGCGGAACCTCGCCGGCCTGCTCAACAATCTTGGCGGACTCAACCTCATGCTCGGCAAGCCGGAGCAGGCGATCGAGTACCTGAAATCCTCGTACTCGACTGCGCTCGACGCCGACAGCAAGGAGGAGGCCGCGCAGGCGACCGGCTCACTGGCCGCCGTCCATCTCGAGCTGAACGACTTCGAGCAGGCGGAGCGTTTCGCACGCCAGGCGTTGTCGCTGCTCGATGGGCGCGTCGACTTTCTCCACGAGATCGGTCCCTCACAGCTCGTCCTCGGCCGGGCGCTCATGGAACAGGGGCGCCTCGATGACGCCGAGGAGGCATTCAAGGCCGCTGACGACAGCTTCGAGCAGTTGTCATCTGCCAGCCACCGCGCGCGCGCCTGGATCGCCCTCGGCGACCTCGCCGCTCGCAGGGGCGATGACCGCTTGGCGGCGCGTCACTACCGGAACGCGGCTGACGCGCTCCAGGACGTCAGGTTCTAGAGGAGGGAGGTGAACGCATTGCGCGCAAACTCATCTTCCTCGTGATTCTGGCGTGCCAGCTGGCGTTGGTGTTCGGCGAGTGGATGCCGGACAGCTGGTGGGACGGTCCCTGAGGCACTGAGCCTCTCTGCGGGGCGATAGGCGTGCTCTCTTCGTAAGGCGTGGGGTCGGCGGTTCGCCGCGCCCTGGGCCAAAAGAAGCGGCGACGATTCGAGACCGTCGCCGCTGTCAGGGGAGAGGAGGAGCTTTTCTTTCCACCGCGTTCGACGGGATCCGGAAAAGCCCTCGTTTTGCAGCCGGGCTTCGGGGAATGCCTCTCCGCGATCGCGCGTTCTTGCAGCTACAGTCCGCCGTCCCGGGGAGCCCTGTTGGATCTCAACGCAGCTGACGTGAAGCTCACAGACCTCGCCTCGTGCGGAGGGTGTGCCGCGAAATACCCGGCCGCCCGCCTGGAGCAGCTCCTGGCCGGCTTCGTGCCGGTCGAGGCCGAGAACCTCCTCGTCGGGCTGGCTCCGGCCGACGACGCGGCCGTGTACAAGCTGGACGACGAGCGCGCGCTGATCTTCACGATCTTCGACTTCTTTCCGCCGATCGTCGACGACCCGGCGGACTACGGCTCGATCGCGGCGACGAACGCGTTGAACGACGTCTTCGCGGATATGGGCGGCACACCGTTGCTCGCGCTGTCGATCGCCGCATTCCCCGAGGAGTTGCCGATCGAGATGCTGGGCCAGATCTTTGCTGCGGCCGACGAGCAGGTCCGCGCAGCCGGCGGTCTCCTGGCCGGCGGGCACACGATTCGCGACGACGAGCCGAAGTACGGCCTCGCGGTCGTCGGCACGGTCCACCCCGACGGAATCTGGACGAAGTCATCCGCCCAGCCGGGCGACGCGGTCTACGTGACGAAGCCGCTCGGAACAGGACTGATCATGTCGGGGCACAAGAGAGGCGCGATCGGCACCCAGCAGCTCGAGCGCGCGGTCGGCTGGATGAAGACGCTGAACAGGAACGCGGCCGACGTGCTGCGCTCCCACAAAGTGAACGCCGTCACCGATGTGACCGGCTTCGGCCTCTTCGGGCACGTCCATGAGATGGCCGAGCGGAGCGGCGTCCGGATCACGCTCGAGTCGGAGCGCTTCCCGGCGATCGACGGTGCGCTCGACCTCGCGCGCAAGGGAGTCCGCACGACCGGCGATCCGCGCAACCGCGACTTCGCCGGACGGCACCTGACGCTCCGCGAGGTGCCCGAGACGCTCGTCGCGCTCGGCGACGACCCGCAGACGGCCGGCGGGCTGCTCGTTGCGCTTCCGTCCGAGCAGGGCGCCGTGCTTGAGGCCGAGTTCACCTCGAAGCGCCTCTTCCTGCGCCGCGTCGGCCGGGTTGAAGAGGGCTCTGGCGTCGTAGTCGTCTAGGTTTCCCGTCCGCCATGAAGCGGGGAATGATCCACGGGCGCTTCCAGCCGTTCCACAACGGCCACCTTGAGTACATGCGCGGGGCGGCCGAGCAGTCGGACGAGCTGTGGGTCGGGATCACGAACTGGACCCGGCGCGGATCCTGCCCGAGGCGAGCGACCCGGCGAGGCACCTGCCGGAGTCGAATCCGTACACGTACGACGAGCGCCTGCTGATGGTGAAGGCGGCCGCCGGCGATCTTGGCCTCGATCCGGAGCGGGTGCACGTGATCCCGTTTCCCGTCAACGAGCCGGATCTGTGGGGCGCGTACGTTCCGGAGGGGGTCACGCAGTACCTGCGCCTCTTCTCAGCGTGGGGAGGCGAGAAGCACGAGCGCCTGTGCGCGGCCGGATACGAGGTCGTCGTCCTCGATGAGGGCGCCGAGAAGCAGCTCTCCGGGGCCGACGTCCGGGCCGCCATGCGCTCCGGGCGAGTGGGAGCCGCTCGTGCCGCCCGGCGTGGCGCGCGTCCTGCGCGACCTCGACCGCGTCGCCGTCTAGTAGGCCAGGTCCCGCTGTGGGGCGGGCAGTGTGCGCTCATCGAGCCAGCGGCGCAGCGGGCTGTCGGCCTTCGCGAGCCAGATCGCGGTGACGATGAACAGAATCCCGCCGGCCATGAGGATGAAGGGGAACATCGCTCCGTGTGCGTTCATGCTGATCGCGGTCCAGCCGATGATTCCGCCCGCGGCGAGGTAGACGAGCCGCGCGAGCCAGATGCCGAGGAGGAGGTCGACTGCGGCCACGATGAAGAGCGACAGCGTCCGCTCGTCCGTGCAGAGCGGCAGGCCCCAGGCGATCAGCCAGATCGACGTCACGTGCGGCCAGAACGCGAACCGGCGCCAGCCCTTGTAGTCGAGGAACACGCCGACGAGCCCGATGACGATCCCGCCCGCGAGCACGACCCGTTTGAGCAGCGTGTCGTCGTCGAAACCGCCGAGGATCCGGACTGTCCCGTCCATGAGCAGGAAGCCGGTGAACAGCGTGATCGGCAGCGTCAGGAAGGGGCGCCGGTAGCGATAGAGCAGCGCCGCGGCGACCGCGATCGAGCCGATCTCCATGAAGACCCAGCCGCCCGAGATCCACGGGTAGAAGTCCTGGTAGTTGCCGTGCTCGAAGTCGACGCCGAGCAGCTTCTCGACCGAGAAGATCGTCAGCGGCGTGTAGAAGGCGACGATCGCCGCAAAGCCGGACTCGAGCAGCCCGTAGCGGGCGCGCTTCGCCCACTCGGCGGCCCACAGGAAGCCGGCCTGCCAGAGCAGCGTCAGTGCGAGGACGATCCCGATCCCCATCGCCTGGTAGCCCTTGGTCGACCACCACGCGTGGGCTCCGATCACGAGCAGGACGCCGAGTCCTACGAACACCTGGACGGTGCGCGAGAGCCGGGTCTGTTCGGTGAGCGGAGTGCCGTTTCGGAGAGCTCGGAGCCGCGCTCGGGCGTCGCGTAGAGCCGCTCGAAGAGCGAGAGCGCTGCACTGCGCTCGATGCCGACCTGGCCGGCTTCGGCGACGAATCGCTCGCGGTTCACGGAGAACTCCATCGCATAGTTGCTATGATAGCAGGACTGCTATAGAAGTCAAGCTAGCTTCCGAGATGGACAGGCGTCGATGGGCCGCAGTCGTCGTGGCGCTTCTCGTGGGCGGTGCCCGCCGCGGGCGCCCAGTCCGGGAAGATCGCCGTCACCGTCGTCCCAAGGACCTCTTTCGTGGATCAGCCCGTGCGCATTCGCATTTCTGGTTTGCACGCTCGTTCATCGGCAGAAATCCGGCTCCGCGTGAGAGACGCGAGAGGCAGGCTGTGGCACTCGTCGGCCCGCTTCCGGGTCGATGCCCGCGGCGTGGTCGACCTCAACCGCGCCGTCGCCCGCTCCGGTGGCTACAGGGGCCGGTGGGGCATGGGCCTGCTCGCCTCGCTGACCACGTCCGCCCGAGCTCCGTTGTCTGTGTTTCGGGCCGGCGCGACCCAGACCTTCCACCTCGAGGTCCACGCTCGGGGTCAGCGCATCGGATCGGCGATCTTCCTGCGCTCGATGCCCGGGGCCGTCCTCGATCGGTCGGTCTCGCTGGATGAGGCCGGCTTCCTCGGTGTGTACGAGAGCCGCAAGACGCCGGGGCCGCGGATGCCGGGCATTTTGCTGCTGGGCGGGTCAGAGGGGGGCCTGCCGACCGGTGCCCTCTCGAGGATGCTCGCGGCACGCGGCTATTCGACGCTCGGAGTGGCGTACTTCGGCGCGCCTGGGCTGCCGCAGACGCTCGCGAGAATCCCGCTGGAGTACTTCGAGCGGGCGCTGACCTGGCTGCGCGCCCAACCTCAGGTCGATCCCAGCCGCATCGTCGTGCTCGGTGTCTCGCGCGGAAGCGAAGCGGCGCAGCTGCTCGGCGCCTACTACCCGAGCCTCGTCAGCGGCGTCGTGGCTTCGGTCCCGAGCAACGTGGCTCTCTGCGGGTACCCGGACTGCTCGCAGCCGGCCTGGACGCTGAACGGGACGCCGCTGCCGTACACGCAGCAGTTCGACAACCCGGATCCGACCGACGACCCGGAGGCGGTCATTCCCGACGAGCGCATCCACGGACCGCTCTTCGCCGTTTGCGGCGGCAGCGATCTCGTCTGGTTCTCCTGCCCGTATGCCCGCGCGATCATGGCTCGCCTGGCCGCGCACGGCCATCCGTACCCTGATGTCTCCTTCGCCTACCCGCGCGCGGGGCATGGCGTCGGCGCGCTCCTACCGTACTTGCCGGTCGCTCCACGGAGTTTCTATCTGAACCCCGCGGACGAGCGGGCCCGCGAAGCGGTCTGGCCACGGCTGCTCTCGTTCCTCGCGCGGCTGTAGCCTCCGCCGCCGTGTACCCGATCTTCGTCGTCCTCCTCGACGGGCTCGCCGACCGAGCGCACGACTCGCTCGGCGGGCGCACCGCGAACGAGATCGCCGAGACGCCGAATCTCGACCGTCTCGCGGCGCAGGGCTCGTGCGGGCTCATGTTCAGCCTCGGCCCGGGGCGCGCGCCCGCGAGCGAGCTCGCGCACTGGGCGATGCTCGGCTACACGCCGGACGAGTTCCCGGGCCGGGCGGTGCTCGAGGCGACCGGCGCGGAGCAGGAGATCGACCCGCGGCACGTGTTCGCGTTCGCGGCGCTGCGCCCGACCGAGCGGCGCGCCGACGGCCTGTGGCTCACGGGACGGCCGCGCAAGGGCGGCGAGGACGAGGAGGACTCCGCGGAGCTCGTGGCCGCGTGCGACGGGCTCGAGATCGACGGCCTGCGGTTCGAGCTCGCGCACCTGCAGCGCGGCGAGGCGATCCTCCGCGTGTTCCCCGGCGCCGACGACCGCGTCACCGACTCGGACGCCTTCTTCAAGGACTGGCACCCGGTGCTCAGGCCGCAGGCGCAGGTTCCGGAGGCCGGGGCCACGGCACGTGCCGCCGAGACGTGGACACGGCAGACGATCGAGCTGCTCGAGGGACATCCCGTCAACGAGCGCCGCGCATCCGACGGGCTCCCGCCGCTGAACGTGATCACGCTCAAGTGGTGGGGCAGGCGCCGGTCGAACCCGAGCTTCCGCGAGCGCCACGGCCTGCACGGCAGCTTCCTCGGCGACTCGAAGTTCCTGCTCGGCCTCGCGCGGACGATCGGCCTGGAGCCGCGCCACGTTCCGGAGACCGGCGACGCACCGGCCGACCTGCGCGCCCGCCTGGAGCTGGCCCGCCAGCGGCTCGACGACGGCGACACGTTCGTCTTCTCGCACCTGAAGGCGACCGACCTGGCCGGCCACACGAAGGACCCGCAGGTCAAGAAGAGCACGATCGAGGCGCTCGACGCGGAGCTCGGCGACCTGCCGACCGACGGCGCGATCGTCTGCGTCACCGGCGACCACGCGACGCCGACCTATCCGGACGTGATCCACTCCGGCGACCCCGTGCCCTTCATCGTCAACGGCCCTGGCGTCCGCGCCGACGAGGTCGAGCGCTTCGGCGAGCTCGACTGCGCCCGCGGGATCCTCGGCCACCTGCGCGGGACGGACATGATGCCGGTGCTCCTGAACGCCGCCGACCGCCCGCTCTTCCTCGGCTCCCGCCCGACGCCGTTCGCCGGCGCCGACGGCTATCCAGACCTCCTCGTGCCGCTCTAGATGGAGATCGCAACCCGTATTCGCAGCTTCGAGATCTCGCCCGTGCGCTTCGTCCAGGTCGCGTGGACGAACGTGTTCCTCCTCTGGCTGATCGTCGGCACGGGCGCCGCTGTCCGGCTCACCGACTCGGGTCTCGGCTGCAGCCACTGGCCGGGTTGCGAGCGTGGGGCGCCGCTGCCCGAGAAGAACGTCCACGCGTTCGTCGAGTTCGGGAACCGGCTCGTCGGCGGCGTGGTGATCACGGTCACGCTCCTGACGTGGCTCGCCGCCCGGAAGACGCCGGGCCTGCCGGCCTGGTCGCGGAGGCTCGCGCTCGCGGTGCTGCTCGGTGCGCTCGCGCAGGCGCCGCTCGGCTACCTCGCGGTGGCGAGCGACCTGCGCTGGCCCGTGGTGATGACGCACCTCCTGCTCTCGATCGCGCTCCTCGCAGGAGCGGTCGTGCTCGCGGTCGAGGCGGTCGGTCTGCGCGACGGGCTCTCTGAGCCGATCGTGCCACTCGAGCTCCGGCGTCTGGCGATCCTGTTCACCGTCGCCGGCTTCGCGCTCGTCGTCAGCGGCACCTTCGCGACCGCGGCCGGCCCGCACTCCGGCGGGGGCGCGCACATCGACCGCTTCGGCTCGCTCCAGCCGACCGTCTACGTGCACGGCGTCTTCGTCGGCTTCTTCCTGCTCTCGTTCCTACTCTCGATCGGCTATCTGGCCGCGTACAGAGACCGCTCGCCGAAGCTCTTCCGGTTCGCACTCCTCACGCTCGGGCTGCTGATCGTGCAGATGGGCGTCGGCGAGCTCCAGTGGCGGACGAAGCTGCCGTGGGAGCTCGTCCTCGTGCACGTGGCGCTCGCCGCGGCCGTCTGGGCGTGCACGGTCGCGCTGGCCGCGCTGTTCTTCCGGCCACCTCGTTCTCTCCTGCCCGGCGAACACCTAGTGCCCCGTCAGTAATGCCGTCGAGCTCCTGGGTCGCGGGTCAGGAGCCGACATGTATTGCTGGGCGGGGCACTACACTCAGGGAAGTGTCCGAGGAGCTCCTCGTCTCGAGCCGCCCCGAGCTCGAGCGTCCGATTCTGATCGCCGCTTTCCGGGGCTGGAACGACGGCGGCCAGGGCGCGTCGCTCGCCACCGGCTACCTGGCCAAGCTCTGGAACGCGAAGCGCTTCGCCGAGATCGAGCCGGAGAACTTCTTCGACTTCCAGGCGACGAGGCCGCACGTCTCGCTCGAGGACGGGCTCACTCGACGCATCGACTGGCCCTCGACGGTCTTCTACCACGGACGGCCGCCGGGCCTCGACCGGGACGTCGTGCTGCTGCTCGGGATCGAGCCCAACCTGCGCTGGCGGACGTTCTCGGAGCTGATCGTCGGCTTCCTCCAGGAGCTGCGAATCGAGCTGATCATCAGCCTCGGCTCGCTGCTCGCGGACGTGCCGCACACGAGGCCGTGTCCCGTGACCGGGAGCGCGAGCGACCCTGAGCTCGTGGAGCGGCTCGGGCTCTCCGCCTCGCGCTACGAGGGCCCGACGGGAATCGTCGGCGTGCTCCACGACGCGTGCCGCGAGGCGGAACTGCCTTCTGCGAGCCTGTGGGCCGCGGTGCCGCACTACGTCTCGCTGACGCCGAGCCCGAAGGCGGCGCTCGCGCTCTGCGAACGCCTCGCCGACGTGCTCGAGGCGTCGATCGACACGACCGAGCTCGCCGAGGCCGCGGAGAACTACTCGGAGCAGGTGTCGGAGGCGGTCGCGTCCGATCCCGACACCGCGGCGTACATCGAGGAGCTCGAGCAGCGCGCGGACACGCTCGCCGAGGAGGCGGATCTGCCCTCGGGAGACGCTCTAGCGGCCGAGCTCACCCAGTTCCTCCGTGACCGCGAGCGCGAGAACGGCGACGACGTCGCCCGCGACCAGTAGCCCTCAGAGCTAGCCGAAGGTAAAGGCGTACGCCTCGACGCCCGGGCTGAAGTGGAGCTCGAGCAGCCTGCTTTGGAGCGTCGGCACCCGCGCAAGCGTGTACAGCCGGCTTCCGCGGACCGGAACGACGCCGACCGGCGTCCCGTCGACGATCACCGCCACCGACCCACGCCCGCCGAGAACGAGGTGCACGCTCCGGGCGACGAACCGGAGCCGAAGCTGGGCGCCGGGGCCCGCGACGATCCGCTCGGCCTGGACCTTCCAGCGCCCGCCGTAGGCGAGCTCGTTCTCGTGGAGATCGCTGGCCGGCAGGTGGTACGTCGCGAACCTGCCGGGCGTGACCGTCTTCTGCGCGAAGCGTGCGAGGCGCTGGTAGCCGAGGTACGACTCGGGCGTCATCATTCCCCGCGGCGTCGGATCGGAGAGCTCGTTCGCGACCGGCAGCATCCCGGCGTTCTCGCCGAGGAGCGTTCGGATGCGCGCCTCCGTCGTGTCGTACGAGCCTTCGCCGAAGTGGTAGTAGCGGAGGTGGCCGCGCCGGTCGATCAGGTACTTCGCCGGCCAGTACTGGTTCTGGAACGCGTTCCAGGTCCCGTAGTCGTTGTCGAGCGCCACCGGGTACGTGATCCCGAGCCGGCTCACCGCGCCGCGGACGTTGCCCGGCACGTGCTCGAACGCGAACTCGGGCGTGTGCACGCCGAGCACGACGAGGCCCTTGTCGTGGTACGCCTGGTACCAGGCCTTCACGTGCGGCAACGTGCGCAGGCAGTTGATGCACGAGTACGTCCAGAAGTCGATCAGGACGACCTTGCCGCGGAGCTGCCTGAGCGTCAGCGGCTTGCTGTTGATCCAGTTCGTGAGCCCCGCGAGCTGGGGCGCCCGGCCGTAGTCGTGAAGGGAGGTCGTCGCGGCGACCTGGCGGGTGTTCCCGCGTAGCTTCTGCAGCTGCCGCTGCGCGCTCGAGCTCTCCTCGACCTTGTTCTGGAGCGCCTGCGTGTACCCGGGGAGCGCGGTCTGGAAGTGGCGGTCGACGTTGAACGCGATCGCGAGCGCGGTCAGCCCGACGACCACGCCGAGCACCTGCCGGATGCGATGGGCGTGCGGCCTGAGCGCAGTCATCCCGGCTCGGCCGCCGATCGCGACGAGCAGCATCGGGATGGCGGCGCCGATCGCGTAGGCGAGCGTGAGCACGACCGCGCGGAAGCCGACGTCCTGCGTCGCCCCGACGACCGTGATCGCCGCCAGCACCGGGCCTGCGCACGGCACGAACACGAGTCCCAGGCTCGCGCCCAGCAGGAGGCCGCCTCCGAGGTCCCCGCTCGGCCGCCGCGACAGGCGCAGCAACGGCCGCTGGACGATCTCCTCGACCTTCGGGAAGAGCAGCGTCGCCGCGACGAGGAAGAGGAGCGCGATCGCGACATTGCGCAGGAGGTCCTCGGGCAGGCCGAGCGTGCGCAGGAGCCAGACCCCGAACAGCGTGAAGGCCGTGAAGCTGAGAACGAGCCCGGCGATGATCGCGAACGGCTTTCGGCGGCCACCGGTCGCTCCGCCCGCGAAGACGATCGGCAGGACGGGCAGGACGCACGGCGAGATGGCCGTGATGAACCCGGCTGCGAGGCCGATTCCGATCAGGACGAGCATTCGTCCCTAAGCGTAGAGAGCAGGTGGTTAAGCGGGAATTACGACGCTTCGGCTGCCCGTGCTGGCTCCGGCTCTCGATCCGGAGCGGGCTCCGCCTTGTCCGCCTGGGCCGGCTTGCGCCGCCTACGTCGCTTCTTCGGCTGGGCGCCGTCCTGACCCTGCTGTGCAGCCTGAGCCTCGCCCGTCTGCTGACCACCCTTCTTCTTGCGCCTCCTGCGCCTGCGTCTGCCGGTGTGCGCCTTGGGCGGCGGGAGGTTCTCCGCGAGCGCGTACGCGACCTCGGAGAGCGTCCCGATCTTCTCGCGCGCGCCTTCGATCAGCTTCGTCGCGCGCGGCGTGTAGCCGTCCGCCGAAGCGAGGAGGGCGACGCCGACGCCGATCGGCAGCTCGAGCGCCGCGTTGACGAGCTTCGCAGCGTTCTCCTCGTGGCGATGCCCGCGAGAGTTTGCGAGCGCGCCCAGCAGCCGCTTCGCCTCCGGGAACTCGGCGCTGACCCGCCGGTCCTGCGCCTTGCGCGTCGCACGGGCGAGCTTCCACGTCCAGCGGGCGAGGATCTGCTCGGGCGCGTCCGCCTTCCCCTCGCCGATCGCCCGCAGCAGGATGCGGGCGCCCTGGATCCGGTCCTTGTCCCAGGTCGCGCCCTGGATGACGAGCGTGACGAGGTCGTCGAAGTCCGCGCGCTCGACGGTCATCGAGACGCGGTCCGAGAGGGCCATCATGCGCAGACTGCGATTCGGGTTCTCCGCCGCGGCCGTGGCCAGGAACTGCTCGAGGCACGCCTTGCTCGCCTTGCCGTCGGAGAGCTTCTTGACGAAGTCCGCGCGCTCCTCGAAGCGCACCTGCCGACCGGCGATCGACGCCCAGTAGCGCTGCTCGTCCTCGTCCAGGTAACGCGGGTCGATCCGCTGCCACTCGCGCTGGATGACCGCGAGGCGGCGGCGGACATCCGGCGTGACCGGCACGAGCCACGGTGCGGGCGAGAGTTTCCGTCGCGCGCGGCGGTTCGGGCGGCGGCGCGGCGCGGGCGTGACGCGGGCGCCCTCGCGGTAGAAGTCGGCGCCGAGCAGGCTGTGCAGGGAGATCACGCGGTCGTTGTGCGTCGCGCCCTTGTTCACGAAGTCGACGACGATCCCGGCCTCCTTGCGCGGGTGCATGCGCATGATCCGGCCGATCCGCTGCTGGTAGACGCGGCGGCTCGCCGTCGGCGCGAGATGCATGACGACGGTCGCGCGCGGAGAGTTCCAGCCCTCCGCGAGCAGCATCGCGTTGATCAGGATGTCGATCTCGCCACGCTCGTACGCGGCGAGGATCTCGGCCAGCTTGACCGGAGGCGTCCGACCGCTGACCGCCTCCGCCTTGAGACCCGCGGCGCGGAACTCCTGCGCGAGGTTGTACGCGTGGTCGACCCCGGCCGCGTAGACGATGCCGGGCGTCGAGTCGAAGCGGTCGCGATAGAGGCTGGCGGCGGCCTGGTTCAGAGCCGTGTGGTCGAGGACGGCTGCGAGTGCGCGCTCCTCGAAGTCGCCGCCCACGATCGGGACGGAGTGGATCGCGGCCGCCGGAGGCACGCGGAGGTTGCGCAGCGGCGCGATCAGGCCGCGCCGGGCCGCATCCTGCAGCGGGAGATCGTCGACCGAGGCTGGGAAGACGTCCGAGACCTGCTTCGCGATCAGCTGCTCGGTCGCCGTCATCCCGATGTAGATCGGGTCGGGGAAGCTGCGGATCGCGAGACTCGTCTTCTCGCCGAGCGCCGTGTGCGCCTCGTCGGCGATCACGAGCTGGTACGTGTCGCGGCTGACGCTGTCGTGGTGCCGCGCGAACCACGCGTACGTCTGGACGGTGATCGGAGACGGTTGGGGTGAGGTCTGTCCCTGCTCGACGATCGGGGTCAGCCGATCGCCGTAGCCCTCGGCGGCGAGCTCGCGGTTGAACTGGGAGACGAGGAGGCGCCTGTGGGTGAGGATCAGGACGCCCATCGTCCGGGCCGCCTCGACGAACCCGGCGGCGGCGATCGTCTTGCCGGACGCGGTCGGGTGCCGGAAGCGGTAGCGGCGAATGGCGCCGGGGTCCTCGGCCGGCGACAGCTCCTCGGGCAGCGGCTCCTCGTCGATGACGCCGAAGTCCGCGTCCTCCTCCTCGGGGTCGCCGGGCTCGATGTGGCCGTTCGCGCTCCCGTTGCCGTTCAGCGGCTCCTCGGCCTGACGCTGGTTGGCGGCGATCAGCTCCGTGAGCATCCCGGCGAGCGCGTCCACCTGGTGGCGGCGCAGCTCGGTGCCCGACGCGAGGTGCGGAGGTTTCTCGGACAGCACGCGCTCGAGTCCGAGCATGAGCGCGAAGCGCACCTTCCACTGCGAGGACGGCTCCTTGTTGCCGGCCTCGATCTCGGCGAGCGCCTCGTCGAGCGCGTTCCGGCGGGCCGTTCCGGGCTCGAGCACCTGAGCCGGGTCCTCGTCGCCGTGGAGCAGGGGCTCGCCGGCCCAGTCGCCGGCCGTTCGTGCGCTTGCGACGAGATCGTCGACCGCAGGCGTTGCTGATAGCTGCTCTGTCGTTTCCTGCATGGATGCGGCGCGAAGGCCGCGATGCCTCAGAAATTAGAGAGGGCGCGCTCTGAATCCCCAATGAGCGTCGCAAGACCAAGCATACCGCAAAGGGCGCTTCGCTCACGCTCGCTTTCGGGCGGTTCCCCCGTGTGCCCCCTCCTTGCGGGCGGTGGGTTGTTCGAGCGTCTCGGAGCCGCCGCTGGCATGTTTGACTCACTGGGTTCTCGTGTTGTGTGCCTCCGCGCGCCCCGGCGACGGATGGGGCTGGTCTCCGAGGTTGGTGTCAGGCCCTAGGGCTCAGTTCGAAGGAATAACCGTGTTGGTGTAGGTACGGGGTCAGGCCGCCCATGAAGAACGGGAAGCCGGCGCCGAGGAGGAGGGCCGCGTCGACGTCTTTCGGCGAGGCGACGACGCCTTCGTCGAGCAGGTGGCCGACCTCGTCCGCGAGCGCCTCGAGCACGGCGTCGCGGATCTCTTCGACGCTTCGCACCGGCCCGTCCGCGTTGATCGCGAATCGGTCCGGGAACGCGGCCTGGAGCGTCTCGCGAACATGGGCCGCCACCTGCTCGCCGACCATCTGCAGCAGCACGGACGGCGCCATCGGCAGGCCGAGCATGAGGACGCCCTCGTCCGCCTCTTCGACCGAGTTGCCCCGCTCGACCGACTCGAGAACGACGAGCATCATGCGGGTCAGCAGCCGGTTGACGACGAAGCCGGGAGCGTCGTGAACGAGCACCGGCCGCTTGCGGAGCTTGTCCGCGACCGCCCACGCCGTCGCCACCGCGGTGTCGTCCGTCTCGGGTGTGCGAACGATCTCGACGAGCGGCATCAGGGCGACCGGGTTGAAGAAGTGCATGCCGAGGAGGCGCTCCGGGTGCTCGAGGTTCTCGCCCATCGCGGTCACCGAGAGGGCGGATGTGTTCGTCGCGAGCACGCAGCCGTCCGGGACCACTCCTTCCAGCTCGCCGAACACCTGACGCTTCACGTCGAGCTCCTCGAAGACGGCCTCGATCACGAAATCGCACTGCTCGAACCCGTCGTACGACGTCGTGCCGGTCGCCTGCGCGGCGAGCGACAGCGCCTGCTCGTGGTCGAGCCGTCCCCGGGCGGCGGCGTCTGCGAGCTCGTCACGGATCGTCTCCAGCGCGCGCTCGACGATCGCCTCGTCGAGGTCGCGCAGGACGACCGGCATGCGCAGACGGCGCAGGAAGAGCGTCGCGAGCTGCGCGGCCATCAACCCGGCGCCCGCGATCCCGATCTTCGCCACGGCGCGCGGATCGGCGGACGGCCGACCGGCGCCTCGCCGGGCACGGCGCTCGACCAGGTCGAATGCGTAGAGCGACGCCTTCGCCTGCGGCGTGAAGAGCAGGTCGGCGAGCGCCTCCTCCTCGGCCCGGTAGCCCTCGTCGACGCTCCACGCCTGCGCGCCCTCGATCAGGTCGAGCGCCCGGTACGGCGCGGGCGCCGCTCCGTGCAGAGAGTCGTCGAGGTGGCCGCGAGCTCGCGCGACGAGCTCGCTGGTCGACGAGAGATCGGCCGGGTCGCGGGCCGGCTGCTCGAGCGCGATCGTGATCGCCTCGTCGATCAGTCGCTCCAGCTCGATCACGCGATCGACGAGGCCGAGCTCGTGTGCCTGCTCCGCGCTCAGCATCTTGTTCTGGCGCATCGGGTTCGTGACCATCAGCTTGACGGCCGCCTCGGGCCCGATCAGCCGCGGTGCGAGCTGGGTCGCGCCCCAGGCCGGGACGAACCCGAGCAGGCATTCGGGCGACGCGACATGGCGGACCTCGTCGGCGATCACGCGGTAGTCGCAGTGCAGTGCAAGCTCGACGCCTCCGCCGAGGACGCCGCCGTTGATCGCGGCGACGGTCGGGTACGGAAGCTTGCGGATGCGCGCGAAGAGGTCGTGCCCGGCGCGGCTGCCCTCGATCGCCTGCTCGCGGGTCTCGATGAGCGGGAACTCGTCGAGGTCGGCGCCGCCGCAGAAGCTCCCAGGCTTACCCGTGATGACGAGGGCCGTGAAGCGGCTCTCTTCGAGCTCTGGCAGGAGGCGTGCGAGCGACTCGAGCGCGCCGCGGCCGAGAATGTTCGGCCGGCCGGCGCGCGTCCCGTCGTCCATCGTCACGAGCGCCACCGAGTCGCGCCGGTCGAGGTGGAACTGGGTCACCGGCTCGCCCACGAATGGAGGTTATCTTCCGGCAGGTGGCCGACTGGGATGAGCATGTCGAGCGTGAGGCGTCTCGCTACGCGGACGGCGAGGCTCGGTTGCCCGAGGATCCGGATGCCCGCCAGCGCCAACTGACTCGGATGGGCAACGCGGCGGGCGGCGCGGGACTGGCGCTGCTGATGGCCGGACGCGACGACGAGGCGTCCGACTGGTTCCACCGCGCGGCCAAGCGATACCGCGAGAGCATCGACGGCGCCCCGCCGGTAGCTGGGGTCGGCCGATCGGCGCGATGAAGGCTCTCGTTCTCGCCGATGACTGGGGGCAGGCAGAAGCGGCTGCGCGCTGGGCGCTCGAGCTCGGCGCTGCCGAATCGGACTCCCCGATCGGGCGCTACGCGGCCGCGCTCGCGCTGCTCGTCCTCGGCCGGAACCACGACGCGATCATCCACGCGGACGCCATCCGCGCGACCGACGAGTTCCCGCACGACGTCGCCGATGCGCTTGCGTTCCTCGCGGCCGAGGACGTCGTCGGCTACACGCGCGCGGTCGAGAGCGTCCTCGACTCCTTCGAGACCCGCGAGGAGTACCTCGAGGACATTCCCGTCGCCGACACCGTGCTCGTTCTCCAGGCGCTCGCCGCCCGTCGCGGCCTCGCCGTCGAGCTCAGCTCTTCGCTTCTCCCCGCGACGTCGGCGGGTGCATGAACGCGGTGATCACGATCGGGTCGACGGACGGGTCTTCCAGCTCCTGCGCCCGCTCGACGAGCTCGGTGATCATCTCGATCGCCTGCTCGGGCGTGACCCGGCCCGTCACCTGAGCGCTCCTGAACTGGGCCTTGTCGCGCTTCGCGAACCCGGCCTGGACCTCGTTCAGCATCGCCGCCTGGAGGTCGCCGGTCAGGCGTGACCCGAGCAGCTCGGGGCCGACGCGAACGGTGCTGGCGACCGCGCGGTAGGGCTTCTCGCGCCCCCTGCCGCCCTCGGCGCGTTCGATCAGGCCGGCTCGGAGGAGCATCTTGACGTGGAAGTGCAGGTGGCCGGGATCGACGTCGAGCTTCTGCGCCAGCTCGCGGTTGGTCAGGCTCTGGCCGCCCTCGTCGCCGAGCATCTCGAGCACACGAAGGCGGAGCGGATGGCCGAGCGCCTTGAGCTGCTCGGCGCGCTCGATCGTGAAGACGTCGTTGGTCGTGGTGGTCGGTGCCACGGTCATATAGATCCTACATATAGGGATTCAGGCGTCGTTGTCAAGCCTGGCGGCAGCGGCGCGGTCGAGAAGGACGATCGTCTCGCCGTGCTCGGAACGCAGCAGACTCGCGGGTATGGCGGGATCGGGGTCATCGGTGAACGCGAGTTTCACGGCCTCCGCTTTCGTCTCACCGAGCACGAGGTAGACGACCTGCGCCGCGCCGGAGAGCACCGGAAGGGTCATCGTCACGCGCTCGACGTCTTCGTGCGGAGTCGCGATCGCTCGCCGTTCGCGCTCGTCCAGCGTCGGCGAGCTCGGAAAGAGCGACGCCGTGTGCCCGTCCGGTCCGATGCCCTGAAGCGCGAGCCCGAGGCGCACGCCCTCGAGCTCGTCGTCGTACTCCGCCGCGGCCGCCTCGCCGCCGAGCTCGCCGCGGATGCGGTGGATCTCGGACGGCTGCTGCTCCAGCCGATCGAGGAGAGTGCGCTTGGCGAGCAGGTAGTTCGAACGCTCGTCGTCCGGCGGCACGCAGCGCTCGTCGCCCCACCAGAGCCGCGCGGCGCTCCAGTCCGGCTCGAGCTCGGCGGCGAGCTCGAACGCGGGGCCGGGTGCGTCTCCGCCCGAGAGCGCGAGGTGCTCGCCTGCTCTCGCGGCGGTGACGAGGAGCTCGGCGGCGGCGCTCTGCGCCTCACGCGCGGTGTCGAAGACGCGGATTATCGGGGTCAGGAGTCGCCCTCGGCCAGCTTCTTTCGAGCGCTCCATGGCCTGCCTGGATCGCGTTCAGGAACGCGGCCCGCACGCCGGCGCGTTCGAGCTCGCGGATCGCGCGAATCGTCGTGCCGCCCGGCGACGTGACCATCTCCCGCAGCTCGACCGGGTGCATCTCCTCGTCGCGCAGCAGCTTGGCGGTCCCGAACATCGTCTGGATGACGAGCTGGGTCGAGACCTCCCGCGACAGCCCGAGCAGGATCCCGGCCTCGATCATCGCCTCGGCGAGTAGCGCGAAGTCGCTGGTCCCGAGCCCGAAACGGCCGTGACGGCATCCATGTACGGCTCCGCGATCTGGACGACTCGGCCGACGTGGCTCAGCACCTCGTCGGCCATCGCGAGGTGGTCGTCGCCGGCATGTGCGCCGGCGCAGAGCCCTGCGACGCCCTCGTGGACGGTGGCAGGCGTGTTCGGCATCGCGCGCAGGACGGGCACCCCGTCGGACAGGTGCCGCTCGATCTGCGCTGTGGGCACCGCGGCTGCGACGGACAGCACCGTCTGCTCCGGCGTGATCAGCCCGCCGACCTCGCCGAGCAGCACGTCGAAGTCCTGCGGCTTGACCGCGATCACGATGAAGGCGCGCCGGTGACCGCTTCCGCGTTCGCGAGCGTCGTCTCGACGCCGTAACGCTCGGCGAGCTCGTCGATCCGCTCCTGGCGGCGGCCCGTGACGACGATCTCCTCCGGCTTCCGCCATCCGGAGCTGAGCAGGCCCGCGAGCAGCGACTCGCCGATCTTCCCGCCGCCGAGGATTGCGATGCGCCGGGCGTCGACAGCCATGTTCGTGAGTTTAGGCGGCGTACCGCGCTCTGATGCGTTCGCGCCTGACCTCGGGCGGGCTCAGCTTCAACGGCACCATGCCGCGCGCCGCGCCGGCCATCAGGTAGACGCATGCGAGGCCCGCCCACTCCCCGTAGCGCCCGAGGATCCGCGCGGTCTCCTCCGGCTCGACCCAGCGGCCCTCGATCGCGGAGCAGATCTTGAGCAGCCCGAGGTCGCCGACGATCCCACGGTCGTAGCGGCCGAGCCCTTGCGTCCAGACGAAGCCGACCGAGTACGGGCCGATGCCGCGCTCGCTCTCGAGTCTCGCGGCGGCGGCGTCCGCGGGTAGGCGTCTGAGGCGCTCCGGGTCGAACGTGCGGCAGATGCGGACGAGCGCGGTCGACTTCCGGGCGGGTAGGCCGAACCGCTGGAGCTGGGCCGGAGCAAGGCCCGCGAAGTGATGGGGCAGAGGGGGTGCGACGAGCCTGTCGTCGCGCTCCGTCGTCGCGTGAAGGAGCCGCCACTCGATCGAGCGCGCCTCGCGCGAGGTGATCAGCTGGCTGACGATCGCCCGCAGGAGCGCATGTGTGACTGTCGCCGTGCGGATCGGGCGGAGGCCGCGCAGGTGGCGGATCGGGCCGGCGAGCAGCTCGTCGTCGCGGTAGCGCTCGAGAAACGCGCTGTGGTCGTCGTCGGCGCCGAGGACGAAGCGCAGTTGCTCGATGCCGGCGTCGGTCTCGGCGTGCAGGACGAGCGCTCCGTCGGAGAGCTGGCGGGCTCCGGCGCGCTCGCCGCCTGCGAGCAGGCAGGTCAGGACGCCGTTGCCGAACCGTCGCGTGGGATCAGACGCGCGCCGGCCGGACAGCGCGAGCGAGTAGGGCCCGCGGGGCCTGATCGTCCGCTCGACGGTCACGCTTCAACCCTACGCCCCTCGGCGGCCGGGCCTGTTCGCGCAGGCGGTCCGCGTGCTCTTTCGTGATCAAGCTCTGCGTCTGGACGTCGACTGGATACACTCGCGTCTCCCTTCGAGGTGAAGTATCTTGATATCGAACTATCAGGAAAGGTAGCAATCGAATCACTTGACGTCAAGAGTTTTTTCATCGAGACTGTGACCGTGAAGAAGGTCGAGGAACGGGACCACATCGACCGATGGCTGGAGACGGCCTGGCTCCAGGACATCCCGAATCTCGATGTCGCGGTCGAGGGAATCGTCGACCGCATGAGCGGGCTCACCCGTCGCTTCAAGCGGAGCCTCAACGACGTGCTTGCGGAACATGGGCTGACGTTCGAGGAATGGGACGTCTTGGGGGCCCTCCGGCGCGCCGGCCCTCCGTTCAGGCGATCGGCGGGTGAGCTCGCGAAGCACTCCGAGCTCTCGAGCGGCGCCATGACGAATCGCCTCGACCGGCTCGAGAAGGCCGGCCTCGTGAGGCGCCTACCCGATCCGGACGATCGCCGCGGCGTGCTGATCGAGCTGACCAAGGCGGGAGGGACCAAGTGGCTCGAGTCGACGGGCACCGAGGCCGAGCGCGAGGCGTTGATCGCAGCGGCTCTGACGAAGACCGAGAAGGAGCAGCTGAACGCGTTGCTCCGCCGGCTGATGCTCGAGTTCGAGCGGCGCGAAGGCGGCGAGTCGAAGAAGCCGTAGTACCGTTTCCTGCATGAGCCAGCTCGACCCCGGCGTCGACATCGGACATGTGCATCTGAAGGTCGCAGACCTCGACCGCGCGATCGGCTTCTACCGCGACGTGCTCGGCTTCGACCTCATGCAGCGGATGGGCGATCAGGCCGCGTTCCTGTCCGCCGGTGGGTACCACCACCACATCGGCCTCAACACGTGGGAGTCGAAGGGCGGCTCACCGCCTCCGCCCGGGACGACCGGGCTCTTCCACTTGGCCGTCCGCTACCCGACCCGCGCCGCCCTGGCGGATGCTCTCAAGAGGCTCGTCGACAATCGGGTTCCGATCTCGGGGGCCTCCGACCACGGTGTGAGCGAGGCGATCTACCTCAACGACCCCGACGGCAACGGGATCGAGCTGTACCGCGACCGGCCCCGCGAGGAGTGGCCGATGGCGCCCGACGGCAAGGGCGTGGCGATGGTCAGCATCCCGCTCGACCTCGAGGCGCTGCTCGCCGAAGCGACCTGATGGCGAAGGGGTATGCCGAGGGCCCCGCGGCCGAGGAGGCCGAGCGCAGGCGCGACGAGCTGGAGCGCGCGAGGCACCGAGCCGGAGTCGAAACAGCGGCTCGCCGTCTACGGGTCGACCGAGGACGAGCCCGATCGCACTTCATCGCCTGGCGCGACGACGTCGATCCCGACGAGCTGTTCGCGGCGCGGCAAGCGCCTGGGGCCTGAACGTCGTGCGCGTCAGCGCACCGTGACTGCTGTTGTCGTGGTCCGGCCGAAGCGCTTTCCGTTCGACGGCCTGACCGTGCACGAGACCTGCTGGCCTGGCTTGGCGAGCCGGTGGCGGAGGACGTCCGACAGCCCGGCACTCCTGACCTGCCGCACGAGCGTTCCTCCGACGCGCCAGCGGTAGCGGTAGCGGACGATCGCGTAGTCGGGGTCCTCCGTCACGAGTGAGGTTAGGACGACGCACTGGATCACGTCGTCGCTCGTCGGCTGCGCGGGATCGAGCCGAAGCCCCACGGGGTTCGGCCGCCTGTTCCGGGCGACGCCGACGGTGAACGGCGCGTCCACGAGTACTTGCCCGCCGCTCTCCATTCGCAGCCGCCACGTCCCCAACCGGTCGAGGTTCAGCCGCTCGTGCCAGTCGGCGAACGTGGCGCGGTAGCCCTGGAGCGGAGTCGCGTGAACGGCGTCGAGCGCGACGCTGCTGTCGGGCCGGGTGAACGTCACGCGCATCGGTCCGCCGTCGAAGAACGCGAGCTCGGTGCGGAAGTAGACGTCTCGCATGCCCCGCGGGAACGTGCCCGTGCGGACGGCCTCGTCCCACGGCGGGTCGCGCCGGCCGCCGAGCGGCTTCCGCGAGAAGGTGAAGTCCCGGACGTACGGCTCGGTGGGGACAGCCGCCTGATCGCGCCAGTAGCTCTTGCCGGGGACGGCACGGGCCCGCGAACGGCTCGACCACCTGGTAGTCCAGCTTCGTCGTGAAGTGCAGGTGGGGCCAGCTGCTGTGGCCGCTGGACGCCGTCCAGCCAATTTGCTGGCCGGCGACGACGCGCTGGCCGTCCCGCACCATGACGCCCCTGCGCAGGTGCCCGTACACCGTGTGCACGTGGCGTCCGCGGCTGAAGACGATCACGTGGTTGTCGACCGGGGTCATGGTTCGCTCGACGTGCTCGTCCGGGAGGTTGTCGGAAACCTCGATCACGATTCCGTCGAGGGCGGCGAACACCGGTACGCCGATCCGCTTCTCCCGGAAGGAGCGGATGATCGAGTCCTCGCCGGTGTGGCCGTCGTACGTCTGGTGGCCGCAGTTCCAGTCGAGCGTTCCCGGCCCGGGGTCGAGGTCGACGAAGTTGGCGAAGTACAGGTCTTGCCAGAGGATCCCGGCTTGCGGATAGAAGGGCAGGACCGGCGGCTCGGATGGCGCCGTCGAGCTCGTCGCGGCGAGAGCTGTGCCGGCGAGGACGAGGAAGAGCAGAGTCATGAGCGCCGTCCGTGTAATGCTCTAACTATAATTAGAGCGTTACGCAAGAGCAAGATCGAGCACTGATGGACTTCATCAACGACGGCGTCGTCGAGACGTCTCGTGCGTTCACGCGTGCCGAGCACCGGAGGCTCGACGAGCTGCGCACGTCGCTGGCGCGGCTGACCGACACGGTCGCCGCCGGCCGGCAGCTCTCTCGGCCCGAGCTCGCCGAGCTGAACGCGGTTTCGCGCCGCCTGCCCGTGCGCGCGCACCTCCAGGCGGAGCCGGACGGTGGCTACGTCGTCGCGTTCGACCCCGTCGGGGGGAAGTGGATCGATCGGACTGAGCGGGTGCTCGCTGGCTCGTTCGGTTCGATCCTGCGGCGATCGACGCCGCCGCGTCTCAAGCGCTGCGCGGACGAGATCTGTAGGCGAGCGTTCGTCGACGAGACGCGAAGCCCGCGGGTGGTGCGATCGAGGAACGTGCGGGAACCGCGCGCGTGTCCGTCGTCATCGCGTCGATTGACTTAGGCGGCTTACCAGGCTGCGGTCGTGCTGCGCTCGACGCATTCAAGGGCGAATGGGGCCGATTCCGTGACGCCGTGGATCACTTGGTGGAAGGGAGGCAGGGTGATGAGCCACGACACCCGACAAGCTGGTCGAGCGGTATCGAAACACCTCGAGGTCGAGCTCGACGACCTGCCGGCAGGATCAGGCGCGGCGGAGAGGGGTGCGCCTGGCCGGGTCGTCGCGGCTCGAGGTCGACTGGCCCACCTTTCGCGCGGCCTATCTCACCTACCGGCTGCGCCCAGCCCGCCGCTGCGACTGCCTGACCGAGGCTGCTATACCTCCCAAAGAGGCGATGGCCAAGCCCATCGAGCAGCTGCAGGACGTCATCATCCGCTTCGCCGGCGATTCCGGCGACGGCATGCAGCTGACCGGTGGGCGTTTTACGAGCGAGACGGCGCTCTTCGGCAACGACCTCTCGACGCTGCCCGACTTCCCGGCCGAGATCCGCGCTCCGGCGGGCTCGCTGCCCGGCGTCTCCGGTTTCCAGATCCACTACGCGGACCACGACATCCTCACGCCGGGCGACGCGCCGCACGTGCTCGTCGCCATGAACCCGGCCGCGCTGCGCACGAACCTGAAGGACCTGCCCGCGGGCGGGTCGCTGATCGTGAACAGCGACGCGTTCAGCGACCGCAACCTGCAGAAGGCGGGTTACACGGCGAACCCGCTCGAGGATGGATCGCTCGACGAGTATCGCCTTCACGAAGTGCCACTGACCTCTTTGACCCTGGAAGCGGTCAAGGGCACCGGCCTCACGAACCGCGAGGCGGAGCGCTCGAAGAACATGTTCGCGCTCGGCCTCATGTCGTGGCTCTACACGCGGCCGACCGAGGGGACGATCGAGTTCATTGCGAAGAAGTTCGCCAAGCGGCCGGAGATCGCCGAGGCGAACACGCGCGCGTTCAATGCCGGCTACGCATTCGGAGAGACGAGCGAGAGCTTCGCCGTCCACTACGAGGTCGCTCCGGCGCCGCTGCCGCCCGGGACGTACCGGAACATCACCGGGAACCAGGCGCTCGCGCTTGGGCTCGTCGCGGCCAGCGTCCAGTCGAAGCTGCCCCTCTTCCTGAGCGCGTATCCGATCACGCCGGCCTCGGACATCCTCCACGACCTCGCCCGGCACAAGAACTTCGGCGTCCGCACCTTTCAGGCCGAGGACGAGATCGCCGCCGCGGGCGCCGCTCTGGGCGCGAGCTTCGGCGGGGCGCTCGGCGTCTGCACCTCGAGCGGCCCGGGCGTGATCCTCAAGCAGGAGACGATCGGGCTCGCGGTGACGCTCGAGCTCCCGCTCGTCATCCTCGACGTCCAGCGTGCGGGGCCCTCGACCGGGATGCCGACGAAGCCGGAGCAGGCCGACCTGCTCGCGGTCATGTTCGGGCGGAACGCGGAGGCGCCGGTGCCGGTCGTGGCCGCCTCGACCCCCGGCGGTTGCTTCCACGCGGCGATCGAGGGGGCGCGAATCGCCCTCAAGTACCGGACGCCCGTCTTCGTGCTCTCGGACGCGTACCTCGCCAACGGCTCCGAGCCGTGGCTGCTCCCCGACGTCGGCTCGCTGCCGGACATCTCGATCGAGTTCGCCGACCAGCCGAACGTCGACGGCTCGTTCATGCCGTACCAGCGCAACCCGGAGACGCTCGCCCGCGAGTGGGCGATCCCAGGGACGCCCGGGCTCGAGCACCGGATCGGCGGGCTCGAGAAGGAGGACGTGACCGGCAACGTGTCTTACGACCCGGACAACCACGACCACATGGTTCGACTGCGCGCGCAGAAGGTGGCGGGGATCGCCGCGGACATCCCGGAGCTCGAGGTCGACGATCCCGACGGGGCGTCGCTCCTCGTGCTCGGCTGGGGCGGGACGTACGGGCCGATCCAGTCGGCGGCGCGGCGGCTGCGGCGCGACGGCAAGAAGGTCGCGCACGCGCACCTGACGCATCTGAACCCCTTCCCGCGCAATCTGGGCGAGGTGCTCCGGAGCTACGACCGTGTGCTCGTGCCGGAGATGAACCTCGGCCAGCTGCTCAAGCTCGTGCGCGCCGAGTTCCTCGTCGACGCCGCCGGCTTCAACCGCGTGCGTGGCCTGCCGTTCCGCTCCGACGAGCTCGCGGACGCGATGGAAGCGATGCTCTGATGTTCCAGAAGTGGATCGACAGGTTCACCGAGATGCTCCGGGGGAGCTCGCGAGAGCCCGACGACCTAGCCCTCGGCACGAAGCGGCCCGGCGATTTCATCGAGCCCGAAGAGGGCGAGGAGCTGATCCTGCCCAACCCCCACGACGAGGATGGAGAGAATGCTTCGTAACCTGCTCGAGAAGCTGCGTCCGTCGAAGCTGAAGTCGGTTCAGGCCGGTGACGGCCAGCGTTCCGTGGACAACGTCGATGCGATGACGGCCGCAGCCCAGTCCCAGAAGCTGGACCCGTTTGGAGGTGGAGGTCCGGCGACCTTCCCGCCCGACTACGTCAAGACCGACGACGGAAAGCCCAGGCATTGAGCGAGAACGGCGCCAACGGGAAGCTGGTGCAGCTGACCGCGAAGGACTTCAAGTCCGACCAGGAGGTGCGCTGGTGCCCGGGTTGCGGGGACTACGCGATCCTCGCCGCGGTGCAGTCGTTCATGCCCGAGCTCGGCCTGCCGCGCGAGAAGATCGTCTTCATCTCCGGGATCGGCTGCGCCGCGCGCTTCCCGTACTACCTGCAGACGTACGGGATGCACTCGATCCACGGGCGGGCGCCGGCGATCGCGACCGGCCTCTCCACGTCCCGTCCGGACCTGTCCGTCTGGGTCGTGACCGGCGACGGTGACGCGCTCTCGATCGGCGGCAACCACCTGATCCACGCGCTGCGCCGGAACGTGAACGTGAAGATCCTGCTCTTCAACAACCAGATCTACGGGCTGACGAAGGGGCAGTACTCGCCGACCTCGCCGCTCGGAACGCGCAACAAGTCGACGCCGATGGGCTCGCTCGACTACCCGTTCAACCCGGTCTCGATCGCGCTCGGCGCGGAGGGGACCTTCGTCGCGCGCTCGATCGACACGGACAAGAAGCACCTGACCGAGGTGCTGCGCCGCGCGGCGAGCCACAAGGGGTCGGCGCTCGTCGAGATCTACCAGAACTGCAACGTCTACAACGACGGCGCCTTCGACGCGGTCAAGGAGCAGACGGAGAACCAGATCCGCCTCGTCCACGGCGAGCCGATCCGCTTCGGCGCCGAGAACGAGCGGGGCGTGAAGCTGCGCGCCGACGGCTCGTGCGAGTTGGTGCCGGCGGACGAGGGCGGCCTGCTCGTGCACGACGAGCACCAGGAGGTCGGCTCACTCGCGTTCGCCCTGTCGCGGATCTCGCACACCCCGCATGGCCCGACGCCGATCGGGATCTTCCGGGACGTCGAGCGCCCGGTCTACGACGAGCTGATGTCCGGGCAGCTGGAGACGGCGACGGCCGAGCGCGGAGCAGGCGACCTCGAGTCGCTCATCCACGCCGGCGACACCTGGGTCGTCTAGCCGAGAACGCGCCGGAGAACCGGTCGCGGGCCCGGCCCTCCGTGATCAAGTCAGTGGCGCCGCGCCCGGCGAGCTGGTCATTGCCGCCAAGACCGTAGAGCTCATCCGCGCGGGAGGTCCCGATCAGCCGGTCGGGACCAGAGGTCCCGCGACGGCTGCTCCGGCGCGAGCCCGATCACCGTCAGCCCAGCTGGGGACTGCCAGTGTCGGGGGCCAGGACGCGACGCATGTGACGAGCCTACGGCTCGCCCATGCGTGCGTCCATGGTCTCTCAGGAGATTCTTAAGGAGCGGACTTCTCGAGCTGAATCGACGAGATCAACTGCTCGACGTTCTTGACTTCGAGAAGTCGGCGCTGGTGCTCGTAATGCGCTCGCCTGGCATCCGCTCGCCTGCGCTCCGGCGACTTGCCGTCGCCGAGGTCGAGGAAGTCTGGCTGTTCGGGAGCTCGATGTCGTCTCAGTCGGAGCACGGCTGGACCCTCCGGTGATGGTCGGCGTGGGCCGCCAGCGCCTTTGGTTACCTGTCGCTACGCAATATCGGTGAACTCGGCGGCGCCGAGTATCCCCCGATCAGGTGAGGTAGCCGGCGAAGCGCGTCAGGGCGCCTGTGCTGGCGGCCGCGACGAGGGCGAATGCCGAGAGGCAGAAGATCGTGAGGACCGAGAGCGTCCTCGCGTACTCCGTCATCGTGGGGCCGCGTTCGAGGTGGAGCTCGCTGTTCCGCATGGTTGGACCATCGGCCGGTCGCAGCGGCAGCGCAGATCCCCTTGTGGCGTGATCCGCGTACCGCAAAGCGGTGCCGCCTAGTGGATGAAGCCCGCGATCGTCAGGACCCTCTTCATGATGCTGGTCGAGAGGTAGAGGAGCGCCGCGCAGGACGCGAGCGTGATGACTGTCAGGACGACGCCGTACTCGGCCATCGTCTGCCCGTCTTCGCGGGCGAGCCGGTTGTAGAGCTTCCGCATGGGTGCAGACCTCCTGGACGATTCGGCGCTTCGCGAGCGCCGGGTTGGCCAGTCCTGTCATCGGCCAGTAACGGGTCGAGCGTCATCCCCCGCGAAAGTGAAAAGAGAAGCGGCGCGGCTCGGAACAGACGTTCCAAGCCACGCCGCCAGGTCTTGCCGGGGCTCGACTACTAGGTGATGTAGCCGGCGACGCGGGTCAGCGCGTTGACGATGTTGCCCGAGAGCAGGGCAAGCGCGCCGAAGACCGCGATCGTGATGACGGCCAGGACGACGGCGTACTCGGCCATCGTCTGCCCATCTTCACGGGTGAGCCAGTTGTAGAGCTTCTGCATCGGAGCAGACCTCCATGGACGAAGCGACGCCGACGGACGCGTCTGGTTGGACTCCCGTGTCATCGGCTGGATCGGCAGCGCGGGACATCCCTCTGCGTGGTGATCTGGGGTACGCCGAAGTGGAACGGCGTGGCCCGGAATCAGCGATTCCAAGCCACGCCTCACACCTTCGAGCTCGACTACGTGATGTAGCCGGCGACCCGCGTCATCGCGTTGACGATGTTGCCCGAGAGCAGGGCAAGCGCGCCGAAGACCGCGATCGTGATGACAGCCAGGACGACGCCGTACTCGGCCATCGTCTGCCCGTCTTCACGGGTGAGCCAGTTGTAGAGCTTCTGCATCGGAGCAGACCTCCATGGTCGAATCGACGCGGACGGACGCGTCTCGGTTGGACTCTCCTGTCATCGGCGGCCAGACCTCCGGTTTTATCCCCCTGGATGGTGATCTGGGGTACGCCAAAAAAAGGACGGCGTGGCTCGGAATCAGGCGATCCAAGCCACGCCGTCAGGTCACTGCTGACTACTAGGTGATGTAGCCGGCGACGCGGGTCAGCGCGTTGACGATGTTGCCCGAGAGCAGGGCAAGCGCGCCGAAGACCGCGATCGTGATGACAGCCAGGACGACGCCGTACTCGGCCATCGTCTGCCCGTCTTCACGGGTGAGCCAGTTGTAGAGCTTCTGCATCGGTGCAGACCTCCATGGACGATCGGTACGGAAGGCCGCACCGATGATTGCGTTGGTGGCAACATCGACCGTCCGCAAAACCCGGTCCATCCCTCACCTGAGCGTTCCTTTTCAAGACAAAGCCCGCCTCGGAGGGCGGGCTCTGTGGGAGCGAGGCTGAGGGAGGGGGAGATAGCCGTCGTCCTGTGCGCTCCAGTCAAACTCCCGCGCATGAGCAGGGCGTTTGCGATCTCTGAAAATTCGGTAAGGGTTCGCCTTCAGCCCGTGTAGTCGAAGTCCGCGGCGAACCCGCAGACGCCCGCGTACTCGAAGCGGAGCAGCGCGTCGTCGACGCTGAGCTCGCCGGCGACGATCTCCTGGCCCGGCTGTTCGTGGCCCGGGATCACGCAGGTGATGGTCTCGGCGCCTTCGTAGGGGCCGGAGACGCGGACGGTGACCTCGTCGCGGACTCTGAACCACTGGCGGCGGGGCGTGTGGTCGAGCTCGATCTGCGCCGGTTGGACGCCGAGAAGGTGGCTCGGCTTCCACGCCCACGGGAAGTGCTCCAGCTGCTCGCCGGCGGCGCGGCCCGTCCAGATCTCCTCGAGCGCCCGGTGCTGCTCCGCGGTGCCCCGCTCGTCGAGAAAGAGGATCCAGCTCCACGGTGAGCCCTTCTCGTCGTCGCTGTAGCGCGTCGCCAGCACGACTCGGAGGCCTGAGAGGTCGAGGCTGTCGGCTTCGCCGTCGACGATCTGCCAGCACAGGGCGCCTTCGCAGATCCCGTGCGTCGACCGTCCTCCCGGGACGCCGTCGATGCGCCTACACGGGCACGGGGCGTCGCAGTTGCACGACTCGACGTACGTGCCGGCGACGCGCCAGCTCACACTGCGTCGAGTGCGATCACGCGCTCGGTCCGGTCTTCGCGGTAGCTCTCGCCGAGCGCGTCGGTGAGCTTCTGTTCGAGCGCGCCGGTCGCGGCCAGCTCCTCGACGATGTCCGCGCCGCCGACGAGCTCGCCCTTGACGAAGACCTGGGGGATCGTCGGCCAGCCGGACAGGCTCGAGAGCTCCTGGCGGAAGCGCGGATCGGGGAGGATGTCGACGGCGGTGACGGGCGCGCCTGCGGTGCGCAGCGCGGAGAGGGCGCGCTGTGAGTTGCCGCACGCGACGAAGCTCGGGGTTCCTTTCATGAAGAGGGTCACCGGCTCGGTCTCGATGATGTCGCTGATCTGATCTCGGAGGGTCATGTCGTTCCTTTCGTCTTGATCCGGAGCTCGTGGATCGAGCCGTCTGCGAGCGGCGCGGCGAGCGCGTCGTAGACCAGGCGGTGCTGGTCGAGGAGGGAAAGCCCTGCAAATTGTGGGGTCGCCACGGTCACCTGGAAGTGGTCGCCGCCGCCCGTGCGGTCGACGACGGCGAGCTCGGTGGCGTCCGGAAACGCCACGCGGAGCAGCTCTTGCAGGGGCTCGGTCGCCACGCTCGCCATCGTAGCCCTCGATTTCGATTCCGCGTGGCGCCGTGCTATGACCCCCGTCCACGACAGAGGAGAGACGAATGAAGAAGCTCGCAATGCTTCTCGGCCTTGCCTGCGTCGCGCTCGGCGTGCTCGCAGGTGGCGGGAGCGCGAGCCCTGCGGCAGGCGCAGCACCGGTGATGACCGGGCTGCACAACCCTCGGGGAATCGCATTTGACAACCACGGAAGCCTCTACGTTGCGGAGGCCGGGCAGGGCGGAACCGCACCGTGCGCCGTCTTCTCGGACGGTATGACGAAGTGCTACGGCCCAACCGGGCGCATCTCGCGGCTGAAGAACGGCGTCCAGGCGGTCGTCGCGGACGGGCTGCCGTCGAACGCACCGGCCGGTGGTAACGGCGCGGTCGGCCCGCACAACATCGCGGTCGAGGGAGGCCACCTCTTCGTTACCGACGGCCTGGGTGCGAACCCGCTCAACCCGGCGATCCAGCCGTTTCGGGCACTCGGCCAGGGAACACTGATCAAGGTCCACCCGGACAGCCACTGGGACGTCGTGACCGACATCTCCGCCTTCGAGGCGGCGCACAACCCGGTCGGCCCCCCGGACAGCAATCCGTACGGGCTGATCGGCACCGGTGGGCATCGCGTCCTCACCGATGCGGGCGGGAACGACCTGCTCGAGGTCCACGGCAACCACGTCGAGGTGCTCGGGACGTTCCCGTCGCGTCCGCAGCGCAACACGGATGCCGTTCCGACGACGGTCGCGCAAGGCCCCGACGGCAGCTACTACGTCGGTGAGCTCTCGGGCGCTCCGTTCAACGCCGGCGCTGCGAACGTCTACCGCGTCGCGGACGGTCAGGCGACCGTTTATTGCTCGGGCTTCTCGTTCATCATCTCGATGGCGTGGGGGCCGGACGGCCACCTGTACGTGCTCCAGTTCGCGAGCGCAAACGGGCTGAACGGGCCGGGAGTGCTCTATCGGATCGACTCGGGTTGCACGAAGACGCCCGTCGTCACCGACCTCTTCACTCCGGGTGGTGTGGCGTTCGGCCCTGACGGCGCCGCGTACATCAGCCAGGGAAGCATCCTCGCGTCAGGCGGAACGGTCTGGCGCTTCGAGCTCGGGTCCTAGCGCCTCGAGCTGCCACTCGCGTCCGTACGTCCGCGTCCTCCGTCTCGTGCGGAGGCGCGGACTGCGGCGCGGCGGCAGGAGCGCGACGACTCTCCCGCGCGTGCGAAGGGCGGACTCCACAGCGGTGCGGAGCGCCGCGCGGCGGGTGCGGGAAGCCGAACGCGTCGAGCAGCCGGTCGTCCATCAGCGCATAGATCGCCTGCGAGCCGAACCGCCTCGGCAGCCCGGGGAACCAGGCGAGGAACATGTCCCGGGTCGCGCGCCCCACGCGCTCGGTGGCCTCGGTGCGCCGGAAGC
Organism: uncultured Actinomycetes bacterium; assembly: GCA_963742635.1. Classification (GTDB taxonomy): domain Bacteria; phylum Actinomycetota; class Thermoleophilia; order Gaiellales; family Gaiellaceae; genus VAXT01. The sequence goes on from CAVUMW010000011.1 coordinate 29,978, forward strand.
GCTCGCGCTCGTACTCCTCGTTGAACCGCTCGAGCTCCGCGTAGCCGTCCGGAACGTCCCGGATCGCCATGCGCCGACCGACCTCGCGCCAGAACTCGAACGTCGCGAGCTTCTCCGTCTCGATCAGCGGACGCCAGCCGAAGCGCGCAGTTCCAGCGAATCGGCTCGAACACGAACGACGAGAGCACGTACAGGAAGTCCTCGTTCGCGATCTCGAAGCGCCCGTGGATCCGGTTCATCTGCCGGATTGCCCGCTTGCCGATGTCGCTGTCGTAACCCGCCTCGACGATCGTCGACAGGATCAGGTCCGTGTCGTCGTACCGCTTCTGGGCCGCCCGGCCGAACTCGCCGGTGCGGTCGAGGAGCTCGGCGACCGACGGCACGGCGAACGTCCGGAACAGCGCGAGCTCGAGCGACCGCGTCGTGTCCCACGGGAACTCGAAGCACGTGTCGAGGTAGACGATCCGCGAGTGGTCGGCCACGGGGTCGAGCCGGCGGATCTCGCGGAGATACGACGACTCGCCCATGCGCGAGGAAGCTAGCCCTTTCCTGCAAGCTACGGGGATGAGGAGCCGCACGCTCTGGATCGTCGTCTTCGGCGGGATCATCGCGCTCGGGCTCGGGGCGGCGGTGGTCGCCGCGTTCGTGACGGACAACGGCGGGCCGTCGGCGTCGAGCACCTCGACTCCCTCGTCGTCGGTTTCGGACACGTTCGACCTGCCGATCGGGCTGCAGAAGGACACGCTTGCGCTGGCCAGGCATCAGCGGGACCTGCTCGTCGGGCTTGCGGCTCAGCCGGGCGGCCCGGTGGAAGTCGCGGCCGTCCGCGGCGACACACCCGTCGCGAGCGACGCGGTTCGAGTTTCAGTCGACGGCCGTGACGTCCCGACCGAGTCCTGCGGGACGGGCTGTACCCGGGCACAGGCCGCCGTGCTCCAGGGACGGCCGAGGCGCGTGACGGTCAGCGCCGGCTCGGCGCCCGTTTCGTTTCGGCTGCCGGCATCGCTGCCCGCATCGGGCCAATCCGAGTTCGACCGCGCGCGGCGGACGATGGGCGCCCTGCGCTCATACCGGTTCACCGAACGGCTCAGCTCGGGCGGCGGTGTCGTGTTCACGCGCCTGGCGGTCCAGGCGCCCGACCGGCTCAGCCTGCGGACGAACAGCGGCTTCCGCTCCGTGATCATCGGACGCAAGAGATGGGACTATCAGGGCGGCCGGTGGCAGGAGGGCCCGTTCCCCGGGCTCGCGGCCCGTGAGCTCCTGATGTGGTACGACGCGAAGAATCCGCGCATCGTGCGGCGGCTGCCGAACGGCGACGTACAGCTCGCCGCGTACGGGCTCAAGCCGGTCCCCGCGTGGTTCCGGCTGACGGTGGAGCCCTCGGGCCGCGTCGCCGAGGCCGAGATGACGGCCCCTGCGCACTTCATGCTGCACCGATACAGCGACTTCGACAGCGGCCCCGCGATCGAGCCGCCGCAATGAACGATCACGGGCACGAGCACGGATATCGCGCCCAGAGCCGGCGCGCGCTCGGCATCGTCCTGGTGCTCACGGGCGCCTACACCGTGTGCGAGATCGTCGGCGGCTGGCTCACCGGCAGCCTCGCCCTGCTCGCCGACGCGGGACACATGCTCGGGGACTCGGCGGCGCTCGTCCTGGCTCTCGTCGCCGCGTGGCTCGCCGGGCGGCCGGCGACCCCGGAGCGGAGCTTCGGCTACCGGCGCGCGGAGATCCTGGCGGCGCTCGCGAACGGGGTCGCGCTCGCGGTGATCGCGATCTGGGTCTTCATCGAGGCGGTACAGCGGCTCGACAGCCCCCGGGAGATCCTCGGCGGCTGGATGCTCGCGGTCGCGCTCATCGGGCTCGCCGTCAACGCGCTCGCGGCGGGCATCCTCTCGCGCGCGGGCGACAACCTCAACGTGCGGGCCGCGCTCCGGCACGTCTTCGCGGATCTCGCAGGCTCGGTCGGAGTCGCGGTTGCGGCGCTCATCGTGCTCACGACCGGCTGGGAGCGGGCGGACCCGGTGGCCGGGATGGCGATCGGCGTGCTGATCCTGGGCAGCTCGTGGTCGATCGTGCGCGACTCGGTGTCGATCCTGCTCGAGGCGACCCCGGCGGGAGTCGACGCTGACGAGGTCGGCCGGCGCATGGCCGCGGTCGAGGGCGTCGTCGAGGTGCACGACCTGCACATCTGGACGATCACGTCCGGCTTTCCCACGCTCTCGGCTCACGTCCTCGTGCGGCGCGGCGACGATTGCCACCTGCGACGGCGCGAGCTCGAGCAGCTTCTCGCCGAGGAGTTCGGGCTCGAGCACACGACGCTCCAGGTCGAGCACGTCGGCGAGCGGAGCGGGCTCCAGATCGAGCCCCTGCGCCGCCGCGCTCGCTAGGCACCGCCTGGATCGGACACGTCCGGTGCCTGGCACCGGACAGGCTGTTTTGGTCAGCGGCGGTCGCGGCGGGATCGGCGCTCGTCGCTCGCCGACGCCATCGCCTCGAGGCCCGCGAGGAAGCCGGACTGGGCCGGCGACGGCTCGGGCTCCTTCTGTCCGCCGGTCTCGACGCGTGCATCCGAAAGCGCCCGCTCCCGGGCGGCGAGCTCGTCGCTCGCGCGGCGCAGGCGCTCGGCCTCGTCCGCGCTTTCCTTCCTGGCGGCTTCGGCTTGCCGCTCTTGCTCCGCGACCGCAGCCGAGCGCGACTCGAGGTCGGCCTCCGCGTTGGCGAGGGCCTGCTCGCGCGACTCGATCGTCCGCATCGTCTCGGCTGTGGCCTGCTGCTCCTGCTCGACGTTCGCCTGGAGCCGTGTGAGCGTCTGTTCGATCTCCGTGAGCGTGGTCGCGCGTTCCTCGAGCGCCGCCTCGCGCTCGGCGATCCGCTGCTCGACTTCTTCGATCGCCGCCGCCCGCTTCTCGAGGTCGGTCTCCCGGGCCGACAGCGCCGTCTCGACGTAGACGGGATCTTCCGGGCTCTTCTCGGGAGCAGGCTCCCGCTTGCGCCGTGCCTTGCGCTCTCGCTCCTCGACCTCGGCCTGTTGCGCGGCGAGCGACGCCTCGCGCTCGCCGATCTGCCGCTCCCGCTCCTCCAGGAGGCGCTCGCGCTCGGCGGCCAGCTCCGCTGCAGCGTCGGCTGCCACCTCGCGCTCCGCCAGCGTGGCCACCGCGATCTCGCGCAGGTCGACCTCGCGTGCCCGCTCCGAGAGCTGCTGCTCCGACTCGGCGAGCTGCCGGTCCCGACGGTCGAGCTCCGCGAGGCGCTGCTCGAGCTCGGCCCGGCGCGCGTTGAGGTCCGCGGACTCGCGCTCGAGGCGGTCCCGCTCCTCGGCCTCCGCGCGCTCGCGCCGCTGCTCGAGCTCGGACTCCGCGCGGCGAAGCTCGTCGTCTCTCCCGCTCACGTCCGCCTCGCGCGCGGCGAGCTCCTGCTCGCGCCGCGCCAGGTCGGCCCGCATCCGCTCGACCCGCTCGACCTCGCCGGGATCGGCGCGCCGGTTCTTCACCGGCGTGAACCAGCTGCGTTCGGCGCGCAGAGCCCGGAGCCGCCGTCCAAGACGCCGCTCACGGAGGACGAGCTTCCGCTCCACCTGCTCGAGCTCACGCTCGCGGACCGCGATCGCAGCGGCCCGTTCCCGCAGCGTCCGCTTCAGGTCTTCGAGGTCCTCGTCCGCTCGAAGCCCGTGCTGATCGCGCTCAAGGACCCGCTTCGCCACCGGGCCTCGAATGTACACGCTCTTTGCGGAATCGGATACCGGGAATACGATCAGGCGTCGTGAGGGAGAGTTGGCCCAGGGCGGTACTCGCAGGCATCGCGGTCGCGCTCGTGACCGCCGCGGCCGCAGCGGGCGGAAGCGTGGTCGCGACCCCGATCAGCTCCGATCCGTACACGAACCAGTCGAGCCAGCACCGCACCCAGGTCGAGCCCGACTCGTTCGGCTACGGCAACACGGTCGTCGCCACCTTCCAGACCGGACGGTTCAACGTCGGCGGCGGCTCGAGCAACATCGGGTGGGCGACGACGACGAACGCGGGCCGCACGTGGACGACGGGCATGCTGCCCGGCACGACGGTCTACCAGGGCGGCCCCTGGTCGCGGATCAGCGACCCGTCGGTCGCGTACGACCCTTTGCATCAGGTCTGGATGATCTCGACCCTGACCTTCGGAATGGGGTTTGGTTCCACGCCGTTCGGGTCGCCGAGCGGGATCCTGACGAGCCGCTCGACGGACGGTGGACTGACGTGGCAAGACCCGGTCGTGACCTCATTCGACCCGGGCTTCTACGACAAGAACTGGATCGCCTGCGACACGTGGCCGCAGAGCCCGCACTACGGGAACTGCTACACCGAGTGGGACGACAACGGGGCCGGGAACCGCCTCTACATGAGCACGTCGACGGACGGCGGCCTCACGTGGGCTCCGCGGGTCTCGCCCGGCGGGCTTCCCTCGGGGTTGGGCGGTCAGCCGGTCGCGCAGCCGAACGGAAACGTCATCGTGCCCTATACCACTGGGAATGAGATCAGGGTGGTCCGCTCGACCGACGGCGGGCTGAATTGGACGAGCTCGACCGTCGATCGACCATGTCACCGAGCACGCGGTCGCGGGGAACCTCCGCACGTCGGCGCTCCCGTCCGCCGAGGTCGACGGCGAGGGTCGTGTGTACGTCGTCTGGCAGGACTGCCGCTTCCGAACGGGATGCGCGCAGAACGACATCGTCATGTCCACTGGAACGGACGGCCTCAACTGGACGACTCCCGTCCGGGTCCCGATCGATCCAACCTCGAGCACTGTCGACCACTTCATCCCGGGGATCGGCGTCGACCGCTCGACCTCCGCCGGCACGGCCCGGCTCGCGCTCGGTTACTACTACTACCCGATCAGCAATTGCGACAGCGCCAGCTGCGACCTGACCGTGGGGTTCGTTTCTTCGACCGACGGCGGCTCGACGTGGACGCAGGCGCGCCGAGTGGCCGGGCCGTTCAAGGTCGCGTGGATCGCACAGACGGATCAAGGGCCGATGGTCGGCGACTACATCTCGACCTCGTTCGCGGGCGGGCCGCTCGCATTCCCAGTCTTCGCGATCGCCAAGCCGCCGGTGAGCGGCGTGTTCAACGAGCGCGCGGCGAGTGCGCGATTCGACGTCACGATCCCGCAGTCCGGGAAGCCGATCCCGGTGCGACGCGACCGGATCAGGTTCCACGGACGCGTGTCAACGAGGGCCCCGCTCGTGCTCGCCACCAGGCGCTAGCCGAACTCCGCCGAAAGGCGTACGATCAGGGAGCTCGTGGGGAGGGGAAAGCGAAGAAGGGTCGCGTCGGTCGCCCTGGTCGTGCTCGTGGGGGGCCTCGCCGTTGCCGCCAGCGTTTACGCGGGCAGCGTCGTCGCGACGCCGATCAGCTCCGACCCCTACCAGAACCCGGAGAGCCAGCACCGGACGCAGCTCGAGCCCGACTCGTTCGGCTGGGGCAACACGGTCGTGGCCACGTTCCAGACCGGCCGCTTCTTCGACGGCGGCTCGAGCAACATCGGCTGGGCGACGACGACGAACGCGGGCCGGACCTGGACGACGGGCATGCTGCCCGCGACGACGATCTACGCGACCCCGGCGGGCCCGTGGGCGCGCATCAGCGACCCCGCCGTCGCGTACGACCCGCAGGACGACGTCTGGATGATCTCGACGCTCGCGATCGACGACTCCGTGTCGGGCGCCGCCGTGCTGACGAGCCGCTCGACCGACGGCGGGCTCACCTGGCAGAACCCGGTCACGACGTCGCTCTCGAGCGGGACCTTCTACGACAAGAACTGGATCACCTGCGACACGTGGGCGCAGAGCCCGTACTACGGCAACTGCTACCAGGAGTGGGACGACTCGCGGCTGACGATGAGCACGCTCGACCGACGGCGGCCTGACCTGGGGCGCGCCGAAGTTCGCGGGCGGCAGCGGTATCGGCGGCCAGCCGGTCGTGCAGTCGGACGGCACTGTCGTCGTCCCATACGAGGGCGGCGCGGGGATCCGCGCGTTCCGCTCCGAGGACGGCGGCAACACGTGGCTGTCGTCAGTCGCGGTCGCGAGCGTCAGCGAGCACGGCGTGGCCGGCAACCTGCGCACGTCGCCGCTTCCCTCGGCCGAGGTCGACGCCGAGGGCAAGGTCTACGTCGTCTGGCAGGACTGCAGCTTCCGCAGCGGGTGCACGTCGAACGACATCGTCTCATGTCGACGTCGACGGACGGCGTCGCGTGGACGACCAAGGTGCGGATCCCGATCGACCCGACCAACAGCGGCGTCGACCACTTCATCCCGGGATCGCGGTCGACAAGCACGACCTCCGGCAGCAGCGCGCACCTCGCGCTCGGCTACTACTACTACCCGGTCGCCTCGTGCAACACGAGCACGTGCCAGCTGACCGTCGGCTTCGTCTCGTCGACCGACGGCGGGGCGACGTGGACACAGCCGCGCAAGGTGGCCGGGCCGGTCAGCCTGAGCTGGATCGCGAGCACGAACCAGGGCGTGATGGTCGGCGACTACATGTCGACGTCGTTCGCCGGCGGCAACTTCGCGTTCCCGATCTTCGCCGTCGCCAAGGCCAAGACGGGTACAACGTTCGACGAGCGCATGTACAGCGCGCGGTTCGACGTCACGCAACCGGGGCCGCGCGTGCCGGTGCGCAAGGACCGCATCCGATTCACGAAGCACAACTTCGTGCCCGACCTCGAGCTTCCACCGGTCCCCTAGAAACGACCGCCGGAGCTGATTGACATCGGGAGCGTAGGGGAGAGAGTGCGTAGGGCGAGGTCGGTCTGGACCGCCGTCGCAGTGGCGGCGCTCGGCTGTGCTCTTCGTCGCGACCGTCTCCGCCGGCAGCGTGATCCCGACGCCGATCAGCGACGACCCGTACACGGATGCGGGGAGCGTCAGCACCAGCACAAGACGCAGGTCGAGCCCGACTCGTTCGCGTTCGGGCAGACGATCGTCGCGCTGACGCAGTCCGGCCGGTGGTTCAGCGGCGGCGGCTCGAGCAACCTCGTCTTCTCGTCGTCGCAGAACGGCGGACGCACGTGGACGACCGGCGGCCTGCCCGGAACCACCATCAACTCCGGCGGCCCGTGGCCGCGCATCAGTGACCCGTCGGTGGCCTTCGACCCGCAGGACAACGTGTGGCTCGCGCTCGGCCTCGGGATCGACGCGGGCGGCAGCGGCCACATCCTGCTCGTCAACCGCTCGAGCGGACGGCGGCGTGACCTGGTCGAATCCGGTGACCGCAGGTACCGCGCCTGGAACCTTCTGGGACAAGACCTGGATCACGTGCGACACCTGGGCGCAGAGCCCGCACTACGGCAACTGCTACATCGAGTTCGACGACGCCAGCGCCGGTGACCGCATGAGCATGGTCACGTCGACCGACGGTGGTGTCACGTGGGGCTCGGTGCTCTCGCCGCCGGGCTGCTCGTCGGGTCTGGGTGGCCAGCCGGTCGTCCAGCCGAACGGGAACGTGATCGTGCCGTACTCGAACGACGGCGGCGCGGAGAGCTCGTTCCGGTCGACGAACGGCGGCACGAGCTGGGGCGACTGCAGGCTCGTCTCCAACGTCACCGAGCACGGCGTGGCCGCGAACATCCGCACGTTCTCACTGCCGTCCGCCGAGGTAGCGGGTGACGGCAAGGTCTACCTCGCCTGGCAGGACTGCCGTTTCCGCACGAACTGCCAGGTCGAACGACATCGTGTACAGCTCATCGCTGGATGGCCTGACGTGGTCGACCGTGACGCGAATTCCGATCGACGCCCTCGACAGCCATGTCGACCACTTCCTGCCCGGGATCGCAGTCGACAAGAACACGGCGGGCAGCTCGACGCACCTCGCCGTCGCCTACTACTACTTCCCCAACGGCGATACCTGCAGCACGAGCACGTGTCGAGATGACCGTCGGCTTCACGTCGTCCCTCGACGGCGGAGCGAGCTGGACGCAGGGCCGGATGATCGGCGGCCCGATGCACGTGCCGTGGATCGCGAGAACGGACCAGGGCTACATGGTCGGCGACTACATCTCGACGTCGTTCACGGGCGACGGCAAGGCGCACCCGGTGTTCTCGCTGGCCAAGGCGCCGGACTCGGGCGTGAACGGCTCCTGTTACCCGAACAACACCGGGTGCCATCAGCGTCTGACGAGCGTTTCGGTCGACATCACGCAGCCGCCGCCGGTCGCGCCGGTGCCGACCCGCCGTGAGCCGATCGCGCGCGGGCTGCACAGGCATCCGCGAAGAGACGCAGCTCGTACCGCGGACCGCGAACTAGGCCCGCGCGCGGGAACTGATTAAGATCGGGGCCAACGTGGGGGAGAGAGGGCTTAGGGCGAAGTCGGTCTGGACCGCTGCCGCTGTGGCAGCCCTCGCGATGCTCGTGGTCTCGACGGTCTCCGCAGGCAGCGTGCTCCCGACGCCGATCAGCAACGACCCCTACACGGACGGCGGAACCGGCCACCAGCACAAGACGCAGGTCGAGCCCGACTCGTTTGCCCACGGGCAGACGATCGTCGCGCTCTCCCAATCCGGCCGCTGGTTCGGCGGGGGCGGGTCGAGCAACCTCGTGTTCTCGACCTCGCAGAACGGCGGCGGCACGTGGACGACCGGCGGCCTGCCCGGGACGACTATCAACGAGGGCGGCGTCTGGCCGCAGGATCAGCGACCCCTCGATCGCTTACGACGCGCAGGACGACGTCTGGCTCGCGCTCGGCCTCGGGATCGACGCCAGCGGGGACGGACACATCTTGCTCGTCAATCGCTCGAACGACGGCGGCCTGACGTGGTCGAACCCGGTCGTTGCGGGCACCGCACCAGGGACGTTCTGGGACAAGACGTGGATCGCGTGCGACCAGTGGCCGCAGAGCCCGCACTACGGCAACTGCTACATCGAGTTCGACGACAACAGCGCCGGCAACGAGGTGACGATGGTCACCTCGACGGACGGCGGGCTCACCTGGGGCTCGCTGCACAGCGTGAGTGGAGCGTCGGGCCTCGGTGGCCAGCCGGTGGCGCTACCGAACGGCACCGTCGTCGTGCCGTACACGGCGAACTACTCGGCCGTCTACGCCGCGGTGTCGACGGACGGCGGGAACTCGTGGTCCGATCACTTCGTTGCGAGCCAGATCTCGGCCGGTGACCAGGGAATGAGAGACCCGCCGATGCCGACCGCGGAGGTCGATTCCTCGGGTCGTGTCTACGTGGCGTGGAGCGACTGCGTCTTCGAGTCGGGTTGCAACGCGAACGACATCGTCATGTCGAACTCGACCGACGGCGTCAGCTGGACGCCGGTCGTGCGCATCCCGGCCGATCCCTTGAACAGCGGCGTCGACCACTTCATCCCCGGCCTTGCGGTCGACCCCAACACCGGCGGGAGCACGGCCCACCTGGCGCTGACCTACTACTACTTCCCGTCTGGCTCGAGCGAACTGAGCGTCGGGTTCACGTCGTCACTCGACGGCGGCGCGAGCTGGACTCCCGGGCTCAAGATCGGCGGCCCGATGAAGGTGCCGTGGATCGCGAACACGAACCAGGGCTACATGGTCGGCGACTACATCTCGACCTCGTTCACGGGCGACGGCAAGGCGCACCCGGTGTTCTCGCTCGCCAAGGCTCCGGACTCGGGCGTGAACGGCTCCTGCTATCCGAACAACTCACGGGTTGCCATCAGCGCCTGACGAGCGCGACCTTCGACATCACGCTCCCGCCGCCTCGTGCGCTGGTGAAGACGCGGAGGGAGCCCATCGCGCGTGGGCTGCACAGGCACCCCGAGGACGCGCCGCTCACGCTGCCGACGGCGAACTAGCCGCCCGGAAGCACGCGCTCCAGCCAGCGCTCGAGCTCGGCCAGGAACGACGGGTCGATCGTGTGCGGGAGCGGGTACTCGCGGTAGAGGACGTCCGCGCCGGCCCCTTCGAGCAGCTCCTTCGCCTGCCGGCCCCACTCGACTCCGATGATCGGATCGAGCGTCCCGTGGCCGATCGCGATCGGCGGTAGCGGCGGGTCGAGGTCGAACTCGAGCCCTTCGACCCGGGGGAAGAACCCGCTCAGCGCGATCAGGCCCGCAGGCCTGCGGCCGTCCGGCGCCGAGGCCGAGCGCGTAGCTCATCATCGACGCCCTGCGAGAAGCCGCCGAGCACGGTTCGCTCCGGCGGGATCCCGGTCTCGGCCGCGAGCCCGTCGAGGAAGCCCGACGCCTCGCGGAACGAGGGCAGGAACGTGTCCGCGGGCGGATAGCCGAGCTCGCCGAGGACGTACCAGTGCCGCGCCGCCGGGCGGCAGCGAGAGCGGCCCGCGCGGAGTGACGCCGTGCAGGCGCCGCTCCGGGTCGAGCGCGTCGAGGAGCGGGAAGAGATCGTTCTCGTCGGTCCCGCGCCCGTGGAAGAGGACGAGCGCGCCGTCCGGCTCGCCCGCGGCCGGGCGGGTTCTCGACTCGAGGCTCAGTGCGGCGCCCAGCTGTCGCGCGGGTTCGGTGATCGGCGTCAGCACCGGCTCGACCTGCTCGCGCAGGTGCTCGAAGTCCGGCGGGAGCGAGAGGCGCTCGCCGAGGGTCTCGAGCGGCTCGTCGGTCGTGAAGCCGGGGCCGATCGTCGCGATCTCGAACAGGACGCCGCTCGGCTCGCGGAAGTAGATCGACTTGAAGTAGAAGCGGTCGATCACGGGCGTCGGCCGCGCGCCGCCGCTCGACGCGCGCTCGCGCCACGCCTCGTGCTCCTCGGGCGTCGAGGCCCAGGCGACGTGATGGACGGTGCCCGCGCCGGGGATCCCGCGCCTGCTCCGTCGCGTCGTACTCGTAGCGGCCGCCGCGCTGCTCGCCGCGCGCCTCGAAGCCGGCCTCGCCGCTCTTCGTCGAAGCCGAGCGACTCCTCGAGGAAGCGGCGGCTCGCCTCGGGGTCGCGCGTGAGCGCGCGCACGCGGTCGAAGCCCTGGAGCGGTGCTCGGCCGGGATCTCCGGGCTGCTCCGCGGTCAGCGGCTCGTCGTCGGTCTCGACCACTGCGAGCTCCAGGCCGAGCCCCTCGGGGTCGGCGAAGCGTCAGGCTCCCGTCGGCGCGCGAGACGGAGACGCCCTCCTTGGCGAGGCGCTCCGCCCAGAAGTCGAGCGCCTCCTCGGACGCGACCCGGAAGACGACGCGGTGCACCATGCCCGCGCCCGCACGCCCGCGCCGCGCGCCCGGGTACTCGAAGAACGTGATGTCCGCGCCGGCGGATCCGCGCTCGTCCGCGTAGAACAGGTGGTAGACGGTCGGGTCGTCCTGGTTGACCGTCTTCTTGACCAGGCGCAGGCCGAGCACGCGCACGTAGAAGTCGACGTTGCCCGGCGCGTCGCCGGTGATCGCAGTGACGTGGTGGATGCCCTCGAGGCGCATGGCGGCTCCCTGGTCGCTTTCCTTCGATCCAAACGAGAACCTACCGGGCGTACGCTTCCCCGGTGACCGTCTCTCGGCAGAAGCATTTGACTCTCATCCTGGCCCGCGAGTTCGCGTCGAACCTCGCCACGCCGACGTTGATCGCGGACGCCGAGGGTCACAAGCCTGGATGGCGTCAAGCGCCAGGTGGCCGTCACAGCGTTCCCGCTGTTCGCCAACGCGGACGAGTTCGTCGGCATCGTCGCGATCTTCTGGCGGGAGCTAGGTTGAGAACGCGATGCGCGTGACCGCGTCGAAGCTGTCGTGCGTCTGCTCCCGAAGCGCTACCGACTGCCCGCGCTCTTGCTCGACGCGACCGGAATGCGGATCGGCGAACTCGAGGCGCTCAAGTGGGGCGACGTCGACGAGCCGCGGCAGCGCTGGCGTGTCCCAGGCGCCGTGTCCAAGACCGGCCGCCCTCGCTGGGGTGCCAGTGCCACCGGAGCTGTTCGAGGCCGTCACGCGCCTCGTGGCGCGCGAGGATCCCGTTCCTGAGCGGTCCGTCTTCCAGGGCTTCGGCGGCGACCGCTTCCTCACCGCGGTCGCGCGTGCCTGCACCGCCGCCGGTGTTCCTGCGTTTAGCCCGCATGGCTTCAGACACCGCCGCGTCTCGCTGCTCCACCTCGGCGGGATGCCGTGTGCCCGGATCGGCGAGCCTCGTCGGCTACGACGACCTCCTTACAACGGCTCGAACCTATACGCACGTCGTCGCCGACGAGGCCGAGGTCGACTATGTAGCGCTCGCACGATCAGCCGGAGGCGGCGAAGGTTCGTAACGACGGCTAGGACGCCACCAACCCGCCACGCCCAACTCGGGCGACTGCTGCGCGACTTGATCCATTCGTCGCCGCAGATCGTCAAGATAATCCTGGGGGTCCCCGCGAGAAGCAAGGTACGTCGGATGCAGCGCGAGCTTTTCGTCGATCTCGCGACGGATAGACGCCCAGTGCTCGGCGGCAGTGCGGTGCTTTTCCGCCCGCTCGCCGAAGCGGAGGAACGTCTGAAGACTTGCAAGAACGGCTGCAAGCACGCTGAGCATTCCGACTGCTACCTGAAGTCCGGTGTTGACGTGGGTCCTGGAAAGCGTCGCGAAAACGCTCGTCCCGACGACGGTAGTTAGCGCAACCACCGGAACCCCAAAGCGAATGTTGGACTTCGAGAGACGGGTCGCTAGATCGTAATGAGCCTCCGAACTCCCGGTCGCCCTGCGCTCCCAGTCGCGCAGCAACTCAAGCACCGCGGCCGTCCAGGGACTTGGCGGCCTGCCACCTCGTTCCGCAGGTGCTTCTTCTTTGGCCAGAACGCCACTCCCTTAGTTTCAATGCAGCGTCGCCGGAATGGACGGCCTTGTCAAGCATGCGCCTCGACCCTCACCCTGACGTGCTCGTGCGGTGCAGACCCGCACCTGCACCTCGACCACCTCGAAGGCCTTCGCTTCTTCGCGCCGCTCTCCGACCCGCGCACGACGATCCACCTCTCGGGGCCTACTCCCAGGTTTACGCTGAAGGAGCGCGTATCAGGCGCTCGTTCT
>CAVUMW010000012.1:0-49308 GCA_963742635.1 uncultured Actinomycetes bacterium
GGTACGACAACGGCGGCGAGAGCTCTGCCGCGCCAGCGGCGCCACTCGAGACCCCACCACCAGGCCAAACCGCCCTGTTCAACGCGTGGGAGGACGCAGTCGAGTGCGCCAAGTGCGGCGGCCGCATGATCCGCACCGGGTCGTGCTACACGTGCCGAGACTGCGGCACGAACACGGGCTGCAGTTAGCAATGACGCGCCGAGCGAGCTCAAAGGTCGTACCGCTACGGCCTCCTTCACCGACTGTCCAGCACTCATCTGGCAGCTTTCGGCCGGCTCGGTTGCTCCTCGGTTGGCAAGACCCTGCGGCTGGCCAACTCGCTCTCGCGTCAGGAGATCCGGAGCTGGCAGGCTCACAGGAACACGTGGCTCGTGCCGCGTCCGCCCGCCAGGCGGCTGCCTCACGGACTCAGCCTTTGGATCAGGGCGGCGTGATTTCGACCCCCACGCCGGAGCTTCATGAGCACCTAACGGAGCTTCGTCAGACCGCCGCCAATCTCTTCGATGACGGATGGCGCCCTGCCTCGTTGATCTGCCCCAGCTGTGCGCGCTTCAATCCTTTGTGTTCACAGACCGGGCGGATGAGCAGGTCCAGGACGTACTAGTTGACGACCTCGCCGCCTTAGCCAAGATCACGCTTCCGCTCGCCAGCCAGTCTCGTCAGGCCGTGTACAGGGACGACGAACAACGAAGCTTCACGATCTCAAGTGAGAATATGAACCTGCGACTGTTGGGACTCGCCGACAGCCCAGCGGAGCCGGGGGCCACGCCTTTGGCTTTGCCGTCGGAGTGACGAACTCGGTCATACCAGGTAGGGGAGTGGCAAGAGAGGTTCTTTTGCCGAGATGGCCACCACCGCGCGTTTCACTTGATGCGCGCAGGCGCGACCCGCGTACCCGCTCTCGTTCGCGAGTTCGAGACCTTTGCGGAGCTGGCGCCCACGCCGAACTTGCTGTCCCGGGAGATCTGCGAGGGCGCGAACCCACCCCTCCTACGAGATTTCCTCGACGACACAGTGTCAATCGATTTTTGGCAACCGGCTACTCGGAAGGTGATCACCATCACGGCTGTCGAAGCAGTCGTAGGCTGAGTTCCTCCAGCGCTCGCCTCGATGCGGCAGCTGCCTAGACGGGTAGGTGTCGGTGCAACACGGATTCTGTTAAGTCGATCTGGAACGCGGTCTGGTCGCGGTTGATCGCCGCCGAGGGCGACCTCTCACCGCATCATCGGCGGTTGGCCCTTCGAGTTGTCGGGCTTCTCCTTCATCACGATCGGGGCCATGACCGCGGCCACCAGGCCGCCGAGGACGAATAGCACCGCGACCGCCCGCACAGCGCGGCGCGAGGCCCGCAACCAGACGAACAGGGCGACCGCGACGATTCCGAGGTCGATCAACGTGCTGACCCACCACGGCCACCACCAGTCGTCGCGCATCATCGCGATCATCCGACCTTCGCCTTTCTGCGAATTGGCCTGCGCCACGGAGGGTGCTGGAATCTAGGCATGGACGCGGACCCCCCGGGCGTCCCGCCGGACGAGATCCAGCCGATGAGCAGTCGCTGGATCGCGATCCTGCGCGGCGAAAGCGCGCTCGCCTTTCCCCAGCGTGCCGGCCGGCGCCTCTTCGGCCTGATGCCGAGCGCCGCCCGCTGCAAGTTCTGCAACGCGCCCTTCAAGGGGCCGTACGCGGGCACGTTCAACGCGATCGGCTACACGCCGTCGCGCAAGAACCCGCACATCTGCGCCCGCTGCATCGAGCGCGCCCCGGAGGGAGGCGCGGTTGTCCCCGTCACCGTCCTCTTCGCCGACGTCCGCGGCTACACAGCGCTCTGCGAAGGGCTCGGGGCGAACGACGTGGCCGACCTCGTCCAGCGCTTCTACGAGACCTCGTCCCACGCCCTCCTTGCTCACGAAGGCCTGCTCGGACAGATCGCCGGCGACGAGATCGAGGGGCTCTTCGTCCCCGGCCTCGCGGGCTCGCACTACCGACGAAAGGCCGTCGAGGCCGCGCGCCATCTCGTGCGGGCGGTGCGGTACATGGAGTTTTCGCACGGCTCGCTCGAGGTGGGGATCGGCGTCGCGAGCGGCGAGGAGTTCGTCGGCAACGTCGGCGGCGGCGGCTACAAGGACTTCGCCGCCATCGGCGACGTCACGAACCTCGCCGCGAGGCTCACCTCGAGCGCGCGCAACGGGGAGATCGTCGTCGATCACGACACCTACGAGGCCGTCGCCCCGGCCTTTCCCGAGGCCAGATGCGAGGAGCTGACGCTCAAGGGAAAGCGCGCAGCTGTCGCCGCCTACTGGATTCCGCCCTAACACCCGTCAGTGGATATCCGGGCAGGCCGACGGCTGCGGCTGGTCGGTCCTGATCGCCGAGTTGGGCGTCCCGTGAGGCAGGACGTACAGCGTGTAGACGATGACCGGCACCGATCCCAGGTTCCGCAGAACGTGCGTCTCGGATGGCATCTGGCTGAACCCCGTGCCGGCGGTGACCGTCAGCGCATGGCACGCCGAGCCTGCGTCGTGGTAGTACGTCCCCTCTCCCTGGGCGAAGGCGATGAAGGCCGGCCCGGGATGGGTGTGCCAGCCGGTCGAGCCTCCGGGTTGAAGCGTCCCTTGCTGGAAGACGGTGTCGCAGGGAACGGCGTCCGTACAGGTGATCGCCTTGTCGATCGATGGGACCTTGATCCGGATGGTTTTCGTGACGAATCCGCGCCTCGTCTTGATCCTGACCTTACGTTTGACGACGAGCTGAGTCGGCGTCCCGAAAGCCACGTTGTTGCCGATCGCACCTCGGGAGAGGATCGTCGTCGTAAAACCCGTTCCCTGGGTCGCAAATGCAGGCTCGACGGAGAACATCTTCGGCACGAACACCGCGGCGAGGGCTCCGACGACGAGCCCCACTGCCGTGGCGGCTTGGACGCGTGGTGTGAGTCGCGGCTTCATGGTCGCCTCCTCTTCCTCTTCCTTGCTTTGGCTTCAAAAGGAGGATCAACCGATGCACCGATTGTGTCTATTCGCGTTTAGTCGTATCTTCGAGCCACATGCGACTCTCCGCCGGAGATCTCCAGGCGGCTCTGGAATTCCTGGAGGAAGCTCACGAGGTCGAGGGGCCGGCGACGTTCACGCCCGAGCTGCTCGACCGACTCGCGGACCTCGTGCACTGCGAAGGAGCCTTTTTCTTCGAGGTGGACCATCCGAACCGGATCCTCAGCGAACGCATGGGAAACACCAAGGCGAGCGCGCTGGAACGGAGACCTGACCATCCCCGACCATGTTTGGACGTGCACTCGAACCGTTCAGCTCAACCGCTACAAGAACGCGAATGGCGCGGGCCCCGTGGTGCTGTCGGACGTCTTCAGCCGCCGCCTGCGGAAGCGCCCGGATTTCAACCCGAACCTTCGCGAAGCCGGCTCCGTGGATGAGATCCACGTCGACCTCGATCCGCCGCGACAGTGGAGAGCGGAGATCGGCGTCTATGGGAGCCGTGATTTCGGTCGCCGCGAACGGATGATCATGCGGCTCCTCCGCCCACATCTCGCAGCGCTCTACCGAGCCGCCACTCACCGTCGTCGGCTGGCGACGCTCGATTCGGAGGCGACGGCCGAGCTGACGCCACGCGAGCGTGAGGTGATGCTTTGCGTGGCAGACGGCCTCTCGAATGCGGATATCGCGAGCGCGCTCGTCGTCGAGCGATGCACGGTCCGGAAGCATCTGGAGAACGTCTACGAGAAGCTCGGGGTGCGGAGCAGAACCGCAGCGCTCGCGAAGCTCCGCGTCTGATGACACGGCTTCGCCCAGCTGATCTCGAGGCGGTTCTCTCGTTCCTCGAGGAGGCGCAAACGGTCGAGGGACCGGCGCCATTCACACCTGAGCTGCTCGACCTGCTCACCGAGATCGTCGGCTGCACGTACGCGACCTTCACCGAAGTCGACCACCGGAGCCGCGTGGTGAACCGCGCCGTCCTGTGCTCGGCAGACCGATGGAACGCAGAGGACGACGACGACGACTGGTGGGAAAGTCCCCGAACGGTGACGCTCGACGGGTACAGGCTCAGCGACGATGCGAAGCCCCTGATCGTGCTCTCGGACTTCTTCAGCCGGGGCCAGCGGACCTCCGTCGATTTCAATCCCAACTTTCAGCAGGGGGTTTCCGACGAGATTCAGATCGACCTGGATCCCACGCGGACTTGGTTCGCAGGACTCAACGTCGCCCGAGACCGTGATTTCGAAGATCGCGAACGCCTGATCCTGCATCGGCTCCACCCGCACCTGATCGGGCTGTACCGCTCCGCCGAGCTCCGACGTCGGCTTGGCGCGACAGCGGCGGCGTTCGACCCTGACGCGACCGATCGATTGACCCGCCGCGAGTGCGAGGTGATGCTCTGGGTGGCCGACGGTCTTTCGAACGTCGAGATCGCGAGGGTCCTGGTAATCGAGCGATGCTACCGTGCGAAAGCACCTCGAAAACATCTACGAGAAGCTCGGCGTGGGGAGCAGAACCGCGGCTCTCGCCAAGGTTCGTGCTGGCCAGCTCGCAACTCTCAGCGACAGAAGCAGGCCCACAGGAGGCGGCCGAGGGCCTTCCACGTCTCGTCGTCCATGACGAGGCTGTTTGCGCAGATCACGACCTGGCGGTCGCCGGACTCGCTCGACAGCGCGACCGTCGTGTAGCCCATCGCGAAGCCGAGGTGGCCCCAGGCCGATCCGCACTGTGACGGCGCCTGTCCCATGAGGGACGAGACCTCCTCGATCCCGAGCCCGTAGCCGTCGCTCTCCTCCCAGTCGGACTCGACGGTCGTGAGCAGCTCGGCGCGCAGCTCGGGCGTGAAGGAGCTCGCCGCCCAGCAGCGCCTGCAGGAACCGTGCGACGTCGCCGGCGGTCGAGATCATCTCGCCTGCGCCCCAGCCGAACAGCTCGACGTCGGTCACGTCGACGAGCTCCGGGCCGGCCTCCGGGAACACCGGATTGTCCGGCGGGAGGTAGCCGCGCGCAAGGCCGGTGCGAGCCGAAGCGCCGTTTCGAAAGTCGGTTCCCTCGAGACCGAGCGGCTCGATGATCCTCCGTCTCAGCTCCTCGCGCAGCGTCGCGCCCGTCGTCTGCTCGACGATCAGTCCGAGCGCGAGGTAGTTGCCGCCCGGAGTAGGCCCACCCTTCGCCGGGCGGAAAGAGCCGAGGCCTGGCGTGCACGAGCTCGAGCGCTGCTTGCGGGCGTCAGCTTCGGCTTGTGAGCCGCGGTCCTTCCGGTACGGCTCGAACAGCGAGTCGAAGTCGGCGTAGTACTCGGGGAGGCCGCTCGTGTGGTTCAGCAGCTGCCGCACCGTCGACGCCCTCCGCGATCGACCCGACCTCCTCGTCGAGAGCGAGCGCGCCCTCGCCGACGAGCTGGAGGACGACCGCGGCGACGAACGTCTTCGTCACGCTGCCGATCAGGAACCGGTGGCCCGTCGTCAGAGGGGCGCCGGTCTCCGCGTCGGCAACACCTACCGCTCGCTGCCAGGAGAGATCAGGACCGGTCGCCACGACGACCGCACCCGGGACGCCCGCGTCGAGCAATGCGTGGAGATGGTCGTCGAGCCGGCTCAAGAAAGAGCGCGCTCGAGGGCATCTCGCCCCGTCGGCCCGCCGTGGGTCGCGAGCACGTGCTCGACCGGCAACTCGAGGAGCGGGCGCAAACGCTCAACGATCTGCTCGCGGGTCACGCCCTCGTCCAGCCACTCGACGGGGACCCCGAGGCCCCGCCCGAAGTCGACGAGCGTGTCGCCGGCGACGATCGCACGGCGCTCCTCGATCCAGAGCACGAGGTCGTTCGGTTCCCATCCCGGGAAAACGTCGATCCCGACAGGCAGCCGGTCGCCGACCGAGTAGAGGTGCGGCTCACCGACGTCGCCGGCGATCAACCAGGCCAGATCGGGACTGCCCTCGCCGGGCGGGGGCGTGAACACCCGCGCGCCGTACCGCTCGACCAGGCTGCGAGCGTCGCGCTCGTGCCACGGGTTCGTCAGCACGATCACCGGCTCGCGCTCGGCCGCGAGAACCTCGAGCTCGTTCGGCACCGCGAGCGGGTCGAAGAGGAGCAGATGCTCGCCGTCGTCGATCGCGTACGACGTGACCGTCGTGTGGTGCCACGACACACTCGGCTCCCAGTCCGGGTGGGTCGCCTCCCAGTACCACAGGCCCGGCTCCAGCTCGCGCACGCCGTGATGCTAACGACCGGTACGAGCCTTCAACGGGTCGACTTCAGGCGCTCGACCTCGCGCTCGATGTCGGCTTCGGTCTCGGGCCGGTCGAAGTACGCCCGGTAGCCGGCAAGCGCGACGAGGAAAGCGCCGACGAGCCCGACCCAGATGAGCCACGGATCCCAGTCGCCCGCGTACCGCGACCTCGAGCTCAGGTGCTGGAGCCAGCCGTCCGCCTGCTCGTACTGCGTGATCACCCAGATCGGCGTGAGCACGAGCATCCCGAGCAGGTAGACCGAGAGGTACCGCTTGAACCTCCGGACGTTCTCGAGGTGCTCGACGGCGAGCTCTCGGAGCGCACTGTCGTCTCGGCTCCGAACGACCTCAGCGGCGGTCTCGGACGTGACGCGACCGTTCTCTGAGACGGTCTTCTCAGGCACGAATCATCACCTCCTTCCGAGCACCTCAAGCATCCATCGCCGCTCTGAGTCGCGCATCGTGGCCGGCGCGGGACTCGACTCAGTAGTTCAGCGCACCGCTTTCACGTGCGAGACCAGCTCGCCGTCGACGACCGCATGCATCGCGAAGCCCGGGAGCTCGGAGGTGAGCTCGAGCTCCCTCACGTTGAAATCCAACCGCGTTTGTACATAGGTGCTCGGAGCGACCAGCACGCCTCGTCCCGCCAGTTCGCCGGTGATCGTGCTATGGAAGTGACCGCACACGATTCGCCGCACTTGCTGGTGGCGTTCGATCACCGCGCCGAGCGCCAAACGATCTGACGCAGCCAGGCCGATCTCGTCCCACGCTGGCACGCCGATGACGAGCGGTGGATGGTGCATCGCGATCAGCGTCGGCTGCTCCGGCGCAGCGGATAGCTCCTCATCGAGCCACTCGAGCTGATTTCCCTCGAGCGCACCGGAGGGCTCGCCCGGTCGTGTGGTGTCCAGCACGACGAGTCGCAGCGGGCCGAGATCGACCGAGTAGCGCACCGGCGCGCCGCGGCTGCCGGGGATGTCGAAGTTGCGACGAAGCGCGTCGCGGTCGTCGTGGTTGCCGGGCAGCACGTACAGAGGCGCCTGCAGCGGCGTGAGCAGCTCGCGCACCTGTTCGTACTCCTCGTCGCTCGCGTGGTCGGCGATGTCGCCCGTCACGAGCACAGCGTCGGGCCGCGGCCGGATCGCACGGACCGACTCGACCGCCGCGACGAGGCGCGGAACCGACTGGTCGTCGAACCACTCGGCTCCGATGTGCGGGTCACTCAGTTGTGCGAGAAGAAAGGGCCGCGGCAAGGCAGAGCATCATCGCCGACGAGCAGGCTTCTTTCGTCGACCTAAGAGCGGGGGTCGAGCTCGGCGGCGACTTCGGCCGCGACGTCCTGCTTCTCGACGATCTCGTAGCGGTCGGCCTCGCCGCCGACAACTCGTTCGATGTCCGGGTCCTCGTGGCCGGGCGTGAGGATGAAGATAGACCGGCCCCATCTTCCGCACGGACGAGTACTCCTCGGACGTCAGCGAGACGTGCTCGAAGCACGAATCGTCGGCGCACTCGCACACGAACTCCGTGAACATCGGGCTGAGCTTCGTCGCGGTCGACCCGATCCGCTCATTCACCTCACGGAAGAGGGACTCATTGCGCGCCGCGCGCTCCTGTCGTGGTTCTGACGCCATCGCTCTCTCGAGGGTACTTGGCCTAACCGCTGTGTGACGTGAAGACCGCCAGCGGGAGCAGGGCGCTGACGACGTACTGCCCCGCGTCGACCACCTCCGAGATTCTCAGGTCGACACAGAGGCTGGACAGGACGTAGGCGTCCTCCCGCGAGAGGTCGTAGCTGCTCGGCGAGGTGGTCGACCATGGCGCGGACGGCCTCCTGCGCCGCGGCGTAGAGGTCCGGACCGACTCCGGTCGTTCCGTACCAACCATCCGCGTCCACCCGCGGCGTCAGCGGCCCGCTCGTCTCGTACTGCGGCGCCGGGATCCGCCGTCCCTTCTGGAGCGTGAAGCGGAGCTCGCCGTGCATCGGCGCCTCGATGCCGGTCACGCACACCTCCCCGTCGCCCTGAGCCGCGTGCGCGTCGCCGCAGCTGAACAGCGCTCCGTCGACCTCCACCGGGAGGTAGAGCGTCGTGCCCTGGACGAGCTGCCTCGTGTCCATGTTCCCCCCGAAGCGGCCCGGCGGCATGATCGCCTGCTCCTTCGCGCCCGCGGGACAGACGCCCATCGTCCCGAAGAAGGGCTCGACCGGGATCGCGATGTCGTCGCGCAGATACGCGAAGTCGCCGTTCGAGAGGTCGAAGACGCGGATGTAGGCGTCCGGGAAGTCGTCGGGCAGCAGTCCGAAGCCCGGGATGATCAGCGTGTAGCCCCAGCCCCGCGTCTCCATCGCGAGGATCTCGATCGCCAGCGTGTCGCCCGGCTCGGCTCCCGCGACGAGCACCGGTCCGGCCAGCGGGTAGACGCGATCCCAATCGAGCGAGGCGATGTCCTCGGCGGTTGAATCCGGGGTGATCTGGTTGTCGCTCACCTCGCGCGTCTCGTAGACGACCGTGTCGCCGCTCTCGATCGTGAGCACCGGTTCGTTCGCTTCGTCCCACGTGAAGTGGACCCGGTCGGTCGGGAACTCGTGGTTCGACGGCATCGTCTCCTCCTCTCCGTGTTCTTTGCATCATGGCAAGCGGGCCGCCGTGGAAGATGTGGGCGCGCCGTCTCGTCCTGTTCGTATGAGGAGCCGCTTGGTGATCCGGGCCCTCCTGGCGATTGGCGCGGCCGCGATCCTCGCCGCCGCCGCCGGCACAGTCGCCGGAGGATCGGCGGCGGCGCCGAACGCTCAGCAGAGCCTGCCGGGCGTGAAGTTCAAGGTCCGCTATCAGGGCAGCTTTGATGCGACGTGGCACGACAGCACGCCGGTCCTCCTCCCGGACGCACAGCACCCGTTCCAGTGTCAGGGAGACGACTCCTCCGGAACGCTGACGAGCTCGGTTCAGAACAACAGCAAAGCGTTCCTCTTCATCCTCGGGCACGAGCCCGGCGGTAGCTGGCTGTCACATGACTTCCGCCCCGTCAACGGAAGCGAGACGGCGACCGTGACCTCGAACCGCACGGCCCGGGGCTTCCTGATGAGGTACTCGGGCCATCAATGCGTGCGCGAGGAGATTCCGCAACCCGGCTGCGCCGCGCACACGTTTCGCGGTCTGGTCATGCCGATCAGCTCGAGCTCGGGGCGCCTCGACTCAGGGCCCAACCCGGTCTACCACGTGTACCTCGACTGGCAGCTGGAGCCGGAGCTCGCGATCGGTTGCAGCGACGACATCGTCTTCCCGCAGGACTTCGGCTACGGCTGGCAGGACGCCGTGCTGCGCGCGAAGCCGCTCTATCGCTGCGGGATGCGGAAGCCGCGGCGGTGCAAGCTGACGATCGGCCGCGAGAGGACGTACGTCTTCAACGTGACCCAGAGCAACGGCGCGACGTCCTCTTCGACAGTCCACCTGAAGTGGTCGGTCACGTTCACGGCGGCCGGGCGAAGCTAGAACCGACGATGAGTTTCCGGCACGTGAGGTGTCTCATCTCCTGAGCCCGGGTATCTTCGAGCGGAGGAGGGGATGAGATGACAGAACACAAGACCGGAACACGCGAGGACTGGCAGACGGCCCGCAGCGAGCTGGCCAAGCTGGAGGGCGAGCAGGCGAAGCTGGGCGAGGAGGTCATGAAGAAGCGTCTCGAGCTCCCCTGGGTCCCTGTCGAGAAGGAGTACGAGTTCGACACCGAGGACGGCAAGAAGAGCCTCGCCGACCTCTTCGACGGGCGCTCACAGCTCCTGGCCTACAACGTCATGTTCGGCCCCGACTACACGAACGGGGCCTGCCCAGGCTGCACCAGCCTCGCCGACGGGCTCGACGGCTCGCTCGTCCACCTGAACCACCGCGACGTGACGCTCCTTTGCTTCTCTCGGGCGCCGATCGAGCGGCTGACCGAGTACAAGCAGCGGATGGGTTGGGAGTTTCCGTATGTCTCCACCTACAACACCGATTTCGCGTTCGACTTCGGCCTCGCGCTGACAGAGGAGCAGGCCGAACAGGTACCCGAAATCCAGGAGCAGCTCGAAAACCCGTCCGAGTTTCTCGAGGATTGGGCGGGCCAGATCGGGGCCGACCTGAAGGACGGGATGCGCGAGAGCCCGAGCTGGATCGCGTTCGCGCGCGAGAACGGCACCGTCTTCCACACGTACACGGTGTCGGCGCCGGACCCGTTCGTCGCTCCGTACTTCAGCTTCCTGCTCGAGCGAACGCCGAAGGCGTCGGAGCAGGGGCCGCAGGGCACGTTTCGGAAGGACGAGTATCCGGACTAGCCGAACGTGAAGCAGTAGGCGCCGGCGCCCGGGGCCTCGAACGTGATCTCGAACGTGCGGTCCGTGATCGACTCCGGTTCGCGGATCAGCTGATGCAGGCGTGGTCGATCAAGGATTCCGCTGCCGTCTTCGTCCACGTCGAGCCCGTGCGCGTCACCCGGCGGCTCGCCGTCGACTCGCACGCGGAATGGGACGGACGAGCCTCCCTCAGGCGGGGCCATGACGAGATTGACGTCGCGGGCATGGAAGCGGAACGCGAGGCTCCCGCCGGCCTCGTTCAGCACGCTCGCCCCCGGGCCGAGCGTCCAGTTTCCTGACAGCGCCCACTGGTTCAGCTCCAACCGATCCGGCACGCCGAAGTCCTGGGGCTCGTCGAACTCGGCGATATTGGCGGACACGAAGTTCTGCCCCTGCTCGTGGCCGAGGTAGGTCTCGGGAGAGCCCAGGGTCTGCCAGTCGGCCTGCGCCTCGAAGCCCTCGTCGGCGACCGAGACCAGGTCGCGGCCCACATCGTCGTGGCCGGCCTCGCGCAGCAGCATCTGGATGACCATCTCGCACTCCTCGTAGCCGCCCTCGCCGAAATGCATGTGCCGGATTCGTCCTTCCACGTCGGCGATGTACACGGCCGGCCAGTAGTTGTTGTCGAAGGCGCGCCACACCGCGTAGTCGGGATCGAGCGCGATCGGATACTCGACGCGCTCGGCCTCGGCGGCCCAGCGGACGTTGTCGGCGTCGTGCTCGAACGGGAACTCCGGCGTGTGGACGCCGACAACGACCAGCCCTTGATCCTCGTACTTCTCGTGCCACGCGCGCACGTAGCCGAGCGTGCGCAGCCAGTTGATGCAGGTGTACGTCCAGAAGTCGACGAGGACGACCTTCCCGCGCAGGCCCTCCGGTGTGAGCGGCTCGGAGTTGAGCCAGCCGGTGGCTCCGTCGAAACCCGGCAGGTGGGTCTCGGCACCCAGCTTGGCGAACCAGCTCATTTCCCAATACCGCCGACCGCGAGCAGCACGACTCCTTTCAGTGAAGCGACTTGAACGCGGATCGCACCTCGGTCGAGAAGAGCTCCGGCTCCTCCCAGGCCGCGAAGTGGCCGCCCTTGTCGGCGTCGTTGAAGTAGGTGAGGTTGGGGTACCCCGCCTCGACCCAGCTGCGCGGGGCCACGAAGATCTCGTCGGGGAAGGCCGTGTAGCCGACCGGGATCGAGACTGGCGGAGGAGCCTGACCGGCCGCGAGAACCTGGGCTCGTCCGCTCTCCCAGTACGACCGGGCCGCCGAAGCCCCGGTGCGCGTCAGCCAGTACACCGTGATGTTGTCGAGGATGTGGTCCCGGGTGAGATTGCCCGTCGGCTTGCCGTCGACGAAGGCGCCGGAGATCTTGTAGTAGCTGTCCGTGTCGTGGTCGAGCATCCAGGCCGCGAGGGCCACGGGTGAGTCCAGCAGGGCGTAGCCGATCGTCTGCGGCCGCGTGGCCTGCTCCAGGAAGTAACCGAAGCCCGTCGCCTTGAACGTGGCGAGCGCGTCGGCCGCCGCGCGTTCATTCTCGGTTTCGGCCGGCCCGGGGGCGGCCAGCGCCGTCACGAGCAGGTTCATGTGGATCCCGACCAGTCCCTCGGGTGCCTGGCGGCCCATCGCGTCGGTGATGGACGCGCCGACGTCGCCACCCTGCGCGACGTAGCGGGTGTAGCCGAGGCGGTGCATCAGCTCCGCCCACGCCTGGGCGGTGCGGCCGGGATCCCAGCCGATCTCCGTCGGCTCACCCGAGAAGCCGTAACCGGGCACGGACGGCAGCACGAGATGGAACGCGTCCTCCGCGTCTCCGCCGTGCGCGGTCGGGTCGGTGAGGGGGCCGATCGTCTCGAGCAGTTCGATCACCGAGCCCGGCCAGCCGTGGGTCATGATCAGCGGCAGCGCGTCCTCGTGCTCCGACTTGACGTGGATGAAGTGGATCTCGACCCCGTCGATCTCGGTCGTGAACTGCGGAAGCTCGTTGAGCCTCGCCTCGAGCTTGCCGAAGTCGTAGTCCTCGGCCCAGTAGCGCGCGAGCGCCTGCATCGTCGCCAGCTGGACGCCCTGCGACCGATCATCGACGAGCTCCTTGCTCGGCCAGCGGGTCGCGGCGATCCGCCGGCGCAGGTCGTCGATCTGCTCCTCTGGAATCTCGAAGTGGAAAGACCGGATCTCGGTTGCGGTCTCGACGGTGCTGCTCATGACGACCTCCTTAGCGCAGTGACTTGAATGCGGCTCTCACCTCGGTCGTGAAGACGTCCGGCTCCTGCCAGGCCGCGAAGTGGTATCTCCCTGGCCGTTTCGACGGCGGTACCGCTCATGGCTACCTCCTGGACGTGGCGTGAGAGATTCGGTCTGCAGTCTCTGCGCGGGAGAGTTTCGAGGCATCACCCCGACGGGATGACGCCGAACCGGCGCGCAGGTCAGCGGGCGCGGCGCTACCGTGGAGCTCGTGCGCAGAAGGCGAACCGGAACCTGGCTCGGTGTGCCGTACGACTGGCGGCGCCCGACCTGGAGACGCGTCAAGAAGCGCTGGTGGAATCCGAGGTCGGGCCGTCTGTTCGCGCCGAAGAGCTTCGGCTGGGGCTACGACATCAACGTCGCCGCGCTCCTTCGACGGCTCCGGCTGCGCTGACGGTCAGGGCCTCCAGATCATCAGCACGAAGGCGACGAAGATCGCGCCGGCCGCCGCGTAGTTGAGGGCCGCCGCGCGCGGGTCGTCCAGCAACTGGCGGAGCTCGTCGCTCGGAGCATCACCCTCGCGCGCGAGCTGTTCCGCCAGTAGCCGGGCGCGCTTCGGTCGCTGTCCGCCGAGCCCACCGAGGACGAACGCGGCAACGAGCAGGACGAGCCCAGCGGCGATCCAGCCGTCGCCCAGCGAGTAGAAGCTGTGCGACTCCTCGATCAGCCAGAAGCCGCCGACGAGAACGAGCACGCCGCCGACTGCGACGAGGAGGACGCCGATCCTCGTCAGCCCGAGGAGCAACGCGATCTGCGAGGGACGCTCGTGACGCCGCGCGGCCGCGTGGAGAACCCATGCGATCGACATCCCCGAGAAGAGCGCGATCACTCCCAGGAGGTGAACCAGCAGGGCCCAGTCGCGTCCGCTCACCCGTGGCACTCTGTCAGAGCCGTCCCGTGGGAGAGGAGCAGATGAGCCAGATCGTCCAGATCGTCGGCGCGCTTGCGATTCTGGTCGCGTTCGTCGCGGCACAGGTCGGCGTCTTCGACGTCCGCTCGTGGACCTACCTGTGGCTCAACCTGATCGGCGCGCTCGTGCTCGGGATCGCCGCATGGCACGAGCGCCAGTACGGCTTCCTGCTCCTCGAAGTCGTCTGGACGCTCGTGTCGGCCTGGGGGCTGGTCACGCGCTTCCGCGGACGGGCCGTCGCAACGTAGTCACCTCGCGCGGCGACTGGCGCGCTGCAGCGAGCGCGCGAGGAGGAGCGCGACCAGAGGCGGTAGGAGCCACCAGGGGTCGAGACCGGCCCGCTGAAGGAGGACGGTCGCGGCGATCCCGAGCAGGACGCCGACGGCGAGACGCCAGTCGTCGCCGACCAGGAAGTCCCACCAGAACGTCGCGAAGCGCCTCATGCCTGGACCGGACGGACGGTGAGGCGCTGGCGGCGCAGCAGTCGCACGAGCCCCAGGGAGACGGCGACGGTGAACGCGAGGATGGCCAGGAGCGCCAGGTCGCCTCCGGGCCAGTCCGCTCCGGCGCCCTCGACCGCCCAGAAGGTGCCGAAGGTCGTCAGCAGCACACCGACCGCGAACTTGATCGTGTTCTCCGGCACCCGCGCCAGCGGCGCTCGCACGAGCACGCCGATGACCGCGACCATGACCAGCGCGGCGAAGGCGGCGGCCGCGGCGAGCGGTAGCCGGCCCTGCGCGCTGCCGAAGGTGATCACGATGAACGCGACCTCGAGCCCTTCCAGCAGCACGCCCTTGAAGGAGATCGTGAACGCGTACCAGTCGAAGCCGGCGCGCTCGCCCGCGGCCTCGGCCAGGGCCCGTTCGTGCTCGAACGCGGCCTCCTCGTCGTGCAGGGCCTTGTACCCGCTCGCCCGCAGGATCGCCTTGCGGAGCCATTGCAGGCCGAAGGTGAGCAGGAGCGTCCCGACCAGGAGCCGTAGGGCGTCGATCGGAAGCAGGCGCAGGGCGGGCCCGAGCGCGGCCACGAGGACCGCGAGCACGAGCCCCGCGGCGGCGACCCCGACGAGCGTCGCGCGCCAGCCGCGGACGACGCCGACCGCGAGCACGATCGTCAGCGCCTCGACCATCTCGACCGCACTCGCGAGGAAGGCGCCCGCGAAGATGAAGACCGCGCTCACGAGGCGGGCTTCTCCCAGACGGAGACGTGCTTCGTGCTCTCACTCGTGAACGGCTCGCGCTGCCAGCCGCTCCAGCGCTCGCGCAGCGTGAGGCCGGCGAGGCGCGCCATCAGGTCGAGCTCCGCCGGCCACGTGTAGCGGAACGGCATCGACACGAGCCTCCATTGTTCCTCGACGGGCGAAAGGTGATGCGAGATCAGGCCCTGGCTCGCGACGTCGTATTCGTCGATGCCGATGTGCTCCTCGCCGAAGTCGAAGACCTGGAACCGCTTGCCCGGCGGAAGAGTCCTCAGCCCGGGCACGCCGAGCTCGATCACGAAGCACCCGCCGCGCTCGAGGTGCTCGGCGACGTTCTCGAAGCAGGCGACCTGGGCCTCCTGCGTCGTCAGGTTGCCGATCGTGTTGAAGACGACGTACGCGAGCGAGAATGCGCCCTCGACCCTCGTCGTCGCGAAGTCGCCGATCGCGACCTCGATTCGCTCCGCGCCGGGCTTCTCGCGCAGTCTCGCGACCATCGCCTCGGAGAGGTCGATCCCGTGGACTCGGACGCCACGCTCCGCGAGCGGCAGCGCGATCCGGCCCGTTCCGATCCCGAGCTCGAGCGCCGAGCCGTCGCCGGCCAGCTCGGCGAGGAACTCGACCGCCGGGTCGAGCACGGCCGAGTCGAACATGTCCGCCGCGGACTCGTCGTAGCGTGCCGCGACCTCCTCGCCGAAGTGGTTCTCCGGCATCAGGCGGTCAGATTTTCCGCGCCTCGGTGTAGAACACGCTCCCCGCAAGGAGAAGCACGACGAGTAGCAATCCGGCGATGCGAGTCATGCGCTTTTAGCTGGCGAGCCGCACCGCGACGACGGCGGCTGCGTCGGCCAGCTGGGCGAGCATGCGGAAGTCGACGTTCTCGATCGTGTCACAGGCCTTGTGATAGCAGGCATCGAACGGGAGATTGGCAGAGCCGCCAATTCGCCGCGCGGACGTGGACGACTTGAGGTCGTCCGCGCCGGTGAACAGGCCGCCGACGGGAATGCCCTGCTGGGCGAACGGCGCGTGGTCCGACGAGCCTCCGAGCGACTCCTGCTCCACGGGCAGGTGGCGCCCAGCGAAGTAGGCGCGGAATGCGTTCTCGATCTTGCGCGAGCCGCTCGGGCCATCGTCTCCGTCATACACGATCCGGTCGTAGTTCGGCGAGCCGACCATGTCCAGGTTTATCACGCCGAGAATCCGCCGTCGCTCACTCGGGCTCAGGCTCCGGACGTAGCTCGTCGAGCCGACGAGCCCGAGCTCCTCGGCGCCCCAGAACGCGAATCGCAGCCCGTGCTTCGGGCGCACGTGCAGGCGACGTGCCTGCCTGGCGATCTCGAGGACAGCCGCCGTGCCCGAGCCGTTGTCGTTGATCCCGGGCCCGTTCGCGACCGAGTCGAGGTGGGCACCGAGGAGGATCACCCCGCTCCGTCGTCCCGGAAGGTCGGCGATCACGTTCGCAATGCGGGCCCGCGTGTTCGCGACCGTGAGGTCGAGGTGGACCCGCACCGTGCCCGCCTGGGCCAGTTGCGTCAGCTTGGCGGCGACGCCCGACGAGATGACGAGCACCGGGATCCGCGTGCCGGAGCCGAAGAGCGTGGCCGAGAGCGGCGCCGTGCGTCCCGGCAGGCCGTCGTTCGCGATCAGCGCGGCCGCAGCGCCGGCCGACTGCGCGATGCCGGCCTTCTGTGAGAACGGACAGCCACCGCGCCGCATGAGCGCGATCCCGCCGTGCGGGAAGCCGGCGAAGTCCGACTCCGTGCAGCCGCTCGAGTCGGAGGTGGGTTTGACCGGAACGACCGGAGCCGTGAGGTTTCCGCCGCCCGAGTAGCGCATCGTCAAGAAGTCCCGGTTGCGCTCGTAGCGAACGAGCCCGGGCGAGACGCGCTCGAACACCGTGGGCTTCGTCTCGCGGAAGTAGTCGAAGGAAAAGGTCTTCTGCCGGGGTCGGAGGCCGGCAGCCCGGAGCTGCCGAACCACATAGGCCACCGACTCCGAGTACCCCGGCGTGCCTGCGGCGCGAGTTCCCTTGTTCCGTTCGGCGACCGCTTCCAGGGCCTCGAGGTGCGCCTTCAGATGCCCGGGTGTGATGGCGCGGGCGAGCGCCCGAGTCGAGGCCGGCGAGCGGGCCGCCGGTTCAGCCTTGTGGCCGACGGCCGCGCCGCCGGCTCCTGCAGCGAGCAGGACGCCGATGCCGATCGCCAGAGCGAAACCTCGCACGTGTCTTGATAGACGGCGCTCTCGCGCGGAAGTTGGGCCGCTCCGCAGCCCCGACCTGGACGGCTAGGCTGGCCGGGTGGCCAAGGTCGAAAAGCCGCTGGTCAAGGAGTATTCGACCGACGAGATCGTCGTCGAGTGGGAACCGCGGCTCTGCTTCCACTCCGGCAACTGCTCCCTCCTCCTGCCCCAGGTCTTCGATCGCGATCGCCGTCCCTGGGTGAAGGCAGACGAGGCGTCCGCGGACGAGATCGAGAGGACCGTCGCCCGGTGCCCGTCGGGCGCCCTGCGGACGAGACGGCTCAAGGGCGTGAGCGTGAAGCCGCGGCAGGAGCTCGAGATCTGCGCGTCCGCCGGCGGGCCGCTGCTCGTCACCGGCGGCGTGCGGATCGTCGACGCAGAGGGCAACGTCCTCTACGAAGGCGAGCGGGCCTCACTGTGCCGGTGCGGCGGCTCCTCGAACAAGCCGTTCTGCGACGGGACGCACAAGCTCAACGGCTTCGAGGGCTAGTGCTGACGCTGTACCAGGCCGAGTGGTGCCCGTTCTCGGGCGCGGTGCGCGAGATCCTGACCGAGCTCGGCCTCGACTTCGTCGCGCGCCAGGTCGAGCCGTGGCCCGAGCAGCGGGCCGCGTTGAGGGCTGTCTCGGGCTCCGACCTGATCCCCACGCTCGAGACCGAGGACGGCCGCTTCTTCAGCGGGACGCGCGCGGTCTACGCGTACCTGCGCGGAGCTCGAGGGCTGGGAGCACGCAGCCGAGCACCGGCGCCGCTTCGTCGACCACGAGCCGGCGCGCGAATCGGATGCCATCGGCCAGCTCGTCGAGCTGTTCGAGCCCTCCGAGGAGGCCGAGATCACGGCCGCGCCGGAGGACGCCGAGGTCGTCGACGTGCCCGAGTCGTCGCAGTACGAGCTCCGGCTCGGAGACCGGCGCATCGGCGTCGCCGCCTACCACCGCCGCCAGGACGGCAACCGGATCGCGTTCCTGCACACCGAGGTCGACCCGGCCTGCGAGGGCCGAGGCTTCGGCAGCAAGCTCGTCACCGGCGCGCTCGAGGACGTGCGCCGGAAGGGCCTCGAGGTCGTCCCGCTCTGCCCGTTCGTCGCGAGCTACATGGCCACTCATCCCGAGGTGCACGACCTCCTCGCCTCGCCCCACCGCGACCGCGTCACCGCCGCCTAGGCCGTCGCGAGGGCTCGGCTCGGCGCCTTCGCGGCTCGCCCACGCCGGTCTGCAATGTGCCTGGCGACGTAGTCGGCATCACGGCCCCGGCCGGGCAGAACGTCGGAGGAGAGCGAGTAGAGGAAGATCAGGCCCAGGAAGTACAGCCCGGGCTCGGACTCGACGACTCCCCGCTCGTGCTTTGGCTCGCCGGCCTCGTCGAAGACCGGTAGGTCGATCCAGCCGAAGTCCGTTCGGAAGCCGGTGCACCAGACGACGTTCGCGACGTCGAGCACCCGTCCGTCCTCGAGGACCGGCCGTCCGTTCTCGACGCCCGTCACGCGCGGCACGCGCTCGACACCGGCGGCCTCGAGCTCCTTCGACCGCGTCCGGATCAGCGGGTCGGCCTCGGCGATCAGCTTCGGGCCGAGCTTGCGGCCGATCGGGTTGCCGCGCGTCAGCACTCGATGCCCCAGGAAGCGGAAGACGCGGAAGCCGAGCCGGCCGGGCAGCGTGCCGTGCTTGACCGGGATCTCGCCGAGCTTCGGGCCGGCGAGCAGGACGCGGCGCGAGCGGCTCAGCTCGACCGCGAGCTCAGCACCGGAGTTGCCCGCTCCGACGAGGAGGACGTCGCCCTCCTGGAGCTGCGAGGGATTGCGGTAGGCCGACGAATGGAGCTGCACGATCCGCGGATCGAGCTCGGCGGCGAAGGCGGGAGTCTTCGGAATGTGATGCGCACCGGTGGCCACGATCACGTTGTCGGCCTCGTACCTCTCGTCGCCCGCCGAGACGACGAAGCGGCCGTCGGCCTTCTCCAGCCGGTCGACCTTGACGCCCGTGTGAACCGGGAGCTCGAACTGCGATGCGTAGGACTCGAGGTAGTCGGCCAGCTCGTCCTTCGTCGGGAAGGACCAGTTCGGCATGTCCAGAGGCTTTCCCGGCAGCCGGCTGAAGATCGCGGGCGTGAAGAGTCGGAGCGAGTCCCAGCGGTTGCGCCAGGCGTCGCCGACCCGCTCGTTCGCGTCGAGGATGACGAACGGACGGCCGCGCTTGGCCAGGTGGTAGCCGGCATTGAGGCCCGTCTGGCCGCCGCCGATGATCACGGTCTCTACGTGGTTGCTGCTCATCTCGAAACCTCCAGGTCGTCGTTCGTTCAGGACATCGCGGCGTGGACCGGCCACAGCTCGCGGCGCGGAAGCCGTCGCACGCCCGCATCTCGCAGCGCCGGGATGTAGCGCTCACGGAAGAACCGGTCGGCGTCCTCTTCGGACTCCCAGACCTCGACCACGCGCCAGCCGCCGCTCGGGCCGGGGCCTGCGATGTGGAAGATCCCGCCCGCCGGCTTACTCGAGCCGAGCCGGCGGCGGACCCGCTCGTACGTCTCCTGTGAGCAATCCGCGCTTTCGACCAGCAATGCGACGGCCACGTCGCCTCCTTTCGTCTCTCACGAGCACGCTAGGAGGAGGCAGCCGGCCCCGCATCGCGCGGATCGGCCAACCTGGAGCGGGCAGCTCGTGGTCATTTCTGACCACGGGCGCGCTTAGGTCAGACGAGCTCGTGCTGAAACGCGAAGGCGGTCGCGGCCGTGCGCGACGTGACGCCGAGCTTGGCGAAGATGTTCTGCAGGTGGCGGGCGACGGTGTGCTCGCTGACGACGAGCTCGGACGCGATCTCGCGGTTCGTCCTGCCGGCCGCGACGAGGCGGAGCACCTCCAGCTCACGTGGGCTGAGGCCATGGGAGTCGGAAGCGGGCCGGTCGCCGAGCAGGTCGATGCGCGCGAGGTCCGGCTCGGCGGCCAGGCGCTCGAAGACCTCGCGGGCCGCCGCGAGCTCCAGCGCGGCGCTCTCCTCGTCGCCGAGAGCCCGGCACGCCAGGCCGATGAGCACCCGCACGCGGGCCACCTCGTACGGCGCGTTCAGCTCCTGCCAGAGGCGGGCACCCCGGCGAAGGGCGGTGAGCGCGGCCTTCGGATCGCCTTGCGCGAGCTCGACCTCGCCCTGGGTGCGGGCCGCAATCGCCTCGAGCATCGCACGCTTGCCGACGGCCGCAATCCCGGCGAGCTCGTCGGCGGCGCGGCGCGCTTCATCGAGATCGCCGGCGGCGAGCATGACCTCGACGTGGGCGGGAAGCATCGTGGCGCGGACGAACGGCTCGACTGCCTCGGCGGCGGCGCGGCGGGTCATTCCCGCTGCGGCCTCGACGTCCCCCTGGGCGAGCCGGAGCAGGGCCAGGCCCGGCTGGGGCTCTCGGCCGAACTCGCTCGCGTCTCGATACGCCGACTCGGCGGCCCCGAAGTCTCCCTGGAGGCGATGCAACTCGCCTTGCTGGTAGAGCGCCTGTCCCGTCGCGGCCCGGTTCATCGCCTCCTCGCAGCGCTCCCTGGCCAGCTTCGCCTCGGCAAGCGCATCGCGCCATTCGCCGTGGAGCTGCATCAGACCCGCTCGATGCGCAAGGCAGCGGCCCGTGAACGAGACCATCTGGGGCTGTCCGTCGCACCAGCGCGTCAGCGCGTCGGTCCACTCCTTCGCACGCCGCACGTCGAATGCTTCCTCGCAGCCCGCGATCACGCCGCAGTAGACGATGCCCGCGACGACCGGCGACACGGAGTCGGCAGTGACGCCGACCATCGCTTCGTCCAGCAGGCGTAGACCTTCGTCGAGCGAGCCCTGCTTGATGCGCACGACGCCCTGCGCGTGCAGAGCGATTGCGGCCAGGTCCGAGTCGCCGAAGCGCTCGGCGATCTCGATCGCCTGCGCCGCCGACTCGTGCGCGCCGTCGTAGTCGCCGGCGGCCTCGAGCTGGAACACGACCGGAACCAGCAACCAGCCGCGCTCGGCGCAGTCCCGGCCCTCCCGCTCGACGAGACGCTGCGCCCGGCCGAACCAGCCGCTCGCCGGCCCCAGCTCGCCCCTGATGGCGAGCGTCATCCCGAGCCAGCCCGCACTCCGCGCGGCCGCGAGATTGTCCCCGCGGTCGATGTGCGCGAGGTGAGCCCGTTCCAGCAGGGCCAGGTACTCGTCCATCCGACCGATCAGCGAGGCGGCCGTGGCCAGCAGATCGAGGTCCGTCGCCGCCAGCGGATCGGCGCGGTCGGCTGCGGACAGCGCCGTGTAGGCGTCGAGCCAGGCCCGCCTCTCGAACGAGGTGCGGCCGCGCTCGAGCTCCTGCGAAGCATCGACCACGGGCCCACGATATGCGACGACGGACTAGTGTTGTCCCGTGCGGATCATCCTCATCGCCATCGTCGTCCTCTTCCTCATCCTCTGGGTGCGGGCCGTGATCGACGTCTTCCGGCGGCACGACCTCTCCGTGAGGCGGCAAGGCGGGCTGGACGATCTTCATGCTGCTCCTTCCGTTCATCGGGCTGCTCGTGTACACGATGCTGCGGCCCGCGAACGCCTAGCGGGTCGTGCCGCTGAAGATCGTCGGGCTGGGTGGCTCGCTCGCGTCGACGTCGCGCAGCCGTGCGGCGCTCGTGACAGCGCTCGCAGGCGCCGCGGACGACGGCGCCGAGACGGAGCTGCTCGATCTGCGGACGCTGCACCTGCCGATGTTCAACCGCGAGGCGGAGCCGGACTCGACCACGCTTCGGATGGTGGAGACGCTGGAGGCCGCCGACGGCCTGCTCTGGAGCAGCCCGCTCTACCAGGGCTCGGTGGCGGGG
Organism: uncultured Actinomycetes bacterium; assembly: GCA_963742635.1. Lineage (GTDB taxonomy): Bacteria > Actinomycetota > Thermoleophilia > Gaiellales > Gaiellaceae > VAXT01. The sequence continues at coordinate 21,923 of CAVUMW010000012.1, forward strand.
TCGTTCAAGAACGCCCTCGACTGGCTGCACCTTCCGAGCGGGAGCGTGTACCTCACCGACAAGGCGATCGGCCTGATCAGCGTCGCCGGCGGAACGCACGGGCTGCAGGGGATCAACGCGATGGAGTTCTCGGTGCGCGCGCTTCGGGGATGGGCCGTGCCGTACGTCGTCCCGGTCCCGGGCACGGCGTTCGACGAGGAGGACGAGGTTCGGGACGAGGGCGTCGAACGGCAACTGAGGATGCTCGGCAGCGAGGTCGTCCGCCTCGCCGCGCACTTCGTGGAAGCGGAAGAGCCGGACCACCGGACCGAGTGCGCACGGGCACGTGAGCGCGTGGCGGCGGCCGCCTGATGCCGGCGGTTCTCTACATCGAGCACGCGGTTCGCGACTTCGACGCCTGGAAGCGCGCCTTCGACAGCGACCCGGTCGGGCGAGAGCAGAACGGCGTGCGGCGCTACCGCGTGCTGCGGGCGATCGACGACCCGAACTTCGTCGTCATCGAGCTCGAGTTCGACGGCACGGCCGAGGCCGAGGAGTTCGCCGGGAAGCTGCGCGAGCTCTGGGGCCGCGTCACGGACGAGCTCGGTCTCGTCGGCCGGAACCTGCGCGTCCTCGACTCGGTCGAAGTCGTCGAGCACTAGTCCCGCTCGCGCCGGACGAGCGTGTGCAGCTCGTTGTCCTCCGGGTCGACGAACTCACGGACGGCCCGAAAGCCCGCCTTCTCGAAGGCCCGGAGCGAGGCGGTGTTCCGCACGTCCGGATCGGCTGCGCAGGCGGTCGTCTCGGGCCGGGCAAAGACGACCTCGTCGAGGAACCTGATGATCATCTCGGTGCCGAGACCGCTCCCTGTCTGCGCCTCGTCGCCGATGAACAGGTCGAGCCCGGCCGTGCCCTCGCCCTCCTCGATCAGCGCCGCGTAGTCCGGGTAGTCGGACACGAGATAGGTCTGGATCATCCCGAGCGGCTCGCCGTCGAGAAGCGCGAGGTAGTGCTGGGTCGGATCGGTGCCCTCGATCGTCGGCAGGTAATGGGACTCGGTCTCCTCGAACGTCTTGTGCATGGTCCACCAGCGGAGGACGTGGGGACGCTGGTGCCACTCGTGGACGAGCGGCAGATCCTCGCGGGTCAGCGGCCGGAAGCTGATCGCCATCGCAAGGGGATGATCGCCGAGGCGCGAAGTCGGGCGCATGCTCGAGACCGTGCTCGGAGCGACGGCGGCCGCGTGGGGGATCCTGATGGCGATCTCGCCCGGGCTGCAGATCCGCAAGATGCTGCTGCACCGCTCGTCGCGCGAGGTCTCGATCGCCTACTTCTGGGTGCTGCTCGTCGGCTTCACGCTCTGGGTCGCGTACGGGCTGGTGATCTCGAACTGGTACCTCGTCGTGCCGAACGCGGTCGCCTTCACGGTCTGCGTGACGACGATCACCGTCGCGCTGCGCTACCGGCTCAGACCGGAGCCGGGAGGTAGAACGTGAGCGGCGGGCCGAGGCGCGTCGTTCCCTGCCGCCACGTGACGCGGTAGCCGCGCGGGCCGCGGACCGGGTAGTTGCGCTGCCAGACGACCGTCCCGCCCCACGCCGCGCCGGTCTTCTTGACCGGGAAGCTCTTGCACTTCGCCTGCTCGCCCAGTGGGCGAACGCAGATCCGGTAGCGCTGGAAGTACTTCGCGGCCAGGGTCAGCCGGAAGCTGTAGACGCTGCCGCTCTTGAAGATCCCGTAGCAGACGTCGCCGGTCTGGCTGCAGTAGCTCTTGACGCGGGTCTGGTCGGCCGCCGCGCTCGGTGCGACGGCGACGAGGGCCGCGATCAGCGCAAGCAGGAGGCTCCGGCGCATCGAGCTCCAGTCTGCCGGACTCCGAACCGCTCGTCCAAGGGCTTTACGCGCTGCCCACAGATGCCGAGTACTGTCCCAGGTCAAGCAGTCGTGAGGAAAACGAAATTGAGCGATCGTCCGCAGGGTCGAGCGCGGAGATCGCTGTCGCATCTCCGACGCCTCAGGTCATCGAAACGCGCGCGCCTGGCTCGGCGCCGTCGGCTCGACCGCGATCGGCCTTCTGCTCGTGGCGCTGGCGGCCCTGCACGTGCGCAATGCGCCGATGCCGTTCTCGCAGGGCCGGCCGACGCTGCTCGCCGCAGTGGCGCTCCTCTTCCTCGTCGCGTTCCTCGTCAAGGCCTGCGGCTGGGGCCGGCTCTTCGCCTCGCGCGAGCGGCCCGGGCCGATGGCTCTCGCGGCCGCCGGCGGGGGCGCGTCGGTCATGGGCATCGTCCTTCCCGGGCGGTTCGACGAGCTGATCCGGATCGCGATCGTCCGCCGCTTCCCGGGCTGCCCGGCCGGGATCCGCTCGATCTGTCTCTCGCTCGTGACCCTTGGCTTGATCGACAGCGCAGCGCTCGCTCCTCTCGGCTTCACCGCCGCCGCGTGGCCGGGGAACTCGGCGGCCGTGCGGCTGGGCTTCGCAATCGTGGGCATCGGTGGAGTCCTGTCCGCCGCGGTCGTGCTCGCGCTTCCCTTCGTCGCGGAGAGCCGGCGCCTCATGCAGTACCGCCTCGGTCAGTGGCTGGCGCCGAGAGCGACGCCGCCGCGACGCGCCGTCGAGTCCTGGGCGCTCGTCTCCGCCTCGTGGCTCATCCGCGCGGTGGCTCTCACGCTCTTGCTCGCGGCGCTCGGTTTCGGCTTCAACTTCCCGCTCGCGATGATGTTCCTCTGCGCAGCGGCCGCGGCTGCCGCGTTGCCCGTCAGCCCAGCAGGGGCGGCGACCCAGGTCGGAGCCGGAGCGGCCCTCCTGATCGTCTCGGGCATCGGCCGCTCGGAGGCGGTTGGCTTCGCGCTGGCCGCCCAGACGCTGATCATGCTCGCCGGCGCCGCCGTGCTCGTCCTGGCGGTCACGTGGGCGACCTCGCGGCGCCTCGCGGTCGCCGCGGCCCTCCGCTTCAGGTAACGACCGATGGACATGCCTGGGCCAGTCCGGGGCATGGCTCCTGAGACGTAGGTCAGGGCGCCGCTGCGGTTGAATGGCCGCATGGAGACCCGCCTGCTGACGGGGCCCTTCCTCCGCGTGTGGCTCGCGACGCTGGGCGCGTTCGCGACCTTCGGGATGGTCGTCCTCGCTCTGCCGCTGTACGTCAAGGACCAGCTCGGCTACGGATCGGTCGGGGTCGGGCTCGCCATGGGCGCGGCGAGCATCACGTCGGTGATCTTCTCGATCGTCTCGGGCCGCCTCGGGGACCGCCACGGCCGCCGGCCGCTGCTCATCGCCGGCGGCCTCGTGATGCTCGGGTGCTACCTCGCGCTCGCTCTGGAGCCGAGCCTGGGTGGAGTCGTCGGGATCCGACTCGTCGCGGGTGCGGCCGAGGCGACGTTCGTGGTGGCCCTCTACACGTCCGTGATGGACATGGCGCCGGAGGAGCGTCGCGGCGAGGCGGTCAGCCTCGTGACGCTCGCGTCGTACCTCGGCCTCACGTTCGGCCCGGTCGCAGCCGACCTCATCCGCGGCTCCGACCGGTATCCGCTCGTCTGGCTCGTCACTGCGGCGTTGGCGCTCACCGCAACCGCGCTCGTGGCCACGCTTCACGAGACGAGACCGGCGACCGAGGAGCCGTTGTCGCGAAGCTGGCTCCCGCCGCGCGGCGCGCTCCGTCCAGGGCTGCTCGTGCTCCTGGGGCTGCTCGGCTTCGGCGGCTTCGTCGCGTTCGGCGCCATCTACGCGCGCGACCTCGGGATCGAACGGCCGGGACTGCTCTTCGCGCTCTTCGGCGGCGTGATCTCGATCGTCCGCTTCTTCGGCCGGCGGCTGCCCGACGCACTCGGGGCGATCCGCACGCTCGAGCTCTCGTTCGTCTGCCTCGCCGCCGGGCTCGCCCTGATCGGCGCCTGGCAGACGACGACCGGCCTGCTCGTCGGCACGGTCGTGTTCGCCGTCGGCCAGGCGATGACGTACCCGTCGGCGGTGCTGCTCGCGGTGCAGTCGACGAGTGCGACCGAGAGGAGCGCGGTCGTGGGCAGTGTGGGCGCGGCCGTCGACGTTGCGCTGGGCGTCGGCGCGCTGACGCTCGGAGCGGTCGCGAAGTTCTCGGGGTACGGCGGCGCGTTCCTCGTCGCCTCGGCGGTCGCCCTGAGCGGGCTCGCGGCATTGTGGCCGATGCGCTCTGCGGGGAGAATCCCGACCGAGGAAGCGACGCCTTGACCGATGATCCACTCGCACTCGACGCCGAGACGATGCGGCAACTCGGATATCGAGCCGTGGACATGCTCGTCGACACGGCTGACGGATTCCTCGATTCCGCCGCTGCGCCGGGCGACGCCGGACGAGATGGCCGCACGAATCGACGGGCCGCCCCCGGAGACGCCGCAGGACTTCGACGACATCCTGCGCACGCTCGACGAGGACGTCCTGCCCTTCATGAGCAAGGGCGACCATCCCGGCTTCTTCGCCTACGTCCCGTTCGCGGGCACGTGGCCGGGCGCGCTCGGCGACCTGATCGCCAGCGCGACGAATGTCTACGCGGGCTCGTGGATGGAAGCCGCCGGGCCCAGCCAGCTCGAGCTCGAGGTGATCGGCTGGTTCAAGGACTGGATCGGCTACCCGGCCGGGGCCGCGGGCCTGCTGGTCAGCGGCGGCTCCGCGGCGAACCTGACGGCGCTCGCCTGCGCGCGCGAGTCGCTCGTCGGCTCGATGTCGGACGACCTCGTCGTCTACGTCTCCGATCAGGCGCACTGCTCGGTCGCGCGCTCTGCCCGCAACCTCGGCTTCCGCCAGAGCCAGGTTCGCGTGATTCCGAGCGACGACCAGCTGCGGATCCGGATCGACCTGCTCGAGTCGGCGATGGACGCGGACCTCCGGAACGGCCGTCGCCCTCTGCTCGTGTCCGCGAACGGCGGCGCGACGAACAGCGGCGCCGTCGACCCGCTGCCGGAGCTCGCCGACCTGTGCGCGGAACGCAAGGTCTGGTTCCACGTCGACGCGGCCTACGGCGGCTTCGCCGTCCTCGCCGAGCGCGGCCGCAGCCAGCTCGCCGGGATCGAGCGCGCCGACTCGATCACGCTCGATCCCCACAAGTGGCTCTACCAACCGTACGAGTGCGGCTGCCTGCTCGTGCGGGACGGGCTCCAGCTCAGGCGCGCGTTCCTGATCACGCCGGACTACCTGCGCGAAGCCGTCGCGCTCGACCGCGAGGTGAACTTCTCCGACCTCGGCCTCCAGCTGACCCGCATGGCGCGCGCGTTCAAGGTCTGGGTCTCGGTCCAGTACTTCGGGCTGGATGCATTCCGCAGGGCGATCGACCGGACGTTCGACCTCGCGGAGCGGGCGCGGCAGCGCATCGAGGCGAGCGACCGGCTCGAGCTCGCTGCGCGACCGGCGCTCGGGATCGTCAGCTTCCGCCGCATGTTCGACGAGAACGAGGACCTGCTCAACGCTCGCCTCGTTTCGGCGCTCGAGGAGAGCGGGCTCGGGCTCGTGTCCTCGACGCGGCTCAAGGGGCGGTACACGATCCGCATGTGCGTGATGAGCCACACGTCGGGCCCGGAGGACGTCGATCGCGTGCTCGACTTCCTCGAGCAGGCGGACGTCGCCGACGTCGACTCGGAGTCCGCGAGATATGAGCGGCATCCCGACGTCACGCTGAGCGGGGTCAGGCGCCGGGACGGCGGCGGGCAGGCGCGCTTCGCGCTGCTCGAATCGCTCCCGTCGGACGATGCCGCGCGGGTCGTCGCCCTGGGTGAGCCGCGCAGGATCGCTCCGGGGAAGACGGTGATCGAGCAGTGGGACACGTCGCAGGACTTCTTCCTGATCCGGGAAGGGTCGGTCGACGTCCTGGTCGACGGGGAGCGAGTCGCCCGGCTCGGGCCCGACGAGTTCTTCGGCGAGATCGCCGCTCTCGACTGGGGCGCAGGCTTCAGCTATCCGCGCATGGCACAGGTCGTGGCCGCGGAGCCCCTCGAGGTGCTCGTCTACCCCGACGGCGGGCTGCTGGGGCTCTTCGCCGAAGTACCGGGTGTCGAGCGGGTGATTCTCTCGGCGGTCGAGTCCCGGCTCGCGGCCCGCTGACGCATGGCCTGGCGGGTCCTCGCCTCGGTCTTCCGCAACCCGGAGCTCCGGCGCGTCGAGCTTGCCTTCGTCGCCTTCAACGCGGCCGAGTGGGGGACCTGGATCGCCATGCTCGTCTTCGCCTACGAGCAGGGCGGTGCGACGACGGCGGGCCTCGTTGCGCTGGCGCTGCTCGTGCCCGCGGGCCTGTGCGCGCCCTTCGGCGCCGTGCTGGCCGACCGCCGAGGGCCGTCGTGGATGCTGACGTGGAGCTATGTCGCGCAGGCGGTGACGATGGGTGCAACCGCGGTCGCGATCTACGCGGAGGCTCCGGCGCTCCTCGTCTACGCGCTGGCCGCCGCGGCGGCGACCACGGTCACGCTCACGCGTCCTGCCCAGGCTGCGCTGGTGCCCGGCCTGGCGCGGAGCCCCGAGGAGCTGACTGCCGCCAACGTCGTCTCGTCCTGGATCGAGAGCGCCGGCATCTTTCTCGCGCCGGCCGCGGCCGGGGTGATCCTGGGCGTGAGCGGTACGGCGACCGTCTTCGCGGTGATGGCGGTCGTCGCGGCGGTGGGCGGCCTGCTCACGGTCGGGCTTCCCGGCCCGGCCGCTTCCGCTGAAGCCGCGGCTCCGCTGGAGGAGATCGCCGCCGGGTTCCGGCTCGTCACCCGGGACCGGTCTTCGCGGACGCTCGTCGCGCTGCTCGGTGCGCAGTTCGTCGTCATCGGCGCGCTCGACGTCCTCTACGTCGTCCTGGCGCTGGGCGTGCTCGACCTCGGCGCATCCGGCGCCGGCTACCTGAACGCGGCGTTCGGCCTCGGCGGAGTGCTGGGCGTGGCTGCGACCGCAGCGCTGGTGGGACGGGCCCGCCTGGCTCCTCCGCTCCTCACGGGCGCCGTCGTCTGGACGCTCTCCCTGTGGGTGCTGGGGGCGTGGGCGACCACGATCGGGGCGTTCGTGCTGCTCGGGGCCGCCGGCGTGGGACGCAGTCTGCTCGACGTGGCCGGCCGGACGCTGCTCCAGCGAACCGCGCCCACCGAGCTGCTCTCACGCGTCTTCGGCGTGCTCGAGGGCGTGGCCATGGCCGGGCTCGCGCTCGGCTCCGTCCTCGTGCCGGTGCTCGTCGCCGTGGGCGGTGCGCGGGCGGCGCTGCTCGGCGCCGGCGCGGTGCTGCCGATCGTCGCGCTGCTGGCCGGTCGCAGTCTGCTCGAGGTCGACCGCAGCGCCACGGTGCCGGTGACGGAGATCGCCCTCCTGCGCTCGTCTCCGACCTTCGGGATGCTCGCGGCGCCCGAGCTGGAACGGCTCGCGCGGGGTCTGACCCCCACCGGCGCCGCGGCCGGACAGGCCTTCATCCGCGAGGGCGAGCCGGGCGACACGGCGTACCTCGTCGCGGACGGCACACTCGACGTCTCCGTCGGCGGCCAGCAGCTCGCGGAGCTCGGGCGAGGCGACCTCGTCGGCGAGATCGCTCTGCTTCGGGGCGGGCCGCGCACCGCGACCGTCGTCCCACGCGAGGAGGCGAGGCTCTACGCGCTCGACAGCGAGTCCTTCCTCGAGGCCGTGGGCGCGCACCGCCCGACCGCGGGAGCGCTCGACAGCCTGATCGAGCGCCGGTTGGACGAGGTCGCACAGGTCGGTGGGAGAATCGCACCGTGATCGATCCGCTCGAGCGCTGGCGCGAGTACGGCGAGAAGCCCGACTACGCGGGGCTGCTCTCGTTCGGCGGCCTTCCGTACACCGAGGATCCGGCCGAGCTCGCCGGGATGGACGTCGTCGTGGTCGGAGCGCCGACGGACGATCTCGTCTCGGATCGACCCGGCACGCGGTTCGGCCCGCGGGCGATCCGGGCCGCGAGCGTGCCTCCCGGGCCACACCTCGAGGCCGGGATCGACGCTTTCGCCGAGCTCAGGATGGCCGACTTCGGCGACGCGCCGGTGATCCCGGCGGACGCCGCGCGCTCACACGCGGCGATCGAGCGGACGGTCGCGCAGGTGCTCGAGGCGGGCGCGATCCCGATCGTCCTCGGCGGCGACCACTCGATCGCGGAGCCGGACATCCGCGCCTGCGCGAAGGCTCACGGCCCGGTCGGGCTCGTCCATTTCGACACGCATGCGGACACGGGGACGCAGGTCTTCGGCGTCGAGGTCTCGCACGGGACGCCGATGTACCGCCTCGTAGAGGGGGGCTCGATCAACCCGGAGCGCTACGTGCAGATCGGGCTGCGCGGCTACTGGCCCGGGCCGGCGGAGTTCGAGTGGCAGGCCGCGAAGGGGATCACGAGCTTCTTCGCGCACGACGTCCGCGAGCTCGGAATCGAGGAGATCATCGGCCGAGCGATCGGAATCGTGGGCGAAGGGCCGGTCTTCGTCTCGATCGACGTCGACGTCCTGGACCCCGCGTTCGCCCCGGGGACGGGCACTCCGGAGCCGGGCGGCCTCACCTCGGCCGAGCTGCTCTGGTCGGCGCGGGCGGTGGCCACCGGGCTCGAGATTGTCGGCGCGGACGTCGTCGAGGTGCTTCCGACCGCGGTTGGATCCGCCGACGTGACCGCGCTCGTCGCGGAGCGCACCGTGCGCGAGATGATGACGGGAATCGCGCTGCGGCGGCTAGCGGCGAACGACTGACCGCGCGGTCGCGAGCCAGGCTCTCGGCAGCCGTTTCCTCGCGGTCGCGAGGGCTGTGCGAAGAGCTCCGGTGGCTTCCGGCCCGTGGAAGCCTTCGCCGTGGCCGAAGAGGATGTGATCCGGGTCGAGGCCGGCGAGCGAGCGCCGCGGCGGGAAGAGGCGCAAGGCGGGATTGACGCCGATCGGCTCGCCGGGTGCCCGGAAGTAGTCGAGGCTGCCGAGGGCGTCTGCGAAGACCAGGATCCGCCCGTCCGCGAACCAGAGCGCGACCTCGCGCCAAAAGCGCCTACGCAGGATCGGGAAGGCAACGAACGGCGCTCCTTCGACGGGGTCAAACGGAGTCACGTGCAACGGCACGCCCAGGCGCTCGGCCACGGCCGCGCAATCGCGGTTGTGGCGGTCGAGCAGTTGGAGGACGGCCGCGGGTTGACCGAGTGCCGCGATTCGCTCGTCGAGGCCTTCCCCGTCGAGGACGTCGATCAGCCAGACCCGGTCCCCGGACAGGATCGCGTGTGAAGTGCGCCCGATCCGGTCGCCCTCGATCGTCCAGCCAAAGCCGTGCTCGAAGTCGTCCACGAATCGGAGCGGCATGGGGAAACTATGGCGCGTGGCACTCACGAACGCTGAGATCGCCGACCGGCTCGAGTCGCTCGCCGCGCTGCTCGACCTGAACGGGTCGAGCCCGTACGCGTCGCGCGCGTACCGGCGTGCGGCGGAAACGATCCGCGAGACGCCCGCGCCCATTCCCGAGCTCGTGCGCACCGGTCGGGTGCGCGAGCTGCGCGGGATCGGGCCGGGAATCGAGGCGCGGCTGCGGGAGCTCGTCGAGACGGGTGGGCTCGCGGAGCTGGACGAGCTGAAGGGCGAGGTCTCGCCGGAGCTGGTCGGTCTCGGGCGGCTGCTCGGGTTCGGCCCGCAGCGCGCGGTGGAGATCGGGCAGGCGCTCGGGGTGCGGACGGTCGACGAGTTTCGCGCGGCCGCAGCGGAAGGACGGTTGCGGCAGGTGCCCGGGATCGGGCCGAAGACCGAGGCGAAGCTCCTCGCCGCCCTCGCGCGAGGCGAACGGCCTCGGCCGAGGCGGGGTCTGCTCCTCGACCGGGCGCTCGCGTTGAGCGGTGGCATCGCTGAGGCGCTCGGAGGCGAGGTCGCTGGCGATCCGCGGCGACGGCGGGACTCGAGCGAGGTGTTCGCAGTCGTCTGCTCGGCCTCGAAGCCGCAGCGGTTGCTGGAGCGGTTCGAGCAGCTCCCGCAGATCGTCTCGATCGTGGAGCGTGCGAAGCGACGGGCGGTCGGCGTGACCGTCGAGGGTGTTCCGGTGGAGCTCGTCGTCGCCGAGCCGCGGCGTTTCGGGACCGAGCTCGTGCGGGCGACCGGGTCGGCGGAGTACGTCGAGGAGCTGGAACCGCTCCCGGACGGTCGTGACGAGGAGAGCGTCTATCGGGCGCTCGGGATTCCCTTCTGCCCGCCCGAGCTGCGCGAGGCGCCGTTTCGCGGGCAGCCGCCGGAGCTCGTCTCGCTCGCCGACGTCCGCGGCGACCTGCACGTCCACACGGACTGGTCGGACGGCAGGGCGACGGTGCTGGAGATGGGCGAGGCCGCGCGCGGGTTGGGCTACGAGTACCTCGCGATCTGCGACCACACGCGGAACGTGCGGGTCGTGCCGGGCCTCGACGCGGACGACGTGCGCCGCCAGGGCGAGGAGATCGCAGCCGCGAACGAGCGGCTGGCGCCGTTCCGGATCCTGCGCGGGATCGAGTGCGACATCCTGCCCGACGGGTCGCTCGACCTCCCCGACGACGTGCTGGCGGAGCTCGAGTGGGTGCAGGCGAGCGTGCACGCGGGCCAGCGGGCGCCTCGGGCCGAGATCACGAAGCGGACGATCGAGGCGATGCGCCATCCGGCCGTGCGCTGCCTGAGCCATCCGACCGGGCGGATGATCAACCACCGGCCCGAGAACGCGGTCGACCTGGAGCGGGTGTTCGAGGTCGCGCTCGAGACGGGCGTTGCGGTCGAGGTGAACGGGCTCGCGCCCCGGCTCGACCTGCGGGATGTTCACGTTCGCGCGGCGATCGAGGCCGGCGTGGCGATCGTGTGCTCGACGGACGCTCATTCGGTGCGCGGCCTCGGGAACATGCAGCTGGCGATCGCAACGGCGCGCCGCGGCTGGGCGACGGCGGCAGACATCGTGAACACGCGCCCCCTGTCCGAACTGGCCTAGTCCCCAACCCCGGGGTCCGGCCGCGGGCCTCCCTCCGGTCAGGACCCTATCGGCGAAATTCGCACGTGTCTGTGCCGCCTGCGTGCCGAAAGTGGAACTGCTACGCGTTCGCGCCCGGGCCGGTGCTCGACCACTCGCGCACCTCGTACCAGTGCGTGTCCCGCAGCGCCTCGGCGACCTGCGGGTCGGTGTGCGTCGCGTAGAACACGTTCTTGTCCAGGTCGGCGCAGATCGCGACCGCGCCCATCGGAAAGTCCCCCAGCCGCACGAGCGCGTCCGTCGGCAGCCGCGCCTCGGCGACCGTGTAGTGCTTGAACTGGAGATCCGGCGCGATCTCGGTCAGCTCGGGCCAGTCGGGGCACGTCCTCGAGCTCATCCCGCCTCCACTCTGTGGCCCGCGTCGGCCAGACTCCACGCGCCGTCGAGCAGCACCGCCCCGCGGGCGTGGTCGGACGACTGGACGTCGAAGCGCACCGCGCCGTCGACCCGGTGGTACTGGCGGGTCCCCGCGGCATCCGTCAGCGCGACGCTGACCTGGAACTCGCCTTCGCCGAGCGGCAGCTTCTCGAGCAGGAAGCGCAGCTCGCGCTCTCCCGGCGCCCCGTCCCAGCCGAGCTCGCCGACGTCCTGCCGATCGGCACCGAGGAGCGAACCGTCGCCGTCCCGCACTTCGAGCGACAACACCGGCGCGTCGACGGCGCGCTCACCGACGAGCTGGAGCACGATCGTCACGGGCTCACCGGACATGAAGTGCACACGCGGCTCCCCGTCGGCGCCGAGCAGCTGCACGGTTCCGACGCGAACCTCGCCGCTCCCCCACTCGCGCAGGCCCGCACCCACTTCCGCGGGATTCTCCTCGAGCGCGAGCGACTGGTGGTAGCGCGCGATCGCCTCCGAAGCCGGCCCGTCGTACTCGACCTCACCCTTCGCCAGCATGATCGCGCGCTCGCAGAGACGCTCCACCGCGGGCGCCGAGTGCGAGACGAAGCAGACGGTCCCGCCGCGCTCCTTGAAGTCGAGGATCTTCCCGATGCACTTGCGCTGGAACGCCTCGTCGCCGACCGCGAACACCTCGTCGAGCAGCAGGACGTCCGCGTCCACGTGCACCGCGATCGCGAACCCGAGCCGCATGTGCATCCCCGACGAGTACGTGCGCACCGGAAGGTCGATGAAGCTCTCGAGCTCGGCGAACGAGACGATCTCCTCGAGCCGCTCGCGCACGTAGCGGCGCTTGAGCCCGTAGATCGAGCCGCTCAGGAAGATGTTCTCGCGGCCGGTGAAGTCCGGGTGGAAGCCTGCGCCGAGCTCGAGCAGCGAGCCGACCGTCCCACCGACCTCGAGCTGCCCGGTCGAGGGCGCGAAGATGCCCGCGAGCAGCCGCAGCAGCGTCGTCTTGCCGGAGCCGTTCCGCCCCACGAAGCCGATCGACTCGCCCGGCTCGGCATCGAACGAGACGCCGCGCAGCGCCCAGAACTCCTCGGTGCGCCGCATCTCGGGGCGCAGGATCGCCTCCTTCAGCGTCAGGTTGCGGTGCTTGTTCACCCGGAAGCGGCGACCCACGTCGTGGACGGAAATCTGGCCTGGTTGCATCACGTCGAGGGTACTGAAACGGTCTCGCGAACCAGCTCCGCCAGGCCGCGCACGAAGGCGGGGTCGTCGTTCAGCGACTCGATGCGATCGAGCTCGAGGCCCAGCTCGGCCGCGCGCTCCCGGGCCTCGACGTCGATGTCCCACAGGATCTCGAGGTGGTCGCTGACGAAGCCGATCGGGCACACGAGGACGCGCTCGACCCCGCGCGCGTGGAGGGCGTCGAGCTCCTCGAGGATGTCCGGCCCGAGCCACGGCTCTCCGGTCGCGCTCGCGCTCTGGAAGGCGAACGACCACGAGTCGAGGCCCGCCCGCTCCGCGATCAGCTGCGACGTCTCGAGCAGCTGGTCGCGGTACGGGTCTCCCATGTCGAGGATCCGAGCCGGGAGGCTGTGCGCCGTGAAGACGACGTGCGCGTCGGTCCCGCGCACGCGATCGGCGAGCACGTCGAGGTACGGCTCGTGCACGTGCCAGCTCTCGACGAAGCGCAACCCGACACGCCCGTCGAGCGCATCTTCGAGCCGCTCGCGATAGCCGTCGATCGACAGCTTCGAGTAGTGCGGCGCGAGGACGAGCCCCACGATCGAGGTCGGCGCCGCCCGCGACGGCGCGGTCGACGGCCTCGGCGATCCGAGGCGTCCAGTGCTTCATGCCCGAGTAGACGGGGAAGCCGAGCTCCTGCTCGAGCCCCGCGCGCGTCCCCTCGGTCACGTCGTCGAGCGGTGAGCGCCCGCCGATCCGCCGGTAGCGCTCCGTGAGCTCCTCGACCGCCTCGTCGGACACCGGCCGGCCCGAGCGGATGTCTTCGAGGTATGGACGGATGTCCGCAAGGTCGGACGGGCTCCCGTAGGCCATCAGCACGACCGCCGGTTTCATGCGGCCGTCCGTTCGTGGACGAGCTCGACGATGCGCTTGAGGTCGGCCGGATCCGTGTCCGGTAGCACGCCGTGGCCGAGGTTGAAGATGTGGCCAGGACGTCCGCCGGCCGCCTCGAGGATCGCGATCGCCCCCGACTCGACCCGCTCGAAGGGCCCCAGCAGAAGCGCGGGATCGAGGTTCCCTTGCACGCCGCGATCGCCGCCGACCCGCTCCCACCCCTCGTCGAGCCGGACGCGCCAGTCGAGGCCGATCACGTCGCCCCCGGTCTCGGCCATCGTCTCGAGCAGGTGCGCGGTGCCGGTCCCGAAGTGGATCGTCGGCACGTCGACGGCGTCCAGGATTCGCTTCGAATACGGCGCGACGAACTCCTCGTAGTCGTCCCGGGAGAGCGCGCCGACCCACGAGTCGAAGAGCTGAACCGCGTCCGCGCCGGCCTCGACGGTCGCGCGCAGGTAGGCCTCCGAGGTCGCCGTGAGCTTCTCGCAGAGCGCGTGCCAGACCTCGGGCGAGCCGTACATGCAGCGCTTCGTGACCGAGAACTCACGCGTCGGCCTGCCTTCGACGAGGTAGCCCGCGACCGTGAACGGGCCGCCGCAGAAGCCGACGAGCGCCTGCTCGGGAGCGAGCGCGGCGCGCACGAGCCGCACCGCCTCGAGGATGAACGGCACGGCCTCCTCGGGGTCGGGCACGCGCAGGCGCTCGACGTCCGCCATCGTCCGCACCGGCTCCGCGACGACCGGCCCCACGCCCTCGACGAGATCGACGTCGATCCCCATCCCGAGGATCGGGAGCATGATGTCCGCGAACATCACGGCCGCGTCGACGCCGTGCACGCGCACCGGCTCGAGCGTGACCTCGGCGCAGAGCTCGGGCTGGCGGCAGACCTCGAACAGCGTGTGCCGCTTGCGGATCTCACGGTAGCCGGGCAGCGAGCGCCCGGCCTGGCGCATGAACCAGACGGGCGTCCGCTCGACGGGCTCGTGGCGAGCCGCTCTGACCAGCAACGGTGTCATTACAACTGGGCAGCGAGCTGGTCGTCGATGCGGCGGAAGAGGAGCGACGCGGCCGCCAGCGCGGCGATTGCGACGCCGAACGCGTAGACGACGTCGCCGAGCTTCGGCAGGACGCCGAAGAAGAGCGGGTCGCGGATCGCCGACACGATCGGCGCGACCGGGTTCCCGTAGTAGAGGACGTCGGCCAGCTTCGGATGATCCGAGATGCCGGGCATCTCACCGAAGGGATAGAAGATCGGGGTCAGGATGAACCATGGGAGGAGCACCGTGGCGATCAGGTGCTCGATGTCGCGGAAGATGACCGTCGCCGAGGCGAGAATGATCGCGAAGCCCGTGACGAGCGCGGTCAGCGGGATGAAGAGCGGCAGCGCGGCCCAGAAGGTCGTCCGCGTGTCGGGGATGATCAGGAGGTTCAGGGGCAGCACGATCGCGAGCATGACGAGCATCGTCACGAGGTTCGTCGCGACGACCGAGACCGGCAGCAGCTGCCGCGGTAGGCGCACCTGCTTCACGAGGCTGGCCTGCCCGAGCAGGCTCGAGCACGACATCTGGATCGCGGACTGGAAGAAGACCCAGACGACCAGTCCGGTGAGCAGGAACAGCGGGTAGTGGCCGACCGTGACCGCGCGGACGATGACCGAGAAGATCAGCCAGTACGCGAGCATGAGCATGATCGGGTTGATCAGCGTCCAGGCGATCCCGAGCGCCGAGCCTCGGTACTTGACGCGCACCTCGCGGCGAAAGAGATTCAGGAACAGCTCGCGGTAGCGGAAGATGTCCGTGTAGACGGCCACCGGGCCAGTCTACGTCGCCGTATTCTGTGGCCCCATGGCGGAACCACGTCCCGGAAGGCTGCCGAGCCTCGGCCAGGATCACGCGTCCGGGCACAGGACGTACGTCGAGCACTTGACCGAGGGCGGCAGGCTCTGGCTGCGGACGAAGCCGTTCTACGCGCCGCCGAACGACGAGCTGACGCTCTGCCTGCGCACGTTCGCGCACATCGTCGAGCAGCTCGGGCTCGGTCTGCGCGCGCAGGTGCTCGATGTCGGCTGTGGGCCCGGCTGGCTGAGCGAGTTCCTCGCGCGCTGCGGCTACTGGGTGACCGGGATCGACATCTCCGAGGACATGGTCGAGATCGCGCGCGAGCGCGTGGCGGACATCGACCGGCCGATCGGCGAGAACATCGCGCCCGTCGCCGAGTTCCACGCCATGCCGGTGCAAGAGCTGCCGTGGAGCGACCGGTTCGACGCGGCGATCCTCTACGACACGATGCACCACTTCGACGACGAGCTAGCCACGCTCCAGGCCATACTGAAGACGCTCGTGCCCGGCGGCCGGATCTACATCCGCGAAGGCGCTCGGCCCGCGGCCGGCTCGGAAGGTGAGCGGCAGCTGATCGAGGAGATGGAGGTCTACGGGACGCTCGAGTCGCCGTTCGACCCCGCATACCTGGAGGAGGTCATCGGGCAGGCGGGCTTCACCGATGTGCGCCGGTTCGTCGAGGTCGACGAGCTGGTCGAGGTCGGCGACGTCGGGGGCATGTTCAATCGCATGCGCGAGCAGCTCTCGTACCGGGTCGGGAGGCGAGCACCCGAGACGAACATCCTGATTGCGACGAAGCCGCTCGGAGACGGCACCGGGGTCGGGTTCTCTGCGGAGATCACCGCCGACGGCTCGTGGCACCCAGACGGGCACGGGCGCCAGCTCGTGCTCGAGGTGCGGATCCGCAACACGGGCGACACGTTCTGGCCAACGGGACCGTTCGGTCACGGCGTGGTCACGATCGGCCCATACGAGCCGCGTCCGGACGGGTCGCGGCGCGAGCTTCCGCGGATTGCGCTCCCACGGGCTGTCCCGCCGGGCGAGGAGCTCGCCGTCGAGCTCGCCGTCCCACGGCACGCAGCCGGGGATGCCGACGAGATCGCGGTCGACTGCGTCCGCGAGGGGATCGCGTGGTTCTCGGACCTGGGGTCGAGCCCGCTCGTGGCGCCGGTCGCGCGCTGAACCGGGGCGTTATGCGGATCGTCGTCGACGTCACGCCGCTCAGCCAGCCGAGGACCGGGATCGGCAACTACCTGCTCGGAATGCTCCGCGGAATGAGCCGAGGCCTCGGCTGGAAGCGACGAGCTCGTCGCGTTCGCCGTGGTCGGTCCGCGTGGCGCGACGCGCATCAAGGAAGCCGTGGCAGATCTGCCGGTCGAACAGCGGATCGTCGTCGTTCCACCCTCTTCCCACACGTGGAGAACCGCCTGGAGCCGACTCGGATTCCCGAAGGTCGAGCGCCTCGCTGGGCGCCTCGACGTCTTCCACTTCTCGGATTGGATGTACCCCGCGCAACGGGGCGGGCTGCGGACGACGACGGTCTACGACCTGTCGCCGCTGCACCACCCCGAGTGGGTGGCGCCCCTGACCCGGCGGATGCACGGCCGCAAGTACGCGAACGCGGCGAAGACCAGCGACCAGATCTTCGCGATCTCGGAGTTCACCGCGGCGGATGTCGCGGAGACGCTCGCCTTTCCGCGGGAGCGGATCGCCGTCGCCTACCCGGGTGTGGACGAGCAGTACACGCCGGAGGGGCCGAAGGCCGAGCGCGAAGGGCCGTACGTCCTGGCCGTAGCGACGCTCGAACCGCGCAAGAACCTGTCCACGCTGGTCGCGGCGCACGCCCTCGTCCGCGCGCAGCGGCCCGAGCTCGAGCTCGTCGTCGCAGGTGCGCCGGTCCACTGGGCCGAGCTGGAGCTCGCCGGCGACGGCGTGACGGCGCTCGGGTTCGTCCCCGACGAGCAGCTCCCCGAGCTCTACCGCGGCGCAAGCGTCTTCGCATATCCCTCGCTCTTCGAGGGCTTCGGGATCCCGGTTGTCGAGGCGATGGCGTGCGGGACGCCGGTGGTCGCCTCGTCGCACGCGTCGCTCGACGAGTCCTGCGGCGACGCGGCCGTCCGCGCGGACCCGACGAGTGCCGAGGCGATCGCCGAGGCCATCGAACGAGCGCTCTCGAAGCACGAGAGCCTCGTCCCGCTCGGCCTCGAGCATGCGCAGCGCTTCACGTGGCGGGCCTGTGGCGAGGCCCACCTCCATGGATTTCAAACAGCGCTCTGAAACACTTGTGCCATGTTGCGCGTGGGCCTCGACACCTCGGCGCTGACGCTGACCCGAGCTGGGACGGCTCGCTACCTGACGAACGTCCTCGACGGGCTCGAGGCTGATCCCGAGCTCGAGCTGCGCCGGTACGACTGGGGCGGCGACGGCAAGGCGACGCGCGTGGTGCGCGACACCGGCTGGTACCGCTTCACGCTTCCCCGAACCGCGCAGCGCGACGGCGTCCAGGTGCTGCATTGCCCGACGATGCGGGCCCCTTTTCGCCCGCGGGTACCGCTCGTCGTGACGATCCACGACGCGGCCGTCCTCCGGCATCCCGATGCGTTCAACCGCTGGACGCGCACGTACAGCGCCAGGTCGCTGCCGAAGGTCGTGCGGGCGGCGGACGGAATCGTCACCGGCTCCGACTTCACTCGCGACGAGCTGGTGGAGCTCCTCGACGTGCCGGCAACCAAGATCCGTGTCATCCCGTACGGCGTCGGCCCGCCGTTCACGGCTGATGGACCCGCCGCCGACGGCGCCTACATCCTCGCCGTCTCGACGCTCGAGCCGCGCAAGAATCTCGCCCGGCTGGTCGAGGGCTTCCGGCGCTCCGGCCTCGACGGCCTCGAGCTCCGCGTCGTCGGGGCGGAGGGCTGGGGCGGGGTGAGCGTGGACGGCGAGCGAGTGCACCGGCTGACGGGGGTCGACGACGACGAGCTGGCGCGCCTCTATCGCGGCGCTGCGGCCGTCGCCTACGTGTCGCTCTACGAGGGCTTCGGCCTGCCGGTCCTCGAGGCGATGGCCTGTGCACGGCCGGTCGTCGCCCCTGCGGGCCGCCCGTTCAGCGAGTTCGCCCACGGCGTCGCGTTCGAGGTCGATCCGCGCGACCCGGACTCGATCGCGGAAGGCCTGCGCCGCGCGGTCGCGGCGGGACATCAGGCGGTGGGCGCACGGCGGGCGGCCGACTACAGCTGGGAGCGCGCCGTCCGGGCGCACGTCGATCTCTACCGAGAGCTCGCCGGGTGAAGCCGCTCGTCGTGATCGACGCGGACGTCCTCGGGCGCCGCCGCACCGGCGACGAGACGTACTTCGCGGCCCTCCTGCGCGAACTCGTTCCGCTTGCGGATCAGGAGCGGCTCGCCGCGGTCGCTCGCAGCCCGGACCTCGTTCCGGAAGGCATCGAGCCGCTTACGCTCCCGGCCCGGAGCCAGTCGGTGCGCATGGCGTACGGGTTGCCGCGCCTGCTCAGACGACTCAAGCCGGCGCTGACGCACTTCGGCTACGTGGTGCCACCGACCTACCGCGGGCGCTCGGTCGTCACGATCCAGGACCTCTCATTCGAACGGATGCCCTGGCTGATGGGGCGGCGCGATCGCATGCTCTTCCGGAGGTTCGTTCCGGCCTCGGCGCGGCGCGCGGATCGTGTGCTCGCCGGCTCCGAGCACACGAAGAACGACATCGCGGAGCACTATGGGATCCCCGAGGAGAAAGTGGTCGTCACGCCTTATGGGGTCGATTCTCTCTTCCACCCGAACGGAGGCGCTCCGGACCGGCCGCCGTATCTGCTGTTCGTCGGCGGGATCCAGCCAAGGAAGGATCCGCTGGCTGCGATCGAGGCGCTCGCCCTTCTCGACGGCGACCTCAGCCTCGTCGTGGTCGGCGCGGAGAAGCGCGGCGGAGACGAGGTGCGCCGGACGGTGAGCCGGCTCGGGCTCGAGCAGCGGGTCGACCTCGCCGGGCACGTCCAGCGCGAGGAGCTTGCGGCGCTCTACCGCGGCGCTGCCTGCCTCGTCTTCCCGTCCCGCTACGAGGGCTTCGGGCTGCCGGTACTCGAGGCGATGGCCTCAGGGACTCCGGTCGTCGCCGCGGCCGCCGGAGCTCTTCCCGAGGTTGCTGGCGGCGCGGCGATCCTCGTCGAGCCGGGCGATCCCGAGGCGATCGCCGATGGAATCAGGCAAGCGCTCGAGGAGCGGGAGCGTCTCGTCGCGGCCGGACTTGAACGAGCCCGTCAGTTCAGCTGGACGGAGACCGCCCGCCGCACGCTTGCGGTCTATCGAGAGCTCCTGTGAGCGTTGCCGGCGTCGTCGTCACTCACGGGCCGGATCCGGATCTCGAACGCTGCCTCGCCACGCTCGGACCGCAGGTGGACGAGCTCCTCGTCGTCGCGAACCCGCCTGCCCCCACCGTCGATGCCGAGCTGATCGTGAACGCGCGGCCCCTCGGCTTCGCTGCGAACGCGAACCAGGGGATCGCCGCGACGAGCGCACCGTACGTCGTCATCGCCAACCCCGACACCCAGGCGCGGCCCGATGCGGTCGGCCTCCTTCGGGAGTTCGCCGAGACCCATCCCCATGCCGGGGTCGTCGGTCCCCAGCTGCAGTTTCCCGGCGGAAGCTGGCAGCCGTCTCGCCGCCGGTTCCCGACCGTCAGGGGCACGCTCGTCCGGCGAACGCCGCTTCGGAAAGTCCTGCGCCCGGAGACGCGCCAGGTCGACCACTACCAGCTCGACGAGCGCCCGACGGAACCGGTCCAGGCGGACTGGATGCTCGCAGCGTTCCTGCTTCTTCGTCGGGAGATGCTCGCCGAGCTCGGCGGCTTCGATCCCGGCTTCCGCCTCTACGGCGAGGACATCGACCTCTGCTACCGGGCCGCGAAAGCCGGTTGGGAGCGCTGGTACGTCCCCGAGGCGATCGTGACCCACACGCACGCGGCCGTCACCGACCGCCGCTTCCTCACCCGCCGGACCTGGTGGCACTGGAGAGGCATCGGGCGCTTCGTCCGCAAACACCCCGAGCGCCTCCGCGCACTCTGAGCCCAAGTCGGTCTGAGCCGAACGCCTGGAACGTAAAGGCGCCAGCGCGTCCGCCGAGGCCGCATGTGGCGCCGCGGCGCCGATT
Source organism: uncultured Actinomycetes bacterium (assembly GCA_963742635.1). Lineage (GTDB taxonomy): Bacteria > Actinomycetota > Thermoleophilia > Gaiellales > Gaiellaceae > VAXT01. The sequence goes on from CAVUMW010000012.1 coordinate 42,250, forward strand.
TGCTTTCCAGTTTCAACCGAGGTGGCGGCCCTAGCGTTCTCGATAGAAAACCGTCGCCTGGACGCCGAGCTGCCGAGTATCTGCCGATCCGAACTCTGACGGAGAGAACGTCCGTGCGACATGGACCGCCACCTCGAATGGAGGCAGCGGAGTGGGCAATCGAAAGGACCTTGAGCGGCCCGCGTGTGCGACCCAGCGTCGTCGTGCCGGAGCCGACAAAGGTCCGACTAAACGTCGCAACGTCAGGGTCACGGTCGCCGGCCTGTCTTCGCCAGTCCATCCCTCCCTACTGAGCGTTACGTTCGTCCAAGCGGGCCTCGACCCCGGGAACCAGTATCGGGTGAAGGAAGCATCCGCACCAGTCCATCCGTCGGAGTAGACACCAACGACCCGTGAAGCCAGCCGAAGAGCTCCGGCGGGCTCGTAGATGGCCAAAGGCTGGGCGGACGGGCCGCCGGTGGCCACCCTTCTGCCCGCGATCGCGAGCGAGCGATCAGTGACGAGAAGTCGCGTTTTCGCAGACCTCTGGCCGTGGGCATCGACCAGGGCGCCCGTCCGGCGGTCGATCCGCAACGGGTTGATTCTGAGCGGGCACAATTCCCCGGAGCCGAACGAGTAGGTGTCGCCAAGCGATCTGTTCCAGAACTGCGTGTTCACGAGAATGGTCGAACTTGCGCGAATCGACGGGTTGGGAACGTACAGATAGGCAGCCCTTCCGCCCGACGTACCAATCCTTTCGTCGATCCAACTGCGGTTCGGTCCCGGTCCAGTTTGGCCATGCGCGTGTGTTCGGGGCCAAGCTCCCATAGGCGGAGTGGGAGGCCAACAACAGCAAGACCGCTACTCCGGCCGGAAGAGCAGGCCGGAGAAACCGCGCGGGTGCCCAAGCGAAGAGCAACGCCACCGACGCTGCAAGCGCAAAGAGCAAGATGCGCGCGCTGAGGAGTCCGCCAGGCACGTGTTCAGGGACTCGCCGGAAGAAATGAAGCGTCAGCGAGGCGAACACCGCTTCGTGGACGGTACTGGGACGGAGGAGTGCGCTGAAGAGAATGAACGATGCGAGAGCGACTGCGGCGACCGCCGCCGACAATGTCTCGAATCTCGGCCGTGGCAGGCCCCGCGCAAGCCATAGAACGAAGCAGATCAAGAGCGGAGGAAATGCGTAGAAGCTGTAACGCTCCTGAATCCCGCGGTTGAACGCGGACTGGTACGCGCCGGTTTGCACCAGGAACAAGAAGACGCTCGCGGTCGCCGTCGCAACGAAAGCCCGCTCAGCACGTTCAGGAAGACCGCGGGTCAGCGCCGTAGCGAGCAGGAGTAGGAACGCGCAAGCAGGCGCAATTCCAACAGCAAGCACCGCCTCGCCCGCATGGCGCGCCGTCCAGAGCGCGACAGTCTGAGGGGCGTAATGAGTGGTAGCTACGACACGGTAGAAGCCGATCGATCGGCCCGGAGAGAAGCCGCTGTTGGCAAGAAAGGCAAGGGCGGCAACACCAAGGGCAGCCGCAAGCGGCCAGTAGCGTCGCAGCCGGCGTACAGCGTCCGTGCGCGCCACTCCCGCTCGCAGATCGAGCACGAGAGCCAGCAAGAGCGCCGCAGGCAGGATCGCGACCAGCACCAAACCCTGCGCTCGGACTCCATACGCGACCGTCAGCGCAACGACGACCGAGGCCTGCGCCCACAGCGTGGGCCGTTCGACAGCGATGCCGATCGCGAACATCGCGAACACGAATGCAGGAAGCGCGGCGCTCTCGCTCATCAGCATTCCCGACAGAACGAGTCCGGTCTGGAGAAGAACGAGTCCGGCGGCGAGAAGGGCCCACCAAGGCGAGACGACACGCCGCGCCCAGAAGTAAACAGGTACCGCAGTCAGCGAGACTAGAGTCGCGTTGATCGCTTTCGCGAGTCCATAGACAGTCGACATCTTGTGCGCCAGCCAGGCAGGCGCGATCAGAGCCGGGTAGAGGAGGCTTCCGCCGACACTTGGGCCTCCGGCGAAGTCAAGGTGACCGGTTGTCGCGAATCGACGCGCGATCCCGGCGTAGATGTACTCGTCGCAGACGAGGTGCGGTCCCTCGAAGCCGCGATTGACCCAGACGCGGACCAGCGCCGAGGAGGCGACGAGAGCCACCAGCGTCAGGGCAGGCAAGTAAGAGCGCCGGACCTTCGGTTCCGCGTCGGTGGATCCTCGCGCTAGTCCCGTCCCAGCCCGACCTCGCGCAGGCGATTGGCGACTTCCGTGAACTCAGGCGAGTCAGCGTCGACGCCCAACTCGGCCGCGGCACCCGCCACGTCGCCGAGAACGGCTCCTTCGACCTCGTCGCGCCCGAGTGACTCCTCGAGTGCTGCCACGTAGAGGTCGGCGGTTCGATCGAGGTCATGCTCGCGCCGGGCCCAGTCCGCCGCGGCCTTGCCCATCTGGTCCCGGTATGCCGCGTCGCCGCCAAGGCGCTCGAGAGCGCGGACTAGCGCCTCGGTCTCATGCTCGTCGACCGGAACCTTGACCGCTACCTCGTCCGGCAGCTCGGAGAACCAGCCAACGTCGCTGACGACGAGCGGCTTGCCCAGCGAGAGCGCGCGGACGACCATCGCCGACGTCTCCCCCATCGTCGGCGAGCGGAGGTTGACGAGCACGTCGGAGTCGGCGATCAGCTGCCAGAGTCGCTCTTCGGCGAGGTAGTCGTGCGGACGACTGCGTCGCCGAGGCTTCTCGCCTCGAGCAGCGCCGTCAGATCGAACCCGGGCGACTGGCTCCCGCCGAGAACGAGCTGCGTTTCGGGCCGGCGCAGCCGCAGCCGTCCGAAGGCATCGAGGAGCTGAGGGATCCGCTTCGCCGTGTTCATGTGGCCGAAGCAGCCGATGACGACGTCCGGGTGCCGCGATTCGACCGCGGCCGGCGGGACCTCCCAGGCCGGCATCGGGATCCGCCACACCGGGCCGGTGAAACCGAGCTCGCGCACCCACTGCTCCGCGAAGTGCGAGTGGACGATGATCCCGGTCGCGGGCTCGACGACCCACATCGTCAGCGGAAAGTCCGCGGCGCGGTCCTCCCACAGCGGTTGCAACAGCCCGTCGACGACGCCGTGGGCGAGCAGCCGCCCGACCACCCCCGAGTCGCGCTGCATCGCGTCCAGGTAGCCGTCCGGCTGGCCGCGCCCGACCGTCATGCCGGCGACGAGGTGGTGGAGCACGACGTCGTGGAGGACGACGATACCGGGGCGTTTGCGGAACGCATCGACGATCCAGCCGTGCGCGTCCGGATTGTTGCCGACGTGGTAGAGCGCGACGTCGCAGCCACGCGGGCGCACGCCGCCGATACTTCGCGACTTTGAGCTCGACCCGCTGCTGGAGCGCGGGGAGCAGGTGCGCACTGTAGTCGGCGATCCCCGAGCGGTCGGGCGGCAGCGGCGAGTAGTACGCGACTCTCATGCGCGAGGAGCCGGTCGATGGTCGTGTCCCAGGTCAGCTGCGCGGCCACGCCCTTGCCGGCCTGGCCCTGGGCGCGAGCCTCGTCGGGATGGGCGCGGAGCCAGGCGAGCGCTTCGGCGACCGCGCCGGGAGTCGGCTCGCAGACGAGGCCCGTTCGCCGTCCTCGACGACCTCGAGCGGGCCGCCCGCGTCGCGCGTGGTGACGACGGGCTTCTCGGCGAGGAACGCCTCGAATGGAACGTAGCCCATGTCCTCGTCGATCGGCGCGTAGAAGACGGCGAGGCATTTCGCGTACTGATCGGCGAGAGCGTCGTCGTCCAGGCGGCCAGTGAACACGACCCGGCCGTCCAGTTGGTGTGTGCTCCGCGAGGCCCTCGAGGCGGCCGCGATCCGGCCCCTCGCCTGCGATCACGACGCGCAGGTTCCCGTCGGCGGCCGCGGCCTCGAGAAGCAGGTCGACCCGCTTCGCCCTGTCCAGTCGCCCGACGGAAAGGACGAAGTCGCCGTACTCGTCGCACCGGTACTCGAGCGGCTGGGGCGGCGGCCGCAGCACCTCGGCCTCGAGCCCGACCGACCGCTCGAGCCTCGACGCGACGTTCTCGGAGATCGCGAAGAGCCGCTGCGCCTCGGACAACGTCGCGCGATCGAGTCGGTGCACGGCGCGCCGTGCAGCACGATCGAACGCCTCCTCCCCGTACTCGCCGAGCTCGGTGCGGTCGAGGTCGTAGGCCTGGCGGAACTGGTGGATGAGCCACACGACCTTGTTGGGGTGCCGAACGACGTACGAGGGGAACTTCGTCCCGATCACGAGGTCGACCGGCCGGCCCTGCACCTCGTCGAGGTCGAGCAGACGCCAGACGAGTGACTGCGTCATGACCGAGCTCGGCGGATACCACTTGAACGGCATCGCGACGAGCTCCGTCTCGTGTCCCCGCGCGCGAAGCTCGTCGACGAGGTTCTCGACCAGGACCTCGGCGCCGCCGCGCGCGAACGGGACCTGCGTATGGCAGACGAGGATTCTCAACGGTGCGCGACGAGCGCGTAGTCCTGCGGGCCGAACACGACTTCGTTGAGCCGTGCCCGATTCGACTCGAGCGCCCTGCGGGCCGGGTCGAACTCGGGGCCGGGCGGCAGCTCGACGCTCTCGAGGACCTGTGCTTCTTCGGGCTCGTTCAGGAACCTGACCTCCGCTCGGTCGAAGCCTGCCTCCTTCACGAGCAGCGAGAGCGTGTCCGGTATCAGGGGCTGTGCGTGCGTCAGGTCGGCGAAGTAGTTGCGGAGCGCAAAGAGCGAGAGCGGATTGATCGTCTCGAGCACCATGACGCCGCCCGGTCGGAGCCGCGAGGCCGCGAGCGCGATGAACCTCGTCAGCGGGCCGGGCTCCAGATGCTCGACGAACTGCGCCGCGAAGATCCCGCCCAGCGACGCCTCGTCGAGGCCGCTCTAGATACGCGAGCGCATCGCCTTCCTCGACGTCGAGGCCCTGGCCTCGGCAGAAGGCGGCCATGTCCGGGTCGAGGTCGACGCCTCTGGCCTCGACGCCCGCCTCGGCGAGTAGCGACAGGAACTCGCCGCGCCCACAGCCGACGTCGAGCACCGGAGCCGCGTCGCGGAAGTCGTCGACGTACTCCCGCTGGCGATCGCGGATCAGCTCCCGCGGGCCGCGCATGCGGCTCTCGAAGGCGAAGTAGTCGAAGGGCTGCGCCGCCGGCTCGCGGACCGGACATGGAGGCCGCGGCTGCGGGCTCGCCTGAGCTGCGGGCCTCCGCTCGACGCGTATGAGCCGGTCGTCGTGCTCGGCCAGCCTCGTCGACAGGCCGGCGGTCGTCGCCCGCGTCTCGGCCTCGCCCTGCTCGGCAGCCTGTGCGATCTGGTCGAGCCGCGTGCCGGTTTCCTGGCGGACGGGCTCGATGCGCTCGGCGAGCGAATCGGCGAGCGAATCGACGAGCGCGAGCATGCTCGAGTTGAAGGCGCGCTGGTCCGCAGCGACCGGCTCGACGTACCAGCGCATCAGCTTTCGCAGGACCCACTTGACCGGCATCAGGGCGTAGCCGCGAATCCGCCCTACGAGGCCCGGCTTGTGGAGGAACGGCCGGTCGGCGGAGACCCCGGCCAGCCGCTCCGCCTCGGCCCGTGCGGCGAGCCTTGGTGACGAGCTGTCGACGCGCCTCGAGTGCCGAAGCTCGTCCTCGAGCCGGTCGATGATGCGGTCGACCGGGACTGGTTCTGCCTGCGCGGGCGGCTCAGTCACGTAGGCCATTCTAGGAACGGGCGCACCCATCTCAGCGCGTCCCGGGAGCCGGACCGAACCTGACCTGGGCTCCCAGCTCGCGCGTGTCGGCCTGGCCGGAGTCCGCGGGCGAGAACGTCGGTTCGAGGTGGATCTCGACGCGGTACGGCGGCTTCGGAACGGCGACCGTGACGGTGCGCGGCTGACGCCCCAGAACGAACTGCCGACGGACGAGCTGTCGCGAGAGCGTCACCTTGCCATCCGCACCGAGAGCCGGCCTTCCGACCGCGATCGTGACGTGGGCCGGCTCGAGAGGCCCGCGCCAGGCCTGACGCGAGAGCCCGATCGAGAGCCGCCCCGAGGAGCCGGCGTGCTCGGTCAGCGCCGCGAGCGAGCCCATCCAGCCGTCGGGATAGACGCCTTCGACGACCCGCGACAGCTTCAGCGGCTTTCGGACCTCGTACAGCGCCCAGGGCGGCTTGCTGGCGATTACTCGGCCGGAGAGGGCGAGGCCGCTCGCCGCCAATGCGTAGCGGTAGGGATACGGCTTGTGACCCTGGGTCACGAGCATCCCGGAGAGCGGGTCGAGCGCGATCGTCTTGCTCGGAAACGGCGTCGGCTCGGGCGTGAGGTCATAGACGCCCTTCAGGTCCCGATTCCAGAACTCCGCCTGCCACATCCGCTGGGCCTCGCTGAACGGATCGGCGGTCGAGCCGAAGATCACGCCAGTTGACGCGCCTTTGGGGAGTGTCGGAATCGACCCAGGTCCAGCTGCGCCGGCTCGAGGATCGCGCGCGTGTTCCGTGCGAAGTCGCGGACGGTGCGGAAGACCTGGACCGTCGTCAGCGCGAGGTAGAGCGCGAGCGCCGAAGGGAGGACGACCCGCGCGAAGCGGCGCGGGAGGAGAGCGAACGCCAGAGCCGCGACGACCGCTCCTGCGATCATCAGCCAGCGCACGGTCGGGATCGAGAAGTGGTACGAGAGCCGAAGCAGGGGAATGAAGCCGAACGTGTCCGAGGTGATCGAGACGTTGAGGCGCTTCTCGAGCGGCAGGTCGAGAAGCAACAGCACCGGAACTGCGGTCGCGACCGCCGTCGTCACGACCGGTCTCGGCAGGCCGCGGTCGAGCCAGAGCGCCAGCGCCATGAAGAGGAGCGGGACGACGAAGAACATGTAGCGCTCCTCGATTCGGAACGAGAACCTCGAGGCGAAGGCGGCGACCTGGACGACGACAAGCAGGACCGCCGACGTCGCGACGGCGAGGAAGGCGCGCTCCGCGCCGTCCTCCGACCCGCGCCCGACCGCAAGTACGAGTAGGACGACGAGCGCGCTGAGCGGGAACACGGCGACCGCAAGGCCGAGCTCGGCCGCGTGTTCGATCGTCCAGCTCGCCACATCCG
>CAVUMW010000013.1:0-183866 GCA_963742635.1 uncultured Actinomycetes bacterium
GAGGCGGTCGACGAGCTGGTCGAGCGCGATCTCGGCGAGCTCGTTTCCGTCCAGCAGTCCGCAGGGCTCGACCTGCTCGCGGACGGGATGCTTCGGTGGCAGGACGTCTTCCGGCCGATCGTGGAGGCGGCGGACGGTCTGGAGCAGGGCGCCCTCACGCGCTTCCTGGACACGAACACGTTCTATCGCGCTCCGAGCGCGGCCGACGAGGCTCCGAAGCTGTCCCAGCCGCTGAACGGCGGCTACATCGCCCCGCTGCCCGGCCCACGGCTCGTGACGCTGCCGTCGCCGTTCGCGCTCGCCCACGGCACGGGCGTCGAGCCGGCCTTGCTGGCCGAAGGCGTCCTCAAGCCGCAGATCGACTCGCTCGACGCCGACCTGGTCGTGCTCGAGGAACCGTTCCTGGCTCGCGCCGAGAACGGCGGCCTGGACGGGCTCGCCGCAGCGCTCGAGAAGCTCGGGGGCGGGCCGAAGCTCGCGCTGTGGGTGACCTTCGGCAGCGCGGACCGGCTCTTCGAGCAGGGCCTCGCCGACCTGCCCGTGGACGCGATCGGCGTCGATTTCTACGCGACCAAGGCGAGCTCGGTCCCCGACGGCTTCGGCAAGACGCTGCTCGCGGGAGTGCTCGATGCGCGCAGCTCGGTCCCGGAGGACCCGGCGGAGATCGCCTCGTTCGCAGGGCAGCTTCGCGAGCGCGGCGTCGAGGAGATCGCGCTCGTCCCGAACGGGGATCTTCAGTACGTTTCCGAAGCGGTCGCGCGCGAGAAGCTGGCGCGGCTCGGCCAGGCGAAGACGGAGGCTGCAGCATGAGCTCGAACGGCGACATCAAGTTTCTGACGCACGAGGTGGGGTCGCTCGCGAAGCCGCCCTGGCTCGTCAAGACCTCGGCCGGCAAGCCGCTCGAGGAGAGTGACGTCGAGCACGCGCAGGCCTGGGGCGAGAAGCTCGAGGTCGACGGGCACGAAGAGCTTGTCGAGCTCCTGCGCCAGGACGAGCGCGACCCCGACGAGATCGCGCGCTGGTCGAGCCGCTACTGCCTGCGGCTCCAGGAAGCGGCCGGCGTCGACGTGATCTGGGACGGCGAGCAGCAGCGCAGCGAGATGTACGCGTGGGCGATCGCCCACTCGAACGGCTTCGAGCCGCGCGGGACGATCCGCTCGTTCGACAACAAGTACTACTCGAAGTCGGCCGCGGTCGGCCCCGTTTCGATGCGCGAGCCGTACCACAACGACGAGTTCTCGTTCCTCCAGTCGGCCGCGAAGCACGAGCTGAAGATCCCGATCACGGGCGCGTACACGCTCGCCGTGTGGTCGTACGACGAGCATCACCTCCCGCGGACGGGCCGGCTCGGCGGAGGCCTCTCCAGGCAGGACGAGGTCGACGCCCGGCGCGAGCTGACGCTCGACATCGCGCGCAACATCATCCGGCCGAACCTCGAGGCGCTGATCGCGCTCGGCGCGACGTGGATCCAGATCGACGAGCCGGGCGCCTCGACCGAGGAGGACGAGCTCGACATCTTCGTCGAGAGCTTCAACGTCTCCGTCGAGGGCCTCGACTGCTTCTTCTCGACCCATCTCTGCTTCTCGGACTACGACCTCTTCTTCCCGGCGATCGAGGGCATGGGCGGGTGCCGCCAGTACTGCGTCGGCTTCGCGAACTACGACACGACCGAGCTCGGCACGTCAGGCGCGGAGCGCCCCGGCTACGAGGTGATCTCCAAGTGGCGCGACCTGCCGTACGACCCGATCCTCGGGCTCGGCGTGCTCGACATCCACACGGACTTCATCGAGTCGCCCGAGCTCGTGCGCGACCGGATCCTGTACGCGGTCGACGTCTTCGGCGACCCGGCGCGGATCCACGTCTGCCCGGACTGCGGCCTGCGGACGCGCAGCTGGGACGTCGCGTACGAGAAGCTTCGCAACATGGTCGAGGGCACGCGCCTCGCGGAGGAGTCGCTGAACCGCGCCCACGCCGGCTCCACGAACGCCTAGTAACACTGTGTTACAAGGGGTAGGAGGTACGGAGAACTGATCGAACTAGCCGCGTAGTCGGCTATTCTCATCTGCGGACGCCGGACGGCGTTCGCGTTGTTTCTAGAACCCGTGCGGACCACTCTCAAGCGAGGAATCGGCCGAGCAGCAGGCGGCAACGGAAACGGCCGAGCCGTTCTCCCGCCGGACGTCCAGACTCCGTTCACGCGCTACAAGCAGCCCGAGAAGCGCCGCGGCGCGCTGCGGACCGTGGGGCTGATCTTCTTCATCCTCGTCGCACTCGTCGTCGCGGCGGTCCTCGGAGTCGCGGGCGGCGCGTACATCTACACGGACGAGAACGCGCATGCCTTCGCGCCGCGCTCGGTCCAGACGGCCAAGGCCGCCAAGAGCCTCAACCACGCGATTCCGGGCGAGCCCGCGAACGCGCTCCTGATCGGATACGACCACCGGCCCGGCGACGGCAACGCTCCCTCGCGCTCCGACACGGTCATGCTCCTGCGCGCCGACCCGACCACGAACACGATCTCGATGCTCTCGTTCCCGCGTGACCTGATCGTCGACGGGCGCTGCCCCGACGGGCGGACGTACGTCGGCCGCATCAACGCGGCGTACTCGTTCTGCGGGCCGGCCGGGACGCTCGAAACCGTGCGCTCGCTGACGAACCTCCCGATCCACTACCTGATCACGGTCAACTTCCAGGGCTTCCGCGACATCGTCGACAAGCTCGGCGGCGTCTGGATGGACATCGACCGCCGCTACTACAACCCGACGGGCGGCATCTACGCCACGATCAACCTCTGGCCCGGCTACCAGAAGCTCAAGGGCTGGGAGGCGCTCGATTTCGTCCGCTACCGCCACACCGACTCGGATCTCTTCCGCCTCGCCCGCCAGCAGCTGTTCGTGAAGGCCGTCAAGCAGGCGGTCAACCACAACTGGACGAACCCGAGGACGGTCCCGAAGCTGTTCAAGGTGATGCGGAACAACGTCGAGATCGGCCAGCAGAGCGGCGAGATCTCCGGCAAGACGCTCCTCAACTACGCGTTCTTCGCCTACGGGCTGCCCGCGGGGAACTTCGTCCAGGTCAAGATCGACGGGATCACGGGCACGAACGAGCTGCACACCGACCCGGCCAACATCCAGGCGGCGGTCCAGGAGTTCCTGCACCCGGACGTCGAGGCGCCCGAGAAGGCGACGGCGGCGGCGACGGGACGCAAGCTGCGCTCGAAGAACGGCCCGAGCCCGAGGAGCGTCTCGATCGTCGCGCTGAACGGCAACGGGAAGCCGGGCGCGGCCGCGAACACGAGCTACCTGCTCGGCCAGAAGGGCTACCGGATGCTCGGGCCGCCGGACGGCTTCCAGGCGAACGCCCCCGGACGCTGGTCGCGCACGTTCAGGACGCAGATCTTCTACACGGCGAGACCGAAGGCACGGCGTGCGGCGCAGCGGGTCTCCGCGCTCTTCAACTCGTCCGAGATCCGCCCGATGCCGAAGCACAACAGCGCGCTCCAGATCCTGCGGAACGGCGCGATGCTGCTCGTGATCGTGGGGCAGACGTTCTCCGGTGAGCTGACGCCGACCCCGGTCGACCGGACCCCGCCGAAGCAGCCGCCGTACGTCAGGGCCGGCAAGGCGGACATGCTCCCGGTCGTCCGCGCCGCTGCGGCGTGGAAGGTCGGCTTCCCGCTCCAGATCCCGACCGTGCTCGAGCGCACGTCGACTCTCACCACCGAGGTCCCGTACCGCGTGTACAAGCTCGACAAGGGGAAGACCGTCCGCTTCACCTTCGCGAAGAGCGGCAACGAGTACTGGGGCATCCAGGAGACGGACTGGAACGACGCGCCCGCGCTCTCCGACAAGAACCTGAGCCAGGTGATCAAGGGCCGCCAGTACGACCTCTACTTCAACGGGCCGCACCTGCACATGGTCGTGCTCAGGGCCGGCGGTGCGAGCTACTGGGTCGTGAACACGCTCCTCGACTCGATGTCGAACGAGACGATGCTCGCGATCGCCAAGGGCCTGCGCCCCCTCCACAAGTAGATTTGCCCGCGTGAACGCGGAGAAGCTCGCCCCTCGGCGTCTTCGGGGCCGGGTGGGTCGGCCTCGTCACGGGCGCGTGCTTCGCCGAGCTCGGCCACGACGTGGTCGTCGAGGAAGTCGTCGTCCGGGACGTGGTCCCGGAGAAGATCGACGCGCTGCGCGGCGGGCGCGTCCCGTTCCACGAGCCGGGCCTGGCGGAGCTTCTCGACCGCAACGGCGAGCGGCTGACGTTCACGTTGGACGTCGACGAGCTGAAGGCCGACGCCCGCATCTTCTTCTCGTGCGTCGACACGCCGTCCACGGTCTCGGGCGACGCCGACCTCAGCTACATCTGGTCGGTGATCGACGACCTCGGCGATCCGGGCGAGGCGACGCTCGTCATGAAGAGCACGGTGCCGGTCGGAACGGGCGAGAAGATCCGCGCCGCGCTCGACCAGCGCGGGCTCGAGCGGGTCGGCTATGCCTCGAACCCCGAGTTCCTGTCGGAGGGTCGAGCGGTCGAGGACTTCATGCACCCGGACCGGATCGTGATCGGATCGTTCGACGACGGGTCGGGCGACCGGGTCGCTGCTCTGTACGACGGGTTCGAGGCGCCCGTGGTGCGCTCGAGCGTCGCGTCGGCGGAGATGATCAAGCTCGCGGCGAACGCGTTCCTGGCAACGAGGATCAGCTTCATCAACGAGATCGCGAACGTGTCGGAGGTGGTCGGCGCGGACGTGGACGAGGTCGCGTACGGGATGGGCCTCGACCGGCGGATCGGGACGAGCTACCTCAAGCCGGGCATCGGCTACGGCGGCAGCTGCTTTCCGAAGGACGTGTCCTTCCTCAAGCTGCTGGCGGGGAACAGCGGCTACCACTTCCAGCTCGTGAGCGCCGTCATCGAGGTCAACGACCTCCAGAAACGGCGCGTCGTGACGAAGCTCCAGCAGCAGCTCGGCAACCTGCGGGGCAAGACGATCGCGCTCCTCGGGCTCGCCTTCAAGCCGAACACCGACGACATGCGCGAGGCGCCCTCGCTCGTGCTGGCCGCGCGCCTGCGCGCCGAGGGGGCCGACGTCCGCGCCTGGGATCCGCTCGTCAAGGGCCATCCAGAGCTGGACGGGGTCGCCGTCGCACCGTCGCTGCTGGACGCGGTGCGAGACGCCGACGCAGCCGTGATCGTGACCGAGTGGGCCGAGCTCGAGGAGCTCGCCTCGCCCGAGGTGCACGACGCGATGCGGACGCCGCTGATCGTGGACGGCCGGAACCTGCTCGACGCCGAAGCCGCCCGCGCGGCCGGGTTCGCCTACGCGGGCATCGGCCGGGCCTGAGAGAATCGCCCGGTGGAAGCAGTGCTCATCGCGGGCGGCAAGGCCGAACGGCTCGGCGATGCGGCTGCAGGGCGTCCGAAGCCGCTCGTCGCGATCGCGGGCCGCCCGCTCGCGGCCTATCAGGTGTCCCAGCTGCAGGCCGTGGGCGTCGAGCGCGTCATCGTCAGCTGCGCAGCGGGCAACGAGGACGTCTTCGAGGCCGAGCTGTCCGGCATCGGCCCCGAGGTCGTGACCGTCCCCGAAACGGAGCCGCTCGGGCGTGGGGGAGGGCTTCGCCTGGCCGTCCAGGCACGGGAGGAGACGGGCCCCCTGTACGTCCTGAACGGCGACGAGTTGATCGACGTCGACCTCGCCGCGCTGCTCGCCGCGCACAACGAGCACGGCGCCGCCGCGACGATCGTCGTCGCCCCGCTGCCGACGGCGTTCGGGGTCGTCGACATCGACGACGACGACAGAGTGAACGGTTTCCAGGACTCGCCCCAGCTCCCGTTCTGGGCGCACGCGGGCGTCAACGTCTTCGACGACGAGGCGCTCGCGCGTCTCCCGGAGAAGGGCGACCACGAGTCGACGACCTTGCCGGAGCTCGCCGCGGAGGGCAAGCTCTACGCCCACCGCCACGCAGGGCTGTGGCTGACCGTGAACACACCGAAGGACCTGCGCGTCGCGGACGACCATCTGCGCGCGAACCCCGACTGGCTGACGGAGGCGGCACGAACATGACCGAGCACCTGACTTCCCCCAACTTCGGCGAGCTCTCCGAGTTTGCGACCGACCCGACGAAGGTCGACAAGCCGTGGGGCTACGAGCTGATCTGGGCCCTCACCGACGACTACTGCGGGAAGATCCTGTTCGTGAAGGCCGGCGAGTCGCTCAGCCTCCAGTTCCACCGCGTGAAGGACGAGTCGTGGCTGATCCACTCCGGCCGGGCGAAGATCGAGATGGGCAATCCGGGCGACAAGATGCCGAATACCGAGGTCGTGGGCGCCGGAGCCGCGTTCCGGATGCGCCCGGGCACGATTCACCGAGTGACTGCGCTCGAGGACACGACGATCATCGAGGTCTCGACCCCGCATCTCGAGGACGTCGTCCGGCTCGAGGACAACTACGGCCGCGTCGAACCCTGACACACTTGTGTTAAGGTCTAGCCGATGCGCGTCGGCGAAGCCGCACAGAGCACGGGCTGGTCGCCGAGGATGCTCCGCTACCTCGAAGCGACCGGGCTCGTGGTACCCGAGAGGACGCGCGCCGGCTATCGGTCGTACGGCCTGCGCGAGCTGAACCAGCTACGGTCCCTCCGCAAGCTGCGGCGGCGCTTCGGCGTCGATCTCGACGAGGTCGTGTTCGCCGCGCGGCTCAGGCGTGAGCCCGAGCTCCGCGCCGAGCTGGAGACCTGGCTGCACGGACGCGGCGTCGACGCGCTCGACTGGGAACAGCGAAAGCACGAGCGGCTGCTCGTCGCATGAGAAATCGACTCAAGGGAGAAGAGGGCTGATGGCCACGACACGACGACACGATGTGAAGGACCTCGCCCTCGCGGGCGAAGGAAGCAGGCGGATCGAGTGGGCGGACCGGAACATGCCGGTGCTCGCCGCGATCCGCGAGCGCTTCGAGAGCGAGGAGCCGCTCGCCGGCTACCGCATCGCGGCCTGTCTGCACGTCACGACCGAGACCGCGAACCTCGCCCGGACGCTGAAGGCGGGCGGTGCGGACGTCGTCCTGTGCGCGTCGAACCCGCTGTCGACGCAGGACGACGTCGCGGCGGCGCTCGTCGAGGAGTTCGACGTGTCCGTCTTCGCGATCAAGGGCGAGGACAACGACACGTACTACCAGCACATCGAAGCCGCCGTCGATCACAAGCCGCAGATCACGATGGACGACGGCGCCGACGTGATCGGCGTGCTCCACGCGCACCGGCGCGAGCAGCTCGGCGACGTCATCGGCGGCACCGAGGAGACGACGACGGGCGTGATCCGGCTGAAGGCACTCGAGCGCGACGGGGCGCTCGGCTTCCCGATCATCGCCGTCAACGAGGCGAACACGAAGCACCTGTTCGACAACCGCTACGGCACGGGCCAGTCGACGGTCGACGGGATCATCCGAGCGACGAACAAGCTGCTCGCCGGATCGAAGTTCGTCGTCGCAGGCTACGGCTGGTGCGGCCGCGGGCTTGCGACCCGGGCGAAGGGCATGGGCGCCCACGTGATCGTCACGGAGGTCGACGCGCTGAAGGCCCTCGAGGCGGTCATGGACGGGTTCGAGGTGCTCCCGATGGCGAAGGCGGCCGAGGTGGGCGACATCTTCGTGACCGCGACCGGCGACAAGGGCGTCATCCGCCAGGAGCACATGGAGACGATGAAGGACGGCGCGATCCTCGCCAACACGGGGCATTTCAACGTCGAGATCGACATCCCGGCGCTACGCGGCATGGCAACCGAGAGCCGCGAGGCCCGGCAGTTCGTCGACGAGTTCCTGCTCGAGGACGGGCGGCGCCTGTACCTGCTCGCCGACGGCCGGCTCGTCAACCTCGCCGCGGCCGAAGGTCACCCGGCGCAGGTCATGGACATGTCGTTCGCGAACCAGGCTCTCTCGGCCGAGTTCATCGTCGAGAACGCCGCTTCGCTCGAGCGCAAGGTCTACGACGTGCCCGAGGAGATCGACACCGAGATCGCGAAGCTGAAGCTGGCGACGATGGGGATCGACAAGGACGAGCTCACGCCCGAGCAGGAGAAGTACCTGGCCTCGTGGGACGAGGGCACTTAACGGGGGACGGGCCCTCGGTGCAGGCGTTGATCCTGGCGGCCGGGTACGCCACCCGGCTCCGGCCGCTCACCGACTCGATCCCCAAGATGCTGCTCCCGCTCGCGGAGCGGCCGATGCTCGACTACCTGCTCGACCGGCTGCACGAGGTCGAGGAGCTCGACGAGATCCATCTCGTCACGAACGCGCGCTTCGCACAGGCCTTCGAGGACTGGGCTCCCGAGGACGTCGTCGTCCACGACGACGGCACGACCTCGAACGAGGACCGGCTCGGCGCGATCGGCGACATCGCCTTCGCCATCGAAGAGGGCGGGCTCGAGGGCGAGGACCTGCTGATCGTGGCCGGCGACAACCTGATCGGGTACTCGCTCGCCGCTTTCGTCGCGTTCTGGCGCACGAAGGACGGCAGCGCGATCGCCGTGCGCGAGATCGACGATCGCGAGCTGCTGAAGCAGTACGGCGTCGTCGAGCTCGACGCGACCGATCGCGTGATCGGTCTCGAGGAGAAGCCTGCCGAGCCGAAGAGCGACCTCGCGGCGACGGCCTCGTACGTCTACCGCGGCGAGCACCTCGCGCACCTTCCGCGCTACCTCGAAGAGGGCAACCCGCCGGATGCACCCGGCAACTTCATGGTCTGGCTGCACACACGCGAGCCCGTCTACGGCTACCGCGCCGAAGGGGAGTGGCACGACATCGGAGACCTCGGTCAGCTGGTCGCCGCCGACAACCTGATGCGCGACCGTGCGGGCATGCCGACGCGGTCCGAATATTCACTGAGCTAGCGCGATTCGGCGCGGAAGGCACCCGTAGCGTGGCCGGGTGCTGCTCGACCTCGTCTTCCCGCGCCGCTGCGTCGTCTGCGGCGTCGACGGCGCCGTGCTCTGCAGTCGGTGCGAAGCGGGCTTGCAGAGGCTCGCCGGCCCGCAGTGCGAGCGCTGCGGCGCTCCGACGGCGTGGCCCGTCGAGCGCTGCCGCGAGTGCGCGGGACGGCGAGTCGCGTTCGCCAGCGCTCGGGCGGCCGTCGCCTACGACGACTCGGCGAAGCGGCTCGTCGGAGCGTGGAAGGAGCGCGGACAGAGGAAGCTCGCCGAGATCGCCGCCGAGCTCGTGGACGGCGCCGTCGCGCGCCCGAGCGCGTACACGCTGACCTTCGTCCCCGCCGACGAGAACCGCCTGCTCGAGCGCGGCCACAATCCCGCCCAGCGGCTGGCCGTCGAGCTCGGCGCCCGCTGGCAGCTCCCGGTCGTCCCACTGCTCGTGCGCGCTCCCGGCAGAGCGGCGCAGAAGGGCCTGACGCTCGCAGAGCGACGCAAGAACGTCCGCGGCGCATTCGCAGCGACCGGCCCCGTGCCCAGGACGGTCGTCCTCGTCGACGACGTCTACACGAGCGGCGCCACGGTCTCGGCGGCCGCCACGGCACTCCGCAAAGGCGGGGCGCGCCGAGTCGAGGTGGTCACATTCGCACGGGCCGTCAGATAGCGTCTTGGAGCAATGCGTCTCCAGGTCAAAGGCCGCAACCTCGAGGTCAGCGAGCAGATCCGCACGTACGCCGAGGAGAAGATGGGCAAGCTCGACCGGCTCGTGAGCGACCCGACGCGCGTCGAGCTCGAGCTGGCCGTCGAGAAGAACCCGTCGATCGCGGACAACCACGTGGCCGAGGCGACCGTGTGGACGAAGGGGCCCGTGCTGCGCGCACGTGAGACGTCGTCCGACATGAAGGCGTCGATCGACCAGCTCGTGGCCAAGCTCGAACGGCAGGTGAAGCGCTACCGGGAGAAGCGGCGCATCGCCCCGCGCAGGCACGCGCGCGACGGCGGTTTGCCCGCGGAGCCGGCGCCGCTCGAAGCGCCCGAGGACGACACGACGATCGTCAAGACGAAGCAGTTCTCCATGAGCCCGCTGTCCCCCGAGGAGGCCGTCCTCCAGCTCGAGCTCGTCGGGCACGACTTCTTCGTCTTCCGCAACGCGGAGACCGAGGTCATCAACGTCGTGTACCGCAGGCGCGACGGGGATTACGGGCTGATCGAGCCCTCTTAGGGATGGGTGCGTAATTCAATTGTGTCGACCGGTCATTTCAGACGGACGCACGGGCGAAGCCCGTACGTCCTGAGGTCGGCACCGCAAGCGGCGCCTTAGTTGGGCTTCCTCAGACGCGAGCGGCCCATCCACCAGCAGCTGGCCAAGGAGGGCGGGCTCGACTTCGCGCGTGACCTCTCGGATCTCTCGCCTCGAGAGCCGATCGATCCACGCCACCCGTTCTGGCAGGTCGTCGGCATCCACGGGATCCCGCGCGAGCGCGAATGGGACGCCGTCGCGAGCGCGGAGGCGCCCGGGCTGCCCGGCGACGAGATCGAGTTCGTGGCGCTGCGCCGACGGGAGCCTCGTCGTCGACGAAGACGTTCCGGACGGAACGGTCGCGCCGCTGGCCGATGCGCTGTCCCTGGCCGCTCCCTATCACGCCTTCGGCCTGCGCCAGGACGCCGACGTCTGGAGCGTCGCCGCGAAGCGCGTCCAGGTGCTCGAGGTGCCCGAGGAGGTGCACGGCGACGAAGTCCAGCTCGTGGTCACGGACGAGACGAGGACGCTGCTCGTCGACGAGGCCGCGTCGCAGGCATCGATTCCGAGCCTCGAAGCCTTCGCAGCCGAGCAGTTCGGCTCGTTCGTCGTCCGCGCGAGCCGCCTCGACGACACGCTCTGGGAAGTGACGGTCCTGCCTCTCTGAACGGACCTCGCACGCGGTCGCGGCCGTATGACACGTGTGCGCCCGCTCCTCGCAGCCTTGGTTGGATGCCTTCTTCTCGTGCCGGGATCAGAGGCTGGGCGTCAGGCTCCTCAGTGCGGTCCGTTCTTCCTGGTGAAGGTGCCCTCGCTCGGAACGCTGACCTGGAGAACGGCCACGCGCGACGGCAAGGACTGGCACGGACTTGGCTACAGGCCAACCCCGCCGATAGCAACGACCTCGGTCAGACTCAGGGTCGGCGGCCGAACGGTGGCAATCCGGACAGTGAATGAGAAGGCCGTTCGCTTCCAGCTCTACCCGAACCGCTTCCAGCTCGTCACTCTGACCCAGATGACCGAGCCAGGGACGCTGCATGCCTCGCTGACGGTCGATTTCAAGCCAGGCGCTGTGGCCACGTACTGCGAGCCGTACTTCCCGCCGGGGCTCAGGATCACGCTCCTCCCGCGCTCCTAGGGCTCAATCCGAGCCCCTCATCGACCCGATACCCTAGAGGCGATGGCCGGCGACGATTACGGTGGCTTCGAGCGCTTTCTGCGCGTCGGCGAGGGCCGGCGGCTCAAGCGGCTGCGCAACCAGGCCGAGTACATCGGAACGCTCGAACCGGAGCTCGAGCAGCTTTCCGACGAGGAGCTGAAGGGCAAGACCGCCGAGTACCGCCAGCGCGTCGCGAACGGCGAGGCGCTCGAGGACATCCTCTTCGAGGCGTACGCGACGGTGCGCGAGGCGTTCAAGCGGGCGATGGGAGTCCGCCTCTTCGACGTCCAGATGATGGGCGGGATCGTCCTCCACGAGGGCGACATCGCCGAGATGAAGACGGGCGAGGGAAAGACCTTCGTCGCCACGATGCCTCTCTACCTGAACTCGCTCACGGGGCAGAACGTCCATCTCGTCACGGTCAACGACTATCTCGCCAAACGCGATCCGGAGTGGGTCAAGCCCGTCTACGACGTGCTCGGCGTCCGCGCCGGCTTCATCCAGAACATGATGCCGTTCGCCGAGCGCACGGACGCGTACTCGGCCGACGTCACGTATGGGACGAACGCCGAGTTCGGGTTCGACTACCTGCGCGACAACATGGCGGTCACGCTCGAAGGCACGGTCCAGCGCGGCCACGCGTTCGCGATCGTGGACGAGGTGGACTCGATCCTGATCGACGAGGCCCGGACGCCGCTGATCATCTCCGGCGAGCCGGAGACGGCTGCGCAGGTCTACTACGACTTCGCGCGGGTCGTGAAGGGCCTGACCGGCGAGCGGAGCAAGCAGAAGAGCGAGGGCAAGGGCATCGACGAGACCGAGCGCTCGGGCGCCGACTACCTCTACGACGAGAAGTTCAAGACGGTCTCGCCGGCCCAGTCAGCGATCGACACGATCGAGCGCGCGCTCGGGATCGACAACCTCTACGACGCCCGCAACATGCAGTTCGTGAACCACCTCAACCAGGCGCTGAAGGCGCAGTCGCTCTTCCAGCGCGACGTCGATTACGTCGTCCAGGAAGGCGAGGTCAAGATCGTCGACGAGTTCACGGGCCGGATCATGGAGGGCCGCCGCTGGTCGGAGGGCCTCCACCAGGCGGTCGAGGCCAAGGAGGGCGTGGCGATCCAGGAGGAGAACGTCACGCTCGCGACGATCACGCTCCAGAACTACTTCCGTCTCTACGAGAAGCTCGCGGGGATGACAGGTACCGCGAAGACCGAGGAGAAGGAGTTCGTCGAGATCTACAACCTGCATGTCGTCGAGATCCCGACGAACGTCGAGGTTGCGCGCGACGATCAGAACGACTTCATCTTCAAGACGAAGGAAGCGAAGTACGACGCGGTGCTCGCGGACATCAAGGAGCGCCACGAGATCGGGCAGCCCGTGCTCGTCGGCACGATCTCCGTCGAGGTCTCTGAGCACCTGTCGCAGCTGCTCGCAGCGCGTCGGGATCCCGCACAACGTCCTGAACGCGAAGGCGCACGAGCGCGAGGCCGAGATCATCAAGGACGCGGGCCAGCCGGGCGCGGTCACGATCGCGACGAACATGGCGGGCCGCGGCGTCGACATCAAGCTCGCGGAGGGGATGACCGAGCTCGGCGGCCTGTACGTGCTGGGGACGGAGCGGCACGAGGCGCGGCGGATCGACAACCAGCTGCGCGGGCGTTCGGGCCGTCAGGGAGACCCGGGCGAGTCGCGCTTCTACCTGTCGGGCAGCGACGACCTGGTGCGGCTGTTCGCCGGCGACCGCATCCACTCGATCATGGAACGCTTCAAGGTGCCGGACGACCAGCCGATGGAGTCGGGCCTGCTCTCGAAGCAGATCGAGAACGCGCAGAAGAAGGTCGAGGAGCAGAACTTCGTCGCGCGCAAGAACGTCCTCAAGTACGACGACGTCATGAACACGCAGCGCGAGGTGATCTACGCGCAACGGCGCCAGGTGCTCGAGGGCGCCGACCTGTCCGACGAGATTACGAGCTGGATCGACGACGTGATCGAGCGGCTCGTCGAGCTGCACACCGAGGGCGAGTTCGCCGAGGAGTGGGATCTCGACGGGCTCGTGCAGGCGTTCAACACGCTCACGGACGCGGACGTCACCGTCGACGAGCTGCGGGAGGATCTGCAGGACATGAGCCGCGAGGCGCTCGTCCAGGACTTTCTCGAGGAGGCGCGCGAGCTCTACGAGGAGAAGGAGGAGAGCTGGGGCGAAGAGATCGCGCGGGAGATCGAGCGGTACATCGTGCTCGAGGTCGTCGACACCCGCTGGCGCGAGCACCTCGAGAACATGGATTACCTCCGCGAGGGCGTCCACCTGCGGGCGTTCGCGCAGAAGGATCCTTTGGTCGAGTACCGCTCCGAGGGGCATGCGATGTTCGAGGAGCTCGGCCTGCTGATCCGCGAGGAGGTCTTGATGCTCCTCTTCCATGCGCAGATCGAGCCGCGCGAGGCCGAGGAGCTCGTACGCTCGGACGAGGTTGACGGCGGCGGGTTTGCGTACCAGCACGAGTCGCTCGCCGGCGCGGACGCGATCGCCGCTGCGGGTGACGGGATGTCCGTCAGCACCGGGCTCGGCGGAGGCGGGGCGGTGGCGACGCAGCAGCGGGTCACGGCCGAGCGGGACAAGATCGGCCGCAACGATCCCTGCTGGTGCGGGAGCGGGAAGAAGTTCAAGAAGTGCCACGGCGCGTAGTCCAGTAACGGGGAAACCCATGGTTCCCCCGTTGACCCCTCCTTCACCTTCCCAGCGGCTAGCTCGACTGGGCTCCGGCGGGCAAAGCCCGGCTCCGCCCGCGGCCGCTTCGCGCTGAAGTCGCGTATCGGGCAGCACGCGGCGAGCTCCAAGTAACACTGTGTTACTAAGGTGGTTCAGTGGGCAGCTGCGCCCGCTCGACGGCTGAACGTTTCGTGCTCGGCCAGTCCTCAGTATTGACGACGAGACGCTTGCGCATCGAACGTCGCAGTCGCTCGAAAATCCTGAGGTACTCAGGCTGACTTCGCTCCTCGCCGGTCGTCTCGTAGCGAATCCGATCGACCATCGTCATGCTCGCAGGCTCTATGCGCCCGCCGAACTCGTCGGTGACGCGGATCGCGATGAGTCCACTGAACGCCCACTGCTGTCGCAAGATCACATACGGGGCATACTGGAGCGGAAGCGTTTTGACGAGCCAGTCAGCGATCTCCTCGTCGGTCGCGTAGAACTGCATCTCCCGGCCGCGTCCCGCGCGATACCAGCCGTTGAGGGGCTCAGCCACTCCGGGATGATTCGAGGCTCTCGCCGGTAGCATCCTCCGCATGGCAGACGCCGCCTCACTCGACGAGCGCCTGGAGCAGATCGGGGCCCAGCTCGACTGGGTCCGTGATTACCTTTGACCCGGACGCCCTAGGCAAGCGCTCAGCCGAGCTCGAGGCGAAGATGGGCGAGCCCGGCTTCTGGAACGACCAGCAGGCGGCGGCCCAGATCTCCTCCGAGCACGCGCGGGTCCAGCGGCGACTCGAGCGCTACGAGCGCCTGCGCCGCGAGTACGACGACGCGCAAGAGCTCCTCGCCATGGACGGCGACATGGCCGCGGAGATCGAGACCTCGCTCGTGCCCCTCGAAAGCGAGCTCGAACGCCTCCAGGAGGACGCGCTCTTCTCCGGCGAGTACGACGGAGGCGACGCGGTCGTCACGATCCAGTCCGACGCGGGCGGCACCGACGCGCAGGACTTCACCGAGATGCTCCTCCGCATGTACCTCCGCTGGGCCGCCGACCGCAACTTCAAGACCGAGGTCCTCGAAGCGAGCCCGGGCGAGGAAGCCGGCCTCAAGTCCACGACCTTCACGATCGAGGGCGAGAACGCCTACGGGATCCTCAAGGCCGAGCGAGGCAAGCACCGACTCGTCCGCCTGTCGCCGTTCGACCAGGCTCACCGCCGCCACACCTCGTTCGCACAGGTCATCCCGAGCCCGCTCCTCGCCGACGACGCCGAGATCGAGATCGACGACGCCGACCTCCGCGTCGACACCTACCGCGCGAGCGGCGCCGGCGGCCAGCACGTGAACAAGACCGACTCCGCGGTCCGCATCACGCACATCCCGACCGGGATCGTCGTCAGCGTCCAGAACGAGCGCTCGCAGTCCTCGAACAAGGCGACCGCGCTCAAGATCCTGCGCTCACGCCTCGCCGAGCAGGCCGAGGAGGAGCGGGACGCCGAGCTGGCCAAGGAGCGCGGCGATGTGAACATGGGCTTCGGCGGCAATGCGATTCGCAGCTACGTCCTGCATCCGTATCAACTCGTAAAGGATCACCGCACCGAGCACGAGGTCGGAAACACGCAGGGAGTGCTGGACGGGGACCTGGACGGTTTCGTCCACGCTTACCTGTTGGCAAGGGCTGCGGGACATGTCGTTTAGGAATAGCAGGCGCTTTCGCTAAACTCCCGGGCTGTTCAACAGCCGGGATGCGGCCCCCTGCGGACCCGCGCCTATCTACCCCCGTGCCGGAAGAAATCGCCCAGATAGCAGAGCCGGAGACGGCTACGCCCATCCCTGTCGAGGAGAACGGTCAGGGCCCAGCCCCTGCCCCGGTCGCGAGCGCCCGCTCGATGATCGTCTTCGACGGGGTGACGAAGATCTACGAGCCGAACGTCGCCGCGCTCTCCGAGGTCTCGTTCGTGATCGACAAGGGCGAGTTCGTGTTCGTCGTCGGCGCGTCGGGCTCCGGGAAGTCGACGATCATCCGGCTCCTGCTCAAGGAGCTCGACCCGACTTCCGGCCGCATCATCGTCGCCGGTCGCGACCTCGGCCGGCTCCCGCGGCGCAAGGTCTCGCAGCTGCGTCGCAACGTGGCCTGCGTCTTCCAGGACTTCAAGCTCCTCCCGAACCGCACCGCGTCCGAGAACGTCTCTTACGCGCTCAAGGTGCAGGGCGAGAGCACGGACTCGATCCGGCGCAAGGTGCCCGAGGTGCTGAACCTCGTCGGCCTCGCGCACAAGATGAGCTCGTACCCCGACGAGCTGTCCGGCGGCGAGCAGCAGCGCGTCTCGATCGCGCGCGCGTTCGTCAATCACCCGCCGCTCCTCGTCTGCGACGAGCCGACCGGGAACCTCGACCCCGACACCTCGGTCGGGATCATGCAGCTGCTCTACCGGATCAACCGTTCGGGCACGACCGTCCTCATGGTCACGCACGACCGCGAGATGGTCGACAAGATGCGCCGCCGCGTGATCGCGCTCGAGGACGGGCGCCTCGCGCGTGACGAGCGGCGCGGGGGGTACGCCGAATGAAGCTCCGCGTCGTCGTCGCCGAAGCGTGGCGCTCGCTGACCGCGAGCCTCTCGACCACCCTGGCCGCGGCGCTCACGGTGCTGATCGGCATGTTCCTCGTCGGCCTCCTGATCGGCCTCGGCACGTGGGCGCGGTCGTGGAGCGAGCACCAGAAGGGCCGGCTCGACGTCAACGTCTACCTCTGCACGCAGACGACCTGCGGCTACGACGTGACGACGGCCCAGAAGAACGCCATCCGCGTCAGGCTCGAGAACGATCCACGCGTCGCTTCGCTCGAATACATCTCCAAGGCGCAGGCGCTCAAGGAGATGGAGAAGAAGGCTCCGGACATGGTCGCAGGCATCGCCACCAACCCGCTGCCGGACGCGTTCAGAATCAAGCCTCGACACGGGGAGGACGTCGTGGCGATCGCGAAGAGCCTGAACCCTCCGCCCGCAGGCGTGGAAAAGGTCAACTTCGGCAAGAAGACCGCGAAGCGGATCCTCCGCGTGGCGCACATCTTCGAGGTGCTGTCCGCGCTCGCGATCGTGATCCTGCTGATCGCGGCGACGATCCTGATCGGCAACACGATCCGGCTCTCGATCTTCGCGCGCCGCCGTGAGATCGAGGTGATGAAGCTCGTCGGCGCGTCGAACTGGTTCGTCCGCGGGCCGTTCATGGTCGAGGGCCTGTTAACGGGGCTGATCGGGGCCGCGGCCGCGGTCGTGCTGCTCTTCCTCGGCAAGGAGCTCGTCCTGCCGACGACGATCGGCAGGATGGATGCGGGCAAGGACGTGAACGCGCTCGCGTTCGAGTACACCGCGCTGCTCGTGCTCACGCTCGGGCTGCTGCTCGGCGCCGCCGGCTCGTCGCTCACGATGCGCCGCTTCCTCAAGGTCTGATCGTCTCTCGCGTCCCTGGCCGGCGACCCGCTCCCGCCCGGCGGAGCCGGGCTCCGCGGGCCGCCTCGCGCCGCTGCGCACCCTCCTGCGAGCGGCCCGTGCGCCGTAGCACTGTTCCCCTCGCATACGGGCACGCAGCGACGCGCCAGGAACGCGAGAGGGCTGGCCCGTGATCGTCGAGCTCACCAAGCGCGGCAAGCTCGTCATGGGCGAGCCGTACTTCGTGCCCGGGACGCCGGTCGTCGTCGATCGCAAGGGGCTCGGCGACGCGGGCCAGGGCGATCTCGTCTCCGTGGCCCTGGGTCGCGGACGTGCCCGCGTGGAGCGCGTCATCGGCCCGGCGAAGCGGATCGAGAACGTGCTCGAGGCACTCCTCGTCGAAGAGGGGCTCCGCGAGGGCTTCGAGCCGCACGACGTCCCGGAGCCGACGCTCGAGGGCCGCACCGACCTCCGCGACCTGACGACGTTCACCGTCGACCCGGACACCGCGAAGGACTTCGACGACGCGATCTCGGTGCGCCGCGAGGGCGACGGCGTCCGGATCTGGGTGCACATCGCCGACGTCTCGTACTTCGTCCCGGCCGGCTCGCCGCTCGACCGCGGGGCGTACGAGCGCGGAAACTCGGTGTACGTGCCCGGGCTCGTCGCGCCCATGCTCCCGCACGAGCTCGCCGACGACGCCTGCTCGCTCCGGCCGCACCAGGACCGGCTGTGCGTGACGGTCGAGATCGCGCCCGGGTGGCGAGCCGACCTTCTACCGATCCGTGATCCGCAGCCGGGAGCGGTTCACGTACGGGCAGGTGCAGCGGATCCTCGAGGGCGACGAGCAGCACGAGCTGGCCGACGACGTCCGGCTGGCCGACAGCGTCTCGGCCGAACTCAGGCGGCGACGCTTCGAGCGCGGCGCGCTCCGCGTGGAGAGCCCCGAGGTCAACTTCGCCTTCGACGGCCAGGGCGGGGTCGAGCGCGCGTGGCTCGAGGCCGAGCCCGCGGCGCACGCGCTGATCGAGGAGCTGATGATCCTCGCGAACGAGGCCGTCGCCGCGTTCCTCGCCGGCCGCAAGAGCGAGTCCCTGTACCGCGTCCACGAGCCGCCGGAGCCGCAGTCGGTCGAGCACCTGCTGGCGAAGCTGGCCGACCTCGAGGTCCCGACGCCGCCCGCTCCGCGCACCGGGAGCATGAGCCCCTCCGAAGCGGCCAACATCGCGGCGCAGGCGAGCGAGCTCGTCGCCGACTACGTCGCGAAGACCGGGCGCGGGCGAGAGGCGTTCCCCGCGCTCGTCCTGCGCGCGCTCAAGCAGGCGCACTACGACCCGCGCAACCTCGGCCACTCGGGCCTCGCGAGCACGGCGTACACGCACTTCACCTCGCCCATCCGGCGGTATCCCGACCTCGTCGTCCACCGCGCCCTGCTGCGCGCGATCGGCCAGGGCGACGACCCGCTCCCGGACGACCTCCAGGCGACCGCGGAGCACACGTCCGCGACCGAGCGGGCGGCCACGGACCTCGAGTACCGCGCCGACGACATCTGCGCCGCCTGGCTCCTCGAGCGCACGCTCTTCGAGCGCGGCTGGGAGGAGTCGTTCACGGGCGAGGTGATCGGCCTGATCCCGTCCGGCCTCTTCGCGCGCTTCGGCGACGTCTTCGAGGGGCTCGTCCCCGCGCGCCGGCTGCACGGCGACTACTACGAGCTGAACGACCTCGGGACAGCGCTCGTCGGCCGTCGCGGCGGCCAGAAGTACCGGCTCGGCGACGAGCTCGAGGTCCGCGTCGAGGAGATCCGCCGAGCAGAAGGGAAGATCGAGCTCGTGCCTACCGCAGCGAGCGGATCAGGACGCGGCGGAGAGCGAAGAGGCCGATCAGGCCGACGCCGATCAGGGTCGCGAGCGAGATGACGAGCCCGGTCGGGAAGTCCTTCTTCGGCGGCGGCTTGTAGTCCAGGCTGCCCGCGATGAAGAACCGCTTCCCGTTGTCGGTCGCGGGCACCTTCCAGTCGAAGATGTGATGCGGCTTGCGGGGCGCGTTCTTGACCAGCGGGGGCGCGATCGGGTTCATGTAGTGGATCCGGTGGTCGTGCCAGGCCCAGACGTCTCCGCCGGCGAGCTTCTCCCACTTGGGCTTCGCCGATGCGGTCGCGGACTTCGGAACCTGGACGCGCGCGTAGCGGTCCTGGTTCAGGTAGCCGGCGGGTGAGTTGATGTTGACGAAGATCCCGCTCGGGGCGAAGCGGAGGTAGGGCTCGCCGGCGTAGCCCTTGATGATCACCGTCTTGCCGCTGCGGTTGTCGAGCCAGACCTGGTCGTCGCCGTACAGGATCTTGAACCGCAGGCCGGGCATGCGAGGGTCGACCCCGGTGATCGTCGAGCGGTAGCCGAGCTTCCCGGTGCCGAAGTGCGCCTCGGCACCGGGAGCCAGCAGGGCCGCCAGGACGGCGGCGACGAGCAGCGCTCTTCTCAAGCGCGCTTCCGTCTTCGCACGACCAGGATCGCCGCCAGGGCGCCCCCGATCGCGGCGACGATGAGGATCCAGATCCATGTGTTGCTGCTGCCGCCGTCGCCCTCGGTGGACGTGGTCGTCGGCGTGATTGGCTGCGGATTCACCTGGCCCGGGGCGGCGGTGAGCGTCACCCGAGGAGCAGGCGTGTCCGAGCTCTCCGCCCCGATCCAGTGCACGACCTTCCCGTCCTGGTACGTGACGAGCGCCGGGAAGACGAGGACGCGTCCCGGCGAATTGGGCATGTGCGCGCTGAACGCAAACTTGCCGTCAGCCCCGTGCGGGATCTTCCCGCCCGACCAGGTGACGATGCGGCCGTTCACGGACTGCTTCCAGCCTGGCGTCGGATGGGCGACCACGTCGGTCACGCCCGTCGGCATCTGAACCGTGAGCTTGACCGCCGGGACGCTCTCCTCGCCCTCGGCGGACAAGGTGATCTTGGACACGCTGTTTGCCGGCACTTTCTCCGGGCTCGGCTCCACGTGAGCCGCCGCGACGGGCACGACCACGAGCCCGAGCAGCGTCAGGACGACGATTGTCTTACGCATGTGTCAGCCCTCTCTGATGGGAACGGTCACTGTCTGGGTGAACGACTGGAACTGGCCCCGGCGGATCTCGAACGTCACCTGCCAGTCGCCGGCCTCCGGGAAGACCCCGGCGGACGTCGTGTAGTGGCTGGGGACGATCCGCGTGAGCGGGATCCGCAGCGGGCCGAGGTTCTTGCTCGGGAGCGTCGCCGACAGCTTCGCGTCGTCGACGTTCGCCGGCTGGCCGGTCGTCTTGAAGAAGTAGAGGTGGATCACGTTCGGCCCGGTCTTGGCGGGGTCGATCAGGTAGTTGACCTCGAGCGGGCCGATCGGGACGGTGTCCGTCGCGTACTTGGCCGCTGTGACCGACGCCTTCGCGGGCGGCTCGGTGACGAGCACCGCGGTCACGCCGACGATGATCGCCATGATCACGAGCTCCGTTCCCGCGGCGCGGAGGAAGCGGCGCTGCTCGACGACCGACGCGATCTGCTTCTTCAGCCGCGGCACCGCGTACCGGTTGTTGTAGGCGCCGAGCGCGAGCAGCGGCAGGACGAGCGCGATCTTGACCAGCAGGAGCCGCCCGTACGTCGTGTCCCACAGGCCGTGGAACGCCTTCACCTCCTGGTACCCGCGCAGGCTCCCGGCGACGATCAGCGTCGCGACCGAGACGACCGCGAGGAGCGAGAAACGCGGCACGGCCCGTGAGGCGAGCGGCCAGCGGTCCTCACCCGCGAGCAGGAGCGCGAGGATCGTGAACGCGAGCCCTCCGACCCAGGTCGAGGCCGCCGCGATGTGGAACACGTCCAGGAAGATCGCGAGCGCGCCGCTCGTCCGCGCATGTCCCGCGGCCGAGACCGTCGGCAGCAGGAGGAGCGCCAGGAGCGGCAGGAGCTCGAGCTTCCGGGACCGGCTCGCCAGCAACGCGAGCGCGCCGACGACGATCGCGACCCCGATCTGCCACAGGAACGCACGGCCGAAGCGCGTCTGCAGGACCGAATGAATCGTGTCCCAGCGGAACGCCTCGCCGAGGCCGAAGCCTCCGGCCACCGCGCCCTGGAGCACGATGCAGAGCGCGGCCGCGACCACGAGCCCGAAGGACAGGCCCGCGAGGATCCGGAACAGTCGGGTCCGGAGCTCCGAGGCCGCGGAGCGAAGGACGACCGCGAGCGCGATCGCGCCGCCGACGACGAGCAGGAGCAGCGCGAAGTCGAGCCCGCGCGCGAACTTGAAGAGCGCGTCGACCGTCCCCGGCGTCTTGGCGCCGAAGACCTGCTTGCACGAGCCCGCGTTCGCCTTCTTGACGTTGAAGACGAAGGCGCCCGCGACCGGGTGCGAGTCGGCCGAGATCACCCGCCACGTGACCGTGTAGGTGCCCCTGGCGAGCGTCCGGTCGATCGTGACCGCGACCGAGTCCTTGGTCGGCCGCACGATCTTCCCGGAGTCGACCCGCCCGCCTGAGCAGTTGTAGACCCGGATCGAGCCGAACGCCGTCTCGACGGCCTCGTTGAAGCGCAGCGAGACGGTCTTCGGGCTCGTGCGGACGACCGAGTTGTTGCTCGGCGTGCTCTCCTGCAGGATCGCGTGCGCGAACGCGGCGGGTGCTGCCGTCAACGCGGCCAGGGCGACCGCTATCGCGAGCAGGCTTCTCTTCAAGACACTCCTTCGCTCGAGGGCTTACGGCCTGCGAGCGAAGGGCGGCGCGCGCTCTCCATAGCCTCGTGCGAGGCCGACCGTGCGCGAAACGGCGACGACGCGAACGGGCTCGGGAACGAAGATCTGGAAGGCGGGCAGCGGCCGGCTGCCGAGAGCGCGCCCGACGGCACGTGCAGCTGAGTCGAGCGCCCACGCGATCAGCAGCGCTGCGAGCGCGAAGGGCAGCTGGAAGGCGAGGCCGATCAGGAACGCAGGCTCCACGACGACCGTCCACGGCATGTGACCGGTATGCGCGAGGCGCTCGGCGAACTCCTGGACGACGAACGCGATCGGCGGCAGCAGGACGATCAGCGGTGACGCGACGGGCCGCCGAGTCTCGCCTCGGAAGCCCGCCGCCGCCTGCAGCGCGAGGCCCGCGAGCAGCACGCCGAGGCTGACAGAGAGCGCGAGCGGGACGTAGCCGAGGTAGGCGTGGCCGCTGCGGGCGAGTGCGTCGGCGCGGGCGTGCGCGTCCGAGTAGACGAGCCGGTAGGCGAGCAGGTGCCCGGCGATCAGCCCCGCGAACATGAGCGGGGCCGTCGAGAGCCACGCGAGTCGCTGCCTCATTCCCAGCATGGTGGCAGATCCAGGCGGGAGCCCGAACCTACAATCGACGCATGCCCGGCGAGAAGCCGATCGCAGAGAACCGCAAGGCGCGGCACGACTACCACTTCCTCGAGCGCCTCGAGGTCGGGCGTCGTGCTGACCGGAAGCGAGGTCAAGTCCCTGCGCGAGGGGCGCGTCAGCCTGCAGCAGGCGTACGCGGACGTGCGCGAGGGCGAAGCGTGGCTCGTCGGCGCGCACATCGATCCTTACGAGCAGGCGGGAATCCAGAACCACGAGCCGGAACGCGACCGGAAGCTTCTCCTCCACCGGCGGGAGCTCGACTCGCTGTACGGCAAGGTGCGCGAGAAGGGCCTGACGCTCGTGCCCCTGCGGCTCTACTTCAAGAACGGCCGCGTGAAGCTCGAGCTCGCGCTCGCCCGGGGCAAGGAGCAGCGCGACAAGCGGCGCGAGCTCGCCAAGCGCGACGCCGACCGCCAGATCGAGCGCGCGCTCAAAGCGAGGCGCTGAGCCGCTCGAGCGTCGGCGGCAGCTCGCTCATTCGCTCGATCACGGCGTCGGCGTCGTCGAGGCCCGGACCGAAGCCGATGACGTGGATTCCGGCGGCGCGTGCTCCGGCCACGTCGTTCGTCGTGTCGCCGACGGCGACCGTGCGCTCGGCCGGCCAGTCGCCGGCCTTGTGACGCGCGATCGCGATCAGCTCGGCGCGGCTCTCCGCCTCGCAGCCGAAGGCGCCCTGACCGGGCGGGAAGAGCTCGGCGAGACCGATCCGCTCCATCCGGGCTCTCGCCACCGGCTCCGGGTTCCCGGTCAGGAGCGCACGGTTCTCGATCTGGTCGATCGCCTCGGCAGCGCCTTCGGCCGCGGCCCAGTGGGACGTGTCCGCGTCACCCAGGAGCTCGAGGTAGCGCCGCGAAGCCTCGGTGCACCAGCGCGCGAGCTGCGGATCGATCTCGTCGTCCTCGAGCCCGGCCGCCCGCAGGAGCTCGCGCGTGATCCGCAGCGCCGTCTGCCCGGGGTGGTCGACGCCGCGGATCGCGTCACCTGGCAGCTTCAGCCCCCAGACCGTTTCGATCGCGTCGGTCGTCGCCTGCCCCATCAGCGGGTCGCTGGTCATGAACAGCGTCTTGTCGACGTCGAAGAGAACCAGGAGCATTGGGAGAGTCTGGCGAAACGTGGTCTGAGCCGCCGGGCCGCGCTGCTCGCCCCGAGGCCGGGTCCTCAGTCGCCCCGGTAGTGATGACTACCGGGGCTCCCTGCGTCCGCGGTCTCGGAACGAGCATCGCACCCCGGCGACGAGCAACGTTCCGCCAGACTCTCCTGGCTACACTAAGGGCAACATACGGGGGCGATCAGGTTTCGACGTGGTCGATTCTCCGGTTGAGCTGCAAGCCGAGGTCCCCGGTCGGCCTCGTAAAACAACCGGGACAAAACGCAAGTGCGAAGAACCAAAACGCACTCGCTCTCGCTGCCTAAACCACAGTGAGGCGCGTCGCTCCGGGCTCGGCCCGTGGCTCGGGTAGCGGCGTCAGAAAACGGGCTCGGCGCCTAGGGAGAGCCAATCGCCCGAAGCGCGACACCAAAGGATGGCTAGCCCGAAGGTTGGTCGGCTGCCAACCGGCCGGCGGGCGAAACCCAACGGCAGCCTAAGCTTGTAGATGTTCAACCGGTGCGGCGACGGACGCGGGTTCGATTCCCGCCGCCTCCACTCCCGAGCGAAGTCCGGCCCGCCTCCGGCGGGCCATGACGACTTCGCTCGGATCGCCTCTGAATCCCAGCCGTTCTGAGCCGACGCCGGCAAAGCCGGCATCGGCGGCGCTTGAGAAGAGTTGGCTTGAGAAGAGTTGGACACGGCGACGCCCGCCAACGTGCGGCCTCGGCGGTCTGCGCCTAGTCGACTAGTTGCAGGCGGTGAGCCTTCGCGATCGCCTCGAGCTGAGAATGAGTGCCGAGCGCAACCAGAATCGCCCGAATGTGGTTCCGGACCGTTGGCTCGGCGATCTGGAGACGGGTTGCGATCACTTTCGCGGGAAGGCCCTCGGCGAGGAGCCGGAGCACCTCGAGCTGTCGCGGCGTGAGGAGCTCGGGCGCCCGCGGAGGTCGCGCATCGCGCAGGGACCATGACGTGCAGAAAGAGCCGGCGAGGCCCGTCGTCGAGCGTGACGGTGGAGACATTCACTCGGAGATCGCGTTCGAGCGCCTTGATGAGCAGGCTCCGGCAGGAGACCGGCCACCCCTCGCGAGCCAGGCGCGCGGTCGAACAGCCTCGGTGGCACACCGCGTTGCCCTCCTCGTCGTGACCGCCCAGTACCTCCCAGCACTGCCGTCCGACGGCTTCCTGGGCCGGGATACCGGTCAGCTCTTCCGCCGCACGGTTCCAGGAGACGATCGTCAGGTCGGATTCGAACGCGAACAGCGCGTCGCCCGACCGAAAGTCCGTTGCCGATCGCTCGGCCACGACCCCGAGCTTCGCACCCTGCCTCGGCCGCGAAATCCGCGTTTTCCCTGATCCTTCGTGACGAATATCACGTATGGCCGGCACCCCTGGCCTGGTCAAACCTGGTCAGGCGCGGATCGCAGAGCCGCCGTAGCGTGCCTCGCTGAAGCGACCGAAGGAGGCGCGACCACATGTTCGAGACCACTGCCCGACTGAAAGTTCGGGACGGCCAGCTCGAGGGCTTCAAGAGCCAGGCGGCGGAGATGATGCGTCTGACCAGGGAGCAGGACACGAAGACGCTTCGCTACGACTGGTTCCTGAGCGAGGACGGAACCGAGTGCGAAGTCCGGGAGTCCTACGTGGACGCCGATGCCCTGCTCGAGCATTCCGACCACATCGCAGACGCCAGGGCCAAGCTCTTCCGCGACTTCGCGGACGGCCACACGATGACGTTCTACTCGGAGCCGTCTCCGGCACTCGCCGAGGCGATCGACGCAATGCCGCCGGGCGCCGTCGAGCTCAAGCAGTTCGCCTTCCTCCAGGGGCTGGAGGCCGACATCAAGGTCCTCCAGGAGGCATAGAACCGGCTCCATGCGAGCGCCGGCGGAGCGGCACGAGGCTCCGCCGGCGCTCGTCGCACGAGTTCGGTCAGGCGATCGCGCCTTCCCGGACGAAGCCCAGCTGGGCCGCGACGGCCATGTTGTCGAAGTACAGGTTGTCGACGACGATCTTCCCGTCGCGCACCCGCACCAGCTCCATGCCCTTGATCGTCACCCGCTTGCCGGTGGGAGGTAGCTGCGTGCCGTCCGGCAGCTCGTACGTACCCGTGTGTGTTCCGACGAAGGTCCACTCGTCGGCGAACGTGTCACCCTGCTCCACGAAGCTGTCCACGATGTAGGTGGCATCCGGGAAGCCCTCCGGCTCCCGGGCGAGTCGCTCGTGGATCGCGCTTCGGCCCTCGAACGAGCCGTCGGGCATCCCCTGCACGGCGTCCTCGGCGTAGAGCTCCATGCAGGCGTCGAGGTCGCCGGAGTTGTACAGCTCGACGTACTCCTCCAAGAGTTTCCTGTGGGCGCTCATCAACTCGTCTCCTCTCTGTTCGGCGCGCGCACTCGAGCGTGCGGCGCGGTTGCTTCACACCTCGTGGGGCACTCGCCCGGCGAGGACACGGCGCATGACCCGGTGGCCGACGTCGGAGGTAGGCCCGAACATCAGAGGGCACCCTCCGTCGATGACCGTGATCCCGTGCTGACGGCCGTAGTCGGTGGCCGCACTCGAGACGCTGCTTCCGCCGGCGCCCCAGTGCATCCACACGTGCTCGATACCGAGCTCGGCGCATTCACGCATGGTGGCCTCGGCTCTCTCCGGCCTGGTCCCGATCACCACTGCCTCGACACCGCCGGGGATGGAGCTCAGATCCTTGTAACAGGGATCGCCCTCGACGGCGGCCGCGTTCGGGTTCACCGCGAAGACGTCGTACCCGCGATCTCGCAGCCGGCAGTAGACGCTGTTGCTCCCGTGGCTCTTCGGGGCTCGCGAAACCCCGGTCACCGCAACGCGCTTCTTGCTCAGGAACTCCGACGCTGCTTCCTTGACGGGCTGCATTGAGCCCTCCTTCCTTTCTGCGATCGATGCCTCACAGGACGAGCGTGAGGATGAGCACTGCGAAGAACACGCTCTGGGCGCTGTGCACGGCGATCCCGATCCAGGCGCTCTGGTACCGCTTCGACGGGTACGCGATCGCGAACGTGTCGATGAGCAGCGTGGACGGCATCATCCAGGGAACGTGCACGTGGTACGCCGCGAACAGGACGCCGTTCGCGGCCCAGTCGCCGCGGCCGAACGCGCGGTTCATGCGCGGCAGAAGAAGCCCGCGGAACAGGAGCTCTTCGCCGAGAACGGTGTTGAAGATCTGCATGAGGATGATGAGGCCGAACCAGCCCCAGGCGCCGTTCAGGAAGCTCTTGCCGACGGCCGAGTCGACGAACGACGCGAAGTCGCGGTTCTCCGGCACGCCGAAGGTCGGAAGCAGTTCTTCGACCGCGAAGAGCAGCACCAACGGGATCAGGATCAGCCAGAGCTTGCCGCCGATGCGGCCCGTTTTCGGGCTCCGCGGTGAACGAAGCCAGAGCGCATCGCGCACCTTCGACCAGCGGAGCGTGCCCTGCTCGTGCCAGACGAGAAGCGCAACGAGCACGAACTGCCACACCATGCCCGCCGTCAGGAGCAGGAGGAGCGCCTTCACCATGGGGACGTTCCCGGCTCCGCTGAAGTTGTCCTCGAGGGCGGGGGCGACGACCCACGCCAGCACGCCCATCGGAAGAGCGGCGGCCGCCCACACGCCGAGGATCTGGACGAGCGAGTACTGCTTCACCGCTTGATAGCGATCAACGACTTCCTCGGCCCCGGCAAATGTCCGCGGGGCGGTCGCACTGATGCTTGCCGTAGACACGATTCCTCCTTGTCAGTCGGACGGGCGGATGCCGCGTCGCGAGAGCGCGCCCACGATCAGCAGCACTCCGCCGGCCATGAAGATCGCTCCCGCTGCGAGCACGCCGATAGCGATCCACAACAGGGCCGGGAGCTTGGCTCCCAGATCGGCGCCGACGGACACACCGGGACGCGCGTCGGCGTTCATCACGACGACTGTCCACGAGCCGTCGGTCGGATCCCACACGAGGTTCTGCGCCCCGAGACCGGTGGCCGAGGCAACCCAGAACTTCTGCGTAGCCGGGGCGGATGCGGGGTGGCTCCCCTCGACGGCTTTCACCTTGTCCTGCCAGAAGTCGGAGATGACCGTATGGCTCACTCCGCCGAGGTAGCGATCGACGTCCGTAGAAGGACCGATCCCGACGAACAGCGCCCGGTCCGGGCTCGTCGGCGTCACTCGGATGCGCACCTTGCCCAGTACGTCCGGCGCGTACAGCCAGCCGACCCCGGACGACCCGAGGTTGGTCGGCTCGGTCGCCAGTGCCGACCCGGCCGTGGAGAAGTGGTGCACGTCGGTCGTGGCATAGCCCCCGTCGCGCTGCGTGCGGTCGGCCCAGAGGGCGGTTCCCCCGGCGCCGAGGAGCCCCAGCGAAACCAGGACCAGAATCGAGCCGACCACGAGCGCCGTGATGCGGCCCGCGGTCCATTGCGACGAGCCATTCGTGGCCGGTGGCCGGGGCTGTGGGTCTGCCGGCCGACTTCGAGCCCTCCTTTGGGCGGCCGCGTGATCGTCATCGCCCTCACCTCCTGTCTCCGGGCGCACCCGGGCAGCGAATATGCGAAAGCCTCGCGCCGCCGACAGGAATTCGCATGATCAATCTTGGTCAGACCACGCGACGCAGCTGAGGCTTCTCGAGTGCTCGTTTTGGCTTCAGCGGCCCCGCTGCAGATTCCATTGATCGCCTATCTCCCGTCCATGGCTCCTGCGTCGGGCGGCGAGCACGATGGAGGTGTCAATGATCAAAGGAGATGTCATGAAGAGATCACTCATATTCGTCGCAGGAGCCGTGCTTCTCGCTGCAGCCGTTCTCGGGTCCGTGCGCTTGTTCTCGGGATCGGGTCCATCCTCTGCCGCAGCGTCGTCGGCTGCGGCGCCGGGGCCGTGCGGCGATGTCGCGCTGTACGGTCACGTCGAGTCGCTCACCCCCAAGGGAAACCACTTCGAGCTGCGGTTCGATCCAGCCTGGTTCCTCAGTGGAGTGACGGCGAGCCGGGCCGCGCTCGAGGACACGGGATCGAGTGACGTTCCGAACGACAACTACGTCGTCGAAGAGGGTCACCGCCTGCTCACCTACCTGGTGCCGGCAACCGCCGACATCAGGGTCCTCAGCAGGACGGGAGAGCTCCCCGGCACGGGGTTCCCCTCGACGGCGATCACGCCGTCCCAGTTGGCCCAGCTCATCGACGGCAAGGAGCCGGTCAAGCTGGCCGAGTCCCTCGAGTCGGGTTTCTGGATGCACGCGAAGATCGACACCGTCTGCTCCCTCCAGCAGCAGTACCGCCCGTAGGTCCCCCTGACCGTGCGG
This sequence comes from uncultured Actinomycetes bacterium, assembly GCA_963742635.1. GTDB lineage: Bacteria > Actinomycetota > Thermoleophilia > Gaiellales > Gaiellaceae > VAXT01. Next base: position 29,185 of record CAVUMW010000013.1, read on the forward strand.
CGCTTCGTTCCGGAGCGCCGCACGGAACTCTTCGGCTCGGGAGCGAGTCTCGCGCGACGGTCCGCACTAGTCTTCGCGCCTGGGCGAGCTCTCCTGGTGGATGTCGGCGCACCCCGACTGGGAGCCGACCGAGGACTGGCCTCAGAACGTGCCGGTCGTACGCTACGAGACCGACGACGAGGTCGTGCTGATCGACCCGTTCCTGCCGCCCGAGCGCGGCCCGCATTCGCGCTGCTGTTGCCGAGGCCCGGCGCGCGTAGGCCGGGAGACTTCCCTCTCGCCTGATCGCGGGGAGTATCCTTGTCCGCAATTGCGCCCGAGAGCTAGAGAGGGAGGAAGTATGCGCTCAGCGTGGAGAGGCCTCGCGATCGTGGGCCTTGTGGGCACGGCGCTCTTCGTGGTCGCCGCGTGCGGCGGCGGATCGAAGTCGTCGAGCTCGAGCAGTACGACCACGGGATCGTCCGGCACTCCGCAGATCGACGCCGCCAACTTGCCGGTGGACTTCTCGGAGATGGCCAAGCTGAAAGGCCTTGCGAGCGAGGGCAAGGGAATGATCGGGGTCCTGCTCCCCGACACGACGACGTCGGCCCGTTATGTCCAGTACGACGCGCCGTTTCTGAAGAAGGCCTTCGAGACCGCTGGGCTCTCTTCCGACCAGTACAAGATCGACAACGCTCACGGCAGCACCAGCACGATGCAGCAGCAGGCCGAGGCGGACATCACCGCCGGCGCATCGGTGCTCCTCGTCGATCCGCTCGATCCGGGATCGGGAGCGGCCATCGAGTCGAAAGCCGCGTCGCAGGGCGTGAAGGTAATCGACTACGACCGCCTCGTGACCGGCGGGCCGAAGGATCGCTACTACGTCAGCTTCAACAACGTCGAGGTCGGCAAGCTGATCGGGCAGGGCATGGTCGACTGCGCCACCGCGTGGAAGGTCAGCAAGCCGAACGTCCTCGTGATGAGCGGCGCCGCGACGGACAACAACGCGAAGCTCTTCGCACAGGGGTACAACGGCGTCCTCAATCCGCACTTCGCCGATGGTTCCTATGTGAAGGTCGGCGCGCCGCCCGGCACGTGGGATCCGCCAACCGCGGCCACGGAGTTCGAGCAGCAGTACACCGCACACCCCAACATGAACGCCGTCGTCACGCCCGAACGACGACAACGCGAACGCGGTCATCTCGGTGCTCTTGAAGAACAAGATCCCGGCGGACAAGTTCCCGACCACGGGTCAGGATGCTTCGCCGTCGGGTCTCCAGAACATCCTCAAGGGCTACCAGTGCGGCACCGTCTACAAGCTCCCCTACGCCGAGCCACAGGCGGCCGCTGCGCTGGCGCTCTTCCTCAGGGCCGGCAAGACGCCGCCGTCCTCGCTCGTGAACGCCACGACGAAGGACACGACGCTGAACGCGGACATCAAGTCCGTGTACACGAAGCCCGTCTGGGTGACGAAGGAGAACATGGCCGACACGGTCATCAAGGACAACGTGATTCCGATCAACCAGATCTGCGGCGGCAAGATGGCCCAGGTCTGTAAGGACAACGGAATCCAATAGGGCCGATTGGGCCGGGCCTCGCCTTCGCGGCGGGGCCCGGCTCACCGGCGGGTCGAGGAACGGGTAGAAGGGACGCGATGACGAGCAGCGGGAACGGCGCCGAGCCTCTCCTTCGCCTCAAAGGCGTCTCGAAGAACTTCGGGCCGGTGCAGGCGCTCTCGGACGTCGACCTCGACATCCCGGCGGGTGAGGTGACCGCGCTCATCGGCGACAACGGCGCCGGCAAGTCGGTGATGATCAAGTGCATCGCCGGGATCCATGCTCCGGAGCACGGGCAGATCTTCTGGGATGGGAAGCCGGTCCGGATTCGCACGCCCCGAGAGGCCGCCGCGCTCGGCATCGAGACCGTCTACCAGGATCTCGCGCTCTGTAACAACCTGGACATCGTGCAAAACATGTTCCTCGGGCGGGAGCGCCTGAACCGACGCGTCTTCCTGGACGAGGAGGCGATGGAGAAAGCCGCCGACGAGACGCTCGCGAGCCTCGCCGTGACCACCGTCCGCTCGATCCGACAGCCGGTCGCGTCGCTCTCGGGCGGTCAGCGACAGTCCGTAGCGATCGCGAAGGCCGTGCTCTGGGACGCGAAGCTCGTGATCATGGACGAGCCGACCGCGGCGCTCGGCGTCGCCCAGACGCGGATGGTGCTCGACCTCACGCGCCGCCTCGCCGAGCAGGGCCACGCGGCGCTGTTCGTGTCCCACAACATGAACGACGTCTTCGAGGTCGCCGACCGGATCATCGTGCTCTACCTCGGTCGCGTGGTCGCGCAGCGTCCGGCGTCGGAGCTCGACCGCCAGAGCGCGGTCGACCTGATGACGACGGGCAGGTCGGAGCGGCTCGCCAAGAACGGAGCCGACGCCTGATGGCCAAGGTCGACGAGACCTCCCGCCGCCCGAGTCGGACGTTCAGACGGAGCAGGCGGCTCGCCAGGCCGAGCTCGCGGTTCCGGCCGAGATCACCGCCGATTCCGTCGGCGAGTACTTCAGAGCCTCGCTCGCCAGGATCAAGGCCGGCGAGAGCGGGGTCCTGCCCGGTCATCGCGGGACTGATCCTGGTCTCGATCCTGTTCGAGTCCCTCGACTCGAAGTTCCTGACCGCCGGCAACCTCGTCAACCTGCTCGTCCAGGCTGCGGTCTTCAGCCTGCTGGCGATGGGCGAGGTCTTCGTCCTGCTGCTCGGGGAGATCGACCTCTCGGTCGGGTTCGTCGCCGGCCTCGGCGGTGTGATCATGGCCGACCTCGCGAGCCCGGCTCACGGCTGGCCGTGGTGGTCGTCGATCACCGGCCGCGCTCCTCGCCTGCGCCGGGATCGGGATTCTCCAGGGCACGATCATCACGAGGATCGGCCTGCCCTCGTTCGTCGTCACGCTCGCGGGCCTCCTCTTCTGGGAGGGCGTGCTCCTGAAGATCCTCGGCAACGGCGGGACGATCCCGATCCAGGACGACACGATCAACAACATCGCGAGCGCCAACATCAGCCCGCTCGCAGGTTGGATCCTGATGCTCGTGCTCGTCGGGCTGTTCGGCTTGACACTCTGGCGACGCGACTCGAAGCGACGTCGTGCGGGGCTCGTGGCTCCGCCGCCGACGGTGACGCTCCTGAAGATCGGCGGCGCGCTGGCAGGCGGGGTCGCGCTCGTCCTGCTCTGCAACCACGACCGCGGAATCTTCGCGCCGATTCGCGGCGTCCCCTGGGTCGTGCTCCTCGTGGTCGGCGTGCTCGTCGTGTGGACGGTCGTGCTCGGCCGCACGCAACTCGGCCGCTACCTGTACGCGATCGGCGGCAACGCCGAAGCTGCGCGCCGCGCCGGCGTGAGCCTCGCGACGATCCGGACGGTCGCGTTCATGCTGTGCAGCCTCACGGCCGGGATTGCGGGCATCGTGTACGCGTCGCGGCTCCGGTCGATCTCGACCTCGATCGACGGCGGCACGCTCGTCCTCTATGCGGTCGCGGCCGCGGTGATCGGCGGCACGAGCCTGTTCGGAGGGCGGGGGAAGGCGATCCACGGCGTGCTCGGCGGGATCGTGATCGCGGGCATCGACAACGGTATGGGCCTGAAGGGCTTCACGGCTGCGTCGAAGTTCATGGTCACCGCGCTCGTCCTGCTGGCCGCGGTGACGATCGACGCGCTCTCACGCCGCGGCCGCGTCGAGTCCTGAGCGATCTCAGAGACCACATGCCCGACTCTCCGCGGAGAGTCGGAACAAGAGCGCTGCGGCGTTCGTCGTATTGATGGCGATCTCGCGGGTCCGCGTCCGACAGAGGCAACGAACGGGGCGGACCGCGCACTAGGAATTCGCGCCTGAGAGCGGTAGATTCGGCACGCACCAGGAAGGGAGAACCGTGCTCAGGTCGTGGGTCGTTTCGACGCTCGTATTTGCCGGCCTTTCGCTGGCCCTGGTCGCCCAGGAGCTGGGAATCCCGGGTCGCCGACTGACGTCACGGAGTTCCCGCTCCCGCACGCGGACAGCCGTCCGTACACGATCGTGCCGGGGCCGGACGGGAACCTCTGGTTCACCGAGTCCGACCGCGGGACGATCGGCCGGATCACGCCGACCGGGACGATCACCGAGTTTCCGCTCGAGTGGCAGGACAGCGGGCCGTACGGGATCACGGTCGGCGCGGACGGCAACCTCTGGTTCACGGAGCGCTTCAGGGACCAGATCGGGAAGATCACCACGCAGGGCGACATCACGGAGTACCCGCTCCCGACTCCGGACGCGCAGCCCTGGGACATCACGGCGCTCCCGAACGGCGATCTCTGGTTCACCGAGGAGAACGTCGACCAGGTCGGGCGGATCACGCAGAACGGGACCATCGACGAGTACCCGAGCGGGATCGGCCAGTTTCCAACCTTCATCGCGACCGGGGCGGATGGAAACGTCTGGTTCACCGAGGAGATCGGGAACGACATCGTTCGGCTCGATCCGCAGAACCCGCTGGATCAGACCGAGTTCCCGCTCATCACTGAAGTCGCGCTTCCCTGGGACATCAGCCCCGGCCCAGACGGGAACCTGTGGTTCACCGAGCTCGCAGGCCGCAACGTCGGGAAGATCACGCCCGACGGCACGATCACGGAGTACCCGGTTCCGGGGGAATTCGGAATCGCCGGCATCGCCGCGAGCCCGTCCGGGAACAGCCTGTGGTTCACGGAGAACGACTCGAGCAACGTGGGCGAGATCTCGGTCAACGGCGTGGTCGGCGACGTCTTCGACACCGGTGACTATCCGTTCGGGATCACCGCCGGGCCCGACGGGAACATGTGGTACTGCGTCGGGTTCGGCAACGCGATCGGGCGCGTGAACCTCGGGCCTCCGCCGCCTCCACCGCCGCCTCCACCACCTCCGCCTCCACCTCCGCCTCCGCCGCCGCCGCCTCCACCTCCGCCACCTCCGCCACCTCCACCTCCGCCGCCGCCGCCACCTCCTCCTCCGCCACCGCCTCCGCCTCCGCCCGCGAGGTGCGTCGTCCCACGGGTGATCGGCCTCAACCTGGGGCGCGCGAGGGTTCGCCTCCGCTCGAGCCATTGCCGTGTCGGCCGCGTCCTTCGCCGCCACGCCGGTGGTCGACCCGGTCGCGTGATCGCTCAGCGCCCGCGGCCCGGAACGGTCAAGCCGGCCGGGTTCCCGGTCAACCTCGTCCTCAGCCGCCACTAGCGCACCGGCTCCGCCCCGCGATGTCGAGAACGGGCGACCTGCTCCGTTCATTGGGTGACAAGTGCCAAAGTTGGGCCAGACGGCCCAGAGCAGAGGAGGAGAGATGGCCAGATACCTACTGGCGGTCAATTTCGAGGGCGGCGTCGTCGACACGCCCATGGAGGAGTGGAAGCCCGAGGAGGTTCAGGCGCACCTGGACTACTACAAGGCTCTCTCGCAAGAGCTGAGGGAGAGCGGCGAGCTGGTGCAGTCGGAGATCCTGACCGGGCCCGACCTCGCCAAGATCGTGACCTCCGACGGCACGACGCCGGTGGTCACCGACGGGCCGTTCCAGGAGTTCAAGGAGTGGCTCGCCGGCTTCCAGGTCTTCGACGTCGAGTCCGAGGCGCGCGCACTCGAGATCGCGGCGAGGCTCTCGGCCGTGCCCGGCCCCGACGGCGTCGCCGACCCAGCAGCCGATCCAGGTTCGGCGGGTGATGGACGAGCGCATCATCGGACACCGACGGGATGAAGGAGTACCTGCAGACCGCGGCGGGCGAGCGCTGAACGTCCCGCGACGGTGTCGAGGATCTGCTGCGCGAGCTGGCGCCGCAGGTCCTCGGCACGCTCGTGCGCAGGTACGGCGACTTCGACACCGCCGAGGACGCCGTCCAGGAGGCGCTGCTCGCAGCCGCGACGCGCTGGCCGCGGGACGGCGTGCCCGAGGAGCCGCGCGGCTGGCTCGTGCAGACAGCGTCCCGGAGGCTGATCGACCAGTGGCGAAGCGACCGGTCGCGGCGGGACCGGGAGGAGCTGGTCTCGCGTCAGGAGCTGCCCGCGCACGAGACCTTCCGGCGAGGACGACACGTTGACCGTGCTCTTCATGTGCTGCCATCCCGCGCTGACCCCGGCGTCGGCGATCGCTCTGACGCTGCGTGCCGTCGGCGGGCTGACCACGGCCGAGATCGCGAGCGCGTTCCTCGTCGACGAGGCGACGATGGCGCAGCGCATCTCGCGGGCGAAGCGGCGCATCGAGGCGTCGGGAGAGCCGTTCCGGCTGCCGCAGCCCGATGAGCGCCCGGCGCGGTTGCGCATGGTGCTCCACGTGCTCTACCTGATCTTCAACGAGGGCTACACGAGCAGCGCCGGCGCCGAGCTGCATCGCGCGGAGCTCTCGGACGAGGCGATCCGCCTGGCGAGGATGACTGCACCGGCTGCTGCCGGACGACGGTGAGGTCGCGGGACTCCTCGCTCTGATGCTGCTGATCGACGCGCGGCGTCCTGCGCGGACGACCGCCGGCGGTGAGCTCGTCCCGCTCGCCGAGCAGGATCGGACGCTCTGGGATCGGGCGCAGATCGACGAGGGCACCGCGCTTCTCGACGCCGCGATGGGCAGGCCGCCCGTGGGCGAGTACCGGATCCAGGCTGCGATCGCTGCGGTACACGACCGCGCGCCGCGGGCCGAGGACACGGACTGGACGCAGATCCTCGCGCTCTACGGCTTGCTCGAGCAGCTGACGGACAACCCGGTCGTGACGCTCAACCGCGCGGTTGCGGTCGCGATGGCCGAGGGGCCGTCGGCGGGCCTGGTCGTGCTCGACTCGGTCGACGAGCGGCTGGCAGGCCACTACCGGCTCGACGCGGTCCGGGCGCACCTGCTGGAGATGACCGGCGACACCGAGGGAGCGGTCGAGCACTACCGTGCCGCAGCCGGCCGCACGACGAGCCTTCCGGAGCAGCGCTACCTGGCGATGAAGGCCGCGCGGCTCAAGCAGGGAGAGACAGAGCCGCCCGCCTCCGGATGACCACGCGCCACGCGAGGCCGATCGCGAACATCGCCAGGCCGGCGACGACCGCGCTGAGAGGAAGCGTCGCGACGAGCGTCACGCACCCGACGAGCCCGACCACGTTCAGCGCTCGCGGCCAGCGCCGCCACTCGCCGCGCTGCGTCCACGCCGCCGCGTTCGCGATCGCGTAGTAGGTCAGAACGCCGAAGGAGGAGAACCCGATTGCGCCGCGCAGGTCCGTGGTCAGGACGAGGGCCGTCACCGCGATCGCCACCGCGAGCTCGGCGTGATCCGGCACGCGGTAGCGCGGGTGGACCGAGGACAGCCAGCGCGGCAGGTCGCCCTCGCGCGCCATGGCCAGCGTCGTGCGCCCGATCCCCGCGATCAGCGCGAGCAGCGCGCCGAGGCTGGCGACCGCGGCTCCGACGTCGACCAGCGGAACCGCCCAGTCGGCGCCGACCGAGCGGACCGCGCTCTCGAGCGGCGTCACGCTCGCCGCCAGCGCATCCGGGCCGAGCACGAGCAGCACCGACCCGGCGACGACCGCGTAGACGGCGACGGTGATCCCGAGCGCGAGCGGGATCGCGCGCGGGATCGTCCGCCGCGGGTCGCGCACCTCCTCGCCGAGCGTCGCGATCCGCGCGTAGCCGGCGAACGCGAAGAAGAGGAGGCCCGCCGACTGGAGGACGCCGTAGAGCCCGTTGGGAAGCTCCCACGTCAGGTTGCCCGTCCGGCGTCGCCGCTCCCGAGGATCACGCCGACCACGACCGCCAGGGCAGCGAGCGAGACCGCGACGAGGATGCGCGTCAGGCCGGCCGTCCGCGTGATGCCGCGCAGGTTGACCGCCGTCAGCGTCACGCACCGCGACGACCGCGACGAGGCGCTCGACCCAGCGCGGCCCGGGAACCGCGTACGCGGCGAAGGTGAGCGCCATCGCGGCGCAGGACGCCGTCTTGCCGATCACGAAGCCCCAGCCGGCGAGGAAGCCCCACCACTCGCCGAGCCGCTCGCGCCCGTAGACGTAGGTGCCGCCCGAGGTCGGGTAGTGGGCCGCGAGCTGCGCCGATGCGACCGCGTTGCAGTAGGCGACGCCGGCCGCGAGCGCCAGGCCGACGAGCAGCAGCGCTCCCGGCCGCCGCGGCCGCCGGGGCGAAGGCCGAGAAGACCCCCGCGCCGATCATCGAGCCGAGCCCGATGACGACGGCGTCGAAGGTGCCGAGCCGGCGGGCGAGCGTCGTCACAGCGCCGCGGCGATCCGCCGGGCCGCGTCCGCCAGCTCGTCGTCCGTGACGTTCGGCAGGACGTCCTCCCAGAGCGGCAGCATCATCCCGGTGGCCTGGAGCATCCCGAGCGGCCGCGGCATGAACCACACGTGGAAGTGCGCGCCGCCGTCGCCCCAGCGATACAGGTGCACGCGGCCGACGTCGCCGAGCCCGAGGATCGCGCGCTCGATGCGGGCGGCCAGCGGGCCGAAGGCGGCGGCCGCCTCCGGCGAGAGGTCCTTGAACGAGTCGACGTGCTCGCGGCTCGCGAGCCAGACGGCGCCCGCGAGGCTGCCGCCGACGGGCGGGTGCAGGCGTGAAGTGCTCGTCCTCCCAGACGGCAGCCGTCGACTGTCCGTCGCAGATGCCGCAGGGCTCGCCGCCCGGCTCGCCGCGGCGCGGCGGCTCGGGGATGACTCGCTCGCCCGAGCTCGCGGACGGTCAGTGGTTCGGCATAGGGAAGCTCCATGGTCAGTCTCCTTTCTGCTCAGAGCGACTGGTGACGGCGGGAAGGCGTCCCGCGGCGCGTCGCGCGATCTCGATGAACGGCCGCAGCCGGACAGACAGCTCGGTGCGCGTGGCGCGGAAGGCCTCGAGGCGCTGCTCCTCGGGGCCCTCGACGGCTGCCGGGTCCTCGAGGTGCCAGTGCAGCGCGCCGTGCGGGCCGGGCAGGGTCGGGCACGCCTCGCGGGCGGTGTTCGACAGGGTGATCACGTAGTCGAAGCGGCGGTCGAGCAGCTCGTCGACCGGCTTGGCGCGCGCGCCGCCTGCCAGTCGATGCCGATCTCGGCGAGGACCTGGACGGCCAGCGGATGAACCGGCTTCGGGCTCGTGCCGGCCGACGACGCCTCGAAGTCCGCGCCGCCGAAGTGGCCGAGCAGCGCCTCGGCGATCTGGCTGCGCGCCGAGTTGCCGTTGCAGACGAAGAGGACGCTGATCGGCACCGGGTTGGCGCCGCGCCGGATCGACGCGACCGCCATCGTTCGCTCGAGGTCGACGAGCTCGAGCTCGAGGCGCTCCAGCTCCTCGCGCTGCTGCGCGATGCGCCGACGCTGCTGCTCCAGCGTCGCGGTCAGCGCCGGGTCGATCGACCTCGCCGACGAAGCAGCGCTCGGCGAGCCGTCCGGCCTCGACCGGGGTCAGGCCGAGCCGGCGCAGGGTCGAGGATCATCGTCAGCCGAGCGAGGTCGGCGTCGGAGTACTGCGCGGTAGCCGTTCTCGCGCGCGCTCGGGCCTCGGCAGGATGCCGGCCGCCTCGTACCAGCGAACCCCGGAGGCCGAGATGCCGGCGCGACGTGCGAACGTCGAGATGTTCACGCCTCGACTGTAGACCTTACAGTGACTGTAAGGTCAAGTGCGGCGCGGGCTCGCGGTCAACCGGAAGCTCGGGTTCACGGAGACCTCCGTGAACGAGTCGTACGCGAAGCGGATGTGACAGGGTGGGTCGCGAGGACGAGGGGGGTCGGGTCGGGTCGGCGGAGCACCTGCGGCAACTCGGGCGGATCGGTCCGCTGCTTCGCGCTCGCCGGGGTTGCCGGCTTCCTGCTCGGAGCTTGCGGCGGAGGAGGCGGGAGTGGGGGCGCGGTTGGTTCGAACACCAGCTTGACCGTGACGCGGACCGGCGTGACCGCGACTCGTCCGGTCCTCACGGGGACACGACCGCCTGCGCCGCCGGCGGCGGTGTCGACCGGGCGGGTGACGACGGCCGAGACTCCACCTCCAGCGCAACCTCCACCTGCGACGCCTCCGCCTCCGCCGGCTCCACTTCCGCCGCCGCCTCCCGCGTCTCCGCCGCCAGCCTCCGCCGCCACCAGCTCCGCCTCCACCGCCACCAGCGCCTCCGCCTCCACCGCCACCAGCGCCTCCGCCTCCACCGCCACCGCCACCGCCGCCGCCGCCACCGCCTCCGGCAGTCACGACCACGGGAGGCGGGTCGTCGGGCGGGTCGCCGTGGCCGTGGATCCTCCTAGCAGTCGCAATCGCGGCAGGAGCGCTCTTCGGGTTCTTGCTCTGGCGTCGTAGACGCGCGGGCGCCGCTTCGTGGGCCGGAAAGTTCGACGACCTCGCCAGGCGTTGCTTCGTCGCCGTCGACGACGTGCTCTCACAAGGCTCCGTCGTAACCGGTCAGATCCAGGCGCTCGCCGCTGAGGCGAGAACGCTGGAGGCAAATGCGCCCGACGATCCGGCCAGGGCCGAGGCCGGACGCCTACGGGCTCAGCTGGACGAGCTTTCCGCCACGCTCGAGGGCGACCGGACGCTTCGGCTCAGCTCGCCGCCGCCGACCGAGGAGCAGCTCTCCTACTCGACGGCACTCATCCGCCGTCAGGTCGAGCAGCTGCAGGGCATTCTGCGCCCGCCGCCCGCCCCGGGCGCGCCTCCGCCCGCCTAGCCGCCGAGAGCTGCGATTCGCCCTGCGACGAGCGCGGCATCCTCGCCGACGCCGTACAGGAGCGACGACTTGCGCTTGCGCAGGAAGTGGACGCCGACGAAGTAGAGCCCGGGCACGACGGTGCTCGCCCCGTCGACGTGGATCGGGAACCCGAGCTCGTCGAACGCCTCGGGCCACGGGAGCCACGAGGTGTAGTCGGGCCGGAACCCGCCGGCGAAGACGACCGCTCCGAAGCCGGACAGCTCGAGCTCATCGGGCGCATCCGCCGCGAACGGCTCCGGGTCCTCGATCCCCGGATCTTCCAGACCCCGTTCCGCCACGAGCCCGCGCACGAGATCCATGAACTGCCTGTGCCGCTCGTCGCACGAGGCGACGGTCTCGGCGAGATCCGGTGCGAACTGCACCCGGCCGTCCGCCGCGCCGAGAAAGTGGCCTGCGAGGACGACTCCTTGCTCCTGCAACGTGCGCAGGTGGAGGTCGTGACCGCCGCCGTGACCGGTGGCGACGATGTTTCCGAAGAGCCGCGCCTCGGGGCCCGGCAGCGATTCGACCCGAGCCTCCACATGGCCCGTCTCCACCAGCCACCAGACGAGGTCTCGCCCCCCGAACCGGCGCGGCGCCCACGCCGCCCGCCCGCAGGCGACGACCACGTCGCGGCCGGCCTCGTGTAGCTCCTCGGCGATCTGGCAGCCCGACTGGCCGCTCCCGATCACGAGCACCCTCCCCGGCGGCAGCGCTTCTTCGTTTCGGTAGTCATCCACGTCGATCTGGAACAGGTCCGTCGGCAGCGCGTCGGCGGCCGCCGGTCGGTGCGGTCGCTGGTACGCGCCCGTGGCGAGGACGACTGAGCCGGCGCGCAGCTCCCCGGAGGACGTGCCAAGGACGAACCCGCCGTCGAGAGCTTCGATCGAGTCGACCGAGACGTTCTCCTGCACGGGCGCCCCGGCCGCGTAGCGCTCGAGGTAGCTCACGATCTCGTCGCGGGGCATGAACCCGTCCGGGTCGGGCCCGTCGTAGTGGCCGTCCGGGAGCTGCACGGACCAGTTGGGCGTCACGAGGCAGAAGCTGTCCCAGCGGTCGCGCCAGGTCTTCCGATCCGGCCGCGCTCGAGGACGACGTGCTCGACGCCGGCCTTCGTCAGCTCACGGCTCGTGGCGAGCCCCGCCTGCCCGGCGCCGACGACGATGACGGGGATCTGGCCCTCGCTCACGCGCGTATCTTCTCCGACTTTCGACGCGCGGCGAAAACCGACGGCGGCCCTTCATGCGTAATGGACTGAATGGCCTCGGCTTCGATCTCCCTGACATCGACTCCCCGCGAGACCCACGGGCGGGCGCGCTCGTACGCCCTGCTCGCGATCGGCGTCGTCGCGGCTGCGCTGCCCCTCGTCGGGCTCGTCTCGCTGCTTCTTCGCTCCGAGCTCGACCCGCACATCGAGAACTACCAGCTCCACTTCGTCGTCTTCGGGCTCGTCGGCGCGGTCGCGGTCGCGCTCGGCTACGCCGCGGGCGAGGCGGCCAACCGGCGCGGCGATGCGCGCGTCCTGCTCCTCTCGCTGGCGTTCATGGCGACCGGAGGCTTCCTCTGGCTCCACGCCATCGGGACGCCCACGATCCTCTTCTCGCAGGAGCACGCCGGGTTCCAGGTCGCGATCCCCGTCGGACTGCTCGTGAGCGCGATCTTCGCGGCGGGATCCGCGTTCGTCGACGTCCGGCCTGGGATCGGGGCCCGGCTGATTCGACGCCGTGGCTTGCTCCGGGTCGCGGTGCTGGCCGTGATGGTCGCGTGGTTCGTCTGGACGGTCGAGAACCTGCCGCCGCTGCAGGGGCCGAACACCGAGGCGGCGACGAACCACCTGGTGACGGCGCTGGCGATCGCCGGGACGATCGTCTACGCGATCAGCGCCGTGCGCTACTGGAGCATCTTCCGGAACCGCCGGAACCTGCTTCCGATCACGGTCATCGCCTGCTTCCTCCTCCTGTCCGAGGCGATGATCGGCGTCGCGGTCACGGGCGAGCGGAAGTGGCACGCCAGCTGGTGGGAGTGGCACGGCCTGATCGTCGCGGCGTACGTGATCGTCGGCCTGGCCGCCCGCCGGGAATGGCGCGACGAGCGGTTCAGGCGGCTGTACCTGCCGACGACGCGCGCCCGGCACCAGCAGGTGAGCGTCCTCTTCGCCGATCTCGTCGACTTCACCGCCTTCGCCGAGCGGTCGTCGCCGGCCCAGGTCGCGGCCGTGCTCGACGCCTACTGGGGCACCGCCGCGCCGCTCATCACCCGGGAGTTCGGCGGCGAGGTCGAGAAGTTCATCGGCGACGCGCTGATGGCGATGTTCAACAACCGAGGCGATCAGCCGGATCACGCGGTCCGGGCCGCCGGCGCGGCGCTCGAGCTGCAGCGCAGGCTGTCCGCGGTCTCCGAGCGGCACCCGAGCTGGCCGCGCGTTCGCGTCGGGGTCAACAGCGGCGACGTGATCGTCCGTGAGATCGGAAGCCACGGCCACGTTGCCTACCCGTCCGTGGGCGACACGGTGAACACGGGAGCGCGCCTCGAGAGCGCCGCCCCGTCCGGCGGCGTGCTGATCGGGGACGAGACCTATCGGCGGCTGCCGACCGGGACAGTCGCCGAGTGGCAGGGCGGGCTGCGCGTGAAGGGCAAGGACGAGCCCATCGACGCGTACCTCCTGCTGGCGCTGCCCTAGCTGCGCTCGAGGCGGCGGTCCTCGGCCTCGTAGTCGAGCAGCGGCCCGAAGTACTCGTCGTCCCGGGCGGGCAAGAGCGCCGAGCCCTCTCCGCCGCGAGCCGCGGAAACCGAGCCAGTCGACCTCGTCCGCGAACGTCGCCGCGTAGTCGCCGGCGGGCTCGTAGCCGAGCTCGATGGATGCGGTGGTGTCGAGGACGATCGGATGCGCAGCGTCCCACGGGTGCCGGCCCACGCCGTCGGCCGGTGCGTCGTCCAGGAGCACCTCACCCCACGTGTGGTCGAGCTGCCGTGCGATCGTGCGCGCGATCTCGGGCGCTCGGCGCATCCGCCCTGTGAGCTCGACCTGCCATCCGGCGGCCAGAAGACGACGCGCCGTCGCGCGACCGATCGCACCGGTGCCTCCGAGGACGAGCGCGCGACGCATCGCGCGGAACGTACCGCTAGCCTCGGGCGCGCCGATGCAGGTCGATGTGAAGGGAAGCCGCCTGTGGTTCGACGCCGACGGCCCCGCGCTCGTGCCCGACGGCGCGACGATGCAGGAGCGGCCGACGGTCATCCTGCTTCACGGCGGGCCTGGGAGCTTCGACCACTCCTACCTCAAGCCCGACTTCGCGCGGCTCGCCGGCGCGGCGCAGGTCGTCTACCTCGACCTTCCGGGACACGGCCGGTCGGAGTGGGGCGAGCCTGCCGACTGGAGCTTCGAGCTGTGCGCCGACGCCGTGCGCGACTTCTGCGACGTCCTCGCCATCGAGCGGCCGGTCGTGCTCGGGCATTCGCTCGGCGGGATGGTCGCTCTGGTGTACGCGGCGCGGCACCCCGATCATCCCCGCGCCCTGGTGCTGTCCTCGACGATGGCCCGCTTCGACCTGAGCCGGACCGTCGAGGACATGCGACGGGTCGGAGGCGACGAAGTGGCCGCGGTCGTCGAGCGTGTGTACGGCGGCGACAGCGAGTCGGTGACCCGCGAGGAATGGGCGCCGTGCTGGAAGCTGTTCGGCCCGTGGGTGATCGGCGACGAGGAGCGGGCGCGCACCGTCGTCAACGCGGACCTGAACGCGCGGGGGCTCGCGCTGATGGGCGAGTTCGACGTGCGCGACCAGTTGGCCCGCGTCAAGTGTCCGACGCTGCTCTGTGCAGGGGAGCTCGATCCGATGACGACCGTGGCGGTTCACCGGGAGATCGTCGACGCGCTGCCGGCCGGCGTCGCGCGGCTCGAGGTGATCGACGGGGCGGGCCACTTCACGTGGAAGGACGCTCCGGATCGCTACTGGCCGCTGCTGCTCGACTTCGTGGCAAGCCAGTCGGAGAGTCTTGAGCCGTCGCCCAGCGACGAGTAGTCGCCTCGCTCCGCGATCTCCGTCGCCGCCTCGGCGAACGCATTGACCGCGGTCCAGGTCAGCGCCCCGCCGACGCTGATCCGCTGGGCGCCCGCCTCGACGATGTCGGCCGTCGAGAGACCGCGCCGCGCGAGGACGTTCACCGGCTTCGACACCGCCTCGCAGACGGCGCGGATCTCCGGGGCGCTCTCGAGGCCCGGCGCGTAGAGGACGTCCGCGCCCGCCCGCTCGAACGCCTGGAGGCGCGCGATCGTGTCGTCGAGCTCCGGATTGCCGCGGATGTGGTTCTCCGCGCGCGCGGTCAACGTGAACGGCCAGCCGAAGCCGCGCGCTGCTTCCACGGCTGCGGCGACGCGCTCGACGGCATGCGGGAGCTCGTAGAGGTGACCGGCGGGATCCCAGTCCTCGATCGAACCGCCGACGGCGCCGGCCTCGGCGACACGAGCCACGGCCTCGGCGGCGTGCTCCGACTCGGAGCCGAACCCGTTCTCCAGGTCGACGGAGATGGGCAGGTCGACCGCGCCCGCGAGCAACCGGACGTGCTGAACGACCTCGTCGAGCGTCACGTTCCCGTCCAGGCGCCCGAGCGTGAAGGCAAAGCCGGAGCTCGTCGTCGCCAGCGCGTTGAAGCCGAGCGCTTCGAGCACACGCGCGGAGCCCGCGTCCCACGGGTTCGGGATCACGAACGGCGCTCCCGCGTGGAGCGTCTGGAAACGGGTAGCCCGCTCCTCTTGCGTGCTCACGCCGAGACTCTGCCAGACACTCGCGCGAGGGATGCCGAGTCGGCGGTTCGGCCCTACGCTCAGAAGAGGCTGATTGCCCCGCGCGGGCGGGGCGTTGAGCCCTGACACCATGCGCGACCGCCCAGCACGACGCATCCTGCTCGCCGCCGCTCTGGCCTCGGCGCTCGTCGCCGCTGCCGTCGCGAGCGCGGCGAACGGCCGGCAGCACGCGTCTCGCGCTCCCGCCGCGGTTCCCGGGCTCGATCATCGTCGGCTTCAAGTCGAACGTCTCGGCCAAGGGGCGGGCCGGAGTGTTGAGCGCGGTCGGCGCTCGGCCGACGAAGCGCTTCGCGCAGATCGACAGCACCGTCGTTTCGGTGGCCCCGGCGAACACGGCGCTGGACGATCCGCACGCTCGAGCAGGACCCGCGCGTCGCCTACGCGGAGCCGAACTTCGTCCTCCACGCCGCCGACACGCCCAACGACCCGTCCTTCCCGCAGGAGTGGGGCCTCAACAACACGGGCCAGCAGGTCAACTTCACGACGGGCACGCCCGACGCGGACATCGACGCCAAGGAGGCGTGGTCGGTCTCCACCGGGAGCCCGGACGTCACCGTCGCGGTCATCGACACCGGCGTCGACGTGACGCACCCCGATCTCGCGCAGAACATCTGGATCAACGAGGGCGAGAACTGCGCGGGCTGCCGGACGAACGGGATCGACGACGACGGCGACGGCTACGTCGACGACTGGCGCGGCTGGGACTTCGTCAACCACGACAACAACCCGACGGACGACAACGGCCACGGAACGCACGTCGCAGGCACGATCGCCGCGGCCGGCAACAACGGCATCGGCGTGACCGGCGTCACGTGGAACAGCACGATCATGCCGCTCAAGTTCCTCGACTCGAGTGGATCCGGGTCGACCGAGGACGCGATCAGCGCGATCCTCTACGCGCGCGCCAAGGGCGTCCCGATCATGAACAACTCGTGGGGCGGAGGCGACTTCTCGCAGGCGCTCGAGGACGCGATCGAGCTGACGGACGCGAGCGGCGAGCTCTTCGTCGCGGCCGCGGGCAACGACTTCACGAACACGGACGCCGAGCCGTTCTGGCCGTCGAGCTACGACACGCCGAACATCATCTCCGTCGGCGCCAGCGACCAGTTCGACCGCAAGGCCTGGTTCTCGAACTACGGCGTGCGCACGGTCGACCTCTCGGCGCCGGGCACGAACGTCTACTCGACGTGGAAGGGCTCGACCTACCGCTTCGCGGACGGGACGTCGATGGCGGCCCCGCACGTCTCGGGAGCGGCCGCGCTCGTCAAGGCGGTGTTCCCGAATGCGAGCGGTGTCGGACTCAAGGCGCTCCTCCTGCGCACGGTCGACCCGATCGCCGCGCTGAGCGGCGCGAGCAGGACCGCGGGGCGGCTCAACGTCGACCACGCCGTTCGCTGCACGGGCCCGCAGGCCTGGATCGAGTCACCGGCCAACGGCGACGGAGCTGAACGCCGGCGATCCGCTCGAGGTGCGCGTCATCGGCGTGCAGTGCGGCTCGCCGGACGGCGTTTCGGTGACCGCGACGCTGAACGGAAGTCCGTTCCCGCTTGTCGCGCGTGGAGACGGCCTTTACACGGCAACGTTCACGCCCTCCGCGGGCGCCATCAACCTGAGCGTGACCGCGACCTCGGGAACGTCGACCGACACGCAGAGCGTGTCCGCGATGGCCGACCAGACATACGCGATCGTCCCGGGCGGCAGTCCGGTCACGATCGCGACGCACTCGGCCGGGGAGAACGCGTGGCTCACGTTCGACGCCCAGGCCGACCAGCGCATCGCCCTGAAGATGAGCAGCGTCACGATGGGGCCGTCGCCGTGCTGCTCGACCTACGTCTGGATCTACAAGCCGGACGGCACAGCGCTCGGCTCGCAGACGCTCGTCGGCACGAACGGCGGCTTCGTCGACACGAAGGTGCTGCCCATGACCGGCCGCTACAAGATCTTGGTCGACCCCCAGGCAACGTCGACCGGCTCGATGACGCTCACGCTGTACGACGTCCCGCCGGACGTGAACGCGACCATCACTCCGGGTGGCGCGCCGGTGACCGTCACGACCGGGCCGACACCCGGCCAGAACGCGCTCGTCCGGTTCGACGGCGTCGCCGGCCGGCGCATCAGCCTGCTCCTGAGCAACGTCACGATCGGCACCTCGACGTGCTGCTCGGCGCGCGTCTCGATCCTGAAGCCTGACGGCTCGACGCTCGTCTTCGCGACACCGTTCGGCACGACGGGCGGCTTCGTCGACACGAAGGTGCTGCCCGTGAGCGGCACGTACACGATCCTCGTCGACCCGCAGCTGACCGACGTCGGCTCGGCGACGCTGACCCTGTACGACGTCCCGCCGGACGTGACCGCCTCGATGACTCCGGGCGGGTCCCCGCTGACCGTCACGATGGGCCCGACGCCCGGCCAGAACGCGCTCGTCACCTTCTCCGGCACGCAGGGCCAGCGGATCTCGCTCGGCCTGAGCAACGTCACGATCGGCACCTCCACGTGCTGCTCGGCCCGTGTCTCGATCACGAGCCCGGACAACTCGACGCTCGTCTACGCGACGCCGGTCGGCCGGAACGGCGGCTTCCTCGACACGAAGGTGCTGCCGATGACCGGGACGTACACGATCCTCGTCGACCCGCAGGGCGCCGACCTCGGGTCGATGACGCTGAACCTCTACGACGTCCCGCCGGATCTCACCGGGACGATCGCGATCGGCGGCGGCCCGGTCAGCCTGACGCTGGCGCCGACCCCCGGCCAGAACGCCACGCTCACGTTCAACGGCACCGCGAGCCAGCGCGTGAGCCTGCGCCTGAGCAACGTCACGATCGGGAACACGTCGTGCTGCGGCGCGAAGATCTCGATCCTGAAGCCCGACGGGACGACCGTCGTCCCGCCGATCCTCGTCGGCACCTTCGGCGCGACGATCACGGCCACGCTCCCGGTGACCGGCGTCTATTCGATCGTGGTCGACCCGCAGCAGGCGTACGTCGGCGGCATCACGCTGACGCTGAATCCCGCGTAGCTACCAGGCGCCGCCGCCTCCTCCGCCGCCGCCTCCTCCGCCTCCGCCTGAGAAGCCTCCGCCGCCTCCGCTCGAGGCCGGTGGCGCGAGGGCCGAGCCGAAGCCCGACGCGAGGTCGCCGATCGCGAGCGCGCTCGGCGCCCGACCCGAGGTCGCCGGTCGGGCTGATCCAGTAGATCGTGCTCTGGTCGTGCAGCTCCTCGGGCATGTGCAGGTGCGCGCCCTGGAGCACGCGCTCGGCGATCCCGAACGCGATCCCGTAGACGAGGTAGCGCTCCCAGAGCTCGAGCGTCGCCGGAGGCGCCTCCTTCAGCCGCGGGAAGTCGGTCAGGTAGCGGCGGAACGCCTCCCAGCGCTCGGCCTCGGCCTCGCCTGCTGCGCTCCTGCGGCGCCAGAGCGCCGACCGCTTCGCACCGAAGAGCAGCGCGACGGCGTTGACCGCGGCGCACCCGCCCAGCGTGACGAGCAAGACGTCGCTCCAGCGCGGTGCGGCGGAGCGCCAGCCGTCGATGCCGACCCACAACAGGACGACCGCCGCGAGTGCGAATACGCCGACACCGACGACCAGCCAGACGAGGCCCTGGCCCAGGTACCACCCGCGCGCCTCGATCTCGGCGGTGACGCCCTCCTTGAAGCTCGTGAACAACTTGCTGTTTGCTGGTGCGGTCGCGCTCGATCTCCTCCCGGAACTCCGAGAGCCGCTCGCCGTCGGTGTCGACGACCCAGTCCACGACCTTCGCGACCGGCTCCTCGAACGGCGTCGTCTCCACCTTGGGGTCGGCGAGCGTGACCTCGAGGTCGGCGACGTCCTCGTGCCGCAGCCCGCCGAAGACCGGGCGCTCGGTCGTGACGGGCGTGGCCTTGTAGCGGCCGCGGCGAATGAGGTCGAACAGGGTCGCCGTGAACTCGTTCGAGCCGGGCACGGTCCCCTGGCGAACGAGCGACGGCACGAGGGCCGGCTCGGTGTCGGTCGGCGGCTCCTGCTCGTACTCGCGGTCGTACGCGGTTTTGCGCTCCCGGCCGTAGACGAGCCAGACGAGCGTCATCAGGCCGAGGGCGGGCCCGAAGCCGAGGAGCAGCAGGGACGACATCGTGCGCACCGGGTGGCCCTTCGCGTCGTCGATGCGTTCGCGGTCGTGCTCGAAGGCGCGCTGCGAGGCGGCTTCCTCGGAGACGATCGTGGGCAGCCCCTTGCCGGCTCGAACCTGCGCGCCGGCGGTCGAGGTGAGCAGGCTGCGCGGAAAGACGACGCGGAGCTCGACGAACTGATGCGCGGGGATCTGTGACGCGCGGAGCGTCGCCTTCTGCGGAAAGCGCGCCACGACGCCGCGGACCCAGGCGGGGCTCCCCCAGACGCGGTAGAACGGCGACAGCTCGGCGCGCCCGGGGAGCTGCATCGAGGCGGCCAGGGAACCGAGGCTCCCGGGCCACTCGTCGCCCCAGACGCGCAGGTTCACGTCCACGACGTCGTCGTAGGCGACCGCCAGCCCGCGGAACCGGTACGAGATCGTGAACGTCCGCCGCTCGTTCGCGGCGCGGTAGTGCCAGACGATCCGCACGCGCTTCGAGCTCGAACTCGACGCCGAACGAGCCGGGCACGCCGAAGCTCCCGAGCTCGGTGCTCGCCCCGGGGATGTACTCATCGCTTCCTTCGGCGACGCCGACGTTGTCGATCGACTCTCCCGACCGGAGCGGGATGTCGCGATACGCGCCGCTGAAGTCGCCGCTGAAGTCGAACGTGATCTGCTCGCGCACGAGGAGCGACCCGTCCGACTGGATCTTCACCGCGACGTCCGCGTCCGGCAGCGAGTACGACTTCGCGCCGCCGGTCGCGGGCCAGAGCAGCGCCGCCGCGGCGAGGGCGAGGAGAGCTGCTGCGAGCCGGCTCAGTTGGAGAACTGCACGGACGGCGCCTCCCGCGCAGCGCCTTCCGTCTCGAAGTACGCCTGCGGGCTGAAGTTGAAGAGCCCGGCGACGATGTTCGTCGGCACGGTCTCGAGCGCGTTGTCGTACGTGAGCACCGCGTCGTTGTAGACCTGGCGCGAGACGGCGATCTTCTGCTCCGTCTCGGCCAGCTGCGCCTGGAGCTGCTGGAAGTTCTCGGTCGCGCGCAGCTGCGGATAGGCCTCGGCGACCGCGAACAGGCGCCCGATCGCAGCCGTCAGCACGTTCTCGGCCTCCGCCTGCTCGGCGACGCCCTTCGCCTGCTGCGCGGCGGTCCTCGCCTGCGTGACCTCGTCGAAGGTGCCGCGCTCGTGGGCGGCGTAGCCCTTGACGGCCTCGACGAGGTTCGGGAATCAGGTCGTAGCGGCGCCGCAGCTGGACGTCGACCTGCGCCCAGCTGTTCTCCGCGCGGTTCCGCAGCCGCACGAGCCGGTTGTAGATCACGACCGCGGCCAGCGCCACGATCAGGACGAGCACGACGAGGACGATCACCCAGATCACATGTCAACCCTAAACCGATAGCCGGTTATCGTTCTGCCATGCGGCTCCGAGGGCTCGCGATCCTGACGCTTCTCGCCGCGTGCCTCGTCCCCGGATCGTCCGCCTCACCGCAGGCGCGCGTCACCGCGGGCGTCTACGCGGGGAACGTCCCGCGCTTCGACCGCCTGACCGGCCAGCACACGGCGTCCGCGCTCGCGTTCATCGGCTGGGACCAGGGGCGGACCTGGGGCAAGCCGTACAGCTACTTCCTCGACACCCTCGGCGCGCGCCCGCACATCGCGCTCAAGACCGAGCGCCGCGGCGGGACGATCAGCACGAGGGCGATCGCGCTCGGCCAGGGCGACGCGCACCTGATCGGGCTCGCGACGGCGATCTCGGACGCCGGCAAGCCCGTCCTGCTGCGCCCGCTCGGCGAGATGAACAACACGCTCAACCCGTACTGCGCGTGCCGCGGGTCGAGCGCCAACTCGACGAAGTGGTACCGGCGCGCGTTCCAGCGCATCTACCTGATCACGCACGGCGGAACGGCGTCGACGCTGACCGCGAAGCTGGGGGCGCTCGGCATGCCGGGCGTCGACCAGGACGTCCCCGAGAACCCGTACCCGAACCTGACCGTCGTCTGGAACCCGCTCGCAGTCGGTGAGCCGCCGGTCCGCGGGAACAGCTTCCGCGACTACTTCCCGGGCTCGCGCTTCTTCGACGCGTACGGGAACGACTACTACGACTTCGGCACGTGGTCGTTCGTGCGGACGAACGACCTCTACAAGGCCTATCCGTCGAAGCCCTTCGTCGTCCCGGAGTGGGGCGTGGCGATCGACGACCCGGGCTTCGTGCGCGCGTTTGCCGCGTTCGTGCGGAGCCACCGGCGCGTCAAGTTCATCGGCTTCTACAACGGCCG
Organism: uncultured Actinomycetes bacterium; assembly: GCA_963742635.1. Taxonomy (GTDB): domain Bacteria; phylum Actinomycetota; class Thermoleophilia; order Gaiellales; family Gaiellaceae; genus VAXT01. Next base: position 50,995 of record CAVUMW010000013.1, read on the forward strand.
CACGGGCGGCAGGCTCGACATCGGGACGCATCCCGGCGTCCGGGCCGCGTACAGGCGTTCGATCGTCCCGCTCACGCGTTGATGGGCTACCGGATCGCGATCATCTCGAACGTCATGCCCCTCGTCGAGCCGCTCTCGGAGCGACTGCGGGAGCTGGGTCACGAACCGGTTGCCTGGCTGCTGGCGCGCAGAGCGGGGGAGGGCCGTCCGCCGCCGCCGTGGGGCGAGGTCACGGACAGCACGGGGCCGAGAGGTCTGAGCATCCTGCTCGCGCAGGACTGCGATGCCGTCGCGCCTCTTCTGCGGGGCCTGAGCCTCGACGTCACGCTCTGCTGGGGGTTCACGTGGAAGCTGCCGCAGGAGGCGCTCGACGTCCCGCGGCTCGGCTCCGTCAACCAGCATCCGGGCCGCCTGCCCCGCCATCGCGGCCCGTACCCGATGGCCTGGGCGCTCCGGGACGGCGACGACGTGTTCGGCCTGACCTGGCACCGGATGGACGCCGACTACGACACGGGGCCGATCCTGGCCGAGACGACCGTCCCGATCGAGGACACGGACACGACCATCGAGCACATCGGCGTCAAGATGCTGCCCGCGGCGCTCGGCCTCCTGCCCCGGGTCTTCGAGCGCCTGGAGGCCGGGGACCCGGGCGACCCGCAGTCCGAGGACGGAGCCGGCTGGGCCGGCGCCTTCGACGAGGACTACGCGTCGGTCGACTGGACGCAGCCGGCGGCGAGGATCCACGACCAGGTTCGAGCGTGGCACCTCAGCTTCGGCAGCGCGAAGGTGCCGGGGCCGATCGCGGATCTCGACGGGGAGCGCATGAAGCTCCTCCGGACGAGCCTGACCGACCCCGGCGAGGACGCCCGCGCCGTGGAGTGCGGCGACGGGCGCCTGTGGATCGTCGAGTCCGAGCCGGTCGCTACTTGACCCGGAAGCTCCCGATCATGTCCCGCGAGTGCGGGTCGCAGACGTAGGTGTAGCGGCCGGGCTTCAGGTTTAGCGTGACGGTCTTCGTCCCGGTCCAGGAGACGCTGGTGAGCGTCTTGTTGACCGGCCCGCGGAGATGGAAGTTGTGCTCCGACGAGCGGTCGCTGATGCGGATCGAGTAGCGGCCGCGCGGGATCGTCGACACCCTGGACGAGCCCTTCTTGAGCACGATGGTCTGGCTGGGGCCGACCGATCCGGTCAGCTTCTTGGTCGCGGTGGGCGCGGCGCCGAGCGAGGCCACGCCCACGAGCGCAGCCGCGGCGACGGCGAGTAGAGCGGTGAAACGGATCATGCGATGTACCTCCTTCGTTGACTGGGCGACGCAGTTCTAGAGGAGGCTGGAAAGACTTAACCGAGCCCGAACGAAGGCTTGTGACGCCGGGTCAGTTGAAGCGGCGCAGCGCTAGGTGCCGACGACCTGGACGAGCCAGCGCCGGTCCCGCTCGCGGTCGAGCTCGAGGAAGAGCACGCGCTGCCACGTCCCGAGACAGAGCTCGCCGTCGCGGATCGGGATCGCCTCGCCGGCCGAGCCGAGGAGCATCGACATGCAGTGCGAGTGACCGTTCCCGACGGACATGTCCTCTTCGCAGATGTTCTCCGTGCGGCGATCCCAGTCGTCGTGCGCGTAGTACTTGTCGCGCGGGACGAGGCTCTTGAGGAGCGCCGTGAAGTCCTCGAGGAACCCGTCCTCGAACTCGTTCACGCGCACGCAGCACGTGGTGTGCGGCGAGTAGACGCAGACGATCCCGTCGCGCACGCCGCTCTCCTTGACCGCCGCGCTGACCTCGTCGGTGATGTCCCGCACGGAGAGACCCCCGGCCGTCCTGAGCCGTCGCTCGTGCTGGAAGACCTTCACCGTCCGTCGATGTTAGCGCCGCTGCGGGCCGAGCGTGCGGGGTATGTGTTGTCCGGTCAGGAGTTGTTCAGAGAGCTGGGGATCTGTGCTGAACAGACATGTCGGGTGCCTGGCACCGGACATGGCCCGCCGAGCCGATGGGGACTACGCTTGGCGGGTCGGGCCCGTAGCTCAGCTGGTTAGAGCAGCGGACTCATAATCCGTTGGTCGGTGGTTCGAGTCCACCCGGGCCCATGCCAATTCCCCGACCGCAGAGCCTCTGTCCCGAAGCGCTGTACGCTGCTCCGCATGATCCCCTGGATCATCATGGCGGTGGTCGCCGTTCCGCTCGTCGTGATCGCCTTCGTGGCCATGCGTCGCAAGACCGCTGCGGGTGAGCTTCTGCCAGATGACGACGCGCAGGCGCGAACGGAGCAGGAGTTCGCGGAGGCCGAAGCCTACGAGGCGAAATGGCGCGAGGAGGACAAGGAGAGGTCCCGCCAGGAACGCTTCCCCTAGGACGTCCGTGCGGTAACGTCGCCTCGATGGATCCGGAGCAAGCACGCGAACTCCTTGCGGCCGAGCGCACGCGGATCGAGAGCGCGCTGTCCCGCCTCGGGCATCAGGACACCGGTGAGCTGTCGGACGAACAGGATCCGGCGAACATGGCCTCGGACCTCTACCAGGACGAGCTCGACGAGGGACGTGCGGACGATCTCCGCGACGATCTCGCCGCGGTCGAGCGGGCCGAGGCGCGCCTGGCCGCCGGAACCTACGGTCTCTCGGTAGAAAGCGGCGAGCCGATCCCGGACGAGCGCCTGGAGGCCATCCCGACGGCCGAGAGAACCGCCGACGAGGAACGTCAAGCCTAGGGGTACCCCACCCGAGGGATTCCGCCATCTCACCCCGAAAGGGGATGAAGTCCAGGCGGTTTGGCCGCTTCCTTAGAGCAGGCTCGCCCATCGTTCATCGGGCGAGAACTGCGGACGAAGGAGTGCGGCGTGAACACGAGAATCATGCGGGCCCTCACCGCCGGTGCGTGTGTGATCGCATTCGCGGCGATTGCGGCAGCGCCCGGCATGGCTGCCGGCGACCAGGACGAGCAACTCGTCGATGTGTCCCATCAGGTCGCGGACATCCAGAAGAAGATGGACGACCTCCGTGCGCATGGCCGGTGGGCAAGGAGCGGCGAGCTTCTCGCGGGAGCCGACTGCGGGTACGGCGACGCGACGCAGGTCTTCGCCTCCTGGGCTGACATCGCGATGTACGCGCTCGCGCCACAGGGGAACTTCGCGCCGAGCGACGACTGGACGCTGGACAAGGAGGCGACGGTGGTCGCCGGCGCAGATCCGTTCAGCGGCGCGCTGCACTCGCTCCAGCTCGAGAAAGGCGCCGAGGCGGCTTCGCCGGCCATGTGCGTCAACCTGGACAACCCGACGATCCGCTTCTTTGCGCGCGATGTCGGTGGCAACGGCAAGTCCAACCTCAAGGTCGACGTGCTCTACGAGGACTTCGACGGCCACGTCAAGCACTTGACGGTCGCGAAGCTTCGGCTCGGGACCGAGTGGCAGCCCTCGGCGATCGTGCCGATGTACATGAACTTCCTGGCGCTCGCGTCGCCGGACGGCGTAACGGCCGTGGCCTTCGGCTTCAAGGCGGAGGGACTGCAAAAGGACGAGACGCTGTCGATCTCGAGTCTCTACGTCGACCCCTTCAGCAGCCGATAGGTGGAACAGAGCAAATCCTGAGACACGGGGGCGGGGAGCACCCGCCCCCAAACACACCTCATGAGTGCTGAATCCGCCGCCATCGACGTCCAGACCGAACTCGTCGCAGCCTCGCGGGAGCGCGTCGGCGCTCGGCTCTCGTCGCCCGAGCGGCTGACCCACGGAGTCACCGCCGTCGCGTTTCTGGGGATCGCCGTGCTGCTCGCATCCCATGCGCTTCCCCTGGACGCGCCCCAGTGGCTGCTTCTCCCGGCTTTCGTTGCGGCGATCGCCGTCGGTTCACGCATCGAGCTCGAGGTCGGGAGTGGCTTCACGTCGCCTGTCGAGCTGGTCGTGATCCCGATGCTCTTCGCGCTGCCGCCCGGAGACGTCCCCCTCGCCGTCGCGGCCGGCCTCGTCTGCGGCCAGCTTCCGAGCTACATCCGAGGTCGCGTGCCTCTGCAGCGAATCATCGTCTCGATCGGCAATGCCTCGTACACGATCGCGCCGTCGCTCGTCTTCCTGGTCGCCTTCGATCGCAACGCCGGAGTCGGCGAGTGGGCGGCGGTGACCGCGGTTGCCCTGTGCGCGCAGTTCGCAGGCGACGGACTGATCTCCATGCTGCGCGAGCACCTCGCGGTCGGCGTCGACCCCCGCGAGTTGATCAAGCCCCTCGGCTGGATCTTCTTCGTCGACGCTTCGCTTGCGCCCGTGGGATTCGCGGCGGGCGTGGCCGGCTCGATGTGGGCGCCCGCCTATGTCCTGCCGCTTCCGCTGCTGCTTCTGGCGCGGTTCTTCGCGAAGGAACGGGCCGACCGTCTCAGTCATGCGCTCGAGCTCTCGGCCGCCTACCGAGGGACGGCCTTCCTGCTGGGAGACGTCGTCGAAGCGGATGACGCTTACACCGGCGAGCACAGCCGTGACGTCGTCGAGCTCACCATCGACATCGCGGAACATCTCGGGCTCGACTCCCGCTCACGTCACCTCGCGGAGCTCACGGCGCTCCTCCACGACGTCGGCAAGATCAAGATCCCGAACACGATCATCAACAAGCCAGGCCCGCTGACCGACGACGAGCGCGCGGTCGTCAACAGGCACACGATCGAGGGCGAGCAGCTTCTATCCCGGGTCGGAGGGTTGCTGACCGAGGTCGGGCAGATCGTTCGCTCGTGCCACGAGCGCTATGACGGGCGCGGCTATCCGGACGGTCTGGCCGGCGATGCGATTCCGATCGTCGCGCGCATCGTCTGCTGCTGCGACGCGTTCAAGGCGATGGTCACGACACGGCCGTATCGGCCGGCGATGTCCGTTGCAGAGGCGCGCGCAGAGCTCCTTGCAAATCGCGGCACGCAGTTCGATCCGGAAGTCGTCGACGCGATCCTGGAACTGACGAGCGGCTGAGGACCGCGTCGCCTCGGACACGTGAAAGCGGGCCCGCCCCCGGGGGCCCGCTTTCGTTCCGCAGTGCGCGCGCCTTACGCTGCGGCGAACCGCCGTCGCCGGTTGTGCTTGCCGGCGAGCAGCGCGCCGCCGCCGAGGAGCAGCAGCCCGACCATCGAGAGGCTCAGGATGAAGCCGGTCTTGCTCCAGTTGAAGCTCGGATCGTTGGTGGAGACACTCGCGATCTGCGTCGGCTCGCTCTGCGCGGGTGGGATCGTGGCGATGCCATGATCGGAGTAGATCTGGATCGGCGTCGACTTCGACACGGGCGTGATTTGAGTTACGCCTCTGTCGGAGTACACCATGTTCGGATTCGGTTCCGAGCTGACCGGGACGAGAGCAACGCCGTGGTCTGAGTAGATCCGCTGCATCTTCGCGTTGGCGCTCGGCGCCACGAGGGCTGCGACCGTCAAGACGAGCCCGAGGGCGATGGTCAGTCGGCGGGTATGCCTGCTGTTCATGACTCCTCCTGTCCGCATCGATTTCATGCCCAGACGGTAGGAGGCCGGCGGCGCCGTGTCGTTCGCGGGCGTTACGTTCGCAGTGTCAAGCTCGTCACACTCGGCGCGCGCGCCGCATGGGTGATCTTTCCGGCGAGGCCTGGCAATACGAGGAAACCGGGCGCATAATCAGAAGTGTCTCCCCGCGGTCAGGGGCACCAAGTATCTGCGGCGTACATGGGGCCGGGGAGGCTTTGCCGCAGGAGCCGACCCGGCCCCTCCTGTTCGTGTGCTCGCACAGCGAGCACACGAAATGTGAAGTGACGCGACGCGTCACGAACTCCGCCTTTGAGCGTGCTTGGCGGCACGCATCGCCTGTTGCTCGCGCAGAAAGGCGGCTCAAATCCGTCCAAACCGAAACTGCCGAATCCACGTCTAATCTTCTAGGCATGGCGACAGAACGAGTGGAGCCCGGGCTCCTCGATCGTACTTCGGCATCCTCCGAGCTGGGGGAGGACTGGCGCCGCCTGACCAGGAGGGCGACCGCGATCGCCCTCGTCATGAGCCCGGCGCCGTTCGTCTGGCTCCACTCCGTCGAGGGCTACAGCATCGCCTGGTCGCTCGCCGCGACCTTTGGCATCGTGGTCGCCTTCCGCGGCGCGGTCGAGCTTGCGATTCGGCGCATGATGCCGTGGCCGAGCCTGTACGGCACCGACGACCCCGAGCTGAAGGAAGAGGACGTCATCGCGCGCCGCCGCGTCTCGTTCTGGCGGGCCGTGTTCCGGTTGCTGGTCTTCGTGCTCGTCGTGCTCACCTGATCTGGGTGGCCCGGCTTCTCGTCCCGGGCGGGTCGACAAGTTGGATCGACAGCGCCACAGCGATCTACGACTCGATCCAGAGTTTCGTCCAGGGCCAGCAGCTGGTCGGACTGCTCTTCACCCTGCCGATCTTCTTCCTCTTCAACGCCTTGATCTTCATCGGCCCGATGATGCTGATCGGGGTCTCGCAGATGCGGGGCTTTGAGCCCGGCGATGCGGACTGGGGCGTCCGCCTGGCCGGACGTGCGCGGCCAGGACGAAGCCAAGCAGGAGGTCAGCCGGGTCGTCACGCTCTGGCAGTCCGGAGAGGCGTTCGAGCAAGCCGGGGGAAAGCGAGAGCGCGGCCTGCTGTTCCTCGGCGCGCCCGGAACCGGAAAGACGATGCTCGCCAAGGCGATCGCCACGGGCTTCAACTGCCCCTTCGTCCTGATGCCGGGCTCCGGGTTCCAGCAGACCTTCATGGGCATGGACGCGGTCATCGTCCGCTGGCTCGCCCGCAAGGCCAAGAAGCTCGCGCGCAAGTGGGGCGGCCAGTGCATCGTCTTCATCGACGAGATCGACGCCGTCGGCATGCGGCGCGCGGCTCTCGGCGGCGGCGCGAGCTACACGGGCGCACGGATCGAGGAGTCGCTCTTCTACGGCCGCACGGTGCGCTGAATCCGACCGGCGACATGATCCTCGAGACTCGCGCGTGGCGCGACCGCCTGTTCGCGCAGCGCGAGCCGACGCCGCAGCCGCGTGGCCTTGGTCGGATCTTCAACCAGGGCGGCGGCGCGTTCCCCGGAATGATGGGCGGCGGCGGCCAACTCGCGCTGAACCAGCTGCTCGTCGTGATGGACGGGATCGACAACCCGCCCTTCTTCCGGCGCTTGTTCACGAACTGGACGAACACACTGCTCGACGCGAGCTACATCATCCCGGCGAAGGCCGGCAGGTTCTCGCTCCGCGTCCCGCGCCCGAAGCCGCGCAAGGACCAGATCTACTTCATCGGCGCGACCAACGTCCCGATCAGCCAGCTCGATCCGGCGCTGACGCGTCCGGGTCGCATGGGCCGCCACGTGTGGCTGCGCACGCCGACGAAGACCGACCGCAAGGACATCCTCGACCTCTACATCGGGAAGGTCGCGCACGAGCCCGAGCTGGACGCGGACAGGAAGCGCGACGAGCTCGCCCGCATCACGAGCGGGTACAGCCCGGCGATGCTCGAGCAGGTCTGCTCGATGGCGCTCACGTACGCCCATGCCGACGGTCGAGAGCGCTTCGACTCGGGCGACATCCTCGAAGCCATGACCACGGTCGAGTCGGGAACCGCGGTCAACATCGAGTACCCCGAGGAGGACACGACGGGCCGTGGCCGTCCACGAGTCGGGGCACGCAGCCGCGAGCCACGTCTACATGAAGGGCTCCGAGTCGACGCGGATCTCGATCCGCATGCGCGGCGAGTCGCTGGGCCACCACCAGGCCGCCGAGCAGGTCGAGCACTTCAGCCAGTGGCGCTCCGACCAGATCGCCACGCTGATCTGGGGGCTCGGCGCGATGGCCGCCGAGCGCGTCTTCTACGGCCAGACGACGAGCGGGGTCGGGGGCGACATCCAGACGGTGACGCGACTGGCAGCGCTCATGGTCGGCGCCGCCGGCATGGGGCCCGAGCCGGTCGACCTCGGGGCGGTCGTCGACCCGATGGAGGAGGCACGCGTCCTGAAGCGGTTCGAGGACATCGGCCTCAAGCTGATGAACCGCACGGGCAGCGTTCAGGATCACGACGTCGTGGCGGCGTGCTCATGGACCGGGAAAAGCGGAGCCTCGCCGCGCAGGTTGTCGGCCAGGCGTACGTGACGGCGCACAACTTCGTTCGCCAGAACCGCGCAGGGATCGAGAGGATCGCCGACGAAGTCGTGGCCCGGCGCGAGATCTACGGCGACGATCTGGTCGAGCTGCTCGACAGCGCGAAGCTCAAGCCTGCGACGATCGACCTCCTGGAGGAGAAGACATGGCCGATGCTGTAGAGAAGCCGAAGCCGACCGCAAGGCGCACAGCAAGGGCTTCATTGGCGGCGAACCTCGTGGTCGTGGCCGGCTTCCTGGGCGTGCTCACCCTGTTCGGAATGCTCGTCTCGCGCGGCACATCGAACGGCTGGTCGTCGTACAAGCCGAAGGGCGGCAACGTCTTCACGAAGGCGCAGAACATGGCCGACCACGTGGCGCCGGCGTACAAGTACAACGGCGAGCCGATCGCGGTCGTCCAGGCGCAACCGCTGCGTCTACCAGGATGCGATCGTGGACGGGATCGCGATCACGAGACAGCCGTTCCGCAAGATCGGGAGCCCCATCAAGCAGTTCGAGCCGTCCGACTCGACGGTCGCCTACGTGTTCTGCGGGAGCGCGCCGAGCTGCGGACTGCCGAGCACGGGCGCGGAGGACACCGTTCCGATGCTCCGCCGCGAGACGCTCGAGCTCGCGCTCTACACCTTCAAGTACTCGCCGAGCGTCGACTCGATCGTCGGCCTGCTTCCGCCGGCCGGGAAGACGAACTACGCGATCTATCTCAGGCGGAAGAGCGTCGCAGACGGAGCTCTCGAAGCCGCTCGACGCGACGCTCCCGCCAGCACAAGGTGCTGAGCTACCAGCGGCTGAGCCCGGTCGAGAAGGCGACGGTCGATCGCCTGACGATCAAGAGCACGTACCAGTCGCAGTTCTCGCAGGGCGCGAACGGGCGGACGCTGCTCGTGCTCAGCTCGGTCGGCCAGTAGCTTCTACGGCCTTGCGCCGCATCCCGCTTCTCCTCTGTCTGGCGTTCGTGGTGACCGGATCGTCGGCCGCGCAGACACAGGTCGGCGTTCCTGGCGGTGGGCGACTACGGCGTCGGCGGGTCGCGCGAGGCGGCCGTCGGTCTTGCGATGAAGCGCTACGACGACGCGGCACCCCGCGAACATGCTCGTCACGCTCGGCGACAACGACTACCTGGGGAGCCCCGAAGCTCTTTCGCGCGAACTGGCAGCGGGCCTTCGGGTGGGCTCGTCGGTCGGGCGTGCGGGTCGGTGGCGTGCTCGGCAACCACGACTACGAGGTCGGGCGGGGCGGCTACGAGCTGAAGACGCTCGGGATGCCCGGGCGCTACTACACGCGCCGGCTCGGCGACGTCCAGCTCTTCTTCCTCGACTCGAACGCGATCACGACCCGGCAGACGAGGTGGTTCGAGCAGCAGCTCGCCGCACTCGATCGGCGACCTGGAAGATCGCGCTCTTCCACCACCCGCCGTACACGTGCGGCGGGCACGCCGGCGACACGGACGTCGTGCGCAGCTGGGTGCCGCTGTTCGAGAGCTACGGCGTCCAGCTCGTCCTCTCCGGGCACGACCACAACTACCAACGCTTCGCCGCGCAGAACGGCGTGACGTACGTCGTCGACGGAGGCGGCGCGGCGGGGCTGTACCGGCCGCACGGCTGCCCGAGCTCGTATCCGCCTCGCGTGCGGGCTCGCTACGAGCACGGTTTCCTGTACGTGTCCGCGACCGACGACCGACTCGACGTGTCCGCGGTGAACATGCGCGGCCGTGTGAGCGATCACTTCAGCCTGACGCCGTAAGAGGAGCCTCGGGGCGATTCCGTCTCGAGGGACAGTCCCCGGACGTGGACAGGCCCGCGAGCGCGGGACTGTCCCTTGCCAGGAACGGGCCTGGGCTTCGAGTGGAGACCGTTCCTGAGGCTAGAATCGCCACATGGCCGAGATCGGCACGATGCGCGTCAAGAGCGGGCTCGCCGAGATGCTCAAGGGCGGCGTGATCATGGACGTGACGACGCCGACCAGGCCAGCATCGCCGAGGACGCCGGCGCGTGCGCCGTGATGGCGCTCGAGCGCGTCCCGGCCGACATCCGCCGCGATGGCGGCGTCGCGCGCATGGCCGATCCGGACAAGATCACCGAGATCCAGGAGGCAGTGACGATTCCGGTCATGGCCAAGGCGCGCATCGGCCACTTCGTCGAGGCGCAGGTCCTCGAGGCGCTCGAGGTCGACTACATCGACGAGTCAGAGGTGCTGACCCCGGCGGACACGGCCAACCACATCGACAAGTGGAAGTTCACCGTGCCGTTCGTCTGCGGCTGCACGAACCTCGGAGAGGCGCTGCGGCGGATCGCCGAGGGCGCCGCGATGATCCGCACGAAGGGCGAGGCGGGCACCGGCGACATCGTCAACGCGGTCATGCACATGCGCGCCGTGTTCGGCGCGATCAAGAAGCTCGCCGCGATGAGCTCCGACGAGCTGTACTCGGAGGCGAAGGAGCTGCGCGCGCCGATCGAGCTCGTGAACTGGGTCGCCGAGAACGGGAAGCTGCCCGTCGTGACGTTCACGGCCGGCGGGATCGCGACTCCGGCCGACGCGGCACTCTGCATGCAGCTCGGCGCGGACGGCGTCTTCGTCGGCTCGGGCATCTTCAAGTCGACGAACCCGTCCGAGCGCGCGAAGGCGATCGTCGAGGCGACGACGCACTACGAGGACGCGGCGGTCCTGGCTCGGGTATCGCGGGGCCTGGGCGACGCGATGACGGGCCTCGCGGCCGCGGGCATTCCGCCAGAGGAACTGCTAGAAACCCGCGGCTGGTAGGCGAAGGGCCGTCCGGCCCGGTCGTCACAGTTGTCAACGGTGACGGCGGTCCGCGTGCCCTGGTCGAGCGCTTCCTTCCTCGTCTACCTGGGCGGGCTGACGATCCTGTCATCGACGCTCGCGCTCATCTCGATCCAGTCGGACGAGCATGGCGCCGCCGGCCTCGTCCTGTGGACCGCGTTGCTCTTCGTCGTCCTGGCCGGAGCAGCAGAAGCGGCCCGCAACCGCGGTAACCTCGTCACCGGCGGACTGCTCGCGCTGAGCGCAGTCGCTGCGTTCGTCATCTTCGTCGGCGCTGTCCTCGACTGGTTCGGCTGGCTCCCGGACATGCACGACGACCGGTCGTTCTTCACCGGCTTCCACTTCTGGCTGCTCGTGCTCGAGTTGATCGCCGTCATCGCCGCCGCGGTCGCGCTGAAACGTTTTCGGTTCCCGCTCCTCGTTCTCGTCCTGGCCGGGGCAATCTGGTTGTTCGTGTTCGACCTGCTCTCCAACGGGGGCGGATGGGCGGCAATCGTCACGATCGCGGTCGGGCTCGCGTTCCTGATCTCCGGCATGGCCGTGGACGACGGGCCGTCGAGGCCGTTCGCGTTCTGGCTCCACGTCGCCGCCGGACTGGCAATCGGCGGCGGCCTTCTGTGGTTCTTCCACGACGGCAACTTCGACTGGATCGTGATCGCGGTCGTCGGCCTCGGCTACATCGCGTTCGGCGAGCGGCTCAGCCGCTCGAGCTGGGTCGTGCTCGGAGGCTGGGGCATCCTGCAAGCGGCCGCCCACTTCGCCGACAAGTGGTCGGACATAGCCGCCGCAGGCGGGTTCCTGTTCTTCCCGTTGTTCCCGTTCGTGCTGCTGTCCGGGCTCGACGGCGGATTCGAGGAGCACCACGCGCACCAATGGGCGGGACCGGTCGTCTTCGCGATCACCGGGCTCCTGTTCATCGTCCTCGCGATGTTCTACGCGCGCCGCGCCCGGCCGCCGATCGCCGAAATCTAGAATTCGCTCCATGAGGATCGGCGTCCTGGCCCTGCAGGGGAACTTCCGCGAGCACGCGGCCATGCTGCGACGGCTCGGTGCGGACGCGGTCGAGATCCGCAAGCCGGAGCAGCTCGAGGGGCTCGACGGGCTCGTCGTCCCGGGCGGCGAGTCGACGACGTTCATGCGCCTGATGCGGCTCTACGGGTTCGAGGATGCAATCCGCGCCTTCGAGCAGCCGGTGCTCGGCACCTGCGCGGGCCTGATCGTGCTCGACCGCGACCACCTCGGCCTCGTCGACGTCGAGGTCGCGCGCAACGCGTACGGCCCGCAGGTGAACAGCTTCGAGGCCGATCTCGACCTGGCCGGAGAGGACAGGCCCCTTCGAGGCGTCTTCATCCGAGCGCCGCGCCTGATCGCCGCCGGCAAGGACGTCGAGGTTCTGGCCGAGCTCGACGGGGAGCCGGTGCTTCTCAGGCAGGGCCGCTTCCTGGTCGCTACCTTCCATCCCGAGCTCACCGACGACACGCGCGTCCACGAGCTCTTCCTCGAGTCGGTCAGGGAGGCGAGCCTTGTCGGGACATAGCAAGTGGGCGTCGATCAAGCGGAAGAAGGGCGCGACCGACGCGAAGCGCGGCCAGCTCTTCTCGAAGCTGACGCGGGCGATCATCGTCGCCGCGCGCGACGGGGGGCCCGATCCCGCCGGGAACATCGCCCTCCAGAACGCGATCGAGAAGGCGCGTGAGGCCTCGATGCCGAAGGACAACATCGACCGCGCGATCGCCAAGGGCTCCGGCACCGGCGCGGACGCGGCCGCCTACGAGACCGTGACCTACGAGGGCTACGGCCCGGGCGGAGTCGCGCTCTTCCTGGAGGCGCTGACGGACAACCGCAACCGCACCGCGGCCGACGTGCGCTCCGCGTTCACGAAGAACGACGGCAACCTGGGCGAGTCCGGCTCGGTCGCGTGGCTCTTCGAGCGCAAGGGCGTGATCCTCGTCGACGGCTCTGCGGACGAGGACGAGCTGATGCTGACCGCCGCCGACGCGGGCGCCGAGGACATCGAGCAGGACGAGTCGTCGTTCCGGGTCACGACCGCGCCCGAGGGGCTGCACGCCGTGCGCGCGGGCCTCGAGGAAGCGGGCTTCTCGATCGAGTCCGCCGAGGCGACGATGGTGCCGAAGACCTCGGTCGAGATCGAGGACGAGGCCATGGCCAGAAAGGTCGTGCGCCTGATGGACGAGCTGGAGGAGAACGACGACGTCCAGGCCGTCTACTCGAACTTCGACATCCCGGAACGAGTCCTCGAAGCAGTCGCCGGCTGACCCTTGTAACAGACTGTTACCAGGGCGCCGAACCGACCTTGTAACACAGTGTTACTTGGGGGTCAGTGCCCGGCTCTGATCGTGCGGCTCGTCGCCGTGAAGCCGGCCATCCGGACGGAGACGCGGTACGTCCCGCGCCGCTTCGCCCGCAGCGAGTAGAAGCCGCGCTGGTTCGTCTTCCCGGTCGAGACCTTCGTCCAGCCGCCGCCCGAGCTCTTCTCCAGCGAGACCCGCGCGCCGAGCACCGCGTCCAGGAAGCGGTCGACGACCTTGCCCCGCACCCTGCGGCCCCGCTCGAACGAGCGCGCGGCCACGATCTTCGGCGGCAGGTTCCCCTGCAGCTCGACGCTCCCGAGCGCGACGAGCACCTGGCCCCGGTTCCAGCTCGAAGCCACGCTCGAGCCGTTGACGATGTACGAGTCGTCGGGCGGATCGAGCGCCTCGAAGCGGATCACCGCCTGCAGGTTCGTGTCCAGCGGGAACGCGATGACGCCCTCGAAGCGCGCGTCCCCGGTCGTCCGCGGCCGCATCATCACGTAGAAGCCGAGGATCGTCCCGAGGGCCTTCGTGCCGACTGCATGCGGGACCGAGATGCCTCCCTGCTGGTCGCGCGTCCAGTCCGTGTGCTGGACGTTGGCCTTCGCCACGGCCTCGGCGTCGCCCTGGCGCTGGTCGAAGCTGACCGACCAGTCGAGGGACGCAAAGCCCGCGTTCTCGGGATGGCCGGCCTGCTCGTAGCGGGGGCCGAGCCAGCGGCCCGCGTCCCCGGACGACGACTGGCGGTTGTAGCTCGCCGGGGACGCGAGCTCGACGAGGAGGCCCGGCGGAAGCTGGTGCGCCTGCCGCGCCGGGTCGGAGATCCGGACCCGCTCCACCGATTGCGCGCCCGCGATCTGGGTGCCGACGGCGAGAGCCAGGAGCCCCGCGAGCAAGCCGAAAACGACTGAAAAGCGCCGCATACAGCCCTAGAGGCTAGCCCAGGTGGCAGCTACCGCTTGCCGCGGCTGACGACCAGGTTGACGCGCGCGCCCCTGGCTCGCGAGACGCCCCAGCGCGGGGTCTGCTCGACGACGCGGCCGCGCGGCTTCCTCGACCTGGCGCGGCGCACGCGTCCGACCCGGCAGCGGGCACGCGTGATCATCCGTCTGGCCGCGGGCAGCTTCTTGCCGACGACCTTCGGCACCTTGCACTTCGGTGGGGGCGGCGGAGGAGGCGGCTGCGCCGTGCCGACGGTGAAGGTCCCGTTCATGAAGCTCGCGTGCGGGTCGCAGACGTACTTGTAGACGCCGTCGGTGAGCGTGACCGTCCAGGTGACGACGCTCTTCGTGTCGACCTCGGTCGACTGGTCGACGCCCGGGCCGGTCAGGTGGAAGTTGTGGAACGTCGAGTTGTCGTGGACCTGGATCTCGTACGTCCCGGCCGCGAGATGCGTCACCCGGGTGCCGTTCATCGTCAGCGTGATGTTCTGGCCGTCGTTGGTGCCGACGGTCGCGATCAGCATCCCCGGCGGTGGAGGCGGTGGCGGAGGCGGGGGTGGGGGAGGCGGTGGCGGTGTGCCGTTGACGGTCACAGAACCGACCATCAGCGGCGCGTGGTAGAGGCATTTGTAGTTGAACGTCCCGGGCGTGTTGAACGTGTAGGTGAACGTCTGGCCCGGAGGCAGGTCGTGCGAGTTGAACACCCCGTTGTCCTCGGTGACGGTGTGAAGGGCGACGCCGTGATTGATCCAGCAGACGGTCGTGCCGGGATCGACGGTCAGGTTCGCCGGGGTGAAGGTGTTGTCGGCCACGTCGACGACGGTCGTGCCGGTCGGACAGGTCGGGGGTGGAGGCGGCGGAGGGGGCGGGGGAGGTGGAGGCGGAGGCGGTGGAGGTGGCGGCGGCGGTGGTGGCGGCGGCGGGTCAACCGTGACCGTTCCGATCATGAAACCTTGGTGCGGAATGCAGTAGTAGCCGAACGTGCCGGCGTCGTTGAACGTGATAGAAAAGGTTGCGCCCGGGCATCAGCGTCCCCGAGTCGAACACACCTGTGTCGGACGTGACCGTGTGCGGTGCTCATGTCCCGGTTCGTCCAGCAGACCGTCGTTCCCACCGGGACGGTCAGCGTCGTCCGGGTCGTAGGCGAAGTTGACGATGTCGACCTGAGCTCGTTCCGGTCGCAGGTCGGCGGCGGCGGTGGACCGGCGGGCGCGCCGCTGGTCGCGGAAGTGCCTCCGACCAGCGCGCAAACCGCTAAGGCAAGCGTCAATGCGGCTAAGTGACGAACCCTCACGTGCTCCCCGAAATCGAGCCTAGTTCATTGGTCCCATACGCGAAAGGGGGATTTCCGGTTTTCAAGGCAGGAACGTCCGGTGTCGCGCCTAACCTCGACCCGTGAAAGTTCTGGGCATCGATCCAGGGACGGCTGCATGCGGATACGGCATCGTCCAAGAAAAAGGCGGGCGGGTGCGGGCCATCGACTACGGGTGGTGGAAGACCCCCGCGTCCGACCGCCCCGAGGCGCGCCTGAAGACGATTTTCGACGCGGTCACGACGCTCATCGACCAGGCGGCGCCCGATGCCGTCGCGCTCGAGGAGTCCTTCGTCGGCGTCGACGCCCGCACCGCGCTCTCCGTCGGACAGGCCCGCGGCGCCATACTCGTCGCCTCCGCGCTCGCCGGGGTGGAGTGCGCTGAGTACTCGCCGACCCGCGTCAAGCAGGCCGTGTGCGGCTACGGCCGCGCCGAGAAGGCCCAGGTGCAGCGCATGGTGCAGGCGATTCTCCGCCTCGACGCTCCGCCCGAGCCGAGCCATGCCGCCGACGCGCTCGCCGTCGGGATCTGCCACGCGCTGGCGCCGCCGTTGCTGAAGGCAGTCTCCGCGTGATCGCACGGTTGAGAGGAATCCCCGTCGCGCGGACCGCGGACGGGCTCGTGCTCGATGTCAACGGCGTCGGGTATCTCCTGCGCGTCTCGGAGCGCGCGGGCCGCAAGGCGAAGGAAGGCCGCGAGGTCTCGTTCGACACGTACCTCCATGTGCGCGAGGACGTGCTCCAGCTGTACGGGTTCGCGGATTCGGCCGAGCGCCAGCTCTTCGAGCAGCTGCTGTCGGTGTCCGGAGTCGGCCCGAAGGTCGCGCTGCTGATCGTCTCCGGCTCGTCGCCGGCGGAGCTGCGGCGCTCGATCGTCCTCGGCGACACCACGCGCTTCCTGGCCATCCCCGGAGTGGGGAAGAAGACCGCGGAGCGCGTCGTCCTCGAGCTGAAGGAGAAGATGGGGCTCGAGCAGGTCGTGCCCGAGGGCGCGCCCGACCTCGTCGCGCGCGACGCGCTCGTCGAGCTCGGCTACTCGGCCGTCGAGGCGGAACGCGCGCTCGCCGGCACCGATCCCGAGGCCCCGCCCGAGGAGCGAGTGCGCCAGGCGCTGAAGGCGGCATGACCGAGCAGTTCCTCGCTCCGGCTCTCCGGCCCGAGGAGGACGAGCTCGAGCGCTCGCTGCGGCCCCGAGACCTCGACGACTTCGTCGGACAGGACCGGGTCAAGGAGCAGCTCGACATCGCGCTCCAGGCAGCCCGCGCGCGGGCGGAGCCGCTGGATCACGTGCTGCTGGTCGGGCCGCCGGGGCTCGGCAAGACGAGCCTCGCGTACATCGTCCGCGAGGAGCTCGGCGTCGGCATCCGCTGCGTCGCGGGGCCGGCGCTCGAGCGGAAGGGCGACATGGCCTCGATCCTGACCGCCCTCGAGCCGCGCGACGTCCTGTTCATCGACGAGATCCACCGGCTGTCGAGCGCCGTCGAAGAGGTGCTCTACCCGGCGCTCGAGGACTTCCGGCTCGACATCGTCGTCGGGCAGGGGCACGCGGCGCGGACGCTCACGCTGGAGGTGCCGCCGTTCACGCTCGTCGGCGCGACGACGCGCACGGGACTGCTGACGACGCCGTTGCGGGATCGCTTCGGGATGACGTTCCGGCTCGAGTACTACGAGCCGGCGGAGCTGGGCGTGATCGTGCGGCGCTCGGCCGGGATCCTCGGCGTCGAGATCGAGGGCGAGGCGGCGGACGAGATCGCGTCGCGGTCGCGGGGCACGCCTCGCGTGGCGAACCGGATCCTGCGGCGGGTGCGCGACGTGGCGGAGGTGCGCCACCAGGGCGTCGTCACCACGGGCGTGGCGGCCGAGGCGCTGGAGCTGCTCGAGGTCGACGGGCACGGGCTCGAGCGCACCGACCGGGCGCTCCTGAAGGCGATCGTCGAACGGTTCGACGGCGGGCCGGTGGGCCTGTCCACGCTGGCCGTGGCCCTCGGTGAGGAGCCGGACACGGTCGAGGACGTCTACGAGCCGTACCTGCTCCAGCTCGGGTTCATCCAGCGCACGCCGCGCGGGCGGATCGTGACGAAGCTCGGGCGCGAGCACGTCGGCGCTGCGAAGAAGGCGGAAGCGCTCTTCTAGACGGCTTCGGCCTGCGGGCGGTCGAGCAGCGCGAGCGCGCGGTCGACCGCGGCGATCACGTCGCCCCAGTTTCGTTCCGGCGCGTCGTTCCAGGGGTCGATCGCGAGCGTGCCGGTCGCGCGGCTGAGGACGTTCGTCGCGTCTGCCAGCGCCCGCGCCTCGGCGGAGTGCGCGACGAAGTCGGCGTCGAGCCTGTCGTCGTGGCGGTGCCAGCTCGCGAGCAGCGCGCCGACGAGCGACCAGGACGCGGCGTCGTCGCTCCACGCGTTGACGACGTGCCCGCGCACGTCCCGCGCCTGGGCGCCCTTCGACCAACCTCTGAGGAGGAGGCCGCGAGCCTCCGTCAGCATTGCCGCAGCCGTATCGTCGGCTGCTTGTGACAATAGTTGCTCCTCGTCGGAGAGTAGCACGGAGATTCGCGTGAATTCGAGCCCCGCGGCCGGCTGATGATCGCCGAGGCCGGTGCATCCCACTCCGTGTACGTGACGTGGAGGAAGGACGGCGAGCTCGTCGGCTGGTACGTGAACCTCGAGGAGCCGTGGCGAGAGAGCCCGTTCGGCTTCGACACGACCGACCATCTGCTCGACGTCTGGATCGAGCCCGATCGGAGCTGGCGCTGGAAGGACGAGGACGAGCTCGCGGAGGCCGTCGAGATCGGGCTCTTCACCCCCGCCAAGGCCGATGCGATCAGGGCCGAGGGCGAGCGAGCGATCGAGCGAATCGAAGCGTGGTCGACCCCGTTCGACGAAGGCTGGGAAACCTGGCGCCAGGGTCCCGACTGGCCGCTACCCGAGCTCCCAACGGTTGGGACCGCCGTTAACGGGGTCAGACCCTGTAAGAGGGCGGCGGCCAACCCCTTGGAAGCTCCACGTGATGTGGATTGTTCGTGCGCGTTTCGCCCGACAATCGCCACGCTTTTGGAGCGGGGTCTGACCCCGGGCCATGGCCTGAATGGACGTGGCCTGTTGAGAGGGCGTCTCGCCTAGCGGCGGAACTGGACTTCGTGCCACGACGGCACGGGAGCCAGCTCGAGGAGCGCCCGGTCGCCACGCGGGTCGCGGTACGCGAACTCGCCTTCCTCGTCGTTCCAGTCCACCTCGAGCAGCCCTTCCTTCACGCGATGGTCGAGCCAGGCGCCGCGGAAGACGAGCTTGCGCAGCCAGTAGACGAGCGACTCGCCGCGAACCAGCGACAACTGCTCCCAGTGGCGGACGAGGTAGCGCCCGAGCGAGCTGCGCGGCTCCTCGATCAACCCGTCCGCCGCGAGCTCGACGAGATCCTCCGTCTCGTCCTCGTCGAGGTCGTTGTCCTCAACGAGCCCGAGCTTGACCGCAGCCGCCGTCACGCGCTGCTCGAAGTCCTCGGCGTTGAACGCGAACCGGTACCCGAGGAACTCGACCATGTAGTCCTCGCCGGAGGAGTAATTCGCCTCGACCGTCACTTCTCGCAGGATAGTCGCGGGAGGATCCGGCGAAATATGGCTGAGTCCCGGGGCCGCGCTGCACGCTCCGAAGCCGGGTCCTCAGTCGCGGCGGTAATGCGATTACCGGGGCTCCCTGCGTCCGCGGCCTCGGAACGACCATCGCACCCCCGCGACGAGCAACATTCCCGCCGGATCCTCCACCGTCCGACCGCCTCCGTACCGTGGCTCGGCCCATGGACTGGTCGGTCAAACCGTGCTCTCACGACGCTGCGAACGCGCTTGCGAACGCCCTCGGGCTCAGCGAGACGACCGCCCGCGTACTCGTTCGGCGCGGCTACGACGACCCCGCCGAGGCGCGCGCCTTCTTCGAAGGAGCGCCGCCCGGCCACGATCCGTTCCTGCTCGGCGACATGGCCGCGGGCGTCGCAGCGATCACGTCGGCGATCGCCGCGGGCAAGCGAATCTGTGTCCACGGCGACTACGACGCGGACGGCATCTGCGCGACCGCGCTCGCCGTGCTGATCCTGCGCGAGCTCGGCGCGGACGTCGTCTGGCACCTCCCGAGCCGCTTCGAGGAAGGCTACGGCGTCCAGCGCGAGACCCTCGCGCGTCTCGCCGACGAAGGCTGCGGGCTCGTCCTCACCGTCGACTGCGGCGTGACCGCGGTCGAGGAGATCGCGGAGGCGCGCGCGCGAGGCCTCGAGGTCGTGGTCACCGACCACCACCGGCCGGGCGAGACG
Organism: uncultured Actinomycetes bacterium; assembly: GCA_963742635.1. Classification (GTDB taxonomy): domain Bacteria; phylum Actinomycetota; class Thermoleophilia; order Gaiellales; family Gaiellaceae; genus VAXT01. The sequence goes on from CAVUMW010000013.1 coordinate 70,707, forward strand.
CTCCCGGACTGCCCGATCGTCGCCACCCGGCCCTCCGACTACCCGTTCCCGGAGCTGTGCGGCACGGGCGTCGTCTACAAGCTCGGCGAGGCGCTGCTCGGCCCGGGGCACGAAGCGCTGACGCGGCACCTCGACCTGGTCGCGCTCGCGACGATCTCCGACGTCGTCCCGCTCGTCGACGAGAACCGCGCGCTCGCCCTGGCCGGCCTCCGCTCGCTGGCACGGACGCAGAAGCCCGGGCTCCAGGCGCTGATGAAGGTCGCGCGCGTCGACCCCGCGCGGGTCGACGAGGGCGCGGTCGGGTTCCGCCTTGCCCCCCGCATCAACGCATCGGGCCGCCTCTCCCGCCCGGGAGCCGCGCTCGAGCTCCTGCTCACCGAGGACAAGGACGAGGCGGGCCGGCTGGCGCACCAGCTCGAGGAGCTGAACCGCGAGCGCCAGGGAGTCGAGAACCGGATCATGCGCGAGGCGTTCGCGAAGATCGACGAGTGGCCGGAGGCGAAACAGGCCCGCCGCGGCTACGTGCTCGCCGACGAGTCCTGGCACGAAGGCGTGATCGGGATCGTCGCGTCGCGGCTGGTCGAGCGCTTCCACCGCCCGGTGGTGCTGATCGCAGGCGCGGACGGGAACTGGAAGGGCTCGGGCCGCTCGACCGGGCTCGTTCGACCTGCACGGGGGACTGGCCGCCTGCTCGGAGCATCTCGAGCGGTTCGGCGGGCATCGCGCCGCCGCCGGCCTGTCCATCGACCCCGGCGAGATCGAGGCGTTCGCCGACGCCTTCGCGGCGCATGCGGACGCGGCCCTGACCGATGACGACCTTCGCCCGCGGACGGTCGTCGACGCGGTCGTCACCGGCCGGGAGCTCACGCTCGACCTCTGCGAGGAGCTCCGCCGACTGGCCCCGTTCGGGCTCGCGAACCCGGGCGTCACGCTGCTCCTGCCGTCCTGCGAGCTCGGCGATCTGGCCGCGGTCGGCGACGGCAAGCACCTGCGCTTCCGCGTGCGTGACCACGGAGGCGATGCCGGGAGCGCGATCGCCTTCGGTCTCGGCACGCAGCTCGACCGCTTCCGCCAAGTGGGGCGTTACGACGTCGTCTTCCGGCTCGAGGCGAACCAGTGGAACGGCACCGTCGCGCCGCAGCTCGTCGTGCGCCGCGTGCTCGACGCGCCCGAGCGCTACGAGAGCCTCCGAGAGTGGCTCGCCGGCGAGTGGCGCCGCGAAGCCGGGGAGCGCTCGCCGGATGCGCAGGCGATCTTCGCGGAACTCGGCCTGGACGGAGAGACGGCGATCAGGACGTCGCTCCTCGAGTCGGCGGCGTTCCGTGCGCTCCTCGAGGAGCCCGAGCTCGCCCGCGCCGCCTAGCCGGGCTTCCGCGCGAGGAAGATCGCCCAGCCGAACGCGTCCCGCCGGGCCAGGTACTGCCGCTTGTGCTCCTCGTGGGCGCGGCGGATCTCGTCGTCCTCGTTCTCCGCGAGCCAGTCCTCGACCGCGCGCCAGTGGAGCGACTCGTAGCGGTCCCAATCGTCGGTCGAGGAGCTGATCAGCCCGACCAGCGTCACGCCGTGCCGCTCGACCCGGGCTGCGGTCTCGGACAGCGAGACGTAGCCCATCGCGTCCATGCCGACCGGCGGGCTGCGTCGCCAGTAGGGCTCGCCGACGACGACGTGGCCGCCCGGCCGGACCGCCGGCACGAGCGCGGCGAGCGTGCCGTCGAGGTCGTCCCAGACGAACGTCGCCCCGAGGCAGAGCGCTGACGTCCCACGACTCGGGCTCGAGCGGAAACTCGCGACCGTCGGACTCGACGACCTCGATCAGGTCGCTGAGGCCCGCCTCCGCCACCCGCTCGCGCGCAGCGGCCACGAAACCCGGGTAGCGCTCGACGCCGGTGATCCGGCAGCCGAACGTCGACGCGAGGACGAGCGCGGGCCCGCACTTGCCGCACGCGACATCGAGCACGCGCGTCTCCGGCCCCAGCCGAAGCCACTCGCCCATGAGCCGCACCTTCTCCGCGCTCGTCGGGTTCTGGATGTCGTGGTCGCGCTCGGCGACGGCGTAGTACCAGGCCACGTCACAACCCTCGCAGACGCTGGAGCAGGTTCAGCAGCTCGTCGATCGGGAGGTTCCCGACGACGCCCCGCAGGACGCCGGCCAGGGTCGCGTTGAGCGCGCCGGCGTTCTGGGCATCGTCGATCGACCGCTGGAGACCGGTGTGCACGAGCGACTCGAGCTCGCCGTTCGAGATGTTGTGCTCGCGGACGAACTGCTCGCGCGAGTCGCGGTTCGCGAGCGCGAGCACCATGTCCTCGCGGGACACGTGCAGCTGGCACGCGGCCCCGTCGAGCGCGGAGAGCACGATCTGCTCCGCGACCGCCTCGAAGCCCTGCGGGCTCCGCCACGAGCGCGTCGCGCACGGGTCGGCGACCTTGGCCGGCGCGTACGAGGCGCCCCCGAGGGCCAGGTAGAGGCCGACCAGGACGAGCACCGCGGCGGTCGAGTACCCGATCGCGCGCATCAGACGCCGACCTCGCGCCGGCCGAGCACGATCGGGATCAGCGCCAGCAGCCCGAGCAGCGCCGAGACGAGGAACGAGCGCGAGAACGCATTCGTGACCGCGCGATCGAGCTGATCCTGGAGCGCGTTCCCGAGGTCGGCGTACGCGGAGTCGTCACGGTGGCCGACGACCGCCCTGACGTCCGGAATCCGGCCGTCGGCCGTGGCCTTGTCCACGGCGACGAGCACGTCCCGCGCGACGCCGATCTTGTCGAGCGGTGAGATCCGGCTGTCCAGCACCGCCGCCGTCCCCGCAGTGAGCGCGTGGTGCTCGTTCCGGTTCAGGTCCGAGGTGAAGATGGGCGTCAGGAGAAGCAGCCCGAGGACGATCCCGGCGTGGCGCGCGGCGATCGTCCAGCCGCCGTGCACCGCCTGCCCCGAGCGGCCGGCCAATGCGCGCTGGGTGAGCGCCGAGAGTGCGAGCCCGAGCCCGGCGCCGATCGCGATCTGAGGGAGGATCGTCCACACGACGCCGGCGTGCGGCAGCCACGCGAGCGCCGCGAGCCCGCCTGAGATCAGGATCGCGCCCGAGGCGGCCCGCGTCCAGAGCGGGCTGATCCCCGCGGCGAGGCGCGTGGCCGCGATCGCCGCCAGCGGGATGATCGTCACGACGAGCCCCGCCGCCAGCGGCTCGAGGCGCCAGCCGTTGATGAGCAGGATGACGAGCAGGAAGAGCGCGGCCACGAGCGCCCCGGAGACGAGCAAAAGCGCTGCGTTGGCGGCGATCTGCGGCCGCTCCGCCGGTTCGGGCACGGGGCGCGCCTGCACGCCGCGAAGCGCGAGGAGGCCGACCAGCGCGACCGGCGCCTGGAGCACGAAGATCGACTCCCAGCCGAAGAGCTGGGTGAGGATCCCGCCGATCGCGGGCCCGACCGAGGCGCCGACGATCCCCGCGAGCGCCCAGATCCGCGCCGCGGAGGCATCGGCTCCGGTCGCCTCGGAGAGCAGGTCGAGCGCGGCGACGACGACCGCGGCCCCGGCCACTCCCTGCAGCGCCCGCAGCCCCACCAGCACCCCGAACGTGGGCGAGAAGGCGCACGCGAACGACGCGGCCGCGAAGACGACCGTCGACACTCCGAAGACACCCACCGGCCTGCGACGAGCGATAGCCGCCGCCGGCACGGCCGCGAGCGCAAGCGCCAGGTTGAATGAGATCAGCGCCCAGGCGAGCGTCGAGACCTCGACGTCGAACTGAACGAGGATCTTCGGGAGCGCGAGCGTGACGACCGACGAGTCGGCCAGGACGAGCCCGACCGCCAGGCCGAGCAACGCAATCCGGTTCCGCGATCCGAGCGGCTGCATGAGCCGGACGGATTGTCGACTAAGTCAGCGGGAGTGCGAGGCGGTGAGCGCGATCAGCAGCCGTGTAACGGCCAGCGCGCGTCGTTTCTTGAGGTGTCGTCTGAGCACGAGCGGCATCTCTTCTCTGCGAGGGCGATGAATCCTGCGCCCGCGATCCGGGCGAAGCGGCGACGAAAGGTAGCCGAACTACAATTTGTCCATGGCTCTGATCGAAGCTCGCGAACGGCACGAAGATCTCCTCGAGGAGCTGATCGCCGAGGTCGCGTCCTACAACCCGGACGCCGATCGCGAGCTGATCGCGCACGCCTTCGAGTTCGCGACACGCGCGCACGAGGGCCAGGAGCGCCGGTCGGGCGAGGCGTTCATCCACCACCCGTTCGGAGCGGCCAAGATCTGCGCCGAGCTCAGGCTCGACGACGAGACGATCGCGGCGGCGCTCCTGCACGACGTCGTCGAGGACACGAACGTCGGCATCGACGAGGTGCGCGTCGAGTTCGGCGAGGAGATCGCAAACCTCGTCGAAGGCGTCACGAAGCTGACCCGGATCCAGTTCCAGAGCCGCGAGCACGCCGAGGCGGAGAACTACCGGAAGATGATCGTCGCGATGGCCCACGACGTGCGGGTCATCCTGATCAAGCTCGCCGACCGCCTGCACAACATGCGCACGCTCGAGTACCTCGGGCGCCAGAAGCAGGTCCAGAAGGCGCGCGAGACGCTCGAGGTCTACGCGCCGCTCGCGCACCGGCTCGGCATCCACAAGCTGAAGTGGGAGCTCGAGGACCTCGCGTTCCAGACGCTGCATCCGCGCAAGTACGCGGAGATCGAGGCGATGGTCGCCGAGCGGCGCGCCGATCGCGAGGAGCACGTCCGCGAGGCTGCGATCGTGCTCACGAAGGAGCTCGACAAGGTCGGGATCCCGGCCGAGATCTCCGGCCGCGCGAAGCACTTCTACTCGATCTACGACAAGATGGCCAAGAAGGGCCGCGAGTTCAACGAGATCTACGACCTGACGGCGATGCGCGTGATCGTCGACCGGGCCGGCGACGAGGGCACGCGCGACTGCTACGGCGCGCTCGGCCTCATCCACTCGCTCTGGAAGCCGATGCCCGGGCGGTTCAAGGACTACATCGCGATGCCGAAGTTCAACGGCTACCGCGCGCTGCACACGACCGTGGTCGGCCCGGCCGGGAGCCCGCTCGAGATCCAGATCCGGACGCGCGAGATGCACGACGGGGCCGAGTTCGGGATCGCGGCCCACTGGTATTCGTACAAGCCCGGCAGCCGCAAGCCGCCCGACGAGGAGTGGCTCCAGTGGGTGAAGCAGCTGATGGAGTGGGGGGACGAGGAAGCCGACCCGCGCGAGTTCATCAAGGGCTTCCGCACCGACCTCTTCGACGACGAGGTGTACGTGTTCACGCCGAAGGGCGAGGTCAAGACGCTGCCCGCGGGGTCGACGCCGATCGACTTCGCGTACTCGGTGCACACGGACGTCGGGCACCGCACCGTCGGCGCGAAGGTCAACGGGCGGATCGTCCCGCTCCACTACACGCTGCACAGCGGCGACTTCGTCGAGATCCTGACGTCGAAGGGCGGCCGCGGCCCGTCGCGCGACTGGATGACGCTCGCCCGCTCGACGCGCGCACGGAACAAGATCCGCCAGTGGTTCTCGCGCGAGACGCGTGAGGACACGGAGCACAAGGGGCGCGAGGCGCTCGAGCAGGCGCTGAAGGCGCAGAAGCTGCCGTACCGCAAGCTCGCGGGCTCGGCTGTGCTCGCGCAGGTGATCCGCGAGACGGGCTTCAAGAAGGCCGAGGACTTCTACATCGCGCTCGGCTCGGGCAAGCTCCCGGTCAGCCAGATCGTCAAGAAGGTGCTAGCTCGGCTGAAGACCTCGGAGGTGGCCGAGGAAGAGATCGTCCCGCTCAAGCCGAAGCCGCAGACGACCGCGAGCACCGACCTCGGGATCACCGTCCAGGGCGCCGAGGGCGTCCTCGTGCGGCTGGCCAAGTGCTGCACGCCGGTCCCGAGCGACGAGATCGTCGGCTACATCTCGCTCGGCAAGGGGGTCACGATCCACCGCAGGGACTGTCCGAACGTGAAGGCGCTGATGCGCAACCCGGAGCGCTTCACGGACGTCGACTGGGACGGCGCGACGACGAAGAGCTTCTACGTCCAGATCGCCGTCGACGCGTGGGACCGGCCACGGCTGCTGGAGGACGTGGCCCGGACGTTCGCGGAGCACGGGGCGAACATCGTCTCGTACGGCGGCACGGTCGAAGATCAGCTCGCGAAGAACTGGTACACGGCCGAGCTCGGCGACGTGAAGTCGCTGCGCACGCTGCTGACGGCACTGCGCAACGTCGAAGCCGTCTTCGACGCGTACCGGGTCACGCCGTCGTAGGTCACGTCCCGGACCTCGTTCTCCGTGCGGAAGCGCTCGCGGAGTCGATGAAGTTCGAACGCTCCTCGATTCGCGAGGTCGGGCGTCTGCTCGGCGCTCTTGCGGCGTCTCGCCCGAGCGGACGGCTCGCGGAGATCGGGACCGGAACCGGTGTCGGCGCCTCGTGGATCGCATGCTCGATGGGCTCGCAGGCGTCGTTCGTGACCGTCGAGGTCGACGACGAGCGCGCGGCCGCCTGTGCGCTTCTGCTCGCCGGCTGTCCGAACGTGCGCGTGCTCCACGGCGACTGGCACGAGGTGCTGCCTCCGGAGGCACCGTTCGACCTCCTGTTCTTCGACGGCGGCGGCTGGAAGCGAAGCCCTCCCGCCCAGATGCGCGCCGAGAGCGAACGAGCGCTCGAGCTCGTGGCGCCTGGAGGCGTCGTCGCGATGGACAACCTCACGCCTGAGCATCTCTGGCCGACGGATGGGCCGAGGTGGCCCGACGCGCTCCGCGAGTTCTGGCTGGGCAATGACGCGCTCGTGGCGACCGAAGTGCTGACCACGCCCGACAGCTCGGCGATCGTGGCCGTGAAGCGCTAGCTGTCGACGAAGAAGAACTGCTTCCAGGCCGTCCACCAGTCGTCGGCCCGGGACACGATCGTGCGGTCGTCGAGGAACTCGACGCCGTGCTGGAAGCGCATCTGCCTCGCGGCGGTCGTGTTCTTGTACTCGACCTTGACCTCGCACGGCTTGCCGGGGTCGTACGGTGCGACGGCCTTCAGGTCGGCCAGCGCCTGCTTCGCGCCGTCCTCGATCAGCTCGCGCGCGCGGGCCGGCACGATCATCCGCGCGCTCGTCTGGCCGATGCCCTTCTTGACGGCGACCGTGGTCAGGCCGTCGCCGAGCAGCTCCTTGCCCTCGCGGCAGGACGCCTCGTCGCCGGTGACGAGCAGGACCGGGCAGCCCCACGTCCCGCAGAGCGCCGCGTTGATGCCCGTCTCGCCGACCGGTGTGCCGTTGAACCAGAGGTTCTGCCACGCCTGGCCCGACACCGTGTGGTTGAGCACGCCGTCGGCGGTGCCGGCCATCGCGTGCATGCCGACGAAGAGCGCCGCGTCGCAGCCCTCCTCGAGGAAGCCGGTGTACTCGGTCCACTCCTCCTGGACGACGTACTCGCAGGCGGGGTCGAGGTCCTCGGGGATCAGCGAGTTGAACGTGTAGCCGTCGCCGGCGCCGTGGCAGTCCATGACGACGATCTCCGTCGCGCCGGCCGCCTTGGCGCCGCGCACGGCCGCGTTGATCTCCTCGGTGTAGAGCTTGCGCCCCTCCTCGAACATGGGACGTCCCGCGTTCGTCTGGTCGCTCTTGACGATCCCGCCGACGCCCTCCATGTCGCTGATCACGTGAACGCGCACGCGCGGAACCTATCCGGAACGGCCACGTCCGGTGCCTGGCACCGGACATGTCCGAAAGATCCCTCGATCGAGGGATCGTCCCTCGAACGTGCGGGGTACCTCGATCGAGGGATAGACGGTTCGGGAACCGCGTCCTACAACGAGAGGACGGGGGAGAGGGCTCGTCTGCGGCGCCCGGTCACCTCAGAGGACGGGTTACCGGGCCGCCGCAGCTCTCGTAGCTTCCCTGCGGCGATCCCCTCCCCCGGCCACGGATCCGTCAGAGCTCGACGTCGTCGCCTTCGAACGCGCGGATACGCGCCCGGATCCCGTCCGGAACCGGGCAGGCCTTGCGCTCCTCGAGGTCGACCAGGACGAGCGTCTGGTGCGCCGTCACGTTCAAGACGTCGTCGTCGACCAGGTATGCCGCCAGCTCGTAGGTCACGCTCGTCCGCCCGATGCGCTGCACGCGGACGAACACCTCGACGAGGTCGTCGAACCGCGCGGGCGCGTGGTACTCGATGGTCGTCGCGCGCATCACGAGGTCGCCCTCGAAATCCGTGTACCGCATCTCGAGATGCCGGTGGTACTCGACCCGAGCCGCGTCGAAGTACGGCAGGTACCGGCCGTAGTAGACGATGCCTTGCGCATCCGTGTCGGAGAACCCGACCCGGGTCAGCGACGAGAACTTGAACGGCGGCTTACGATCGGTTACCCGGCCGAGCTCCAGATCCATTACGCGGCATGCTAAGCGGCGGGCGGTTTGCGGACCGCGCGTGCTCGGCGGCGAGGCGGCGGAAGCGGATGTTCTCGGTGATGCCCCGTGCGGCGAGCCCCAGCAGGGCGAGGAGGACGACCGCGAACGGAATGACCGCGTACTTGGCGCTGATGCGGATCGGGTTCGTCGGCTTGACCTTGTTGGCGCGGTTGTACGTGTTGGCGCTCGGGTTCGCCTGGAAGTCGCGCGCCGCCTGGACGACGCCCGGCTTGCCGATCGGCGCGAACGTCGCTCCGGGCATGAACGAGTCGACGAGCCAGCGGCCCTTCGCCGGGTGCAGGTACACGTGGAACAGGATCTGCCCGAGCTTCCCCTGATACTTGGCGGTCGGCGAGAGGATGAGCTCGAGCGCCAGCTCGTCCCTCGTCCGGTACTGGATCGTCCACCCGTGGAAGCGCCGTCCGGCGGCCGGGTAGGGATAGACAGGGATCTCGCCGCTGCTCCACTGCTGCCGCGTCAGGCCCGCTTTCATCGTCGGCGTGAGGACGTCGTAGGCCCCGGCGGGATCGTGGCGCTTGACCGCATGGTTGACGAAGATGTCGAGCGTCCTGTTGACCGCCGCGCGGTCTGAGGGCGCGAGGTGCGGAGGCGCAGCCGTCGCAGGGGCGGCGAACGCGAGCGCAGCCGTGCAGGCAACCAGAATCGCCCGTCCCCTCATGGCTCAAAGAGTAGCTACGGCGCCCGGTCAGCTGATGAGCTCGAGCACCTCGTCGCGCTTGCGTTCCATGAGCTCCTCCGAGAGCGCCTCGAGGTTGAGCCGGAGCAGCGGCTCGGTGTTCGACGGCCGCACGTTCAGGTGCCAGTCCTCGGCCTCGATCGAGATCCCGTCCAGGTGCGAAACCTTGCCCTCGGAGCCGAACTGCTCCTTGATCTCCTGGAGCTTGACGGCCACGTCCGGGACGGGGACGTTGATCTCCCCGGTCAGGAAGTAGCGCTCGCGGTACGGGCGCAGGAGCTCGGACAGCGGCTTCCCGCGCTTCGAGACGAGCTCGAGCACGAGCAGGAACGGAATCACGCCCGAGTCGGCCTGGAAGAAGTCCCGGAAGTAGTAGTGGCCCGAGACCTCGCCCGCGAAGGCGGCGTCCTCTTCGCGGATGCGCTGCTTGATGAACGCGTGGCCGACACGGTTGACGAGCGGGATCCCGCCGGCGCGCTCGATCGTCTCCGGCACGGCCCAGCTGGCGCGCACGTCGTAGATGATCTTCGCGCCCGGGTTCTTCTCCAGCATCGACTCGGCGAGGAGCGCGGTCACGAAGTCGCCCGGGACGAACTCGCCGGTGTCGTCGATGAAGAAGCACCGGTCGGCGTCGCCGTCGAAGGCCGCGCCGAGGTCGGCGCCGTCCTCGCGCACCTTGCCGATCACGAACTCGCGGTTCTCGGGGAGGAGCGGGTTCGGCTCGTGGTTCGGGAACGTGCCGTCCGGCTCGAAGTAGTACGGGACGGCGTCGATCGGGATCCGTTCGAGGACGGGCGGCAGCATCACGCCGGCCATCCCGTTCGCCGCGTCGATCACCACTCGCCGCTCCTGGATCGCATCGAGGTCGACGAAGGACAGCACCTTGTCCACGAAGGCCGGAAAGACGTCGTCGGATCGAACGGCCCCCTCGGGACCTGTCCGGTGCCTGGCACCGGACATGGCCTTTTCGCGGATGTCCAAAAGGCCCGAGTCGCCGCCGACGGGCAGCGCGCCTCGGCGCACGATCTTCATCCCGGTGTACTCCTTCGGATTGTGCGAGGCGGTCACCTGGATGCCGCCGTCGAGACCGAGGTGACCGACGGCGAAGTACAGCATCTCGGTGCCGACGAGCCCGATGTCGACCACGTCGGCCCCTGCGCGCCGCAGCGCCCTCGATCGCCGCCTGCGCCATCGAGGGCGACGAGACGCGCATGTCCCGTCCGACGGCAATCCGCTCCGGCTCGAACTGCTCGACGTAGCCGCGCCCGACCGCGCGCGCTCCCTCCTCGTCGAGGTCGACGCGGTAGATCCCGCGCACGTCGTACGCCTTGAAGACTTTTGGATCGAGCACCGCAGGGATGGTAAACGCGGTCTGGATCGTTCTTACACTTAGACCTCGGATGGAACGAAAACTCGCCACGGTCCTGTTCGTCGACCTCGTCGACTCGACGTCGTTCGTGTCTGCGAGCGACCCCGAGATCGTGCGCCGGCGCGTGACGCAGTTCTTCGACCGCGTCTCGAGCAGCATCGAGCGCTACGGCGGAACCGTGGAGAAGTTCGCCGGCGACGCCGTGATGGCCGCCTTCGGCATTCCGCAGGCACACGAGGACGACTCGGAGCGCGCCGTCCGCGCTGCGCTCGAGATCCTCGACGGCGTCGACGAGCTCGAGCTCCGGGCGCGGATCGGCGTCGAGGCCGGCGAGGTGGTCACCGGCGCCGGCGACTCCACGTTCGCGACCGGCGAGGCGCTCAACATCGCCGCCCGCCTCCAGCAGCTCGCCGAACCGGGCCAGATCCTGCTCGGCCCCGCGGCGCACCGGCTCACCCTGGGCCGGATCGAGGTCGACGATGTCGGCCCGGTCGAGGTGCGTGGGCGCGACGAGCCGGTCTGGGCGTGGGCCGCGACGGCCGCCGCCGGCCGCGCTCCGGCGCGGGTCGCCGTCACGCCGCTCGTCGGCCGCGATCACGAGCTCGACCTGCTCGAGAACACGTTCGCCCGAGCGACGCGCGACCGCCGGGCGCATCTCGTCACGATCTACGGCGAGCCGGGCGTCGGGAAGAGCCGCCTCGCCAACGAGTTCCTCGCCTCGCTCGAGGGGACGACCGTGCTCCACGGGCGCTGTCTCCCGTACGGCGAGAGCATCACGTACTGGCCGCTCGCCGAGATGGTCAAAGGAGCAGCCGACATCGCCGACGACGATCCGCTCGACGTCGCGATCGAGAAGCTGCGCGAGTGCTGCCCGGCAGAGGCGGTCGCCGACCTGCTCGGCCTCGCGACCGGCGTGCTCGAGGCCGTCCACGGCGAGCGCAGCCAGCAGGAGATCTCCTGGGCGGCGCGCGAGTGGGCGCAGGTGATGGCGCAGACGCAGCCGCTGATCCTCGTCTTCGAGGACATCCACTGGGCCGAGGAGCCGCTGCTCGAGCTGATCGAGCACATGACGTCCTGGGTGCGCGACGGCTCGCTGATGATCATGTGCCTCGCCCGCCCCGAGCTGCTCGACATCCGCTCCGACTGGGGCGGCGGCCGCGTTCGCGCGACGGCGGTCGAGCTCGAGCCGCTCGGCGCCGCCGACAGCGAGATTCTGATCGAGGCGCTCGCCGAGGACGGTGCGATTTCGAGCACCACGAAGCGCGCGCTGCTCGACAAGACGGGCGGCAACCCGCTGTTCCTCGAGGAGGTCATGCTCAACGTCGCCGAGTGCGGAGAGGAGCGGGCGGCGAAGGAGATCCCGGACACGGTGCAGGCGCTGATCGCCTCGCGCATCGACCGGCTCGACGGTGACTCGAAGGCCGTGCTCCAGCGGGCGTCCGTCATCGGCCGGACGTTCTGGGGCGCCGCGATCGAGCGCCTGTCGGGAGGCGAGGGCATCGACGAGGCGATCGACGATCTGCTGCTCCGCGACCTCGTCGTCGGGGAATCGCGCTCGACGCTCAAGAACGAGACCGCCTACCGCTTCAAGCACGTGCTGATCCGCGACGTCGCCTACGCGAGCCTCACGAAGTCGGCGCGCGCGAAGCACCATGCCGCGTTCGCCGAGTGGCTGCGCGAACGGGCCGGCGACGAGCTGCTCGAGATCCGGGCGCACCACCTCGACCACGCCGCGTCGCTCCTGGCCGAGCTCGACGGCGCTCCGCCCGCCGATCTGGCGCGCGAGGCGGCCGTGACGCTCGAGGAAGCCGGGCGCCGCGCCCTCGCCAGAGAGGCGAACCAGGCAGCGCGCCACCTGTTCCTGCGGGCGGTCGAGCTCGAGCCGTCGCTGCACCGGCGGTACATGGCCGCGAAGGCCGCGTGGCGGCTCGACGACCTGCCTGCCGTCGCCCGTGAGATGGAGGCCGTTCGAGAGGAGTCGGTCCGCATCGGCGACAAGAATCTCGAAGGCAAGGCGCTGACCGCTCTCGCCGACATGGTGCTGATGCGCGAGGCGGATCCCGTGCGCGCCCGCGAGCTGGCGGAGCAGGCGCTGGCGCTCATCGAAGACGACCCGCCGGCGCGCTTCGACGCGCTGCGGGTCGCCTGGACGCCGCGTACTGGGTCGGACACGTCGCCGACTCCGAGCATTACGTCGTCGAGCAGCTCGAGCTGGCGCGCGCCGCCGGCCGCAAGGATCTCGAGAGCGTCGCCATCCTCACGTGGGCGGACACCTATTCCGCTCGGCTCGACATGGAGACGGCTCGCGCCAAGCTGGCGCAAGCGCGTGACCTCGCCGAGGAGAGCGGCGCGATCAACGCGCGCGGCCGCGTCTACCTCGCTGGACGAAGATCTACCTCCTCCAGGGCGAGCTCGAGCAGGCCGAGGAAGTCGTTTGCCGAGGCGGAGCGGCTCTTCTCGGAGGCCGGCGCCGTCTGGGCCGTCGGCCGCTCGCTGAACATCGGCGCCTGGGTCGCGTGGGAGAGCGGCGATCTCGCGAAGGCCGAGAAGCGCTTCCGGGAGTCGATCCGGCTCTTGAAGCCGATCGGCGACCGGGCGACGCTCTGCGAGAGCCAGCGCAGGCTCGCCGAGCTCCTGATCGTTCGCGGGCGGATCGAGGAGGCCGAGCGGTACGCGATCGACGCGCGCGAGACGGTCGGCCCGCTCGACGTCACGTCACTCGCGACGACGGCGGCGTCGCTTGCTCAGGTTCGTGCCGCCCAGGGACGCGACGAAGAGGCCGACGCGCTCTTTGAGGAGGCGCTGGCCACCGTCGCCGACACGGACTTCCGAAACATCGAGCACGAGGTGCTCGGCCCGTACGTTCAGTTCCTGCGCGATCGAGGGCGCGACGACGACGCGGAGCGGCTCGAGGAGCGCCTCGCCGAGCTCTTGCCCGCGGCCGAGAAGAGCTCGGCGCGAATCGCCTGATGTGACTCCTCGCCCGGCGCCTCGCTGATCACGGTCGCGGGGCGCGGGAAGCGGGCCAGCGCCTTGCCGAGCGGCGCGGCACGCAGCGTGCCGTCGCCGTAGGGGAGGTGCTTCGTCTCGTTCCGGTTCGCGTACGCGATGTCCGAGAAGTGGATGTGGAACGGCGCGCCGCGCGGGAGGATGCGGTTCACGGCGGCGAGCACGTCGTGGAACGCCTTCACCGTCGTGAACGCGCCGTCGCTGGTCGCGTGCAGGTGCGCGAAGTCGATCACCGGCCGCACCCACCCGAGCCGCGACGAGATCCCGAGGATGTCGTCGAGGCTGCCGAAGTCGTTGACCCGGCCCATGATCTCGACGCCGAACGCGACCCCCCGGTCCTTGCGCCTCGATCCGCTTGCGGAAGTCACCGAGCTGCGAGACGACCGAGCCGACCGTCTGCTTGCGCGTCCGGCCGAGCAGGAAGCCCGGATGGAAGACGACCGGCTCGGCTCCGGCGACCTTTGCGATCCCCGCCGAGTGGTCGAGCATCCCGGTCGCCATCCCGTGCTTGCGGTCGCGCTCGACGTGGCCCATGAAGCCGGCGATCGGCGCGTGCACCGACAGCGCGATCCGCCGCTTGCGGGCGAGCTTCCCGAACTCCTCGGCCCACGGGTAGTCCATCCAGAAGCCGGACTCGAAGTCGATCTCGTTCGCCGTGTACCCGCGCTCGCGCAGCAGCTCGATCGCCTCCTCCGGCGATTCTCGGGACAACACGCGCGCAGGCCCGTAGCGGAGCGTTCCCACGGGCTGCAACGTAACTCAGCCTTGCCGTCCGACCCGGGTCCTACGCTTTTCGCATGGCCAAGAGCCCAACTCGAATCGACCTCCTGGAGCTCGACATCGATCTCCGCCTCGCCGACCTCTGGCGCGAGGCCGCCGACGTCGAGGACTGGAATCTCGACGTCGTGGCCGCGTTCATGCGCGCTGCGTACGGCAAGGGGTACTGCGACGCCTTGACCGAGGAGGCACCCGGCAGCCTGTGCGAGGACCACGGCTACCGGATCCCCGGTCGGCGCCAGCAGACGCCCGCCTGACGCATCGGCTAGATCGGCGTCGCTTGGATCGGCTTCGGCGCCGCCGCGAAGCCCGGCAGCTTGAGAGAGAAGATCGACCCCGTCTTCGCCGATCGCACGGCGCAGCTTCCGCCGTGCGCCTTGGCGATCGCGTCGACGATCGCGAGGCCGAGCCCAACCCCACCGTGAGTCCGGGAGCGGGCCGGATCAGCTCGCGCGAAGCGGTCGAAGATATGTCCGAGCGCGTCTCCATCGACGCCGCAACCCTCGTCCTCGACTTCGATCACGAGCCTGGAGCCGTTGGCGCGAGCGCGGAGCTCGATCGAGTCCGAGCCCTCGGTGTAATGGACGGCGTTCTCGAGCAGGGCGTCGAGTGCGATTCGCAACGCCTCGGGGTCGGCGTGTAACGAGCCTGCGGGCACCGGGCCGAGTCGCCACGCGCGTGGAGCGACCTCGGACCAGCGCATGAGCACGTCTTCGAGGAACACTTCGGGATCGACCTCGGAGAACACGACGAAGTCAGGGTGGTCGGTCTTGGCGAGCAGCAACAACTGCTGGAGGATCCGCTCGATTCGACCGAGCTCGTCGAGCGCCACGTCGACCTCGTGGATCGGACCGTGCCCGTTCTGCCGCAGCACCTCGAGATGGCCGCGCGCGATCGTCACCGGCGTCCGCAGCTCGTGGGAGACATCGTGGAGGAACTGCTCCTGGCGCTCGAGCAGTTCCGCGCGCTCCCTGGCCTGACGCTCGACCTTTGCGAGGGCGTCCTGACGCCGGCGGGCATGCCAGACCATGGCCAGGAACATCGCCGACATGAGTGGCACCTCGAAGAGCTCACCCCACAGCTGGTCGCCGCCGAACGCGTCGTTCAGGATGAGGAACCCCGTCGAAGCGGCGACCACGGCGAGGACGAGGCCCGTCACCTGAAGCCCCCAGATCCGGAAGCCGTAGAGCAGCGTCAGGCTGACCCAGATGAAGTGGAACGGAATCGTCTCCCAGCTCGGCCACAGCGCCATCGCGGCGAGGTTCGCGAGTGCGAACGCTCCCCAGGCGACCTCGAGCCTGCTGAGGCGCCGATTGGGCGCCGCCGTCATGACGACGTGCGGACTCTGCCCGCGCATCCGATCACGCAGCGCTGAGCCGGTAGCCCGCATGGCGGACAGTCTCGATCGGCGCCTCCTCGCCGAGCTTCTTGCGCAGGCGGCGAACGCAGACCTCGACGACGTTCGAGCCGGGATCGAAGTGGTAGCCCCACACCTCCGCGAGGAGGCGCTCACGGCTGACGATCGTTCCTGCGTGCTCGACGAGGTGGTGCAGCACGCGGAACTCGCGGTCCGAGAGGTCGGCGACTAGCTCGCCGATCCGCGCCTGGCGCCGGGCAAGGTCGAGAGTGAGTGTGCCGGCGTGAAGGAGGTTGTCGTCGTGCCTGACCGCGTGCGCGCGGAGCTGGACGCGAAGTCGCGCGATCAGCTCGTCGAGCGCGAACGGCTTCGCGAGATAGTCGCTGGCGCCGAGACCAAAGCCGCGCAGCTTCGTCGGCAGGTCTGAGCGCGCCGACACGATGACCACGGGGAGCTCGGGTCGGCGCTCGTGAAGCTCACGCAGGACCGAGAGCCCGTCGAGCCCGGGCAGAAGCAGGTCGAGGATCACCGCGTCGTACGGGCACGTGAGCGCACGCTTCAGCCCTGCAGGCCCATTTCGGGCCGCGTCCACGCAGAAACCCTCCGCCTCCAGGCCGCGAGCGAGGAACGCGAGGATTCGGGGCTCGTCCTCGATGACCAGGATCTGCATGTCTCGCCAGTGCGACCCTAACGGGGATGACCTGCAAATGACGAGGAAATGACAACTTCGTCATTTCACGAGACAGGCATTTCCGGAGTGCATACGGTCGGCCGCGATGGCCGAGCGCACGGATGTGACGCCGGAGGAGACACACGCCCCGCTGACGGAGCGGGCAGCACGGCTCTCGCCCTTCCCCGATCAAGCGGCGAGACACTGGTTCCTGTCGGCGATCATCTGGCTGACCGTCGTCGACCTCTTCGGCCTTGTGCTCGCGACGGAGTTCGTGACCCCGGAGGCCTTCGGCGGCATCTCGTGGCTCTCGTTCAGCCGCGTCCGTCCCTCGCACGTGAACGGGGTGATCCTCGCGTGGTTGACGATGATGTACTTCGGCGCGCTCTTCTACATGCTGCCGCGCCTCGTCGGCACTCGCGGCATGTGGAGCGAGCGCCTCGGAGTCTGGTGCGCCTGGGCCTGGAACGTCATGTTCGCGCTCGGGGTAATCGGCCTGCTCACGGGGCACAGCCAGGGGCGCGAGTACGGCGAGTTCATCTGGCCCCTCGACATCCTCCTGCTCGTCATCTGGTGCGCGAACATCGTCAACATCCTGGCGACGGTCCAGATCCGGACGATCAGGCCCATCTACGTCTCCGTCTGGTTCTTCATCGCCAGCCCGATCTGGCTTGCCGTCGACTACGCGATCGGAAACGTGATCTGGGATCCGGGAAGATCTGGGGCGCTCCCTCTGGCGCTCTCACCAACAGCCTCTCGGACGCGATCCTCAACTGGTGGTACGCGCACAACCTGTTCGGGCTCTGGCTGACGCCGATGCTGCTCGCGCTGACCTACTACATCGTCCCGCGCGTCACGAACACGCCGCTCTACAGCTACACGCTCTCACTGATCAGCTTCTGGGGGATGGCGTTCTTCTACACGGGCGTCGGGGATCACCACATCCTGCAGTCGCCGACGCCGGCCTGGTTGAAGACGATCGCCGAGGTCTCCTCGTGGATGCTGCTCGTCCCGGTCTTCGCGTTCACGATCAACATCCTCGGAACGATGAAGGGCAACTGGGACAAGTTCTTCACGAACTTACCCCTGCGCTTCACGATGACGGCCTTCTTCTTCTACTTCCTCGTCAACATCCAGGGCGCGTTCGAGGCGCTGCAGCCGTTCAACAGGCTGACGCACTTCACGAACTTCGTCGTCGCGCACGCGCACCTGGCGCTGCTCGGCGCCTTCACGATCCTCGGCATGGGCGTGATCGACTACATGGTCGCCCAGGTCTACCAGCGCCCGCTTTGAGCCGCAGCCTCACGGAGTGGCAGTACTGGCTCGTCACCGTCGGCTTCACCGGCTTCTTCAGCGTGCTGACCCTCGCCGGCTTCCAGCAGGGCTTCAGCTGGGCGCAGGGGATCCCTGAGGTGAACGTCCTGCCGCAGCTGCACGCCTACTACATCGCGCGCGGGATCTTCGGGGCGATGATCGTCGTCTCGGGGATCGTCCAGATGGTGAACATCGGCCTGACGATGTTCACCGACACGGCGGAGCGGCGGCGCCGCGAGACGTTGCGGGTCGCCGAGGCGGTCGCGCCGCCGGTGGGCGGATGACGAGGACGAGGCGAGCAGCGGGACGACCGCCCGCGTTCCTCGCGGCTGGGCGCGTCACCCCCCGGAGCGGATGCTGATCACGCCGCTCATCGCCGGCGTCGGCGGGCTGATCGCATTCTTCGCCGTCGTCTTCGTCGTCGTCTGGCTGCCGATCCACACGTTCGACCCGCCGGCCGTCGGACGACTGGACGCCGCTCTCGAAGGAGGCCGTCAAGGGCCGCAACCTCTTCGCCTCGAACGGCTGCTACGTCTGCCACTCGGGGTACTCGCGGCCCGCAGGACGTCCGCTACGCGCCTCTACTTCCTCTACCCGAAGGTGTCCCAGCCCGGCGACTTCTTCGGCAGCGACCAGACGCCCGAACCTGCTCGGGACCGAGCGCACCGGGCCCGACCTCTCCCAGGAGTCGGGCTGGCACCCGGACGACTGGCAGCGCGCTCACTTCTACGACCCGCGCTTCATCGACCCGCTTTCGCTGATGCCGTCGATGAAGTCGCTCTTCTCCGACACGCAGGTCGAGCAGCTCGTTACCTACGTCGAGACGCGGAGTGGCAAGTCGGGGCTGCTGCGCTATGCGGGACAGTTCTACGCGAAGCACATCGTGCTCGTGAACCAGGGCTTCCCGCCGCCGTACACGCGGCTTCCAGGGCGCGCACAAGCCCGTCCTCGAAGGGAACGACAAGATTCCTCAACCCGCCGAAGGGCCAGCTCGAGGAGGCGCCGAACCTCTCGCAGATCGACCGCGGCTACTGGCTCTCGGGCAACCCGCTGCCGGTGACGGAGCAGAACCTGTTGCGCGGCAAGGAGGTCTTCCTGCGACCGCTGCGTCGGCTGCCACGGCGTCGACGGCGACGGCAAGGGGCCCGGGCGCGCGCTTCCTGTCGCCGACCCCGGCCGACTTCACCGACAAGGACGACGCCTGCTGCGGCGGCGACACCGGCCCAGGCGACTTCTATTACCGCATCCTGCGCGGCTGGCCCGGCACGGCGATGGAGAACTTCGGCGACCGCCTGAGCGTCGACGACATCTGGCGCGTCGTCCTCTTCCTGAAGACGATCCCGAACGACACGCTGGACAAGAACGACGTCCCGGAGCCGTCGGACTACATCAACTGGCAGCCGTCCAAGGAGCTGCTCGC
Source organism: uncultured Actinomycetes bacterium (assembly GCA_963742635.1). Taxonomy (GTDB): domain Bacteria; phylum Actinomycetota; class Thermoleophilia; order Gaiellales; family Gaiellaceae; genus VAXT01. The sequence continues at coordinate 89,706 of CAVUMW010000013.1, forward strand.
CTGGGTGAAGAGCACGCAGAAGCTCGAGAACAACGTCTCGTTCACGAAAGCGGAGTTCGCGGATCCGTACATCCAGGAGGCGATGCGGATCTTCCCGGGCCTCGCGCCGGGCGACAGCTTCCTCGTCAACGACGGCAAGACGCGACTCTCGCTGCGTGACGCTGCGGCCGGGATCAAGACGATCTACGACGACCTGCTGAACCGAGCCTGGGCCGATGCGCGCGAGCGGGACGACAAGCTCCCGTCCGAGTCGCAGAAGGCAATCCCACCGACCGTGCCGGGGCAGCAATGAGGAGGCGGCTCGCGGCTGCCTCGTTGTCCTGATCGTGGTCGCGCTCGCGATGCCCGGCCGTGGCGCTTCGCCCACGACCAGCCGGAGACCGACCAGTCGCGCTGGGTGATGGCCGACTGGATGATGGATACGTTCTTCATCTTCGCCGGGCTCGCGCTCGTCGCGTTCATCGCGGCCTGGAAGGCGGGTGCGTTCCACGACCTCGACAGCCATGCCTCGATCCCGCTCTAGTGCGAGGAGGAGGACTACTACACGCCCGACTGGGCGCTCGACGAGGAGGAGTGGACCGATGGGCGATGCCGACCGGCGACTCGCCCGCAGAAGGCGCAGCAGTACTACGCAGTATCTCCAGGCGCATCACGAGACGGACGGCCGCGTGGTCACGTGGACACGTCGACTGGTTCTCGCTCGCGTGGCTGTGGGGCTTCATGATCGTTCTGATCATCGTGGTCGTCTGGTGGGTCTGGCAGTACCGGACGACACGCCGCCTCATCTATCCGGTCGACAGCTTCGGCGGATACACGACCGAGCTCGCAGGCCCGGCGACACGCTTCTTCGTGCTGCTCACCGTGGTCCTGACGGGCTTCGCGATCGCGATCATCGTCGGGCCACCTGGTCTGGGGGCAGAAGTTCTGATGTCCGCAGTCCTGCCCTTCGTCTCGTACTCCTCGGCCACGGAGGTCGCTCGTGCCGGCGAGCCACTGGGAGGATCTCTACGCCTCGTTGCAGTCCCTGAAAGCCCACGTCCAGGAGTACCCGGGCTGCCAGCGGTTCGACGTCTTCGTTCGAGCCAGGACGGGGGCGATGTGCTTCTCCACTGCTACACGACGTGGGACACGCCGACGCAGCTCGAGGCGTTCCTCGAGCGCGGGTACACGCTCGAGCGACTGCTGGCCGACTTCGGCGGCTTGGCCGCCGAGCGCAGCCTCGTGATGGAGAAGGTCTTCTGATGGCGCGCCCGAGGCGTTCGGCAAGACCGCTGATCGGTTATCGCGACGTCGGCGAGGACGTGCGGCACTCACGGGCCGCCGTCAACCGGGCGTGGGTCATCCTCGCGATCATGGTCGTCGTCTACCTCGCCTGGACGCTGACGGTCTTCTTCATCGAGCCCGGCCTGCGCTAAGGCCTCAAGGTGTACGTCAAACACCTCTCGTCGCTGCAGTTCCTCAGCTATGCGGCATTCCTCGCGATCGTCGTCGCGGCCGTCTGCGGGCTCGTCCCCGGGCGGGCGCCACCGATCCGGACCGAGCCGTATAGCCCCGAAGAGCTCGGCCGGCACGACCGAAAGCTCGCAAAGTACTTCGTGGCCGGCGGCGCCTTCCTCGTGCTCGGCAGCCTGCACATGGTCGCGAAGAACCTCCCCTGGGCGGCCGAGTGGCTCGCGGGCGCCGGCTACGCGGGGCACCTCGTGCGCGACCTGTCGAACACGCATCTGATGATCGTCGGAGGCGGGACGCTGATCGCGACCGGGCTCTGCTGGTACGTGCTGCCGCGGATCGTCGGGCGGCCGCTCGCGAGCGAGGGGCTCGCTCAGGGCGCCTTCTGGTTCACCGCCGGCGGCCTGACCGTCTTCTACGCGGCGTTCGTCGCCAACGGCATCGCAATCGGACTTCGGGTCAGCGACGGCTGGGACTACGAGGCGGCGAAGGCGAGCATGGGCAACTGGTACCGCGCCCCGGTCGGAATGGGGGCAGGGGTGATGGGGCTCGGCTACTGGTGCTTCGCGGTGACGGTCTTCTTCACGATCTTCCAGGGGCGGCTCGTCCACGTACCGAAGCCGGACGGACACCTGTGGAAGTTCCTGGCGACCGGCGCCGCCGGCCTCACCGTCGGGACCGTGCAGGGCGTGATCCAGGTTCAGCCTGCGAACGCGGACTGGCTCTACCGGGCCGGCCACGCGGGCGAGTGGATCGACCCGATAGCGCACGCGCACATCAATCTCGTTACCGGGCTCACGATGCTCGTGGCGGGGAGCCTGTTCTACTTCGCTCCGCTTCTCGGCGGGAGAGCGCCGTCGCGGCGGGCGGCCGACGCCTGCTTCTACGCCCTCCTCGTCGGCTCGCTCGCCTTCTATGGATCGGCGATGTACCTGGGCTTCCACGAGGGGGCCCTCGTCGTCCACCGCGGCCTCTCTCCCGAGCAGGCGGAGGAGGCGACGGCGATCCATCCGTTCCTGCTCATGGGCGCTGGGATCGCCATGCTGGCGGGCTTCTGGCTCTTGCTGGGTCTGGTCGCGAGGGCTTATCGAAGTGCACGAGCCCCGGCCGGGGCTTCGTCCTCGCGGGCTGCGCGGCCCTCGCCGTCGGGACGCTCCAGGGGCCGATCCAGGCGTTCCCGGCCGTGCACGACCTGCTCGACCGCGGCGGAGATGCGGGCTCGGTAATCGTCAACCTCCACGCGCAGCTGAACATGCTCGGCGGCTTGCTCGCGATGCTGATCGGCCTCACGCTCGTGCTGCTGGCGCAGCTCGGGGGCGCGCCGGTCGTCTGGGCCGAGCGCGCCGCCTTGCTCGGCATCGGCATCGGCGTCGCGACGTACTACGGGGTCGGCATCGAGACCTCCATTGTCGAGGCTCACGACGTCTCACGGGGTGCAACCTTCCACGACGCCGTCGCGCGGCTGGAGCCATGGGCCGCCCTCCTCCTCGTTCCGGCGGCACTTGCCGTGCTCGCCGGGTTCGGCTCGTTCGCAGTCAGCGCCTGGCGGATGACCGCCCGGCAGCGCCGCGCCGGGGCCCAGACGATCGTCTCGGCTCCGGAGGTGTTCACGGGACGGATTCCGCGTCGCGTGCAGGGACGCAGCCCAGCAGCGCTCGCCGGCTACGAGCTGCCGATGGGCGCTACTCGGCTTCCCCGGCGTCGGCTGGCTCTTTGCCGGCTTCTCGTTTACCGCCTCGGTCTTGCTGCTGGCTGGTCCCGCGGTCACGTGGGCCGTGATTCCACTCGCCTTCTCCCCGTTCGGGGAGGGGCCGCTGAACACGATTGGCTGGAAGGTCGAGCTCGTGTGGATTCCGGCAACCGCGTTCGTCTCGACGGTCTTGCTCTACCGCGCGCAACGCCGCCGACGACTCCTCCTCGTCGGCCCTCCGAAGCCGCCGCGCACGCGTCGGCGCAAGAGCGGTTACCGCACGCGCGTCAGCGTCGCCGCGGGGACGATCGCGCTCCTCCTCGTCTCCATCCCCTTCGTGCCCGCGGTGGCCGGTGTCGGCGGCAGCTCGATCCGCTACGCGTACCAGACGAGGTTCACACCCGACATCGTCGGCCAGTTCCTGACGACTCGGCGCGGCCCGGTCAAGCTCTTCACGTGGCAGGAGCCGCAGAGCCCGTACCCGGGGGATGCGCTTCGCGTCCACGCCGCCGACGTGCGTGCGCTCGTCGCTCGCGCCGCGGCAGTCGACGACCCGGCTGCATACGGCCTCTACGACCTCGACCAGCGCGCGCGGGTCCCGCTTCGCGTGCGCTCCGGGACGGGGCGCCAGCTCGAGCTCGTACCGGGCCGTCGCTTGCGCCCGGGGCGCTACATGTTCGTCGCCACCCACCAGGGGATGTTCGGAGGCCGTGACTTCGCCTATCTGACGGTGGTGCGGCCGGGCGAGCCGGTGACGCCGATCAGCTCGTCCGGGAAGGGCACCGTGCCTCAGATCGCGGACTCGCTTCTCCCCGTGGCGGCGGCTCTTGTCGCCTTGTTGTTCGTCTTCCTCCTGGCGCGGTCGTACTGGCAGCGTCCGGCCGGCCAGAAGGCGCTTTGGGCAGCGGGCTTTGCCTTCTTCGCAGTCGCGACCGTGTGCGAGGCCGTCGGTCAGCGAGCGGGGTGGGCTCCGCCGCTCTTCCGCACGTATTACATGACCGGCGGCGTGCTCACCGTTGCGTACCTCGGCGCAGGCTCCGCCTGGCTGTTGCTTCGCCCGCGGGCCAGAGACGTCTTGGTCGGCGCGCTCGCGGTCGGCAGCGCCGCGGCGGCCGTTTCCGTCTGGCTCGCCCCCGTCAACGAGCACGTGCTGGCGAGCGACGGTGAGCGGGAGGCCGCCGGACAACAGCGCGCTGGTCGGGCATGCCTTCCTGTGGGCCGTCGTCTTCAACTCGGCGGGGACCGCAGTCCTGATCGGAGGATCGCTGTACTCGATCGCGCGGCGCCGTCGCGTCAGCGCCAACGTCTGGATTGCCTCGGGCGCGCTCGTCGTCGCTCTGGCGACGGGGCTCTCGCGCACCGGTGACTACTCGCTCGTTTATCTCGGGCAGGTGGTCGGGATCGCCCTGATGTTCTGCGGCTTCACGTTCGCTGGGCGAAAGATCGAGCCGCGGCTGGCACGCGAATCCGAGCACCCGCCGCCGAAGGCGGCTCTGGCGCGATGACGATCAACGTTGAAGCCCTTCGGACCGATGCTGCGGAGATCAGCCGGGAACGCGTCACGCGCACGCGAAGACGGCTTCGGGCCCTCTCGGCGCGAGAGTTGAGGACGGTCGAGGAAACCGCCGAGGCGGTCGGCCAGGCGGTCGCCGGTTGCCTGCTCGAAAGCGCTGCGTCCGATGCGTCGCTCGCCGCCGTGCTGGCGGAGCTGTACCCGGTCGGAAACGGAACCGCGCAGGGCTAGACTCTTTGCCGTGTCACGCACCGGTAGCCCGGTTCGGCTCGTCGTCGCGCTTTCGGTCGCCGCCGCGCTCGCGATCTTCCTGCTCTACGTGTCGGTTGCCGGCGGCACGCCGTCGATCCAGCCGAGCCAGCTGCACGGCCGGAAGGGCGAGGTCGCGCTCGTCGGCAAGGTGACCGGATCGCCTGCCGGGGACGCGCACTCGGACGGGCTGCGGTTCCGGATCCGGGACGTCTCCGGAGCAACGAGCGTGCCGGTCGTCTACACAGGCTCGGTGCCGGACCTGTTCAAGCCGGGGCGCGAGGTTCGCGTCGAAGGCAAGCTGCGCGACGGCGTCTTCGTTGCCAAGAGGGACTCGCTCCGCACGAAGTGCCCCTCGAAGTACACGACTAAGAAGAGCACGTAATGCCTGAGCTCGGGCGCGCGGCGCTGGTGCTCTGCCTCGGCCTCGCGCTCTACGCGCTGGCGGCCGGCGGCTATGCGGCCGCGGCGCGGAAGCGGCGGCTCGCGCGATCTGCTCAGAACGCGCTCTTCGCGGCCTTCGCCTCGACGGTCGTCGCGGCGATCGTCCTGCTCGCGGCGCTGCTCAGGCACGACTTCTCGTTCACGTACGTCGCCGAGCACACGAGCCGCCGGCTGCCCACGCCGTACACGATCTCCGCCTTCTGGGGCGGCCAGGAAGGGTCGCTCCTGCTCTGGCTGCTCGTCCTCACGGGCCTGTCCACGCTGGCGGTCGTGCTCGCCCGGCGAAGCGCAGCCGACCTCGTGGCCTGGGTCGTCCCGGTGCTGGCCCTCGTCGCGAGCTTCTTCGCGTTCATGCTCGTCGCCGTCTCGAGCCCGTTCGCGACCCAGGCTGCGCCCACGGACGGCGCCGGGCTCAACCCGAGCCTCCAGAACCCGTACATGATGATCCACCCGCCCTGTCTGTATCTGGGCTACGTCGGGCTGACGATCCCGTTCGCGTTCGCGATGGGCGCGCTCCTCTCGCGGCGCGCCGACGAGCTCTGGATCGTGCTCACACGGCGCTGGACGCTCTTCGCGTGGACGGCGCTCGGCATCGGCCAGCTCCTCGGCGCGCACTGGGCCTACGTCGAGGTGGGCTGGGGCGGCTACTACGCGTGGGATCCGGTGGAGAACGCGGCGCTCATGCCCTGGCTCGCGGCGACCGCGTTCCTGCACTCGGTGATGATCCAGGAGAAGCGGGGCATGCTCAAGGTGTGGAACGTCCTGCTCGTCACGCTCGCGTTCTGTCTGGCGCTCTTCGGGACCTTCCTGACCCGGTCCGGAGTCGTCAGCTCGATCCACTCGTTCACGCAGAGCCCGCTCGGAGGGTGGTTCCTCGGCTTCATCTGCCTGATCGCGATCGGCTCGCTCGCGCTCATCCTCAACCGCCTGCCGCTCCTGCGCTCGAAGACGCGGATGGAGTCGCTCGTCTCGCGCGAGGCGACGTTCCTCTACAACAACCTGCTGCTCGTGGCGCTCTGCCTGACGATCCTCTGGGGCGTCATCTTCCCGATCCTGACCGAGGCCGTCCGCGGCGAGCAGATCACGGTCAGCGGGCCGTACTACAACTTCTTCCTGCGGATCTTCGGGCTGCCGCTGCTCCTGCTGATGGGGATCGGCCCGCTCGTCGCGTGGCGTCGCGCCTCGCTGCGCTCGCTCGGCCGGAGCTTCGCGTGGCCCGCCGGGATCGCGCTCGCCGTCGGGATCGTCCTGCTGCTCCTCGGCGCGGGCTCGTCCTGGATCGGGCTGCTCGCCTACACGTTCGCGGCGTTCGTGCTCGGCTCGATCGGCTACGAGTTCGTCCGCGGCACCCGGGCGCGCCACGCGCTCACCGGCGGGCCCTGGCTCGCGGCGTTCTCGGAGCTCGTCGCGCGCAACCGGCGTCGCTACGGCGGCTACATCGTTCACGCGGCGATCGTGCTGCTCGCGATCGGCGTCGTCGGCTCGAACGCCTACGACAAGGTTCGCGAGCAGACGCTCTCGCCCGGCCAGACGATGGCGATCGGCCACTACGGCGTCACGTACAAGGAGCTCGTGCGGCGGCAGGGCGCGAACGACACCGAGTTCCGCGCGCTGCTCGACGTCCGCAAGAACGGGAACCGGATCGGCACGCTCGAGTCGGGCAAGAATCACTACCCGGCGGAGGATCAAAACTCCAACGAAGTCGGCATCCGCACCGACTACCTGACCGGCGAGGACCTGTTCGTGATCACCGACCAGATCAACCCGAACGGGACGATCGCGTTCAAGATCCTCGTCAAGCCGCTCGTCAACCTGATCTGGCTCGCCGGCATCGTGTTCCTGATCGGCTCGCTCGTCACGCTGTGGCCGAGCGCCGTCGAGCAGCGGCGGCTCGCGGACCGCTACCGCGAGCTGCGGGCCTACGCGCGGGCATGACGGCGGTCGCGCTCGCGTTCGGGGCGGTGCTCGCATGCGCGTGCGTGCTGTTCGTCGCGCTCCCGTTCCTGCGCGAGCCGGATCCGGCCGAGGACCGGCTGGACGAGCCGGGGGCGCTCGAGAAGCGGGCGCTCGAGCTCGCGGAGGAGAAGGACCGTGCCCTGGGCGCGCTCAAGGAGCTCGAGTTCGACCACCGCACGGGCAAGATCTCGGACGAGGACTACCGCGAGCTGATCGGCCCGCTGCGGCTGCGGGTCGCCGAGGCGTTGCGTGCGCTGGAGCCGACGGCGCAGCCGTCTGTCCGCGAAAGCGGACCTGGGGAGGGGGTTCGGGGGAACCGGGAGGTTCCCCCGAGGATCGCGAATGGCTAGACGAGCTAGCTGTCAGACGTGCGGCGCGAAGCTGCCCGCGAAGAGCAAGTTCTGCCCCGAGTGCGGGACCGCGGTCGCCTCCGGGGACACCGTCGTCCAGGAGAGTCCCTCCGACCGAGGACGGCCCGACCCCGGTTCAGCCGCACGTCTCCGAGCGGCGCTACTTCGGCGTCCCGCCGGCGCGCGTCCTGCTCGGGCTCGGGGTCGCGGGCATGATCGGCGCGATCGCGCTGTTCGCGACCGGGCTCTGGCCGTGGGGCCTGATCGTGCTCGGAGTGTCACTGTTCCTGGTCACCGGCTTCGTCTCGGCGGAACGACACAGTCCCGGTGAGGAGGGGCCCGCGACTCGTGCCTTCGCCTCGGTTCGGTCTCGGGCCGGGGTGGCGAAGGAGACGGTCGCGGCCCACGGAGGTGCGAGGATCGAGCTCGCACGGCTGAGGCGCGACGCGAGCGGTCTCGCGCGCCGGCGCAGCGAATGTGCGCGGGAGCTGGGCGAGGCCGTGTACGCGAAGAACACGACGGCGACGAAGGAGCTGAAGGAGCGGATGAAGGAGATCGACGACGAGCTGGCAGCGAAGGAGGCCCAGATGGCGAAGGTGACGATCGACGCGCAGGAACGGGTCGGAAAGGCGAAGCTCCAGGCCCAGCCGACCCAGGTCGTGGCGGAAGAGCACCCGGAGGAGGCGCCCGGGCCGGTGCCGGTCCCGGAGCCGTTCCCGCCGCCGGACGAGGGCCAGCCGCCCGAGCCGGCGCAGGTCCCGGAGCCGTATCCGCCCCCGGACGAGGGCGACCGTCCGCAGCTGCCCGAGATCCCGGAGCCCGGCCCGCAGCAGCGCACCGGTTGACTACGAACACCGCCTCGCGCGCGAAGCTCGCGCCGTTTGGGCGCTCGCTATTCTGCGCGCTGCTGCGCGCAGATAGCTTCGTCCGAAGAACCCGCTAAAATCCAGCGACTTTTGCATCCGGGCAGGGACGTTTTGCCCTGTCACGAAGGACTCCCCAGATGCCCCGTCGCCTCCTTCTCGCCTCCCTCGTCTGCCTCATGGTCTTGCTGCCGGCCGCATTCGGGACCCCGGCGCACGCCGACCGGATCCAGTCGCTCCAGGGGAAGATCGCCGACGCCCAGGTGCAGGAGCAGCGCCTGCAGTCGGACATCGGCTCGATCGAGAGCCGGATCAGGACGCTCGAGTCCCAGGTCGGAGGAGTCTCGACGCAGCTCGATGCCCTCGAGCACGACCTTCTTCTGCAGCAGGAGCGGCTGAACCGGATCCGGCGGCTCTACCAGTTCCAGACACAGCAGCTCGACTTCTTCTCGCACGAGTACAACGTCTCCGTCGACCGGCTGAATGCGCGCCTGATCGAGATCTACGAGTCCGATCAGCCGTCGACGCTCGACGTCCTCATGTCGTCCAGCAGCCTGGGCGATTTCCTGGAGCAGGTCGACTACGTCCGCGACATCGGCTCACAGGACGCCGTCATCTCGACGCAGGTGCACGGCGCCAAGGATCGGTGGCACGCGGCCCGCGAGAAGACCGCGGTGACGAAGAAGAAGGTCGAGACCGTCACGCGCACGATCGCCGTCAGGACGTCCGAGGTGCGCGCCGAGAAACAGCGCCTGCTGATCAGCGAGAAAGGCCTGGCCGCGGTTCGCGGACGGAAGAAGTCGCGGCTGGCCTCGGTCCAGGAGAGCAAGGCCGAGTACCTGCACGAGGTCGCTGGGCTGCAGGCGGCGAGCAGCCAGGTGACCGCGCAGCTCCAATCGACGGCCTCGTCGAGCTACAGCTCCACGCCGTCCTCGAGCGGGCTGATCTGGCCGGTCAACGGCCCGGTCGTCAGCGGCTTCGGGATGCGCTGGGGCCGCATGCACGAGGGCATCGACATCGGCGTCGGCTACGGGACGCCGATCCACGCAGCCGCGAGCGGGACGGTCGTCTTCTCGGGCTGGATGGACGGCTACGGAAACTTCGTGATCATCGACCACGGCGGCGGCATGGCGACCGCCTACGGGCACCAATCCGCGATCGCAGTCGGCGGCGGACAGAGCGTCTCGCAGGGGCAGGTGATCGGCTACGTGGGCTGCACGGGCCACTGCTTCGGCCCGCACCTGCATTTCGAGGTCCGCATCAACGGGTCGCCGGTCGACCCGCTCGGCTATCTCTAACAGCACGACGGAACCTCGGTTCTGTCCGTTCGAGGCGGGTGACGATTAGAGACGCGAGACCGGGGTAGACGAGCCGAGGCCGCGGTGATTAGATCGTCGCATAGCGCCGAGCGCTCACGACCAACTGTCGCCTGAGGCGGATCAACGCCGCGAGTACCGGCTCGTGCGAGGTGGTGACCGCACGGAACCGGACGAGCGCGCGGCCGCCGCGCGCGCGGCAGTCCTCAACCCTCGGGTCTGGACCAAGTACCGATTCGAGTACGTCAGCCCCGTCGCGTGGATGGCGATCTCTCCCGATCTCCTCTGGACGCTCGACTTCTCGCTCGCGAACCGCGGCAGGACGGAGGAAAGGTTCGCCATCCTCATGACCGAGTTCCACTTCGCACCGGATCAGCCGTCGTTCTTCAGCGACGACATCACGTCCTTTCCGGGCCGCGTCTTCCTGGTCAATTCGTTGTTCGTCAGCCTCGGCGGCGGCGTCGTCGAGGAAGGCTGGTGGGCGCGGATCTACACCACGTCACGGAACCTCGTCCCGTCGATCCATTTCTTCGTCGACTCGGCGGACGGCTCCGAGCCCCCGTCGCACCCGGACGTTTACTTCGGACGCGGCGACTTCGAGGTGTTCGAGCTGCCCGGCGTCTTCGTGCCGCCCGTGATCGGGCCGGTCGAGCAGTAAGCCCCTACGCGGTCAGCAAAGAAGAGCCTCGGCTGCCCAAGCGGGCTGCCCGCAGGACACCGGACCGTTCCCGGTACGGCTCCCCGATCAGGAAGCGCCGCGCGCCAGGTGCAGGTCCGGCAGGTGGCGGTAGCGCTCGTCGAGGTCGAAGCCGTAGCCGACGAAGAACTCGTCCGGGACGGTGAAGCCGACGTAGTGCACGGGCAGGTCGTCGACGAGGCGGCGGTACGGCCGGTCGAGGAACGTGACCGCGGCCAGCGAGGCCGGCTCACGGAGCGAGAGCGTCCTGCACACGTAGTTCAGCGTCAGCCCCGTGTCGACGACGTCCTCGACGAGCAGCACGTCGCGGCCGGTGATCGCGGCGTCGAGGTCCTTGATCAGCCGCACGCCGGACTGCTTCGTCCTGCCCATGTAGCCGGCGAGCGCGATGAAGTCGATCGCGTGCGGGATCGGCACGGCCCGCGAGAGGTCGGCGAGGAAGAAGACGCTCGTCTTCAGCGACGAGACGAGGATCGGCTCGCGGCCCTCGTAGTCGCGCGCGATCTCGGCGCCGAGCTCGGACACGCGCGCCCGGATCTCCTCGGCGCTGAGATAGACCTCGCCGAGCTCGTCGGGTCTTATGAGCCGAGGCATCGCTTGCGATGCCGTCTCAGGATGCCGGGCTCCGCCTGGCATCTGTCTGAAATGACCGGTCGATACATTCCGAAGACCCACGGTTACGACGCGAGGTCGAGGTTGTATCGGTCTGCCAGCCGCTCGATGTCGCGCTTGTAGAAGAGCTTGACCTTGACGTCCGGATAGCGCTCGCGGAGCTTCCGCAGCTTCCGGTTCTTCCTCGTCACGAGCGACTGCTTCATCACGGTCACCTCGAGGTAGAGATCCTGATCCGGAAGGTAGAAGTCCGGCCTGAAGGCCTCGATCACGGTGCCGTCGTCCGCCTCCTCGAGCACGAACGTCCTCGGCTCGTACTCCCAGGGCACCCGGTAGTAGTCGAGCAGCTTTGCGCACTCGAGCTCCGCGTCGTTTGCGAAGCGCGGCGTCCCCACACCGCAATATGCCTGGAAACCAGGCGTTTCTGAGGCCACGTCCAAAATGGTAGCAACGGCTTCGGATACGCACTCAGGTCGGACGTACACTTCGACCAATGCCGGCCGCTGAGCGCACCTTCACGATCGCGCACATCTCCGACATCCACTGCGGCGGGCCGCATTTCATGCCGAGCCTCATGGATCGGGCGATCGGGGAGATCAACGACCTCCAGCCGGACATCGTCATCTGCACGGGCGACCTGACGACGTTCGGGTTCAAGCAGGAGTTCGCCCAGGCGAAGTCCTACCTCGACCGGCTCGAGTGCGAGTCGCTCGTCGTCGTGCCCGGAAACCACGATTCGCGGAACGTCGGCTACATCCACTTCGAGCAGCTCTTCGGCTCGCGGAACTCCGTGCTGCACCGTGACGGCGTGTCCGTCGTCGCGATCGACTCGACCGAGCCGGACCTCGACCACGGCCAGATCGGCCGTGGGCGCTATCGGTGGATCGAGGAGCAGTTCGGGAGCGAGGAAGCGGATCTGAAGATCTTCGTCCTGCACCATCACCTGCTGCCGGTCCCGGGCACCGGGCGTGAGCGGAACGTCGTCTACGACGCGGGGGACGCGATCGAGTGCCTGCAGCGCGCGGGGGTCCACCTGGTGCTCTCCGGGCACAAGCACGTGCCCTACGCGTGGCGGCTCGAGGATCTCTTCATCGTCAACACCGGGACCGTCTCCTCGCTGCGGCTCCGGGGCAACACGAGGCCCTGTTACAACGTCGTCGAGATCGCCGGGTCGCACGTGGACGTCTGGCGCAAGTACCCGTTCCACGGACAGGAGCGGATCATCCAGTTCTCGACGGACACGTTCTCCTTCGAGAAGTACACGGGGCGGATCGAGTCGGAGGTGACGACGCAATCGTGAACGCGGTCGCGCTCATCGACGGCGAGCACCACGGAGACGTCGTGCGCGACGCGCTCGTGGAGCTGCCGTTCGACTTCGTCGGCGCGATCCTCGTCGGCGGCACCGAGAAGCTGCGCGGCGGCGAGGACTACGGCGTGCCGCTGTTGGCATCGCTGGACGAGGTGCGGGCCGAGGTCGTCGTCGACCTCTCGGACGAGCCGGTGCTCGGCCCACGCGAGCGGATGCTCTGGGCGAGCCAGGCGCTCGCGCGCGGGCTCGAGTACGTGGGGGCGGACTTCCGCTTCCGGCCGCCCGCATACCTGCCGGGCCCTTCGGCTCCGTCGCTCGCGGTGATCGGAACGGGGAAGCGGATCGGGAAGACGGCCGTCACGGGCCACCTCGCCCGCCTGCTCTCGCAACGAGGCGAGGTCGTGGTCGTGTCGATGGGCCGCGGCGGCCCCGCCGAGCCCGAGCTCGTGCAGGTCGCGCCGACGCTGGACCAGCTCCTCGACATCGCCCGCGCGGGCGGGCACGCTGCCTCCGACTACCTGGAGACGGCCGCGCTCGCCGGGGTGCCCACGATCGGCTGCCGGCGCGCCGGCGGCGGGCTCGCGGGTGACGTGCTCACGTCCAACCTGCGGCTCGGGATCGAGCTCGCCGAGGAGCAGCGCCCCGACGTCGTCGTCTTCGACGGGAGCGGAGCCGCGATTCCGCCCGTCTCGGTCGACGGTCGCGTGCTGGTCGTCGGGCCGGGTCAGGATGCGACCGCGTATCTCAACCCGTACCGCGTGCTCGTCTCGGACCTCGTCCTGCTGATGGGCGGCGGCGAGGCGGCGCCGATCCGCGAGCTCAAGGACGTGCCGGTGATCCCGGTCGAGCTTCGGCTTCGCCCCGCGACGGCGCTCGACGGGAAGCGGGTCGCAGTCTTCACGGCGGGCCCCGCGCCGGTCGACCACCTCGACGCCGAGGTCGTGCACGTCTCGCGGAACCTCGCCGACCGCGCCGCGCTGCGCGAGGAGCTGAAGGCGGTCGACGCGGACGCGTTCCTCGTCGAGATCAAGGCCGCCGCGATCGACGTCGTCGCCGAGGCCGCGGTCGAGCGCGGGATCGAATGCGTGTTCGCCGCCAACGACGTCCGCCCGCTCGAGCCCGGTGTCGATCTCGACGCGGAGCTGTTGTCCCTCGTCCCTCAGCCGGTGGCCGGATGAGCGAGCGCCGGCGAACCGATCCGATCCCGCTCGGAGGCGGGGACGAGCCGTTTTCGAAGGGGCTGATGGCCCGCGCGCTGATGCGCGTCGGCGTCTCGGCCGTTCGCGCGTACGAGGTCTCGCGGCGGATCGAGCAGGACCTGCTCTCGCGCAAGCAGGACTCGATCGAGCTCGACCGGGTCGAGGAGCTCGCCGAGGACGTGCTCGGCGAGAGTGAGGGCCAGGAGGCGGTCCGCGACCTGCGCCGCTACAGCGACCTGGCCGAGCTCGACCTGCCGATCATCGTCCTCATCGGCGGCGCGACCGGGACCGGCAAGTCGACGGTCGCCACCGAGGTCGCCTACCGCCTCGGCGTCACGCGCGTCACGTCGACGGACTTCGTGCGCCAGACCCTGCGGGCGTTCTTCAGCCCCGAGTTCATGCCGTCGATCCACTACTCGAGCTTCGAGGCAGGCCGCGCGCTCCGCAGTGTCGAGGCGGAGGAGGTCGACCCGCTCCTGCACGGCTTCCTCGATCAGACGCGGAACGTTCTCGTCGGCGTGAACGCCGCGATCGACCGCTCACTCGCCGAAGGCTGGTCGACCGTGCTCGAGGGCGTGCACCTCGTCCCCGGGATGACGGCGCCGATCTCGGACGCGCTCGTCGTCCAGTGCGTGCTCGCGATCCAGAGCGAGGATGCGCACGCGAGCCATTTCTGGATCCGCGACGTCGCCTCCGAAGGCGCGCGCGCTCTCGACAAGTACCTCGATCACATGTCCGACATCCGGTATCTCCAGGACTACATCGTCGAGCGGGCGGGGAGAGAGGACGTGCCGGTGATCTGGAACCAGGACCGAGAAGGAGCCACGTCGGCCGTGCTCGAGCTCGTCCTGAGCGCCGCCGAACGGCTACAACGGGTCTGATGGCGAAGGCGGTCGAAGCCATTCCCGAGCAGGAGCAGGCCGCACGGCGGCCCTGCCTCTGCGAGAGCTACGCGCGCGTGACCGAGCGATCCGCCCTGGCGAGCGCGCGCTGGCTCGGGCGCGCCGACGAGGACGCTGCGCAGGAGGCCGCGTGCGCGGGCATGCTCGAGGCGCTCGAGCAGCTTCCGATCGACGGGCACATCGTGATCGGCGCCGCCGAGGGAGGGGAGCGCCTCGGGGCGGGACAGCACATCGGAGCCGGCGGGGAGCCGACCGACCTCGCGCTCGACCCGCTCGAGGGCGTGGGGATCGTCGCGCGTGGGGGAGGCGGTGCGATGTCCATGATCGCGTCCGGGCCGTCGGGCGCCTTCCCGACCCTTCCGGACATGTACATGCGGAAGATGGCCGTCGGGCCGACTCCGCGCGGGAAGATCGACCTCAAGCGCCCGGTGGCCGAGAACATCGAGGCGATTGCGGAGGCGTTCGGACGGCGGGTCGGCGACGTGACGACGATCGTCCTCGACCGGCCCCGCCATCACGACCTGATCGCCGAGATCCGCGACGCGGGCGCACGCATCAAGCTGATCCAGGACGGCGACGTGACCGCGTCCATCTCCGCGGCGATCCGCGGTACGAACGACCACCTCGCCATCGGGATCGGCGGCACCCGGCAGGCGGTCCTGACGGCGGCCGCGCTTCGCTGTCTCGGCGGCGAGATGCAGGCCCAGCTCTGGCCGACGACCCGGAGCGAGATCGAGCGCGCCCGCGAGGACGGGATCGCCGACATCGAGCGGATCTTCGCGATCGACGACCTGGCGCCGCTCGAGGTGATCGTCGCGGCGACGGGCGTCTCGAACGGCGACCTCCTGCGCGGAGTCCGCTACGGGGCGGACAGCGCGCGAACGCACTCGCTCGTCATGTGCACGCGCTGCAACTGGGTGCGGTTCGTGGACGGGACCCACTTCTTCGCGCGAGAAAGACGCGAAGAGGTCCGCCTCTTGTAGCCTGTTTGCATGCCGACGAAAGAGGACGTCACCGAGGCGCTGCGCGGGGTCGAGGACCCCGAGCTCGGCATGGACATCGTCGAGCTGGGCCTCCTCTACGACGTCGAGGTCGACGGGCCGAAGGTCAAGGTCGTGCACAGCCTGACGTCGATGGGCTGCCCGGCGGGACCGATGATCCAGGAGGGCATCCACGACGCGACCGCGGCCGTCCCGGGCGTCGAGGCCGTCGAGGTCGAGCTCACCTGGGATCCCCCGTGGACGCCGGAGCTGATGTCCGAGGACGCGAAGTTCATTCTCGGTTTCGGCTAGCGGAGGGCGTGTCGACCGGTCATTTCCGACGGAGTCCGGGCTGAGCCCGGCCTCCTGAGGCGGCATCGCAAGCGATGCCTTGGTCGGTTTCGGCTAGCGGAGGGCGTGTCGACCGGTCATTTCCGACGGAGTCCGGGCTGAGCCCGGCCTCCTGAGGCGGCATCGCAAGCGACGCCTTGGTCGGCTTCGGCTGACCAAGACCCCTAACCGACTTAGTAACACAGTGTTACTTGGGAGTCGATGCGCTCCCAGAACTGACTCGACCCGAGGCGCCGGCGGTCAGATGAGGCGGAAGGACCAGGATCTCTCTGCGCGGGTCGCGGGCGTAAAGCGTCGCTGTCTCCGAGCCCCGTGCGTCCGCGTAGAGATCGGTGCCGCCGACGATCGCGAGCTTGTAGAACTCCCAGTAGCGAACCGAGCCCGCGACGCTGATCTTGCCGCGTGGCAGGGAGTACGTGCCGTTGCACTGCCGCGAGCGGTTGCCCGTGTACGTGCAGACCATGTCGCTGTGCCCGATCGGCGCCTTCCGGATTCCCTTGTTGTAGAGGAGCTGGCGGATCACGACGACGTCCCCAGGCCCACGGCTCGCCGGACCCCGGTTGATGACGCTGCGGTCGATCTCCTTGCTGGTCAGCCTGATCAGGCCCGGTGACACCTCACCCGAGCCGAACGTCACGGATCCGGTGACGAGAGCGAACGTCGCCAGGGCCGCAAACACGATTAGTGGCTTTTTCATCGATCTCCTCTACGACTGATCGTCGTCATGTCCTTGTCGATCCTTTACCCCGTTCACTCCGGGGAGCTCGACGAAGAACGTCGTTCCCTCGCCCTCGGCGCTCGTGAAGCCGATGCGACCCCCGTGGGACTCCACGATATCTCGCGACACTGCGAGGCCGAGACCCGTGCCCGTTATACCGCTGGCAGCGGCGTCTCCGCGAAAGAATTTCGTAAAGATTTGAGGCTGTTGGCTCAGCGGGATGCCCATGCCCTGGTCCCGCACCTGGACCCGCACGGATCCGTTCTCCTGGTCGGCGCTGACCTCGACGACGCCGCCCTGGGGTGAGTACTTGATCGCGTTCGAGATCAGGTTTCCGATCACCTGCCTCAGCCGGTCCGGGTTCCCGATCACCGCGAGCGGCGCGTGATCGATCTCGACCGCGACCTCGTGCGACGGGCTCTGCTGGCTGTAGAGCTGCGCTTCCTCGGTCAGGAGAGTGGCCATGTCCACGAGCTCCCGGGCGCGCTCGAACCGGCCCTCCTCGATCCGGCGCACGTCGAGGAAGTCGTCGAGCAGGTCCGAGAGCCGTCGCGCCTGCGCGTCGACGATTCCGAGGTAGTGGCGCCGCGTCTCGGGGTCGAACTCCCGCGTCAGGAGGAGCTTCGTGAAGCCGAGGACGCCCGAAAGGGGCGTGCGGAGCTCGTGCGAGACGGTGTTCACGAGGTCCGACTTGAGGCGCTCGCTCTCCCTGAGCTGCGCGTTCTGCTCCTCGAGCTCGTCGTGCGTCTGCCTCGAGGCGCTCGGCCATCTCGTTGAAGCTCTTCGGTCAGCTCGCCGACCTCGCCGGGACCCTTCTGGCTGAGCCGGATCGAGAGGTCTCCGGCCGCGAGCTGGCCTGCGCCCTCGGCCGCCTCGCTCACGGGTCGGGCGATCACTCGCGCGAGGTAGATGCCGAAGAGGAGGATCAGGATCGCCGAGCCTGTGAGGCCGACGACCCCGAGCTCGATCGCGTGCCTCGACTTCGCATCCGCCGAACGCTCGCGCTTCGGGGAGAGCGCGTTCTCTGCGGCGAGGAATGTCTGAAGCTGACCGCGGATACCGGCGACCTGCGATCGGCCCTCGCTGCTCTCCGAGCTCGGCTGCTCCGACGGCTCTGGAAGTTGCACGACGGGTTCGCGTAAAGTCGAGATGTACTCGCGGATCGCAGACGTCCAGCGTCTTGCGCCTTGCTCGCTGAGCGCGGCTGGTCGCGACGCTAGTGACTCGAAAGCTCGTTCGACTGGTCAGGAACAGCTCTGACGTGCCTCGTGATATGGGTCGAGGAAGCGTCTTGTATGCCGGTGTAGCGCGTAGTCCGCGGACACTCGCTCTCGACGTCCAGGACGAGCCTCTCGAGCCTGAGCGCCGACGCGGTGACCTCTTCGATCGCGCCTCGTGTTTCGTTCGCGGTCCGTGCAGCGCGGAAAGCGCGAGGATCAGCGCGACGAAGACGCCGACGACGATCGCGGCGAGAAGCAGGCTCGCAACGAGCATTCGGTCTCGCAGGGAGATCGATCGGGACCCCTTCATGCGGCCACCAGCCTCTTCACAGCGGTCCGCAACTCCTCCGGGTCGAACGGCTTCGTCACGAACTCGTCCGCGCCGGCCGCGAGCACGTCCTCGCGCGTCTCGTTCCAGGCCGTGATCACGAGCACCGGGACGTCCTTCAGCTGCTCGTCGGCGTTGAACCGCGCGAGCACCTCCAAGCCGCTGAGGCGCGGCAGCATGAGGTCGAGGATCACGACGTCGGGGGTCACCTCGCGGGCCAGCTCCATGGCGATGACGCCGTCGCTCGCCTCGGCGAACTCGAACCCGTCGTCCATCGACGCGCGGATCAGCTCCCGGAGTGCGGGCTCGTCGTCACAGATCAGGATCATCTTGCGGCGTTCCATGGTGGGCCAGCCATGCCGCTGGCAGGAGAATCACTTCGGCGCCGCAGCAGGGGGCCATCCTTTTACCCCGCATTCTCACGATAGCTCGGTTCTAGGACGATCGCCGGAACGGCTTGGTTAGAGGGTATCGTCGCGGGATGCGGCCGGTGATCGGGATCACGACGTATGCCGAGGAGGCGACGTGGGGACGCTGGACCGAGCCTGCGGCGTTCATCCCGCTCGCGTACGTCCACGCCGTCGAGCGTGCGGGCGGACGGCCGCTGCTCGTTCCACCCGTCGAGAACGGGATCGACGAGACGCTCGACGTGCTCGACGCGATCATCTTCTCGGGCGGCGGCGATCTCGATCCCGAGACGTACGGCGCCGACGCGCACCCGGAGACGAACGAGGTCAGCCGCGCGCGCGACAGCGCCGAGCTCGCGCTCCTGCAGGCCGCGCTCGGCCGGGACATGCCGGTGCTCGCCGTGTGCCGCGGGAGCCAGGTGCTGAACGTCGCCCGCGGGGGAGATCTCGTGCAGCATCTACCTGAGATCGTCGGCCACGACCGCCATCGGCATGAGGAGGGCATGATGGCCGACCACGAGGTGCGGGTCGAGGGCGAGTCGCGGCTCGGGTCGATCCTCGGCGACAGCGCGCCCGTGAAGTCGTCGCACCACCAGGGCTTCGGGCGGATCGGGGACGGGCTCCGCGAGAGCGCCTGGGCCGAGGACGGCACGATCGAGGCGGTCGAGGATCCGTCGCACCGCTTCGCGCTCGGCGTGCTCTGGCACCCGGAGGAGGGCGAGGACTACGCGCTCTTCGCGGCCCTCGTCGAGGAAGCCGCGGCGTACCGCGCTAGGGAATCGTGAGCACGATCTTGCCGAGCTGGTCGCCGGCTTCCATGCGCTCGTGCGCGGCTCGTCGCCTCGCTGAGCGGGTAGACCGAGTCGACGACCGGCTTCGCCCTGCCGCTCTTGACGAGCTCGTAGACGCCCTCGAAGTCCGCCTTCGTCCCCATCGTCGAGCCGTAGATCGTGAGCTGCTTCCACCAGATGCGGTGCAGGGCGGCAGGCGGGTTCGGGCCGCTCGTCGCGCCGCAGACCGTGATCCGGCCGCCCGTCCCCGCGGCCTGGAGGCTGCGCTGCCACGTCGCCTCGCCGACGGACTCGACGACCACGTCCGCGCCCCGCCCGTCCGTTGCGGCCTTGACCGCTTCGACCACGTCCTCGGACGCGTGGTTCACCTTCACGTCCGCTTCGGTGCGCTCGAGCTTCTCGTCGCTCGAGGAGGTGACGATCGTGCGCGCGCCGAGCGCCCTCGCGATCACGTTCGCCGCTCCGGCGAGCCCTCCGCCGACGCCCCAGACGAGCACCCATTCGCCTTCGCGCAGCGCCCGCCTTCGTCGCGAGCATCCGGTAGGCGGTCTCGAAGACGAGCGGGAAGGCGGCCGCTTCCTCGAAGCTCATCTCGTCCGGGATCGGGTAGACGTTCTCCTCGGGCACCGCGATCAGCTCCGCGTGCGTCCCGTCCATGTGCTCGCCGACGACCGTGATCTTGTCGCCGTGCTCGATGCCCGGGTTGATGACGACCCGCTTGCCGTCGACGAGGCCGGCTCCGTCGGCGCCGAGGATGCGCGGCTTGGGCACGGACGGCAACCCTTTGCGGATCCACAGGTCGAGGTGGTTCAGCGACGCGGCACGGAGCTCGACGAGCACCTCGCCGGGCCCGGGCTCCGGATCGGGCGCGTCCTCGTAGCGGAGCACCTCGGGCCCGCCGTCCTCGTGGATGCGGATCGCCTTCACAGCGCCGATCTTTCCATGTAACAGACTGTTACTAAGTCTCGAAGGGCGTTCGCGTCGCTGGCGGCACAATGTCGCTCGTGACCACGGCGGAGCTGGAGCGGATCGCGGGCGAGCTCGGCATCGACGTCGTCGGGGCGGCTCCGGCCGAGGGCTACGAGGCGACCGAGCGGCACATCGCCGAGCGCAGGGCGCGCGGGCTCTTCGCGGACATGCGGTTCACGATGGCGCGGCCGGAGGTCTCGTGCCACCCGGAGACGCTGCTCCCGAACGCGCGCACCGTCGTCTCGGCGGCGCTCTGCTACTACGCGCCGGAGCCGGTGCGGGAACCGGGCCAGGGCCGTCTGCCGCGCTACACCTGGTTCGACGCGTACGCGGAGCTCCGCGAGAAGCTCGACGCGCTCGGCCGCAGGCTCGGAGGCGAGTACCGCGTGCTCGTCGACGAGAACGACCACGTCGACCGCGAAGGGGCGGTCCGCGCGCGGCGTCGGCTTCTACGGCAAGAACACGATGCTGATCACGCGGCGTCACGGGTCGTGGGTCGTGCTCGGCACGCTCGTGACGGAGGCCGAGCTCGAGCGATCCGCGCCGCTCGAGCTGGACTGCGGCTCGTGCACGCTCTGCATCGACGCCTGCCCGACCGGAGCGCTCGACGAGCCGGGCACGCTCGACTCGACGCGCTGCCTCTCGTACTGGACGCAGGCCCCCGGCGCGATCCCCGAGGAGTACCGCAGCGAGCTCGGAGCCCAGGTCTACGGCTGCGACATCTGCCAGGACGTCTGTCCGTGGAACCGCGGGATCGAGAAGCGCCGCGAGGACGCAGTCTCAGCCCGCCGACGCCGAGCCGCACGTGTCGCTCGTCGAGTGGCTCGAAGCCCGCGACGAGGACCTGCGCGAACGCTACGAGCGGCTGTACTTCCCGCGCAAGGATCCGCGCTACCTGCGCCGCAACGCGCTCGTCGCCGCCGGAAACGTCGGCGACCCGGAGCAGCGGGCGGCCGTCGAGGCGCACGCACGGAGCGACGATCCGCTCCTCCGCGAGCACGCGGAGTGGGCTCTCGAACGCCTCGACGACGAGCCGCGATGAGCTCGGAGCTCGGGCGCTCGGATCAGGCCTTCGCCGCGACGCGGCTGACGCGCAGCTCGCGCGCGAGCGCCTTCGCACGGCCGGCGACCCGTTTGCGCAGGTCGTCCGGCTCGAGCAGAACCGCCTCGCCCCGGTCGGCCAGGATCTCGCCCACGAGCCATTCCTCGCTGCCGACGGCCTTGTCCGCGAGCGCCGCGCCGTCCGAG
Organism: uncultured Actinomycetes bacterium; assembly: GCA_963742635.1. GTDB lineage: Bacteria > Actinomycetota > Thermoleophilia > Gaiellales > Gaiellaceae > VAXT01. The sequence continues at coordinate 111,267 of CAVUMW010000013.1, forward strand.
AGCGAGTCGCGCGCCCTCCTCGGCCTTCCAGCGCGCGATCCGCTTCGAGTACCAGATCCGCGCGACGACCCCGGCGCCGCCCAGGTGGTCGGGCCGAAAGCCCTCGCGGGGCTCGAACGTCTCGCGTTGCAGGCGCGCGCTGCGCATCCGGTCGAGCCTGAAGCGAGCGCTGCGCCTCCCGCGTGCGGTCCCACGTGTGGACGTACCAGTAGGGAAGCTGCCGCTCGATCACGTGCGGCTCGACGAGCCTCGTCGAGAGCGTGTCCTCGCCCTCCTTCTGGTACTCGATCTCGACCACGCGGTGCTGACGGATGCCCTCGCTGAGCGTGGCCACGAGCTTCTCTTCAGCCCGCGCCGACCGGGGCTCGGCCGCCTGGCCGAGGTCGAACTCGCCGAAGGTCTCCTCGAGCTTCTGGCGCACGCGCTCGAGCGGCGTGTGCGCGTCGGCCGCGATCATCGGGCCGACGAACTCGAGGGCGAGCCGGATCGCGCGGGCCTCGAGCGGGGTCAGCCGCGGCGGCGAGCGGAACGTGTCGCCGAAGAGCTCCTTCTCGACGTGGACCTGGTCGCCGTGGAGCTCGGTGTAGACCGCGTAGCAGCCGCCGCCGAAGTTGACGAGGTTCAGGAGCTGGAGATGCTCCTCGATCGACTCGGGCGGGATGTTGAAGCGCGCGCTGATGTCCGAGGCCGGGATCACCGCGTGCGTGTCGTCGCCGCAGCGGTCGAGCAGGTACGCGAGCAGGGCCTGCAGGAGCCCGAAGCGCTCCGGCGGAACGGGGCTCGCGGGCCGCTCGTCCTCGTCGGCGGCCGCCTCTGCCGCCTCGGCCGCGATCTTCGGCGGTTTCTCGGCGTGACGCTTGTGCACCAGGTCGAGGTCGGCGCGCACCTGGCGCCGGAGCTCCGGGGGCGCGAGCGGCACCGCCCGGCCGTCCTGGCGCAGGATCCAGGAGGAGAGCTGCCCGAGGTCGGAGTAGTCCGTGATGAAGACGCCGTCCTCGATCCGTCCGTAGCGGCCGAACAGGCGGTCGACCCACCACGCCGTGTCGCCGGCGACCTCGACCTGGGCCTGGCCCTTCTTCGCGCCCACCTGCCACGGCGGGCCCTGGCGGTACGCCTCGGCGTCGAAGCCCTCCGCCAGCCGGAAGTCCCGCTCGCGCCGCGTGGCGAGGCGGATCTCGCCTCGGATCCGCGACACGCGGAACGTCTTGATCCGCTCGTCGTCGAGGTCGAGGCCGATCACGTACCACTGCCCGCGGTCGAAGAGCAGCGCATAGGCATTGACCGTGCGCTCGCGCTGTTCCTGGCGCATGATCGACCAGTACTCGAACTTCAGCGTCCGGTTCTTCGAGATCGCGCCTTCGAGCTTCGCGAGCCGGCCCGGAAGCTCGGGCGAGTAGCCCGGATCGTGCAGCTCGACGGCGCGTGCCGTCTCCGTCGGCGCCCCGTCGAGCCCCGGACGGCCGAGCGCGAGGTTCTGGAGCGCGAGGCGGAGCGGTTCCGCGTACGCGAACTGGCCCTCGAGCAGGTAGAGGCAGGTCTGGAGCGCCGCGAGCTCCTCGTCGGTCAGCTCGAGCGGCGGCAGGAAGTAGCGCTCCGAGCTCAGGCGGTACAGCTCCTCGCCGGTGAACTCGTCGCGCTGGGAGTCGAGCGGAACGCCCAGGGCGATCAGCTCCGCGCGATCGGAGTAGAAGCGGCGCGCGAACGCCTCGTCCGACATCTCCTGGTAGCCCTCGACGTTCTGCTTCACGTCCCTCGCCGTCAGCGGCCGCCGCTCGGCCATGAGAAACGCCACGAGCGAAAGTTGACGGATGAGCTTGTCGGTGTCGTGAGACATCGCTCGGCCTATTCTTTCAGGGCGAGGCCAGTTGCCATACCGGGAAACAGGGGCGCCGAGTTTGTAACAACGCCGGAGAGACGATAAAGTGGTCCCGACCTGCGGCGGCGAGAACGATTAATCCGCGGTTAACAGAGCTTTGCGGGGGATTAACAAGGTACGAGGCAGACTGGAAATGGACGAACGAGCCCTCCTCATCCAGCACTGTATGTATCAGTACTCGCGAGCTATTTATCGCTCTATCAAGGACCTGGTCGATCCGTACGTGACCACCGCGGAGCAGGCCGAGTACCGAAAAGCGGTGCTCGAGGCCTGTGAGCACACGATGGAGCGGCTCGCACGCGATCCGCAGTACTTCGCGAAGCCCGAGCGGTCGCTGTTCCAGGACATCCGGCGCTATTTCCCGATCACGGCCCAGGCCCAGGTCGCCTGGGCGGTGAACGAGGGCGTGTGCGCCGCGGTCTCGTTCATCCAGGAGCAGATCGAGGCGGGCGCGTTCGACGGCGGCGTCCCGCGCTGCCACGCGACTACTCGTAAGGGCAAGCCGTGCCAGCGCACTCCGCTCCCTGAGCGCGACTACTGCCCGTCGCACCAGCATCTCGAACGGTCGAAGGTCGCGGCTTAAGAAGGGCCACTTGAGCCAGCCCCCGCGCTTCGCGCGGGGGCCGGGCCTGCGCACTTCTACTGCGTTATCTGCCGCACGTACGACTGCGGGTAGCGAGCCCTGCGCCGTGTCGAGGGCGGCTCTCGCCTCGGCTTCGGTGTTGAAGACGCCGCTGAAGACCACGAAGTAGCCGGCGTGGAGGCTCGAGAACTCCGACGAGTTGAGGATGCCGACGTCGGTCAACCCGGCGCTCAGCGCCTTCTGCCCGGCGCTGGCGGCGGCGGCGCGGCCCGCGCTCTGCGGGATCGACGAGAGCACGATCGTCCAGCCGTTCTGTCCGGCGGGCCACTCGATCAACGTGTTCGAGGGCGGCGGCGGAGGCGGTTGCTCGGGCGCGGTCGTCGGGACGGACTCGGTCGGTAGCGTCGAGGTTTCGGTCGAGGGCGGAGGAGACGTCGTTCCGGTTCCGGTGCTGAGCGGGACGGAGGCCTGGGTCTCGGCGCGCGTCTTCGCCGCCGACCCACTGCTCCCGTTCGTGGCGAGGATGGCGACGGCGCCCGCGAGCGCGGCGATGATCAGGAGCCCGAGGACGGGCCAGATCCAGTCGCCCGGGTACCGCGTGAATCGGCGCCGCCAGACGGTCGCGAGCACCGGGATGACCCCGCGCTGGACGGGGAGCCGGAGGCCGCACTCGAGGCAGTACTCCTGGAGCGGCTCGTACGGCGTCCCGCAGCGTGGGCACTCGCCGCCCTCGTCGACCGGAGCAGGGGGTGGGCCGGGCTGTTCCTCGGGAGGCTCGGGCGGGAGGGCCACTCAGTTCTCCCAGGGATCGCCCGACCGCTCCGTCTGCTCGGCCTGCTGGTACATCGTCTGTGCGTCGTCCTGCCCGTTGCCGTCTTCGGTCGCGGCAGGCACGGCCGTCCCGCAGTGCGCGCAGAACTGCGCGTCAGCCGGAATTGCGTTGCCGCAGTTGGAGCAGGAGACGACAGGCTCCTCGCCGACCGGGCGTCCGCAGTTCGCGCAGAAGTGCGAGCCCCACTGGATCGGAGCGCCGCAGGTGCAGCGGTGCCCGACGCCCTCGCGCCGCTGCGCGACGGAGACCTCGAGCAGCTCGTCGATCTCCCGCAACCGGCTCTCGACTGCGATCACTTCCTGGCACTGCTCGATCAGCAGGTCCTGCTTGAACTGATCGCGGCGGAACATCTCGAGCATCAACCCGCCCAGGTCGCGGATGCGGTCCTCGCGCGTCCGGACGAGGGCTCTCCGTTCGCGCCTCAGCGAGCCCGGAGGCGGAACACGCTGGGCTCGGGGCGGAGCGGGAGGACCGCCCTCGGGGGCAGCCTCCGCGGGCCGCTTGCGGAACCTGTCGAGCAGGGCGATTCGTGCCATCGGCGGCGCGAGTCTATATGACCGACAAAGAGGCTCGACCCCGCGTCAAAGGTCGATCACGACGACGCGCTGCTCGGTCAGCTCGTGCACCGAGTAGGCGGGTCCCTCGCGCGTGTTGCCCGAGTCCTTGACGCCCCCGTAGGGCATCTGGTCGGAGCGGAACGTGGGCGCCTCGTTGACGGTCACGCCGCCGAACTCGAGCCGCCGGGCCGCCTGCAGCGCGGCGCGGATGTCCGCGGTGAAGATGCCCGCCTGCAGGCCGTAGCGCGTTCCGTTGGCGAGCGCGATCGCCTCGTCGAGCGACTCGTACGAGTTGACGACGCAGACCGGGCCGAACACCTCCTCGCGGCATACCTTCAGGTCCGGAGCCGCGTTCGCGATCACCGTCGGTCTGATCAGGTCGCCGTCCAGGTCCCCGCCCGAGAGCACCTCGGCCCCGCCGTCGCGAGCCTCCTCGATCCAGCTCAGGATCCGCTCCCGCGCACCTTCGTCGATCACCGGGCCGACATCGGTCTCGGCGTCGGCCGGGATCGCCGACGACGAGCTGCTCGACCTGCGGCACGAAGCGCGGCGACGAAGTCGTCGTAGAGCGCGCTGCTGCACGTAGATGCGCTGCACCGAGATGCAGCTCTGCCCGGCGAAGGAGAAGGCGTTCGCGGCCAGCTTCGTCGTCGCCTCGTCGAGATCCGCGTCGCCGTGGACGATCACCGGCGTCGCGTTGCCGAGCTCGAGCAGCACCTTCTTCCTCACCGCCCGCTCGCGCAGGCCCCAACCGATCTCGGAGGAGCCGGTGAACGTGATCGCCTTGACGCGCTCGTCGTCGACCAGGACGTCCCCGATCTCGCTCGCGGGCCCGACGAGGACGTTCAGCCAACCCGGCGGCAGCCCTGCCTCGTGCTCGAGCTCGGCGAGCGTGAGCGCGGAGAGCGGCGTCTGCCCCGCCGGCTTGAGGACGACGGCACAGCCGGCCGCCAGCGCTGGTGCGATCTTGTGCGCCACGAGGTTGAGCGGGAAGTTGAAGGGGCTGATCGCGCCGACGATCCCGATCGGCTCGCGCAGCGTGAACGCGAGCTTGCCCTCGCCTGCCTGGGCGGCGTCCATGGGCACGACCTCGCCGGCGAGCTTGCGCGCCTCGACGGCCGCGAACGTGTAGGTCGACATGGCGCGGCTCGCCTCGACCTTGGCGGTCTTGAGCGGCTTGCCGGCCTCGGCTGCGATCTGCGCGGCGATCTCGTCGTGGCGCCGCGCGATTCCCGCGACGACCCTGACGAGGATCTCGGCGCGCTTGTGGGCCGGGAGCGGGTCGGCCATCGCCTGCTCGGCCGCGTCGATCGCCGCTCTCGCCTCGTCCGCGCCGGCCTTCGCCACGCGCCCGACGACCTCGCCGGAGTAAGGAGATCGAACCTCGAGCCAGTCGCCGGTCTCGACCCACTCGCCGCCGATGAGAAGCTTGCGCCCTGTTGCCGTCGCAGCCACGGTGGGAGGATACGCCCGTGGACGTGCCGGACGTCAGCTACGCCAGAAGCGGCGACGTCGCGATCGCCTACCAGGTCGTCGGCGAGGGGCCGATCGACCTCGTGTTCATCCGCGGCACGCTCGCCGACCTGCTCGCGGGCTGGGACATGCCTCTCTTCGTCGACCACGTGGAGACGCTTGCCGAGTCGGCCCGCGTCCTCCTGTTCGACAAACGCGGGAGCGGTCTCTCCGACCCGGTGCGCCAGGTTCCCACGCTGGAGACGAGAATGGACGACGTCCGCGCGGTCATGGATGCCGTCGACTCCGAGCGCGCGGTGCTCTGGGCGGCACAGGAAGGCACCCGGATCGCGCTCCTGTTCGCAGCCACGTACCCGGAGCGCACGAGTGCTCTCGTCCTCTACGACCCGACCGCCCGAGGCCTCCGAGCTCCCGACTATCCGTGGGCCGCGAACGACGAGGAGTGGCGGAGCGAGCTGCGTGAGATCCGCGACCGCTGGGGCGACCGTGAGTACCTCGAGGAGCGTGCGCACCGGCTGAGCCCGTTCGGCGCCCAGAACGAGGAGTGGCTGGAGTGGTTCGTCTGGTACCAGCGGCGCAGCGCGAGCCCTGCGGAGGCGGTCGCGTTCCACCGCATGGCGATGGAGGGAGACGTTCGCGAGGTGCTGCCCGCGGTGCGGGCGCCGACGTTGGTGCTCCACCGAGCCGAAGCGCGCGACGAGGCGGCCTACGTCGCGGACCGGATCAGCGGAGCACAGCGGATCGAGGTCGACGGGCTGCACGATTGGTTCAGCTGGGCCGACCCGGAACACAACGCCGTGCTCCTTCGCGAGACGCGCCGGTTCATCGACGGCTTGGCGACCAGCCCCGAGCCCGATCGCGTGCTGGCGACGATCATGTTCACGGACATCGTCGGCTCGACCGCAGCGCGCGGCGGACCTCGGCGATGCGGCCTGGCGCGAGCTTCTGGCGCGGCACCACACGCTCGTCCGCGGCGAGCTCGTGCGGTTCCGCGGCGAGGAGCTGGACACGGCCGGCGACGGCTTCTTCGCCGCGTTCGACGGGCCCGGTCGCGCGATCGAGTGCGCGTCGGCGATCCGCGACGCGGTCCGCGCCCTCGGGCTCGAGGTACGCGCCGGCCTGCACACGGGAGAGTGCGAGCGAGTCGACGGCAAGCTCGGCGGGATCGCGGTCCCGACCGGGGCGCGCATCGCCTCGCTCGCCGAGCCGGGCGAGGTGCTCGTCTCGTCGACCGTCAAGGATCTCGTCGCGGGCTCGGGGATCGAGTTCGAGGACCGCGGCACGCGCGAGCTGAAAGGTGTGCCGGGCGAGTGGAGGCTCTTTGCCGTCCGGTGAACGGGTCGGGGTGCCGGACGTCAGCTACGCGCGGAGCGGCGACGTCTCGATCGCCTACCAGGTCGTCGGCGAAGGGCCGACGGACCTCGTGCTGTTTCCGTTCCTCTCCAACCTCTACACGCTCTGGCAGGCGCCGAAGTTCGCCGAGTTCGGCTACCGCCTGGCAGAGGGGAGGCGGCTCATCGTCGTCAACGCCCGCGGCGTCGGGCTTTCGGATCGGCCGCGCGGCTTCACGATCGAATCGCGGATGGACGACCTGCGGGCGGTCATGGACACGGTCGGCAGCGACCGACCGGCCCTGCTCGGGATCGCAGAAGCCGCTGCGACGTGCGCCGTCTTCGCTGCGTCGAATCCCGACCGCGTGGAGCGGCTGATCCTCTACGACCCCTGGTCGCAGAGCATGCTGGACGACCGCGAGCGGGAGGAGGCGCTGGCCGGCCTTCCTGCGCAACGAGAGCGCTGGGGCCGCCGCGATGTGCTGGAGCAGTTCGCCGCCGAGCTCAACCCGCAGTGGGCAAGCGATCCCGACTACCTCGAGTGGTTCGTCTGGCACCACCGGCTCACGTCGAGCCCTTCCTCGTGGGTCGACTTCAGGCGCATGCAGATCGACCTCGACGTCAGCGACGCCCTGCCCGCGATCCGGGTCCCGACGCTTGTGATGTCCAAGGAGCGCGAACGTCCCGATGCCGAACAGGCTGCGAGCCGCATTCCGGGTGCCGAGTACGTCCTCGTGCCGGGCATCGGCAGAGCCATCCAGGAGAACGAGTTCGCGATCGAAGCGGTGGAACGCTTCCTCGACGGCAGCCCCGCGCGCAGGATTCCGGACACGGTCCTGGCAACGATCCTCTTCACCGATCTCGTGAATTCGACCCAGCGTGCGGCGGAGCTCGGCGACCGCGACTGGCGCAGCCTGCTCGAGCGGCACCACGAGCTCGTGCGGATGGAGCTTGCGCGCTACAGGGGCATCGAGATCGACACGGCCGGCGACGGGTTCTTCGCGAGCTTCGACGGCCCGGCACGTGCGATCTCGTGCGCCCGTGAGATCGTCGAGCGCGTCCCGGAGCTCGGCCTCGAGGTGCGCGCCGGGATCCACACCGGCGAGTGCGAGCGGGTGGGGGACAAGCTCGCCGGCCTGGCCGTGAACGTCGGTGCACGCGTGTCCGCAGCCGCCGGCTCCGGGGACGTTCTCGTCTCGCAGACGGTCAAGGACCTCGTCGCGGGCTCGGAGATCGGGTTCGAGGATCGCGGCACGCACGAGTTGAAGGGCGTCCCGGGCGAGTGGAGGCTGTATGCCGTCAGTTCGTCCTGAGACGCGCTACGCGAAGAGCGGCGACCTGAACATCGCGTATCAGGTCGTAGGCGACGGTCCGCGGGACTTGATCTACGTGCCGGGCTGGATCTCGAACGTCGAGCTGAACTGGGAAGAGCCGGCGCTCGCCCACGTGCTCGAGCGCCTGGCGAGCTTCTCTCGCCTGATCATGTTCGACAAGCGCGGGACCGGTCTTTCGGACCCGGTCCCGCAGGATCGGCTGCCGACGCTCGAGGAGCGGATGGACGACGTGCGCGCGGTGCTGGACGCGGTCGACAGCCGACAGACCGCGGTCTTCGGCTTCTCGGAGGGCGGCCTGATGAGCGTTCTCTTCGCGGCGACCTATCCCGAGCGCACCGCGGCCCTCGTCCTCTTCGGCGTCTTCGCCAAGCGGCTCTGGAGCGCCGACTATCCGTGGGCGCCGAAGCCGGACGACCGTGAGCGAGAGATCGCGGAGCTGGAGCGAAACTGGTCCGAGCGCATGGACCTCGACCAGCTCGCGCCGAGCGAGGACGACGCCTTCAAGGAACGCCTGGCGACCTACTTCCGGCGCAGCGCCAGCCCCGGCGCCGCGGCCGCCCTGATGCGGATGAACACGCAGCTCGACGTTCGCGACGTGCTCCCCACGATCCAGGCGCCGACCCTCGTACTGCACCGCGCTGACGATCGTGACGCGAGCGTGGAGGAAGGTCGCTGGATCGCCGCTCGGATTCCGGGCGCGAAGTTCGTCGAGCTCGGCGGAGACGCGCACACGCTCTGGGCGGGAGACACCGACGAGGTCGTCGATGAGATCGAGGAGTTCCTGACCGGCGTTCGTCGCGGCCCCGAGCCCGACCGGGTGCTCGCGACCGTGCTCTTCACGGACATCGTCGGCTCGACCGAGCAGGCGACGCGGGTCGGCGATCGGCGCTGGCGGGACCTGCTCGAACGACATCATGCCCTCGTGCGACAGGAGCTGGACCGTTTCAACGGCCGCGAGGTGGACACGGCCGGTGACGGCTTTCTCGCCACGTTCGACGGCCCGGCGCGAGCGATCCGCTGCGGCTCGGCAGTCGTGAACGGTGTGCGCGCCCTCGGCCTCGAGGTCAAGGCCGGCGTCCACACCGGCGAGTGCGAGCTGTTCGGCGACAAGGTCGCCGGGTCTGGCTGTTCACACCGGGGCACGCGTGGCAGCGCTGGCCGGGCCGGGCGAGGTGCTCGTCTCCCAGACCGTGAAGGATCTCGTGGCGGGCTCCGGGATCGAGTTCGACGAACGCGGCACGCACGTCCTCAAGGGTGTCCCCGGCGAGTGGAACGTGTACTCGGTGCTCAGGAGCTGAGGCGCCGACATGCCTGACATCCGCTACGCGAGAAACGGAGGCACGTCGATCGCCTACCACATCGTCGGCGACGGGCCGACCGACCTGGTGTACGTGCCGGACTACGTGTCCAACCTCGTCTACGCGTGGGAATCGCCCTTGTGGCGCGGCTTCTACGAGCGGCTCGCTCGCTCTTTCCGCCTGATCCTCTTCGACAAGCGCGGAACTGGACTGTCCGACGGCGGTCGTGAGTTCGCGACACTCGAGACCCGGATGGAGGACCTCCACGCCGTCCTCGACGCTGCGGGCTCCGAACGGGCTGTCGTCTTCGGAAGTCACGAGGGCGCGGCGATGGCAACGCTCTACGCAGCGACCTATCCGGAGCGGACGATCGCGCTCGCCCTCTTCCAGCCCTCTACCCATGGCGGTCACTGGGAAGGCCCGGAGGAGGCGGACGAGGAGCTTCTGGAGCTCCGAGAAAACTGGGGAACGCAGGAATGGTGTGACGAGCTGCTCCGAATCCTCGCTCCGACGCTCGCGGCCAGCGCGGAGAGCCGCGAGTGGTTCGCAAACTGGCTTCGCGTCGGCGCAAGCCCATCCGTCGCGTACGCCCTGAACCGAGCTTTCTTCGAGACCGACTTGAGCGACGTCCTGCCTGCGGTTCGCGTCCCGACGCTCGTCGTCTATCGCAGCGATCTCGTCGAGCCCGACGCGCTCAAGGTCGCAGACCTGATCCCGTCGGCACAATCGGTGCGCGTCGCGGGGGAGGACTACCTCGGTATCTACCTCTCGCTCGAGATCGTCGATGAGCTGGAAGCGTTCGTCGCGGGCGACCGGCCACTCGTCGTGCCGAACACGGTGCTGACGACTGTTCTCTTCACGGACATCGTCGGCTCGACCGAGCGGGCGCGCGAGGTCGGCGACCGCAGCGTGGCGCGAGCTCCTCGAGCGCCACCACGCTCTCGTCCGGCGGGAGCTCGCACGGTTTCGCGGAGTGGAGCGGGACACCGCGGGCGACGGGTTCTTCGCGACGTTCGACGGGCCGGCCCGCGCGATCCGATGCGCCCAGGGGATCCTGAAGGGCGTCGACGCGCTCGGTCTCGAGCTGCGCGCCGGGGTGCACTCCGGCGAGTGCGAGCTGCACGAGGGCAAGGTGGCCGGGATCGCGGTTGCGCGGGTGCTCGCGTCGCTGCGCTCGCTCGGCCTGGTGAGGTCCTTGTGTCTCAGCACGGTCCAGCGACCTTGTCGCCGGCTCGGGCATCGAGTTCGAGGACCGCGGCGAGCACGAGCTGAAGGGCGTGGGGCCCTGGCGCCTCTACTCTGTGGTGAGTGCCTGACGCACTGATCATCGACGCGGTTCGGTCGCCGATCGGCCGCAAGAACGGGACGCTGTCGTCGATCCGCGGCGACGAGCTCGCGGCTCAGGTGCTGAACGGGCTGCTCGCGCGCAACGGCGGTCGACCCGGGCCGAGATCGAGGACGTCCAGCTCGGCTGCGTGACGCAGATCGGCGAGCAGGGCTGGAACATCGGCCGGATGGTGCCGATGGTCGCCGGCTGGCCGGAGACGGTTCCCGGGACGACGGTCGACCGCCAGTGCGGCTCGTCGATGCAGACGAACTTCAACGCGGCGGCTGCGATCTGGTCCGGCCAGCTCGACCTCGTCGTCTCGGGCGGCGTGGAGATGATGTCGCGGGTGCCGATGGGCTCGAACGGGGGCGACCTCTCGGACAAGCTCTTCGAGCGCTGGCAGATCGTGCCGCAGGGGCTGTCAGCGGAGGCGATCGCCGAGGAGTGGAACCTCTCGCGCGAGGAGCTCGACGAGCTCTCGCTGGAGTCGCACCGGCGCGCGATCGCGGCGATCGACGGGGGACGCTTCGAGAACGAGATCGTCCCGGTCGAGGTGCAGAACCCGCACGTGGGAACCCTGTTCGCGGTCGACGAGACGCCTCGGCGGGAGACGTCGCTCGAGGCGCTGGCCGCACTGAGCCCGGCGTTCCTCCCCGAGGGTGTGGTCACGGCCGGGAGCTCGAGCCAGATCTGCGACGGCGCGGCGGGGGTCCTGGTCGCGAGCGAGCGCAAGGCGTCGGAGCTCGGGCTCGAGCCGCGGGCGCGGTTCGTCTCGTTCGGGCTCGCCGGGGTCGACCCGTACCGGATGCTGCACGGCAACCCCCAGGCCTGCGAGCGGGCGCTCGCGAAAGCGGGCATCGGCTGGGACGACGTGTCGGTGATCGAGGTCAACGAGGCGTTCGCGTCGGTCGTGCTCCAGTTCGTCCGCGACTGCGGTCTCGAGGAGCGGATGGACGACGTGAACCCGAACGGCGGCGGGATCTCGCTCGGTCACCCGCTGGGGGCGACCGGGGCGCGGATCACGGCGACGCTGGTCAACGAGCTCGAGCGGCGCGACGCCCGCTACGGCGTGGCGACGATGTGCATCGGCTTCGGCCAGGCGATCGCGTCGGTGATCGAGCGCATTTGAGTCCTAGCCCGGCCGCCGCCGCGCTGCCGCGGCGCGACGACGACCGAGTGAGCTAGGCGAGCGCGAGGGGCCGGCGGGAAAGGATCGCCGGCCGTTCCCCTCTGATGGCCGTGAGGCACGCACCGGCCAAGGCCAGCACGAGGAGGCCGAGTACGAGGAGAACGAGGAGAAACCGCGTCATTTGACTCCTAGACGCGCGAGCGGGGTGGGTCCTTCCCTTAGCATCGGGCGCGTGATTCGTCGGGTGGGAGTCGTCGGGCTGGGGACGATGGGCGCGGGCATCGCGCAGGTCTCCGCGCAGGCCGGCTTCGAGACGATCGGCCGCGAGGTCAGCGACGAGCTCTGCGAGCGCGCCCGGGAGACGATCGCGCACTACGTGGGCCGCGCCGTCGAGAAGGGCAAGGCGACTCCCGAGGAGCGCGACGCGACGCTCGGCCGGCTGTCGTTCACGACCGAGCTCGCCGGCCTGGCCGACTGCGACCTCGTGATCGAGGCGATCGTCGAGGAGCTCGAGCCGAAGCGCGAGGTGTTCGCCGAGCTCGACCGCCTCGTCTCGGCCGACGCGATCCTGGCGTCGAACACGTCTGCGATCCCGATCCATGCCATCGCCGAGGCGACCGAGCACCCGGAGCGCGTGATCGGCATGCACTTCTTCAATCCGGCTCCGCTGCTGCCGCTGGTCGAGATCATCCGCGCCGAGAAGAGCTCCGACGCCGCGCTCTCGGCTGCATTCGAGTGGGCGGAGCAGGCGGGCAAGCAGCCGGTTCGCGCGAACGACACGCCCGGGTTCATCGTCAACCGCGTCCTCGTCCCGACGCTGAACGAGTGCATCCGGCTCCTCGACGAGGGGATCACGGTCGAGGATCTCGACAAGGCGATGACCATGGGCGTCGGCTGGCCGATGGGCCCGTGCACGCTCGTCGACCTGGTCGGGATCGACATCCACATCCACGCTGCGGAGGCGATGTACGAGGCAACGGGCGACGAGCGGGCGAAACCGCCCGAACGCCTTCGGGAGATGGCCGCCGAAGGCCGCCTGGGCCGCAAGACCGGCCGCGGCTTCTACGAGTACCCCGACTGACTTAGTAACACTCTGTTACTAGGGCGGTTCAGGGGTGTGAGAGGCGCGCCCAGACGTTCTCGACGAGCTGCGAGACGGCCGGCTCGACCGATCGACGCGGTGAAGTTGAGCGCGCCCGCGGCGAAGACCTTCGCGCCGCCGGGCGTCTCGTAGTAGGTCATCTCGGCCGTCCGCCCCGGGCCCATCAGGTTCGGAATCGACGCGAGCAGCTGCGTGCCCGGAGGCGACTGCGGCGAGCGGGCGTCGATCTCGAACCCGTACTGCCCGAACGAGGCGCCGTTCGCGAGCCCGGTGCCGGCGAATGCCCACGGGGAGCCGTGCACGACGTAGGCGCCTTGACGGCCGCCGTAGTCGCCCGCGACGAACTGCACTCCGACGAGCGCCGCCTCCGGCCGCCCGAGCCTCCGCCACTGCGCCACCTTCGTCAGTTGCCGGCCTTCGCGCTCGCACCTTCCAGAAGAAGTTGTTCGCCGACAGGAACATCAGGTTGCCGCCGTCGTTCCGGTAGCGCTGGACGACGTCGTACTCGTGCTCGGTCACGTACTCGGCATGCCCCGGGAAGACGACGAGGTCGTACGCCGCGGCCAGGTCGTCCCCGGTGGGATACGCCTCGACGTCGTCGTCGGTCAGGAAGTCGACGTGCTTTCCGGTCCGGTTCAGCCACGCGATGAAGTCGAGATCCCAGTCGCGGAAGCGGTACGGGACGCCGAAGTCGAGGAATGGGCGCTCGAGGTCGATCGTCCGCGTCGCGCCCGCTCACGTACCAGCTGTCGCCCCAGCCGTCGCCGTTCGCGTCCCAGAAGTTGTACGCCTGCCACGTGTTCGTCGACAGGACGACGGCGACGCGGGACGTCGGGGCGCGCCGCGTGACGACGAACGGCGCGTAGCCGACCCGCCCGTCCGGTGCGCTCAGCCGCAGGAAGTAGAGGCCGCTCGGCCAGTTCCCGGCGCGGACGACCCGGAGCGCTCCCGGTGCCGTCGCGGTGCGTACGCCAGTCGACGCGGACGGGGCTCGTCATCGCGGTGCCGGACGTCCTGAAGTCCTTCCCGCGCCTGATCGCCTGGCTCGAGTAGTAGAAGACCTGGAGCCGGAGCGAGCGCGCGTCGGTCGAGATCCGCAGGTCGGCCGGCTCGCCCGGCGCGTAGCTGCGGCGCGGAAACTCGGCCTCGATGCCCTGGATGCGCACGACGGGCGTCTCGCGGCGCTTGCCCGGCCAGTTCATGTACCCGCGCCTGCCGACGGTCAGCCGGAGGACGTACGTGCGCGGCTCGGTTCCACGGGCCGGGCGCCAGACGATCTGCCGCGCGCCTGCTCGGAAGCGCCTTGTCGCGCTCCAGATCATCTTGGTCGCGCGGCCCGGGTGCAGCGTGTCCGTGCGCAGGACGTCGAGCCGCACCTTCGCGGGGCGATCGAGGCGGAAGCTGACGATCGCCTTGTCGCGGAAGCCGTCTCCGTTCGGCGAGACGGTCGTCAGGAGCCGGTTGTCTCCGGCGAACGGGCGCGAGCCGTTGGTCACTTTCAGCGCGTGCAGGTTCCCGCCGGAGAGGAGCGCGGCCAGCCCGAAGGCGAGGAAGCTCATCGGCTGACGGTGCGCATCGGGACACCGAGCCGCTTGGCCGCGAACGGCACGCTCGACCCCTGGACGACGACCGAGAAGAGCACGACGACGAAGACGATCTCGTACAGCCGGCGCGCCTGGTGCACGTCGGCGAGGATCACGAACGCTGCGAGCAGGATCGGGACGGCGCCCTTGAGCCCGCTCCACGCCAGGAAGAGCTTCTCGCCGACCCGCAGCCGCATCGGCGCGAGCAGCGGGGCGAGGCCGAGCGGACGCGCGACGAAGGCGAGCGCGATCGCGAGCAGCAACCCGTCGCTCCAGATTCCTCCGTCGAAGATCTGTCGCACGTTCACCGTCAGGCCGAGCGCGACGAAGACGACGATCTCGGCGAGGCTCGCGAGGGACGTGTGGAAGCGCTGGATCTGCCGCTTGTACGGCACGTCGAGATCGCTGAGGGCCAGGCCGGCGATGAAGACCGCGAGGAAGCCCGACCCGTGCGCGATCGCGGCCAGGCCGTAGATGACGCCCGCAGCCGCGAGCGTCCGCAGCGGGTACAGGCTCTCGCCCGGCAGGCGCACGCGACGCATGAAGACGACGAGCAGCGCCGCTCCGGCGACGCCGACGGCGAGCCCGATCGTCATCTCGAGGAAGAACTCCCGCACGACCGACCACCCTGAGCGCGCCGTCGGTCGTGGCGAACTCGACCATCCCGATCAGGAGCGCGATCCCGACCGGGTCGTTCACGCCCGCCTCGCCCTCGAGGATCGTCCCCGTGTTGCCGTGGATCTCCTTGTCACCGAGGATCGAGAACATGACGGCCGGGTCGGTCGGGGCGAGCGCGGCGCCGAGCACTCCGGACAGGGTCCAGCTGAGGTCGAGCAGGAAATGCGCGCAGATGGCCGATCAGGACAGCCGTCGTCAGCGTGCCGACGATGCCGAGCGTCGCGATCGGGACGACCGCCCGGCGGAACCGGCGCCAGCCGATGTTCATGCCGCCGTCGAAGAGGATCAGGACGACCGCGACGACGCCGATCCGCTCCACCGTCCTGATGTGCGGCAGGGCAACCGGAAGCGCGCAGCGCGGCCAGCAGGAAGAGCGCGGGCGCGGGCACGGGATAGCGCTCGCTCAGCCGGGCCGCCAGGAGCGCGAGCATCACGCCGGTTGCGACCACGAGCACGACGAGCCCGAAATCGCTCAGCTCGGACACGCTGTGACGCTAACGGATTCCTTACAACCTCCACATTGCGGGCATATGGAAGCAAGCGATACTTGACCTACCGATGCGGAAAACGGTGCTCCTACTCATGCTCGCGCTCCTCGTCCCGGCTGCTGCCCAGTCGCAGTCGAGCACGCCCCAGAACGGGACGCTCTCGATTCGCGAGGGTCGCGGCACCGTCGAGCTCGACGCGCGCGGCAGCATGACGGGCCGCGTGAACGGCAAGATCGCGATCACCGACCCGAAGCCGTACGACAGCAAGCGCCCGGTCGTGTACGGCGCGACGAAGACGACCTACCGGAACGTCAAGACGACCGTCTACCAGGGCAAGAACCTGCGCTTCCGCCTGATCGGCGCACGCTTCCAGCTCCGCATCCAGGGTCGGGCGATCTTCCTCAGCGCGATCGCACGCGGCGACGGCGTCGTCGACGGCGCGGGCGATCCCACTGCGAACGTGTTCTACGACGGCACCTGGTCGCTGAACGACTCGCCGCCCCTGTCTCTGCCCGACACAGCAACCCCGTTCGAGCTGGCCTCACCACCGAGCCCGCAATAGCTGCCCGCTCTGGCATCCTGAAAGGGCGATGCCGTTGAACGCACCACAAACCGTCCTTGTGGTCGAAGACGAGGCGTCGATCGCCTCCTTCGTCTCGCTCTACCTGAAGAACGCGGGCTACGACGTGCACGTCGCCGAGACGGGCGAGGACGCGCTGACGAAGGCGGAGGACCAGCAGCCGTCGCTGATCGTGCTCGACCTCATGCTCCCGGACATCGACGGGATCGAGGTCTGCCGGCGGCTCCGGCGCCGCTCCGACGTGCCCATCCTGATGCTGACGGCGCGCGACGAGGACGTGGACAAGATCATCGGGCTCGAGGTCGGCGCGGACGACTACCTGACGAAGCCGTTCAACCCGCGCGAGCTCGTCGCGCGTGTGAAGTCGATCCTCCGCCGCGTCGACGCCGGATCGGAGGGAGATCGCGAGCGCGACGCTCACGCACGGCGACCTGAACATCGACGCCGGCCGGCGCGAGGTCAAGGTCGGCGACGAGGAGATCAAGCTCGCGCCGAAGGAGTTCGACCTGCTCTGGGAGCTGCTCGACCACCGCGGGCTCGTGCTCACGCGCGACCAGCTGCTCGAGCGGGTCTGGGGCTACACCTTCGCGGGCGACACGCGCACCGTCGACGTCCACGTCCGCCAGCTGCGCCGCAAGCTCGGCGAGGCGTCGCCGATCGTGACGGTCTGGGGCGTCGGCTACAAGGTCACGCCCGCCAAGGACGCCGTCGTTACGGCGTAGCGCATGTTTAGGTCACTGCGCTTTCGCCTTCCGGCGCTTTTCTTGGCCGGGATCGCGCTGACCGGTCTCGTCTCCACGCTCATCGCCTTCGGGCTCTTCCGGAACTACACGCAGAGCCAGGCGCGCAAGGAGCTGCGCCGCGAGGCGGCCGGCCTGACCGACCTCGTACGCGGAGCAGGCGCTGAGGACGCAGGAGCGCGGGACGAAGCCGCCGTTCTTCGCCGCGAGCAAGCTCGAGAAGGCGAGCGGCAACCGCCTGTTCTACGTCGGCGTGCCGTTCTTCTCGGGCCAGAACTCCGGGCTGCGACGCCTCCCGCAGTCGGCCGTCGATTTTCCGGCGATCCTCCGCGGCGAGACGCTCGAGTTCGAGTTCACGCCGCCCGGCGAGCACCGCACGTTTCTCGCGGTCGCCCATCCGCTTCGTCTCGAGAAGAACAGCACGCCGTTCGGCGGGCTCGTCGTCGCCACGCCCCAGGCCCAGCTGAGCAGTCAGGTGACTCGACTGCTCTTGCGGCTCGGGCTCGCCCTGCTCGTGGGGGTCTTGGTGACCGCAGTGCTCGCCTGGTACCTCTCCGGACGCATCACCCGTCCTCTCCGACGACTGGCCGGCGCCGCAGACGAGGTGGCCGAGGGCCACTACGACACGGAGGTTCCGCTACTGACGAGCGGGGACGAGGTCGCCGATCTCGCCGACTCGTTCCGCCAGATGACGTCACGCCTGTCCGAGGCCGAGGAGCTGGAGCGGAACTTCCTGATGACCGTCTCGCACGAGCTGCGGACGCCGCTGACCGCGATCCGCGGGCACGTCGAGGCGCTCCGCGAAGGGGTCGTGGAGGATCCGGCGCTGCGCACGGCCTCGCTCGACGTGATCTCCGCCGAGGCGATGCGGCTCGAGCGGCTCGTCGGCGACGTGCTCGACCTCGCGAAGCTCGACACGCGGCGCTTCACCGTGCGCCACGAGGAGGTCGACATGGCGCGGCTGCTGGAGCAGGCGTACCTCGCGTTCGGCGAGGAGGCGAAGCAGCGGGAGATCGACTACTCGCAGGAGGTGTCCGCCGAGCCGGTGATCGTCACCGACGGCGACCGCGTCCTGCAGATCATCACGAACCTGCTCGCGAACGCGTTCCGCTGGACGCCGAACGGGGGCAGCGTCGGCCTCCACCTCAGCTCCGAGAACGGGAACATCCACGTCGCGGTCGAGGACACGGGGCCGGGAATCGGGCCGGAGGAGCAGGACCGGATCTTCCGCCCGTTCTGGACGCACGACGGCAAGGGAACGGGCCTCGGGCTCGCGATCGCGCGCGAGCTGGCGATGGCGCTCGGGGGCCGGATCGACCTCGACAGCGAGGTCGGCCGCGGCAGCAAGTTCGAGCTCGTCCTGCCGACGCAGCAGATCTAGGAAGCTTCGCGCTCTTCGAACCGGTAGATCTGGGCGCTGCCGCCGGTGTCGAGCTTGCGCTCGATGCGTGCGAGGCGGACGTCGATGCCGCTCCAGCCCGACGAGATCAGGTCGACGAGCAGCGCGAGGTCGTCGATGCGCGCGTGCCGCTCGGCGAGGAGGTCGGCCTCGAGACCTTCGAGACGGCGAATCGTCTGTCCGGCGAGCCCGCGCACCTCGGCCAGCTGCCGGCCCGACGGGAGCCGCCTCGGTGCGGACGCCCTCGCGAACCGCGTCCTGAACACGACCTGGAAGAGACGACTCGAGCTCCGCGGCGACCTGCGCCAGCTCCTCGACCTGCTTTCGGGCACGCTCGAGGGCCGCCTCGACGTCGCCGAGAGACGCACGGCCCCTGGCCGCGCTCTCCAGCCGCTCTCGCGCCCTTGCGATCGCCGCTTCTTCCATGGGCGGGACGCTAGCGTTCGCGTCGGATGAAGCGATCCGCAGCTCGAGTACTCGCTTCCGCCTGAGCTGATCGCGCAGCACCCGGCGCAGCGCCGAGACGGGTCGCGGCTCCTCGTCTACGACCGGTCGACCGGGGACGTCCGGCACCGCTTCTTCTGGGAGCTTCCGGACGAGCTGCGCGGCGAGCTCGTCGTCGTCAACGACACGCGCGTCGTTCCGGCGAGGCTGCGGTTCCGCCGGCCGACAGGCGGCGAGGCGGAGGTGCTGTTGCTGGAGCCGCTCGACGCGGCCGGGGAGTGGGAGGGGCTCGCGCGGCCGACGAGGAAGCTGAGACCGGGCCAGCGGCTGGGCGCGGTCGAGCTGATCGAGCACCTGGGCGAGGGTCGCTGGCGCCTGCGGCTGACGGGCGATCCGGCCGGCGAGGCGCCGCTCCCGCCGTACATCACGGAGCCGCTCGCCGATCCCGAGCGCTACCAGACGGTCTACGCGGACCGCGAGGGCTCGGCCGCAGCGCCGACGGCCGGCCTCCACTTCACGCCGGAGCTCCTGGTCAAGCTCGACGTCGAGCGCGTCACGCTCCACGTCGGCCTCGACACCTTCCGGCCGGTGACGGTCGACGACCTCGAGGAGCACACGATCCACACGGAGCGCTACGCGGTCGAGCCCGAGGCGTGGAAGCGCATCCGGGCAGCCGACCGCGTTCTGGCCGTCGGCACGACGACCGTCCGCGTGCTCGAGTCGCTCGCCGGCAGGCGCTCCGCTCGAGGGCCGGACGGATTTGTTCATCACGCCTCCGTTCGAGTTCCGCCGCACGGATGCCCTGCTGACGAACTTCCATCTGCCGGGCTCGACGCTCCTCGCGCTCGTGATGGCCTTCGCGGGCATCGAGGAGATCCTCCGCCTCTACGAGCTTGCGATCGAGGAGCGCTATCGCTTCTACTCGTTCGGCGATGCGATGCTGATCCTGTGAGCTTCAGAGTCGAGGCGACGAACGGTGAAGCCCGAGCGGGCGTTCTCCGCACTGCCCACGGCGACGTGCGGACGCCCGCGTTCATGCCCGTCGGGACGAAGGCGACCGTCAAGATGCTCGACCCCGACGAGGTGCGCTCGCTCGGGGCGGAGATCATCCTCGGCAACACGTACCACCTGCACTTCCGGCCGGGCGAGGACGTGATCGACGAGCTCGGCGGCCTGCACGAGTTCATGCAGTGGGACGGCCCGATCCTCACCGACTCCGGCGGCTACCAGGTCTTCTCGCTCCGGGACACGATCACGCGGGTCGACGACGACGGCGTCACGTTCCGCTCGGTCTACGACGGCGCCTCGGAGCGGTTCACGCCCGAGTCGGTCGCCGCGATCCAGGCGAAGCTGGGCTCGGACATCGCGATGTGCCTCGACGTCTGCGCTCCGGCCGGGAGCGACGACCTCGCGGAGGCCGTTCGGCTGACGACGCTCTGGGCGAAACGCCAGCGGGAGGCGCCGCGCGCCGAGGGGCAACTCCTCTTCGGGATCGCCCAGGGCGCAACCGACGCCGATCTCCGGCGCCGTTCGATCGCGGAGATCGTCGACCTCGACTTCGACGGCCACGCGCTCGGCGGGCTCAGCGTGGGGGAGGCGCGCGACCCGATGTTCGAGACCGTCGCCGACGCCGCTCCGCTTCTCCCTGCGGAGAAGCCGCGCTACTTCATGGGCATCGGCGACCCGGAGGGCATCCTCGAGGTGATCGAGCGCGGCGTCGACATGTTCGACTGCGTCCTGCCCACGCGCATGGGCCGCACGGGCACCGCGCTCACCTCGGCGGGGCGCCT
Source organism: uncultured Actinomycetes bacterium (assembly GCA_963742635.1). Taxonomy (GTDB): domain Bacteria; phylum Actinomycetota; class Thermoleophilia; order Gaiellales; family Gaiellaceae; genus VAXT01. The sequence continues at coordinate 131,811 of CAVUMW010000013.1, forward strand.
GAACCTGAAGAACGCCCGCTTCGCCCGCGACCAGGAGCCGCTCGACGAGCGCTGCGACTGCCCGGCCTGCTCGAGGTTCAGCCGCGCGTACATCCGGCACCTCGTCAACCAGCAGGAGCTGCTCGGGCTGCGCCTGCTGACCGTCCACAACCTCCGCTTCCTGCTCCGGCTCACCGCGGGGGCACGGGCCGCGATCGAGGCGGGCAAGCTGGCAACATTCAAGGCGGAAACGCTCGATCGACTCACCATGGAGGCCGCTTGACCGCTCTGATCTTCCTCGGCGGAATGCTCATTCTCTTCTACGTGCTGATCGTCATGCCCCAGCGGCGCCGGCGCCAGGTGCAGGCTCAGCTCCTGTCCGACGTCGAGGTCGGTGACGAGGTGATGACGCTCGGCGGCATCTTCGGCTTCGTCCGCGAGGTCGAGGATCACCACATCGTCCTCGAGATCGCGCCCGACACGCGCGTCCGGCTCGCGAAGAGCGCGATCACCGCCCGCACCGCAGCCAGACGCCGAAGAAGAGCCGGCAGATAGCCCAGACGGGTCAACGGACCCGGCCGAAACACCGCTACCCTAAGGCAGCACCGTGGCCGAGCGCCGCTCTCATCTCCTCCTGCTGGGCCTGATCATCGCGGCCCTGATCGGGGCTGCCCTGCTCGCGGTCCCGGGCTCGCCGATCCACAAGAAGCCGGTCCTCGGCCTCGACCTCCAGGGAGGCACCGAGGTCGTCCTCAAGGCGGTCCCGCCGAGAGGCGAGCAGGTCACCTCCGAGGGCATGGACACGGCCCAGTCGGTCATGCGCAGGCGCGTCGACAAGCTCGGCGTGACCGAGCCGGAGATCCGGAAGCAGGGCAACGACCAGATGGTGATCGAGCTCGCCGGCGTCAACCCGGATCGCGCCCAGCAGGTGATCGGGAAGACCGCGAAGCTCGAGCTGTTCGACCTCCAGGGCGACCTGGTCCCGCCGACGGCCGACCTTCAGGGAAACCCGACGCCGCTGACCTCGCTCTACAACACGCTGTTGCCGGTCCAGTCGCAGGGCAAGGCAAAGGACTCCGAGGAGTTCTACCTCTTCGCCCCTGAGAAGAAGCCCGGCGCGCCTGGGAAGAAGGCCGGCTCGAAGGCGACGAACTACAAGCTCGTCGCCGGGCCGTTCCCGACCGAGCAGGAGCTTCTCGCCTCGAAGTACGTGCGCGACAACGGCAAGCGCGGTGAGGTGCCGAAGGGCACCAAGGTCATGTTCGTACCGGGGAACCTGGCGCTCGTCAGGTGTACGCCGGAAGCGACGTTCTGCCCGAACGTCGGGCCGCCGAAGACGACCTACTACTACCTCTTCAAGTACCACCCGCGGGGCACCGCGGACAGCGGTCCGATCCCCGAGATGACCGGGTCCGACCTGAACCTCAAGGGCACGAAGCAGGACTTCGGGACGCAGGGCACGGACAACGGTCAGCCGCTCGTGCTCATGCAGTTCACGCACGGGGGCGCGAAGAAGTTCCAGGACGTGACGCGAACGCTCGCCGAGCGCGGACGCACGCGGTACTCGACCGCCGGGAGCCCGAGCGGCCAGGAGGACAACTACGCGCAGCAGTTCGCGATCGTCCTCGACCGCGAGATCAGGTCAGCTCCGACGGTCAGCTTCCGCGACAACCCGAACGGCATCCCCGGCACGAACGGCGCCGAGATCACCGGCATCGGGTCCGTCCAGGAGGCGAAGGACCTCGCGCTCGTGCTCCAGACGGGCGCCCTGCCGTACAACTTCCGCCAGCTCGAGAAGACCGAGGTCTCGGCCACGCTCGGCAAGGATTCGCTGGCGCAGGCGAAGACGGCCGCCATCGCCGGGCTGCTCGTCGTCGCGCTCTTCCTGCTGATCTTCTACCGCTTCCTGGGCCTGGTCGCGGTGATCGGGCTCGGCATCTACGCGGTGCTCCTGTACGCGGCGCTCCTGATCTTCAACGTGACGCTGACCCTGCCCGGCTTCGCCGGCCTCATCCTCACGATCGGAGTCGCAGCAGACGCGAACGTGGTCGTCTTCGAACGCATCAAAGAGGAGGTCCGTGCGGGCAAATCCGTACGGGCCGCGATCTCCACCGGGTATGCGAAGGGGTTCCACACGATCATCGACGCGAACGTCGTCACGGCGATCACGGCGCTCGTCCTGTTCCTCGTCGCGACCGCGGGGGTCAAGGGCTTCGCGCTCATGCTCCTCATCGGTACGGCGATCTCGCTCGTCACGGCCGTGTTCGCGACCCGGGCGATGCTGGGGCTGCTCGCCGGCTTCCGCTGGTTCGAGAACCCGGCGTTCATGGGCGCGAAGGGCCAGCAGCACGGGCGCTGGCTCCAGATCGACTTCATGGGCAAGCGCCGGCTCTGGTTCGCGATCTCGGGCTGCGTGGTCGCGATCGCGGTCATCTCGCTCGGCGTGCGCGGCCTGAACCTGGGGATCGACTTCAAGGGCGGCTCGCAGGTCACGTTCCAGACGCCGCAGCCTCAGCTAGTCGACAACGTGCGCAGCGATGCCCAGAGCATCGACTCGAGCCTGTCGAGGGCGGTCATCCAGGGCCGCGGAGCCTCGACCGGCGGCAAGTACAAGAGCTTCCAGCTGCGGACGAAGGCGCTCAGCCCGGCGGTCGGGGGGAAGCTGCGCAACGAGCTGGAGACGAAGCTCGCCGCGACGCACTACGGGTCGACGACCGTCTCCGAGAGCTTCGGGCGGCAGATTGCGAAATCGGCGCTGTGGGCGATCTTCGGCTCGCTGCTCCTGATCGTCCTCTACCTGGCGATCCGCTTCGACTACAAGTACGCGATCCCGGTGCTCGCGGCGCTGATCCACGACATCGTGATCACGGTCGGCGTGTACTCGCTCACGGGGCGGGAGGTGACGACCGCGACCGTGGCGGCGGTGTTGACCGTGCTCGGGTACTCGATCTACGACACGATCATCATCTTCGACCGCATCCGGGAGAACGTCCCGCTGATGCGGCGCGCCTCGTTCGCGACGATCGCCAACATCTCGCTCTGGGAGACGATCAGGCGCTCGCTGGCCACGACCTTCATCACGCTGCTGCCGGTGACGTCGCTGCTCATCTTCGGCGGCGCGACGCTGAAGGACTTCGCGTTCGCGCTGCTCATCGGGATCGGGTCCGGTGCGTACTCGTCGATCTTCATCGCCGCTCCGCTGCTGACGATCCTCAAGGAGCGCGAGCCGGAGTGGTCCGCGAAGAAGGGGCTCGCTACGGTGGACGGCGAAGGCATTGGGATGCAGACGGTGCTCGCCCAAGCCGAGGTCGCGGCGGCCGAGGAGCCCGTGCCCGTTCCGGAGCTCGCGCCCGCGATCGACGGCGGGGATGGGAACGGCGAGCTCTCGTCGGCACAGTCGAAGCGGGAGCGTCGGCGGCAGCGCCGTCGCGCCAGGCCCCATGGCCGACGATAACGGCAGCTTCGTCACGGAGGCCCTCGAGCGGGTCGGCCTGGCCGCGATCGGGGCGGTCTCGCTGACCGCCGAGCGCGCGGATGCTCTCGCGGAAGAGCTTTCGCGAACAGGAGGGATCCGCAGCGACGAGGCCCGCGAGGTGATCGAGCAGACGATCCACCGCTGGCGCGGCGAGGCGATGCGCTTCACCGAGCGAGCGGGCGCCGGGCTCGACGGTCTCTTCCAGCAACTCGGCCTCGTCCCGCGGTCCGATTTCGAAGAGCTCGAGCTCCGGGTCGCGCAACTCGAGCACCGGCTCCGCCTCGTCGAGGACGAGCCGACCCGGCCCACTCCAACTCCGCCCCACTAGCCTTCGACCCCGAGCAACACAGTTCCGTAGTCGCGCCGTCCGACTTGGCCTGGGCTCGCGAAGCTTCTCGCGAGCGCGCGAGTCCTAGGTCGGGCGCGCAGGGACTTAGTAACACAGTGTTACTTGGCGAAAATAGGGCTTCTCTGCCGCGCATGGAACACTTTGCGTCATGGCGCAGGCGCCGCCCAAGCAGCGGAACCTCGGCCGGCTGACGGAGATCGCCCAGGTCGCCGTCCGGCACGGCTTCGGCTACTTCTTCGAGCGGCACAGGCTGACCGACCTGATCCCGGGCCGCCGGAACGGGACGGAGCTCCTCGAGGGCAGCGCATCCGAGCGCGGCAAGCATCTCCGCGAGCTCCTCGACGAGCTGGGCCCGACCTTCGTCAAGTTCGGCCAGCTGCTCTCGATGCGCCCGGACGTCCTGCCTCCGGACATCATCACCGAGCTGCGCGGCCTCCAGGACGACGTGCGCCCGTTCCCGTACGAAGAGGTCGAGCGCGTGATCCTCGAAGACCTCGGCCTCCCGATCGAGCGCCTCTTCCTCGAGTTCGAACGCGAGCCGCTGGCCGCCGCGTCGATCGGCCAGGTGCACCGAGCCGTCCTCCCGAACGGGCATGTCGTCGCGGTCAAGGTTCAGCGCCCCGGCGCGCCCCAGCAGATCGAAGCCGACCTCGGCCTCCTCTACCAGGCCGCGCGCATCGCGAAGGAGCGCGTCCGGGCCCTCGACTTCGTGGACGTGCGCGAGGTGGTCGACGAGTTCGCCCGCGCGATCCGCCAGGAGCTCGACTACCGGCTCGAGGCCCGAAACGCGGACACGCTGCACCGCAACTTCGCGGGCCACCCGCACGTGCGCGTCCCGCGCGTCTACTGGACGTACACGCGGGCGCGAGTGCTGACGCTCGAGTTCATCGAGGGCCGCTCGCTCCGCGAGGTCGACGACATGCTGTACTCGGTCGAGGAACGGAAGCGCCTCGCCGAGGTGATCGCCGAGGCCTGGATGACGATGGTCTTCCGGGACGGCTTCTTCCACGGCGACCCGCACCCGGCGAACATCATCGTCATCCGCCCCGACCTGATCGGGCTCGTCGACTTCGGGCTCGCGGGCAAGCTCACCGACGACGACGTCACCAAGGCAACGCGTCTGTTCATCGACGTCGCCAACGAGAACATCGAGGATCTGCCGAGGCGCCTCGCCGACCTCGGCGTCCGCTGTCCGAAGGAGCGCGAGGCCGAGTTCCTCCAGGAGATCCGCGAGCTCTTCTACCGCTACTACGGCGCGAGCCTCAACGAGATCGACCCGCTCCAGGTGATCCGCGAGGTCTTCGGGGTCATCTACTCGCTCAACCTGCGGCTGCCGACCCGCTTCATCATCCTCGACAAGGCGATCGCGACGCTCGCATCGGTCGGCGTCGAGCTGTACCCGGACTTCAACGTCTTCGAGGTTGCGAAGCCCTACGCGAGGAGCCTGCTCGTCAACCGCTACACGCCGCAGCGCGTGCTGACCCGGGCGCGACGCGAGTCCTTCAAGCTCGCTTCGATCTTCGCGGAGTACCCGTACCAGGTGCACGACGTGCTGGAGCAGGTGCGCGACGGGCAGATCGAGGTCGGCTTCGTGCACAAGGGGCTCGACGAGTTCATGCAGAAGATCGACGTCGCGATGAACCGCCTGATCATCGCGTTCGTCGTCGCGGCCGGTCTGATCGGCTCGAGCCTGATCGGGGTGTTCGCGACGTCCGGCCCGCAGGTGCTGGGGCTCAACGTCGTCTCCGCGCTCGGCTTCTTCCTCTCCGGGGTGCTCGGCCTCTGGCTCCTGTGGGGAGTCTTCCGCTCGGGCCGGATCTAGTAGCCACGGCTCTTTCCGCGGGCTGTCGATTCTTCGGCACAGTCTCGGCTGAAAAGACATCTGGCGCCCCGCGGGCCTCGCCGCTAGCGTCGATTGCATGTCGAGTGCCGTGCTGCTCGCAGAGCCCGAGGAGGCCACGCGGAGTTTCCTCGAGCGCCATCTGGCGCAGGACGGGTTCGAGGTCGTGGGCGTCCCGGACGGAGAAGCGCTCGAGCTGATCGACCGGATGTGCCCCGACCTCGTCCTGATCGGCGACCCGGAGGGGCTCGAGCTCTGCCGCCGGCTGCGGGAGCGCGACCGCGAGGTGCCGGTGATCCTGCTCGGCGCGCAGGAGTCCGATCCGGTCGACCGCGTGCGCGCCTTCGACCGCGGCTGCGACGACTACCTCGACCGGCCGTTCCACTACGACGAGCTGGTCGCGCGGATCAGGGCCGTGCTGCGCCGGGTGGCGCCGCCGGAGTCCGAGCGGCTGACCGCCGGCGAGATCGAGATCGACCGCCCGACGAGGCGGGTGACCGTGGCCGGGCAGCGCGTCCTCCTGCCGACGAAGGAGTACGAGCTGTTGCTGAAGCTCGCGAGCGACCCGCAGCGCGTCTTCACGAAGGACGAGCTGCTCCGCGACGTCTGGGGCTTCCGCTCGACCGGGCCGAACCCGCACGCTCGACTCGCACGCCTCGCGGCTCCGGCGCCGTCTCGGCGGCGACTACGTGCGCAACGTGTGGGGCGTCGGCTACTGCCTACTCGGCGACTGAACGACCGTGTCGGCCGCGTGGGACGCCGAGGACGTGTCCGCTACCCTGAGAGGGCTGTTCGACCTCAGGGTCGAGCTGCGGCATAGCTCAACACGTCGAGGCAATCAGGCGCCTGCTGGACGACGATGATGAAGAAGAAGAGCCCGAAGACGCTGAAGAGTTCCTTGCACAGGATCCCGCCGAGCGCTACGAAGAGACTCAGCGCATCCTCGCCGAGCGGATCGCGTATCACGAGCGCAAGATCGCCGAGAGAGAGCGCGAGCGTCCCTCGAGCTGAAAGCGGGCCCCATCCCGTGGTGAGGCCCGCTCCCACACGAGTCGTTCCTAGCCTCGCAGCGGCTCGCCCGTCTCGAGCAGCGTCTTCAGGCCGCTGAGCACGTAGCTCCAGCCGCCGGCCACGCTCACCGCGGTCTTCGGCGCGGCCTCGAGCTGGTCGTGCGTGACGGTCAGCTTCGTCACGCCGCCCTCCTGCGGCTCGATCTCCCACGTCACGCGGCTGTGCGGCTCGCTCGCGGTCTCGGGGTCGTAGAGGGCCCGCCACGTGTGCTTGAGCATCCGCGGCGGGTCGGACTCGATCACTTCGCCGTCGACCAGCGTCTCGCCGCCGTCGCCGGCCACGCTCAGGTAGGGCGCGCCGGGCTCGAAGGTCGAGTCGATCTTCGTCCCGTGGAAGTAGCGGGTCGTGAACTCCGGCTTCGTGATCCCGTCCCACACCTGCTCCGGCGTGGCTCGGATGAAGACGGAGTAGACCTGCGTCGCCTGTTCGGTCATCGTCGTCATGCAGTTTCCTCCAACTCGGACTTGAGGTTCGCGAGCGCCGACACCTGGCGCTCCCTGTACTTGTCGATCCACCGGTCGTGGATCAGCCGGATCGGGACGGGGTTGAGGTAGTGCAGCTTCTGCCGTCCCTCCCGGCGCGTGACGACGAGCCCGGCCTCCTCGAGGAGGCGCAGGTGCTTCATGACCCCGAAGCGCGTCATCTCCAGCTCGGACTCGAGCTCGGTGAGCGTGCGGCCGTCGCGCTCGAAGAGCCGGTCGAGGAGATGCCTGCGCGTGGGATCGGCGAGCGCCCTGAACACGAGGTCGTCGTCGTTCTTCACGCTCGGAGAATAGGTGACCAAAAGGTCACATGTCAAGCTGAGGCTGGATCGCACCTTCGAGCTCGAGCAGCAGCTCCTTGCGCTCGAGCCCGCCGCCGTAGCCGGTGAGCGATCCGTTCGCTCCGACGACGCGGTGACACGGGAGCACGATCGGCACCGGGTTCCGGTTCATGACGGTGCCGACGGCGCGGGCGGCCTTCGGGCGATGAGCTTCCGCCGCGAGCGCGCCGTAGGTCGTCAGGTGCCCGTACGGGACGAGAGCGAGCCGGTCGAGCACCGCGCGGCTGAACGGCGCCTGGTGACGGAGGTCGATCGGCAGCTCGAACTCGGTCCGCTTGCCCTCGAAGTACTCGTCCAGCTGGCGGCGCACCGGGTCGATCGGCTTCGCCGCGCGCAGGACGCGCACGCCGAACGTCTGCGCGAGCGACTCGGCCTCGCGCTCCGGCTGCGGGTCGTACGAGATCCGGCACAGTCCGCGGTCGGTCGTGGCGACGAGCAGCGTCCCGATCGGCGTCTCGGCGAGGTCGTACGCGACGTCGAGGAGGCCGGCAGCCGCAGCTGCTTCCCGGAACCGCGCATCGAGAGTGGGGGAGACGGTCATTGCATCCTCCTTCTGAGTCTTCGTGACGCCTGACGAGGCAGCCTGGCGCGCCGCGTCCTCGCTCGAGCCGAGCGCTGCGCCGATCGCCGCGTAGGACATGTCGTAGCCGTAGCGGAGCACGACCGCGGCGCGCTCCTTGCGCGGCAGCCCGTCCGCGAGCTCGCCGAGCTCGGCATAGGCGGGGCGCGAATCGGTGTCCGGCTCGACGACGACCGGCGCGGCCTCGCGGCGCCGGTAGTGGTCGGCGGCGACCCGGCGCGCGATCGTCAGCACCCAGGCGCGCAGGTTCTCGGTGTGCTTCAGCCGGCCGTAGGCGCGCAACGCACGCAGGAACGTCTCCTGGTATGCATCCTCCGCGTCCCTGCCGACGAGCCGCCTCAGCTCGCGGAAAACCGCGTCGCGGTGCTCCTCATAGAAAGATTCGAACGGTGGAACTTCCAATACACCCATCATCTTGTCTAACGCGGCGGGGGTCGCAGTTGTGAGGGCGGCCGTCGTCGGTCACGTCGAGTGGGTCCGCTTCGCGCAGGTCGAGCAGGTGCCCGCGCAGGGCGAGATCGTCACCGCCCTGGACACGTGGGAGGAGCCGGCCGGCGGCGGGGCGGTCGCGGCCGGCGAGCTCGTGCGGCTCGGCGCGGAGGTCGACTTCTTCGTCGCCGTCGGGAACGACGAGCTCGGCCTGCGGGCGCGCGACGCTCTCGAGGAGCTCGGCTGCCGCGTCCACGCGGCGACGCGTGACGAGCCGCAGAGACGCGCGTTCACGTACCTCGACGGCGACGGCGAGCGGACGATCACGCTCATGGGCTCGAAGCTGCACCCGCACGGCGCCGATCCGCTGCCGTGGGCCGAGCTGGCCGGCGTGGACGCCGTCTACTTCAGCGCGGGCGACCCGGATGCGCTGCGGGCGGCGCGGCAGGCGCGCGCTCTCGTCGCGACCGCCCGCGAGCTGCCGACCCTGGTCGTGGCGCAGGTGCAGCTCGACGCTCTCGTCCGCAGCGGGCGCGACCCGAGCGAGGCGTACGAGCCCGGCCTGCTCGATCCCGAGCCGAGCATGATCGTCACGACGATGGGGCGCGAGGGCGGCTCGTATGCCGTCGCGGGGGAGGAAGAGGACGTACGACCCGCTCGAGCTCCCCGGGCCGCTCGTCGACGCCTACGGGGCCGGAGACAGCTTCGCCGCAGGCCTGACCTTCGCGCTCGGGAGCGGCCGTTCGCCCGAAGCCGCGGTCGAGTTCGCGGCGAAGTGCGGCGCCGTTGCGATGACTCGTCGCGGCGCGCACGGCAATCGGTAGCCTCGACGCGATGGCTCGCATCGCGCGCCTCGTGATCCGTCACCGGCTGCTCGTCGTCGGCGTCTGGATCGTCCTCACGTTCGTCGGTGCGTTCTCCGCGGCGAAGCTCTCGAACCGCTGGTTCCAGTCGTTCTCGATCCCGGGCTTCTCGGCCTACGAGGCCAACCAGCGCACGCTGAAGACGTTCGGCTCCGGCGAGCAGCCGCCGCTCGTCGCCGTGTTCACCGCGCCGGGCAGGGACATCACGAAGGTTCCGGGGCTCCAGCACGCGATCGAGCGGACGAGCGAGACGGTGCCGGGCTCGCGCACGGGCGACTGGTTCGACACGCACAGCGACATGTACCTGTCGAAGGACCGGCACACGATGGTCGCGACGATCTACCCGCCCGGCAACGCGACCTTCTCGAGCTTCCCGCCGATCGACCAGGCGCGCGCCGCGCTCAGGCAGGCGACTCCCGCGGGAGTGCAGAGCCATCTCACCGGTCGCGACGCGATCTTCGCCTCGCAGGGCGGCGACGAGCGGCCCGGGCGTGCTGACCGAGACGCTGATCGGCGCCGTCGGCGCGCTCATCATCCTGCTCTTCGTCTTCGGGACGCTGCCCGCGGTCGCGATGCCGCTCGCGATGGCGGCCGCGTCGATCCTGACCACGTTCGCTGTGCGTCTACGCGCTCACGTACGTGACCGACGTCTCGATCATCGTCCAGTTCCTGGTCGCGCTCGTCGGGCTCGGCGTCTCGATCGACTACGCGCTCGTGATGATCTTCCGCTTCCGCGAGGAGCTCGCGGCGCGGCCGCGACCCGGACGACGCGCTCGTGGAGACGATGACGCACGCGGGGCGCTCGGTGATCATCTCCGGCTCGACGGTCGCGATCGGGCTCCTGAGCATGGTCATCCTGCCGCTGCCGTTCATCCGCTCGATCGGGATCGGCGGGATGCTGATCCCGGCCGTCGCGGTGCTCGCCTCGCTCACGTTGCTGCCCGCGCTCTTCTCGCTGCTCGGCCACCGGATCAACCGGCTGCGCGTGATGCCGAAGCGCTTCGTGGCGCCGCCGAGCGCGGAGTCCGGCTTCTGGGCGGGCTGGGCGCGCCTCGTGACCCGCCGGCCGCTGCCGATCTTCCTGCTCGGCGCGGTCATCGTCACGCTCGTGATCATCCCGGCCTTCCACATCAACCCGAGCGACGCCGAGCTGAGCAAGGAGCCGTCCGCCGGCGATGCCAGAGCCGGCCAGCTGGCCGTTCAACGGGCGGGACTCCCGGCGGGCGTCTTCCTGCCGCACGTGATCCTCGTCGAGCACGGCGCGACGCCTGCGGTGCTCAGGCGGACCGCCGAGGACGTCGCCGACTCGCCCGGGATCTACGGCGCAGCCGCTCCGACGACGTGGCGGAAGGGCGAGACGGGCCTCGTCGAGGCGTTCGGCACGGTGGACGGGAACGCGCGCTCGGCCAGGGACACCGTCTCGAACCTGCGCCACGACGTATTACCACGGGCCGAGAGCCAGGCCGGCGGCGGGGTTCGGCTCACCCTCGGCGGCGTGCCGGCCGAGACCCGCGACTTCATCCATGCCGTCTACGGCAAGTTCCCGTACGTCCTGCTGTTCGTGCTCGTCCTGACGTTCGTGCTCCTGATGCGCGCGTTCCGGTCGGTCGTGCTCGCCGTCAAGGCCGTGTTCCTGAACCTCGTCTCGCTCGCCGCGGCGTACGGGATCGTCGTCTTCATCTTCCAGGACGGGCACGGCAGCGATGCGATCTGGAACGTGCAGGCGACCGACGCGGTCATCTCCTGGATACCGCTGATGATCTTCGCGTTCCTGTACGGGATCTCGATGGACTACGAGGTCTTCATGCTCACGCGCATGCGCGAGGCGTACGACGAGACCGGGGACACGAAGCGCGCGATCGAGCTCGGGCTCGCGCGCACCGGGAAGCTCGTGACGAGCGCGGCGCTCGTGCTCATGTTCGCGTTCTTCTCGCTCTCGACGAGCCCCGGCCCGGACATCAAGCAGTTCGCGATCGGCTTATCGGCCGGGATCATCTTCGACGCGACCGTGATCCGGGCACTGCTCGTGCCGTCGACGATGCAGCTGCTCGGCCGCTGGAACTGGTGGCTCCCGCCTGGACGGCGAAGGTGCTGCGGACGCGACCGAGCCCGCTCGAACCGGCCACCGCGGCCGAGACGTAGCAGCCCCAGCCGGTCGTCGTCACCTCGTAGTAGTCGTCAGCCGGCCTCCGGCATAGGGTTCATAGGTATTGCGATGTGGGGTGGTGTGGTCTAAAGTGGGGAGACGTGGAATCACCCTCACGGCCCCAGACATGCTTCTCGGCGAACACGAGCACACGATCGACGACAAGAACCGGCTCACGCTTCCGGCCCGGTTCCGGACGGCGTTCGCGACCGGCGTCGTGCTCACCCGCGGGATGGACGGCTGTCTCTACGCTTATCGCCGCGACGACTGGGACACGCTCGTGGAGTCGCGGCTCGCCGAGCTCGACCCGCTCAGCCAGGAGGGTCGCCGGATGCAGCGCTTCTTCTTCTCGGGCGCGATCGAGGCCGAGCTCGACCGCCAGGGACGCGTGATGATCCCGGCCGCTCTCATCCAGCACGGAGGGCTCGGCCGGAACGTCGTCGTCGCCGGCGTGAGGGACCACCTGGAGATCTGGGACCGCGCCGCCTGGCGCAAGGAGCTGAAAGAAGTCGAAGGGAGCGCAGAAGATGTTGCCGAGCGTCTTGCAACCAAACGAGACTGATCACGTTCCCGTCCTCGCCGAGGAGGTGCGCGAGCTCCTCGCGATCGAGCCCGGGCAGACCGTCGTCGACGCCACCTTCGGCGCCGGCGGCCACGCCGCGGTCCTCGCCGGCGACCTCAAGGGCGACGGCCGCTTCATCGCGATCGACCGCGACCCGACCGTGCAGGCCGTACTTCGAAGGCTTCAAGCGCCACGCCGGCGTGCAGTCGCGGTTCCTGCGCGGCGAGGCCTCGGTCGTCCTCGACCAGCTGGCCGAGAACGGCGTCCACGCCGACGCGATCCTGCTCGACCTCGGCGTCTCGAGCATGCAGCTCGACCGGCCGGAGCGCGGGTTCTCGTACGCGGCCGACGCGCCGCTCGACATGCGCATGGACCCGACCGCTGAGCTGACCGCCGCCGAGCTCGTCAACGAGGCCTCGGAGCGCGAGCTGATCACGATCTTCCGCAAGTACGGCGAGGAGCGCTACGCCAAGCAGATCGCGCGCGCGATCGGACGGCGCCGCCGCAAGCAGCCGATCGAGCGCACCGGCGACCTCGTGGACATCATCCGCGCGGCGATCCCCGCGCCCGCGCGGTTCGGCGACGGCCATCCGGCGAAGCGCGTCTTCCAGGCGCTCCGGATCGCAGTCAACGACGAGCTCGGCGAGCTCGAGGAGGCGCTCCCCGCTGCGCTCGAGATGCTGCGTCCCGGCGGACGCCTCGCCGTGATCGCGTTCCACTCGCTCGAGGATCGAATCGTGAAGCGCTTCTTCCAGCGGCTCGAGCGCGGCTGCGTCTGCCCGCCCGACTTCCCCGTCTGCGTGTGCGGGCGCGAGCCCGAGCTCAGGCGGCTGAACCGCAAGGCGATCCGGCCGAGCGCGCACGAGCTGGCCCACAACCCGCGCGCGGCCTCGGCCAGGCTGCGCGCCGCTCAGAAGAAGCCTGATGGCCCGCGCGGCGACAGCCAAGGGCGCTCCCGGCTCCGTCGCGGCCGCGCGCCACGCGCCGAAGCCGAAGCGCGCGCGCGAAGCGGAAGGTCGAGCCGCGCAGACGCGTTGCCGGCGGCGTCGTCTGGATCGGCCTCGTGGCGGCCCTCCTCGCGGGCGTCGTGGCGCTCAACGTCGCCGTGCTCCGGCTCAACGTCCGGCTCGACGAGACGCAGCGTGAGCGGAACCAGCTGCGCGCCGACAATGCCCAGCTCAACACCGAGATCGCGGCGAAGGCCGCCTCCGGACGGATCCTCGGGCTGGCGAGCGGCCGGCTCGGGCTGCGTCCCGCGACCCCCGAGTATCTCGACCTGAGGAAATGAAGCTGACGAACCGGCGAATCCGGCTCGTCCTCGCCGTCTTCGCCTTCGCGTTCGTGGCGATGTTCGCGCGCGCGGCCTGGCTCCAGGGAGTCCGCGCCGGCAGCTACGAGCGGCTGGCTTCGGGCCAGCACAAGGCGACGATCGTCGAGCCCGCGGCGCGGGGGACGATCTTCGACCGCACGGGCGTCCAGCTCGCGATCGGCCGGCAGGCGACGACGGTCTTCGCCGACCCGCAGCTGATCCGAGACCCGAAGTCGACCGCGGAGACCGTCGCGCGCGTGCTCAGGATGGACCCCGATCAGGTGCTCGCCGAGTTGTCCGACCGCACCCACGGCTTCGTCTACATCAAGCGCAAGGCCGACCCCGCGCGCGCCGCGATCCTGAAGAAGGCGGGCATCCTGGGCCTCGGCTTCACGAACGAGGAGCAGCGCGTCTACCCGCTGGACCAGGTCGCGTCGCAGGTCGTCGGCTACGCGGGGACGGACAACCACGGCCTCGCGGGCCTCGAGCTCGGGCTCGACCACACGCTCTCGGGAAAGCCGGGCAGCGAGACCGTGATCCGCGACCCCGCGGGCCAGGCGATCGACGTCCTGCACTCGACCTCGGCTCACGAGGGCGAGAGCGTCACGCTCACGATCGATCACACGATCCAGGCCCAGGCCGAGGCGGTGCTGCGGAGCACGATCGACGAGTGGCACGCGAAAGGCGCCTCGGCGATCGTGCTCGATCCGCGCACGGGCGGAATCCTCGCGATGGCAGTCGAGAAGGGCTACAACGCCAACCTCTTCCCGATCGTGCCCAAGGACCGGCAACGCAACCGGACGGTCACGGACACGTACGAGCCGGGGTCGACGTTCAAGCTGGTGACGGTCAGCGCCGTGCTCTCCGAAGGCCTCGTCACGCCGTCGACGGCCTTCACGCTGCCGTACTCGATCCACGTCGCGGACAGGATCATTCGCGACGCGCACCCGCGCGGGACCGAGCGGCTGACCGTCGACCAGATCCTGTCGCAGTCGTCGAACGTCGGGACGATCACGCTTGCGGAGAAGCTCGGTTCGGAGCGGCTCAGCCAGTGGATCAGCCGCTTCGGCTTCGGGCACCTGACCGGGATCGACTTCCCGGGCGAGACGCCTGGGATCGTGCCGCCGCTCGACAAGTGGTCCGGCTCGACGATCGGCACGCTTCCGATCGGGCACGGGATCGCGATCACGCCCGTTCAGATGGCCGCCGCCTACGGGGCGGTCGCGAACGACGGCGTCTGGCTCCAGCCGCACCTCGTCGACCGCATCGGCTCTCATGATCGGCGCGGTGTCGCGTCGCGGACGATCCTCACCCCGGGCGTGTCGCGCCAGGTGCTGAGGATGATGCAGGACGTCGTCATCGAGGGCACCGGCCAGGAGGCGAAGGTTCCCGGCTACAAGGTGGCCGGCAAGACGGGGACCGCCGCGAAGCCGGATCCGCAGGGCGGCTACTCGACGACGAAGTACGTGGCCTCGTTCGTCGGCATCGTCCCCGCGACGAATCCGCGGCTCGTCGTGCTCGTCACCGTCGACGAGCCGGCGGCGTCGATCTGGGGCGGCGTCGTGGCGGCGCCGGCCTTCCAGCAGATCGCCGGGTTCGACCTGCAGTACCTGGAAATTCCGCCGGACGATCCCTCGACCCTCACGCCGCAGCAGTAGCAGGGCTCATTGCTAGGCTCGCCGCGGCCCCCTCGCTTCCCTGACCGGCGGCCGCCGCTCCCGCCCGGCGGAGCCGGGCTCGGCGGCCCGCCTCGCGCCGCAGGACGCGCTCCAGCCAACGGGCCGTGTGCTCAACACTGTCCCGTTGTCCTCACGACGCCCTGCGACCCGTCATGGAACCGAGTGTCGCCACCACGGAGGCAGCGACAGGGCTCGTTGCTAGGCTCGCCGCGGCCCCAGTGGAGCTACGACGCATCGCAGAAACGCTGTCCCCGAGCCAGGTCGTCGGGGACACCGCCGTCGAGATCACGGATCTCGCGTACGACACGCGCGCGGTGTCACCGGGGGCGCTCTTCTTCTGCGTGCGCGGGGCGCGCTTCGACGGGCACGAGCTCGCCGATCGCGCGATCGATGCCGGTGCCGCGGCGCTCGTCGTCGAGCGGCCCGTCGCGTCGAGGGTGCCGCAGGTCGTGGTCGAGGATTCGCGACGCGCGATGGCAACGGCGGCGCTCGAGTTCTTCGAGCACCCGTCCGACGAGCTCCAGATCGCAGCCGTCACCGGCACGAACGGCAAGACGACGACCGCGTTCCTCCTCTACTCGATCCTCGACGCCGCGGGCCGCAAGCCGGGGCTGCTCGGGACGATCGAGTCCCGCGTCGGCGGCGAGCCCAGGCCGGCGGTGCGCACGACGCCCGAGGCGATCGACCTCCAGCGCGCCTTCCGCGAGATGCTCGACGCGGGCGACCGCAGCGCCGCGATGGAGGCGACGTCGCACGGCTCGGAGCTCGGGCGCCTCGTGGGGATTCGCTTCTCCTCGCTCGCGTTCACGAACCTGACGCAGGACCACCTCGACCTGCACGGGACGATGGAGGCGTACTTCGAGGCCAAGCGCCGGCTCTTCCTCGACGGGCGGCCGCCCGCGGCGATCAACGTCGGCGACGCGTGGGGGCGCAAGCTCGCGGAGGACAGGCCCGACGCGCTGACCTACGGCTTCGCCGACGACGCGGAGATCCGCCCCGAGGCGCTCGACGGGATCGACCTCAAGCTCAAGGGCCGCTTCAACGTCGAGAACGCGCTCGCCGCGATGGCGAGCTGCCGTCTGCTCGGGATCGACGACGACGCGATCGCGCGCGGGCTGGAGGCGGTCGACGGCGTGCCCGGGCGGTTCGAGGCCGTGGACGAGGGGCAGCCGTTCACGGTGCTCGTCGACTACGCCCACACGCCCGACTCGCTCGAGAACGTGCTGACCACCGCGCGCGAGCTGACCTCGGGCCGGCTGATCTGCGTCTTCGGCTGCGGAGGCGACCGCGACCGCGAGAAGCGCCCGATCATGGGCCGGATCGCGGCCGAGCTCGCCGACGTCCCGATCGTCACGTCCGACAACCCGCGCAGCGAGGATCCGGGCGCGATCATCGACGAGATCGTCGCCGGAATTCCAAGTAACACTGTGTTACAAGGAGACGTCGAGGTGGTGCCGGATCGCCGGTCCGCGATCGCCCACGCGATCGAGACCGCCGAGCCGGGCGACGTCGTCGTCATCGCCGGCAAGGGCCACGAGCAGGGTCAGCAGTTCCGGGACCGAACAGTTCCCTTCGATGACCGAGAAGTCGCCCGCGAGGCCCTGAGACGGCTCGGGGCCGCCACGACGTGATCCCGCTCACGCTCGACGAGGTCGCCGAGCTTTGCCCCGGCCGGCTCGACCGCGCGCCGTGGGCGGACGAGGTGACCGGCGTGCAGATCGACTCGCGCCGGATCGAGGAGGGCGACCTGTTCGTCGAGGTCGGCGGCGGCGGGGACTTCACGCGGCATGCGTTCGCGCGCGGGGCTGCGGCGACGCTGGCGCCGGACGATGCGTTCGCGGCGCTCGGCGCGCTCGGGAGTGAGATCCGCGGACGAAGCTCCGCCCGCGTGGTCGCGATCACGGGCTCGACCGGCAAGACGTCGACGAAGGACATCCTCGCCGCGATGTGCCGGCCGCACGCAAAGACGGTCGCCGCCGAGGGCGGTCACAACAACGAGATCGGCCTCCCGCTGACGCTGACGCGGATCGAGGCGGACACCGAGCTCGTCATCTGCGAGATGGGCATGCGCGGGCTCGGGCAGATCGCCGAGCTGTGTGCGATCGCCCGACCGGACGTGGGCATGATCACGAGCATCGGGCCGGTACACCTCGAGCTGCTCGGGACGATCGAGAACGTGGCGCAGGCGAAGGCGGAGGTGGTCGCGGCCCTTCCTGCGGGCGGCATCGCGATCGTGCCGGACGAGTCGCTGCTGGAGCCGTACCTCGCCGCGACGACATCGAGATCCACCGCTTCGGCGAGCAGAACGTGGCGTCGTTCGAGCGGATCGAAGGCGGCAGCCGAGTCGTCTTCGCGTTCGGCGACGAGCGGACCGAGCTCGAGTTCCCGTTCACGGCGCGGCACCAGGCGCAGAACGCGGCCGCGGCGCTGCTCGCAGTGCAGGCGCTCGGCCTCCCGCTGCCCCGGGGCGAGTCGAGGTCGAGCTGTCGCGCTGGCGCGGAGAGGAGTCGCCGCTCCCGGGCGGCGGCCTGCTGATCAACGACTCCTACAACGCGAACCCGACCTCGATGCGGGCGGCGCTGGAGCACCTCGCCGGCCACGAGGGGCGCACGGTCGCGGTGCTCGGCGAGATGGCCGAGCTCGGTCCGACCTCGCCCGAGTACCACGCGCGAGATCGGCGAGCTGGTGAGCGATCTCGGAATCGACGTCGTGCTCGGAGTCGGCGAGCTCGCGCGCGCGTACGGGGGCGAGTGGGTCGCCGACGCGGCGAAGGCGGCCGAACGCGCACCGGAGCTCGTCCAGCCCGGCGACACAGTCCTCGTCAAAGGCTCGCGCGCGGTCGGGCTCGAGGTCGTGGCGGAAGCCCTCACAGGAGTCCCCGCCTAGTGGAACGCGTGCTGGCGGCCGGGATCTTCGCGATGGCGATCTCGATCCTCGCCGGGCCCAAGTTCATCGACTTCCTGCGCCGGAACGAGTTCGGCCAGCACATCCGCGAGGAGCTGCCGGCCGAGCACCACCTGAAGCAGGGCACGCCGACGATGGGCGGCCTGCTGATCCTGTTCTCGATGACCATCCCGTTCCTGGCGCTCTCGAAGTACACGCAGGCCGGTCTGACCGTCTTCTTCGTCACGCTCGCCTGCGGTGCGATCGGCTTCGTCGACGACTGGTTCAAGGTGCGCCATCGCCGGTCGCTGGGGCTCAACGGCCGCTGGAAGCTCCTGCTGCTCGCGGCGATCACCATCGGCGTCGGTTGGTCGGCGCGCGACATCGGGCTCTCGAAGGACGTCTACGCGCCGATCCTCGACTGGCGCATCACGCTCTCGTTCGGCTTCTACATCCTGCTCTTCATCGTCATCGCCGGAGCGGCGAACGGCGCGAACCTGACGGACGGCATCGACGGGCTCGCGGTCGGCGTGGCGATGATCGCGCTGATCACGTTCGCGGCGATGAACGTGGTCACGTGGATCCGCTCGGCGCGGGCGATCGACCTGCGCGACGCGTCCGCTCTCGACCTCGCGATCCTCGGGGCCGCCCTGACGGGAGGCGCGATCGGCTTCCTCTGGTACAACGCGTTCCCCGCCGAGGTGATCATGGGCGACACCGGCTCGATGGCGCTCGGGGGCGCGATCGGCGCCTTCGCGGTGATGACGAAGACCGAGCTGCTGCTGCTCCTGATCGGAGGGATCTTCGTCGTCGAGGCGGTCTCGGTGATCCTCCAGGTCGTCTCGTTCCGCTACTGGGGCCGGCGCGTGTTCCTGATGGCGCCGATCCACCACCACTTCGCGATGAAAGCCTGGTCGGAGACGAAGATCATGGTCCGCTTCTGGATCCTCGCCGCGATCATGTGCGCGGCGGCCTTCGCGTTGTACTACCGCTTCTACCTCGACTTCCGAGCGTTGCGGTGAACGTTCGAACGTGTCGACCGGTCATTTCCGACGGACGCACGAGCGAAGCCCATGCGTCCTGAAGCCGGCATCGCAAGCGATGCCTCAGGGGCCTGCGATGAGCTGGCTCGTCCTCGGGCTCGCGCGCTCGGGGCAGGCGGCGGCCCTTGCGCTTCGGCGACGCGGGGAGGAGGTGATCGGAATCGATGCGTCGCCGAGCCTCGACGTGGGCAGGCTTGCCGAGGCGGGCGTCGAAGTCCACCTCGGGACCGAGGAGGAGCGCTTGCTCGACGGCGTCGAGACACTGATCAAGAGCCCGGGGGTGCCTGGTGAGGCACCTCTGGTTCAGGCTGCGCGTGCACGCGGGATTCCCGTCTGGAGCGAGGTCGAGCTCGGGTCGCGGCTGCTCGGCGACCTCGATCGTCGCGCGTGACCGGGACGAACGGGAAGACGACGACGAGCGAGCTGCTCGGCGCGATGCTCCGCGCTCCCGTCGCGGGCAACGTCGGGCGTGCGCTGTGCGAGCTGGACGGGCACGTCGCGGAGGACGAAGTCGTCGTCTGCGAGGTCTCGAGCTTCCAGCTGGAGGACATCCACGCGTTCAAGCCGCACGTCGCCGTTCTGCTCAACCTCGAGCCGGATCACCTCGACCGGCACGGCACCTTCGGGGCGTACGCCGACGCGAAGCTGCGGATCTTCGAGAACCAGGACGCGGCTGACGTCGCCGTCGTTCCCCGCCGGTTCGAAACGATCCCGGGCGAGGCGCGCCGGATCGAGTTCGCGCCCACCGACGAGCTTCCCGCCGAGCCGCTGATCCCGGGCGCGCACAACCGCGAGAACGCCGCGGCCGCCACCGCCGCGGCGCGAGCGCTCGGCGTCGACGACGCGAGGATCGCCGAGGCGCTGGAGACCTTTCCCGGCGTCGCACACCGGCTCGAGCCGGTGGCCGACGCGAACGGCGTCATCTACGTGAACGACTCGAAGGCGACGAACACCGCGGCCGCCCGCCGCGCCGTCGCCGCGTACGACCAGCCGCTGCACGTCATCCTCGGCGGCCGCGGCAAGGGCGAGAGCTACACGGAGCTCGCGCTCGACCTCGCCGGCCGGGCACGGCGCGCCTACCTGATCGGCGAGGCGGCGCGCGCGATGGACGTCGCCCTCGAGCTCGCCGGTGTCGACCACGAGCTGAGCGGCGACCTGGAGACCGCGGTGCGCTCGGCCGCGAGGAACGCGCGCCCGGGCGAGATCGTCCTGCTCGCCCCCGCGTGCGCGAGCTACGACCAGTTCCACGACTTCGAAGAGCGCGGCGAGGCCTTCAAGCGCCTCGTCGCCGAGGTGGCCGGTTGAAGCGCGGCCAGCTCGACTCGCACATCCTCGTCCTCGTCACGCTCGGCCTGACCGCGTTCGGGCTCGTGATGGTCTACAGCGCGACCTCGGCGCCGGCGGCGCTCGGCGGCGGCGACCCGGTCTTCTACCTCAAGCGCGAGTCGATCTATGCGGCGCTCGGCGTCGTCCTGCTCCTGGTCGCCTCGCGGGTCGACTACCGGAAGCTCCGGTACCTGGCGCCGGTCCTGATGCTCACGAGCCTCGGCCTCTGTCTCGCCGTGCTCGTGCTCGGGGAGCAGGTGAACGGGGCACGCCGCTGGCTCGGTGTCGGCTCGCTGGCCTTCCAGCCCTCGGAGCTCGCCAAGCTCAGCCTCGCGATCTGGGCGTCCGCGTATCTGGCGCGACACCGGGCGCCGCAGACGCTCAAGGAGCTCGCGCGGCCGATCGGGATCACGACCGGGCTCTTCGCGGGCCTGATCCTGCTCGAGCCAGACCTCGGGACCGTGATCGCGATCGGGATCGTCCTCGGCGCGATCCTCGTCGTGTCCGGAGTGCCGCTGCGGGTTCTCGCCGCCGGCGGCTCGATCGCGGTCGCGCTCGGGCTCGCCGCGATCTGGTTCGAGCCGTATCGCCGCGCGCGCCTGTTCAGCTTCGTCCATCCGTGGCACGACGCGCAGGGCGCGGGATTCCAGACGCTGCAGGCGATCATCGGCTTCGGCTCGGGCGGGATCTTCGGGACCGGCATCGGGCAGGGCGTCGCGAAGGTGAACTACCTGCCCGAGGCGCACACGGACATGATCTTCGCCACGATCGGCGAGGAGCTCGGGCTGGTCGGCGCCGCGCTCGTCATCGCCGCGTACTGCGCGTTCGCGTACGCGGGGCTGCGGGTCGCGCTGCGCTGCCGCGATCCGTTCGGAAAGCGTCTCGCAGCCGGGCTGACGACGCTCGTCTGCGGGCAGGCGCTCGTCAATCTGGCCGCGGTTCTCGGGCTCGCTCCGCTGACGGGAATCACGCTTCCGTTCGTCTCGTACGGCGGGTCGAGCCTCGTTGTGTCGCTCGCCTCGGTGGGCGTCCTCCTTAACATCGCTGGACATGGACGAGCAGCGAGCGCTCAAGTGTCTGATCGCAGCCGGCGGGACCGCCGGCCACGTGCTGCCGTCGCTGGCCGTCGCGGAGGCGCTCGTCGCGCGCGGAGTCACGGTGACGTTCGCCGGGTCGCCGGATCGCGCCGAGGCGCGGCTCGTTCCTGAGGCGGGCTTCGAGCTCGACACGTTCGAGGTTTCGGGGTTGCCGCGCCGTCCCGGGCCGGCTCAGGCACGCGCGGTCGGAAAGGCGATGCGCGCGCCGAAGGCGTGCAAGCGGATCCTGCGTGCGCGGGAGCCGGACGTCGTCCTCGGCGGCGGGGGCTACGTGGCCGGGCCGATGGTCTACGCGGCCTCGCGGCTGGCGATTCCCGCGGCGTTGATGGAAGCCGACGCGCATCTCGGGCTCGCGAACCGGCTGGCGGCTCCGTTCGCGGAGCGCGTCTTCCTCGCGTTTCCGATCGAGGGCCGCGAGCGGCCGAAGTACCGCGTCACCGGCCGGCCGATCCCGGCGCGGAACCGCGCGACGTCCCGCGCCGAGGGCCGCCGGGTCTTCGACCTGCCTCCTCGGGCGCGCGTGCTGCTCGTCTTCGGCGGCAGCCAGGGCGCGGCGAGCCTCAACGACGAGATCGTCGAGGCTTTCGGCGAGGCCGGGCCGGCCGTGTTGCACCTGTGCGGCGAGCGCGACTTCGAGCGGCTCCGCGGCCGGCTCCGGCGCGACGACTACAAGCTGGTTCCGTTCACGAACGAGTTCGGCGCGGCACTCGGCGCGGCCGATCTCGTCGTCGCGCGTGCGGGCGGCTCCGTGTGGGAGGTCGCCGCCGCCGGGAAGCCGGCGATCCTCGTCCCCTACCCGTTCGCGACCGCCGACCACCAGGCGAAGAACGCGCGCTTCTTCGAGCGTGCCGGCGGCGCGATCACGGTCCCGGAGACGGAGCTCGGCCGCGTCGCCGATCTCGCGCGCTCGCTGATCGGCGACCCGGAGCGGCTCAAGGAGATGGGCGACGCGATGAAGCGGGTGGCGAAGCCCGATGCGGCCGAAGAGATCGCGGAAGGCTTGATCCAGCTTGCGACTTGAGGGCCGCAGGCTCTGGTTCGTCGGGATCGGAGGCGCCGGCCTGTCGGGCTACGCGGTGCTCGCGAAGGCCTGGGGGGCCGAGGTCGCGGGCTGGGACCGCCACGAGACGCCGTACCTCGAGCACGTCCGTGCCGCCGGGATCCCGGTCACGGTGTCGGACGAGGTCGAGCCCCCTCCCGACGGCTACGAAACAGTCGTGTCCACCGCGTACATGCCCCGGGACCTGGTCCCGGGACATGGCTGGAAGAGGCCGGGCGGAGTTCCTCGCGGAGCTGGTCTCCCTGCAGGACGCGATCGTCGTCTCGGGCGCGCACGGGAAGACGACGACGACGGCGATGATCGCGTTCGTCCTCGACCGGCTCGGTCAGGATCCCTCGTTCCTGATCGGCGGAGAGATTCCGCAGCTGGGTGGGAACGCGCGCGCAGGATCCGGCTGGCTCGTCGTCGAGGGCGACGAGTCCGACCGGACGATCGAGCTGCTGCGGCCGAAGATCGCGGTCGTCACGAACGTCGAGCTGGATCACCACTCGGAGTTCGCGTCGCGCGCCGAGGTGGAGGAGCTGTTCGAGCGCTGGCTCGCCGAGGTGCCGCACGTCGTGCGTGCCGACGAGCTCGAGCCGGTCGACCTGCAACTCGCCGTGCCGGGCGAGCACAACCGTCTGAACGCAGCGGCCGCGCTCGCCGCGCTCGAGCTGGCGGGAGTCGACCCGGAGGAGGCCGCGAGGCAGCTGGCGGAGTTCGCAGGAGCGGGCCGTCGTCTCGAGCTCCGCGGCGAGGCCGGCGGCGTGCGCGTGCTCGACGACTACGCGCATCACCCCGCCGAGATCCGCGCGACGGTCGAGGCCGTCCGCGACGGACACCGCGTGCTCGTCCTCTTCCAGCCGCACCTCTACTCGCGCACGCGTCACCTGGCGCATGAGCTCGGCGCCGCGCTCGCGACGGCGGACGTCGCCGCCGTGACGGAGATCTACCGCGCACGCGAGGAGCCCGTCGAAGGCGTGAGCGGCAAGCTCGTCGTCGACGCCGCGACGGAGGCCCGTCCGGGGATGACCGTCGGCTGGACACCGTCGGTCGAGGACGGAGCACGCTTCCTCGCCCGGCGCGCGCGAGCCGGCGACGTCGTGCTCACGATGGGCGCAGGCAACGTCGACGACGCCGTGCCGCTCCTGCTCGAGGAGCTCGCGTGAACATCGAGCAGAACGTTCCGCTCGGGCGGCTGACGACGGTCGGGATCGGCGGGCCTGCTCGCCATTTCGCACGACCGCAGAGCGTGGCCGAGCTCGAGGACGCGCTCCGCTGGGCGGCAGCGGAGGGCCTCGACGTCTTCACGATCGGGCTCGGCTCGAACGTGCTCGTCGCCGACGAGGGCGTCGATGCGCTCGTGCTTCGGCTCGAAGGAGAGCTCTCGGCGGCCGAGACACGAGACGGCCTTCTCGTCGCGGGCGGTGGCGCAGCGAACGCGGTCTGCCTGCACAGGACACGAGCAGCCGGTCTTGGCGGCTTCGAGTTCGCCTGCGCGATTCCCGGAACCGTCGGCGGAGGCGTGCGCATGAACGCGGGCGCCTACGGTGGGGACTGGCGGGGGATCCTCGAGCGCGCCCTCGTCGTGTCGGCCGACGGCTCTGCCTGGCGCTCGCCCGACGAGCTCGGGCCTCGAGTACCGTCGCTCGTCGCTCTCAAGCCGGGCGAGGTCGTGGCACAGGCGGAGTTCCGGCTCGCCCCGAGGCCGCCCGACGAGATCAAGGCGACCGTCGCCGCCCTCCAGGCGCAGCGCAAGGCGGCCCAGCCGACGAACAAGCGCACCTTCGGCAGCGTCTTCAAGAACCCCGAGCACGAGCTCTCCGCGGGCCGCATGCTCGAGGCGGTCGGCCTCAAGGGCCATCGGATCGGCGGAGCCCAGATCTCTCCCCGCCACGGCAACTTCATCGAGAACGCGGGAGACGCGCGGGCCATCGACGCGCTCGCGCTGATGGCCGAAGCGCGCCGCCGCGCGATCGAGGAGTTCGGCGTCGAGCTCGTGCACGAGGTTCGCCTCGTCGGCGGCCTCGAGCTGCCGCCGGCCGGCCAGACTCTGTAGGGCTTCCGCTTCGCGCGCCGAACTCGGCTTGGTGCCTGCGTCTCGCAAGCCTGTTTCGCGTACCGCCGTCCTCCCGCTGCCGAGCCGGGCGGGGCCGTTCACGCTTCCGCTGCCTTCGGGCCGTCACCTGCTCGTCGCGTTCGCGGCCGTGGCGGCGATCGTCGGCGGGTACTTCGCGGCGAGGGAGACCTCGATGTTCGCCGTCCAGCGAATCGAGGTCACCGGCGCCCGGCCGTCTGTCCTCCAGCGTGTCGACGTTGCACTCGCCCCGCTCGACGGAACGAGTCTCCTCTCACTGAACGCGGCCGACATCGACGGGCGCCTGTCGCCGCTCCGCGATGTCAGCCTCGTCTCCTACGACCGTGCATTTCCGCACACGGCCAAGATCGTCGTCTCCGCCGAGCGGCCGGTCGCAGTGCTGCGGCGGGGCTCGCAGGCCTGGATCGTCACCGAGCGTGGCCGCGTGCTCGAGCCGATCGGCGATCCGCGGGAGTCGAATCTCCCGCGGATCTGGGATGCGAATGCACCGGTTCCGAGCGCGGGCGAACTACTGACCGGGGAGGAGGCCCTTCGTCCGGCGCGCCTCCTCGGCGGAGTGCTGTCGGCCGACCCCGGGCTCTTCACGCACGTTCGCGAGGCCCGCTTCGTCGACGGTGACCTCGTGCTCGTGCTCGGGACGGGAACCGAGATCCGCCTCGGTGACGCCGACGACCTTGCACTGCAGCTCGCCGTGGCGGAACGAGTGCTCGACGCCGCCGGCCCGGGCGCGCAGTACGTGGACGTGAGCGTCCCTGAGCGAGCAGTCGTTCGCTGATCTCAAGTCTCAGGTTTAGAGTTAGAGTTTGGAAGGTGAGTTGGCGTTGACATGCGGGTTCGGCCGACGTACCCTGGGGCGGCCTTGCGTCCGGCACCGGCCGTACGCTCCACTACAGGTTGAGGTCTGAGATTCCATGAGCATGCGTGATCCGTCCCAGAAATTTCTCGCAGTCCTGAAGGTCGTCGGCGTCGGCGGAGGCGGCTCGAACGCCGTCAACCGCATGGTCGACGCGGGGCTGACCGGCTGCGAGTTCATCGCCGTCAACACCGACGCCCAGGCGCTCCTGATGACCGACGCCGACGTGAAGCTCCAGGTCGGCACCGAGTCGACGCGCGGCCTCGGCGCCGGCGCCAACCCGGAGGTCGGCAGGGCGGCAGCCCACGAGAGCCGCGACGAGCTGAAGGAGTCGCTCAAGGGCGCGGACATGGTCTTCGTGACCGCAGGCGAGGGCGGCGGCACCGGAACGGGCGGAGCCCCGACGGTGGCCGAGCTGGCGAGGGAGATCGGCGCGATCACCGTCGGCGTCGTCACCCGGCCCTTCTCGTTCGAGGGACGGAAGCGCGCGGAGCAGGCGGAGCTCGGGATTCGCGATCTGCGCGAGAACGTCGACACGCTGATCGTGATCGAGAACGACCGGCTGCTCCAGGTCGTCGACAAGGACACGTCGATCGTGGACGCGTTCCGCATGGCCGACGACGTGCTGCGCCAGGGCGTCCAGGGCATCACCGACCTGATCACGATCCCCGGCCTCGTCAACCTCGACTTCGCCGACGTGCGGACGATCATGCGCGACGCCGGCTCGGCGCTGATGGGCATCGGCGTCGCCTCCGGCGAGGGCCGTGCGGGAGAGGCGGCGCGAATGGCGGTCTCGTCCCCGCTGCTCGAGGCCTCGATCGAGGGCGCGACCGGGATCCTGCTCAACGTCACGGGCGGGCCGGACATGGGCCTGTTCGAGGTGAACGAGGCGGCGGAGGTCGTGACCGGCGCGGCCGACCAGAACGCGAACGTCATCTTCGGCGCAGTGATCGACCAGGGAGCCAAGGACGAGGTGCGCGTGACCGTGATCGCGACGGGATTCGGCCCGGAGCGCTACCGGCGCCGTCGGCGCGAGGAGCGTCCGGCCGAGGAAGGAGCCGGGGTGGGCACGCCGACAAGGGACGAAGGCACGTTCGACGTCCCCGACGACGTGCTCGAGGTTCCGTCCTTCCTGCGCGACGCCTGACCTCGCGAGACAGCCCCGTTTAGAAATCTCCGGCGGAGGTACTTCGACCGTGCCCTCCCGGTGAGCCAATGGCTCGCCGTGGCACGGTCAGCCGCTCCGCCGAGCGGCTGACCCGTTTCTTGCGCCTTCATTAGCATCGGTCGCGCATGCAGACCCTGCTTCGCACGCCGCTCTACGAGCGCCACGTCGCACTCGGCGCTCGCATGGTGCCGTTCGCCGGCTGGGAGATGCCCGTCCAGTACGAGGGCGTCATCCCCGAGCACCGGGCCGTGCGAGAGGACTGCGGGGTGTTCGACGTCTCGCACATGGGTCGCTTCGAGTTCGAAGGCCCGAAGGTGCCGGCCGCGCTGCAGGCGCTGCTCTCGAACGACATCGAGAAGGTTGCCGAGGGGGGCGCTCAGTACACGCTGCTGACGAACGACCGCGGCGGGATCATCGACGACCTGATCGTCTACCGCGTCGAGTCGGGTCGGTTCCTCCTCGTCGTCAACGCGTCGAACCGCGAGGCCGACTTCGAGTGGATCATGGGCCGCGCCGGCGCCGGGACCGATCTGCGCGACAAGTCCGACGAGTTCGCGCTCCTCGCCGTCCAGGGGCCCAGATCGCTGGAGCGCCTCGGCCTCGACGAAGGCACGCCCTTCACCTGGGAGATGAGCGAGGTGGCCGGCATCGAGGTGATGGTCAATCGCACGGGCTACACCGGTGAGAAAGGCGTCGAGTTGATGGTCATGACCGAGGACGCCGTCGCCCTCTGGGACGCGGTCGTCGAGCGTGGCGCCAGGCCGTGCGGCCTCGGAGCGCGGGACACCCTGCGGCTCGAGGTGTGCTACCCGCTGCACGGCAATGACATCGGGCCCGAGACGGACGCGATCTCGGCCGGGCTCGGCTGGGTGTGTGCGCTCGACACCGAGTTCTCGGGGGTCGAGGAGCTGCGCCGGATCAAGGCCGAGGGGCCCGCGCAGAAGCTCGTCGCGTTCGTCATGCAGGACGCAGGCATCCCGCGCCAGGGGATGGGCATCGCCGAAGGCGGCGAGGTGACCTCCGGCTCGCATTCGCCGATGCTCGACCGCGGGATCGGGATGGGCTACGTCCCCGCGGAGCACACCGAGCCGGGGACGACGCTGACGATCGACGTGCGCGGACGGCCGCGACGGGCCGAGGTGGTCAAGAAGCCGATCTACAAGAAGGAGGCGTAGTGCCAGCAGCCGAGAGCTATCCGGACGACCTTCGCTACAACACCGATCACGACTGGGCCAGGATCGAAGGCGACGAAGCGACGCTCGGGATCACGTGGTTCGCACAGGACTCGCTCGGCGAGCTCGTCCACTACGAGCCCCCCGAGGAAGGGGCACAGGTGACGAAGGGCGCTTCCTACGGCGAGGTCGAGTCGGTGAAGGCCGTCTCGGATCTGATCTCGCCGCTCTCGGGAACCGTGCTCGAGGTGAACCCGAAAATCGTCGCGGAGCCCGAGACGGTGAACGACGACCCGTACGGGGACGGGTGGCTCGTGCGCATCCGCCTCGGGGACGCCTCGGAAGCGGACGACCTGATGGATCCTGCGGCCTACAAGACCTTCGTCGACGAGCAGTGAGCTTCCTTTCGCTGACGGACCGCGACCGCGAGGAGATGCTCGCGACGATCGGCGTCTCGTCGATCGACGAGCTCTTCCGCGACATTCCGGCCGGTGTGCGATTCGAGGGCGAGCTCGACCTCGAGCCGCCGCTGTCCGAGCAGGAGATCGTGTCGCACCTCGAGGCGCTGGCCGCGCGGAACGTCGACACCGGGCGTGAGTTGTCGTTCCTCGGCGCCGGGATCTACGACCACTACGTCCCGGCCGTCGTCGACGCGGTGCTCCAGCGCGGCGAGCTCCTGACGGCCTACACGCCGTACCAGGCCGAGATGAGCCAGGGCGTGCTGCAGGCGATCTTCGAGTACCAGACCGCCATCTGCGAGCTGACCGGGATGGACGTCTCCAACGCCTCCGGCTACGACGGGACGACGGTCGCCGCGGACGCGTGTTACGTCGCGAAGCACGTCACGGGACGGTCGCGCGTCGTCCTCGCGGAGACGCTCAACCCGCAGGTCCGCCAGGTCGTGAAGACCTACGCGCCGGGATTCGGGCTCGAGGTGGTCGAGGTGCCGCATCGCGACGGGGTCACCGACCCGGACGAGCTCGGCGAGGCCGCCCGCGACGCTGCGTGCGTCATCTTCCAGCAACCGAACTTCTTCGGCTGCCTCGAGCCGGCACCGGACCTCGCGGCCGCCGCGAACGACGCCGGCGCGCTCCCCGTCGCCCACGTCGACCCGGTCTCCCTCGGCGTGCTCGAGGCGCCGGGCGTCTACGGCTGCGCGATCGCAATCGGCGAAGGCCAGGCGGCGGGCAACTACCAGTCGTACGGAGGACCGCACTACGGGTTCATGGCCGCGCGCTCCGACTATGTGCGGCGCATGCCCGGCCGGATCGTCGGTGAGACGACCGACGTCGAGGGCCGGCGCGCCTATGTCCTGACCCTGCAGACCCGCGAGCAGCACATCCGCCGCGAGAAGGCGACCTCGAACATCACCACGAACCAGACGCTTCTCGCGCTGGCCGGGCTCGCCCATCTCGCGTGGCTCGGGCCTCAGGGTCTGAAGGAGCAGGGGGAGACCTGCATGGCCCTCGCCGCGTACGCAAAGGAGCGGCTGGGCCTTCCACTCGTGTTTCCAGATCGGGCAACGTTCAAGGAGTTTGCCGTTCGGGCCGGACGACCTGCGAACGAGGCGATCCGCGCAGCGCGCGCCAACGGCGTGCACCCCGGCTACGCGCTTCGCCGCGACTACGCCGGCATGGAGGACGCGCTCCTCGTCTGCGTCACCGAGAAGCGCACCGAGGCCGACATCGACCGGCTCGCCGAGGTCCTGGCCGCGTGAAGCTGATCTACGAGAAGTCGCAGGAGGGCAGGCGGGCGTCGAGCCTCCCGCCGCGCACGTCGCCCGTCCCCGAGATCCCCGACGAGCTTCGCCGCGAGCGGCCGCCGAGGCTCCCCGAGATCTCCGAGCCGGAGCTCGTGCGTCACTTCACGCAGCTCTCGGCTCGCACCTTCGGCGTCGACACCGGCTTCTATCCGCTCGGCTCCTGCACCATGAAGCACAACCCGCGGGTCA
This sequence comes from uncultured Actinomycetes bacterium, assembly GCA_963742635.1. Taxonomy (GTDB): domain Bacteria; phylum Actinomycetota; class Thermoleophilia; order Gaiellales; family Gaiellaceae; genus VAXT01. The sequence continues at coordinate 161,546 of CAVUMW010000013.1, forward strand.
ACGAGCGCGTCGTCAACTTCCCAGGCTTCCGCGACCTCCATCCGCTGCAGGAAGAGGACGGCGCGCAGGGTGCCCTCGAGCTCATGTGGCGCCTGCAGGAGATCCTCGCGGAGGTCGCCGGCCTGCACGCGGTCTCGCTCCAGCCTGCGGCCGGGTCGCAGGGTGAGTTGACCGGACTGATGCTGATGCGCGCCTATTTCACCGACCGCGGCGAGGCCGACACCCGGCGCAAGGTCGTGATCCCGGACACCGCTCACGGCACCAACCCCGCGAGCGTGACGATGGCCGGCTACGAGGTGACCCATGTCCAGACCGATCCACGCGGGAACATCGATGTCGACGACCTGCGCGCCAAGGTCGACGAGCACACCGCCGGGCTGATGCTGACGAACCCGTCGACGCTCGGCCTCTTCGACGAGAACATCGAGGAGATCGAGCAGATCTTCCACGGCGCCGGAGCGCTCATGTACTACGACGGCGCGAACCTGAACGCCGTCTGCGGGATCTCGCGGCCCGGCGACATGGGCTTCGACATCGTCCACTTCAACCTGCACAAGACGTTCTCGCAGCCGCACGGCGGAGGCGGGCCGGGTGGAGGGCCGATCGCGGTCCGTGACCGCCTCGAGCCGTTCCTGCCGGTGCCTGCGGTCGTCCGCGACGGCGAGCGGTTCCGCTACGACTACGACCGGCCGCAGACGATCGGCAAGGTGCGCGGCTTCGCGGGCCCGTTCGGCGTCTTCGTCCGCTCGTACGCGTACATCCGGTCCTACGGGCCGCGGCTGCGCGAGATGTCGGAGGTCGCGGTGCTGAACGCGAACTACCTGCTCGCGCAGCTGAAGGACGCGTACGAGCTGCCGTTCGACCGCCTGTGCATGCACGAGTTCGTGCTCTCGGCGCGCACGCTCAAGCGCCGGGACGGGATCACCGCGCTCGACGTCGCCAAGCGCCTCATGGACTACGACTTCCACCCGCCGACGATCTACTTCCCGCTCATCGTCCCGGAGGCGCTGATGATCGAGCCGACCGAGACCGAGGCGAAGGAGACCCTCGACGAGTTCGTGGAGGCGATGCTCGAGATCGTCCGTGACGCGTCCGAGCGTCCCGACGTGCTCAAGGAAGCGCCCCACCACCGGCCGGTGGGCCGTGTGGACGAGGTCAAGGCCGCGAAGCGCGCGGTCGTCCGGTACCTGTTCGAGGACCACCCCGATCTGTCCGCGGACACGAGCGAAGCCCGGCCAGCTCGAGGCCCAAAAGGGGGCCTAGCAGGACGAGGGACCCGGTTCCCTCGTGGGCTCCCTCCGTAGACCGGCGGCTTCGCTCGAGCGGAAGGTCGGAGTCGGCGATTCATCGGTGGACTCGGAGCAGTCGCCGGCTCTCTGGAGAATGGGCTCCGCCCGCTCGGGAAGGAGCCGAGCTCACGAGCGGCCCTTGCTTGTGGCTCTCGATGCAGTTACAGGAGATCGATATCGACTTCGGGCTCGGTCAGCCAGCCGCGGCGCTCACGCTGGCGGCGGAGCCACCAGTAGGCGAGCGCGACGAACAACAGGCCCCCCGAGCAGTCGCACGTCCGCCCAGGCAAGGGCGAACCAGAACACGACGACCGAGGCGTACGTCGCCCAGCGGAAGAGACGGTCTTTTTGAAACAGGCGCCACAGGGAGACGGCAAGATTCATGCGCCCTCACTTGGGTTGCGGACGCTCTCATGATCGGTGCCCCTGTGGAAAACGTCTATCCCCTATGCGGGGGCCAACGCTAGGATCGGCCACCGATGACTGACGTCGTCGCACCGGAGGAGGAGCAGCCGGCGCCGCCTCCAGTCGAGCCTCCGCGGCCGCACCCCGTCCGGCTCGTCGATCACGACGACCTGAAGCGCTCGCGCCTGACCGTCCTCGTCCGACTGCTGCTCGTGGTGCCGCATCTGATCTGGCTCCAGCTCTACACCCAGGTCGCGTTCGTCGTCGCGCTCGCGAACTGGATCGTCACGCTGATCAAGGGGCGATCGCCGCAGCGCATGCACCGCTGGCTCGTGCGCTACCTGCGCTACACGGTCTACGTCTACTCGTACCTGTACCTGCTCGCGAACCCGTATCCGCCGTTCCACGGCGACCAGCGGAGCTACAAGATCGATCTCATCGTGGAGGGGCCGGACGACCAGCGCAGGCTCGTGACCGCATTCCGGCTCGTGCTCGCGATTCCGGCGTTCGTGCTCGGCTGGGTGCTGAGCGTGGTCCTGCAGGTGATCGCCCTGCATCGACTGGTTCATCGCGGTCTTCAGCGGACGCATCCCGCGCGGGATGGAGCAGCTCGGGCTGTACTGCCTGCGCTATCAGACGCAGCTCTACGCGTACCTGCTCGTGCGTCACCGACCGGTACCCGAGCACGGCGGGCAACTGACGTGATCGATCTCCGCTCCGACACGGCGACGAAGCCCACGCAGGCGATGCGGGAGGCGATCGCGAACGCCGAGGTCGGTGACGAGCAGATCCGGGAGGACCCGACCGTCAACGAGCTCGAGCGGCGCGCGGCCGAGCTCCTCGGCCAGGAGGACTCGGTCTTCGTCCCGACCGCGACGATGGCGAACGAGATCGCGCTGCGGGTGCTCGGCGAGCCCGGCGACGAGCTGATCGCCGAGGAGCTGTCGCACATCCTCATCGCCGAGCTCGGCGGCCCGGCGGTGCATGCGGGGCTGATGACGCGGCCGCTTCCGTCCGTGGCCGGGCGGTTCACGACCGACCAGGTGCGCGCTGCGGCACGGAAGGGCGATCTCGGCCACGTGCCGACGACGCGCATCGTGGCGATCGAGAACACGCACAACGCCGCCGGAGGTCGCGTCTGGCCGCTTGCCGACGTCGAGGCGATGGCCGAGACCTGCCGCGAGCTCGACCTGAGGCTGCACCTGGACGGCGCGCGGCTGTTCAACGCCGCCGTGGCGAGTGGAGTCGAGCCGTCGGCGATCGCGGGCCATGCGGACACGGTCACGATCTGCTTCTCGAAGGGGCTCGGCTGTCCGCTCGGCGCGATCGTCGCGGGCTCGGCCGAGCGCATGGTGCAGGCGCGGCGCTTCAAGCACCAGTTCGGCGGCGCGATGCGCCAGGCCGGGATCGTCGCGGCCGCCTGCGTGTACGCGCTCGACCACAACGTCGACCGGCTGGCCGAGGACCACACGCGCGCCCGGCGGCTCGCGGAGGCGCTGCACGAGGCCGGCGTCGCGGTCGACCTCGAGCGCGTCGAGACGAACTTCGTCCAGCTCGACGTCGGGTCGATGGGCATCACGCCCGGCGACGCGACCGAGCGGCTGCAGGCCGAAGGCGTGCGCGTCTCGGGAACGCTTCACCCCGGTGTGCTCCGCGCCGTGACGCATCTCGGGATCGGCGACGACGACATCGACCACGCGATCGAGGCGATCCCCCGCGCGCTCGGCGCTCAGCGATCGCCCGAGATGAAGAACGCGACGGCGACGACCACGTAGAGCAGGATCAGCGCGGCGCCGTCCCGCCTGCTCGACTTGTCGATCGACGAAGAACGCTCCCACGACGAGCGCGGAGGCGCCCAGCGCGACGATCTCCACCGGCCTGAAGGAGAACGCGAGCGGCTGGATCGCCCACGAGAGCAACGCGACCGCCGGAATCAGGAATACCGCGACCTGCGCGCCGGACGAGAGCGCGATCTCCGCCGCCAGGCTCACCTTGCCGCGATGCGCGACGACGACCGCCCCGCCGTGCTCGGCCGCGTTGCCGACGATCGCCACGATCACGGCTGCGACGAAGAAGTCCGACAGGTGAGCCTTCTCCGCGAACGTCTCGATCGAGCCGACGAGGATCTCCGCGATCAGCGCGGTGACCACCGTCGCGGCGGCGAGGACGCCGATCGCGGTCGACAACGCCCAGAACCCTGCGTCGTCCTCGGCCGCGACGTGCTGCGCGCGGTGCCGGCGGAGCTGCCACCACGTGACGCCGACGTAGAGCACGAGCAGGAAGATCGCCACCGGAATCGAGAGCACGGCGAGTGAATGGCGCGTCGGGTCTCCGTGCCAGCTCGGGATCGCGGGCACGAGGAAACCGACGGTCGCGACGAGGATCAGCGAGAGCCAGACGAAGCTCGACTGCCGGTCGAGACGCATGTCGCCGGTGCCGACGAGGAGCGAGAAGCCGAGGACGAGCAGGATGTTGCCGACGACGCTCCCCGTCAGCGAGCCGCGCACGACCTCGGTCAGCCCCTTGTTGATCGCGAGCAGCGAGATGATCAGCTCGGGCGCGTTGCCGAAGGTCGCGTTCAGGAATCCGCCGATGCCCGGGCCGGTGTGATGCGCGGCGTGCTCTGTCGCCTCGCCGATCAGCCAGGCAAGCGGGACGAGCGCGAGCGAGGCGAGGACGAACAGCTCGACATCGCCGAGGTCGAGCAGGAAATCGGCAGCGATCGTGACGGGCGCGAGGGCGAGGGAGCCCCAGAGGATCTTCCGCGCCACGCGGCTAGGTTATCGCGATGCTCCGCGCCGTCCTTTTCGACTGGGGCGACACGCTCATGGAGTTCCGGTTCGACGAGGAGCTCATGGCGGATGCGTTCCAGGCTGGTGTGAAGGCGCTCGGTCGCGACGATCTTGCGCCTGGGCAGGAGGTGCTTGCGCACTTCCGCGAGCAGTTCGAGCCGCTGTTCTGGGTCCCGGGGACGCTCGAGGAGGTCGAGTATCCGGGTGTGATCCGCGAGACGCTCCGGCACTTCGGCGTCGAGGTCTCGGACGAGGAGCTGAACCGCTTTCTCGAAGCCGAGCACGAGGCCTGGCAGCCGGCCCGTGTGCTCGGAGCGACGACCCACGCCATGCTCGAGTCGCTTCGGTCGCGCGGCCTCAAGCTCGGGCTGGTCTCGAACGCGTTCGACCCGGGCTGGTTGCTGCATCGCGATCTCGAGCAGATGGGGATCGCGGAAAGGATCGACTTTGCGGTGTTTTCATCGGAGGTCGGGAAGCGCAAGCCGCACCCCGAGATCTTCGAGCGAGCGTTGGCGGCGCTCGGCGCGGCGGCCGAGGAGTCGCTCTTCGTCGGCGACCGGCTGTTCGAGGACGTGCGCGGGGCCGACGAGCTCGGGATGACGACCGTTCAGGCCCTGTGGTTCCGCGCCGACGAGAACCCGGACGGGGCGGAGCCGGACCACCAGGCGTTCACGCAGATGGACGTTCTGAACATCGCCGATCGGCTCCTCGGCTCCGCCTGACCAAGCATTTTCAAATGCGGTTGTCAAGTCTTGCGGATCGTGGCGCGTGCCCCGAAAATGATCGCACGATGCGGCGCCTGGAGGTCGTTCCGCAAGAGCTCCCACTCCATCCCCAGGATGAGGTCGGTTGCAGGCGCTGCGGTGTCCATTGCGACAAGGTGGTCTACCCGTCGGCCTGCGTCGCGCGGGGATGTCCGTTCCTCTACTCGTTCGAGGAAGTGGGGCGGACGTACGTCGGGTGCCTGCAGAAGGTGTTCGACGTCGAGATCGACCTCGTGCTCATGCTCGAGGCCGAGCAGCGCGGCCAGTTCGGCGCGGTGCGGGCGAGCAAGCGGTCGCTGCCGATGTGCCACGTCGAGGTCGAGGCGTGCTACGAGGGCCGGGAGGACGACCTCGGGTGCGTCAACCCGGAGTTCCACGAGCTCCCGCTCGGCGAGCCGAGCTTCCGGATCTTCGCGCAGGTCAGCCCCAGCGCGTAGCGCTCTGTCCGCGAAGCGGACCAGTGGAGGGGTCCCGGGGGAACCGGGAGGTTCCCCGGAGCTAGAGACGGCGTCTCTTCGCGAGGTGACACGAAGCCGGCACGGTCCGGCGACAGACACGTGCGCTGTTCCCGGATAGGCTGAAAACGGAGGGAGGCCCGCGGCCGGACCCCGCGGAACCATGTCTTCTGAGAGCCTGTCTCGATCAGACCCCGGTGCACCCGGGCGGGTTATCGTTTCGCCTTCGACGCTCGTGGCCTGGTCGCGTGCAGCTTCTTCGCCTTGCGGACCTCGGCCGCGTTCGGGCCGTGCCCATCCTCCCCGGGCACCTCGAGCACCGCGGGCAGGCCCTGGAGCTTCGGGTGGCGCAGAAACACGCTCAGCTTCCTGCCCATCAGCCCGTCGCCGATGTTCGCGTGCCGGTCGCGATTCGAGCCGAGTGGCATCGCCGAGTCGTTGACGTGCAGGGCGCGCAGGCGGTCGAGGCCGATCGAGCCGTCGAGCCGGCTCAGCGTCGCGTCGAGCGCCGCCTCGTCCGTCACGTCGTAACCGGACGCGTACAGGTGGCACGAGTCGAGGCAGACGCCGAGCCGCGGATGGCCGCCGAGCCGGTCGAAGATCACGGCCAGCTCTTCGATCGACCGCCCGATCGTCGCGCCCGTGCCCGCGCAGTTCTCCATCAACAGCCACGTCGTCTCCGAGCACCTGTCGAGCACCTTCTTCATCGCCTTCACGACTCGCTTCAGCCCGACGTCCATGCCGGCGCCGAGATGCGAGCCGACGTGGAACACGACCCCGTCCGCCTCGATCGCGCTCCCGACGTCGACGGTGTTCGACAGCGCCACAACGGACTTGTCGTAGAAGTCGTCCTTCGGGTTCGCGAGATTGATCAGGTAGAGCGCATGGCACAGGACGCCGTCGATCCCCGCCTCGACGCGCCGCTCCTTGAACCGCTCGAGGTTCTCCGGCGGATGGTTCGTCGGCCGCCACATGCGCGGGCTCTGCGTGAACACCTGCACCGAATCGGCGCCCATCTCCTCGGCCCGGTCGATCGCAGTGTGGATCCCGCCCGCGGACGAGACATGAGCCCCGATGAACACGGTCCCTACGATACGGCGCATGCCACCGGTCGTTCGCTTCGCCCCGAGCCCGACGGGCTTCCTCCACATCGGGGGCGTCCACACCGCGCTCTTCAACTGGCTCTTCGCACGACATGAGGGCGGCGAGTTCCGGTTGCGCATCGAGAACACGGACACGAGCCGCGAGGTCGACACCGCCACCGAGCAGATCCAGGAGTCGCTCCGCTGGCTGGGGCTCGACTGGGACGGCGAGCTCACGTTCCAGCTCGACCGCATGGAGCGCTGCCGTGAGGAGGCGCAGCGGCTCGTCGGCGAGGGCAAGGCCTACGAGGACGAGGGCGCGATCCGCATGCGCATGCCCGACGAGGGCGCCACTGCCTGGGACGACCTCATCCGCGGCCGCATCGAGCAGCCGAACGAGAAGATCGAAGACCTCGTCCTCGTGCGCGCCGACGGCCGGCCGACCTACAACTTCGCTTCGCCCATCGAGGACTGGCTGGACGGGATCACGCACGTCCTGCGCGGCGAGGACCACATCTCGAACACGCCGAAGCAGATCCAGATCCTCGAGGCGCTCGGAGCGCCCCTCCCCGAGTACGGCCACCTCGCGAACATCCTCGGCCCCGACGGCAAGAAGCTCTCCAAGCGACACGGCGCGACCTCGGTCGAGGAGTTCCGCGAGCAGGGCTACATCCCCGAGGCGCTCGTCAACTTCCTCGCGCTCCTCGGCTGGAGCTACGACGACAAGACGACGGTCATGTCGCGCGACGAGCTCGTCGAGCGCTTCACGCTCGAGCGCGTCGGCGCGAGCCCGGCCGTGTTCGATTTCCAGAAGCTCGATTGGCTGAACGGCGTCTACCTGCGCGAGCTTTCGCTCGACGCGTACGCCGACCGGCTCGTCGGGTTCCTGCGCGAGCAGGGGTACGACTGGGACGCAGCGCTCGTGCGCGAGGCGGCGCCGCTCGTCCAGGAGAAGATCGCGACGCTCGCCGAGTTCCCCTCCTTTGCTGGCTTCTTCTTCCGCGACGTGGAGCCGGACCCGGCTCTCCTCGACGGCGCCGTGCTCGAGCACGCCGAGCAGACGCTGGCCGAGCTCGAGCCGTTCACGGCCGAGTCGATCGAGCAGTCGCTCCGCGGGCTCGCCGAGCGCCTGGAGCTGAAACCGCGCGAGGCGTTCCAGCCGATTCGCGTCGCGGTCACGGGCTCGAAGGTCTCTCCCGGTCTCTTCGAGAGCATCGAGCTCCTCGGCCGGGAGCGGACGCTCGAGCGGATCAGGAGCGCCCGGGGGGAAGCGGTTTAGGCGGTGCGAGCGGGTCGAGCGCGCGCTGGAACTCGCGCCAGGCACGGCGCCGGAAGCCGGACGTCGGCGCGGCCCGCCGGAGGTAGATCCGGAGGAAGGTCTCGATCCAGTCGGCTGAGCTCTCGTTGCCCACGTCTGGGCCGAAAACGGGCGATCGCCCGTTCGAGGTACGGCTTTGACCCCACAAATACCCGCAAAGAGCGGGTTTTTTCTCGCACCTGTGCGCAAGGTGGAGTGAGGCGAGGGCGTCTAGCGGTCGACATCAGTATGGGAATGTCGATCAACTCGCAGCGGCCTGTGGGGACCAGGTGGCGACGGTCCTCGTCGTCGAGGACGATCCCGCGCTGCGCATGCTCTGCCGCGTGAACCTCGAGCTCGAGAACTACCGCGTGCTCGACGCCGGCACGATCGACCTCGCCGGTGAGATCCTCACGCGGGAACAGGTCAACCTCGTGCTGCTCGACCTGCACGTGGGCAGCCGCGACGGGCGAGAGCTCATCCCGATCATCCGGTCGCTGCAGCCGGGCGCGTCGATCTGCCTGCTCAGCGGCACGTCGGTCAGCGATCCCCCGCTCGACGCGGGCGCCGACGACTTCATCCGGAAGCCGTTCGACCTCGATGTCTTCCGGGCAACGGTCGAGCGCCTCTGCTCGAGCTCGGTCGGGCTCTGACCAGGATATAGTTGACAATATCAACCTTGGCGGTTAGATTGCCAAGAGTGGACGTCGCCACGGTTCGCACCCCTGCGGAGTACGAAGAGCGCCTGCGGAAGTACCTCTTCGAGCGCGCCGAGGAAGTGCGTGCCGTTCGAGTCGGCGAGAAGGAGATCTCCGAGCGCGCCGAGATCGTCGCGCGCTACGCCGACCTCTTCAACCGCGAGCAGCTCGATGCGCTGCGCTCGGCCGAGGACGGGGAAGAAGGGGACGAGCGCGAGCGGATCTTCCGCCTGCGCCTCGAGTGCGAGGCCGGCGTCGCCGACCAGGAGCTCTCGGAGCGCAAGGACGAGCTCGAGAACGCGATCCTCGCGGCGCGGGTCACGTTCCAGGGCGAGGAGCTTCCACTCAGGACGGCGCAGGCGAAGCTGGCCGTCCTCCCCGACTACGCCGAACGCGACGAGCTGGGCGAGCTCCAGGCGGACGTGTCGGCTGGGTTCAACGAGGGCCGGCGCGAGCTGATCCGCGACGAGAACGCGCTCGCGGGCGAGCTCTCCGGAATCACGGATCCCGTGGCGCGCAACGAAGAGGAGAAGGGCATCTCGCTCCGCGACCTCGCGGAACGGCTCAGGCAGGCGAGCGACGAGAGCGCAGACGCCTACGCGACCCTTCGCGACCGCTGGTTCGAGCGACTGCTCGGCGACGAGCGCGAGGAGAGGCCGTCGGCGTTCCACGTCTCCTACATGCGGCGCCTCTCGCCGCTCGAGGCGACCTACACGAAGGACCGCGCCGTCGAGGTCTGCATGGAGACGCTCTCGAAGCTCGGCTTCGATCTCGCGAACGACTCGCGGATCAGGCTCGACCTCGACGACCGCCCGCAGAAGTCTCCGCGTGCGTGCGTGATCGCCGCGGACGCCCCCGAGGTCGTCCACCTGATCACGCGGGCGCAGGGCGGGCTCCACGACTACCAGGCGTTCCTGCACGAGGCCGGGCACGCGCTCCACTACGCGGGCTGCGACCCGAACCTCTCCTACACGTTCCGGAACCTCTCGCGCGATCACGCGCTGACCGAGATCTACTCGTTCATCCTCGAGGCGATCTCGCGCGAGCCCGGCTGGCACTCGGAGTATTTCGGCCTCTCGGACGAGGAGGCGCAGCGGAACGCGGAGGCGACGACGTTCCTCGAGGCGCTCCTCTACCGGCGCTACGCGGCCAAGCTCGGCTTCGAGCTCGACTTCTGGGGCCGCTTCAACGAGGACGGCGGCACCCCCGACGGCTACTCGGAGAAGATCAGCGACGCGACCGGGGTCTACTACCGCTCGGACAACTACCTCGCGGACATGGATGCCGGCTTCTACTCGGCCGACTACCTGCGCGCCTGGATCCGCTCGGCGCAGCTCCGCGAGCACCTGGCGCACGAGGTCGGCCCGGACTGGTGGCGCTCCGAGCAGACCGGCGATCGCCTGCGCGACCTCTTCAGCGAGGGCACGAGGCCGGCGAGCGAGGAGATCGCGGCGCGCATCGGCTTCGACCCGCTCGACACCAAGCCGCTCGTCTCAGAGCTTTCGGCTTAAGCTCCGCGGATGCCTGACGTCGCCTTCGACCGGTTCTACCGGTACGACGAGCTGACCGAGATCCTCCAGGGCTGGGCGGAGGAGCAGCCGGAGCTCGTCCGCGTCGAGAGCATCGGCACGTCCTACGAGGGCCGCGACATCTGGCTGGCGACGGTCACGAACTTCGAGACCGGGCCGACCGACGAGAAGCCCGCGCTCTTCGTCGAGGCGAACATCCACGCGATCGAGGTGACGGGCTGCGACGGCGGCGCTGCACCTGCATCGACCAGCTCGCCACGCGGCCACGGAAGCGATCCGAAGGTCACCCGCTGTCTCGACACGCGCGTCTTCTACGTCGTCCCTCGACTCAACCCGGACGGCGTCGAGCTCGCGCTCGCCGACAAGCCGAAGTTCGTCCGCTCGAGCGTCGCGTCCGTACCCGCGGCCCGACGAGCAGGCCGGGCTCGTCGAAGAGGACATCGACGGCGACGGGCGGATCCTGATGATGCGGATCGAGGACCCGAACGGCGCGTGGAAGGTCCATCCCGACGACCCGCGGCTCCTGGTCCCGCGCGACCTCGACGAGGCGGCCCGGACGGCACCTACTACCGGCTGCTCCCGGAGGGGCTGATCCACGAACTACGACGGCGTCAGATCACGGTCGCGCCCGCCGCTCGAAGGCCTCGACCTGAACCGCAACTTCCCGAGGAGTGGAAACCAGAAGGCGAGCAGTACGGCGCGGGCCCGTTCCCGACGTCCGAGCCCGAGGTCGCGCGCGCTCGTCGAGGCGATCGTCGCGCGGCCCAACATCACCGGCGTACATCTCGTACCACACGTTCGCGGGCGTCCATCCTGCGGCCGTACGGCGGCTACGCCGACGACCACTTCCCGACGTGGACCTGCGCGCCGTACAAGCTGATCGGCGCCGAGGCGACCAAGATCACCGGCTACAGGCGGTCTCGGTCTTCCACGACTTCAAGTACGACCCGAAGACCTCGATCACCGGCTGCGAGCGACGACTGGTTCTACGACCACCTCGGCGTCTACGCGTGGACGACCGAGTTCTGGAGCCCGATCCGCGCCGGCGGGCATCGACGGACTACAAGCTACATCGAGTGGATCGACGACCACCCGGTCGAGGACGACCTGAAGCTTCTGCGCTGGAACGACGAGAAGCTCGACGGCGAAGGGCTTCGTCGACTGGTACGCCGTTCGACCATCCGCAGCTCGGGCCAGGTCGAGCTCGGCGGCTGGGACTTCTTCCGTACTGCTGGGCGAACGTGCCGCCGCAGTTCCTGGAGGCCGAGGTCGCGCCGCACTCGGACTGGGCGCGTCTGCGCACCTGCTGATCTCGCCGCGGCTCGAGGTCAGTCACTGCGACGTGGACGCCGTCGGGGACGAGGACGTACAGGGTGCGGCTCGTGCGTCGAGAACACCGGCTGGCTGCCGACGAACGTCACACAGAAGGCGATCGAGCGGAAGGCGGTGCGGCCGCTCGAGGTCGAGCTCGACGCTGCCGGAGGGCGCCGAGCTCGTCGTCGGCGAGCAGAAGACCGAGGCGGGCCAGCTCGAGGGCCGCGTGCACCGGCGAAGCGTCCTCTGGTGGGGCGGCGACGACTCGACCGCCGACCTGACGAAGCTCGAGTGGGTGATCGAGGCGCCCGAGGGTGGCGAGCTCGCGATCGAGGCGAGGCACCAGCGGGCCGGCACGGTCCGCGAGGTTGTCTCGCTCGGCGGCAACGCTTAGGCTCCGCCGAGCATGAGCCCGACCAGCGGCGTCATCGGTGAGGCCTGGAACCTGTACAAGGCGCATTGGCGGCACCTGCTGTCGATCTCGTTCGTCGTCTATCTCGCGGTCGCGCTGATCGGTGTTCTGCTGGTTGCGATCCTGACCTGGGTCGGGGCGATCCTCGCAGCGCTGATCTCGCTCGTCGCGATCTTCTGGCTTCAGGCCACGCTCGTGAAGGCAGTCGAGGACATTCGCGACGGCCGCGTGGATCTCTCGGTGGGCGACACGTTCGAGGCTGCGCGCGCACACCTTGCCGCCGTCCTCGTGGCGGGGCTGATCGCCACGATCGCGATCGGCATCGGATTCATCCTGCTCATCATTCCGGGGCTCGTGCTTCTCACGTTCTGGTGCCTGATCGTGCCGTCGATCGTGATCGAGGGGAAGAGCGCGGGGGAGTCGTTCGGCCGGAGCATCGACCTGGTGCGCGGCCATTTCTGGCGCGTCCTCGGCATCATCGTCCTCACGGTGCTGATCTATTTCGGCTTCCAGATCGTCCTTTCGCTCATCCTCAGCCCGCTCGCCGACTGGCTGAAGAGCTTCGTCTCGACGATCGTCTCCGGGACGCTGACGGCGCCGTTCTTCGCGCTCGTCCTGACGGTGCTCTACTTCAGGCTCAGCGCCGCGGCGAAGCCCGCCTTGGAACAGGAGCCGCCCGCGCAGCCGATGCCCGACGAGCCGCCCCCGAACCCACCGGCGTAGCGCCTCTCAACGTACTCCTCGGCCGGCAGCGGTGGATGCGCGGAGCGCTCTCGTGCCGCTCCTCGCCGCGTCGGGGAGGAACCACCGCTCGGCGATCGCGGTCGGCACGACCGCCGAGAGCACGACGACGGTGACGAGGAGCGAGAACTGCGTCTGGTCGATGATCCCGGCGTTCAGCCCGTAGAGCGACGAGATCGTCCCGAACGTCAGCCCGGTGCTCATCAGCAGCGTCGTGAAGGTCGCGTGGCGGGGAGCCGCGCGACGCGCGAGCGGGAAGATGAAGCCGATCTTCGGCACCATCTTCGCCGCGAGCAGCACGGCGAGCAGACCGAGGTTCGCGACGACGGCGCCGAGCGAGACGTTCATCCCGCCCTTGATGAAGAAGAACGGCGTCAGGAAGGCGAACGCGACGACGCGCAGGCGCTTCTGCTCCTCGCGGTGCTGCTCGGTAGTGGCGGCTCATCACGAGGCCGAGCACGAACGCGGGCAGCACGGCGTGGCCGTTCGAGGCGTCGGCGAGCACCATCAGGACGAGCAGGCAGACGAAGACGAGCTTGATCTCCGGCTCGATCACGCGGTCGCCGTAGCGGCCGAAGAACCACGGCGCGAGCCTGGGCAGGGCGAGGATCAGCGCGAGCGAGACGACGAGGAAGACCGGGAACCAGACGTTCGGCTTGATGAAGATCGCCGAGAGCGCGAGCGCCGTGCAGAGGTCGGTGACGAAGGTCGCGCTCATCAGCAGCTTGCCGATCGCCGTGTCGGTCAGCCCGCGCTCGACGAGGACGGCGTAGACGACCGCGAGCGACGTCGTCGAGAGCGCGGTTCCCGCGATCAGCGACGCCTTCGGCCGTCCAGTCGAGCAGGACGTACGCGACCAGCGACGGCGACGACGAACGGGCCGACGAACGACACGACGCCGATCCCGACGGACGCCGTCGCGCCGGTCGCGCATGTAGTCGGGGTCGACCTCCATCCCGGCCAGGAACGTCAGGACGATCGAGGCGAACGACGGCGATGAAGTCGAGCCACTCCTGCGAGTGCAGGTGGAACACGTTGCCGACGACGACGCCGAGCGTCAGCTCGAGCAGGGCGACGGTGACGCCGAGCTCGACCGAGACGATGCTCGCGACGAGGACGACTCCTGCGAGGACTGCTGCGAGCTGGACGGGCTCCACGGCACTGACCTCCACTTCGCGTCGTATGACGTTCGGTAGAGGCCATCAGCCCCGGAGGGCGGTTAGGCGCGAGCCTCATCGCCGTGCAGGGAGCATACGGGATCGCGACCGAGCGGATCGGTACGCTCCAGCGAGCCGTTCGGCGTCACCGGCTGCTGTTTCCCTCTATGAAACGATCGGTCTCAATCTTCGGCGCGCTGCTCGTGGCGCTCCTGCTCGTCGCCCCATTGCTCTCCGCGGCGACGTCGGTTGCCGGGAGGCTTCGTGCCCCTCACAATCGCGCGGCGCCGAAGATCGCGGGAGCCGCCCTCGAGGGGAAGACGCTTTCCGCCCAGCGGGGCAGGTGGTCGAATCGGCCGACCGCGTTTCGATACGCCTGGCAGTCCTGCAACCAGGCCGGCAGATCGTGCGTGAGGCTTCGCGGCGCAAAGCGATCGAAGTACCGGCTCGGAGCCCGCGTGGTCGGTCACAGGCTGCGGGTCGTCGTCACCGCCGTCAACCGGGCCGGCACTGGTTCGGCGCGCTCGAAGCCGACGGCGCTCGTCACCGTCCCGGGAGGACCACCTCCGCCAACGCCTCCACCACCTCCGGGCCCGCCGCCGGCGCCGCCTCCGCCCGGCTACTTCGGCACCGACCCGTCACGCGATTGCATCGACAAGGCGGAGGCGAGCTGCGGTGTTCCGAGCTCGCTTCCCCGCGCCGCCGCTACGTGCGCGAGCTCGATCATCCACAGCAGCTGGGAGCCGCGCGCGGACAACTTCGCGGCCAACCACACCGTCGGCGACGGCTCCTACGTCTGGGGACCGGCCTCGACCGATGCCTACTGGGCCGCCTGGGCGGCGAGGGTGCCTCTCGTCCAGGGACAGTTCACGGGCACCACGACGGAGATGTTCTCCTGGGCGGCCTGCCGCTGGGGCGTCGACGAAGACATTCTCCGCGCCGTCGGCGTGATCGAGTCGACGTGGCACCAGTCGACGTGGGGCGATCGCTGCTCGGGCAACGACTCGACGATCGGCTCATTCAGCATCGTCCAGATCAAGAACAAGACCTGCGACGGGGCGCTCCTCTGGGGCGGGATGCCCGACATTCAGCTTTCGACGGCCCTGGCGGTCGACTTCTACGCGGCGAGGCTGCGCTCTTGTTACAACGGTGATTTCTACGACGGCGGTTCCTGGCTCTACGGTGGGCAGACGGTGAGGCAGATCGCCGCAGCCCACGGCTGGCCCTACGTGCTCTGGGGCTGCGTCGGGTCCTGGTTCTCGGGCAACTGGTACGACTCGGGCGCTGTGAACTACATCAACGCGGTGCAGACGGCGCTCGCACAGCGGACCTGGCTCGGCTACTAGGGCCTTCCCCGTGCACTACCTCGGGGCGTTAGGCCCATTCGCTCGCGCCCTCGGCACGAAGCTTTAACCCCGGACGTCGCGTGCATCACGAACCCATCGGCGTACGACCTGAACCTCGATCGCGCAGACGACAGCAATGCACCCGACGAGGATCCCGACGAGGATCGGCGTCGAAGCTCCGCCAGCCAGCGCAGGAAGGAAGATTGCCAGGGTGAAGAGCGTTTCGAGCGCAATGCGTCGGTAATTTGGCATCGGGAACTCTCGACGGTCGCGACTCGGGTTCATCCTCGCTTCTTTCCTCTCCGACGGTAGCTCTCGATCATGTAGTCCGAGGCTAGCGCCTTCTGTTATTCGCCTCGGAACCGCTGAACTTTCCGCCCCATGCCGAACGCCATAACGCGGGAACAACTCAGAAACTTCGCGCGCGAATACCTGCTCTACGAGGTTGAGATGCTGGCGCTCAACCGGTCGAAGGCCATGGAGCCTGTCCGAGACCTCTCATGCGGACTCGGGTTACAGTCGGAAGCAGTAAAGGCGCATACGGGATTCGAACACCCCTGCTAATCGCGATTTTCTAGCGCTGAGGGCGGCACGGGGGCGGCACCATGCGCTCTCGTCCGACCGTGCTCGTACGGTCCAGATCGCGTGGCCTTGGCGGCAATCATCGTGTCGATCGCGGCTCTGGGATGCGTCTCTGGGAGCATGTCGGCGGTCGCGCTTCGCTACTCGCATCGCGCCGATCGACGCGCGATCCGTGCAGAGTGTGCAGCAGGGCGAGCCGAGGACGGGAGAGCGACGGCTTCCGCGCGGATACAGAGCCTCCAAGAAATCCGCTTCTCCGTACTGAGATGGCCCATGCGACGGGGGAGGCGATGGCAGGCGATGTCGCGGCGCTTGATCGGATCGAGCGCCACCGTGCTCGACTTCAGGCTGGCCTCGCCGAGACGAACGCTTCTCTTCCGAAATGCGAGCTTGTGGCGGCTGGAATGGGGACATTTGGCTCGCCGGTCTTCGTCGAGGCCTTGGAGGAACTTCAGGGTGCGATCGCGCGTGAGTACGCTCAGATGGCCGGCGCGAGCAATAGCGCGTAGTCGAGCTCGCGCTCGTCGGCGACGACGTGCGTGTACGTCGCGCGCGGTCGTCATCAGGTCGTCGTGGCCGACGAGCTCGCCGATCCGCGCCCACGGCATCCCGCCCAGGTGGAGCAGCGAGACGCGGCGGTGGCGGAGGTCGTGCGGGCTGAGAACGCGGGCACACCGGCCGCGGTGCAGGCGCGCGTGAGCGCGGTTCGGAAGCGGTCGCCGCCGAAGCCCTGGAACACCGGCCGCTCAGGGACGCGATCGTCGCGCGGCACGAGCCGCGTGACGGCCTCGAAGAGCTCGGCCGGCACCGGCACCCATCGGGCGCGGCCCGTCTTCGCCACGGCGCCGGAGACGCGCCAGCGCTGCCGCGGCTCGTCGACGTCGCCCCAGGTGAGCGCCTCGAGCTCGCCGATCCGCATCCCGGTCGCGTCGAGCACGAGCGCGGGCAGCCGGTAGCGGCTGCGGGAGGAGCCGGACGACGGCCTCGACGTGCTCGGCGGTCGGCGGCTGCAGCTCGCGGCGCTCCTCGCGCGGCATCCTGACCGTCAGCTTGTCGCGGGCCGGGTTCGGCGTGCACGCCGTGCGTGGTCGAGCACCATCGCGAGCACGCGAGACGCGTCTTGCGGATCGTCTGCTTCTTGAGCCCGGCCTCGTGCAGCTCGGCGACGAGGTCGGCGACGCGTCTGCGCGTCGATCCGCGTCGACGGCGTGATCGCCGAGACGCGGCAGGAGGCGGCCGAGCGCGACGTGGTACGTCTGCGCGGTCCCGGCGCTCACGTCGACGCGCGACGCCTGCCAGCGCGCGGCAACCTGCCGAAGCGTGACGGCCTCCGGCTCGGCGACGAGCCGCAGATCGGGGACGCGCATGTTCGCGAGCTCCACCGTGATCCACGCTTTGCGCGCGATCGCCTCGCGCTTCGTGTTGAACGAGCCCGCCGTAGCGCGGCCGTGGACTCGCGGCCGCCGACGCGGTACTCGACGCGGTAGCGCTTCGAGCCGTCGCGTCGCCGTGCGGGTGCGATCCAGACGCTAGCCATCAGGCCGACACCTTGCCCCGTTGGGCCTTCGGCAGGTGACGGCGTTTTCTCGCCTCGAGCACCCACCCGGCTACGGTCGCATCGGCCTTACCAGTGTCGTCCACGATCGCTTTCCTGGGGTTGAGCCCGAACGCGACAGCGCTTTGGTACGCGTGGGCCACGTCCCGATAGAAGGAGTCGTCGAGCCGTTTGCCCGCCGGTCGCTTGAGTCGGTAACGCCGTTCTAGCTTCTGACCGGCAGCAACGGGCGGGTTGGTGGTGAACATGCCCGGCGGCGGCTCCTCATTGATGCCGATCGCAAGCATGAGCTGAACGAGGCCGGCGCCGCGCATGGTCGCGGCTGCCTGAATCCGCTTGAGCGGGATCCGACGAAGCGCTTCCGGAGACGGGTCGAGCGTGTGAAGCTCGGTGATGCGAGTGAGCTTGTCGCGCTTGTCCCTCGCGAAGCGTACCCACGCTTTTCCGTCTCCCCAGTCGGCGTGTAGCCACCCTCCGACAGCCGGCGTGAGCTTAAGCGGTTTCATAGGAGCACTGTAACGCAAGCGATACGGTCGAGTCAACCCATAGCTTGTATCAACCGACTGGCGTGCTACTTTTCCCGTACGGATGCGTTCCAACCGTATGACGAAAGGAGGCGAAGCTTGACCGAAAGTGAGCTTCTCGAGCGCCTCAGAGCCCGGAGGAAACTGCCCCCGCCAGACGAGCGGCGGACGATCCGACTCGCGGCCGGCGCATCGTTGCGAGATGTGGCGCGCGAGATCGGAGTGTCGGCCACGAGCGTGATCCGGTGGGAAC
The DNA here is from genome assembly GCA_963742635.1 of uncultured Actinomycetes bacterium. Classification (GTDB taxonomy): domain Bacteria; phylum Actinomycetota; class Thermoleophilia; order Gaiellales; family Gaiellaceae; genus VAXT01. The sequence goes on from CAVUMW010000013.1 coordinate 179,741, forward strand.
GGGGCTCGAGCCCAGGGATTCACACAGCCGCCTACGCACGCCTACTCGAAGAGCTCAAGAGTGTTGCGGCCTAACGACGAGCGGCTGACCTTCGAGCGCTGGGACCGGGCGCTCGGCTTCTTGCCCGCATCCGTGCGCTGCTGGCTCCACGCGCACCTGCCCGAGCATCTTCAACGGCAGGCGTGGGACGCGCTCGAGGAGCGGATCGAGGCCGCTCGCATCGAGGAGATGCGCGAGATCGCCCGCGCTGCCGACATGACGCACATCTCCCGGCTCGTCGAGAGCGAACTCGATCGGCTCGGCGGCGACGCCGCGTGAGCGCCTACGCGGAACTCGAACGCGAAGCCGAGCGCCCGAAGCGGCTCCGCGACCACACGGCCCGGTGGGAGCAACTGGAGCCAGTCGCCTCGGTGAACGGCCATCTCGAGCGGCGCCTCCGCCGCTTCTGCGAGACGAAGGGGATCACCCCCGAGGCGCTACAGATGCTCGAGCCGCGACTACGGGTAGGTGTCGGCGGCAAGGTGGAGATCGCCTTCGCCGGCCGCGGCCCGAGCGGGGCGGTGACGGCAATCAAGTACCGCCACCTCGAGGGCTCCTCGCACGAGACGCGCGCCGAAGCGCCGTCGACCTGGCTTCGACCGATCGTCGCCGGCAGGCCCGACGCGCTCGTCTGGCTCGTCGCCGAGGGCGAGACGGATGCCTGCCGGCTGCTCGACCTCGCCCCGGCCGGGACGACCGTGCTTGTGCTCCCCTGTGGCGCAAAGACGTTCAGGCGCGAGTGGGCGGACGAGATCCCTCGCGGCGCCAGCGTCTACCTCTGCCATGACGCCGACGAAGCCGGCGACGAGGGCGCGGCAAAGGTGGCGCAGATCCTCGGAACGAACGTAACGAGGTTGCGGCCTCCGATCGACGGCGCCGACTGGTGCGACTGGCCGGGGAGCCGCGAGGAATTCGCCGAGCTCCTTAGTCAAGCGCGGACGGAAAACAATCGGCCATTCGCGTTACCGCTCGACGAGTTCATCGCCGCGAAGAGCGAAACGCCGCCCGCGCTCATCGGCGACGAGATCGAGAACCTGCTCCCGGCGTTCGGCCTGCTGATCCTGTTCGCCAAGGGCGGCAAGGGCAAGACGACGCTCATCGTCGACGCCGCCCTCCACTTCGCCTCCGGGATCGACTGGCTCGGCTTCAAGGTCGAGCGCCCGCTCCGCGTGCTGTTCATCGAGAACGAGGGACCACGCGAGCCGTTCCGGGCGCAAGCTCGAGCTGAAGCCGAAGCTCTGGCCGCACGAGCTCGACGGCGCGATCTTCGTCCAGACCTTCGACTGGGGCGCGTTCACGCTCGCCGACGGCGCTGACGTCGAGCGGCTGCGCGCCTACATCGAGGAGAACGCGATCGACCTCGTGATCGGCGACCCGCTCGACTCGCTCGGCGTCGACGGTGTCGGCTCGCCCGAGGACACGCGCAAGTTCATGGCGCTGATGGGCGGGGCCGGGCTCTTCCGCGACGTCGCCTTCCTGCTCCTCCACCACCCGCGCAAGGAGGGCACGAAGGACGAGCTCGACGAGGTCTCGGGCGCCTGGGGCGGGAAGCCCGACACGATGCTCAGGCTCGACAAGCTCGACGGCAACCGCTCCCGGCTCTCGTTCCCGAAGATCCGCTGGCGCCGGCGCGGCACACGACCCGCCTACATCCTCGCCTTCGACCCCGACACCGAGGGCTTCACCGTCGCCCACGAGGAGGAGGAAGAGGAGCGCGACTACTTCGCCGAGATCGACGGACTCTTCGCCGATGATCGGTGGAGGACGGTCAAGGAGATCGCTGCCTCAAGGGACGCGACCGAGCCGGGCATCGGAGCGAATGAGAAGACCGTGGGTGACGTTCTCGACGCGAACCCAGACACGTTCATCTCACGCACCGGGACGGCGAACCGGGAGCTGGGAAGACACCCCTCCGCTGTCCTCTGGAAGGTGAGTCAGCCCCTCAACGCACCCGACTCACCTTGTGAATCCCCGGCCGAGAATGAGGGAGCTGAGTCGGTGAGTCAGCCTTATAGGACTCACCAGACTCAACTCACCTCAGCCGCACCACTCCCTGAGGTGAGCTGAGTCAGTGACCCAGCAGCCGCAGCAGCAGACTGAGCGTCCAGGCACTCGCCCCTCAGCCAGCGAGCGGCTCGCCAACCCGGACGCATTCCTCAGCCGCACCGACCTGCGCGAGCTCGGCCTCGAGCGACGCGCCGTCGACGCCGTCTTCCGCGCCTGCCCGGTCGTCGCGCTGCCCGGCTACAGCAGGCCGCTGATCCGCGTCGCTGACTTCGATCGGTTCATCGAGGCGGCGACCTACGACGACGAGCGGGTCCGGCCGTGGTGATTCCCCGATTTGCAGGTGCTTCGGCTCAAACACTCGCGAAAAGGTGCCGGACTGAGACCGGGCCGAATGGAGATTCCGTCAGAGGGATACCCCCCAGGGCGCGCTACCTCCCGGAGAAGCGTCCCCGGTATCGGTAGGCCAGGAGGGCTAACACGACAATGATGATGACGATCCAAAGCCAGGTCGACACAGTGATCCTTTCCTTAGAAGCGTGCCGACTCTACGGCAACGGCCGTAGCCATAGCGGTATGGGGGGTGGGGGCCGGCCGGAAAACGAACGGCATCGCGAATCAGTCCGCCAACTATCCGCGCGCGCCGGGACGGCGTGTCCGCGTACGCCACTACGCTGAACCGCGATGACCTCTGACTCGCAGCGTCGAGCATGGCGAGAGCAGAAGCGGAGCCAGCGGATCCGCAAGGGTGGCGCGGTCGCCGACCTGGGCGAGCTGCTCGACGCCGCGGGCGACTTGCCGGAACGTCCGGACCGCGAGACACTGCTGAGGGCGCTCGGCGTGCGGGCGCGCGAGGGATCCGTGCCGGCGATGCGGCTCTTGCTCGAGGAGTACCGGCGCGAGGCGCAAGGCGAGCGGCCATCCGGCTCGACGATCGACGAGCTCGCGAAGCGCAGGGAGCCGAAGCCATGACGGAGTCAGGGGCGCCTCGACTCCTAGGCGGGTCCCCTGCGCCGCTCCCTCATAGGGCCTACGGGGTCGAGAGCGACGTTCGGGACCGACCCTGAGGTCGCCGGGCCTCGACGTTCCTCGAATCCGGCGCGCGGAGGTAGGCGATGCTGTCGCCGGCCGCATCCGAGGGAGTCAACCTCTTCGACGCGCGCGTCTTGCAGTATGTCGCCGAGCATGCCGGCCGGCCGGTCCTGATCTTGGCGCCGCCGCGCTGATGGCAGTCGCCCGCCAAGGCGTGCGGCACTCCTCGCCCGAGCCGAACCCGAGCCCTAGTCCGCCACGCCCAGGAGCGTGCGCGAAGCGTGCAGAACCGAATCGCCGATCGGATCACGCGTTCGCCGAGTCGACGACCTTCGTCCACATCCACATCGCCTGGTTCGGCTGCTGGATCGGCTTCGGCGTCGAGCACTACCCATACGGCCTGCTGACGATGATCGTCTTGCTCGAGGCGATTCTTCTTCTCGACGTTCGTGATGATCAGCCAGAACAGGGCCGACGCGAAGCGTCAGCTCATCGCGGACCATCAATGGCAGACCGTCCAGGAAGAGGATAGGCAGAACCGGGATCTGCTCGCTCTCTCGCGCGAGATCCTCGACCTACTCCGCTCACAGAGCGATCGTGCCCCCGACTTCACCTCAGGTGTTCCGACGGCGAGAGGCCGGGATGATGGGACGAGATCCTGACGTGCAGCGCGTCCGGACGGATCACGAACGCGAGCGGCGCGTCCAATTCGACTGCTTCGCCGTCGATGCCGGCATGCACCGATCCTGGCGCGTCCACCCCGTAGTGCGTCGCTGTCCATTCTCGGGCCGGAGGATCCGCGCTCGGCTGCGGTTGATCTAGGACGACGATGCCGAGCTCTCCGCCGTCGAGCCGCGGCCGCGTCCCGGGCGCGACGGGGCGGTCGAGCGCGTAGGGATTGTTCGACACGAGCACGACGGCCGGGTGACGATGCTCCTGGCCGAGGTCGTCGACGACGCGCAATTCGGGAGCGGCCCGACTCGGCCCGAGCACCTCCGCGGTCGTCTCCAGCAGTGTCCGCACCTTCGCGTCGCGGTAGGAGGTGCGCTTG
>CAVUMW010000014.1:0-88144 GCA_963742635.1 uncultured Actinomycetes bacterium
ACCTCGGCGCCGACTCCTGGCAAACCTTTCGCTACGTGACCTTTCCGGAGCTGCGCACGCCGCTGCTCGCGGGGGCGCTGCTCGCCTTCGCACTGTCGTTCGACGAGGTGATCGTCACGCTGTTCACTCGGGCGCGCAGCAAACGCTTCCGATTTGGATCTTCGCCAACCTCCAGCGCCCGCGGGAGTTTCCTGTCGTGAACGTCGTCGCGCTGTTCGTCCTCCTGGCGTCGATCGTCCCCGTCTACCTCGCGCAGAAGCTCAGCCGCGGCGCCGCGACGGGCGTGCCGGTCGGCGAGAAGTAGTTGTCCGCCTGGCCGGGAGAGGAGTACCTTTCCTAGCCTGCGATCAAGCGGAGGGCTGAGATGAGCGTGACGATCACCAGGTTCCAGAACTTCGTCGGCGGCGAGTGGGTCGACGCGGCCGAGGGCGGGACGGCCGAGATCATCAACCCGTCCACCGGCGACACGATCGGCGAGGTCCCGAACGGGACCGCCGGCCGACGTCGACCGCGCGGTCGAGGCGGCGAAGGCCGCCTTCGCCCGAGTGGCGCGACACGACACCGGGCGAGCGCGCCGAGATGCTGCTCAAGCTCGCGGACGCGCTCGACGCGAACACCGAGGAGCTCGCGCAGCTCGAGTCGCAGAACGTCGGCAAGCCGCGTGCCGGCGGCGCGCGACGAGATTCCGGTCGCGTCCGACAACCTCCGCTTCTTCGCCGGCGCGGCGCGGATGCTCGGAGGGCCGCGCCACCGGCGAGTACATGCGCGGCTACACGTCGATGATCCGCCGCGAGCCGGTCGGCGTCGTCGGCCAGATCGCGCCGTGGAACTACCCGCTGATGATGGCGATCTGGAAGATCGCGCCCGGCGCTCGCGGCCGGCAACATCGGTCGTGCTCAAGCCGTCCGAGCAGCACGCCGCTGACGACGCTGCGCATGGCTGAGCTCGCCGCGGAGATCTTCCCCGCGGGCGTCCTGAACGTGATCACCGGCGACGGCGAGCCGGTCGGCGCGGGGATCGTCCGCCACCCGCGACGTGCGCATGGTCTCGCTGACCGGCGACGTGGCGACGGGCAAGGAGGTCGCGCGCGCCGCGGCCGACAACCTGAAGCGCGTCCACCTCGAGCTCGGCGGCAAGGCACCGGTGGTCGTCTTCGACGACGCCGACCTCGAGCGCGGTCGCCGAGGCGATCAAGGTCGCCGGCTACTGGAACTCGGGCCAGGACTGCACCGCGGCCTCGCGCGTCATGGCCGGGCCGGCGATCTACGACAAGCTCCTCGACGAGCTCGTGCCCGCGGTCGAGTCGCTCCAGGTCGGCGACCCGGCCGACGAGCGAGGACGTCGAGATGGGACCGGTCATCTCGCAGGCGCAGCAGGAGCGCGTCTTCGGCTTCCTCGAGCGGGCCGTCGCGGCGCGAAGGTGCTCACGGGCGGCGGCTCGATCGGCGACCGCGGGTTCTTCGTGCAGCCGACGGTCGTCGCCGAGGTCGGGCAGGACGGACGAGATCGTCCAGAAGGAGGTCTTCGGCCCCGTCGTCACCGTCCAGCGCTTCGCCGACGACGACCAGGCGCTCGCCTGGGCGAACGACGTCCCGTACGGCCTGTCCGCCTCGGTCTGGACGCGCGACATCGGCCGCGCGCTGAACGCGGCGCGCAAGCTCCAGTTCGGGACGGTCTGGATCAACGACCACATCCCGCTCGTCTCCGAGATGCCGCACGGCGGCTACAAGCAGTCGGGCTACGGCAAGGACCTGTCCGCGTACTCGCTCGAGGACTACACGCAGATCAAGCACGTGATGGCGAAGCTGGACTGATGGCCGTCGAGGCTGCGGGCCGGCGTATGGTCACGATCGACCGCGACCGGCTGGTCGCGCTGCTCGAACGTGAGCTCGACGCGTTTCGCGCAGCGCATCCCCGCTCGCTCGAGCTCAGCGAACGCTCCGCTCCTCGCTCCTGTTCGGCGTCCCGATGAGCTGGATGGCGCGCTGGGCCGGCGGCTTCCCGGTCTTCGTCCAGGAGGCGACAGGCGCGCGGGTCGTCGACGTCGACGGCCACGAGTACGTCGACCTCTGCCTCGGCGACACCGGCGCGATGGCCGGCCACGCGCCGGAGCCGGTCGTGCAGGCGGTGGCTGCCCAGGCGGCCCGCGGCTCGACGGCGATGCTCCCGACCGAGGACGCGGCCTGGGTCGGCGAGGAGCTGGCGCGGCGCTTCGGGCTCCCGTTCTGGCAGTTCGCGCTGACCGCCACGGACGCGAACCGGTTCGCCCTGCGGCTGGCCCGCGAGGTGACCGGCCGCGGGAAGGTGCTCGTCTTCGACTGGTGCTACCACGGCTCCGTCGACGAGGCGCTCGCTGCAACCGAGCACGGTGTCGTCGGGCCGCGCGCCGGGAACGTCGGGCCGCCCGTTCACCCCGCACTGACGACGAAGGTCGTCCAGTTCAACGACCTGGACGGACTGGAGCAGGCGCTCCGCGCGCAGGACGTCGCCTGCGTCCTCGCCGAGCCCGCGCTGACGAACATCGGGATCGTCCTCCCGGACGACGGGTTCCACGACGCGCTCCGCGAGCTGACCCGCGGCACGGGCACGCTGCTCGCGATCGACGAGACGCACACGCTGAGCGCCGGGCCCGGGCGGCTGCACACGGGCCTGGGGGCTCGAGCCCGACATCGTCACGGTCGGCAAGGCGATCGGCGGTGGAATGCCCGCCGCGGCGTTCGGCGTCTCGGCCGAGCTCGCCGAGCGGATCACGGCGAGCACGAAGGCCGACTACGAGGACACCGGCGGGATCGGCGGGACGCTGGCCGGCAACGCGCTCTCGCTCGCGGCAGTCCGCGCGACGCTCGAGCATGTGCTCACCGAGGAGGCGTTCTCGCGGACGGTTCCGCTCGCGGAACGGTTCGCGGCGGACGTGTCGGAAGCGATCGAGGAGACCGCCCTCCCCTGGCACGTGACGAGGCTCGGCTGCCGCGCCGAGTACCGGTTCCGCCCCGATCCACCCCGGACCGGAGCCGAAGCCGCGGCGGCGATCGATCCCGAGCTCGACCGCTACATGCACGCCTTCGCGCTCAACCGGGGCGTGCTCCTGACGCCGTTCCACAACATGGCGCTGATCTCGCCGGCGACGTCCGAGGCAGATGTCGACAGGCACGGCGAGGTCTTCCGGGAGGCGGTGAGCGAGCTCCTTGGCTAGCACGGTGCAGCCGACGACCGAGCCCGAGGCCGCCCAGCGGCCGGCAGACATCCGCCTCGAGGACGTCACGAAGGAGTTCGACGACGTCGTCGCGGTGGACGGGATCTCGCTGACGATGGAAGCGGGCCGGTTCTTCGCGCTCCTCGGCCCATCGGGTTGCGGCAAGACGACGACCCTCCGCATGATCGGCGGCTTCGAGGATCCGAGCTCGGGCTCGATCTACCTCGGCGACACGGACGTCGTCGGCCTCCCGCCCTACAAGCGGAACGTGAACACGGTCTTCCAGAGCTACGCGCTCTTCCCGCACCTCTCGATCTTCGAGAACGTCGCGTTCGGCATGCGGCGCCAGGGCGTGCGCGGCACCCAGCTGGCCGGACGGGTGCGCGAGATCCTCAAGCTCGTCGACCTCGAAGGGATGGAGAAGCGCAAGCCGAGGCAGCTCTCGGGCGGCCAGCAGCAGCGTGTCGCCCTCGCGCGCGCTCTCGTCAACAAGCCTGACGTGCTGCTCCTCGACGAGCCGCTCGGGGCGCTCGACCTCAAGCTCCGCAAGCAGATGCAGCTCGAGCTGAAGACGATCCAGCACGACGTCGGGATCACGTTCGTCCACGTCACGCACGACCAGGAGGAGGCGATGACGATGGCGGACACGATCGCGGTCATGAACAAGGGCCGGATCGAGCAGCTCGGCCCGCCGGACGAGCTCTACGAGCAGCCGAAGACCGCCTTCGTCGCCGGGCTTCCTCGGGGTCTCGAACCTGCTCGCCGGCACCGCGTCCGGCCCGGGCGCGATCACGCTCGACGGCGGCGCGACCGTGAACGTCTCCCCGGACGCGCTGAACGGGCGCACCGGCCGTGTGGCCGTCGGCATCCGCCCGGAGAAGATCCGCGTCGGCACCGGCGCCCCGAACGCGCTCCACGGAAAGGTCTTCGAGCGCGCATACGTCGGCGTGGCGACCCAGTACGTCGTCGACACGCCCGCGGGGCGAGTCATGGTCTACGTGCAGAACACCGAGCCCGTAGCGGGTCTGGCCGCGCCGGGCGACCCAATCTCGATCGGCTTCGATCCCGAAGCCACGTTTGTCGTCGACCTTGCAGAGGAGGAAGTGGCGTGAAGCACCGTTTGACCCGAGATGAGCTCCTGCGGCGTGCCGCGTTCGGAGCGGCGCTGGCCTCGATTCCAGGCTTTGCGGCCGCCTGCGGCGGCAGCAGCAGCTCGAGCGGAGGGAGCGGAGGGACGCAGAAGCTCGCGGACACGCTTCGCTTCTCGAACTGGCCGCTCTACATCGACGTCGACCCGAAGACGAAGAAGCCCGGGACGCTCGCCGCGTTCACGAAGAAGACCGGCGTCAAGGTCGACTACGTCGAGGACATCAACTCGAACTCCGAGTACTTCGGGAAGATCCAGGGCCCGCTCTCTCGAGGCCAGTCCATCAACAAGGACATCATCGTCCTCACCGACAACGAGCGCTATCTGTCGTTGATGATCGACAAGGGCTGGGCGGAGCCGCTCGACAAGGACGTGATCACGAACATCACGAACCTCGTCGACGTCCAGAAGCACCCCGGCTTCGATCCCGACCGCAAGTACACCCTCCCCTGGCAGTCGGGGATGACCGGCATCGCCTACAACTCCAAGCTGACGAAGCCGATCCTCTCGATCGACCAGCTGCTCGAGGACAAGAGCCTCAAGGGCAAGATCACGGTCCTCAACAACTTCTCGGACACGCTCGGCCTCGTGATGCTCGCGAACGGCGATGACCCGAGCAAGGTCACCGACGCCTCGTTCAAGAGCGCGCTCGACCGCGTCAAGGCCGCGTCCGACTCCGGGCAGATCCGCCAGTTCACCGGGAACGACTACGCGGGCCCGCTGAGCAAGGGCGACCTGATCGCGTGCGTCGCCTGGTCGGGGGACATCGTCCAGCTCCAGGCCGACAACCCGAACCTGAAGTGGAACATCCCCACTTCCGGCGGGATGATCTGGACGGACAACATGCTGATCCCGAAGGGCGGCGACGCCTACACGGCCTCGACGTACATGAACTACGTGTACATCCCGGCCGTCGCGGCGAAGATGGCCGCCGGGATCCAGTACGTGACCCCGGTCAAGGGCGCTCAGCAGGTGCTCGCGAAGACCGACCCCAAGCTCGCGGACAACCAGCTGATCTTCCCGAGCGAGGCGACGCTCTCGCGCGTCCACCTGATCGACCCGGCAGCGCTCAAGAACCAGAGCTACAACGAGCAGTGGCAGGCCGTGCTCGGCGCCTGAGCCACACTCGATGGGCTTCTTCCACCGGCACCGGGGGCTGACGCCGTACCTGTTGCTCACGCCGGGCATCGCCTGGCTGGCGGTCTTCTTCCTCGTGCCGCTCGGGTTCCTCGCGCACCAGTCGCTGGAGTCGGGCAGCTTCGACGTCGGGTACGCGTTCAGCTGGGCCTGGGGCAACTACTGGGACGCGCTCCGCCAGTACCACGCCTGGCTGGTCAGGTCGCTCGTCTACGCGGGCCTCGCGACCCTGCTCGCGCTCGTGATCAGCTACCCGCTCGCCTACTGGATCGCGTTCCGCGGCGGGCGCTGGAAGAACCTGCTGCTGGTGATGATCATCGCCCCGTTCTTCGTCACGTACCTGATCCGGACGCTCGCGTGGCAGACGATCCTCGCCGACCAGGGCCCCGTCGTCGGCTTCCTCCGGCACGTCGGGATCCTGGGCGCCGACGGGCGTCTGCTCGCCACCTCGACGGCCGTCGTCGCAGGCATCACCTACAACTTCCTGCCCTTCATGGCGCTGCCGCTCTACGTGTCGCTGGAATCGATCGACAAGCGGCTGATCGAGGCGGCCGAGGATCTGTACGCGAGCAGCGTGCAGGCGTTCCTCCGGGTGACGCTCCCGCTCTCGCTGCCGGGCGTCGTCGCCGGGACGCTGCTCACGTTCATCCCAGCGACGGGTGACTTCATCAACGCCCAGCTGCTCGGCACACCGAACCAGGCGATGATCGGAAACGTCATCCAGTCGAAGTTCTTCAACCTGCTCGACTACCCGGGAGCGGCTGCGCTCTCGTTCACGCTGATGGCCGCGGTTCTGATCCTGATCGCGGTCTACGCGAAGGTGATCGGGACGGAGAAGCTGACCGGATGAAGTTCATCCGCCGGCACCTGCTCACGGCGTACGCGATCGCGGCGTTCGCCTACCTGCTGGTGCCGATCGCGATCGTGATCGCGTTCTCGTTCAACGACCCGGCGGGTCGCTACAACTACACGTGGCAGGGGTTCACGTTCCGCCAGTGGCAGAACTGGGACGGTGTGCCCGGGCTGAAGGACGCGATGGTGCTCTCGCTCGAGATCGCGTTCCTGGCCGCGATCGTCGCCACTGCGCTCGGGACGCTGATCGCCCTCGCCCTCGTCCGCTACGGGTTCCGCGGCCGCGGCGGCGCGAACGTGCTCATCTTCGTGCCGATGGCGACCCCGGAGGTCGTGCTGGGCGCGTCGCTGCTGATCCTGTTCCTCAACCTGAGCAGCTTCCTCACGCTCGGGTTCGGGACGATCCTGATCGCGCACATCATGTTCTGCATCAGCTACGTCGTCGTGACCGTCAAGGCCCGGCTGATCAGCTTCGACCGCAGCCTCGAGGAGGCGGCGATGGATCTCGGCGCGAACGAGTTCACGACCTTCCGCAAGGTGACGCTGCCGCTGATCGCCCCGGCGATCCTCTCGGGCCTGCTGCTCTCGTTCGCGCTCTCGGTCGACGACTTCGTGGTGACGTACTTCAACGCGGGCTCGACGGTGACGTTCCCGCTCTTCGTCTGGGGCGCCGCGCAGCGCGGAGTGCCGCCGCAGGTTAACGTGATGGGTACCGTTATCTTCGTCGTCGCTCTCGGCCTGATGCTGCTCAACGTGCTGCTTCAGCGGCGACGGGAGGGAGTACCCGCATGAGCACCGAAGTCGTCCACGCACAGATCGACAGCGAGCGCGTCAAGGAGCTGACCGCGCGCGAGGGGGATCGCCTCGAGGAGTCGACGCAGGAGTCGCGGCGCATGTTCGAGCGCGCGCACAAGGTCATGCCGCTCGGCGTTCCGTCCTCGTACCACGCGCGCGAGCCCTGGCCGATCTACCTCGAGCGCGGCGAGGGCGCCCGCGTGTGGGACGTCGATGGCCGCGAGCTCTGGGACTTCCACAACGGCTTCGGCTCGATGGTCATGGGCCACGCCCATCCTGCGGTCGTCGAGGCGATCTCCGAGCGCGCCCGTCTGGGGACGCACTTCGCGGCGCCGACCGAGGACGGAATCGTGGTCGCGGAAGAGCTCGCGCGACGCTTCGGGCTTCCCAAGTGGCGCTTCACGAACTCGGGCTCCGAGGCGACGATGGACGCGATCCGGATCGCGCGCGGCCTCAAGGGGCGCGACACGATCATGAAGATCTTCGGCTCGTACCACGGGCACCACGACGGCGTGATGGTCTCCGTCGGCGTCGGCGTCGACTGGTGAAAGCGAGGTCGACCGACCGACGACATCCCGTCGCTACCCGTACGGCGGCGGCGTCCCGCAGCAGGTCGTCGATCTCACCGTCGCGGTCCCGTTCAACGACGCCGACGCGCTCGAGCGGCGACTCGTCCGCCTCGAGCAGGAGGGCCGAAAGCCCGCCTGCCTGATCATGGAGGCGGCGATGATGAACCTCGGGGTCGTGCTCCCCGAGCCGGGCTACCTCGAGGCGGTCCGCGAGATCACCAGGCAGCACGACGTCGTGCTCATCTTCGACGAGGTCAAGACCGGGCTCGCGATCGCCGCGGGCGGCGCGACCGAGCGCTTCGGCGTCCGGCCGGACATGGTCACGCTCGCCAAGACGCTCGGCGCCGGGCTCCCGTCCGGGCGCGATCGGCGCCACGGACGAGGTGATGGCGGTCGTCGAGAGCGAAACCGTGTTCCAGGTCGGCACGTTCAACGGCAACCCGCTGACGATGGCGGCAGCGCGCGCGGGACTGCTCGAGGTCCTGACACCCGAGGCGTACGAGCATCTCGACAAGATCAACGACCGGCTCGTGGCCGGCTGCCAGGAGGTCGTCGACCGCTACCGGCTGCCCGCGTACACGGTGGGGATCAGCTCGAAGGGCTGCGTGACGTTCTCCGAGACGAAGATCGTCGACTACGAGACGTTCATGACGAAACAAAACGCCGAGGTCACCGAGCTGGCCTGGCTGTACAACCTGAACCGCGGGATCTTCGCGACGCCCGGCCGCGAGGAGGAGTGGACGCTCTCGGTCATGCACACCGAGGAGGCCGCGGACGACTACATCGCAGTCTTCGAAGAGCTCGCGCGGGATCTCACGGGCTCGGATTAACGTCACCGTCTCGCCGGGCGCCGCGCGGACGGAGCTCGTCGGGCGGCACGGCGACGGCTGGAAGGCGCGCGTGGCGGCGCCCCCGGAGCGCGGGCGGGCGAACGACGCGCTCGTTGCTCTCGTGGCGTCGCTGCTCGAGGTGCCGGCCGGTTCCGTGCGCGTCGTGGGCGGGCAGCGCGGCCGCGCCAAGGTCGTCGAGATCGACGCTCTCGATCCCGGGGAGGTACAGCGCCGGCTCGAGCGAAAAGTAAGCTCGTCATCGTGAATCGACTTCTGGCAATCGGACTCCTCGCGCTCGCGTTCGCACTCGCAGGGTGCGGCAGCAATTCGAGCGACGAGCAGGCCGCGTCCACCAAGCCTGCCTCGCCGCCGCCGATGGCGACGACGACGACGACTGACGACCGTCATCTGTTCCTCCCCGTCCGGCGCGGGCGTCGGGCCGACGGCCACCGGAGAGGTCGAGGGCCAGCAGACGATGTTCCTGACCGGCGTCTCGGTCGAGAGCGCCGACTGCTCCGACAAGGTCACGTTCACGTTCGAGAAGCACGCTCCGGGGCCCGGCTACGAGATCCAGTACGAGCCCGGAGACGTCGCCAAGGTCGAAGACGCATCCGGCAAGCCGGTCGCCGTCGCCGGGGACGCGTTCCTCGTCGTCAAGCTGAAACCGGCGATGACGGCGAAGATCGACGGCGAGCAGGTGACCAAGACGTACACCGGGCCGAGGCGGATCCCGGGCGGCGCGGGCTCCGCCGTCCAGGAGGTGGTCAAGACGGGCGACTTCGAAAGTGTCGTCACCTGGGTGATCGGGCTCGACCAGAAGCATCCGTACACGGCCAGCACGGACTTCACGCGCCTGGTCGTCGAAATCGAGCGCTAGCTGGTGGTGGAACTGGTCGACGTCGCGCCCGGGCTCTGGCTCTGGCGGGTCGAGCACCCGGCCTGGCACGAGGGCTACGACTGGGAGCCACTCGTCACCTCGACCGTCGTCGAGTCCGGCGGCCAGGTGGTGCTCATCGACCCGCTCGCACCGCCGGAGGACGCCGTCGAGGTCTGGGAGCGGCTCGACGCGAATCCGCCGACGATGGTCGTCATCCTCAAGCCGGACCACGTGCGCGACGTCGATCTCTTCGCGCACCGCTACGACCTCCAGCATGCGTTCGGCCCGTACCTCTTCTGGGGCGGCGACGCGCCGCGCACCGCGCTCGAGGGGCTTGAGCCCGAGCGCGAGCTGCCCGGCGGGCTCGTCACGCTCTACGACGGCCGCGGCCGCAACGAGACGCCGCTCTGGCTTCCCGAGCAGCGTGCGCTCGTCTTCGCCGACGCGCTGACGGCTCCGGAGCGGCGAGCTGCGCATCTGGGGGACGCTGCCCTGGCACGAGAAGCGCGTACTGCCCGCTCTGCGCGATCTGCTCGACCTTCCGTTCGAGCACGTGATCGTCTCGCACGGCGCGCCCGTGCACGACCGCGCGGCTTTCGAACAGGCGCTCGAACGGCCTCCGTGGGCCGGCTGATGTTTCAACCGCCTGCGGATCGGTAATACTTCCCCTCGATGCGGAGACGAACGATTCTGCTCGTGGCTTCTCTGGTTGGTGCGCTCGCCCTCGTGAGCGTGGCCTTCGCCTCCAAGCCCCCGAAGCCGCCGAAGCCCAATCACGGCCACGGACACCACCACATGTTCGCCTGGCACGACGTCGCGACCGGCACGACCGCGCACTTCCGCGGCCTCGCTGCAGTCAGCGCCAACAAGGCCTGGGTGAGCGGGTACACCGCGACCGGCGGCGTCGTCTTCCGCACGCTCGACCGCGGCGCGACCTGGCAGGACGTCAGCCCGGCGGGCACTCCCCCGACGCTCCAGTTCCGCGACATCGAGGCGTTCGACGCCAACCACGCGGTCGTGATGTCGTCGGGAACCGGCCCGGACTCGCAGATCTACCGCACCGCCGACGGTGGCCAGACGTGGACGCTCGTCTTCCAGAACATGGAGCCGAACGCGTTCTTCGACTGCATGACGTTCTTCAACCGCAAGGTCGGCCTGGCCGTCTCCGATCCGCCGGACGGACTGAAGTTCCGGATCATCAAGACGACGGACGGCGGGCGAACGTGGAACGTCGTCGACCCGGCCGGGATGCCTGACGCGCTGCCGGGCGAGTTCGACTTCGCAGCCAGCGGGCAGTGCCTCACGAGCAACCACGGTCATACGGCCTGGTTCGGCTCCGGCGGAGCCGCTCAGGCGCGCGTCTTCACGTCGCGGAACCGCGGCCGCACCTGGACCGTGAGCGCGACGCCGATGAACAGCGGCCCGACCTCGGGCATCTTCGCGCTGGCGTTCAAGAGCCAGCGGCACGGCCTCGCCGTCGGCGGCGACTTCACACGCGCCGACCGCATCGCCGAACAACTTCGCCAAGACGCGCAACGGCGGCGCGACCTGGGACCTGATCACCGGCGCCCCGGCCGAGTACCGCTCCGGCGCGACGTGGCTCAACGGCAACACCGCGCTCGCCGTCGGCCCGTCCGGCAGCGACTTCAGCAGGAACGGCGGCCGCACGTGGACGCGCTTCGACGACGGCAGCCTGGACACGGTCGACTGCGCGAACCCGAATGCCTGCTGGGCCTCGGGCGCCGACGGCCGCGTCGCCTACCTCACGCGCTAGCCAGCGCGACCGCTTCGATCTCGACCAGCTGGCCCGGATAGCCGAGGACTGCGACCCCGAGGAGCGTGCTCGGCGGTCTCGCCGGCGCAAAGCTCTCCTCGACCACGCGCCAGACCCGGACGAGCTGGGCGCGATCCGACGAGGCGACGTAGACCGTCGTCTTCAGCACCTGCTCGAAACCCGAGCCGGCCGCCTCGAGCGCAAGCAGCAGGTTCTCGATCGCCGCGCGCGCCTGCAGCTCGTAGTCGCCCGGCCCCACGACCTCTCCCGCGTCGTTCAGCGGGCAGGCTCCGGCGGCAAACACGAGCCTCGCCCCGGGAGGCGCGAGCGCGGCGTACTCGTACGGGGCTCCGGCATGGAGAGCTCGGCGGGCTGACGAACTCAGGTCGCATGGCCCACGACGCTAGCTGATCGATTAGCCTCCGAGACCGTCATGGCCGGGGGCTGGCTGGAGCTCGACGCCGTCTTGAGGGAGCGCTTGCGCGACGTGCTCCAGGAACCGCCGCGTCCGGTAACCGAGGCGGAGCTCCGGAGCCTGCTGGAAGAGGGCCGGGCGTGCATGCTGATTCTGAGCGCAGAGCTCGACCGGCTGGAAGCAGCAGCTCGCGGAGCTCGACGGCGATCCGCACGTCTCCTTCGGCGCGATCACCGACGCGTTTCGCCGCGTGAGCGAGTTCCGGACACATGTCGAGGGGTTGCGCGACCTGCTGTCCGCCCTCGAGTCGCGAGCCCGCGAGGTCCGCGCCGCCTGGCAACGGCAGGTCGTCGACCGGGCCTGAGCCGCGCTACGCCCCTCGGCGCTCGATCAGCTCGATCCTGTACTCGTCAGGATCGCGAACGAAGCAGAGCCGAGAACCGCCCTCGCGGACCGAGTACGGCGGCCGCTCGGGCTCGATGCCCTGGCCGGCGAGGCGCTCCAGGGTCGCGTCGAGATCGTCGACCGTGACCGCGATGTGGCCGTAGCCCGTGCCGATCTCGTACGAGTCGATCCCGAAGTTGTAGGTCAGCTCGAGCCGGTCGTCGTCGCCGGGCAGGCCCATGAAGACGTTGACCGCCTCGTCGCCGATCGGCAGCCGGCCGCGCTCCTCGAATCCGAGCGCTTCGTAGAACGCCACGGAGCGGTCGATGTCGGTGATCCGGTAGCAGGTGTGGATGAGCTCCACTTCCGGATCTTGACATGCGCCCGAGGCCCCGCGGGCGGGTGCTCGCGGGGCCTCGGCGTGTTGTCGGTCAGTGGTTGTGTGTTTGGTGGAAGTTGTGGGCGAGGACGTAGTGGGTGGTGTGCTTTGCGAGCAGGTCGCCGTCGTCGGTTGATTTGCGGAAGTGGAGCCCGCCCCAGATGCGGGCGTTGGCGACCTCGGCCCTGATCTCGCTGAGCCGGTCGAAGGTGTGGGTGGTGCCGGTGACGGTGCTGGTCAGCGACCAGGGGACGTGGTCGGTGCCGAAGTAGGCCTTCAGCGCCCGGGTGACGGCTCCGGTGAAGCAGGCGTGGCCGGACGGATACTCGGGGTGGTTGCCGAGGAAGAGATGCGTCCAGGTCGGGTCCTGGATCGTGTCCGGGTTCCCGTCCGTGTCGGCGCGCTGGATCGCGGTCTGCGGCCGCCAGAACAGGTAGTGGAACTTCGCCTCCCAGCAGCCGACCAGCGAATCGGCGGCGGACACGTGCGCCATGGCCAGCATGCGTGCCGTCTCGACCGTGTCCAGCCCGTGCTCCGTTGCGAGGTTGCGCAGGTTGCGGTTGAAGAAGACCATCGCTTGCTCTGTCCAGAAACGCGCGACCTCGGTCTGCTCCGGCGTCCGCTCGGTGCTGTCGACCCGGCCGAGGCGCTTGACCTCGTTGAAGTCGCGCGTATAGGCCCGGCTCGTCAGAGCGTCGGGGCCGCCCGGGCGGAAGCGTGAGTTGTCGTCGAACGCCAGCGGCCGCACCTGCTTCAACTTGATGTCGACCGGGGTGCTGTTGAACGGAATCGGCTCGAACACACCCGGCCCCGGCGTCGGCTGCACCCACGCAACGACGTTGTCGAAACCATCGTCCGCACGCAGAGCGATATACGCGGCGGCCACAGCCTGGCCGAGACGGATCCCGTTCGTCTTCGCCTCACCGTCCGGGATGCCGCCCAGGAAGGTCGTATAGGCGGCCTCGACGACCGAGGCCTGGCCGGGCACACGCCAGACGAGCACCCCGCGCGCCGTGGCGGCCACCGCCGCGTCGACCGAGGTCGGCCCCGAGCGTCGGATGGAGACTGCAAACGGCTCATACCCGCCCTCCACCGACATCACCGCGTCGTAGATCGCCGCATGCACGAGCCCGTTCAACACCTCCGAGCTCGCCGGCGGCCGGCCGACCGAGATCGTGCTCTCGGCGACCTGGCTCCAGTACAGAACAGCATTCGGATCCGAAGACGGCCGAACCGGCTGCGCCCGGCCACGCGTACTCGAAGCCGCACCCGCCGAAACGAGCGCGAGCGCGACCACGACGAAGAGCATGCGTTTCATGGGGTTTCCTTCCTCTCGTTGACTGAGAGATCAGGATCCGCGGCACCCGTGATTGAGTCCATACGACGTTTGTCGTATTTTCAAGGAGACCGTGACTAGGTTTCGCAACTCGGATCTCCAGGCCGTGGTCGAATTTCTCGGCGAGGCGAGCTCGATCGACGGACCCGACCCGTTCCCGCGGCCGCTGCTCGAGTCGCTTCGACGGCTTGTACCCAGCGCTGAGGTCGTCTATGACGAGCTCGACCGCGTCAGGGAGACCGTTCTCTGGGAGGAGATCTTCCCAGGCGAGACCGATGGGCCGGACGAGCCGACGTACTGGGACGTCCGGGACCAGCATCCTGTCTGCCACCACCACGAGGTAGCGGGTGACTTCCGCGCTCTGAAGCTCTCCGATTTCCTGACCAGGTCCGAGCTGGGCCGAACGGAGATCTACTGGGACTGGCTCCACCCCTGGGGCGTCGAGTACCAGATGAGCGTCGGACTCGACGCTCCGCTCTCGCACACGAAGGTGTTCCTCTTCAACCGCACTGGAGGGCGCGACTACAACGAGCGCGACCGCGCGGTTCTCGACTTCTTGCGGCCGCACCTCGCGAATCTCTACGAGGCGGCCCAGGCGCGTCGTCGTGCTGCCCAGGCCCTCTCGCTGCTCGAGGAGGCGGATGCTGGGCTCGTGATCCTCGACCGCGCCGGGCGGATCGAGCACGCCACGCCGGAGGCGCTGCGGCTCCTGTCTGCCTACTTCCGTGACTTCCGAAGCGGCCCGCCGATGGAGATCGTGGCATGGCTCGTCGAGCAGCGGCAGGCGTCGAGCCCGGCGCCGCTCAGGGTCGTGGGCGAGGAGCTGTCGCTCGTGGTCCACTTGGTCGGCGGCGCGCTGCTTCTCGAGGAGGAGCGGGTCGCGCCTCCGCTCACCGACCGCGAGCGCGAGATCCTCGAGCTCGTCGCGGCCGGGAAGACGAACGCCGAGATCGCCGAGGCGATCTGGATCGCCCCGGGGACCGTCCGCAAGCACCTCGAGAACGTCTACGAGAAGCTCGGCGTCCACAGCCGAACAGCGGCGGTCGCCACGCTCAACGGCGAGTAGGTCGTTTGGCTCTCTAGTTTCGCCGCACTGCCGCCGATAAGGGCTGAGATGAATCCCTCGTATTCCTGGCAACCGCTTGGAGCGCTGCTGCTCGCGAAAGGCCTGCTGACCGAGAACCAGCTCCAGTGGGCGCTGTCCGAGCAGCAGCGGAGCGGCCGGCTCGTCGGCGAGATCCTCGTCGAGTCCGGGACCATCTCCGCGTTCACGCTCGCGCGCGCCCTCACCGAGCAGCACGGCGTCGAGCTCCAGTCCGCGAAGACGGAGCCCGAGCCCGCCGCGCCGGCTCCAGCGGCATGGCGCCCTCTCGGGAAGCTTCTCGTCGAGGAAGGGTTCCTCACCAAGGACCAGCTGCAGCAGGCGCTCGTCCGGCAGCAGGAGAGCCGCGGGCGGCGCAAGCTGGGCGAGATCCTCGTCGCGGAAGGCTTTCTCTCGGGAGTCGACCTCGCGCGCGCGCTCGCGAAGCAGAACGGCGTCACGCTCGAGCAGAGCGAGGACATGGAGACCGTGGTCCGGCCGGTCGTGAACGAGCAGTTCGTCTACCAGGTGTTCGAGATCTCCTACGAGCCGCACTACAAGGCGCACGAGGTGCTCTACGAGAGCGCCAGCTTCCTCGAGGCCGTCGAGTTCGCCGCCGAGCACATCGAGGACGCGGACCCGGACGGGCTCGAGATCCAGCGCACGAGCGGCGGGACCCGCGAGACGGTCTGGACGTACAGCGACAGCCGCGCCGCTGCGGCCGCCGCGTCGCGAAAAGGTCTCACGCAGACGTTCGGCTTCGACCCCACGCTGTGGGGCGGAGCTCCGGCCTAGTCGGCCGCCAGGTCCTCGCGGACGAGCCCGAAGAGCACGCCGTCGGCCCACTCGCCGTGGCGCCAGTACGCCTTGCGCCTGACGCCCTCGCGGACGAAGCCCGAGCGCTCCGCGTGTTCGATCGCCCGCCGGTTGAAGCCGTAGATCTCGAGCTGGAGGCGGTGGAAGTCGAGCTCGAGCAGGAGGTGGCGCTGGAAGAGCCGAGCCGCGTCGTCGGACAGGCGGCGCCCGCGGAAGTCCGGATGGATCGCGAGGCCGCCCAGGTTCGCGATCCGGCTCCGCTTGTTGGCGACGTCGAAGCCCAGCGCGCCCGCGGGGCGCCACTCTCCGTCCTCGTCGACCTCGATCACGAACCGGCCCGACTCCCGCGGCTCGGCGAGTGAGCGCTCGATCTCGTCCCGCACGCCGTCGGGGTCGCGCGCGCGCACGGCGGCGAGGAAGGGCTCGACGTCCTCGTGGCCGACGAGCGCGACGAGGAAGTCCACGTCCTCGGCCGTCGCCCGTCGCAGGCGAAAGCCGTCCCCGGAGATGATCTCTGTCACGGCGAAGCCGGCACGGGCGCGCGCCGCCGGAGCCGGAGCAGGCCCGAGCCGAGCGCAGTGCCCGTCAGGATCAGGACGAGCCCGGCGATCGCCGAGGTCGTGACGCTCTCGCCGAGCAAGACCGCGCCGTAGATCAGCGCCGTCACCGGGAGCAGATAGACGACGAGACTCGCCCGCGCCGAGCCGTAGCTGTAGATCATCCGGAAGTAGATGAGCTGACCCGCCACGGTGCCGAGCAGCCCGAGCGCAAGGACGGCCGCGATCACGTCCCAGCCCGGCCAGTGCGAGGGGGCCTGGATGGCGCCGATCGGGAGCAGGAAGATCATCCCCCAGGTGACCGAGAACGCGGCGAGCACGTCGTTGTGCACCGTGTCGAGCAGGTTCTGCGTGTAGAGCGTCGCGACCGCATAGGAGACGGATGCTGCAACGACGGCCATTGTGCCGACGAAGCCCGCCCAGCCACCTTTCGGGTCGACGCCGGCGAGGACGGCGACTCCGATCAGCCCGAGCACCACGCCGAGGAGGCGGGCGCCGGTCGCGCGTTCGGTCTTGCGGAAGCGCAGGGCGAGCAGTGCGACGAAGATCGGCATCGACGCGTTCCCGATCGCCGCCACGCCGGAGTCGATCTTCGTCTCGCCCCAGGCGATGAGCGTGAACGGCAGCGCGGTGCTGATGACTCCGAGCACCATCGCCGGGACGACGATCGAGCGCATCTCGGCGCTCGCCGGACGGACGCCGCGCTTGACGAAGACGATCGCCAGCAGCGGGAACGCCGAGAAGACGAGCCTGAGCGCCATCGTCGTCGTCGGCGCCAGCTCGTCGACGGCGATCTTGATGAACATGAACGAGGCGCCCCAGATCGCTGCGAGCAAGAGCAGGAGGGCGACGTAGCCGCGCATCCAGGCAGGCTATCGATCCGCTTCAGCCGTCACAGATCCGGCGCAAAGTTGGCACAGACACGTGCGACTTTCCCCACTACGATTGCGTTCGGGAGGAGGCTGGGTGCGCCTTAAATAGGGCCGCGATCGAAAGAGGGCCAAGCGCTCCACGTCCCGGGACGTTCCGAGATAGACGGCGAGTAACACCGCAACGACCGCGGCCTCGGAGCTCCATCGGATCTATGCGCAGCGGCCGGTCGACGATTCGGCCCCATCCCGGCCCATCGTTAGACTCGAATTCCTGACGCGGGTCGCCGAACAGCCGCTCCACCGCGCCCTCGGCCTGACCGACGGGGAATTCGACCGTATCCAGGAGCTGCTCGAGCGGGAGCCGAACCACTTCGAGCTCGCGGTCTTCTCGCTGCTCTGGTCCGAGCACTGCGGCTACAAGCACTCGGCGCTGCTCCTGAAGCGCTTCCCGACCGACTCGCCGCGCGTGCTCCAGGGCCCGGGCGAGAACGCGGGCGTCGTCGACCTCGGCGACGGCGAGGCGGTCGCGTTCAAGGTCGAGAGCCACAACCATCCGTCCGCGGTCGAGCCGTTCCAGGGCGCCGCGACCGGGATCGGCGGGATCCTGCGCGACATCATCGCCATGGGCGCGCGGCCGGTGGCGCTCCTCGACGGGCTCCGCTTCGGCGAGCCGGGCTGGATGTTCGAGCGGGCCGTGGCTGGAATCGGGCACTACGGGAACTGCGTCGGCGTGCCGACGGTCGGCGGCGAGACGGTCTTCGACCCGTCCTACGCGGACAACTGCCTCGTGAACGCGATGTGCGTCGGGCTCCTGCCCACCGAGCGCGTGCTCAAGGCGCAGGCGCGCGGGACCGGGAACGTCGTCCTCCTCTACGGCGCGACGACCGGCCGCGACGGCATCGGCGGCGCGAGCGTGCTCGCCAGCCAGGAGCTGGGAGAGGAGGACGCCGACAAGCGGCCGTCCGTCCAGATCGGCGACCCGTTCACGGGCAAGAAGCTGATCGAGTCGAGCCTCGAGCTCGTCGAGCGCGACCTCGTCGTCTCGCTCCAGGACTGCGGCGCGGCCGGGCTCGCGTCTTCGCTCGCGGAGATGGCGCGCGGCGGAGGCGGCATCGACGTCCACCTCGACCGCGTCCCGCTGCGCGAGGAGGAGATGGAGCCCTGGGAGATCATGATCTCGGAGAGCCAGGAGCGGATGGTCGCGGTCGTCAGCCCCGAGCAGCTGGCCGCCGTCGAGGAGGTCTGCGACCGCTGGGAGCTGGCGCATGCCCGGATCGGCGAGGTGACCGAGACCGCGGAGCTCCGCGCCTTCTTCGACGGAGAGCTCGTCGGAGCGATCCCCGCCGCGCATCTGACCGACGAGGCGCCTCGGTACGACGTGCCCAGGCAGCCGCGACCTCCGGCCGAGCCCGCCCCGGCTCCGGAAGGGCCGCCGACGAAGGACGCCCTGCTCGAGCTGCTCGCCTCGCCGAACCTCCGCAGCCGCGCCTGGGTCTTCCGCCGCTACGACCAGCTCGTCGGCTCGCGCACGGTTCGCCGGCCGGGCCTCGACGCCGCCGTTCTCCGCCTGCGCCCCTCGTACCGCGGGCTCGCGGTCAGCCTCGACGGCTCGGGGCGGATCGCCCGGCTCGACCCGCACACCGGCGGAGCGACGGCCGTGATCGAAGCGGCGCGCAACGTCGCCTGCGCCGGCGGCGAGCCGCTCGCGATCACCGACTGCCTCAACTTCGGGAGCCCCGAGAAGCCGGAGATCGCCTGGGAGCTCGCCGAGGCGATCGAGGGCATGTCCGCGGCCTGCGAGGCGCTCGGGATCCCGGTCGTGTCCGGCAACGTCTCGCTCTACAACGACACGGACGGCCGCTCGATCCACCCCACGCCGGTCGTCGGCTGCGTCGGTCTCGTCGCCGACGTGCGCGACGTGCCGGGCGTCTGGCGCGAGGGCGACGCGATCTACCTCGCCGGCGAGCCGGAGCTCTCGTTCGACGGCTCCGAGTACCAGGCGCGTGTACGGCGAGCTCGGCGGGCCGCCCGGCCGGCTCGACCTCGCGCGCGAGGCGGAGCTGATCCGCACGCTGCACGAGGTCGCCCCGCGCTGCTCGTTCGTCCACGACGTGGCCGAGGGCGGCCTCGCGATCGCTCTGGCCGAGGCTGCGCTCGCCGGCGGCATCGGCGCCGAGCTCGACCTGGACGACGACGCGCTGACGCTCTTCGGCGAGGGCGGGGGCCGCGCGATCCTCGCCTCGAGCGAGGAGCTCCCGTTCCCACGCATCGGATCCGTCGGTGCGAGTACTCTCCTCGGTGTTCCGATCGAGCACCTGCGGCAGGCCTGGGAGGAAGGAGTCACCACCTGATGTGCGGGGTCTTCGGCATTCGCGCCCCCGAGCGTGACGTCGCTCGCGTCACGTTCTTCGGCCTGTTCGCGCTCCAGCACCGGGGCCAGGAGTCCGCGGGCATCGCGGTCTCGGACCGCGGCCGCCTGACCGTCCTGCGCGACATGGGCCTCGTCGCCCAGGTCTTCGACGAGCAGAACCTGAGCGGCCTCCAGGGCGAGGTCGCGATCGGCCACACGCGCTACTCGACGACCGGCTCGACGCACTGGACGAACGCGCAGCCGATCGTCCAGCACGGCCGCGCGCGCGTCGTGACGCTCGGGCACAACGGCAACCTGACGAACGCCCAGGAGCTGCGCGAGGAGCTGGCCGCGGACGGCGTCGCGCTCTCGACGACCTCCGACACCGAGGTCATCGCGGCGCTGATCGCGAACGACACGGCGCCGCTCGAGGAAGCCGTCGCGAACGCGATGAAGCCGGCTCGAGGGCGCCTACACGATCGTCGCGCTCGCCGAGGGCAAGCTGATCGGCTTCCGCGATCCGCACGGCTTCCGCCCGCTCAACCTGGGCCGGATCGACGGCGATCCCGTGCTCGCGTCGGAGACCTGCGCGCTCGACCTCGTCGGGGCGACGCACGAGCGCGAGGTGGCCCCGGGCGAGCTCGTTCTCATCGACGAGAACGGCGTCGAGGCGACGCAGGCCGTTCCGCAGGCCGGTGCAGGGGCGCTCTGCCTGTTCGAGTTCATCTACCTCGCGCGCCCCGACTCGATGCTGTCCGGCATCGAGGTGCACGCCGCGCGGGTGAAGATGGGCGAGCGGCTCGCGGAAGAGTCGCCTGTCGAGGCCGACCTCGTGCATGCCCGCCCCCGACTCGGGCACTCCGGCCGCGATCGGCTTCTCGCGGGCGAGCGGCATCCCGTTCTCCGAGGGCCTGATCAAGAACCGCTACGTCGGCCGCACGTTCATCGAGCCCGACCAGGGCCTGCGCGAGCAGGGCATCCGCCTGAAGTTCAACCCGCTCTCGGAGGTGGCCGGCAAGCGCGTCGTCCTCGTCGACGACTCGATCGTCCGCGGCAGCACGATGCGGAAGATCGTCGCGCTCCTCTTCGACGCGGGCGCCCAGGAGGTGCACGTCCGAATCTCGTCGCCGCCGATCGTCTCGCCGTGCTTCTACGGGATCGACTTCGCCGACGAGGAGCAGCTCGTCGCCTCGTCGCGCACCGTGGCGGAGGTGCAGGAGCAGATCGGCGCGACGTCGCTCGCGTACATCTCGCTCGAGGGCGTCCAGGCGGCGACGATGCGGCCCGAGAACGAGTTCTGCCGGGCCTGCTTCACGCGGACGTACCCGACTCGCGTGCCGGCCGACAAGACGCTCGCGAAGTTCCGTTTCGAGCCTAGTACGCGCGTAAGCGAACCTATTAGCATCCCGCTGGCGTGATCACCGCCCGCCGGCTCCTCGTCCTGCTCGCGCTCGCCGCGAGCGTCCTTGCGGTCCAGTCCGCATCCGCATCGAACAGCCCGAACATGCGGATCGACTACAGCCTCAACGACACGACTCAGAACAGCACGCACTCCGACATCGCGTTCTGGGGCAACATCGCGGTCGCCGGCAACTACGACGGCTTCCGCGTCTTCAACACGGACACGCACCAGCTGCTCGTCAGCTACCTGTGCCGCGGCCCGCAGAACGACGTCTCGCTCTACGAGCCAGCAACGGCCGGCTTCTGCTCTTCCTCTCGAACGACACGCCGCAGACGAATGGCGCCACGGTCTGTAGCCAGAACCGCCTAAGCGACACGACCGCCTGCGGCCCGGCGTGCTTCGAGGGGATTCGAATCTTCGACCTCACCGACCCGTCCTCGCCGCAGCTCATCAAGGGCGTCTACACCGACTGCGGCTCGCACACGCACACGCTCGTCCCGGACCTCGCGAACAACCGCGTGCTGCTCTACGTCTCCTCCTACCCGTCGAGCACGGGGCCGAACTGCCAGTCGCCGCACGCCAAGATTTCGATCGTCGCCGTGCCGCTCGACGCGCCCGAGACGGCGAGCGTGATCGCGACGCCGCCGATCGACGCGCCGGCGTACATCGGCATCGGTTGTCACGACATCACCGTCTTCATGGCCATCCACAAGGCGGCTGCGTCGTGCCAGACGCAAGCTCAGCTCTGGGACATCACCGACCCGGCCAACCCCGACACGCTCCATCCGATGCGCATCGACCGCGCCGGGGTGAACTTCTGGCACTCGGCCGAGTTCACCTGGGACGGCCAGTACCTCGTCACCGACGACGAGAGCTTCACCGGGACCTGCCAGCAGGGCAACGACGGCCAGATCTCGATCTGGCGCGTCAGCGACGGGCAGCTCATGAGCACGTACATGATCCCGCGCCCGCAGGGAAACACGTACTGCTCGGTGCACAACGGAAACCTGATTCCGGTCAGCGGGCGTTATCTCCTCGTCGCCGCCTGGTACGGCGGCGGGACGAGCGTGATCGATTTCACCGACCCGACCAACCCGCACGAGATCGGCTACTACGACGCGCAGGGGAGCCCGCTGGCCAGTGATGCGTGGTCGTCTTACTGGTACAACGGCAAGATCTACACGAACGACATCGGTCGCGGCCAGGACGTGTTCGACTTCGTGCTCCCGGCGACCGTGTACGGCGCCACCTTCACGCACCTGAACGCGCAGACGCAGGAAGAGCTGCTGCCCTCGCTCTCCGCGACGCCGGTCCTGTCACTGGTGTTCAGGCACCGCGGCGCCCTGACGGGCCGATGGGCCCGCCAGGTACGCCACCGGCGCGCTACTGCTCGAGCACGCGCGTCGCTTTCGCGAGCCCGCGGCTGACGAAGTAGCCGACCGTCACCCAGGTCGCTCCCCAGACGAACCTGTCGGAGCTCACCTGGTCGTCGAAGATCGCGATCAGCGCGAAGATGAGGAGCACGATCACGTAGACGAGGAATTCGGCGTTGCCCGGAATCGGCAACCGTGCGATGTCGAGCGTCGTCCCCGGCTGGTACCCGTAGGTGCCTGGGCGGGACGGCTGCTCGGGCGGTGTCGCCATGCGTTCTCCTTTCAGACCGCGTGTGGGAACCGGCGGGATCGTAAGGGAGTCAGGTCGACTCTGAGAGCTCGTTCGCGCGGCCGTAGCGGACGGCCCGCCGGACCGAGCGCGGATCGAGGCCCCGCTCGAGGAGCTCCTGGCGCAGCTCGCCCTCCTCGGCGAGACGCAGGAAGAGCCAGGCCAGCGCGCCGATCGTGACGAGCGAGCCCTCGATCATCATCACGCCACCGGCGATCCCCTGGTCGGCGGCCGCGGTCAGGCCCCACGGGCGCTGGGCCTGCTCGTAGAGGCTGTAGAACGGGCTGACCCGCCCAGACGAAGACGTTGCCGAGGATCGTCGTCGCGACCCGGACCGCGACGATGTAGCCCATCTTCGCGCCCGTGCCGAACCACTCCGGGCCGGGCAGCACCTCGATCACGGTCGCCCACATGAGCGCCCCGGCCGTGAAGAACGAGACGTGCTCGAGCGCGTGCACGGACTGGTGGCGGAGCGCGGCCTCCCAGAAGAACGGCAGGTGCCAGAGGTAGAGGTTGATCGCCCAGAGCGGAAGCGAGACGAACGGGTGCGTGAGGAACCGCAGCGTGCGGACCGCGCGCAGCGAGAGGAGCGGCCGGAGGATCGGCCCGGTGAGCCCGGCCACGATGCAGAGCGGCGCGAGATCGCCGAGGAGGAGGTGCTGCACCATGTGGAACGCGAACGACTCCTCCTCGCCGAGCGTCGCGATCGGCGACACAAGAGCTATCACGAGGAGTCCGACGCCCAGAGAAAAGAGGAAGTAGCGCCACTCGGCGACCGGGGTCCCCTTGCGCGCGAGCGTCCTCGCCCGTTTCCAGTAGAGGAGCGCTCCGACCGCGATCGGGACGAGCTGGAGCGGCTCGAACGACCATGTGGTCTGGGCGGAATGAGCGAGGAGCACTCGCCGAGTGTAGGAGGACTCGGCGAAACATGGTCTGAGCCGCCGGGCCGCGCTGCTCGCCCCGAAGCCGGGTCGTCCGTCGCGCCGGTAGTGGGTCTACCGGGGCTCCCTGCGTCCGCGGCCTCGGAACAAGCATCGCACCCCGGCGACGAGCAATGTTCCACCGAGTCCTCCGCCGCCGCTTCGCGACATAGACTCGGTGGCCGTGGAGGGAAAGACGTACGAGGCCGCGGGGGTCTCGCTCGCGTTCGCCGAGTCGATCGTCGAGCGGCTTCGCGTGGCTGTCGAGTCGACCGGCACGACGGGTTTCGGCGCGTTCGCAGGCCTGTACCCGCTCGACGAGGAGCGCCTGCTCGCCGCCTCGCTGGACGGCGCCGGCACGAAGCTCGTCCTCGCGCGCAAGGCGGGACGGCTGCGCGGGATCGGGGCAGACCTCGCCGCGCACTGCGTGAACGACGTGATCACGACCGGGGCCGAACCGCTTTTCTTCCTCGACTACGTCGTCGGGCACTCGCTCGAGATGGAGCAGGTGGCCGAGCTCGTCGAGGGCGCGGCCGAGACGTGCCGTGCCGCGGGGTGCGCGCTGCTCGGCGGCGAGACGGCCGAGATGCCGGGCGTCTACCGCGAGGAGGAGCTCGATTTCGCGGGCACGTGCGTGGGGCTGGTCGCGCGTGCCGACGTGATCGACGGCTCGCGCGTCGAGGCCGGCGACGTCGTCCTCGGGCTGCCCTCGCTCGGACTGCACACGAACGGCTTCTCGCTCGTCCGGGGGCTGATCGGCGACGGCGACTTCGACGCCGACCTGCTGCTCGCGCCGCACAAGCTGTACGTCGACGAGGTGCGAGAGCTGCGCCGTCGCGCCGACGTGAAGGCGCTCGCGCACGTCACCGGCGGCGGGATCCTCGGCAACCTCACGCGCGTGCTCCCCGACGGGCGCGACGTCGAGCTCGACTGGGGCTCGTGGGAGCGGCCGCCCGTCTACGCGTGGCTGAGCGAGCAGGGCGTGAGCGAGGAGGAGCAGCGGCGCGTGTTCAACGTCGGGATCGGGATGTGCGCGGTCGTTCCGGCCGCGGAGGCGGGAGCCGGGCTCGTGATCGGACGCGTGACGTGATCGGCGTGCTCGTCTCGGGCGAGGGCACGAACCTGCAGGCGCTGATCGACGCGGGGCTGCCCGTCTCGGCGGTCGCGTCGAACAAGGCCGGCGCGCGGGCGCTCGAGCGGGCCGCAGCGGTCGGCATCCCGGGCGCGGCGTTCGAGCTCGACGACTACGAGAGCCGCGAGCAGCGAGACGCGGCCATGGCCGACTGGCTCGTCGGACACGGCGTGACGCTCGTCGTCTGCGCCGGGTACATGCACCTGCTCAGGCCCGCGTTCCTCGAGCGCTTCGAACGGGTCGTGAACACGCACTCGGCGCCGCTGCCCGACTTCCCGGGCGCGCACCCGATCGAGGACGTGCTCGCTGCGGGCGTCAGGGAGACAGCGGCCACCGTCCACTACGTCGACGAGGGCGTCGACACCGGCCCCGTGATCGTGGCAGAGCCGGTCCCGGTGCGCGACGGCGACACCGTCGAGACCCTGCGCGCGCGCGTCCAGGAAGTCGAGCACCGGCTGCTCCCGCAGGCGGTCAGGGAGCTGATCTCGTGATCGAGCGCGCGCTACTCTCCGCTTTCGACAAGGACGGGCTCGCCGAGTTCGCGTCCGGGCTCGCCGAGCTCGGCGTCGAGATCGTCGCCAGCGGCGGCACCGCAGACCATCTCGCGGAGCACGGGCTCGAGGTGACGCGCGTCGAGGAGCTGACCGAGATCCCGGAGCTGCTCGGCGGGCGCGTGAAGACGCTGCACCCGCGCATCCACGCGGCGATCCTCGCGCGGCGCGACCACCCGGACGACCTGGCAGCCCTCGACGAGCACGGCATCCACCCGTTCGACCTCGTCTGCGTGACGCTCTATCCGTTCACGCAGGTCGTCTCGCGCTGGGGCGTGAAGGAGGAGGACGCGGTCGAGATGATCGACATCGGCGGCCCGTCGATGCTGCGCGGCGCGGCGAAGAACTTCGCCCACGTGGCGCCGGTGTGCCGCCCCGAACGCTACGGCTCGATCCTGGCCGAGCTCCGCGAGACCGGCGAGATCTCGCTCGAGACGAGGCGCGCGCTCGCCGCCGAGGCGTTCGCTCTCACGGCCGCGTACGAGGCCGCGATCGCGCGCTGGTTCGCCGACCGCGACGCCTTCCCGGAGCTCTTCATCCCGAGCTTCGAGAAGGTGACCGACCTCGCGTACGGCGAGAACCCGCATCAGCGCGCCGCGTACTACGCCGAGCTCGGGGCGCGCCGCCACCTGCTGTCCCGCGTCCAGCAGCTGCACGGGCGCCAGCTCTCGTTCATCAACCTGTACGACCTGAACGCGGGCCGCGTCCTGCTCCGCGAGTTCGAGCTGCCCGCCTGCGTGATCGTCAAGCACGCGAACCCGTGCGGCGTCGCCGTCGCGGGATCGATCGAAGAGGCCTACGACCGGGCGCTGGCCGCCGATCCGATGTCCGCGTTCGGGATGGTCTGCGTCCTCAACCGTCCCGTCGGCGCCGAGCTCGGCGGGCAGATCGCGAACCAGTTCGTCGACGTGCTGCTGGCGCCCGACTACGACGAGGCGGCGCTCGAGGCGCTGCGGCAGAAGCCGGACACGAGGATCCTCGTCGACCGCGAGCGGCGCCGCTTCGACCATGGCGAGAAGGACTACAAGCGCGTCTACGGCGGGCTGCTCGTCCAGGATCGCGACTGGGACGTGCAGGACCGCGAGACGATGAAGGTCGTCACGGGGTCGGTCTCGGAGGACGAGTGGGGCGACCTGCTCTTCGCGTGGCGCGTGTGCAAGAACGTGACGTCGAACGCGATCGTGCTTGCGAAGGGGCTCCAGACGCTCGGCATCGGGGCGGGTCAGACGAGCCGCGTGGACGCGGTTCGGCATCGCCGTCGACAAGGCGCGCGACCACGGGCACGACCTCACGGGCGCGGTGCTCGCCTCGGACGCGTTCTTCCCGTTCGCGGACGGCCCGCAGGTCGCGCTCGACGCGGGCGTGACGGCGATCATCCAGCCGGGCGGCTCCAAGCGCGACCCCGAGGTGATCGAAGCGGTCGAGAAAGCCGGCGCGACGATGGTCTTCACGAACCGCCGCCACTTCCGCCACTAACCCCGGGGTCAGACCCCGCCACAAAAGTGCAACGCTTCATCCACAGGTCGGCGTAACGAAGCCGAACCCCTGTCCGTACGGGCCGGTCCGTTTGTAAAGGGGTCTGACCCCACGGGGTGGCACTAAGCTTCCGGCGCATGGCGCGCGAGTACCCGACCGTTCTCGACCTCGTCGGCCACACGCCGCTCGCGCGGCTCCAGCGCATCGTTCCCGACGGCGCGGCGACCGTCCTCGCCAAGCTCGAGTACATCAGCCCCGGCGGGTCGGTCAAGGACCGGATCGGGATCAAGCTGATCGAGCAGGCCGAGCGCGAGGGAAAGCTGAAACCGGGCGGGACGATCATCGAGCCCACGTCCGGGAACACCGGAGTCGGCCTCGCGATCGCGGCCGCGATCAAGGGCTACCACTGCATCTTCGTCATGCCCGACAAGATGAGCCAGGAGAAGATCTCGCTCCTGCGCGCCTACGGAGCCGAGGTCGTGATCTGCCCGTACGCGGTCGCCGCCGAGTCGCCGGAGAGCTACTACTCGGTCTCCGACCGGCTCGCCGAGGAGATCCCCGGCGCCTACAAGCCCGACCAGTACACGAACCAGGGCAACCCGCAGGCGCACTACGAGACGACCGGCCCCGAGATCTGGGAGCAGACGGGCGGCGAGATCGACGCGCTCGTGATCGCGGTC
The DNA here is from genome assembly GCA_963742635.1 of uncultured Actinomycetes bacterium. Taxonomy (GTDB): domain Bacteria; phylum Actinomycetota; class Thermoleophilia; order Gaiellales; family Gaiellaceae; genus VAXT01. The sequence continues at coordinate 27,188 of CAVUMW010000014.1, forward strand.
GGAACCGGCGGCACGATCTCCGGCACGGGTCGCTACCTGAAGGAGCAGAAGCCGGACATGATCGTCGTCGGCGCAGACCCCGAGGGCTCGATCTACACGGCGGGCGAGGAGCACATGCACCCGTACCTCGTCGAGGGCGTCGGCGAGGACTTCTACCCGGAGACCTTCGACCAGGACATCGTCGACCAGTGGGTGACCGTGACCGACAAGGACTCGTTCCTGACGGCCAGGCGCATGGCCCGCGAGGAGGGCCTGCTGATCGGCGGCTCCGGCGGAACGGCCGTGCACGCCGCGATCGAGGTCGCGAAGCAGCTGGGCCAGGGCAAGCTCGTCGTCACGCTGATCCCCGACAGCGGCCGGCCCTACCTCTCGAAGTTCTACGACGACAACTACATGCTCGAGCTCGGCTTCCTCGAGCGCGACGAGCCGTCGCCGAGTGTCGCCGAGGTGCTGAGCGCGAAGAAGACCGAGGAGCCGGACATCCCGGACCTGATCACGATCTCCTCGCACCAGAAGGTCGGCGATGCGATCGACCTCATGCAGCGCTACTCGATCTCGCAGCTCCCGGTCGTCCGCGACGGCGAGCTCGACTCGCTCGCGGACGTGATCGGATCGCTCCAGGACCGCGACCTGCTCGACCGCGTGTTCAAGAACCCGGACGCGCTGCACGAGAGCGTCGCCGCCGCGATGCAGCCGCCGCTGGCCGCGATCGACGCGGACGAGAAGCTCGACGAGGTCTTCTCGACGCTGAGCGGCGGACGGGCAAACGCCGTCGTCGTCGCCGAGGGCGGGAAGCCGATCGGCGTCCTGACCCGCACCGACCTCCTGGAGTACCTGGCGCACCGGCGGTGACGGAGGTCTCACCGGCAGAGGCCCGCCGCATCGCCGTGCGGGCACAGCTGCTCGACGGCTCCGCGCAGGGAGTGCTGGACACGGTTCGGCGCCTGGGCCGCCTGCAGATCGACCCGATCTCGACCGTTGCGCCTCCCCAGTACCTCGTCCTGTGGAGCCGCCTCGGCCCGTACGACCGGGCAGAGCTCGACGGACTGCTCTGGGATCAGAAGCAGCTCTTCGAGTGGCAGGCGTTCATCTACCCGATCGAGGACCTGCCGTTGATCCGTGCGTTGATGCGCGCGCCGTGGGGCCAGGCCAAGTGGCAGCAGTGGCAGAAGAACTTCATGAACGAGCAAGCCGGGCTCCGGCGCTACATCCTGCGCGAGCTCGAGCGAGACGGACCGCTGCCCTCGCGCGAGCTCGAGCACCACGCGGCCCGGCTCGACGAGAAGACGGCCTGGTGGGGCACGCGGGCGCAGATGACCTGGATGCTCGAGCTCCTGCACCTTCGCGGCAAGATCGCGGTCGCCGGGCGGCTGAAAGGCCAGCGCCTGTGGGATCTCGCCGAGCGGGTCTATCCCAAGACCGAGACCGTGCCGTTGGCCGACGCTCGACGGATCCTCGATGAGAAGCGCTTTCGGGCACAGGGCGTGACGCTGACGCGGAAGGGCCTCGTCGCGCACCCGGATGCGGACGACGGCCGCGTGCCCGGAACGCGAGTCACGTTCCTCTCCCCCTTCGACGGGCTCGTCAAGAATCGCGACCGCGCCGAGGCGCTCTGGGACTTCTTCTACCGGTTGGAGATGTACGTTCCGAAGGCGAAGCGCGAGTACGGCTACTACGTCCTGCCCATCCTGCGCGGCGACCGGCTGATCGGCCGCATCGAGCCGGCGTTCGACCGCAAGACGGGCGTGCTGCACGTGCACGGCGTCTTCGCCGAGCCCGGAGCGCCCGCGGGCGCGGGTCGCGGAATCGCAGGCGCGACGAGGCGCCTCGCGAAGTGGCTCGGAGCGACGGACGTCGTCTACTCGCGCAAGGTGCCGACGATCTGGCGGGCGGCCCTTCGGTGATGGAGCTCGACCACGTCCTGATCGCGGTCTCCGACCTCGAGGCCGCCGCGAGAGAGGTCGAGCAGCGCCACGGGCTCGCGTCGGTCGAGGGCGGCCGGCACCAGGGCCTCGGGACCGCGAACGCGATCGTTCCGCTCGGCGACACCTACCTCGAGCTGGTCGCCGTCGTCGACGAAGCCGAGGCGGCCGGGAGCGGGTTCGGAAACTGGGTGACCGGCGGCGACCTGCCGCGCCTGCTCGGCTGGTGCGTGCGAACCGACGACCTCGACTCCGTGGCCGGCCGGCTCGGCCTGACGATCGCCGACGGCGCACGCGCTCGCCCGGACGGAACCGTGCTGCGCTGGCGAATGGCGGGCCTCGAGCGCTCCGCGGAGGAGCCGTCGCTGCCCTTCTTCATCGAGTGGGGACGCGGCACGCCGTACCCGGGCGAGGCGCTCGCGCAGTCGGCGACGATCGACGAGTTGCGGCTCCAGGGCGATCCCCGGCGGATCGCTCAGTGGGTCGGCGACGCGGACGTTCCGATCACGGTCCGCGAGGGCCAGCCGGAGCTCCAGAGCGTCGTCCTGGACAAAGCCGTGCTCGACCCGGGGCTCTGGGCCTAGAATCGAGCCATGGACTTCGAGACCCGCGCGATCCACGACGGCCAGGAGCCCGATCCGACCACCGGCTCGGTCATCGTCCCGATCTACCAGACGTCGACCTACGCGCAGGACGCGGTCGGCGAGAACAAGGGCTACGACTACTCGCGGGTCGCGAACCCGACGCGCACCGCGCTCCAGGCCTGCCTCGCCTCGCTCGAGAGCGCCGAGCACGGAGTCGCGTTCGCGTCGGGGATGGCGGCGGTCACCACGATCATGCACCTCGTCCATCCGAGTGAGCGAATCGTGTCGGTCAACGACGTCTACGGCGGCGTCTACCGCCTCCTGTCGCAGGTGTACGAGCCGAAGGGCTACGACGTCACGTTCCTCTCGGCGGACGAGATCAACACGGACCTCTCGGCGCACATCGACGAGCGCACGCGCGTCGTCTGGCTGGAGACGCCGACGAACCCGCTGCTGAACGTGATCGACATCAAGGCCGCAGCCGAGGCGGCGCACGCCGTCGGCGCGATGGTCGTCGTCGACAACACGTTCGCGAGCCCGTACCTCCAGCGGCCGCTCGAGCTCGGCGCCGACATCGTCATGCACTCGACGACGAAGTACCTCGGCGGCCACTCCGACCTGATCGGCGGGTTCGCGGCGACGAACGACCCGACGATCGCGGAGCGGCTCTTCTTCCTGCAGAAGTCGCTCGGCGGGATTCCCGGCCCGTTCGACGCGTGGCTCGTGCTGCGCGGGCTGAAGACGCTCGCGGTGCGCATGGAGCGCCACTGCGAGAACGCGCACCGCGTCGCCGAGTACCTCGACTCGCACGATGCTGTCGAGGAGGTGCTCTACCCGGGGCTTCCGAGCCATCCGGGGCACGAGATCGCGAAGCGCCAGATGTCCGACTTCGGCGGGATGGTCTCGTTCCTGGCCGGCTCCGAGGAGGAGGCGGTCGCACTCGTCGCGCGCACGAAGGTCTGGACGCTCGCCGAGTCGCTCGGCGGGGTCGAGAGCCTGATCGAGCACCCGGCCCAGATGACGCACGCGTCGACGGCGGACTCACCGTTCGCGGCGCCGCGGAGCCTGATCCGGCTCTCCGTCGGGATCGAGTCGGCCGACGACCTGATCTCCGACCTCGAGTCGGCGCTCGTCCGCTCTCCGGCGGCCACCGGCGCCTAGTGCTCCTCACCAGGTCGGCTCCTCAGGCTCGAGGGGCTGGCGCTGTTCGTCGGCGCTCTCGTCGTCTACTTCGACCAGGGCTACGGCTGGCTGCTGCTCGTCGTGCTCTTCCTCGCACCGGATCTGTCCTTCGCCGGCTACCTCGCGGGCCCGAAGGTCGGAGCGAGCGTCTACAACGCCCTACACACGACGATCGGACCGATCGCCCTCGCCGCGGTGGGCGTGCTCGCGGACACGGATTGGTGCGTGCAGCTGGCCCTGATCTGGCTGGCGCACATCGGGCTCGATCGGCTCCTGGGCTACGGGCTCAAGTATCCGAGCGCGTTCAAGGACACCCACCTCGACCGCGTCTAGGAACCTTCAAGGAGTGAGCGGTGTAGAGGCGTCAGACGCAACTTCGAAAGGAGCTCGACGATGAAGCGCTTTCTCTTCCTGCTCGCGGCCGCCGCGCTCGCCCTGCCCGCAACAGCGTTCGCCAAGGGCCCGTCCGACGCCACGATCACCGGGCCCGGCCTGAGCAAGGCGATCAAGATCGCGGGGCCTGAGTCAGACGGCTCGCCGATGATGGATTTCGCCGAGGCGGCGGGCTTCTTCCCGGCCGCCTTCGGTCAGACACCGGTTGTGACGACGTCGACGCGGCCGAAGGGAGACCTCGGCCCGAAGTACTCGATCGAGTACGCCGTCCCGAACGGTGGAGTCAAGCCTGACCGCCTCCACCAGGATCTCTATCCGTACGCGAAACCCGGCGCATGGACGTACATGCCGGCGGGTCAGCCGATCTTCGACATGAAGACGCACGGGGGCTGGTTCACCGATACGCGACTGAAGGGGATTCTCGTGGCCCGCGGACTGCCCAAGTCTCCGCCCAGCGCAACCTCGACCAGCGCCAACTCGGCCGGATTCTTCTCGACCGGGAAGATCGGAGCCGTCCTGCTCGTCTTGTTCGGAATCGGAGCAGCGGCAGTGCTGACGAGACGCCACCTCCGTCGCACCGCCACCACATAGCTTCGACTTCTAGGATCCGGCGCGTGACGACGGGCGCGCCGGATCCTCTTGACTTGCACCACGAAGGTGCGGAGCGCGTGATCGGCGTCTACCTGCTCGAGACCGAGGACGGGCTCGCGCTCCAGGACTGCGGGCCCTCGACCTGCATCACGAAGCTGAAGGCGCAGCTGGCCGAGCGCGCGCTCGTGCTGAGCGACGTGCGCCACCTCCTGCTCTCGCACATCCACCTCGACCACGCAGGCGCCGCGGGCACTCTCGTCCGCGAGCATCCCGGCCTCCAGGTGCACGTCTCGGAGATCGGGGCGCCGCACCTCGTCGACCCGTCGCGGCTCGAGTCGAGCGCCCGCCGCCTGTACGGCGACGACTTCGACCGCCTCTGGGGCGAGCTCGCGCCGGTGCCGCAGGAGAACGTGCACGTCGTCGGCTCGTCCGTGCTCGGCCTCGAGTGCTTTCCCACTCCCGGCCACGCTGCGCATCACGTCTGCTACCTCGACGGCGAAGGCACCCTCTACGCGGGCGACGCCGCGGGCGTCCGGATCCTGCCCGACCGTCACATCCTGCCCGTCGCGCCTCCGCCGGAGATCGACCTCGAGGCCTGGGAGCGGACGATCGACGAGCTCGAGCTGCGGGCGCCGAAGCGCCTCGCGTTGATCCACTTCGGCGTCGTCGACCAGCCGCGCGACCACCTGCGCCGCCTGCGCCGCCAGCTGCGCCTCTGGGGCCAGCGCGTTCGCCAGGGAATGAACGAGGAGGCGTTCGTCGCGGCGGCCCGCGCCGACCTCGAGGAGGAGGTCGGCGATGCTCCGTACTACGAGCGGGCCGCGCCGTTCTGGCAGTCGTACCTCGGCCTCAAGCGCTACTGGGACAAGGCGGCCCTGTAGGCGTTCTCGTAGTCCCGCACCATCCGCTCCGGCGCAAAGAGCTCCTCGACGTAGGCCCGACACTCGTTCGGGTCGAGCTCGTCGGCCCGGTCGAGAGCCGCGGCCATCTCGCGGAAGTTGTCGACGATGACCCCGCTCCGCCCGTCGTCGATCACCTCGGGGACCGCGCCGTGGCGGGTCGCGATCACAGGCGTCCCGCACGCCATCGACTCGATCATCACGAGCCCGAACGGCTCCTCCCACTCGATCGGGAAGAGCGTGGCGCGCGCATCCTGCAGGAGCTCGACCTTGTGGCCGTGCGACACCTCGCCGAGGTACTCGATGCCCCCGTGGCCGACGTGCGGCTCGACGTACTCGGCGAAGTACTGCCGCTCCTTCGGCTCGCGGTTCTTGCCCGCCATCTTCAGCGGCAGGCCCAGTTCCATCGCCACGGCGATCGCCCGGTGCGCGCCCTTGTCCGGACTGAACCTGCCCAGGAAGAGCAGGTAGTCGCCGCGGTGCGGCTTGCACGGGTAGAGCGAGAGGTCGATCGCGTTCGGGATCGTCGCCGCCCACGGCAGGTCGGGCATCGGACGCCGCTGGTTCTCGGAGATCGAGATCAGCCTCACGCTCGGTGAGACCTTGGCGATCGATCCGTAGGCGTCCTGGGCCTCATGCGTGTCGAGCGGGCCGTGCACCGTGTGCAGGACCGGAGTCTCGAGCAGGCCGCCGAGCGCGGCCGCCGGGATCCCCGAGTGGTCGTTGATCACGTCGAACTCGTCCGCCCGCGTGTAGCAGGCGAAGGCGTGGCGCATCTCCGGCAGGGTGCGGCCGATCAGCTCGCTCGGCGCCTCCGGAAAGATGTACGACAGCTTCGCCTTCGTCAGCGAGTCGCCGGACGCGAAGAGCGTCACGTCGTGGCCGGCCTCGACGAGCCCTTCGGTGAGCAGCGAGACGACGAGCTCGATGCCCCCGTAGCCGGTCGGCGGCACGGCGAACCAGACCGGGGAAAGAACGGCGATTCGCAACTTGTCACTCATGCGGTTCGACCCGAACGATGCCATCCTCGACACGCACGTCCCAACTCCTGTCGAACGCTCGGATCCCGTTGAGGCGCAATGCTCCGGCCCAGGAGGGGAGCTCGAGCGGGAGCACGGAGCGCAGCTGGTGGTTCCTGCGGTCGGGTCGGAGCCCGAGCAGGATCTGCAGCAGCAGCACCGGAGCGCCCGCCGCCCACGCCTGCGGGCGCGCCGCCGTCGGATACGCGATCGGGAACGGCGTCTCCGCGCGCGGCAGCCCGGCGAAGACCTCCGGCAGCTGGTACTCGAAGTGGCCGGCCGCGTTCAGCATGCGGCGGATGATCCGCTGCGCCTCCGGCCAGCGCGAGTAGCTCGCGAGGCCCCACGCGATGAGCGAGTTGTCGTGAGGCCAGACGGTGCCGTTGTGGTACGAGAGCGGGTTGAAGCCGCCGTCCCCGTCGGACATCGTCCTCACGCCCCAGCCCGACCAGAGGTGCGGCCCCATCAGGCGGTCGACGACCGCGTCGACCTTGGCCGGCGGCACGATCCCGCTCCAGAGCAGGTGGCCGATGTTCGAGCAGAGCGAGTCGACCTGCTTCTTGTCTCCGTCCAGCGCGAGCACGTAGAAGCCGCCGCGGTCCTCGTTCCAGAAGGCCTCGTCGAAGCGGGTGCGCAGCTCGTCCGCCTCGCGGTCGAGCCGCTCCGCCAGGTCGCGCTCCCGCCACACCTCGCGTGCGAGCTCCGCCAGGCGGCGCTTCGCGTCGTAGACGTAGCCCTGGGCCTCGACCGGCGCGATCGGCGGGTCTGCGAGCGACCCGTCCGAGTAGCGCTGCGAGTCCCAGGAGTCCTTCCACGACTGGTTGGCGAGGCCGGTTTCGTTCCGCCGCTCGTACTCGACGAAGCCGTCGCCGTCACGATCGCCGTGCTCGTCGATCCAGGCGAGCGCGCGCAGCGCCGGCTCTTTGAAGCGGCGCACGAGGGCCGCGTCGTCGGTCCAGCGCCAGACCTCCGAGAGCAGGATCAGGTAGAGCGGCGTCGCGTCGATCGTGCCGTAGTAGCGCTCGAACCAGTTACGCGCCGCCTTCCCGCGGCGCAGCTCGTGCACGATCTTCCCCGGCTCGGCGTCGATCGACGCGTCGTCCTCGACCGCCTGCAGGCCGGCCAGCACCTCGAGTGCGCTCCAGGCGAGCTCGGGACCGAAGAGGAGCGTCTGCAGGCACGTGATGATCGTGTCCCGCCCGAACACGGTCATGAACCACGGCATCCCTGCGGCCGGGAGGTTCCCGAACCCTCCCGCGCCCTGCAGCCGGAGCGACGCGAGGTCGGCGACGGACCGTGGGAACACGTGATCGAGGTCGTCCCACGACGCGCGCAATCTCGGCACACGCAGGTTCCAGGCCGCGAGCGAGGCTTCGATCCGATCGCGCTCCTCGCCGAACCGCTGCTTGACCACGTGCGCGCCCAGCTCGCCCCCGTCGAGCGAGGGCACGACGTCGAAGCCGAGCTCCCACGACGCGCGCGGCTCGAGCTCGATCCAGAAGCGCACCTTGTCCGGCTCGACGAGCCCGCGCTGCGTGAGGATGATCTGGGTGCGCGCCAGCCCGCCGTCGTCGACGAACACGAACTGGTTCTCGCTCTCCTCGTAGACCGCCTCGACCTCGGGCGGCAGTGCCCCCGCCTTCTCCGGGTCGCCGAGCGCGAAGTCGTAGTTCTTGACCGCGAAGATGTCCGCGAAGTCGGTGCCGAACGCGAGCCCGAGCTCGAGCGCGACGGGCTTGCGCGTCTGGTTCTGGACGATGATCCGGTCCTGCATGCCCTCGCCGACGAAGCGGTGGCGTGCGATCGAGACCGAGTCCTGCCGCAGCCCCTCGGCGGGCGGGTTGCGCAGGAAGTAGGCCGCCGAGTAGTACTCGGCCTTACCGGCGGAGAGCAGCAAGGGCCGAACGCCGTTGATCGTCAGCTCGAGCCTCGAGAGGAAACGGGTGTCGAACGCGAACAGCCCGCTCGCTGTGAACGTGAAGTCCCCGTTCTGGTCGCTGATGCAGAAGTTCGATCCCTCGAGGATCGTGATTGCCAACTACTGGTCCCTCACGATCCGGGCGGCGCTCGACTGGGCGAGCGCCTTGACCACGAGCTCGTCGACGTTCACGTGCGCGGGCCTGGTCACCACGAACAGGACACATTCGGCGACGTCGGCGGGGGTAACCGGCTCGACGCCCTCGTAGACGCGCTTGGCCTGCTCTTCGTCACCCCGGAAGCGCACCTTCGAGAACTCGGACTCGACGAGCCCGGGGTCGACCGTCGTCAGGTGGATCGGGCGGCCGAGCAGGTCTTCGCGCAGGCCGTAGGTGAATCCGCGGACCGCGAACTTCGAGGCAACGTAGGCGGCCGCGTACTCGTAGGCCTGGCGGCCGGCGATGGAGCCGATGTTGACGATGTGCCCGCCGTCGCGGATATGCGGGAGACACAGACGAGTCAGGCGCATGAGGCCGAGCACGTTCGTCTCGATCACCGTCGCCTCGTCTTCATCGGTCGACTCCCAGAACGGTTCGCGCCCCAGGCTCAGTCCGGCGTTGTTGACGAGGATGTCGATCCCGCCGAGGTCGGCCACGGCGCGGTCGACGAAGCGTTCGGAGCTCTCCTCGTCCCGCACGTCGAGGTCGAACGCGTACAAGCCGTCCCGGTCGGGGAGCAGCTCCACGCGGCGTGCGCCGACGGCGACCCGCGCACCGGCTTCCGCGAGCGCGTGCGCGGTGGCCGCCCCGATCCCGCTCGAGGCGCCGGTGACGACAGCCGTCTTGTCCTCGAGTGAGGCCAAGGGGCGAACCTTAACGGCGCCGCGGCTTACTGGAAGAGGCCGAGCCGGAGCGCCGTTGCGACCGCATGCGTGCGGGTGCGCGCATTGAGCCGCTCGCAGGCCTTGCGCACGTGCGTCCGCACGGTCTCGGGGCTGATCGAGAGCCGGCTGCCGATCTCCGCGTGCGACAGGCCGTCCGCGATGTGGGCGAGCACCTCCGCCTCGCGCGGCGTCAGCGCCGGCTTGCTCGCGGCGCCGTTGAGGAAGACCGGCGCAAGCGCGGGATCGACGTAGCGCTGTCCGGCGCAGATGGTCTCGAGCGCCTGCGCGAGGTCGGCGAGCGGCGCATCCTTGAGGATCAGCGCGTGGGCTCCGGCGTCGAACACCGCGCCGACGATGCTGTGGTCCGTGTCCGCCGTGTAGACCGCGATCAGCGTGTCGGGCGCTGCCTGCCGGATCTGCTCGAGGAGCTCGACGCCCCCGAGGTGCGGCATCCGGTAGTCGACGAGCGCGATGTCGGGCTTCGTTTCCTTGACGTCGGCAACAGCTGCCACGCCGTCACGCGACTGGCCGACGACCTCGAATCCGTGGCTCTCGAGGAAGTCCGAAACGGCCGCGACGAGCGCGGGATGGTCGTCCGCGACGAGGCACCGGTACTGACGGCTCACTGCGCGGCCTCTCCGATGTGCCCGCGGCGGTGACGGCGCGCCTTCGGCCCCGGGAAGCGCAGAACGGCGGCGCCCGGAGTCGGCTCGCCGAGCTCGAGACCGTCGCGCGCGAAGGTGATCGCGCCGCTCTCGACGAGTCTCAGGACGTGATCGACGATCGTGGGATCCCACTGCGTGCCCCGGCCGCGCTCGAGCTCGCGGACGATCTCGCTCTCTGGGTAGGGCCCGGCGGTACACGCGGCTCGCGGACATGGCCTCGACGGCGTCGGCCACGCCCATGATCCGGGCTCCGAGCGGGATTCTCTCGCCGCTCAGACCGTCCGGATAGCCGAAGCCCGTCCCAGCGCTCGTGGTGGTGGCGCACGATCGGTCGCACCGCCGCGAGCAGCTCGAGCGGAGCGAGGAGGTGGTCTCCGATCTCGGTGTGCGCACGCATGAGCGAGCTTTCCTCGGCCGTGAGCGCCGACGGCTTGAGCAGCACGCTGTCGGGGATGCCGATCTTGCCGACGTCGTGCAGCAGCGCACCGAGGCGGATGGTCTCGATCTCCTTCTCCCGCGAGGCCGACTTCGGCGGCGAGGCGCATCGCGAGCCGGGTCAGACGCTCCGCGTGGCCGCGCATCCCCTCCTCGCGGGCCTCGATCGCGTTTGCGAGCGCGCTCGTCAACGTGGGCGCCAGCAGCCGCTCCCGGAGGTCCCGCTCGCTCCGGCCCGCCCGGTCGAGCGCCTTCGCCAGCGCCAGCTCGAGCTCGGTCTGGGTGAACGGCTTGGCGACGAAGCCGTCCGCACCGCGGGCGAGCGCCTCGCTCAGATCGTCGCGGGTGGTCGCCCCCGTCACGAGCACGATCGGCAGGTTCGGCCGCCGGATGCGCATCGTCTCGAGCAGCTCCAGACCGGAGCCGTCGGGCATGAACACGTCCGTGATCACGACGCGAATGCTCTCGTCGGCGAAGAGCTCCAGGGCCTCGGCCGCGGTCGACGCGCACACGACCTCGTAGCCGGAGCCAGAGAGCATGGCCGCGATCACCTCGCGAACGACGGCTTCGTCGTCGATGACGAGCACCTTCGTCACGACGCGTCTCCGGCGAGTGGAAGCCTGATGACGAACGAAGCGCCGGTTCCGACCGAGGAGACGACCGTGAGGTCCCCGCCGTGCGCACGGGCGATCTCGAGGCTCGCCGCGAGCCCGAGCCCGGCGCCCGCCTTCGTCGTCGTGAACGGCTCGAACAAATGCTTGCGGATGGACGGATCGATCCCCTTGCCGGTGTCCGTGACGCTCGCAACGGCCCATGCTCCGTCGCGCTCGAGCCGAACCGTGACCGTGCCTCCCGCGGGCAGCGCCTGCTGCGCGTTGACCAGCAGGCTCAGGAAGACCTGGCTCAACCGGGCGGGGCTGCCGTGGACGTCGAGCGGCTCGCGGCAATGCTCCTCTCGCAGCTCGACGTTCTTGTCCGCGTTCGTGCAGCGGACGAGCTCGACGGCCTCCTCGGTGATCCTGTGCAGCGAGACGGTCCCGGCGTCGTCGGGCTCGGCACGGGCGTACCGGAGCAGCGAATCCATGATGTGCCTGATCTCGAGCCCGCTCTGCCGGACGAGGAGCAGCCGGTCGTGCTCGGGCGATCCCGGCTCGAAGTCGGCGAGGAGAACGTCGACGAGGCCGAGGATCCCGAAGAGCGGGTTGTTGATCTCGTGCGCGAGCCCCCGGACGAGCTCTCCGAGCAAGCCGAGCCGGCCCGCCTCGAGGAGGGCTTCTCGTTCGGGAGTAGCTGGATCCGCGCCGAAAAACGGCGAAGCGGCTGCGGCGTGTTGCATCCGCTATAGGTATCGGAAAGAATCGGCCGCGCCTGAAGTCACGGCGGCCCGCGGAAGCTCTAGCTGCGGGTCAGCAGGCCGCGGATCTCCCGCGTGAGCTCTGCGACCTGCTCGGTCAGTTCCTTGTCCTCACGCGTCAGGTTCGTGTTGGACACGAGAAGGTTGGACAGCTTGTCCGTCTCCGCCTTGATCGCTGCGACTCGCTCCTCCGCCAGGCGAACCTGTTCCTCGTGGTGCTTCTCGGCCCGCTCCTCCAGGTTCTTGTCGCGGTCGGCCTGGCGGGTCTGGGCGAGCAGGATCAGCGGCGCGGCGTAGGCAGCCTGGAGCGAGAAGGCGAGGTTGAGCAGGATGAACGGGTAGGGATCCCAGCGGCCGGCGAAGGCGAACGCGTTGAGGATCAGCCAGGCGATGACGACGATCGACTGCCCGATGATGTACTGCGGCGTGCCGAAGAAGCGGGCGATGCGCTCTGCGATCCGGCCGAACGTGTCGGCGCCGAAGGCCCCGCGATGTTCCTGCACCGCCACCGCACGCGAAGCGTAGGACCGTCGACGGACGGTCCCGGCGCAGCACCGCGGTGGCAGGACAACGTCAACGCGACGAGAACACGAACCGTCGAACCAATCGTCCGCGAGCTCGAGAAAGGAAAGCCATGGACGCCGTGCTCCAACGGAAGCTGGTCGTGGAATTCGTGGGCATGTTCTTGTTCGTGTTCACGGTCGGGATGGCGACCAACAAAGCGGGCGCTGGCGCACTCGCACCGCTCGCCATTGGCTCTGTTCTGATGGTGATGGTGTTTGCAGGCGGCCACGTGTCCGGTGGTCATTTCAACCCCGCCGTCAGCACGGCGGTGTTCCTCCGACGGAGGATGGCGGCAATCGAGTTCGCGACCTACGTCGTGATACAGCTCGTGGCAGCCGTCCTCGCCGGGCTCGTCGTGCGGTACGTCGGCGGCCGCGAGGCGCACGCTCCGGTCGCGAGCACGGGCAAGATGCTGATCGCGGAGTTCCTGTTCACCTTCGCGCTGGCGTGGGTCGTCCTCCACGTCGCGACGGCGAGCGGAACGCTCGGCAACTCCTTCTACGGGCTCGCCATCGGGTTCACGGTCGTCACGGGTGCATTCGCGGTCGGCGGCATCTCCGGCGGCGCCTTCAACCCCGCCGTTGCGATCGGCGCGATGGTGACCGGGCTCCTCGAATGGAGCAACCTCTGGATCTACCTGATCGCAGAGCTCCTCGGAGCAGCCGTCGCCGCCTACCTCTTCCTGTTCGTCCTGCCGGGCGAGAAAGAGAGCGGAGACATGGAGGCCGCGAGCACCGAGTGACGGGCGATCGGATTTGAAGCTGCCGGTCAGAGCCTGAACCGAAAAGGCCCGTTCTGCGGGCCTTTTCTGTGTGGGCGGTGACAGGATCGAACTGCCGACCTCCTGCTTGTAAGGCAGGCGCTCTCCCAGCTGAGCTAACCGCCCCTGGACGCTCTCTCGAGCCAGTCTAGAGGCCGCTAACCGCCGCCGATCGGCGGTGACTTTGCGAACGTCGCGTTCAAGCCTGCGATGAGCGCGTCCTTCTCTGCCTGGCTGAGCTTCGCGTTCGGATGGAGAGGCAGATAGAACCACGGCGGCATCGAGCCGCTGCGAATCGTCTCGGTGATGTCGTCGATGCCTGCGTCTTGGGGTTTGTTCCACTCCGAGAAGTTCAGCGCCGCCCGGCCCCCGTCGACGTCACGTTGCACGAGCCAGGACATCGGGGCGACGTTCGAGTACCAGCGCCACTTCGTGAGGTTGCTGTGGCAGTCGAAACAGGAGTCCGAGGCAAGCTGGCGCGTCCGCGCCGAGTCCCAGCTCGGCTCCTGCGTCACCGGCGGGTTCGAATGGTTGCGGCCGTACGGGATGGCCTGGATCGCGACGAACAAGCCGAGGGCGACGACCGCGCTCCAGACGAGAAACCGACGCCAGCTTCTAGGTCTTCGGAGGCGCGTTGGCACGCCTCGACAGTCTCAAAACGTCCTGCCGCCGAAATCAGTATGCGCACTGATCCGCGCTCAGCGTTGTCACGGACGACGCGACTGCTCCAGCCGCCGCACGGCGAACACGGATGCCCCCAGCGGGATTCGAACCCGCGCTACAGCCTTGAAAGGGCTGTGACCTTGACCGCTAGTCGATGGGGGCCCGCGGCCAGTCTAGCCGCGGATCTCAGAGCTACACTCGCCCGCGAGGGCCGGTAGCTCAGTTGGTAGAGCAGGGGACTTTTAATCCCAAGGTCACAGGTTCGATCCCTGTCCGGCCCATCGGCGAAATGCCTGCAAATTGGCGGTGTTGCCGGTCGGCGCCTGGAAATTCGAGTCGCCTTCTAGTACGGCTTCAGTACGCGTCTTCAGACAGGGAAGGCGTTCTCCATCTTCGCGGCTTGCAGCTGCCGGTTCCTGGCCCAAGACAGCGAGCTCGACGCATCGCGCCACGCCACGTGCTCGAGACGGCCCGTGTCGTGCTCACCGACGACGCGAAGAACTTGCGCGAGAACGAGCAGGTTCGGTGGACGTATCTCGGCGTGAGCTAGGGCGCGCGTCTAGGATTTTCGTTGGCAAGGTCGGGATTTGAGCCCGGCTCCCAGCAGCGGAAAGGATCGAAGATGCGTCGTTTGAAGGTTTCACTCGGGAGTCTGGCGCTCGTCTCCCTCGTCGCCGTCCTCGCGGCCGGCTGTGGCGGCAGCAGCAAGAAGGCTGCGACGACCACGACGCCGTCCACGACGACTACTTCAGCGAACGCGAAGATCGCCGCCGAGGTTCCCGCCGCCATCAAGTCCAAGGGGACGCTGACCGTCGCGACGGACGCGACCTATGCGCCGAACGAGTTCGTCGCGTCCGACGGCACGACGGTCACCGGCTGGGATCCGGAGCTTGCCCAGGCCCTGGCCAGCGTGCTCGGCCTGAAGGTCAAGCTCGTCAACGCGACCTTTGCCACGATCATCCCCGGCATCCAGTCCGGCAAGTACGACTTCAGCCTGTCCTCGTTCACCGACACGAAGGAACGCCAGAAGGTCGTCGACTTCGTCACGTACTTCACGGCAGGCACGTCGTTTTACGTGAAGACCTCCGGAGGCCCGACAATCAACTCGCTCGCCGACCTCTGCGGCCACTCGGTCGGAGTCGAGACCGGGACGACCCAGGCCGATGACGCGAAGGCTCAAAGCGCGAAGTGCAAGAGCGCCGGGAAGGCGGGCGTGAAGCTCGCCACCTACCCTGATCAGAGCGCGGCCAACCTGGCGATCTCCAGCGGCCGCCAGCAGGTCGGGATGGCCGACTCGCCAGTCGCCGCGTACATCGCGAAGCAGTCGAACGGCCAGTTCAAGGTGACGGGCGAGTCGTACAACAACGCGCCCTACGGGATCGCGATCCCGAAGGGTAACGGTATGACCAAGCCGATCCTCGACGCGTTGAAAGAGCTCATGTCGAACGGCACGTACATGACGATCCTTCAGAAGTACGGCGTCCAGACAGGCGCGATCAAGAACCCAACGATCAACGGCGCGACCAGCTAGGCAGGGGCGGCGCCGAGGCTCGGGATGGCGACCGACACCGCGGAGCCCGCCGCCCCCGAGGAAATCCAGGCGATCCCGGTTCGCCGCCCGGGCCGATGGGTGGCGGTCGCGATCCTGGTCCTCCTTGGCATCACGCTCGGGAACTCGGTCGCGTCGAACTCCCGCTTCCAGTGGGGGATCATCCGCCACTACCTCTTCGACGATCGCATCCTCAGGGGCGTCGTCGTCACGATCGAGTTGACCGTCGCCGCGATGGCGATCGGGATCGCTCTCGGCGTGGTGCTGGCCGTGATGCGCCTCTCGCCCAATCCGATCATCGCAAGCGTGAGCTGGGTTTACATCTGGTTCGTCCGAGGCGTCCCAGTGCTCGTCCAGATCCTGCTCCTGTACAACATCGCCGCGCTCTACCCCCGCTTCTCGCTGGGGATCCCGTTCGGACCGACCTTCGTTCACTTCACCTCCTCCGCACTGATCACGCCGTTCGTGGCCGGGATGCTCGCGCTGGGTCTGAACGAGGGCGCCTACATGGCGGAGATCGTCCGCGCGGGGATCGTCTCGGTTTCTGAGGGCCAGACCCAGGCGGCCCAAAGCCTCGGCATGACCCGCCTGCTGACCATGCGGCGGATCGTCCTTCCGCAGGCGATGCGCGTGATCATCCCACCGACCGGGAACGAGACGATCTCGATGTTGAAGACGACCTCGCTCGTCAGCGTCATCGCCCTTTCGCCGCCGGAATTGCTCTACGCGTCGCAGCTCATCTACTCAGTGAACTACCGCGTGATCCAGCTCCTGCTCGTGGCGTGCATCTGGTACCTGGTGCTCACGACCATCGCGACGATCGGCCAGTACTACGTCGAGCGCCGCTACGCGCGCGGCGCGGCACGTGAGCTCCCGGAGACGCCGCTCCAGCGACTTCGCCGAACCTTCTTCACGCACCGGCCCGGGCCTGCGATCGAGGAGGTTCCCGAGGCATCCGGAGAGCGACGATGAGCCCGCCGATGGTCAAGGCCGAGGCCGTGCGCAAGCGCTTCGGCCGGCTCGAGGTCCTGAAGGGCGTCTCGCTCGAGGTGGAGGCCGGCGAGGTCGTCTGCATGATCGGCCCCTCCGGGTCGGGGAAGTCGACCTTCCTGCGCTGCGTCAACCACCTCGAGAAGATCGACGCGGGCCGCCTCTCGGTCGACGGCGATCTAGTGGGCTACCACCAGGTGGGCGACAAGATCTACGAGCAGCGCGACGCGGAGGTGTGCCGGGACCGCTCCGAGATCGGGATGGTCTTTCAGAGCTTCAACCTGTTCGGACACATGACCGCGCTCCAGAACGTGATCGAGGCGCCGGTACACGTCAAGAAGGTGCCGAAGAAGCAGGCGATCGCGGAGGCGAAGGTTCTCCTCGAGCGTGTCGGGCTCGGGCATCGGCTCGACAACTACCCGTCGCAACTCTCGGGCGGCGAGCAGCAGCGGGTCGCGATCGCTCGCGCCCTTGCGATGGGGCCGAAGCTGATGCTTTTCGACGAGCCCACGTCAGCGCTCGATCCGGAGCTCGTCGGCGACGTGCTAGAGGTAATGAAGAGCCTGGCATTCGACTTCAACACGACGATGATCGTCGTCACCCACGAGATGGGATTCGCCCGAGAGGCCGCCGACCGCGTGATCATGATGGATGACGGGAAGATCATCGAGGAGGGAACGCCCGAGCACTTCTTCACGTCGCCCCGCGAGGAGCGGACGAAGCAGTTCCTCGCGGCGATCCTCTAGCCGGCCGAGACGCGCAGCGGGAAGTAGGGCGGGGCGAGCAGGTAGCCGACGCGTGGATCGCCGTCGGCCCGACCGCGGGCGAGCTCGAGGGCGGCTCCGACGTTTGCGGCCGGTACGAAGCCGAGGTGGCGCACGGCGACGGAGTCGCGGCAGCCGGCCACGATGAAGCCTGCTGCTTGTTTTGTAGGTGGGCAACACGCCCCGGTACGAGACGTGGAGCGCGGCTGCGTCGCGAGACGGGCGAGGCTCCGTCGCCGCCGCGCGGGCGGGCTACATGGAAGCCGACGACGTGCACTCGTGGTTTCGCTTGCAGCTGGGACGGTGCGATGCTCTGGTTTGCGGGTTAGCGATGAGTGTCGGCTCGGATAGTCCTCTTCTGCGCGATTGGGGTAAGTATCGGCGGCCGCCCCGCCGCGGCCTGCCGCGCTGGATTTGGTTGCTGGTCGCGATCTCGGCGGTGGCGGCTGTCGGCGTTGTCGTCTGGCTTTCCCGGAGTTCGGAGCGGTGGCGGCCGCCGAGCGGCTCTCCGCGGTTTGTCTCCTGCACATACGGCGGCCACGTCGACGGCTGGTGTGGGCGCCTGCGCGTGGCGTTTGATCCGGGCAAGCTGCAAGGGCCGACGATTTCCCTGCGAGTCACGGTACTGCCGGCGACGAAACAGCCGGCAGCCGGCGCGCTGTTCTACCTCGAAGGCGGTCCCGGTCGGGCGGCGACCGCCGCCGCGCTGTCCGTGAACGCCTTCTTCGCACAGGTGGGGCGAACGCGCGATCTCGTCATGGTCGACCAGCGCGGCACGGGCGGGTCGAGCCGTCTCGCCTGCCCCGACCGGTACGTGCGCAGAGCTGACGCGGGGGCCGTCAGCGGCTATCTGCGAGCCTGTTTCGCCCATCTCGACGCGGATCCGCGGCTGTACACGACGAGCGTCGCCGCGGACGACGTGGAAACCGTCCGGCGCGCGCTCGGGTACGGGAAGATCGATCTTTACGGCGGCTCGTACGGCGCGACCCTCGCGCAGGCGTACATGCGCCAATACCCGAAGTCCGTGCGCAGTGTCGTTCTCGACAGCGGCTCCCTCCCGGATGTTCGGATCTACGACGTCTCCGCCCGCAATGCAGAACGCGCGCTCGATGCGCAGCTCGCCCGCTGTGCCGCCGAGCGCACTTGCGAGCATGCCTACCCTCACCCGAGGCGGCAGCTCGACGAATTGCTCGCCCGTCCACCTCGTCGCGTCACTCTTGTCACCGGGAAGGTTCTGCTTCGACCGAACGACATCGCTTGGACGGTGGACTCGCTCTCCGAGACGGCCGAGAGCGCCGCGGTGATCCCGTTCGCCATCAACGCGGCCGTGCACGGCGACTACACGCCGCTGGCCTCGACGTACGCCGCCGAGATCGGCTCGAAGCTCGATTCCCCCGCCCGGCTCGTCGCTTACTGGGTGATCCTCTGCTCCGAGCCGTGGGCGGCCTTCGACCCGGCGACGACGGCGCGTGTCGGGAGGGGGAGCTACCTCGCGCGGGCCGCGCTCGCGCGCGCGCGGCTCTTCCGTCGCGCCTGCCGAGAAGTCCCCAAGGGACTCGTCTCGCCTGCCGCCGGCGGCCTCCGCGTCGTACGTGTGCCCGTGCTGCTGCTTGCGGGCAGCGCTGACCCGCTCGACCCGCTCGTCAACCTTCGCGGCTGGCGGCGCCTCTTCCCCCATGGACGCCTGATCGTCGTCGCGGGCGCGGGCCACGGCACGATCGAATACTCCTGCGTTCAGGGACTTGTCGCCCGCTTCGTCGAGCACGGCAGTGCGACACGGCTCAACTCGGCGTGTGCCCGACACGTCTCGCTGCCGTCGTTCGCGACCGGCTAACGCCCACTCTGGCCGCGAGTTGCGTCACGATCGACTCTTCGGATTCGGCTTCAACAAACGGATTGCGCCGCGTTCGTCCTTGTCCACCCTGCCCGTGGTTCGGGCGCGCAGCAAGCTTGAACACTCGCGCTCACATTACCCACATTTGCAGGACTTTTCCAAGGTCACAGGTTCGATCCCTGTCCTGCCCATGTTTTCGCCCTCGGGGCGAAACATGGCGCAGCCCACGGCCGAAGGCCCTGGGCGAGCCCGCCTCCGTGGCGTAGGCCAGGTCACAAAACGTTGGCCGGGGTCTGGCCGCGCGGGAAGAACTAGAGGGAGCCGGCGGCGCAGAGCGACGATCCCCTACAGTTGGGGCCGCCCCGCGAGGAGGTTCGCTGATGACGAGCACGACTGTCGAACACGCGACGCCGCTGGCACCCGGCACCGCGGCACCCGATTTCGCGCTGCTCTCGACGCCCGATCAGAAAATCTCGCTCTCCGAGTTCCGAGGTCAACCGGTGATCCTCGCCTTCTATCCGGAGGACTGGAGCCCGGTCTGCTCCGATCAGATGGCCCTCTATCAGGAGGTGCTTCCGGAGTTCCGGAAGTTCAACGCCGAGCTCCTCGGCATCTCCGTGGACGGCATCTGGTGCCACCTGGCGTTCGCCAAGGATCGAAACCTGCACTTCCCGCTGCTCGCCGACTTCGAGCCCAAGGGCGAGGTGGCGCGCGCGTACCAGGTGTACCGCGCCCAGGACGGAACGAGCGAGCGGGCCCTCTACGTGATCGATGCCGACGGCATGGTGCACTGGAGCTACGTCTCGCCGGTGGGCCTGAACCCCGGAGCCGACGGCATCCTCCGCGCTCTCGAATCGCTCGGCGAGGCGGGAGCGACATGACCACGACTCAATGGGTCGCCGAGCTCACGATGCCGGTCAGCGAGGACCGCGACCACATCGCGGGCCCGCGAGCGCGCCGGTGACGCTCGTGGAGTACGGCGACTACGAGTGCCCGTATTGCGGCGCGGCGTATCCAATCGTCAAAGAGGTCCAGGCGCGGATGGGCGACTCGCTCCGCTTCGTGTTCCGCAACTTTCCGATCAGCACCGCGCACCCGCGTGCGGAGCAGGCAGCCGAGGCCGCCGAGGCGGCGGACGCACAGGGCCGATTCTGGCCGATGCACGACATGCTTTACGAGCACCAGAGCCGCCTCGGGGAACAGGCTCTCCACGGATACGCCGCGGAGCTCGGATTGGACGTCGCGGTGTTCGACAAGGAGTTGGCCGAGCATGCCCACGCCGATCGCGTGCACGAAGACTTCCTGAGCGGCGTCCGGAGCGGCGTCAACGGGACCCCGACCTTCTACATCAACGGCGTCAGGCACGACGATTCGTATGAGCTCGAGACTCTGCTCGCTGCCCTGGAACGCGCCGCCTCGTAAACGGCGAGGCAAGTTGCGTCGCGACCCATAGGTGCGGTTGCGGGAAGAACTCGACCCCGCCACCCGTCCTATAGGAACGGTCGCAACACGAAGGAGGCGGTGACATGGACGGAGTCACCTTCGACATCGAGACTCGAGCGGCTGCGGCGATCACGAATATCTTGCTCGGCCGAGCCCTGGGTAGGCGCTAGGGGAAGTCATGTCGACCTTCAACTTCGGACACCAGAACGCCGCGAGCATCCAGAACATCGGGGGCGATGCGAGGATCGAGGGCGGCATTCACGCGTCCGCGACGTGGGAGACCCTCGAGCTCCGGCGCACGATTGCCCAGACACGGGAAGAAGTCGCCGGGCTGCGTCTCTCGCCTCCCGTGCTCGAGACGGTGAGCCACTCGCTCGACGCCGCGGCCGCAGGAGGCAGACGCGACGAAGCCGGACCGCTACAAGGTCGGAGAGCACCTCGGCGCAGTTGCGCACACACTGAAGGAGGCGGGAGCTCTCGTGGGTGCAGGCACCGTCGTCCGCCAGGCGTTGTGCCGGGCGACGGAGCTTCTCGGCCCCGCCGGGCTCGCCACGATCGCCGCCGTCCTCTAGTCCGCGCCGGCCGTAGACTTGCGCTCGTGGCCGACGTGCTGAACGGAAGCTGCCTGTGCGGAGGCGTTCGCTTCGAGGTCACCGAACCGCCCGTCTCGGCCAGCTACTGCCACTGCACGCGCTGCCAGAAGCGGACCGGCACCGCCGCCTCCCCGCAGGCGCGGATCGTTCCCGGCTCGCTCCGCATCACGGCCGGCGAAGACCTCGTCCGCGCGTACGAGCCGCCCGACGGGTTCCCGAAGGCATTCTGCTCCGGCGTGCGGCTCGGCACTTTGGAGCGTCAATCCGCACACGAACGAGATCGCGTCGGTTCGCATGAGCGCCTTCGACGACGATCCCGGCGTCCGGCCCTCGTACCGGCAGTTCGTCGACCTACGCGGCCGCGTGGGAGCCGATTCCGGACGACGGTCTTCCACGGCACCCGGAAGGCAGTCCCCCGCAGCCCGGCTAACCTAGGGCGATGAGCCGTCGGCGCCTCGCCATCCTCGCCTCCCTCGCGGGCCTCTCCGCCCTCGTCGTGGCGATGGTCGCGGTGCGCGTCGTCTACACAGGCAACGACTATTTCACGAACCTCGTCTGGAATCTGTTCCTCGCCTGGATCCCGTTCGGGCTCGCGGTCTACGCCTACGACGGCTACCGGAAGGGCCAGGGCCGCCTCCGACTCTGGGCGGCCGGCGGGCTCTGGCTCCTGTTCTTCCCCAACGCGCTGTACATCGTCACCGACTTCAAGTGGCTCAACGATTGGGCCGGGGCACCGATCTGGTACGACGTCGTGCTCGTCTCTTCAGCGGCCTGGTGCGGGCTCTTGCTCGGGTTCGCGTCGCTCTACCTGATGCAGGACGTGGTGCGAGGCGCTGTCGGGACGGCCCGCGCGTGGGCCTTCGCGCTCACGACCCTCGCGCTGGGCGCATTCGGCGTCTACCTCGGACGCTTCGAGCGCTGGAACTCGTGGGACGTCTTCACGAGGCCGCGGCTAGCTCGCGCAGAACCTGCTGCCGCACGTGGCTCATCCGCAGGATCACGCGCGGGCGCTGGCCGTGATGGTGCTGTTCACCGCGTTCCTCGCGATGAGCTACCTCGTCTTCTACGCCTTCGCCCAGCCGGAAGCCGTCGAGCCGGTCCGCAGCAACCGCTCCTAGGCGCTCAGACCGAGGCCATGCCCGGGCGAAGGCCGGACAGGCGGCTGGCGACGACCGCGTCCGCGGCCTCGGCGCTCGCCGGATGTCCGGTGACCGCGCTCAGGAACTCGTCGCGCTCGAGCGCGTGGAGGCTGACCTCGCCTCTGGCAGTGACGGTCGCGGTGCGCGGCACGTCACGCAGGAGCGCGATCTCGCCGAAGTGGTCGCCCGCGCCCATCGTCCCCACGTGCTCCCCGTTGACCGACACGTCGACCTCGCCGGAGTCGATGACGTAGAAGCGGTCGCCGTGGTCGCCCTCGCGGACGATCTCGGTTCCCGGATCGGCCCGGACCTGGATCAGGCTCAACGCGAGCTCGTCGATCGTCGTCGCGGGGAGCGGCCTGAACAGCGGAATCGTCCGGAGCAGCGCGATCTCCTTCGTCGGGGCGACGACGTCGGCGTCGAGGGACGTGATCCGCCGCCAGGTGAGCCCGGCGCTCAACGGCAGCAGCGCGCCCGTGAGGATGAGCGCCCAGCGGATGCCGACGGCGTTGATCATCAGCGGGGCGAAGATCGCGCCGAGCCCGACGGTCCCGATGAAGACGCTCTGGATCACCCCGAAGACGCGCGTGAGCACCTCGTCCGGGACGGTCCGCTGCAGGAGCGTCAGCGCGGCGACGTCGACGACCGTGTTCCCGACCCCGACGATCGCGAGCAGGATCAGCGCCACCGGCGGCCGCGGGAAGATGCCGATCAGCGCGATCGGGATTCCCCAGAGCAGCAGGCCGAACGCGAAGTCGGAGGCGAGGCGCTGCCGCCCGACCAGTGCGAAGGCCGCGACCGCGCCGAGCAGCCCGCCGATCCCGACCGCCGAGTTCAGGAAGCCCACTCCCGCCTGCCCGAGGTCGAGCAGCTCGAGCGCGGCGACGACGATCAGGACGTTGAGCGAGCCCGCGACGAACGTCTGGATTCCGTACAAGGTCACGATCAGCGCCAGCTTCCGGTCGCTCGCAATCGCCCCGAAGCCGCCGAAGAACTCGCGCATGAAGTTGCCCTCGACGTCGCGCTCCGGAGCG
Source organism: uncultured Actinomycetes bacterium (assembly GCA_963742635.1). Taxonomy (GTDB): domain Bacteria; phylum Actinomycetota; class Thermoleophilia; order Gaiellales; family Gaiellaceae; genus VAXT01. The sequence goes on from CAVUMW010000014.1 coordinate 50,365, forward strand.
GCCTCGACCTTCAGCCCGACGAGCAGCGCCGACGCGCCGACGAATGCAACCGCGGCCGCCGCGAAGACGGTCTGCGTGTTCGTCGCCGCCAACAGGATCCCGCCGAGCGCGGGGCCGAGGAAGATCCCGGAGCTCTCGACGGTGGTCAGGACGAGGTTCGCCGCCGTCAGCTCCTCGGGTGTCTTCGCGAGCTGGGGAAGCAGTGCGGACTGCATCGGGCGCACGGTGCTCGCCATCAGCGCGACGCCTCCGCTCAGCGCGTAGACGAGCCAGTTCGACCCGCCTGCAAAGAGGACGAGCGCGGTCGCGGCCATGAAGCCGGCCCGGACGAACGAGAGGATGACGAGCAGGAACTCGCGCCGGTAGCGGTCGCCGAGCACTCCGGCGAAGGGCGCCGCGATGAAGGCCGGCAGGACGCGGATCACGCCGACGAGCCCGACCCCGGCCGCGCCGCCCTGGTCGTAGGCGTAGACGGCCAGCGCGATGATGAACGCCCAGTACGCGGTGATCGAAGCTGCCCAGGAGAGCTCGACGCGGCGCAGCGCCGGATTGGTGACGACGGCCCGGAACGCATCCATCGATTCCCCGAACCGCTCGCGGAATGAACCGAGCACACCAGAACCATTGCAGGGTCGCGCCGAGGAGACTAGGGACTAAGGGCCTATTGACCTTCTCGTGTGAAAAGAGGGAAGATTCCGGGAGAGACGACCGTCTAGTGGTCGACATTTCGATGCAATGCGGCTATGCAGCGAGAGGAGAAACAGGTGAGCGAAGATCGGGAGCAGAACATCAGCGAGGATCGCGAGCAGAACATCGACGACGTCGAGGGGCACAGCCTCTCCGGCCAGAACGTCGGCGCGAACGTCGGTGCGAACGTCGGCCAGAACACAGGTCAGAACGTCGGTGAGACCGACGAGGACGCGCCAGACTTCGAGGGGCACGCACTCATCGGTCAGAACATCGGCGCCAACACGGGCGAGCCGACTGACGCGAACATCGGTGCCAACACCGGCGAGCCAACCGACGCGAACATCGCGTAGTCGCTAGTCAGCTGCAGTTTTACGAGGGCGGCCTAGCCGCCCTCGTTGCTTCTCAGGATCTCTTCCAGCGCACCGATCATCCGCAGCGCGGGCCCGCGCTCCTCGTCCTCGATGCCCTCGAGCGTCGCCGCCAGCCGTGCGAGCACGTCGGCGCCCTCGCCGCTCTCTGCGAGAACGGCCTCCGCGCGACGCGCACGGCGCAGGAGGTCGAGCGCGATCGCGGCCTGGTTGGCGAACAGGCCCAGGAGGTCCATCTCGACGAGCGAGAACTGCGAGCGCTGCGGCCGGTCGAGCACCTCGAGCACGCCGAGCGCCCGCTCGTCGTGGAGCAGCGGGACGGCCATCAGGCCCTTCGGGATGTAGCCCGTCGTCTCGGCGAAGTCCTTCGCGAAGCGCGGATCCTCGGTCACGTCCTCGATCACGAGCGGCTGGCGCGTGACGAGCACCCAGCCGGCGATGCCCGTGCTCGACGGGAAGCGCTGCCCGAGGAGCGTCTCGGCCCCGTACCCGGCGATCGCCTCGAAGACGAGCTCGTCCGTCTCCTCGTCGAGGATGAAGATCGACGACGCCTTGGCGTTGAAGATCGCCCGCGCAACCTCGACGACGGACTCCAGCAGGGAGCGAAACGTGTCCTGCGATCCGACCACGCCCGCGGCGACCGCGGCCTTGAGCTCGTCGCTCATCGACCTCCTCCTACGTTCGACGATGTCAGGTAGAGAACGCTCTTGAGCTGAAACGGCGTCAGGTCCGGATGCTTGGCGAGGACGAGCGCGCACAGGCCGGTCATGTGCGGCGTAGCGAAGCTGTTCCCCGTGCAGCGGATGCGGGCTCCGCCCGTCCAGGCGACCTCGACGTCGACGCCGCGCGCGAAGAACTCGACCGGCGGATCCGGGTTGTAGTAGAAGGTCGTCGCGTCCTGCTCCTCGTGGCTGCCGACGGAGATGACCGAGGAGAAGCGCCACGGGTAGCTCTCGACCGGCATGTTGTGGGCCGACGCCACGAGCACCGTGCGCCGGAAGTACGCGCGGTCGGTGAGCTCGTGGAGGATCCCGGCGAACTGGCGCTTCGTCGTCGACAGGCTCATGTTCACGACGTCGAAGCCCTGCTCGACCGCCCAGCGCAGGCCGGCCAGGAGGACGTCTCCGCTCCCGGTGAAGCCGGCCCCGAGCACGCGGACGCTCGTCAGCTCGCAGTCCGGTGCGATCGAGCGGACGATCCCCGCGCACGCCGTCCCGTGCCCGCAGAGGTCTCCTTCGGTGTCGTCGGCGACCACGGCTTCGCCGTCCGGGCCGAGCGAGACGGCCACCGACTGCTGGACGCGTCCGACGAGGGGATGCTCCGCGTCGACGCCGCTGTCGAGGATGCAGACGCGAACTCCGTTGCCCGTCGACTCGCCCCACGCCCACTCCCGCGTGACCTCGCCGGGCCACTGGACCGGCAGCGAGATCTCCGCGCCGGCCCCTGCGGGCAGGCTCCAGGCGGGCCTCAACTCGCCGTGCGGCTCCTGTTCCTGGTTGGGGTCCGGTCGGGCCATGGGTGGATCGTACGACGGTTACCCGGCCGCGGCGAGCGCCCGCTCCGAGGCATCGGCGGCGGCTGCGACGAGCGCTCGGACGTGGCGCACCCTCGGATCGTCCTCCGTTGCGCCCAGGTTCGTCTCGACGAGCGTCGCGGCCACGCGGGCGCCGCTCTCCGCGAGGATCGACGCGGCTGCTGCGTCGGCACGGACCTCCGGGTTCCCGTTCTCGACGAGCAGCGCGGCGAGACACGCCAGGTCGCAGCCCGTTTCGGCAATGCGCATCGGGATCTCCGCGGATCGTTCGAGAGCCGCGCGCAGCTGCTGGTCGCGGTAGCGCTCCGCCAGCTCCTCGCGGCCGCGCAGTGCGGAGAGCGCCTCGTCGTAGGCCTCCGCGTCGGCCTGGGCGAGCGGCGCCACGCGAGCGCGAAGCGTCTCGGCCTGGCCGATCACGCCGCCGGCCTCCTGCCAGTAGCCGTGCGAGGCGCGCGCCACCTTCGAGACGAGCCCCGCCGCCATCGCGACGACGATCGCGGCGGCCGAGCCCCCTCCGGGGGACGGGGTTTCGCCCGCGAGCGTGTCGAGCAGCTCGCCGAGGGGTGCGTCAAGCAGGTCGCCGGTCATGCCGGGACCATTTTCTGCCTTTACGAGGAGAAGCGCGCGCGAACGGCGTCCAGCAAGGCCGGATCGTGGTCGTATCCAGCCCCTTCGAGCGTGCTCTCGGTGTCCGCGATCAGCGCCTCGCGAAAGGCCTGGTCCGCCCGAGCGCGCTCGACGATGTTGTCCAGACCTCTCCGCGCGAGCGGAATCTCCTGCGCAGCCTTGACCCACGCCTCGGGAGCGGCGGGAAGAGTGCGGAGCAGCAAAGCCAGGGTTTCCTCGTCGTAGTTACGCATACGTGTTCAACCACCAGACTCCGCAGAAACCGGATTTCTTCCCTCGAGCTCCGTGCGGAGCTTGACGAGGCAGCGGGAGATGCGGCTCGCGATCGTGCCCGCCGGGAGATCGAGGGCGTCGCCGATCAACCGGTAGCTCTCGTCCCGGGCGAAGAAGCGGTCGAGGATCTCGCGGCAGTTGCTGGAAAGCGTCGCCAGGGCGTCATGGATGAAGAGGGCCTCGTCGAGGGTCGCGATCGTGTCGTCGACGCCCGACGGCTCGGGGATCTCGCCCGGCTGCTCGCGCGCACCGGTGCGAATCGTGTCCAGGCAGAGCCTTCGCGTCAGCTGGGCCAGCCAGGGGCGGATCGCGGCGTCGTTCCGGAGCTTCGGCAGATTCTGGTACGCGCGGGCGAAGACCTCCTGGAACACGTCCTCGGCGTCCGCGTCCGGGAGGCGAAACGCCTGGACCGCGATCGCGTACACGTAGCGGGAGAAGCGATCGACGAGCTCGCGCCACGCGTCGTCGTCTCCCGAGCGGCAGCGGGCGACGAGTTGTGCGTCGGTTTCGGCGACGGGCACGCCCCAAATGAAAGCGCAATCGCGCCGTTCAGAGCAAGATTCGAACCGCGAGGCGTGACGAGCAGCCGTGCACGGCCACGAGCGCGGTCGCCAATTCGAGGTCGATGTGGTCCGCGCGGGCGATCACCATCGCGTCCTCGAGCTCGTAGCCATGCTCGAGGAGCTGCCCGAGGCGCCATGCTCTGTGGTCGAGCTCTTCGGGCGTCAGCTCCTCGTTCGGGTCCAGCGCCTCGAGGACGGCGAGGCCGATTTCGCGGTGGTCGAACTCGGTCGGAAGCGTCATGGCAAGCGCGTTTTCGGCCGTTCTGCGCGCCGCCTTGATCCCCAGGTCGTAGCCTCACGCCTGTGGAGACCGGCCTTGCGGGCAAGCGCGTCCTCGTCACGGGCGCTTCGGGCGGAATCGGAGGTGCGTGCGCGCGCGAATTCGCGAGTGAGGGCAGCCATGTCGTCGTCCACTACCACCGGGGGCGCGAGCGGGCCGAGGCGCTGAGCGAGGAGCTCGGCGGGGCGCCGATCGTCGGCGGAGACCTGCGGGACGAGGGTGCCGTCGACGAGCTCTTCCGGCGGAGCATCGAGGAGCTGGGCGGGCTCGACGTCTGCGCGGCGGTCGCGGGGAAGTGGCCCGAGGAAGACGTGCCGCTCTGGGAGCTGCCGCTCGAGCGCTGGGAGGAGACGCTGCGCGCCAACCTGACGATCACGTACCTGACCGCGCGCGCGTTCCTGCGCGAAGTGGAGCGCACCGGGCACGGCAGCCTCGTCATGATCGGGTCGACGGCCGGGCGGTTCGGGGAGGCGGGGCATGCGGACTACGCCGCCGCCAAGTCGGCGATCGTGCACGGGCTCCTGCTCAGCCTGAAGAACGAGATCGTGCGCATCGCTCCACGCGGGCGCGTGAACGTCGTCAGCCCGGGTTGGACCGAGTCGCCGATGACGCGCACGACGCTGGCCGATCCGGAGCTCGTCCGGCGCGTGACGCGGACGATGCCGCTCCGCAAGGTGGCGCAACCCGAGGACGTCGCGCGGCAGGTGGTCGTTCTCGCGTCGGACGAGTTGTCGGGCCACGTGACCGGGCAGGTCGTGACCGTCGCCGGCGGGATGGAAGGGCGGCTCCTGAACGAGTAAGCAAGCTGCCTTCTGCCTGGGACTACAGCGAAGCGGCGGGTTCGCCGCCGCTTCGCTACTCCAGTAGCCGCCACGGCGTCGCTTGCGATGCCGTTAAAGGCCATGCGGGCTTTGCCCGCGTGGCCGTCTTCTTCCTGCGGCTACAGCGAAGCGGCGGGTTCGCCGCCGCTTCGCTACTCCAGTAGCCGCAGGATTGCTTGCCGTCAGTCCCCGGCCCACGAAAAGGAGCAGTTCTTGTTTCGGCGGGTCGGACAAAGAGCTTTAGCCCGAACCGGGTTTCGTCCGGGAACGACGGAGCGGGCCGCCGCCCGGCCCGCTCTGACGTCTCCGTAGAGAACCGCAGTGATGGCGAGTTGCCCCTGCCGCATTGGGGCCTCGCTTTTTCCGAGAGCCCCCGCCGCATCGGGGCCACTCGGTCTCCCGCATTGTGCCAAGTGGATATTGATTGATCTATCCCCCTTTTCGCGGTTGACCGCAGCGCTTCACCTACGCCGAAACGTGGACGCTTCCGGCCCCTTTTTGTCACGAATGCGTCGAGGTTTGAGGACTAGACTCGAAAGCGGGTGGCGGGTGGAGCCTCGATCCCCTCCCAGGGTGGGGACGTGGGCGCTTCTGCCGCTTCGATTGCTAGGCTCGGCACGTCCATCACGAGCGACCGAGGGACTCGGCCCCGAGACGTCGCAGCAACCGGCCCGTGGGTGCGGTGCTACCGCCGAGAGCGATGGAGGTGACCTCGATGCCCCGACAACGCAGGCCCCGCGACCCGGCCCCGCGCCGGAAGTAGGCTCCGCCGATGGCCAACCGCCTGCTCGAGCGCCTCGCCGACGGGCCGCCGCTCGTCGCGGACGGAGGCATGGGCGTCCTCGTCTCGAGCGCTGCGCCCCGCGTCCGTATCCCCGAAGAGGCGAACCTGCGCGCGCCCGAGACCGTGGTCAAGCTCCACGTCGGCTTCATCCAGGCCGGAGCGGACGTGATCGAAACGAACACGTTCGGCGCGAACCGCCGCAAGCTCGCCGCCAACTACCTGGAAGACGAGCTCCACGCGATCAACAGCACGGGCGTCAAGCTCGCGCGCGAGGCGAGGGAGATCTCGGGCCGCGACGTCTTCATCGCGGGCTCGATCGGCCCTCTCGGCGAGCCGGGCATCGACCCCGACGAGCGTCTCGAGCTCTTCGCCGAGCAAGCCGCAGTCCTCGAGGGTCGCGGCGTCGACCTCTTCGCCGTCGAGACGTTCTTCGACCTCGACGAGCTGGAATCGGCGATCGAAGCCGTCCGGAGCGTCTCCTCGCTCCCCGTGCTCGCCATGCTCACGTTCGACGCCGGCGCCGAGACGCTCTCCGGGCTCTCGGCCGCGCGCGCCGCGGAACGGCTCCGCGAGCTCGGCGTGGCCGCGATCGGTGCGAACCACGGCGCGGGCATCCAGGCCGCACTCGCAGCGCTCAGCGAGATGGGCGGCAACGGCCTCCCGCTCGCCGCGATGCCGAACATCGGGCTCGCGAGCATGGCGGGCAATCGCATCATCTACCCGCACGCCTCGCCCGAGTACTTCGCGGAGTTCGCCGCCCACGCGCGCAACCTCGGCGCCCGCGTGATCGGCGGCTGCTGCGGGACGACGCCCACCGAGATCGCGGCCATCGCCTCGGCGGTCAAGGAGGAGCGGGAGCCGAGCGCGCCGCTCGTGTTCGCCGAGCGTGAAGTCCACGTCACAGTGCCCGAGGAGCGCGAGGAGACCGAGCTCGCCCGCGCCTTCCGGGAGAACGACTGGGTTCTCTCGGTGCAGATCGACCCACCGCTCGGCGGCAGCTATGCCGGGATGATCGACGTCGCGCGCGCCCTCAAGGAGTCCGGCAACGCGGGCTTCGTCGACATCAACGACAACGCAACCGCCCGCGCCGCTGCGAGCGCGCTCATGCTCGCCGTCGAGATCGAGCGCAGCGCGGCCGTCGAGACGATCCCGCACCTGACGACGCGAGACGCCACGATCATGGGCCTCGAGTCCCAGCTCCTCGGCGCGCACGCGTGCGGCATCCGCAACGTGCTCTCGGTGACCGGAGACCCGCCGGAGGTCGGCGACTATCCCGGCTCCCGCGGCGTCTACGAGATCGACTCGATCGGGCTCGCGCAGCTGATGGCGCGCCTGAACCGGGGCGAGGACTACAACGGGCGAGCGATCGACGCGCCCACGTCGTTCTACATCGGCGTCGCGGTCAACCCGGCTGCCGACGACCTCGAGTCGGAGCTCGACCGCTTCCACCGCAAGATCGAGGCCGGCGCGCACTTCGCGATGACGCAGATCCTGTTCGACCTCGAGTACATGGACCGCTTCGTCGACCGGCTCGGCGGCGAGTGGCCGATCCCGGTCCTGGTCGGGATCTTCCCGGTCTGGAGCCACCAGCTCGCGCTGCGGCTGCATAACGAAGTGCCGGGGATCGTCGTCCCGAAGCCTGTGCTGGACGCGCTCCGCGACGCGGGGCCCGGGGCTGGCGAGGTCGGGATGGAGATCGGCAGGGAGCTGCTCGAAGGCTCACGCAGCCGAGCGCAAGGCGCGTACGTCGTCGCGCCGTTCCGCCGCCCACTCGGGATCCTCGACCTGCTGTCGTAGGCGCTACCGCTCGACCTGGGATCGAGCAGCGGCCGAGAGCGGCTCGGCCGGTTGCGACGAGGGCATGGTGACACCCGCGGCCGCGTAGGCGTCCTCCTGATCGAGCGTCTCATGGTCGAGCAGCGCCTTGGCCAGCGAGTCGAGCTTGTCCCGGTTCTTCTCGAGCAGCGCGACGACCTGCTTGTGTGAGTCGTCGACGATGCGGCGCACCTCGGCATCGACGAGCTGCTGGGTGTCGGGAGACACCTCGCTGCCGGCGGGCAGGAACGGCCCGGTTCCGTCGCGCGGAAGGACGGCGATCGGCCCGATCGCCGGGCTCATGCCCCAGCGACCGACCATCTGACGAGCGATGTCCGTCAGCTGCGCGATGTCCGATTCGGCGCCGGTGCTGATCTCGTCGAACACGACCTCCTCGGCAGCGCGCCCGCCGAGAGCGACCATGATCTTCGCGTAGGCCTCCGGCTCGCGGTAGTTGTAGCGGTCGGTCTCCGGCGCGGCGAACGTCACGCCGAGCGCCATCCCACGCGGGATGATCGAGACCTTGCGCACAGGATCGGCTCCTTCCGTGAGCATGCCGACGATCGCGTGGCCTGCCTCGTGGTACGCGGTCAGGCGGCGATCCTGCACCGTCATCATCACCTGGCGCTCGGCGCCGAGGACGATGCGCTCGAGCGCGTCCGTGAGATCCGTTTCGGCGACGGCATCATGGTTGCGCTTGGCCGCCAGCAGCGCAGCTTCGTTGACGAGGTTCGCCAGGTCGGCACCGACCATGCCCGGCGTCGTGGCGGCGATCCGGCCGAGGTCGACGTCGGGCCCGAGCGGAACGCCGCGCGAGTGCACCTTCAGGATCGCCTCACGACCCGTGCGATCGGGAGGCTGCACGAAGACGCGCCGGTCGAAGCGGCCGGGGCGGAGCAGCGCCTGGTCGAGCACGTCCGGACGATTGGTCGCTGCGATCACGATCACGTTCGTCGTCGGGTCGAAGCCGTCCATTTCCGTCAGGATCTGGTTCAGCGTCTGCTCGCGCTCGTCGTTGCCGCCGCTGAAGCCGGCCACCCCTGATGTCCGCGAGCGCCCGATGGCGTCGAGCTCGTCGATGAAGACGATCGCCGGCGCGGCCTCCTTGGCCTGGGCGAACAGGTCGCGGACGCGGGAGGCCCCCACGCCGACGATCGCCTCCACGAACTCGGACGCCGCGATCGAGAAGAACGGGGCATTCGCTTCGCCGGCGACCGCGCGTGCGAGCAGCGTCTTCCCGGTGCCCGGCGGGCCGGCGAGAAGGACGCCGCGCGGGATCCTGCCTCCGAGCCTGCGGTACTTCTCGGGATGACGAAGGAAGTCGACGACCTCGGAGAGCTCGTCCTTGGCCTCGTCGATCCCCGCGACGTCCTTGAACGTCACGCGGTCGCCCGACGGCTGGTAGCGACTGGCTCGCGAGCGCCCGAACGAGCCGAGGATGTTCTGCACGTTCCCGGCGCGCCGCATGAGGAAGAAGAGCAGCCCCACGAACAGGAGCGTGGGCCCGAAGAAGAGGAGGAGGCTCTGCCACCAGGGCGTTCCCGTGTCGAGCGGCTGCGCGTTGACGACCACGCCCTTGCTCTGGAGAAGCTTCGAGAGGGACGTGTTGTCGGCGAACGCGGGGATCTCCGTCCGGAAACGGTCTGTGGGCTTGGAGTCGGCGTACTGCTCCTTCTGCGTGAACGTGCCTTGGATGGCGGTTCCCTTCGAGGTGATCTCCTTCACGTGCCCGTCTCGCACCTGTTGGAGGAAGAACGGGCTGTAGGGAACACGCACGCGCGATGCTTCTTTCGTCGCTCGCGTGCCGAGGAAGATGTTCAGCGCGAGCAGCGCGAGCAGGAAGAGGATCCAGTTCCGACCGAACTTGATCCGTGGCTTTTGCGGCGAGGTGGGCGAGGTGCCGCGCGGTGCGGGAGGAGCGCTCGAGTCCTGCGGCCGGTCCTGGCGCGGCTCAGCCATCAGACAACCCTAGCGCCGTCGGCCCGCGCTCACGCTTGGCTCGCGGCGGCTCGCTGTCGTAGGCTGACGCCGTGGAGGGTGCCGACCTACAGGAGTTCATCGACCGCTACAACGCGGCCTGGAACGATCACGACGTCGAAGCGATCGTCTCGATGCACACCGATGACTCCGTCTTCGAGAATCACACGACGGGCGACGTCAACATCGGCAAGGACGCGATCGCGAAGGCGATCACGGGCATCTTCGGGGTGTTCCCCGATCTCAGCTTCGAGGCGCGCAGCCAGTACATCCGCGACGACCTCGTCGTCCAGGAGTGGACAGCGCGCGGCACGCACGAGGGGCCGATGAACCGCTCCGGGATGACGATCGAGCCGACCGGCCGCACCGTCGAGTACCGGGGCATGGACATCATCCCGATCCGGGACGGCCTCGTCGCGCGCAAGGACGTCTATTCGGACGGGGTCACGCTGCTGCGCCAGCTCGGCTTGACCGAAATCGCGTAGCTACACTAGGCGCGCCCCGGGGGCGTAGTTCAGTTGGTTAGAACGCCGGCCTGTCACGCCGGAGGTCGCGGGTTCGAGTCCCGTCGCTCCCGTCTCATCTTCCTGAGCTCCCCGGCATTCGACCCGAGCGCGACCCTACTCCGGGTAGTTCGCCGGTTTCATCGCGTACGCCCACATCGACACGGGCTCGACGCGGAAAATGACGACGTCGCCCCAGCTGTATGGGCTCGACTCGTAGTGCGAGTACCAGACGTCGTGCACCTCCTCGTGGGCCGGGTGGTCGCGCGTGAGCTCGTCGACGTGCCCGTTGACGACCACGGCCACGTCGTCGCCGACGTAGTGGGCCGCGCTGCAGGCCGGGTTACGTTCGAGATTCCGCCAGCGTGCCGATCCGCGCCCGGTGCTGAGCGTGAAGCGGCCGTGGATGAAGTGCCCGTCGAGCGGTGCCACGCGCGGCTCGCCGCTCGCGTTGACGGTGCCGAAGGCCACATGGTTGAGGCCCTGCAGATACGCGACCACCTGCGCCGCGCTCAGCTGTCGATCGGGCTTGACGATCGCGGCCATGTGCGCGTTGGCCCGCGCGTGCGTCGCATCCATCAGCGCCTGCAGCCACTGCACTTCTTCGGCCGTCTCGCGCACCCTCGGATCATGCCTCCTGGCAGCCGAGGGTGCGCCCTACTGCGAACTGCCTTCCAAACGACCGCTCCGCGCTATTCCGGTCGCATGTCGAATCGTGGCTCGTGCGGGCCGATATCGAGCCGGAACGGCGGGTACTCGCGGGTCATGAACGCCGCGTAGGCCACTACGCGCAGCACCCAGCGATTGAGGCCGAGCACGAGGTCGAAGATGTCCTGCGGGTACCGATCCTTGAAGAGCACCAGGACGCCGGCGACGAGAACGAGGATGCCGATGAACCCGAGACTCCATCCGGCCCCGGCGAGGATCCCGGCGATACAGAACTGCGGGATGCCGAGCAACCACCAGCCCAGGAGGGGGAAACCGCGACGGAGGTTCTGCGGATAGTCGATCTCCAACCGTGCCGGGTATTCGGGCACCTCCTTGAGCGTGAATGGCGGGTACTCGTCGGTGCCGAGGGCACCGAAGGTGTAGAAGCTGACGCGCCACGACCAGCGCAGCACGCCTACGTTGAAGCCGAAGATCCCCCGCGGGTAGCGGCCAGTGAACAGCACCGCGAAGAACGCGATCACGGTGAGCACGGCGAACGCGACCCACAGGAAGACGAGCACGATGAAGTGCGGGATCGCGAGGATCCACTTCACGAGCCACAGCCAGCGGCTCAGGTGAGGGGCCAACTCGCCCTCGAGGGCGATCGGCGACCTTTGCGTTGCGACTTGCATGACAGTCACCTCCAGCTCCAAGGCTCGCCTGTGACGGCCGCCCCCGCATCGGGGAGAACACGGGACGCGATGCGGCAAAGTTCGGAGTCAGCTGCGGGCGCCTCAGATGGCGGCACTGTGGGTTCAGGCATGCGTCGTTCTCGCTGCCTGCGTCATGGTCGCCCCCAGCAATGCTTTCTCGCGTCCTGAGGGGGGTCGTGACCCGGACCAAAGAGCCCGGGCCACGACTGTCACGAGATGTCAGCTAGTGGTCGTTTCCGTCGGTGAAGATGTCCGTCTCGCCGATGCCCGTCTCGCCAATGGCATCGTTGCGGCCGTCCGTCCACACCGGATAGACCTGCTGGTCGCTTGCGGCGAGGGCGTTGTAGTCGCCGATGAACGCGCCGCTCGAGAAGAACCCGTCGTTCGGGTTCCAGTCTTGCGAGCTGATCTTCGCGCTCGAGAAGCTCGCCGCATCGTTCCCTGACACCGCCTGCCACGTGTTGATGCGGACGTTGTTGGGATCGAGCCGCCGATCGAACCAGATCACGTAGAAGCGCCCCGACTCGGTCGACGCCGCCCACGGGAAGAACTGGTCGTTGGCGGCCGGCTGACCTGACGAATCGGTCGAGAGGAACCTTGCGTCCGACCAGGTCAGTCCACCGTCGGTCGACGTCTGGTACGAGATGTCGGCCGCCGAAGTCGGACGGTTGATGTTGTTCTGGTAGACGAACAGCAGCTTGCCGGTCCGCGGGCTGTACGCCAGCGACGGAGTGTTCGGCGCACGGAAGTTCGTCGGCGGGATGGTGTCGGAGCCGGTCCCGTCATCGAAGTCCGTGTACTGCCCCGGCTTGTCGATCTGCACCGCGTTCGCCAGGAACGTCTGCCCGCCGTCGGTCGACCGCTGGAAGAGCAGATGTGGGTCGATCGAGTCGTTGCAGTTCTCGGAGACGAACCCGACGTCCAGCGTGCCGTTCGACTCGACGACCGGGTCGCTGAACTGGTTCGCCGAGGAGCCCGTGCCGTCACCGCCGGGGTTGTCCGGCTGGATGGCGGTGTGCGACCAGCTCGTCAGGGCCGGGTTCTGCGTCGGGATCGAATCGGTGTACGAGAGCTGAAGCGGGCAGTAGTCGCTGAACCCGTCCGGCTGAATGTGGAACTTGGTGTACGTGACGTAGATGCGGCCGTAATGCGGGCTGCCCGGGTTGTTGTCGACGGCGATCAACTCTTTGTCGTTGAAGATCGACTCGTCGACGTTGCCGTTCGAGTAGTTGGACGCGGCGACCGCAGCCTGACGGCCCGGCGTCCACGTGCGCCCGTCGTCGACCGACTTGAAGACGTGAACCTCCGAGTACGGAAGTGCACGGAAGAAGCAGAGCTGCGACAGGTAGAACGCGCCGTCCTTGCGGCTGTACGCGACTCCCGGGTCTCCGCCGTTGCAGAAGTCCCGGGTGCCGAAGAACTGCGGCGTGATCCTCGTGCTCGCCCAGCTCTGCCCGCCGTTGGACGTGCGCATGACCACGACGCCACCGCTGACGTAGTCGTTCGCTGCGGCGACTGCGATCTGGGGATGCGTCGTCTTGTACGCGACGGCCGTCTCGTTCTGAGGCAGCGGCGGGTAGCTGTCGTCGTTCATCTGGACGTTGTTCCCGGGGCTTCCGGCCGGCGCGCCCGGTCGGGCTCGCTGTGCACGCGTCGGCGAGGCGGTCCTCGCCTGGCTTGCGGCCAGCATCGCGCGCACGCCGCCCGAGATTCCGCCTTGGTAGCGCGCGACGTGCGTAACCCACCGAGGTGTCTTTGCGGCCGGAGTCGTCGGGCTGGGTTGCCCGACACCGACGGCCGTGGCGGTGGCGATCACACCGGCCAGCACAGTAACGGCGGCCGCAATCGGGATGAAGCGTCTCATAGGTCCTCCCTTGACTAGAGACCATTAACTAGTGCGCTGGCCGCACCCAAAGTTCGCGGGCGGCTCTCCCCCTAGGCCCGCCTAGCGCGTCTTTGACCCTAACAGCCCCCGGCTTCGAACGGTCGGTTCCACTGCGCGGTCCACCCGGAGGCGCGGTCCGGAATCATTGGCTTCGGCATGCACCGAACACTCGGGTTGGCATGGCTCGTGGCCCTTGGTCTCGCCGTCGGCTTGGCCCCGTCTCGGGAGTCGAGCGCGGCCCAGATTCGAGCTCGAGCCCGTACCGTCTGGAACGGTGACATCTACGTGGTCAACGCGGACGGCTCCGGAAGTAGGCGCCTGACCCGAGATCCCGCCGAGGAGTTCGACCCGGCCTGGTCGCCCGACGGAACCAAGATCGCGTTCTCACGCTCCGACGGGCGCCGCTACCAGATCTTCGTCATGAACCCAGACGGGACAGATCCGGTGCAGCTCACCGAGGGCGACAGCTCTGCGTCCGACGCAGCCTGGTCGCCGGACGGCAGTCGGATCGCCTTCACCCGGTGCAGCGCCGGATCGTGCGACATCTACGTCATGAACGCGGACGGCAGCCGCGAGGTACGGCTCACGCATGGGGAGCGCCCCGGCGAGTGGGATCCGCGGTGGTCGCCCGACGGCCGGCGGATCGTCTTCGCGGAGATCGGAGGCATCGTCGTCATGAACGCCGACGGCCAGGACTGGACAACGGGTGACGGATGGACCCGCCGACGACAACAACCCCGACTGGTCGCCCGTCGGCACGCAGATCGCCTTCGACGGGTCACGGGGCCTGTGGGACGGGGACATCTACGTCGTCGACCCGGACGGGGCCCACATGACGAACCTCACGGATAGCCAACCGCTCGACTCGAATCCGTCCTGGTCGCCGGACGGGCGAATGATCGCCTTCATGCGCAGGCGCAACCGGCATGTGCAGGCGCGTCTCTTCGTCATGAATGCAGACGGAAGCGGCCAGACGAATCTCCGCGCGATCGGCGATCCCTACTCCCGGCCGTCCTGGTCGCCGGATGGAGCCAGGCTGGTGTACTCCTGGCTCACGGCGTGTCTCGTCCCCAAGGTGACCGGCATGAGGCTGGAGGATGCGCGCGAGCGGATCCGGCGAGCAAGCTGCTCGGTTGGCGCGGTCCGTTCGACGGCCGCCCGCGGCCCGCGCGGAATCGTCGTCTCACAGCGCCCGCAGGCGCGCGCGGAACGCCGGATCGGCGCCCGGGTGAGCCTGGCCGTCAGCTTCCGGGGCTGAGCGCGCGCTCGAGGTCGGACCGGTCGTAGACACCGCCGTGTGCTGCGAGGACATGCTCGACCGGTCGATCGAGGAGCGGGCGCAGGCCGGCGGCGACCTCCTCGCGCGTCACGCCTTTGCGGAGCCACTCGTCCTGGATCCCGAGGCCCTGGCCGAAGTCGGCAAGCGTGTCGCCGGAGATCACGGCTCGCTTGCTCTCGACCCAGAGCACGACGTCGTTGTGGTCCCGCCCCGGGAAGACCTCGATCTCGAACGGCAGCTCGTCGCTCCGCAGATAGAAGTGCCCGTCGCCGCGCTCCCGGAGCCAGAGCAGATCGGGGCTGCCGTCTCCGGCCTGTTCTGCGGTGATGCCGAACTTGTCGATCAGGTCCTGCGCCGTGTCCGCCGGGGGCGTGTACACGGGGAGGCCGAGCCTCTCCATCAGGCTCTGCGTGTCGCGCTCGTGCCACGGCGCCGTCAAGACGATCGCGGTCTCGCGCTCCGCGGCAAGCTCCTCGAGCTCCGTCGGCGGGTCGAGGGGATCGAAGAGCAGCAGCCGTCCGCCGTCCTCGATCGCAAAGGACGAGACATCCTGGGCCCACGGCTCGCTCGCCTCCCACTCCGGGTGGGATGACTCCCAGTGCCACAGACCGGGTGCGATTTCCTGCATCAATCCTCCCAGCGGACGGCGATCCGCCCCTCGACCCCGGGTAGAGGCAGGGTCTGCGCCTCCGCCTCGACCGCTTCGCGCTTGGCGCGGGCCAGCCTAACCCAAGGCGTGATCGTCAGATTCGCCTGCGCTCGCCGCCACGTCCCCACGATCTCGCCGGCTACGAGCACGGCACCCGGCCAGACGCGTGACGTCCAGAGCTGGTCGCGACGTTTCGCGTCGGGGACCAGGAGCTCGCGATCGGCTCCCTGGAGGAGGTAGTACGCGTCGCCGCTCGGCAGGAGCCGCGCCGTCGCGGGTTTGACGGGAGCGCGG
The DNA here is from genome assembly GCA_963742635.1 of uncultured Actinomycetes bacterium. GTDB lineage: Bacteria > Actinomycetota > Thermoleophilia > Gaiellales > Gaiellaceae > VAXT01. The sequence goes on from CAVUMW010000014.1 coordinate 66,068, forward strand.
AATGCCTCCTCGTCACGGCTCAGGATCCACGCGTCGCCGATCGGTGTCCGCACGGGCGTCAACGATCGCTTCAGCGCGTCGAACGCCGACCCCGCATCCGCCGGCCCGATGCCGGCCCAGGTGGCGAACGCCGCGGGCGTCGTGGGACCGAAGACGTGCAGGTATCGACGGGCCAGCTCGCGGCGCGCTGTGCGTGGGTCGACATCGGGTCGCGGCACGGTCCAGATCGTCGGCTGGCGTGCGCCTTCCCAGCGGATCAGGATCGTGCCCGTCGGGGCGGCGTAACGGAACGAATTCGAGTTCACACCGAGCGCGCGCCCAGCCTCGCCGTCGCCCATCCGCCTGCCGTCGAGGTAGGCATGGAGGCGGGCAGCGATCTCCTCTGCTCTCTGCCGGTCGGGCCCGTCGTCCGACAGCCTCCCGAGCGTGAAGACGGCGCGATCGCGTGCCGGCACGACGTACGTGCTGAACCGCGGGCCCCACACCTGGACGAGCGACGGATCCTCCCAGCTGGACGGATGAGCCCCCTCGACGCGCGCGTGGATCGAGAGGAGCGCGGCGCGCGGCATGCTGTCCTGCAGTCCCGCCCACGCAGCTTGCCGGAGCGAGCGCGGTCCGGGCCTGAGCCGCTCGTCGAGCGCGCCGACCCGCCGTCGGAACGCGAGGATCTGCGACCGCGAAAGGTCGAGCCGAGACCTCGTCACCACCGGCGCGATGCTACTAGAGGGCGATCAGCCGATCGGAGAGTCGCCGACCACGACGTCGTCGAACCAGACCGTGCCCGCGCTGGCCTGGTTCCACAGGTAGACCCTGCTGTACGGACTGGGCGTCCCGAGGTCGCCGGAGACCGATCCGACCGAAGCGCCGTCGAGCCAGAGCTCGGCCCGCCCGTTCACGCGCTCGTCCAGGTAGAGCTCGGCGCAGTGCCAGACGCCGGTCTGGACCTGGCCGGTCGCCGCATACAGGTCGAGACGATCCAGGTTCTCGTTGAAGAAGTAGCCCTCGAGCCCCTTCGTCACGGGGTTGTACGTGATCACGAAGCGGCGGATCCCGAGCGGGTACTCGTCCGTGATCGCACGCCCGTTGGCGATCTCGATGCCCTCGGAGAGCCCGGGCGCGATCCGGAAGCAGAAGTGCGTGTACGACTGCGAGTGGCCGCCGCCGGCCAGGTCCGCGTAGAGCCGCGAGGACTGGTCGTTGCTCGAGTTCGTGAACCGGACGCTGTCGGAGCCGGAGTGCGCGACGGTCGAGTCGATCGCGATCGTCGAGTCCGCCGAGGAGAGCGCATTCCACTGGACGAGCGAGCCGGACTCGAAGTCGTCGCTGAACCAGGTGCCGGGCAAGAGGCCCGCCCCTGAGAGGGCGACGGACTGGGAGCCGCCTGGAGCGTTGTCGCTCAGCGTCACCGAGGCGTTGTCCAATCCTGCCGTCCCGGGATCGAAGCCGATCGTCACCGAGCAGCTCGCGCCGATCGCGAGCGTGGCGGGACAGTCGTCACTCTCGACGAAGTCCCCCGCGTTCACGCCTGTGACGCCGATGCTGGCGATCGCGAGCGGCCCGCCGCCCGTGTTGGTGATCGACACGGTCTGTTGGCCGCTCTCCGTCCCGACGGTCTCCGAGCCGAAGAACAACGAGCTCGGAGAGACGCTCACCTGCGGGTCGGATAGGCCGCGGCCGCCGAGAGCGACGGTCTGCGGGCTCGTCGGGGCGTCGTCGCCGATCGTGAGCGTGGCCGATTTCAAGCCTGCACTGTGCGGCGTGAACGAGACGTAGATGGTGCAGGACGCGCCGGGAGCCAAGGAGTCAGGGCCGACGGGGCAGTCGGCCCCCTGGGCGAAGTCGGCCGCGTCGGCGCCGTTGATCCGGAACGTCGCGATCGTCAGCGGCCCCAGCCCGGTGTTGGTCAGCAAGACGGGCTGCGCGTCCGAGGTCGTGCCGACCGAGCGGTCGGCGAAGGTGAGCAACGGGGGCGACAACGTCACGGCTGCGGCGCCGAGAGTTCCGGCGCCGGTCAGCGAGACGGTTTGACCGCCTCCTGCGTCGTCGCCGATCGCCAGGGTCGCCGACTTCGAGCCGGGGGTATTCGGGGCGAACGAGACGTAGATCGTGCACGAGGCGCCCGCAGGGAGCGGGGTCGGGCTGACCGGGCAGTCTGCACCCTGCGAGAAGTCGGCCGCGTCGCCGCCGTTGATCCGGAAGGTGGAGATCGTCAGCGGGCCGGCGCCCGTGTTCGCCAGCGTCACGGCTTTCGCCTCGCTCCTCGTGTTGATGATCTGGTTTCCGAAGGCGAGGGCGCCCGCGGGGGAGATCGTGGCCACGGGCGTGCCGCTCCCGCCGTCGACGCCGCCACCGCTCAGGTCGACGGTCTGCGGGCTGGAGGGGGCGTCGTCCCCGATCGCGAGCGTCGCCGTTTTCGGGCCTGCGCTGTCGGGGCGGAAGGAGACGTAGATCGTGCACGAGCTCCCCACCGCCAGCGTGTCGGGAGCAACGGGGCAAAGGGCGCCCTGGCCGAAATCGGCCGCGTCGGTACCCGTGATGCGAAACGTCGAGATCGTCAGCGGCGCGTCGCCGGAGTTGGTCACCGTCACGGCCTGGGCCTCGGAGCGCGAGCCGACGGGCAGGTCGTGGAAGAGCCAGCGCGGTCGTGCTGAGCGTTGCCTCCGGGCCCGAGGCGCCGCCGGCCGCGGACCCGAGCGGCGCGAGCAGGACGAGCGCGATCACGCTCGCGGTCGCGGCCACGCCGACGAGCCGAAGCCCAGCATGCCGACTCCGGCGCGTTCCCAGCCAACGACCACCACGACGCATTGCGTACCCCCCGCAGTTGTTTTTGCCCCCTCAAGCAGGATGCCGACAGGGGAGCAGCGGAACTACTGGCCGTTCGGCGAGTATCGGTTCAGGTCCGAGCGGCCTCGAGACCCTGCTCGGTCCTAGTCCGAGAGCGCTTCCGCGGGGGCCGCCCGGCGCCTCGTGCCGAACGGCGCGGTGATGAAGACGGCCACACAGGTCGCGACGGCCGCGGCGACGGCACTCAACCCGAAGGCGATCGTGTACGCCTCCTCGCCGGGCAGACCGCCGCCGACCGCGTACGACGTGAGAATCGCCGCGCCGATCTGTCCGCCGATGACGCCGCCCACGGTGCGCATGACCGTGTTCATGCCCGTCGCGACGCCGGTCTCGGTCGGGCGCACGCTCTCAGTGATCAGCGCGGCCATCGCGGCGAACGCCGCAGCAACGCCGGCCCCGAGCAGCACCATGGACACGATCACGGGCAGCGGCTCGTCGTGCATGGTCGCCAGCCCGAGAGCAGCGAGCGCCACGAGGCCCATACCCACGGCCAGCGGCCACTTCGAGCCGTAGCGCCGGCCGAACATCCCGGCCACCGGGCCGGAGAAGAGCATCATCACCGAGGCGGGAACGAGGTAGAGGCCCGCCACGATCGGCGAGGCGCCGAAGCCGTAGCCTGCGACTCGGGCGCGCTCACGAACTGCGGCACGAGCACGAAGGTGCCGAACATCGCGAACCCGGCGATGAGCGCGGTCGTGTTCGTCAGCAACACGGGCCGCTGGCTCATCATCCGCATGTCGACCATCGGCTCGGCGACGCGCAGCTCCGTGAGGATCCACGTCGCGAGGAGGACGGCGCTCGCAAGCATCAGGCCCAGGAACGGCAAGGACGTCCAGCCCCAGCCCTCGCCCTCGGTCAGCGCGACGAGCAGCGCCGTGAGCGCAGCCGGCGAGCAGGACCGCCCCTGGGATGTCGAGGCGGGCCCGCGTCTTGATCGGGGATTCCGGGACGTAGCGATGGACGAGCAGGATCGCCGCCCCCACCGGGATCGCGCCCGCGATGAACAGCCAGCGCCACGACAGGTACTCGACGATCAGGCCCGAGAACACGATCCCGAGGCCGCCGCCGACGCCGAAGACCGACGAGAGCAACCCGATCCCGACCTTGACCTTCTCCGGCGGGAACTCGTCGCGGATGATCCCGAAGCTGAGCGGGAAGACCGCGCCGCCGGTGCCCGACAGCGCGCGAAAGCCGATCAGCGAGCCGATGTTCCACGCGAACGCTCCGCCGATCGTGCCGACGAGAAAGATCGTCAGCGCGACGAGGAGCATCCGCTCCTTCCCGTACTGGTCACCGAGCTTGCCGAGGAGCGGCGTCGCGACCGAGGCCGTCAGCAGGAACGCCGTCAGGACCCAGGTCGCCCACGCGGGAGTCGTGTTGAACTCGTTTCTCGAAGGTCGACAGCGCGGGAAAGACCATCGTCTGCTGCAGGGCGTACGCGGTCCCGGCCATGGTCAGGATGGCCAGGGTCAGGTTGTAGTGCTGGCGCGGGATCCCGGTTGTCGTCACGAATACATTCGGTCGAATGCCCACCAGATGAGCTCGAGCTCGACGAGGAGCGCTGCGACGAGCCAGAGAGTCACCACCGAGCCCCGCACGGTCTCCTTCGCGTCAGCGAGTTACGAGAACAGCTGTTCTCGTAATGTATCGTAACCTCGGTGCCGCGCTCCGACACGAAGACCCGGAGGCGTCCCGGCCGGCCGCGCCGCCCCACGACCGACGACGCGATCACGCGGGCGGCGCTCGACCTGCTGGCCGAGCGGGGCTTCCAGGCGGCGACGATCGAGGCGATCGCGCTGCGGGCAGGAGTCGGCCGGAACACGATCTACCGCCGGTGGCGCTCGAAGGAGGAGCTGATCGCCGACGCGTTGCGCGAGCTGACCACCGACTTCGACGCGTGGAACGCCGAAGACCTGTACTCGCTCCTTCTGAACTGGCTCCGCGAGTTCGCACACACGTTCTCCGATCCACTCCTTGGCCGGCTCCTCGCAGGCGTCCTCGGCGAGCTTCAGCGCAACCCCGTGTTCGCGGACGTGTACGTCGAGCAGGTCGTCCGCCCTCGGCGTGAGGCGCTCCTCGCACCGCCTGACCGACGCCCGTGCACGGGGCGAGCTGCGCCCGGACGCCGACGTCGAGCTCGTCGCCGACCTGCTCGGCGGCGCGCTCCTGCTCCGGCTCCTGCCGCTCGGGCTGCCGGCGACCGGCGAGACCTACGCCGAGGAGCTGCTGGAGACGATCTGGCGCGGGATCGCGCCTCAGTCCGCGAGCCGCTGAAACAGCATGTGGTCGCGCCACTCGCCCCCGATGTGGAGGTAGCCGCGCGCGATCCCGATCGACTCGAATCCGTTCTTCTCGAGCACACGTTGCGACGCGATGTTGTCGACCAGCGTCCCCGCCTCGAGCCGGTGCAGCCCGAGCTCGCCGAACGCGGCCTCGATCAGCTCGCCGACGGCCCTCGTCGCGAGGCCGCGGCCGTTGAGCCGCTCGGCGACCCAGTAGCCCAGATTGGCGCTCTCGTGCGGGCCGCGCGCGACGTGCGACAGCGCGACGGTCCCGGCGATCCGCTCTCCATCGAGGATCGCGAACGCGTGCTTGTCGTCGCGCTCGAGCCGGTCGCGCTGGCCCTCGACGGTGTAGAAGCGTTCGTCGCGGTCGGGCTCGAAGGGAGCGAGGAACGCGCGGTTCTCCACCAGGAGCGCCGCGAGCTCGCCCGCGTCGTCGGCGGTGAGCATGCGGATGGACGCGGCGTTATCGGGCGACGGCACGCCTCAACGCTAATCGCTCGCTCGTCGTCAGCGGACGACGCGTTCGAGGCCCACGGCGCGCCTGAGACGGTCGAGCGCCCGGTCGAAGGCCTCGTCGAGCGCGTTCGAGCTCCTGACTCCCGGCTCGAGGTGGAACGCCTTGACGACGAGCGTCCCCTCGCGGCGCTCCGCCTTCAGGTCCACGCGGCCGACGATCCGGTCGCGCCACAGGAACGGGAGGACGTAGTAGCCGTACCGACGCTGTGGCGCCGGCTTGTACAGCTCGATCACGTGCTCGTAGCCGAGCACGCGCCGGACGGAATGGAACTCCCAGAGCAGGTTGTCGAACGGCGAGAGCAGGACTGCTGCGCTCGGCGGCGGGCGGTCGAGCTCGACCCCGGCCTCGACGACGACCGGCTCGCCACCGTCGTCGACGGCGACCCGCTCGAGCTTCCCCTCCGCGACGAGGGAGTCGACGTACGGGCGCGCCGCCTTGGCGCCTCCCAGGAAGCCCCAGATCGGCCGCACGTGCTCGGCGATCGCGGATTCGCGCAGCGCTCCTCGGGCGCGAACGGCCTGCACGATCAGCCTCTGGACCGCCTCCTCCTCGGAGGGGACCGGCGCGTCGAGAATCTCGCGTGGAAGGACGCGCTCAGGCAGGTCGTAGCGGCGCTGGAAGTTGACGCGCTCGGCGACCACGAGCTCGCCGGAAGCAAACAGCGCGTCGAGCATCTGCTTCGCCGGCTTCCAGCTCCACATCGCCTCCGACGAGGTCCCCACCCGGTGCGGCGAGGGATCGGCCTTGCCCGCAAAGTCCTTCGATCCGAGCGGACCGCGCTCGCGGATCTCGTCGAGCACCCGTTCCGCCAGCCCGGGGTAGCGCGTTCGGACGTCACCGTGCCAGGGGACCCCGTCGCGCATGCGTTCGCGCGCCCAGGCGTACAGCGGCCAGTCCTCGGCCGGGACAACACACAGGGCGTGCGTCCAGTTCTCGATGACGCGCCCCTCACGCAGGAGCCTGGAGACCGTGTCCCGCGGATAGAGGCCGGCACGGGTCGAGATCGCAATCCGGTGGCTCCGCTCGACCGCGGTCACGGTGTCCAGCTGGATGCACATCGCGCGCCGGATCGCGCCCACTACGTCGTCGGCGTCGGCTCGGCGGGCCCGCCCCGCGTAGCCCTGAGCCGAGATCACGAGCCGGCGGAGCGAGGGGATCGAGATCGTCCGCACGCGCGGGAACCTACCGTGGCGCCTTGCGTAGGCTCTGCGCTCATGGCCCGGCTGATCGTCCTCCTGCGCGGCATCAACATCGGCTCGCGGAACCGGATCTCGATGCCCGAGCTTCGGGAGGCGCTCGAAGACGCCGGCTACGACGACGTTCGGACGTATCTCCAGAGCGGGAACGTCGTGCTCACGAGCACGGCGAGCGCGAAGAGCGTGGCACGGAAGTGCGAGCGGCTGATCGCGGATCGCTTCGGGCTCGAGATCGCGGTCGTCGCGCGGACGCGCAGCGAGCTCGCCAAGGTGGTGGACCGAAATCCCCTCGAAGGGGTGGCCAAGGATCCGAAGCGCTACCAGGTGAGCTTCCTGGAGAAGAAACCCGCCTCCAAGCTCATCCGCGAGCTCGAGGAGGTGGCTACGGCTCAGGAGGAGGTCGTCGGCATCGGGCGAGAGATCTACGCCTGGCACCCGGGCGGCGTCGCACGATCGAAGCTCTGGGCGCGGCTGGCCGGGAAGGACCTGGGAGTGACCGCGACGGCGCGGAACTGGACGACCGTCACGAAGCTGCTCGAGCTCGCCGACGCCGACTAGCTGGCGACCGCGTCGAGGCCGAGCCAGGAAGCCAGATCGTCGAGCTCTGCCTGCACCGCCTTACTCATCGCGCGCGTGAACTTCACGTCCTCGTGGATCGCGTTCACCCGAAGCACGGACGCCTTGCGATCGGCCTTGGCGTCGAGCTTTCCGACCAGGCGGTCGTCGTGGAGGATCGGGAGCGCGAAGTAGCCCCAGCGGCGCTTCGCCTCGGGCTTGTACATCTCGAGGACGTACTCGAACTCGAACAGGTCCTCCGTCCGGCGGCGGTCGTGGATGAGCCGGTCGAACGGTGACAGCAGCGCCGTCCGGCCTTCGAAGTCCTGGTCGAGCGCCGCAGGATCGACGCGCCACTCGCCCTTCGTCCCTTCGACCACGGCCGGTTCGCCCGCCTCGCCGACGTGAACCGGCTCCATCGGCATCTTCGGGCCTTTCGGCCGCGCGATGCCGAGCGACGCGAGCCGACGCTCGTTCCTCCTCCGCTCGGCCTCGTCCACCGACGGCACCTCGACCTCCGGATAGACCCGCTCGGCCAGGTCCCACACCCGCTCGCGTCCGACACGGGAGGAGATCGCGATCTCGCCGCGCATCATCATGAACTCGAGCATCTGCGTGACGTTGCGGTTGTGCGTCCACCCGCTCGAGGCCCACGGCACCGCACACGTGTCCGGGATCTCGCGCGAGGCGAGCGGCCCGGACTTGCGGAGCAGCTTCAGGATGTCCTTCCGGAACGAGTCGTTGTCCCGGAACCAGGCCCGCGACCGCTCGTACGTGGGGAACTCGGCGGCGCCCGCGAGGTACAGGCCGAGGTCGTCCATGTGCCGAACCATCGCGTCCAGCTCGAACAGCGTGCGGTCCTGCTCGAGGGCGTGCGTCAGGTCGGCGGGACGGTAGGTCGAGCCCAGGCGGCTCCAGGCGACGAGGTCCGCGCTGGGAGCGATTGCCGCGGTCGGGTCGATCTGGAGCATCGTCAGCTGCCGGACGACCGCGATCAGGTCGCGCGGTCGTGACGAGTCGAGCAGCTGCGCGCGCACCGCGATCCGACGGGCCTGCGGCTTCGTGAGCTCGTGCGGGGTCAAGGCACCTTGTCGAGCGCGAGGACCCCACTTCCCAGCCAGTCGGAGACCGCCGCGCCGATCGCGGCCGTGCTCCGCAGCGAGTGCGTGCCGGGGACGAGGACGACACTCCGGTTCGGGCCTTCGGTCGGGATGCCGAACGGGTCGCGCTCGCCCTGAACGACGAGTGTCGGCACGGTGACCGCGTCGAGCTCGGGCATCCGGCTCTTCGTCGGGTCGTCACCGCGGCCGGGCGGGTGCACGGGGAAGGCGAGGCAGAGCACGCCGACAGCGCCGACCTCGGCAGCCGTGCGGCACGCGACGCGCGCGCCCGACGAGCGGCCGCCGCAGATCACGGGCAGGTCGTGGAGGACGCCCTCGCGAAGCTGCGCGAGCACGGACGTCCAGGCCGTGTCGAGCTGCTGCGCCGGGGCCGGACTGCGCCGACCGGCGACCCGGTACGGCTGCTCGACGAGCACGACGCTCACTCCGGCCTCGAGCGCAGCGTCCTTCGCGGCCACGAGGTCCGGCGAGCCGACTCCGCCGCCCGCTCCGTGCCCGAGCACGAGCGCCGCCGTGGCCTCGTCGACCAGGTCGAGGTGCGCCCGCGCCGGGCCGACAGGAGTCTCGAGCTCGAGGATGAGCCGAGCCTAGCGGGACAGCCAGGGCCGAGCTCTATCGGAATGGCAGAGTAGGGCACGTGGCGACGATGGCCGATCTCGACGAGCTCGCGCTCGCGATGCCCCAGGCGACGAAGGAGGTCTCCGACGACGGCAGGCCCTCGTATCACGTGCATGGAAAGCTCTTCTGCTTCCATCGCGGGCGCCGGCCCGATGCGATCGATCCGGAAACCGGCGAGCGGATGGAAGACGTGCTCATGTTCCGCGTCGCCGACCTCGACGAGAAGGATCTGCTGCTCGCCGACGACCGCGGCCTCTTCTTCACGACGCCGCACTTCAACGGCTACCCGGCCGTGCTGATGCGAATCCCAGTGCTGAAGACGATCGACCGCGAGGAGCTCAGGGACCTCGTCGTCGAGGCGTGGCTCACTCGTGCGCAGAAGCGAGTCGCCAAGGCGTGGCTCGCCGAGCACGAGCCGGATGCGGTCGAGGACGCCTGAGAGAACGCGCGGCGGGCACTGAGCCCGCCGCGCGGAAGTGTCGGCTAGCCGGCCGCGGTGGCGCCCGTCTTGCGGTAGCTGTAGCCGCCCGACTGCTTCGTCGTCAGGCCGAGGCCGATCGCGGCGATGCCGACGACGACGAACGGCGCCCAGAGGTTCGCGCCCTCGTCCGCGAAGCCGAAGATCCACGGCGACGCCGCGAGCAGAGCGCCTGCGCCGATGTCGAACAGGTTGTGGACGGCCATCGGGAAGGTGCGCCAGACGCCGAGCTCGTAGTCCGTGAACAGGCTGTAGACGATCAGCCCGATCCCGAGCACGATCGAGAGCACGGTCGGCGTCGTGTGCTCGGAGAACTGGAAGATCCACGGGGCTGCGATCAGCCCGGCGCCGACGATGTAGTCGAGCGGCGCGTGGAGCTTGGTCGGAATGAACCGCATGTGGGGCTCCTTTGTCTCGGAAAAGGTTCCGAGCTGATTCGCAGGCGCCCCCAGTCCGGTTCGGACCTACTCGTCCGCTTCCTTGAAGCGATCGAGCGAGCCGCTGATCAGGCAGCCCGCTCGACTCGGGGTGGTGTGTCCTAGAAGCGCCCGACTACGAGCCTCACCCTTGCTCCCGCGGGCCTCACGGCGCCGGCCTTCGGGTGCTGCCTGATCACGCGGCCGACCCAGCGCGACCGCTTCCAGGAGATCCGGCCGACCGAGCAGTTCGCGCGGCGGATCCGCAACTTCGCTCGGACCAGGATCAGACCCACGACATTCGGCACCCGGCACTCCTCAGGTGGAGGCGGCGGAGGAGGCGGCGGTGGCGGCGGTGGAGGTGGCGGAGGCGGCGGCGGTGGAGGCGGTGGAGGTGGTGGAGGTGGTGGAGGTGGTGGAGGTGGTGGAGGTGGTGGAGGAGGAGGAGGAGGCGGAGGAGGCGGCGGAGGCGGAGGTGGTGGTGGCGGCGGCGGAGGTGGCGGAGGCGGAGGTGGCGGAGGAGGCGGAGGGGCGGAGGGGCGGCGGGGGTGGTGGCGGCGGCGGGGGTGGAGGGCCACAGCCCCCGAACACAGCCGGTCTACCTGTTCTTCCTGCTCCCGCATTCGACGCACCGGGGGTCGGCGTCGCGTCGAGCGCCCAGTCGGCGACCGCGTTGTCCGTGTCGACCCCGTTCGGCTCACGATCGAGCGAGCCTTCGTTGACGTTCGAGTCCTCGAGCGGAGTCGGCGAGCCCTCGACGAGGCTGACCGGCTGCGGGAAGCCGTCGATCTGAGCGCTCGTGATCGAGCCCTCGTACGAGAGCGCGTCGACCAGTGTCAGTGACGCCGTGTCGATCAGTGCGACGCCGTCCGGCGCGCCGTTCTGCACCTGGTTGTCCGCCCCGGGGAACGGGATCGAGATCGCACCCGGAGCCGGCACCACGAGCGGATCCATCACGACCACGTACTGGTTCGGCGCGAGGCAGTTCGGCCCCAGCGCCACCCGCGTGTACTCGGTGCCGGTCAGCCCGTTGACCAGGACGACGGCCTTGTCGACCAGGTCGACCGGCGCACCGGTTCCGTTGAAGACCTCGACGAACTCGCGGTTGTCGGCGCCGACGTTGTCGTAGTCGACTTCGTTGAGGACGAGGTGCGTTGCTGCAGGAGCGCGCGCGGTACCGCCCGCCGCCTGCGTCGCGAGGCCGGCCCCGAGCACCAGGGCGAGGACGGCGGCGACGATGAGAACGTGCCTGGAGAGGTTGTCCATGCGGCCAACCTAGACACGGGCACACCCCACTCCGGGCCGTTGTTTCACCACTGTTCGACTCCGGTCACAAAGCTGTGACCTTTGGCCGTCAGGCGGCGTCGAGGCGCCGCTCGAGCCCCTCCAGGATCAGGTCGAGGCCGAACTCGAACTCGCTCGGCTCGTTCGGATCGGGATCCTCCAGGTGCTCCTTCGCATGCTCGATCACGTACGGGTACCGGTCCGGGATCTGGGGGATGAACTTCTCGGCCATGTCCAGCAGCTCCTCGCGGCTGTCGAAGGGCATGCTCACGATCCAGAGCGTGAACCCGGTGATGTGGCTCTCGAGCGCGTGGTACGCGTGGTGCGTCATGTTCGGCGAGAAGCCGGCCTCGCGCAGGGTCTTGAGCACACCTTCCATCCAGAGCATGCGCGCGTCGCTGATCCTCGGCGTCGCGTTGTGCAGGCTGCAGGCCCACGGGTGACGGATGAACGCCTCGTACGCCGAGATCGCGCTGCGGCGGAGGGCAGCCTTCCAGTCGGCAGCGTCCGAGGGCACCTCGATCTCGCCCATGACGAGCTCGACGATCCCTTGGCGGAGGTCCTCCTTGTTCGCGACGTGGTTGTAGAGCGACATCGCCTGGACGTCCAGCTCCTGGCCGAGCCGGCGCATCGTGAGCGCGTCGAGGCCTTCCTCGTCGGCGATGCGGATCGCAGCCTGCAGGACGCGGTCCCGTGTCAACGGGATGCGCGGCTGGGGGCTCGTCTCGGGTTCGGCGGCCATCTCTTCTTGGCGGCTTACTGCGTGCGTCTGACTTACAGCGTACACTTACATAGTACGTCCGGAAGATAGCACTGCCGGTGCACGCCGCGGCCCAGGGGAAAGATCGTCGTCACGCCCTGAGCTGTCGCGCCGCGGAGTCCCAGCGCCAGCCGCTTTCCACGGTGACGTGGGAGCCGCCGAGCCAGCGGTCGACGCCGAGCAGCTCGACGCGATCGGCCTCGCCGCCGAGCACGCGTTCCCCGGCCGACGTCACGTGGAGCAGGAGCCGCGCAAATTCCTGCCCGTCGCTGAGCGGCGGCGGCGCGGGTAGAGGCTCGCCCTCCTGCGTCTCGAGCAGCCTTTCGTCGCCCTGCCCGAGCGCGGAGAGCGAGCGGTAGAACCACGCGTCGCCGAGGAACGGCGCCTCTTCCATGTTTTGCGTGGCCAGGAACGCGCCCATCGGTGTGCGTGCTTCGCCCGCGATCGCCTCGAGCGCCTGCCGCTCGGTCCTGGACAGCCCGTCGTCGACTCCCGGCAGCTCCTCGAGGAGACGCAAGAGCGCGGCACCGAGAAACGGAAGCTCCTCGGAGCCTCGGACAGCGAGCTCTTCGAGAGCCACCGGCTCCGGCGAGCGGAACGCGTCCCAGGCGGCAGCCGCCTCCGCGAGCGTCTCGGCCCTCACCTCGCGGCGCGCCGGCCAGAGCGTCTCGAGCTCGTCCGGCGTCAACTCGCCGAGCCCACGGAACGACGGCTTCCCGGGGAAGTCATCGACGACGATCGACTCCAGCGAGCCCTCCAATCCGTGGGCCAGCGCGAGCACGTCGAGCAGCTGGAGCTGGTCGTACAGGTCGTGCTCGAACCAGAGCACGAGGCCGCGTCCGTCGCGCAGCGCCTCGCGGAGCTGCCGGTCGCGCCGCTCGAGCGACGACTGGATCGCGCTCCGCGGGCCCCAACCGCACTCGGAGAGGAACGTCGCGCGCGTCCGCAGCAGCTTGGCCCGCGACACAGCGGGCACCGGCCCCTCGTGGAGAACGTCCTGCCACGGCAGAACGGCTCCGCCGAGCCCGGTCTGACGCAGCGTGTTGCCCGCGCTCTCACCATTCGTGACGTGCAGGAGCGCCGGGGGCGAGCTCGTCTCGCGGCCACGTCGAGCCAGATAGGCGGCCCCGCACGTGCAGTGGTCGAGCGAGTCGCAGGCGCAGCCGACGACACGTGCGAGCTCGTCGCGCATCCGGCGCAACCCCGCGATCCGCGCATCGATCTCGTCGATCTTCGCCGCCATCCGGACGCGCAGCGTCTCCGAGGGCGAGCCGGAGCGCCGTGCCGCGCCGAGGTAGTCGCCGATCTCCGCGAGGGTGAAGCCGACCGACTGCGCTTCCTTGATCGCGCGCAGGAAGCGGACGGTCTCCTCGTCGTAGCGCCGATGCCCGCTCGGCATCCGCTCCGGCTCGGGCAAGAGGCCGCGGCGCTCGTAGTAGCGAAGCGTCTCGACGTTCACACCCGCGCGCTCTGCGACCTCGCCGACCCTCATCTGGCCACTATAGACCCGTACCTAGGTACGGAAAGCAAGAGGAACCCCCGGGCCGGACGGGCGCCCGGGGGTTCGACAGAGGCTCTACGCGGAGACGGGGCTCGAGCTGGTCTCGGGCGGGGCGTCCACCTCGGACAGGCCGAGGTCGGGCAGCCACTCCAGCCAGCTGGGCAGGTACCAGTTCCACTCCCCGAGCAGCTTCATCGACGCGGGCAAGAGCACGCCGCGGACGATCGTCGCGTCGATCAGGATCGCGACGGCGAGACCGACGCCGAACTGCTTGAAGAACAGCATCGAGAGCGCGATGAAGACCGCGAAGACGGCGACCATGACGAGCGCGGCGCTCGTGACGACGCCGGCCGTCGACTTGATGCCCTGGGCGACGGCCTCATCGGTCGACGCGCCACGCTGAACGGCCTCGCGGATCCGGCTGAGCAGGAACACGTGGTAGTCCATCGAGAGCCCGAACAGGATCACGAACAGGAGCAGCGGAACCACCGGGTCGATCCCGGCCGTCGAGCTGAACCCGAACAGGCTCTTGCCGAAGCCGTGCTGGAAGACGAGCACCAGGACGCCGTAGGCCGCGCCCACCGAGAGCAGGTTCAGGACGATCGCCTTGGCCGCGATCACGATCGAACGGAACGCGACGAGCATGAGCGCGAAGGCGAAGAGGAGGACGAACGCGACGACGGGCGGCAGGTTCGCCTTCATGTCGTCCTTCGAGTCCTTCCACTGGGCCGTGAAGCCCGTGACGCCGGCTTCGGCGCCGGGAAGCGCACCCACCGTGCTCGGAACGATGTCGTTCCGCAGCAGCGCAAGCGATGCGTTGGATTCGCCGTCGGCGCCCTTGCCCTTGATCGGGACCGTGATGTCCGCGACGGTTCCTGCCTGGTTGACGGCGACGCTGAACGGCCGGTACATGCGGCCGCTCGCCAGGGCGCGCTGCTCGAGCTGCGCGATTGCGGCCCGAGCCTGCGGCGACTTCACGTTCGGCGCCTGGACGACGACGTTCACCGCCATCGCTGTTCCGGGGAACGCTCCTTGCATCCGGTCGTAGGCCTGCACGGCCGCAAGCGACTTCGGGAACGTGTCCGGGCCCCCCTGGGCCATCTTGAGCTGGATCGCCGGAGCCGCGAGCACGAGCAGGAACCCACCCGCGAGCACGGCCGAGAGCAGCGGCCGGCGCAGAACGCGGTCGATGATCGCGCCCCAGATCCGGCCCTCGCCGTCGTCGCGGCGCAGGCGGCTGACCAGCGGAACCCGGCCCCGGCCGACACCGTCGCCGAGCCTCGACAGCAAGGCCGGCAGCACGGTCAGCGAACCGATCATCGCGATCGCGACGACGAGGATCGTCGCGACGCCGAACGACGCGAAGATCTGGTCGCCGGTCAGGAACATCCCGGCCATCGCGGTCATCACGGTCACGCCCGAGATGAGCACCGAGCGGCCGGACGTCGCGGCGGCGGCTTCGATCGCGGCCCGCTCGCTGAGGCCCGCGGCTCGTTCCTCCCGTTCGCGCCGGAGGTAGAACATCGAGTAGTCGACGCCGACTGCGAGCCCGATCAGCAGCACCAGCGCGGGCGCCTGCTGCGCCACGGGCAGGATGTGACTCGGCAGTGCGATCAGTCCGAAGGTCGCGAACACCGCGGTCAGCGCGAGCAGCAGCGGAATGCCCGCGGCCACGAGCGCGCCGAACGCGATCACGAGGATGGCGAGCGTGATCGGAAGCGACAGGAGCCCGGCCTTTCCGAGATCGTCCGCGAAGGCGGTCTGGACCGCCTTGACGGCGCTTGCGTCTCCGAACTCGCCGATGAAGAGCTCCGGATGAGCCCGCTGCGCCTTGTCGACCTGGGCGAGGACGGGATCGATCTTGTCGGCGGCCTTGTCGGAGTCGCCGCGGATCGCGAACTTGACGAGCGCCGCGTGGCGATCCTTGGAGATCTGATCCGCGTTGCCCGCCCCGAACGGCGTGCGAACGTTCTGGACGTCCTCGAGCTTCGAGATTCTGGCGATGACGTCCGCGACCCCGGCCTTGAAGACGGGATCGGTCGCCGACAGCGATCGGCTCTGGACGAGGACGCTCTCGTCGGCGGGCCGCTTGAAGCCCGCGTCGAGGATCCTGTCCATCCGGCCCGACTCGCCCGGGCCGGGGGCGTTCGGATCGATCGACTTCGTGCCCGCCAGACCGCCGAGACCGAAGGCGACGATCACGAACGCGAGCCAGCCGAAGGTCGCGGTCTTCCAGTGGTCTGCGCTCCAGCGCCCCATCCGGGCCGCCAGATTGTTGGACTTGGTCGGTGGCATCTGGTTCCTCCTTCGCAATCGAGAACTCCGGGATTGACGCTAGAAGGGCGGCCGCGGAACGGCGTCATCTGAAGGCCTGATTCGGAGTCAGACCGGGCGACGATTCCGACTCCTACTCAGGTAGGAGGCGGCGAGTGAGCGCGTGGAGTACTTTCAACGCATGAACCGGGTCGAATCCCTCGCCCGCGACTACTGGTACGAGCTGTTGATCGGCGCGCTTCTGATCGCGGCACTGCTCGAGTTGGTCCTGGGCAGGGACACGTCGCCCGTGTCGATCCGCTACGCCGTTCCGCTGGTGGCCCTGCTGGTGGCGCCGCTCTTCGCCCGCAGGCGGTTTCCGTTCTGGGCGCCCGCGTCCTACTGGCTGATCGCGACGGCCATCTCGTTCGTCGACGGAGCGCTCATCCCGTTCATGGTCAGCCTCTTCCCGGTCGGACTGGTCTCCGCCTTCCTGCTCGGGAACCAGCGCGATCTCAAGCGGGCCTGGGCCGGGCTCGCGATCGTCCTCGGAGGGATCATCACGGTCGTCTACAACATCCCCGGCCACCTCACCGCCGAGCTCATTGTCATCCCGGTCGATTTCGGCATCAGCTGGGCCGCAGGTTTTGCCCTACGCGACCGCGCGCAGAAGGCGGAGGCGGCCGAGATCCGCGCGACGCAGGCCGAACGCGAGCGCGAGGCGGCTGCACGCGTCGCGGTAGCGGAGGAGCGGGCACGGATCGCGCGCGAGCTGCACGACATCGTCGCCCACGCGGTGAGCGTGATGGTGCTCCAGGTCGGCGCGGTCAGGCATCAGCTGCCTGATGAGCTGGGTGAGCAAGGCGGGGCGCTCCGGGACGTCGAGCGCGCGGGCCGTACTGCGCTCACCGAGATGCGCCGCCTGCTCGCCGCGATGCGTCGCGAAGGGGAAGAGGCCGAGCTCGTGCCGCAACCCGGGCTCGACGGCATCGACTCGCTGCTGGCCGAGATCGGCCGGGCCGGTTTGCCGGTCGAGCTGCACGTGGACGGCGAGCCGGTTCCGCTCCCGCGCGGCATCGACCTCTCCGCGTACCGCATCGTCCAGGAGGGCTTGACGAACGCGCTCAAGCACGCGCACGCCTCGGATGCCGACGTGACGTTCCGCTACGGGCCGGACGAGCTCGAGATCGAGGTCCGCGACAACGGCCAGGGCAGCTCGACGACCGACGGGCTCGGGCACGGTCTCGTCGGGGTTCGGGAGCGCGTCAAGATCTACGGCGGCGAGATGAGCGCCGGATCGGCCAACGGCGGCGGCTTCGTGCTCAGCACGCGCCTGCCCCTCGACAGCAACGGACGATGACGATCCGGGTCCTCGTCGCCGACGACCAGTCGATGGTTCGCGCCGGCTTCCGCATGCTGCTCGCGGGCGAGGAGGACGTCGAGGTCGTCGCCGAGGCGAGCAACGGGCTCGAAGCGGTGGACAAGGCCGCTCGGTTCGACCCGGACGTCGTCTTGATGGACATCCGAATGCCCGAGCTCGACGGGCTTCAGGCAACCCGGCGCATCCTTGCGGCCAACAGCGGCGCACGGATCCTGATCCTCACGACGTTCGATCTCGACGAGTACGTCTACGAAGCGCTCCGCGCCGGGGCGAGCGGCTTCGTCCTCAAGGACGACTCTCCGGAGCAACTGATCGCCGCGATCAGGACCGTCGCCGGCGGTGAGGCGCTCCTCTCGCCCACAGTCACTCGGCGTGTGATCCAGAAGTTCGCCCGGATGCCGCGTCCCGCGCCCCCGAGGGAGCTCGACGACCTGAGCGAGCGCGAGCGAGAGGTCTTTCGCCTCATGGCCCGCGGCCTCTCGAACGGGGAGATCGCGGAGGACCTCTACATCAGCGAGACGACGGTCAAGACGCACGTCACGCACATCCTCCAGAAGCTCGGCCTTCGCGACCGCGTCCAGGCAGTCGTGCTCGCCCACCAGACGGGCCTGTTCGAAGCAGACGCGCCCGCGTAGATCCGGCCGGCTCACCGGGCGTACGCTCTCGCCATGCGGTGCACCCAGTGCGGGCGAGTGAACGCCGACGGAGCGCGGTTCTGCGATGCCTGCGGCGCACCGCTCGAGGGCTCCGTCCGACGCCGCCGCGAGGAAGACCGTCACCGTCGTCTTCACCGACCTGGCCGGGTCGACGGCGCTCGGCGAACGCCTCGACCCCGAGACCCTCCGCGGCGTGATGTCGCGCTACTTCGCGACGGCGCAGGCCGCCATGGAGCGCCACGGCGGAACGGTGGAGAAGTTCATCGGCGATGCAGTGATGGCGGTGTTCGGCGTGCCGGTCGTCCGAGAAGACGACGCCGCGCGCGCAGTCCGGGCGACCGTCGAGCTCCGTGACGCGCTCGAACGGCTGAACGCCGAACTCGACCGCGAGCACGGCATCCGGATCACGACCAGGACCGGCGTCAACACCGGCGAGGTCGTCGTCGGCGGCGTGGACTCGGCCACGGACCAGCGGCTCGCGACGGGCGATGCGGTCAACGTCGCGGCTCGATTGGAGCAGGCGGCCGCGCCCGGTGAGGTGCTGCTCGGGGCGGCCACGTACGGCGTCGTCGGCGAGAGCGTGGTCGCCGAGGCTGTGGCGCCGGTCGACGCGAAGGGGAAGAGCGAGCCGCTCGCGGCCTGGAGGCTCGTCGCGGTCAGGCCCGACCTGCCCGCGTTCGCCCGACCGATCGCGACGCCGTTCGTCGGCCGGAGCGAGGAGCTCGCCGTTCTCCGCGACGCGTTCGAAAGGCGGTCGAGGCGAGAACGTGCGAGCTGGCGACGATCCTCGGCACACCCGGGATCGGCAAGTCACGCCTCGTGCGCGAGTTGATCGGATCGCTCGAGACGCGCGCGCGCATCCTGGTCGGCCGCTGCGTCGCCTATGGAGATGGGATCTCCTACTTCCCGCTGAGCGAGGTGGTGCGTGAGCTCGCCGGTGAGGATCCCGAGCCCGAGCTCGCGAGACTGCTCTCCGAGGTCGAGCGCGGGGAAGTCGCCGCGCGGCTGATCTCAGGCGCCGTCACCGGGGACAGCCCGGCAGGCTCACCCGAAGAGACGGCCTGGGCCTTCAGACGCCTCTTCGAGACGATCGCCTCGGCCCGGCCGCTCGTCCTCGTCGTCGACGACATTCACTGGGCCGAGCCGACGATGCTCGACCTCCTCGAGTACATCGCCGGCGCTTCGAGCACCGCCCCGATCCTGATCGTCTGCCTGGCCCGGCCCGACCTGCTCGAGACGAGACCGTCCTGGGCCGCCCAGCAGCACGCGGGCCTGGTCACGCTCGACCCACTCGACGACGCAGCCTCGCAGAGCCTCGTCGACGAGCTGCTACTCGAGCACGACCTGTCGGCGCGGCTCGCGCGAACGGGTGCTCGTTTCGGCCGAGGGAAACCCGCTCTTCGTGGAGCAGATGCTCGCGATGCTGGCCGACGATCCGGACGCAGGCGAAGAGGCAGTCCCCGCGACTCTCACTGCGCTCCTCGCGGCGCGCATCGACCGCCTCGAGCCGGGCGAGCGCACGGTCCTGCAGCGGGCTTCCGTCGAAGGCCGACTGTTCCATCGCGGCTCTGTCGCCGACCTCGTCACACCGGACGACCGATCCGGTCTCGGATCGATCCTGCTCGCGCTCGCGCGGAAAGAGTTCATCCGCCCTGACCGCTCCCTGTTCGCGGGCGACGACGGCTTTCGCTTCAACCACGTGCTGATCCGCGACGTCGCGTACTCGTCCGTTCCGAAGGAGCTGCGAGCCGAGCTCCACGCGCAGCTCGCCTCGTGGCTGGAAGGTCATGCGGACGAATTCGACTCGGCCGACGAGATCGTCGGCTACCACCTGGAACAGGCGTACGAGTACCGGGCCGAGCTCGGCCGGGTCGACACCGCTGCGGAAGAGCAGGCCCGCCGAGGAGGTCGGCTGCTTGCGCGAGCCGGTCGTCGGGCCCACGATCGCTTCGAGCCGAGCACGGCCGTGTCGCTCCTCGAGCGCGCGAACCGCCTGCTCGAAGTCGACGACCGGGAGCATGCGGCACTGCTTCCCGACCTGGGGCGTGCACTGTGCGACAGCGGCGCCGTCGACGCGGCAGAGGCGGTCCTCACCGAAGCTGTCGCCGACGCCCGTCGCAACGGGGACGAGCACGCGGAGCTGAAGGCGGAGATCGAGCTCGCCAAGGTCAATTTCATGCAGGAGCTGTCGTCGCCGGACCGGCTGAGAGAAGTTGCCCGACGTGCGATCGAGTACTTCGGAGCAACGGGCGACCACGCCCACCTCGCCGACGCCTGGCAGCTGATGGGGGTCGCCGAGCTCGCGGCGCAGGACCGCGGCGCTCAACTCCGCGCGCTGCTCGAGGCGCGGCGGCACGCGATCGAGTCCGGCGACCTGCGACGCCAGATCGAGGCCTGGAACGAGGTCGGAGGATCCATGCTCTTCGGGCGGACTCCGGTCACCGAGGTGCTCGCCTTCCTCGACGAGGAGCTCGCCTGGGGCCGCGAGCACGGACTTGCGGCGATCGAAGCGGACGCGCTGCTGGGCGGCCCGTACCTCGATTCGCGTCTCGGCCGGTTCGACGAGGCCCGTGACAAGCTCGAGCGCTCGAAGGCGATCTGCCGCGAGCTCGGAATCGCCTACGGCCTGGCCGAGGCGCACATCGCCGGTTGCGAGATGGAGCACCTCGCCGGCGACCTCGCTGCGGCGGAGCGGGAGATCCGGGAAGCGATTCGCGTCGCACTCGAGATGGGCGCGTCGCGCTATCTCGCGATCTACCGCATCGACCTGGCGAGTGTGCTCCTCGACCAGGGTCGAGAGGTCGAGGCAGTCGCCGAGCTCGAGCAGGCTCGCGAGCACGGCGGCTACGCGCCGCTCTGGAAGAGCAACCATGCGCGAGCACTTGCCCGCGAAGGCCGACTCGAGGAAGCGCTCGACGAGGCCCGAGAGGTCGCGGCTGCGACGGCCGGGAGCGACAACATCACGGCCCAGGCCGAGGTCCTCGTCCACGTGGCCGAGGTCCTACGCGCGAGCGGCGATCCGGAAGGGGCGTCCGAGGCGCTCGAGCTCGCGATCAGCCTGCACGAGGAGAAGGGGAACGTCGTCAACGCGGAGCAGTGCCGGCAGCTGCTCGCGAACGAGCCGGCTACGGGCGGGCGGGCGTGAACGCGCCGAGCTTGTCGGTGCCGGGCTGCACGATCCCGTAGTGCGACTCCGGCGCGGGGTTCCAGGCCCCGGGCAGGTCGCCGAGCGGCTCGGAGACGACCACCCGCGTCTCGTCCGAGAGGTTCTCCAGCTCGGGCACCGCCGGATAGAGCAGCTTCAGCTCGTCCATCCGCGTGCTGAACCAGAGCGACCTCGAGTCGCCCTCGCTCGAGTAGCGGAACGCCCAGATCGAGGTCCCGTCGGTGGTCGCGATCGTCATCTGGATCGGGTTCTCGATCTCGTGACGCTCCCCGGTCTCCTCGACGACGCCGACCATCTGCTCGACGGCCGCCACGGGGTCGCTCTCGAGGCCGAACGTGAGCGCGAGGTAGAACATCGTCTCCGAGTCGGTCGTGCCCTCGATCGAGTTGAAGAGCGAGTCGTCGATCCTGTTCACGAGCTCGCGGTGCACGCGCGGGAACTCGCGGATCAGCCCGTTGTGCATCCAGAGCCATTTCCCGTAGCGAAACGGGTGCGTGTTCGTCTCCTGGATCGCGGAGCCGGTCGACGCGCGGATGTGCGCCAAGAAGAGCCGCGACGAGATTCCGGCAGCGAGCTCCTTCAGGTTGCGGTCGTTCCACGCGGGATGCGTGCTGCGGTAGAGCCTGGGCAGCCCGTCCTCGTCGTACCACCCGACGCCGAAGCCGTCGCCGTTCGTCGTCGTCGCGCCCATCCTCGAGTGCAGGCTCTGGTCGATCAGCGAGTGGTCGCGCTTGAGGAGCAGCTCCTCGAGCTTGATCGGCGTTCCCGAGTAGGCGAGCCAGCGGCACATGGCGCTAGGACTCTACGCCTCCGGGTTGGGTCTCGGGTATGCGCTGCGCCGCGAAGAGCGCGCAGAGAGCCAGCAGGGCCAGGATCGCCAACGCGGCCCGCAGGCCGTCGAGGCGCGCTTCGGAGTACGCGTCGATTGCGGCGTCCGTCGTCTTCGAGCTGACACCCGCCTCGTTCAGGGCGTGCTCGCAGGTCCGCGTCGGAGATGAACGGCACGCCGCCTGCGATCTTGACCTGCGCCTGCTCCTTCACGCGCG
>CAVUMW010000015.1:0-110134 GCA_963742635.1 uncultured Actinomycetes bacterium
GGAGCCTGTCTAGCGCGTTCGGTTTCTACGATCGGCCGAAATGTCGCGCCGCGATTTGCGGTCCGATTTCTCGGTCTAGATAAAATCTTTACGAATAGATCTCTTGACACGTCCGTTGTTTCATGTATCGTCCGGCTCGGTACAATGTCGATGAAGATGCTCAACACACACCGAATCCATTCAAGGCTTACCGACCCGACGGCGACGTCGCCTGCGTTGCAATGGCCGAATAGCTTCGCCGTCGAAGATCGCCAGCCCGGGTCCGGCTTGGCCCTCGCTTGGAGGTGTACGCGCTAGTTCGCTAGCCGCATACGACTCGCAGCGAGGGCGACCCAACCGGGTCGCCTTTTTCGTTTCGTGACCGATTCGCAGTTCTGGAAAGGATGATGCTCAGCTTGAAGAAGACGTAGATCGATTTGAGGCCCCGCCCGAGGGAGAAAGGTCCCGTGCGCTTTCTGGCGCGAAAAAGGACACGCTCTAATTGAGTCTTGGTTTACCAATGCCTTTTTTTCGACAGAACGCATGCACCCGGCTCCAAAGCTCCTCCACGATGACGCGCGTCGCCGGGCGACGCGCGATCCAGGGTCGAAGAGTAGGGCGAGTGGCTTGGAAAACATCGTTCGGCATGAGCCGTGCGTACATGCGAAGGGCAGGTCTCGCCGCTGCGTGGATCTCCAGAGGGAGATGAACGGAGGGCGAAGGGCCACGCACATCGCCGCTCCCTAGAAAGGAGACCTCATGGATACCGAGGTTTTCGAGCGCCGGTTCGCAGAGATCGGCGCGCGCGTGAAGGTCGAGGGACCGCTTCGAGGCAGTCCTCGAATCGATGTCGGGACGGATCGTCGCGGGGAGTGCTTCGACATTCGCTTCGGTCGAGTCGGGTCCGATGCCGAGCTCGCCGGGCCGTGCGGCACGTCGTCTTCCTCCACTAGCTCGCCGGCGGGCGCTTCGGCGCCGGGGCGCCCGCCCGCAAGAGAACGTTCCGGGATCGTCTAACCGGCAGGACGCCAGGCCCTGACCCTGGAGGTCGAGGTTCGATTCCTTGTCCCGGATCCTGTGGGCTGGACCGAAAGTGCTCGCCCGGATGGCGAGCTGTAAGGGCGAGTAGCTCAGTTGGGACGAGCGCCTGTCTTACAAACAGGAGGTCGCTGGTTCGAGGCCAGCCTCGCCTACTTTTCTTGTGGCCGTAGCTCAGCCGGTAGAGCGCCCGCCTGAAACGCGGGGCGCAGCAGGTTCGATCCCTGCCGGCCACACTCTCGCTTCCCTGGCCGGCTTCGGGCTTCGCCCTCGCCTCGCGCCGCTGCGCGCCCTCCTGCCGACGGGCCGTGCGGCGCAGCACTGTCCCACCGGCATACGGGCACGCAGCGACGCGCCAGGAAACCGAGAGAGAGAGAGAGAGAGAGAGAGAGAGAGAGAGAGATTGCGGCTCCGTAGCTCAACTCGGCAGAGCACCCGACTCTTAATCGGGAGGTTGCAGGTTCGAAGCCTGCGGGGGCCACCTTGGAAGGACTGCCACGGGCGCGGTATCCCGTTTCGAAAACGGGTGGGTCCGGAAGGGCCTTGGGGGTTCGATTCCCTCTCCTTCCTCCTGGAGGCATGGCCGAGCGGTAAGGCAGCGCCTTGCTACGGCGTAGGGCCGCGACGTCTCGCAGGTTCGAATCCTGCTGCCTCCGTTTGTCGGGTCGTAGAGATCCGTTCCGGCGTAGTCGAGTCGGTAAGACGCGCGGTTGTTACCCGCGAGAGCGCAGGTTCGATCCCTGCCGCCGGAGCCTTAACGACGCCCGCGCGGGCAAAGTCCGCCCGTGCTCTGGGCGGCGTCGCCGAGTCGACGCCTTTGTGCCCCCGTGGTCGAAACGGGATGACGCCGGATTCTCAATCCGGAAGCTGCGGGTTCGAGTCCCGCCGGGGGTTCTTTCGTCTGGCTGTAGGGGAGCTTGGCCACCCCGCCGGTTTTGGGCACCGGAGATCGCAGGTTCGACTCCTGCCGGCCAGACCTAGAGCGGTTAGGTGGACATCTGGATTGGGTCGACCGGTCAGTTCGACGGACGCACGGGCAGAGCCCGCCCGTCCTGATGGCGGTACCGCAGGCGGTGCCTTAGCGCAGTAGAGGAGCGGCCGTCCTCGCGAGCCTCATGAGCTCGAGACCGTGGGTTCGAATCCCACCTGCGCAACTTGGGGGCGTAGCTCAACGAGCAGAGTGCTCGCTTGTCAGGCGAGAGGGTGCCGGTTCGAGTCCGGTCGCTCCCGTCGCGCTTCCCTGGCCGGCCTGGACGCTTCGCGTCCGGCCTCGCGCCGCTCCGCACCCTCCTGCGAGCGGTCCGTGCGGCACAGCACTGTTCCACTCGCATGCGGGCACGGAGCGACGCGCCAGGAAACCGCGAACTTCCATGGTGGCCGTGGTGTAACGGCAAGCACCCGGGGTCGTGATCCCCGAAGTGTCGGTTCGAATCCGGTCGGCTACCTCTCACGCGGACGCTGAGCACGGGCGAGCTCACCGGGTTGTAACCCCGGAGCCTCAGGCTTTGGTGGTTCGACTCCATCCGTCCGCATCTGTCCAGGGGACGTTCTGGTGGCAGAACACCTCGCTTGCACCGAGGAGGAGTGGGTTCGACTCCCGCCGTCTCCATTTCGGCGAAGCCGAAATGTCCGCGCCGCCGAGGGCGGCCCGGACCACTCGTCGCCTATCGCTGCGCCGAAAAAGCGCCTCCGTAGTGTCAACGGCAGCACACGCCCTTTGTACGGTCGGGGTGCGGGTTCGATTCCTGCCGGAGGCTTGAACGCCCGTAGCTCAGTGGAGAGCACTGCTCTGATACGGCAGGTGCGCTGGTTCGACTCCAGCCGGGCGCACTCGCTTTCCTGGCCGGCGTCGGGCTCCCGCCGGGCGAAGCCCGGCTCCGCCCGCCGCCTCGCGCCGCTGCGCACCCTCCTGCCGACGGGCCGTGTGTCCCAACACTGTCCCGCCGGCATACGGGCACGCAGCGACGCGCCAGGAAACCGAGAGATCTTGCGGACGTAGCTCAGACGGAAGAGCACCGGGGCGCCACCCCGAAGAGGCCTGTTCGATCCAGGTCGTCCGCTCTCGCTTCCCTGGCCGGCGTCCCGCCCCCGGGGAAGCCGAGAAATTTAGGTCCGTGGTGTAACCGGAAGCACGGCGAGCTCCAACCTCGCTGGTCCGGGTTCGAATCCTGGCGGACCTGTCGTCGCGGGCCGGAGCGGTTCGGTTATCTGGTCAGAGCGGTTGCCCTTTGGAGCGCCGTTGCGGTTCGACTCCGCGTCCCGATCGCACATCATGACCGCGACGAACCTCCTGCTGTGGGCCGGACGGTTTCCGGTTATCGACTCTGAATCGACAGGTCGCGGGTTCGAGTCCCGCCCGGAGCGTCCACGCTCCGGTAGCTCAGCTGGTAGAGCAGTTCCGGGCCGAATGCACACGACCACAGCAGCGTGTCCTTCCGCGGGCCGGAGAGGGTCGGTTATCTCTCACCAACAGAGGGAGTCGAGAGCCTCCCAGCCGGCAAATGCCGGTCTCCGATCGTCACGACACGACCGCGGAACCAATCGGCCTGCGGGCCGGAGTGGGGCGGTTATCTGGTTAGAGCGCCCGACGAGCGATCGTCGGGAGGTCGCGAGTTCGAAGCTCGCCCGGCGCCTCGGCGTCGGTAGCTCAGTTGAATAGATCCGCTTCGCGCACCCACGACCGCAGGCTTCTACGCGAAAGGAGGGACGCATGTCCTACCTGCTGCAGCACGCGAAGCGGCGTCCCTTCCTGGCTCGCCGATCGCGACACGGCGTCCGCCTCGACGAGCGGACGTTCCTCAACCGGCCGGAGTTCGACGGAGGCGCCTTCGTGCGTGTGTTCGTCGAGGACACGTCCGGCCGACGCGTGCGACGCCGAATTCCCGAGCCGCGGTTGCGGCTGCGGATCGGCGACTGCAACAACGAGATCTTCCTGGAGTTCGGCGTGGACGCGCGAGCTCGCCGGGAGAACTCGCTCCACAAGATCGACACCCTGCTCGGCGCGCTCCACCGCTTCCGTGCCGGCCTCGTCGCCGAGGCCGACCTCTACGCGGAGCGTGAGCGTGTGCGGGCCGACAACCGAAAGGAGGCGCGATGCGCTACCTGAGCAAGCACCGAACACGACGGGTCGCCCAGCGCGTCCCGCTTCCGGGCTCGACCCAGATCCCGAACAGCGCGGGCGGCTTCGCCTGGGCGGTCGACGACTGGGCTCGACTGCGCCGGTTCCTCGTCCTCGGCTCCGAGGGCGGCAGCTACTACGCCGGCGAGTGGAAGCTGACGCGTGAGAACGCGCTCGCCGTCGAGCGCTGCCTCACCGCGGACGGCCCACGCGCGGTCGCTGAGATCGTGCGCATCAGCGAGGCAGGCCGCGCGCCGAAGAACGATGCGGCGCTCTTCGCCCTCGCGATGGCAGCGGGCAGCGATGACGAGCGGGCCCGAAAGGCGGCGCTCGACGCTCTGCCGCGCGTGGCACGGACGGGCACGCACCTGTTCCAGTTCGCGCAGTTCGTCGAGGGCTTCCGCGGCTGGGGCCGCTCGCTGCGTCGTGCGGTCGGCGCCTGGTATTCGGACAAGGCCGTCGACTCGCTCGCGTACCAGGCGGTCAAGTACCGGCAGCGGCAGGGCGTGACGCACCGCGACCTGCTGCGGCTCGCGCATCCGGCCGGCTCGGTGAGTGCCGGCAACCCGACGCTCGGCGTCTCGAACGAGCATGCGCGGCTGTTCGAGTGGATCGCCCGTGGTGGTGACGCGGACGGCCTGCCTCGAATCGTCGAGGGCTTCGTTCTGGCCGAGGAGGCCGAGAACGCCGCTCGGTCGGCCGAGCTCGTCCGCGAGTACGGCCTCCCCCGGGAGGCGCTGAAGAGCGAGCACCTCGTCGTCGCCCGAGGTCTGGGAGGCGCTGCTCGAGGACATGCCGATGACGGCGCTCGTGCGGAACCTCGCGACGATGACCCGCGTTGGCGTGCTCGACACCGGTTCGGCCGGTACGGAGAAGGCGGTCGAGCAGCTCGGCGACGCGGATCGCATTCGCCGGGCGCGCATCCACCCGATCGCGTTCCTCGTCGGCACTCCGCACGTACGCGTCGGGCCGGGGCGCGCGGGGCCGGCACGAGTGGAGCCCGGTGCGCGAGATCGTCGACGCGCTCGACGCCGCGTTCTACACGGCGTTCGGCAGCGTCGAGCCGGCGGGAACGCGGATGCTGCTCGCGCTCGACGTGTCGGCCTCGATGGAGCACGGCTGGGTGGCGGGCGTCCCGGGCCTGTCGCCGCGCGACGCCTCGGCGGCGCTCGCACTCGTGACCGCGGCGACGGAGCCCCGGTGCGAGATCGTGGGCTTCTACGCGGGTCGCAACGGCTGGAAGGCCGGTAACCGGCGGCAGTGGTACCTCGGCAACGACGGTCTGACCCGGCTCGCGATCAGCCCGCGGCAGCGGCTGGACGACGCGGTCAAGGCCGTGTCCGACCTGCCGTTCGGCGGCACGGACTGCGCGCTGCCGATGCTCTACGCGCAGGCCAAGGGCAAGGAGATCGACACGTTCGTGATCTACACCGACTCGGAGACCTGGGCCGGAGACGTCCATCCGGTGCAGGCTC
The DNA here is from genome assembly GCA_963742635.1 of uncultured Actinomycetes bacterium. GTDB lineage: Bacteria > Actinomycetota > Thermoleophilia > Gaiellales > Gaiellaceae > VAXT01. The sequence goes on from CAVUMW010000015.1 coordinate 5,611, forward strand.
TGGAGGACTACCGTCGAGCCTCGCGGATCCCGGCTCGCCTGGTGGTCGTCGGAATGGTCTCGAACAGCTTCTCGATCGCCGATCCGAACGATCCGGGGATGCTCGACGTCGTCGGCTTCGACACCGCGACGCCGCAGCTGATCTCGGAGTTCGCCCGCGGAGCGGTGTAGCGGGCGGTGGAGGACGCGCCGTCGCCGAGCTGGCCAGGCGACGGCGCCGCTGTTCGAGGTCGGGCGGATGTGGCGCAACCCGGCAGACGCGCCGGTCTCAGAAACCGGTTGATGAGGGTTCGAATCCCTCCATCCGCACCATAATCGCCCGTCGCGTGCGCCCTTCGGACGCAGGCGGCGGGCTTGAACCTGCGCACTCCGCGTCGGCTTCGCCGCCGCTGCGCCGCGCGTCTCCTCGCCCTTCGGGCTTCGTCGCGTTCTTCACGGCGAGACTCAGCGCGTCGGACATACGCTTCCTGCGTGGGCCGCATCGAGCTCGTACTGGGCGACATCACGAAGCAGGAAGTGGACGCGATCGTCAACGCCGCCAACTCGTCTTTGCTCGGAGGCGGCGGCGTCGACGGAGCGATCCACCGCGCGGGTGGGTCTGCGATCCTGGAGGAGAGCCGCCTGCTCGGCGGATGCGACACCGGGGACGCGAAGGCGACCACGGCCGGCAAGCTCCCTGCGCGGCACGTGATCCACACCGTAGGCCCGGTCTGGCAGGGAGGCGGAGCGAGGGAGGACGAGCTCCTTGCCTCGTGCCACCGGCGTTCGCTCGAGGTGGCGGCCGAGCTTGGCTCGCGGACAGTCGCCTTCCCTGCGATCTCGACAGGCATCTACCGCTTCCCGGTCGAGCGGGCCGCCCGCATCGCGCTCCGTACGACTGCCGCCGAGTTGGAACGGCATCCAGATATCCAAGAGGTCCGCTTCGTCGTGTTTTCGGATGAGCACCTCCAAGCTTTCCAGCAGCACCTGCCCTCGTAGCTCAGGCTGGACAGAGCAGCGGGTTTCGGCCCCGCGCGCAGAGGTTCGAATCCTCTCGAGGGTTTCGCGACACCGTGGCCGAGCGGTGAGGCACGCGTCTGCAACACGCGTTCACGCCGGTTCGAATCCGCCCGGTGTCTTCAACGACGACAATGAGAAAGGAGGAAGCGATGATGAAGATCAAGACCTTCGGCGCCGTCGACGAGCGGAGCCTCGAAGCAGCTCGAGCGCTGCATGGAGGCGGGTGACGCCGAGTTCGGCGTGCTCTGCGCCGACCATCACCCGGGCTACACGCCAGCCGATCGGCGGCGGCATCGCCTACGAGGGCTACGTCTCGCCGTCGGGCGTCGGCTACGACATCGGCTGCGGCAACAAGGCGGCCCGGACCGAGCTGACGCGGGCCGACCTCGACGCGCTCGGCGGCGTCGAGACGCGTGATGGGCGAGATCACGCGGCGGATCTCGTTCGGCATGGGCGTGCCGGCGACCGAGCGGGCCGACCATCCGGTGCTCGACCAGATCCGGAACGCGGACTTCGCGCCGCAGCGGAAGCTCGCGCAGCTCGCGGCGAGTCGCAGCTCGGCACCGTCGGCTCGGGCAACCACTACGTCAACGTGATGGAGGACGAGGACGGCCAGGTCTGGGTCGGCGTCCACTTCGGCTCGCGCGGTTTCGGCCACAAGACCGCGTCGGGCTTCCTCGCGCTCGCGCAGGGCCTGGCGTTCGACGCGCGCGCGCGCGAGGGCGAGATGGACTCGCCGCCGGTGCTCTTCGAGATCGACTCGGAGCTCGGCCAGTCGTACATCGCGGCGATGCAGCTGGCGGGCGACTACGCGTACGCCGGCCGCGACGTCGTGGTCGACAAGGTGCTCGAGATCCTCGGCGCCGAGGCGACGCACGAGGTGCACAACCACCACAACTTCGCGTGGCTGGAGGAGCACTTCGGCCGCACGTACTGGGTGATCCGCAAGGGCTGCACGCCGGCCCGGCCGGGCCAGGAGGGCTTCGTCGGCGGCTCGATGGGCGACGAGTCGGTCATCCTCGAGGGCGTCGAGTCCGAGGACGCCGACGGAGTCGCTCTACTCGACCGTGCACGGCGCGGGCCGCGTGATGAGCCGCACGCAGGCCGCGGGCCGGGTGCGTCGCCGCAAGCGCTGGGCCTGCACGCGACCGCGACTGCGAACCGGGTCGTTCGAGCGACGAAGGGCGTCTGCCCGGATCACCCGAACGCCCGGCATGAAGAAGGTCTGGGTCGAGGAGCAGATCAAGCCCGGCGTCGTCGACTGGCCGGCCGTGCAGGCAGCGGCTGCGCGAGCAGGGCATCGTGCTGGTCGGCGGCGGCGCGGACGAGGCGCCGGAGGTCTACAAGCGCCTGCCGGAGGTGCTCGCAGCGCACGGCGACTCGATCCGCGTCAAGCACCGCTGCGCCCGCTCGGCGTCGCGATGGCCGGTCGCGACGTGGTCGACCCGTACAAGGACTGAGGGCCCGCGAGAGCGGGCCCTTCGTCTTCAGCCCTGCGTATAGCCGAGCAGCTCCGTCCGACCCGATCCGCCGGACACGAGCAGCTCCATCACGGGGCCGACGCCCTTGGCGTAGAGCTTCATCTCCTCGACGGTCGGCTCGATCGCCGAGAAGTTCCGCGTCAGCACTGCGTTCCGGAACCGCCCGAAGGGCACCTGCACCTGGCTGTTCGCGCTCAGGACCTCGGCGCCGTCTTCCGCGTGGCCGGCGTAGTACTCCTCCCGGTAGCGCATCCCCTGCTTCGGGCTGGCGGGGACGACGACTCCAGGCTCGGCCCCGTCGACACCGGCCGCCCACGTGCCTTCTTTCGTCTTCAGCTTCCCGTTCTCGTACTCGGCCGTGTCCTCGCCGAGGTACCAGAGGTTCCCGTGAGAGTCCTGCGCATACCAGTCGTACGTGTTCTCGAGGACCTGGCCCTTTCTGGTCACCTGGTCGTGGACGACGCGGGCGGTGATCCCGGCCAGCACCTTGGTCTTGTCGAGAACTGTCACGTCGACGCGTTGTGTCTCCCCGTTCTCGGTCTCGCGATACACCCAGTGGCTCCCGGGGCGCATCGGCCAGTACGGGTTGTCGATGTTCGTCGTGAAGTCGGCGGGGTCGAGCTTCATCGGCTTCGTGCCCTGGGGCAGGCTCGAGGACGAGGAGCTCGACGACTTCGACCCTCCGCCGCCACAGGCGGCGAGCAGGAGCACTGCGGTTGCGACTGCGATCGGACGGAACATGCGGCGGACCGTACGCCCGTCGCGTGAGAGGCCGATGAGAGAGCTAACCCTCCCGCGGGACCCAGCGGAAGTAGCGCAGTGCGAGCAGGGCGCCGGCGATTCCCCAGGCGAGGATCACGACGACGTCCTTCGGCTCGTTCCAGATCGGGGTGCCCTTCAGCATCACGTCTCCGACCAGGTCGATGAAGTAGGTCAGCGGCAGGACGTCGGCCACCTTCTGGAGCACCTCCGGGAAGTGCTGTTGCGAGAAGAAGGCGCCCGAGATGAACGCCACCGGGAGGTAGATCGCGTTGATCACCGCGGACGCACCCTCGGCTCGGCGGATGAAGCCGGTGATCGCGACGCCGAGCGCTGCAAAGCACGCGCCGCCGAGAACCAGCGTCACGACGAGTGAGCCCGGGGCCTTCGGAAACGACGCGCCGAAGAGGATCATTCCGAGCGCGATCAGGCATGCGGCCATGACCGCGAAGGCGATCAGCGTCGTCAGCAGGACGGCCGCGATGTAGACGGGTGCCGGGAGGGGGGTGGCCCGAAGCCGTTTCAGGACGCCGTTCTCGCGGCGGATCACGAGCACGATCGCCAGCCCGGCGAAGGCCGTCGCGATCAGGCCGTAGCCGATCATCCCCGTCAGCAGGTAGTCGGCGCCGCGGTAGCCGTTGATCGTGTCGCCGCTGCCGTAGACCGAGCCGAGCAGCACGAAGAAGATCAGCGGGAGCATGAATGTGAAAAATGCGAGCTCGCGGCTGCGCGTGTAGAGCTGGAGCTCGCCGCGGAGCTCGTGGACGAAGATCCTCATTCCTGCTCCTCCTCCTTGGTGAGCGAGAGGTAGACGTCCTCGAGGCTCGCCCGGCGCACCTCGAGCCCCTCCAGCTCGTGGCCGGACGCGAGCGCCTCGGTCGTCAGCTCGTGCAGGAGCTTCGTCGGCTGCTCGGTCTGCAGGACGACCTCATGGCCGTTGCGGCGATAGCGGATCTCGGTCGCGGGGAGGGTCGACGTCAGCTCCGACGGCGGGCCGAGCGCGACGATCTCGCCGTTCCGCACGACCGCGACCCGGTCCGAGAGGTGCTCGGCCTCCTCGAGGTAGTGCGTCGTGAGCAGGATCGTCTTGCCGAGGTCGCGCAGCGACGCGATCGTCTGCCACGCGCGCCGGCGAGCCTCGGGGTCGAAGCCCGTGGTCGGCTCGTCGAGGAAGACGAGCTCCGGGTCCCCGACGAGCGCGAGCCCGAGGTCGAGGCGGCGCCGCTGGCCGCCGGAGAGGTTCCGGACGAGCGTGTCGCGCTTCTCCTCGAGCCCGACGAGCTCAACGACCTCGCCGACGGGGCGCGGCTGCGTGTAGTAGCCGGCGAAGAGTGCGAGGTTCTCGGCGACGGTGAGGCTGTCGTAGAAGGACGAGGACTGGAGGACGACGCCGATCCGCTCGCGCCAGGCGAGGCCCGCGGTGGACGGATCCTCGCCGAGCACGGTCACCGCCCCGCCGTCGCGCTCGCGGTAGCCCTCGAGGATCTCGACGGTCGTCGTCTTGCCGGCGCCGTTCGGGCCGAGGAGCCCGAAGATCTCGCCCTCCGCGATCTCGAAGCTGACTCCGCGGAGCGCCTGGAGCCCGTTGTAGGACTTGCGGAGGTCATCGACGGCGATCGCGCTAGACATATCTGGCCGATATGATTATCCTATCTGGCAGATATGTCAAGTCTGACCCCGACAGCGCGCGTCATCCTCGGCATGTTGAAGCTCGGCGTCCCCACGGGCTACGACATCAAGAAGGTGATCGACGGCTCGACGCGCTTCTTCTGGACGGCCAGCTTCGGGCAAATCTACCCCGAGCTCAAACGCCTCCAGCGCGACGGGCTCGTCAGTTCGAGGCAGGAGCCTCGCGGCAAGGTCAAGCGCACCGTCTACGAGCTGACTCCGAAAGGCGAGGCGGCTCTGCGCGAGTGGCTGACCGATCGCGAGAGCGTGATCTTCGAGATCCGGGACGAGAGCCTCCTCCGCCTCTTCTTCGCCGACGTGCTGTCCGAGGAGGACGTTCTCGCAAACGTGAGGATGCAGCAGCAGATCTTCGAGCTCGTGCTCGACCGCTTCCGCGAGATCGAGGTCGAGGCGCGTGCGGGCATCGACGAGGGCCGCGAGTACCCGTACCTCGTGGTGCGCTACGGGCTCGATTTCATCACCTGGGCGCGCGACTGGTACGCCGAGGTCGAGCGTCGCCTGGAGGCCGGTGAGCCGCTATTCGAGCTCGAAGACGAAGAGCCCGGCGGCGGGGAACGGAGGCTCGGGACCGCCGGTTAGGGCGGCTGCGATGCGGCCGCAGTCCGGCTGGTGGCCGACCACGACGACCTCGTTGCCGCGGCCCGCGATCGCGGCTCGGACGCCGTCGGGAGTCGCGCCGGGCGCGAGCCGGTCGTCGGGCTCGGTCGCGATGTCGAGCGCCCTCGCGAGCTCGCCGCCCGTCTCGCGGGCGCGGAGCAGCGGGCTGGTCAGAATCACTCCGGGGCGCGCTCCGTCCGCGTCGAGCTTCTGGCCGAGCGCGCGAGCCTGCTCGCGGCCCTGCGGTGTCAGACGTCTCAGCTCGTCCGGCTCTCCGGCCGCGGCCTCGGCGTGGCGGACGAGGTAGAGGCGCACTGCGGCTGAGGATAGCCTTGCGGCATGGCCGTCATCCCGATGCTGTCCTACGAAGACGGCGCCGCGGCGATCGACTGGCTGACCGGCGCATTCGGCTTCCGCGAGCGACTGCGGTTCCAGGAGGACGACGGGACGGTGACCCACGCCGAGCTCGAGACGGGAAGCGGGGTTGTGATGCTGGCCACGCCCTCGCCCGATTACGTGAGCCCGAAGCGTTTGCGGGAGCTGTCGTCGGACGCGCGGAAGATGGCCGAGGTGCCGTATGTGATCGACGGCGTGCTCATCGAGGTCGACGACGTCGACGCCCACTTCGCACAGGCTCGGGACGCCGGGGCGACGATCCTGTCCGAGCCCGAGGACGTGCGCGACGTCGGAGTCAGGCACTACCGGGTCGAGGACCCGGAAGGGCACCGCTGGATGTTCTCCCAGGACCTACCGCAGTGAGCCGCTTCCGCTACGTCGTCGCCGACGTCTTCACGGACACGCCGCTGCAGGGCAACCAGGTGGCCGTCTTCACGGATGCTCGCGAGATTCCCGAGGACCGGCTGCAGCCGATCGCGCGGGAGATGAACTACTCCGAGACCGTGTTCGTCTACAAGCCGGAGGGCGACGGGCACGCCAGGATCCGGATCTTCACGCCGACGATCGAGATGCCGTTTGCCGGTCACCCGATTCTCGGCACCGCGTTCATCCTCAGCGCGCCGCTCTCGCTCGAGGAGATCAAGCTCGAGACCGGTGCCGGCCTGGTTCCGGTGCGGCTCGAGCGTGCGGACGGGCGCATCGTGTTCGGGCGCATGGAGCAGCCGCTGCCGAAAGTGGAGGCTTTCGACGGGACGGATCGGCTCCTGGACATCCTGGGAGTGGGGCAGGCGGAGCTCCCCGTCGAGCTCTACGACAACGGCGTTCGGCATGTGTACGTGTGTCTCGGCTCGCAGGACGAGGTCGGGTCGCTGCAGCCGGACATGGCCCGCCTGGCTCTGGAGTCGGCTGCGCTCGGCTTCAACTGCTTCGCCGGCGAGGGCAGGCAGTGGAAGAACAGGATGTTCGCTCCGGGGGGCGGCGTGGCCGAGGATCCGGCGACGGGGTCGGCGGCCGGACCGCTGGCGCTGCACCTCGCCCGCCACGGGCGAATCGCGTTCGGCGACGAGATCGAGATCTCGCAGGGCGTCGAGGTCGGGCGTCCATCGAAGCTCTACGCGCGGGTCGACGGCTCCGCGGACGCGGTGGAGCGCGTCGAGGTCGGCGGCTCGGCGGTCACCGTCGCGCGCGGCGAGCTCAAAATCTGACGCCTCAACAGGGTCTGACCCCGTTGACGTTTACAGGGTCTGACCCGGCTCTTGGGTGGTGGTGGCCGTCCGCGGTGAGCTCAGCGTCTGGAGGAGGCCGGTCAGGACGAACGCGAGCGCGAAGCTCGGGAGCGACGCGCCGATCTGGTACCCCGGCGCCGGCAGCTTCGCGATCAGGTCGCTCCAGAAGCCGAGCTGCGTCGGCTGGTAGAGCCACTCGTAGAGCAGGAAGCCGGCCGCCCAGGCGACGATCGGGCCCACGCGCACGCTCGGGCTGCCGAAGATGTCGCGCTCCGAGTAGTGCGCCCCGTTCAGCAGCCAGTGGGCCACGAGCACTCCCAGGAGCGGGACGAAGACCGCCCCCAGCAGCAGCAGGAACCGCTGGTAGCTCCGCATGTCGATTGCCAGCGCGCCCGCGGTGGCGATGATCGAGGCGCCCGCGATCAGCGCCCGCTGCGGGACGCGTGACAGGAGGTTCTGCGTCGACACGGCCGACGAGTACACGTTCGCGAACGCCTCGTCGGTCTCGTCCACGGTCAACGCCAGAAGAGCGAGCGCGGCCGCAGCGCCTCCGCCGGCGATCGCGATCAGGATCAGCTCCGGGTGATTCGGGTCGACGCCCCGCGAGAGCACGAGGATCGAGCCGAAGCCAAACTGGAACAGGGTCGGGAGCAGGTAGCCGATCCCGACGCCGAAGAACGCGCTCCGCCGGTCGCGCGAGAACCGCGTGTAGTCGGCGACGAGCGGCGCCCACGAGACCGTGACCGCGATCACCGTGTCGACCGCGAGCCAGAACGAGCCGTGGTGCGCGCCCGGGTGCGACCAGAGGTTGCCGAGATTCGCCCCGTCGACGATCCACCACGAGAGGTAGACGACCGAGAGGGCGACCGCCCAGATCGCGAACTTGCGCACGAAGCGGCGGACGAAGCCGATCGGCCCGAGCAGCGCCAGCGCGGCGGCGAGCCCGCCGAAGAGGAGCTTCCAGGCCCAGGTCGCCTGGAACCCGAACAGCTGGTCGCAGAGCAGCCCGGCCGCGGTTGCGATCACGATCAGCTCGAAGATCGCCCAGCCGAGGCACTGCGCGATGTTGAGCACGGTCGCGATGTACGAGCCGCGCTGGCCGAGCGGAGCCCGCTGGAGCACCATCGTCGGCACGCGCCCGTCCGCCCCGATCAGCGCAGCGAGCGCGAGCATCGAGTTCCCGATCAGCCCGCCGACGAGCGTCGCTGCCAGCGCGTCCTTCAACGACAGGTCGAAGTAGGCCGGCAGCACGAGCACGAGCAGCGAGATGCCGAGGTTGATCCAGAGCAGCGTCGTGTCGACGAAGCCCAGGACCCGCAGCCGCTCGGGCACAGGCTCGATTCCCCAGCTCGGCGCTCTCACATCACTCCCTTCGCCGGCATGACCCGGATCAGGTTCGACGGGTCTGATCTCAGCCGCTCTTGAAGCGGCACCCCGGTTTGGTCACTCTACCGGTCTCATGGGAGTCTCCAACCGGCGAGTCTGGATGCTGGTTGTCCTCGCTGCGGCTCTGATCCTCGGGGCCGTCGGCGCCTGGTTCGCAGTCGCGACGGATGGAGCCGATACCGCCACAGCCACGATCGACGAGCGAACCGGTGCTTACCGTGGCATTCGTTTCGGAACTGCCGAACGAGACGTGATTCGCGCTCTTGGCAAGCCGGATCGCACGCCCGGTTTCGTGCCGGCCGGTGAGAACCCCTCCGAGGTTGGTGTTCCGGAGTTCATACCCGCGAAGGGTCCTGGAGGACTACTGAAGTACGACGGCGTCGGGTTCCTCGGTACGCCCGAGGGCGGCGTCTACGCGTTCATCGTGACGGACGCAGGTGCGACGACACGGCGCGGCGTGTCGATCGGTGACCGGATGGACGTTGCGCGCAGCAAGTACCAGCTCGAATGCGGAGAGGTCGCAGGTGGCGAGTCGCTCCTTGGCGGGCAGGAGTTCTATCCCTCCTGCAGCGCTCGCCTCAGGAACGGCGTTCGCATCTGGTTCGGCCGCGATCCAATTCGCAGCATCACGCTCGTTTCTGCTTCACACCTTCGCTCCTGATCGGAGGTCGAGCGCCCTTAGGAGAGGGCCGTCAGCCGGGTCGCGGTTGCCTTGAACTCGGCGACCACGATTTCCCCCTCCTTCAGCCCCAGCCGTTTGGTCGAGGAGGCTGTGATCTCGGCCGTCAGCGGCCCCACGCGGACGCGGCGGCGGTTCCCGACCGGCACGATGCTCTCGATCGGCGCCCGCACGCGGTTCTGGGCCGAATCCTCGGTCTCAGTCCTCGAGAGCGAGATCTCCCACGGATGGACGACGACTCCGACCGGGCCGTCCGCCTCGTCCGTGGACACGATCGTCACGCCCGAGTCGAGCACGACCTCGGTCAGGCCGTCCACGCGGACTCGCGCGTTGCCCGTGAGGAGGTTTCCGCCCGCGAGCTCGGCGACGAACGGCGTCGCCGGGGAAGCGATCAGCTCCTCCGCGGTTCCCGTCTGAACGATCCGGCCCTCGACGAGGACCGCGATCCGGTCGGCCAGCGCGGCCGCGTCGAGGAAGTCGTGCGTGACGAGGATGGACGGGAGCTCGAGCTCGTGGAGGAGCGTCCGCAGCTCCGCCCGGACACGGCCGCGCGTGTGCGGGTCGAGGGCGGCCATCGGCTCGTCGAGGAGCAGGATCTGCGGTTTGCGGGCGAGCGCTCTCGCGAGGGCTACGCGCTGCCGCTCGCCGCCGGAGAGCTCGGTCGGCTTCGCCTTCGCCAGGTCGCCGATCTCGAGCCGCTCGAGCAGGTCGCCCGGGTCGCCTCCCGCGAAGGCCACGTTCCGCTCGACCGACAGGTGCGGGAACAGCGCGTACTCCTGGAAGACGTAGCCCACCGCGCGCTCCTCGGGCCGGCGATCGATCCGCCGCTCGCTGTCGAACCAGACCTCGCCGTTCGCCGCGACGAGCCTGCTCGTCGGCTTCGCCAGCCCCGCGATCGCGCGCAGGATGGTCGTCTTGCCCGCGCCGGAGGGGCCGACGAGCGCGACCGTCTCGGCTCCGACGTCGAGCGCTACCTCGACGTCGAAGTCACGAGTCGGAACCTTGAGATCGAGCCGAGCCGTGCCCATGTGAAGACCTTGAGGCCGACGAGTATCGCCGCTCCGACGAGGATGAAGAGCGCACTGATCGCCAGGGCGACGTCGAAGTCCTGGTCGAACTCCGCGTAGATCGCGAGCGGCAGCGTCTGGGTCACCCCCTGCAGGCTGCCGGCGAAGATCAGCGTCGCACCGAACTCGCCCAGCCCACGCGCCAGTGCCAGCGCGGACGCGGCCCCGAGCCCTCCGGCCGCGAGCGGCAGCGCGATCCGCCCGAACACGCGCCACGGCCCCGCGCCGAGCGTCCGTGCGGCGGAGATCAGGTTCTCGTCCACGCTCTCGAAGGCCGCGATCGCCCCGCGCAGGTAGAACGGGCTCTCGACGAAGGCGACGGCGAGGACGACCGCCGTCTGCGTGAACCCGATCTGGATCCCGAGCGCGTCCAGCTGGTCACCGAGCAGCCCGAAGCGTCCGAACGCGGCGAGCAGGGCGATGCCCGCGACCGCCGGCGGCAGCACGAGCGGCAGCTCGATCAGGGTCAGCACCGCGCTTCGCCCAAAGAAGCGCTTGCGCGCGAGCAGATAGGCGGTCGGCGTCCCGAAGACGAGCACGGCGATGTGGGCGATCGCGCTCGTCTTCAGGCTGACGATCAGCGCATCTCGCGCGACGTCGTTGTCGAGCTGCGCGAAGAGCTCCCGCACCGGGATCCGCAGGAAGATGGCGACGACCGGGAGGAGCAGGAAGACGAAGGCCACGCCGGCCGCGACCGCGGTCGTCAGCGCAAAGAGGAACCGGCTCACTGCTGCTTCGGCAGCCCGAACCCCGCACGCTTCAGGAGGAGGCGGCCCCGCTTCGAGGTCACCTTGCGGATGAACGACGCGTGCCTCGACCCGACGCGCAGTCGAGCTGACCAACGCGAGCTGGTAGCGGATCGACGGCTGCGCCCAGCCCGGAATCTGGATCTTCGTCACCTTCGAGGCGACCGGCCTGGCGTCGGTGACGTACACGAAGCCGGCGTCGGCCTCGCCGAGCGCGACCTTGGCCGACGATGCCCTTGACGTCGGTCTCCTGGCTGACGACGTTGTGCATCACGGCGTCGGTGATGCCCGAGGGTGTCGAGGAGCTGTCGGGTGTACGAGCCGATCGGCACGCCGCGATCGCCGATCACGACCTTGACGCCGGGGCGCCTCAGGTCGTAGACGGTGTGCAGTTGCGCCGGGTTCGACTTCGGGACGATCACGACCAGCTTGTTCGTGGCGAACGTGATCGGCTTGCGGATGAGGCCGTCGTGGTAGAGGAGCTGCGGGTACTTCGGGCTCGCAGCCGCGTAGACGTCGGCCGGGGCGCCCTGCCGGATCTGGAGCGCGAGCTGGTCCGAGCCGGCGAAGCTGTAGCGAGGCGTCCCGTCGATCTTCGGAAAGACCTCGGTCAGCGACGCGGCCGCGTAGACGGTGAAGTTCCCGCCGGCGCCGGTCGCACTCGGGAGCACGAGCGCGACGAGCGCGAAGAGGACGGCGAGCGCTCTCATCGCTCGACCATGATCGACGTGGCCTTCACGACCGCGGTCGCCGAGTCACCCGGTTCGAGGGCCAGCTCCTCCGCGGCCTCGCTGGTGATCACGGAGACGATTCGGAACGGGCCGGCCTCGAGCTCGACCTGGGCGAGGAGGCCCTCGATCTTCACCTCGCGCACGGTCCCGGTCAGCCGGTTTCGAGCGGAGAGATCGTGGTGGAGCGACCCCCCGCGGAGCCGCTCCACCTCGCTCGCCAAGACGACGCGCCGATTGGCGTGGTCGCGACGCGTGCGAATACGCCCCTGGCGGTCCCAGCGCCGGAGCGTGTCGATGCTGATGCCGAGGCGCCGTGCAGCCTCCCCAGCGGTGTACGTCTGCCTAGGCATCGCCTAGGCAACTCTACATCACGTCGCGAGGAAGTAGATGCTGCAAGCCGCGCCGAACCCCAAGCACCAGATCGCGAACGGGATGAGCGTTCGCGTCTCGAAGTAGCGCATGAGGAAGCGAACCGAGAAGTACGCGGTCAGCGCCGAGCAGAGCGACGCGACGAGGGCCTGACCCCGGATCCCGTTCCCTTGCGAACCGAACAGCTCCGGCAGCTTGAGGAGAGCGGCGGCGCCGATGATCGGGGTCGCGAGCAGGAACGCAAAGCGCGCGGCGTCCTTGTTCGAGAGACCCACGATCAGCCCTCCGCCCATGGCGGCGCCAGAGCGGGAGAACCCGGGTATGAGGGCGATCGCCTGGGCGGCGCCGACGACGAAAGACTGCGGGAACGACACCTGCCGAGAGATTCGCTTGTCATCGTCCTCGTCCGTCTGCGGCGCTCGACGGCGGAGAGCCTCCGCGCCGAAGAGAAGGACCCCGTTGAGCATCAGGAAGAACGACGCCGACTGTGGCGATGCGAACAGTCCGCGGAGTGCATGCTCGAGGAGGAGGCCGAGGATTCCCGCCGGGATCGTGCCGACGACGAGGAGCCAGCCGAGCTTCGCATCCCAGTCCTCGGGGTCGATGCCGCGGTCGCGCAGGCTGCGCCCGAGGCCGCGGAAGATCCGCATCCAGTCGCGCCAGAAGAAGCCGAACAGCACGATCGCGGTCGCCAGATGAGTCGCGACGAGGAAGGTGATGAAGTAGTCGTCGTTCTGGTGGATGTTCCAGCCGAACAGGCTCGGGAAGATGACGCTGTGTCCGAGGCTCGAGATGGGGAACAGCTCGCTGACGCCCTGGAGGAGCCCAAGGACGATCGCCTGGAAGTAGGTGATCGGCTCGGCGGCGATCACGTGCCGGAGGGTTGCTCTGCGCTTCCCTTCTTGCCGGTCTGGAACCAGGCGAAGATCAGGAGGGCCGCGCCAAGCAGGAACGAGGCGATTCCGTGCTTCACGTGATGATGGCTCGATCCTGCCTCGTGACCCGGGATCCAGGATGGGAGCGATCCTGCAGGCACCGCGAAGTACACGATCCCGAGCACGATGAAGACGATGCCGAGGACGACTGCCGTCGCGATCAGTGCCGGATGCCGTGTGTTCACGAGACCTCCTCGCTCGAGTGTGTCCGCGCGAGCCTACTTGCGCCCGTTGGCCGGGGAACGTACTGAAAGGGCCGCCCACCTGTCGGCGCGAACCGCAAATGTGAAAGGCCGGTGAGCATTCCGCCGCCGTGCGGTGAGGATCGACTCAGGGGCTTTTCCACACATGTGGAAAACGGCTCGGCGGGACGTTCTACGATGAGCACATGCCGCGCAAGACGCTCCAGTTCGAGGCAGGAGACTCGTTCGAGCTGCCTGCGGTTGGCGGGCGAGCGCTCCCGCGGCGCGACTTCACGGAGACCTTCTACGACACCGCCGGCGGGCGGCTCGGGCTCGCCGGGTTCGTGTTGCGGCGCCGGATCGAGAACGGCAAGGGGCTCTGGCGGCTGAGTGTGGTCTGCGACGGGGTACCGACGCTCGACGTCGAGGCGCCAGGGGGCCCCGCCGGCCCTCCGGAGGAGCTGCGCGAGCTGGTGTCGGCTGCTTCCGCGGGCTTCGAGCTCGCTCCGGTGCTGCGCACGCGGACGCACGCGACCGGGTTGCGCGTCAAGGCGGGAAGCAGATCGCTCGCGAAGATCAGCGTCGCCTCGATCGCGCTCCTCGACGGGCAGCGGACGACCGGCTCGTTCAGCGAGATCGAGCTCGAGCAGCTCGCCGCGACCCGGAAGGAGCTGGCGCGGCTCGAGTCGGCTCTTCGCAAGTCCGGCGCCAAGCGCACGAACGGCGCCGGTCCCCTGGAGCAAGCTCTGGCCCGCGAGCCGCAGCCGGAGCTGCCGCTGCCGTCGACCTCGCTCGAGCAGCTGCGCCCGTACCTCCGGGAGCAGTACGCGCGGATGCTCGCCCACGATCCAGGCGTTCGGGTCGGGAACGACCCCGAGGACGTGCATCAGATGCGCGTCGCAACGCGGCGGCTGCGCTCGGTGCTGAAGACGGCCGCGCCGATCCTCGACCGGGCCTGGGTGGCCGAGATGCGGAGCGAGCTGGCCTGGCTCGGCGGTGAGCTGGGCCCGGCGCGCGACCTCGACGTCCTGATCCCGTACCTGCGCGAGGAAGCAGGTCGCCTGGATCCGGCCGACCGCAAGGCTCTGGCGCCGCTGTTCAAGAAGCTCGACGATTCGCGCGCCGACGCTCGAAGGAGCATGCTCAAGGCGCTGCGGAGTGAGCGCTACCTTGCGCTGCTGGCCTCGATCGAGGCTGCGGCCGCCGGGCCGCCGCCGGGCGGAGCCGGCTCACTGCGGGCCGAGGTCAAGAACGAGTTCAAGCGGCTGCGGAAGGCGATGCGCCAGGTGGAGGAGGAGCCGACCGACGAGGCGATCCACCAGGCTCGCATCAAGGGCAAGCGCGCCCGCTACGCGACCGAGCTGCTCGAGGAGGAGCTGGGCAAGCCCGGCGTGAAGCTGATCGACGCGGCGAAGGCGTTCCAGGACGCCGCGGGCGAGCACCACGACGCCGTCGTCGCCGAGGCTCGGATCCGGGCGCTCCTGCGCGGCGTCCGCGCCCAGCGAACGGCACTCGCCGCGGGCATCCTCGTCAGCCGGCAGCGGAACCGCCGCGCTGCGGCTGCGGCTGCGCTTCCGAAGGCGTGGCGCCGCTACGAGGAGGCGGCCGGGAGGGTGTGGGCCTGAGCCGCGTCGTGCGGGCAGCCGGCGGAGTCGTCTGGCGGCGCGGTCCGGACGGCCTCGAGGTGCTTCTCATTCACCGGCCGCGCTACGGGGACTGGAGCTTCCCGAAGGGGAAGGCCAGGGACGACGCGGAGAGCGACGAGGACGCGGCTCTCCGCGAGGTCGAGGAGGAAGTCGGTCTCCGCCCCGATCGCGGCCCCGAGCTCGCGAGCACGAGGTACCGCGATTCCAAGGGTCGCCGGAAGGTCGTGCGCTACTGGGCGATGGAGCTTCCTTTCGGCGAGGAGCCGATCGCCGGAGATGGCGTCGACGAGGTTCTGTGGGTCGCCTTCGAGGATGCAGCGGAGCGCTTGACATGGGATCGTGACCTGGCCGTGCTCGATTCGCTGCCCGTCGAGGAGCTCGTGTGAGCCTCCTCCTGATCCGCCACGCGCTTGCGGGCCACCGGAACGCGTGGGAGGGAGACGACCGCGTGCGGCCCGTGGACGATCGGGGCCGGCTCCAGTCGGACGCGCTCGTGGACGCGCTCGCCGAGTTCCAGATCGACCGGATCGTGTCCAGCCCCTACCTGCGCTGCGTCCAGACAGTCGAGCCTCTCGCCGAGGCGCGCGGGCTCGAGATCGAGCTCGACGAGCAGCTCGGAGCAACGAGGCTGGACGAGGTGGGCGACGTGCTCGAACGGCTGCGCGGCGAGAACGTGGCCGTCTGCACGCACGGCGACCTCCCGTGGCTCGGCGACCGGAAGTTCAAGAAGGGCGCGACATGGGTCGTGGACGACCGGCTCGTGCCGGAGCGCTACATCAAGCCGCCTGCCTAGGCATCGCTTGCGATGCCGCTGTCAGGACGGTCGGGCTTTGTCCGACTGTCCGTCTGAAATGACCGGTCGATTCGCTGTCGGTAAGCCGAGCCGCTCTAGGCAGCCATTTCTTCGGCCAGCGACTCGAGAACGGCACCTTCGCGCAGGCCGGCCCGCGCGACGACGAGCGGTACGCCCAGGCGCCGTTGCGCCTCGGCGAGCACGAGCGCGCCCGCCAGCAGGGTCTGACCCCGCCAGAGCGGGAAACCGAACTTCTCCGCGAGCTCGTCCGCCGGTGCCGAGCTGAGCACCGCCTCGGCCTTCGCCAGCTGCTTCGCTCCGAGCGTCCGCCCGACGACGCGCCGCAGCGCCCGGGCCGTTCCGCCCGTGGCCGCGGCACAGCGCGGAAGTGGTGACGCATGGCCTTCGAACGCCCGCTCGATGCTCGCGCGGAGCTCGTCCAGCTCCTCGCTCCGCGGTGGGTCGTGCACGAAGTGCCGCTGGGCGAGGCGGAGCGAGCCGATGTCCAGCGTGCGGAACCAGACCGGCCCCGCTGCCGTTCCGAAGACGAGTTGCGTCGAGCCGCCGCCGACGTCGCAGACCGCGATGCTCGACGGCGGGACCGGGAACGTCGAGAGCACGCCCGCGTACGCGAGCCGGCCTTCCTCCTCGGCGCTCAGCGGCCGCACGGGCAGCCGCGTCGCAGAAGTGATCGCCTCGACCAGTTCGCTCCCGTTCCTGCTCTGTCGAGCCGGTGCCGTCACGAGCACCTCGATGCGCGCGACCCCGAGCTTCGCCGCATCCCTTGCGTAGTTCCGCGCGACCTTCGCGGCACGGCTCGATCTTCTCCTCCGGGATCCGGCCGGTGCGCTCGATGTCCCGGGCGAGCCCCACGGCGGTCCGCTCCTCCCGGACCGGCTTGACGGAGCCGTCCTCGAGCGTCGCGACGAGGAGCCGCACGGTGTTCGAGCCGACGTCGATCGCAGCTACACGCATCAAGAGGGCATCTTGATGAGGGGGCAGGTCGGCATCCGGGCGCTCAGCTGCGCCTGGAGACGGTGCGGCGAGCGCGTGCGAGGGCGTTCCGCATCAGCAGTGCCTGCGCGGACACGCGGCGGTCCTCCTTCTTGGGGCGCAGGCGGCGCCAGGTGCCGTTCCCATTCAGTTCCCACGAGTTCGTGTTGTCGGAGAGGAGAGCGTCGAACATTGCGTTCACCCGCTGGCGCGCGCGGAGGTCGTCGACCGGCACGACCGCCTCGAGCCGGTGGTCGAGGTTGCGAGGCATCAGATCGGCGCTCCCGAGCAGACAGGTCGTTTTGTCTCCTCCCTCGAGCACGAAGACGCGGCTGTGCTCGAGAAAGCGGCCGACGACGCTCCTGACGCGGATGTTCTCGCTCAGGCCCTTGACGCCCGGGCGGAGCGAGCAGATCGACCGGCACACGATGTCGATCTCGGCCCCCGCCCGGGAAGCGTCGTACAGTGCCTCGATCACCTTCTCGTCGGTGAGTGAGTTGACTTTCACGCGGATCCGCGCCTTCTTGCCCGCCTCCGCGACCTGCGAAACCGACTTGATCGCGTCGACCAGTCTCGTGCGGAGCGTGAAGGGCGCGACCAGCAGCTTGCGGAACCGTTGCGGCCGCCCGAACCCGGTCATGTAGTTGAACAGGTCCGCGACGTCCGAGGCGATGCTCTCGTCGATCGTGAACAGCCCGAAATCCTCGTAGCCCCGGGCGGTCACCGCGTGGTAGTTGCCGGTGCCGACGTGGACGTACCGCCGCAGCTCGTTTCCCTCACGCCGGACGACGAGCGTCATCTTGGCGTGCGTCTTCAGGTTCGGGAAGCCGTAGACGACGTGCACTCCCGATCGCTCCAGCGCACGTGACCACTCGATGTTCCGCCGCTCGTCGAAGCGCGCCTTCAGCTCGACGAGGCACACCGTCTGCTTGCCGGCGTCCGCGGCCTCGATCAGGGCGGGAACGAGCGGCGACTCGTCGCTCGTGCGGTACACCGTCGTCTTGATCGCGATCACGTCCGGGTCGCGGGCTGCGGCCTGGACGAACGTCTCGACGCTCGTCACGAACGACTCGTACGGGAGGTGGACGAGGATGTCCCCGCGCCTGATCTCGTCGAAGAGCTCGCCGTCGGTGGTCGGGACCGCGAGGCGCGGCTGGGTCACGCCCCGCCAGCGCTCCTCCTTCAGATCGGGGCGGTCGAGGTCGACGATCTGGTTGAGGTCGGCGAGGTCGAGCAGCCCGTGGACGGGGTAGACCTGGTCGTCGCGCGCGCCGAGGCCAGCCTTGATGCGCCTCAGCATCTCGTCGGACATCGAGTCGGAGATCTCGACGCGGACCGTGCCACCGAAACGCCGTCGCTGCAGCTCCAGCTCGACCGCTTCCAGCAGGTCGTCGGCTTCGTCGGAGAGCTCGAAGTCGGCGTCTCTCGTGACGCGGAACGGCGCGCATTCGGTGATCTCCATCTTCGGGAAGAGCGACGTGAGCGAGTACGTGATCACGTGCTCGAGCGGGAGGAAGAGCTGCCGCTTGCCGACGCCGATGAAGCGCGGCAAGAGCTCGGGCACCTTGACGCGGGCGAATCGCTCCTCGCCCGACTTCGGATCCCGGACGAACACGCCGAGCGAAAGCGACAGCGCCGAGATGTACGGGAACGGCTGACCCGGCCCGACCGCGAGCGGCGTCAGCACGGGATAGATCTCCCGGTCGAAGAGCGCCGCCAGCTCGTCGAGCTCCTTCTCGGAGCAGTCCGCGATTCGGCCGATCAGAATCCCTTCCTTCTCGAGCGCGGGGCGCAGCTCGCGCTTCCAGAGGCTCGACTGCTCGGCAGACAGCGCGAGCACTCGCTCGCGGATCTCGGCCAGCGTCTGCTGCGGCGTGCGTCCGTCCAGAGAGTGAACCGTGAGGCCCGACGCCTCCTGGCCCATGAGGCCACTGACGCGCACCGCGAAGAACTCGTCGAGGTGCTGGGAGAACCTCGAGCAGAACGTCAGGCGCTCGAGAAGCGGGAGACTCGGGTCGGCGGCGAGCTCGAGGACACGCTCGTTGAAGTCGAGCGAGGACAGCTCGCGGTTGAGGAACCGCTCGGGTCCCTCGACGGAGGCTTTCTCCTTGGGCACGGTCGTCACTAGCCCGACCGTGCCTCGAGCGTTGCCTCCCCTTTCGGTTGTGCTTCCAGCTTGTAGCCCACGCCGTACCGAGTGTGAACGAACGAGTGCCTCGGCGCACGCTTGTCGATCTTCTCGCGGAGCTTGCGGACGAAGACGTCGACCGTCCGGTCGCGCCTCGTCAGCCGGCGGCCCCAGATCTTCTGCAGCAGCTCGTCCCTCGTCAGGACGCGCCCCTGCTCGGAGGCGAGGGCGTACAGGAGCCGGAACTCGGTCGGCGTCAGCGCGACGTTCTCGCCGTCGACATAGGCCTGAAAGCTTCGCGGGTCGACGACGAGCTCCTCGATCTCGATCTTCTCGCCGCGCTGGACCTCCTGGGCGCGAACGCCTCTGCGGGCGGCGACCCGCACTCGGGCCACGAGCTCGGACATCGAGAACGGCTTGACGAGGTAGTCGTCGGCTCCGATCTCCAGCGCGTGCACCCGGTCCTGCTCGCTGCCGCGGGCGCTGACGACGACGATCGGCGTGCCGATGCCCTCGGCGCGGGCGGTCTCGATCAGCTTCCAGCCGTCGAGGAGCGGCATCATCAGATCGAGGACGCAGACGTCGGGTCGCTCGAAGCGCAGGCGTGCGAGCCCGGCCTCGCCGTTGCCCATCCACAAGGGGTCGAAGCCGGCCTCCGCGAGATGCGTGGCCATGCCTTTCGCGATCAGCTCGTCGTCCTCGACGATCAACACCCTGGGCATCGCTTCACAAACTCTTCATGCTCGTGCGCCTGGACGGGGGTAGAGGCGTGGTGAAAGGCCTGTAACCGAGTGGTGAATCGGGCACGGGGGGACGGAAGTGCTTCGCACTCCGCGAGAAGGCGCCGACCCCGCGGCCGCACTTCCGCCCATGCGCGGGAGACGGCCCCGCGTCCGGACCGTCTTCCCCGTCGGACCGGAAATCAGGGCTATGCCGTGAGCCGGTCCTTCTGCGCCAGAGTCTCCACGTCGCGACGACCTGGATGGGAATCGGGTGGTGAGGAACGGGTGAGAAAGGGGTGAGCTCTAGCCGAGCGACGCGATCGCCGACTGCGGACGGCTCATGACTGCGTCGACAAGGGCCTTCATCGCTGCGGCGAACACGTCGCTGCCGAGCGAGTACTCGTCGTTGAACTCGACCGCGCCGTTCAGCTCGATCACGGCCCAGCCGTCGCCGACGATCGGCAGCAGGTCGACGCCGACCAGATCTGCTCCCACGGCGGCCGCGGCGGCCAGCGCGAGCTCGATCGCCGCGCGAGGTGGATCGGCATGTTGGCGCTCCGCTCCGAGCGCGACGTTCGTCCTCCACTCACCCTCGGCGGCCTGCCGGCGCACCGCGCCGACGACCTGTCCGGCCGAGATGACGATCCGCAAGTCGTGGCCCAGCGGCGGAATGAGCTCCTGCATCAGCACTCCGTGCGTGCGGAACCACGGCCGCTCCGAGATCTCTTCGAGCGCCTCGGTCAGCTGCCTGCGGGTCGTGCACAGCATCACGTCGCTGCCCCACGATCCGAACCGGGGCTTGAGCACGACCGGTAGCTCGATCGTCCCGACGTCGCCCGGTGCCATCGAAGTGGATCGTGCGCGGATGCGGCAGCCCGGCGGCCTCGAGCAGGCGGGCCGTCTGAAGCTTGTCGTGCGTCGCCATCAGCGCGCTGAGCGGGTTGAGGACCCGGATCCCCTCGTTCTCGAGGAGCCCGACCTCCCAGCTGCCGGTCTCCATCCCGTCCAGGCTCCGGAGCACGTCGAGACGCGCCAGCGCCGCATCGCCCGGGCCGAGCCACCCGCGGATCCGCGACGGGCGGACGATCTCCGCCTGGACGCCAGGCGGCGCCGCTTCGACGAGTCTCAGGTTCGTTTCGCTCTCGCGATGTGCGACCAGGGCGACGCGCATGGCAGCACATTGTGCGTGCTGTGGACCAGAAAAACCAGAGGAATCCATCTTTTATCCAGTTGGCCACCATCTGGCCAACCGTT
This sequence comes from uncultured Actinomycetes bacterium, assembly GCA_963742635.1. Lineage (GTDB taxonomy): Bacteria > Actinomycetota > Thermoleophilia > Gaiellales > Gaiellaceae > VAXT01. Next base: position 26,388 of record CAVUMW010000015.1, read on the forward strand.
ACACGTGATGGTTAGCCGAATCGGCCCGTGACGTAGTCCTCGGTGCGGCTGTCCGTCGGCTGCGTGAAGATCGTCTTCGTGGCGTCGTACTCGACGAGCACGCCCGAGCGGTGGCCCTCCTCGCCCCGGCTGATGCTGAAGAACGCGGTCATGTCCGCCACGCGCGCGGCCTGCTGCATGTTGTGCGTGACGACGACGATCGTGTAGTCGCGCTTGAGCTCGTGCATCAGGTCCTCGATCCGCGTGGTCGCGATCGGGTCGAGCGCCGAGGCCGGCTCGTCCATGAGGATCACGTCGGGCTCGATGGCGAGGCAGCGGGCGATGCAGAGCCGCTGCTGCTGGCCGCCGGAGAGCGACCAGCGCGCTCCGCTTGAGCCGGTCCTTGACCTCGTCCCAGAGCGCGGCGCGCCGGAGCGCCTTCTCGACGCGCTCGTCGAGGTCGTCCTTCAGGCCGAGGATCCGCGGGCCGTAGGCGACGTTCTCGTAGATCGACTTCGGGAACGGGTTCGGCCGCTGGAAGACCATGCCGATCCGCCGGCGGACGCCGACCGGGTCGATGTTCCTCGCCTGGAGGTCGATGTCGTGGTAGAGGATGCGGCCCTCGGTCTTGAAGTTCGGGATCACGTCGTTCATGCGGTTCAGGCAGCGGATGAACGTGCTCTTGCCGCAGCCCGACGGGCCGATGATCGCGGTCACCATCCGCTGGTAGATCTCGAACGAGACGTCGCGGATCGCGGGCGCGTCGCCGTAGAACGCGGTCAGGTTCTCGATCGCTGAAGACGCGGTCGCGCGCCATCGTCTCCGCGGGCGGCTTGGCCGCCAGGAGGGACGGGTCGATCGCGCTGGGGAGCCCGGCGCGTTCTGCGGGATCCTGCACGCTGATGTCCAAAGGGTAGTTGACCTCGGTCATCGCTCTCCTTTCAGACGGCGAACGCTCCTGTCCGCGAACCAACGCGCGATCAGGCTGGCGACGAGGATGATCCCGATCAGAACCGCGGCGGCGCCCCACGCCTGCTGGTGGAGAACCGGGTCGGCCTGCTCGGCCGAGGTGAAGATGAACATCGGGATCGAGGCGACGCGGCTGCCTCGGGTCGTAGCTGATCGAATCGCTGTAGAGGGCGCTCGTGAAGAGGAGCGGCGCCGTCTCGCCGGCGGCGCGCGCGGTCGCGAGGGTCGCGCCCGTGACGATTCCGCCGACCGCCTGCGGCAGGACGACGCTCAGGGTCGTCCGCCACTTGGCGGCGCCCAGCGCGAGGCTCGCCTCGCGCATCGAGGCCGGGACCAGGGCCAGCACCTCCTGGGTCGAGCGCGCGATCATCGGCACCATCAGGATCGCGAGCGCGAAGCTCGCCTTCCACGCCGCCTGGCCGTGGCCGACGACGACGAAGACGAAGACGAAGATGCCGAGCACGATCGCCGGGATCCCGTTCAGCACGTCGAACGCGAGCGTGAGCACGCCGGCCAGCCTCCGGGGCGCGAGCTCGTTCAGGTAGATCGCCGTCAGCACGCCGACCGGCAGCGCCATCACGAGCGCGATGCCGATGATGATCAGCGTTCCGATGATCGCGTTCGCGATCCCCGACGCGGGCCGCGGGCCGAAGCCCGAGTAGAGCGCGGGCGTCTTCGTGAAGAAGTCGACGTTGATCGCGCCCCAGCCGCGTCTCACGACCGAGCCGACGACGATGACCAGCACGGCGACGGCGAGCAGGGCGGCGACGGTCGCGGCGCCTTCGACCAGCCTGTTCACGATCCGGCGGCGGCGCATGCGCTCGCTGCGGAAGAGATCGGCGGTGGGGGCGTTCGCGCTCATCAGACCTGGTGCCGGCCCGCGACGCGCCGGACGATCAGCTGAGCGGCGAGGTTGGCGATCGAGCGAGAAGACGAGGAGGATGACCGCGAGGTAGACGAGCGACGCGATCTGGAGCGCCGTGTCCGCGCCCTGGTACTGGCCCGCGATCCGGCTCGCCAGCGTGTCGCCGGGCTCGAACAGGGACGTGTTGATCGCGACCCGGTTGCCGATCACCTGCGTGACGGCGATCGCCTCGCCGACGGCGCGGCCGAGCCCGAGGATGAGCGCCGCGGCGATCCCGGCCCGCGCGTACGGGAAGACGACGCCGCGGACGACCTCCCAGCGCGTCGCGCCGAGCGCGAGCGCGCCGTCCTTCAGCTCGCTGCGGAACGCCGACGAAGAGCTCCCGGCAGATGCTCGAGACGATCGGGATGATCATGATCGTCAGGATCAGGATCGCCGCGAACATGTTCGAGCCGACGGTCGGCTCGGTGCTGAAGATCGGGAGCCAGCCGAGCGTGCCGTGGAGCGCGGGCCCGAGCGTGCCGGTGATGAACGGGCCGAGCACGAGGATCCCCCAGAGCCCGAGGACGACGCTCGGGATCGCGGCCAGCAGCTCGACGAGCGGCGCGACCGACCGCGCGGATCCAGCGCGGCGCGAGCTCGCTCAGGAAGAGCGCGATCGCGAGCGAGATCGGCGTCGCGAGGAGCAGCGCGCCGAACGACGTGACCGACGGTGCCGAAGATGAACGACTTGGCGCCGAAGAGCGTGTTGTCGTTGTCACCCCAGGCCTGAGTCGTCAGGAAGCCGAGCCCGAACTTCTGCATCGCGGGCCACGCCTCGGTGAGGACCTCCCGCGTGATGAGCCCCAGCAGGACGACGCCGGTCAGCGCGGCCGCGCACGTGACGACGTAGAGGATCGCGTCCCCGGGACGGAAGCGGCCCCGCCGCTGGAGGGCGGCGGGGCCGGGAGCTCGTTCTTGCGCGACTGACATCCGCGCGATTCTGACTTCCTAGGAGTGAACCTTCTTCAGCGTCGCCTTGCCCTGCGGCGACGACGTACTTCGGGAACGGCTGGAAGACGCAGCGCGCGGCGCCGTACTGCCTGACCCGCGGTCAGCGCCCAGGTGATGAACGGCTTCAGCAGCGCTGGCCTTGACTGGACTGCGTTCGCAGGATGACGTACGTGTAGGTGCAGATCGGATACGCCTTGCGCGAAGCTGCGTGCCCGGCGGCGGGTTCACGATCGACAGCTCGTTCGACTGCGGGCTGAACTTCCGGTCGGCCAGCGATGCGGCCTTGATGCCGACGAGACCGGGCCGGGCGAACTTGCTTCGACGCGGTTCTGCACCGAGAAGAACTTCAGGTGGTTCTTCAGCGCGTACGCGATGTCCGCGTAGCCGATCGCGCCTGCGTCCGGGAGACGACGCCCGAGACGCCGGAGCTGCCGCGCGCGCCGACACCCGTCGGCCAGTTCACGGTCGTGCCGCGGCCGACCTGCGACTTCCACTGGCTTGCTGACCGTGTTCAGGTACGTCGGTGAAGTTGAACGATCGTGCCGCTCGAGTCGCTGCGGTAGACCGGCGTGATGTCGAGTGGCGGGCAGGTTGACGCCCTTGTTGACGCTCTTGATCTTCGGGTCGTTCCACTTCGTGATCTGGCCGAGGTAGATGCCGGCGATGACGGGCCCGGTGATGTGCAGGTTGTTCGGGAGCGCCCGGCAGGTTGTACATGACCGAGGTGCGCCGAGAGCGCCCAGGGCAGCTCGACGCAACCGCCGCAGGTGTTGAACTGGTCCGGCGTCATCGGCGCGTCGCTCGCGCCGAAGTCGACCGTCTTGTTCGAGATCGCGGAGATCCCGCCGCCGCTGCCGATCGGGTTGTAGGAGATCTTGACGCCCTTCGCTGCTTCGTACTTCTGCTGCCAGGCGGCGATCAGCGGCGCAACGAAGGTCGCTCCTGCGCCTTTGAGCTCATCTGCGCTGGACCGCGCCTGAGCGCCGCCGACGCTGATGGCCACCGCAGTGGCGATGGCGACTGTCAGAACGGAAAGCACGGCAAGAGGCCGCTTCCTGCGTGTGACGAATGCTTTCATGACTCTCCTCGAGTCTCCTTTCGTGGGTCGTCTCAGACCAATGCGGTCCGGCCGCAAGGTACGGCCCGCTCGAGGAGTTGGGGGCTGCGGGATGGTGAAGATCTGGTGTCGGGCCTGTGAACGCCCGCGGTGCTATTCCTGCGGCTGCGAGCGGAGGAAGTGGTAGACCGACGCCCCCAATGCTGCGCCCGTCAACGGCGCGGCGATATAGAGCCAGAGCGCGTGCAGGTCGCCGCTGACGAACGCCGGCCCGATCGAACGCGCCGGGTTCATCGACGCGCCCGAGATCGGCCCGCCGAAGAGCGCATCCAGGCCAACGGTCCCGCCGATCGCGATCGCCGCGGCTTCGCCGACCGCACGTGCGTCGGTGGCGACGGCCATGATCACGAACATCAAGAAGAACGTCAGCAGCAGCTCCCAGAGGAACGACTGGGCCTGCGAGCCCGAGGGGAGCGTCGCGCCGACGTGCGCGACATTTCCCAACGAGGCGCGGAGGATCGCCGCAGCAGCGAGGGCGCCGAGCAGCTGTGCGCCCCAGTAACCGAGGACTCTCGTCCACGGAAAGTGCCGGTTCAGCGCGAAGGCGAAACTGACCGCGGGGTTGAGGTGCGCTCCCGACACGTGGCCGACGGCGTAGATCATGACCATGATCACGAGCCCGAAGCTGAGAGCGACACCGAGGTGTCCGAGCGCGTCCGTCTTCGCGTCGACCATGATCGCGCCGCAGCCCGCGAAGACGAGCGCAAAGGTGCCGACGAACTCGGCGGTCAGCCGACGCGCAGTCGTCAAACGGCTTCGGGGAGCAGTTCGGCGATCAGGTGCTGCACGCGCTCGTCGATCTCGTCGCGGATGCGCCGAACCGTCTCGAGGTCCTGACCGGCCGGGTCTTCGAGCACCCAGTCCTCGTATCGCTTGCCCGGGTAGATCGGGCATGCATCGCCGCAGCCCATCGTGATCACCACGTCTGCGGCGCGCACGACCTCGTCGGTCAGCGGCTTCGGGAACGCCTCGCTCATGTCGACGCCGAGCTCCTCGAGGGCGATGATCGCGTTCGGGTTGATCTCCTCTCCCGGTGTGGAGCCGGCGGAGCGCACGTTGATGCGCCCTTTCGAGCGCAGCTTCAGGAGACCGGCGGCCATCTGGCTGCGTCCCGCGTTGTGGACGCAGACGAACAGCACCTCGGGTTGCTCCTTGTCGACGATGCCTTCCGCCTGAGCGAGAGCCTTCAGGCGCTCGCGCGCGAACCGGTGAGCCAGCACGGGAACGAAGACGTTGATCTTCGCCTCGCCGAGCAGATCCGTCGATTCCGCCATGTAGCGGGCGATCGTCTCCTGCGAGAAGACTCCTGCGAACTCCTCGGCCAGTCGATCCGCCGCCTGGTCGATGTGGTGGCGTGTAACGGGGTCGAGTGTCTCGTGCACTGGTCCCTCCTCGTCAACTCGTAGCTCTCAACAGCACCCGGCGCTCGTCGCGGGCTGCAGTACCGGAAGTTGACGCGCGCGTCGCTCCGACCTCACCGCCTTCACGATCGCCCCGTGCATCCCGTCTGCGACCTCATGGGTGAACTCGACGGTGACATCCTCGAAGCCGGCGGCCTCGAGCCCGGCGACGTATTCGCTCTTGGAGAGCGCCCCGGCGATGCATCCGACGTGGCTTCCGCGCTCGGCCCGCTCTGCAGGCGACAGCTGGTCCTCGGCGACGACGTCCGAGATGCCGAGCCGCCCACCCGGCTTCAGCACACGGCCCATCTCCGTCAGGACCGCGGGCTTGTCGACCGAGAGGTTGATCACGCAGTTCGAGATGACGACGTCGACCGAGTCGGCCGGGAGCGGGATCTGCTCGATCGCGCCTTTCAGGAAGTGGACGTTCGTGAGCCCGGCCTCGGCGGCGTTCCGCCGGGCGAGCGCGAGCATCTCGTCGGTGAAGTCGAGCCCGTAGGCGGTTCCGCTCGGACCGACACGCTTTGCCGACAGGATCACGTCGATCCCGCCGCCCGATCCGAGGTCGAGGACGACCTCGCCTGCGCGCAGGTCGGCGACAGCCGTCGGGTTTCCGCAGCCGAGCGATGCGAGCGCGGCCGCATCGGGGATCTCGTCCCGCTGGCCGGCGCTGTACAGCCCTTCACCGAAGTCGGTTGCCTTCCCGTCGCAGCACGAGCCATCGCCGCAGGTCGCGCTCGATCCCGTGCCGACGGCCCGCGCGGCCTGGGCGTAGCGCTCGCGGACCTGCTCGCGCAGCAGGTCGGCGGCTCGGGGTCATGCGACGCCCGCCGGGATGCGAACGAGACCGGCGAGCTGCTCGAGCGCATCCGTGTTGAGCGAGAAATAGGCCCACTTGCCGCGCTGCTCGCGGTCGAGCAGGCCGATCTCCGTCAGCTTCTTCAGGTGATGGCTGACCGTCGCCTGGCTGAGCCCTAGAGCCGGCGTGAACTCACATGCGCAGACCGGCTCACCGGCGGTCGCGACGAGGCTGAGGATCTTCACCCGGGTTGGGTCGCCGAGCGCCTTGAAGACCCGGGCCGTCGCCTCCGCCTCGTCGTCTGCGAGCGAGGGTGTGCCGACCGGAACGCAGCAGTCGATCACCTGGAGGTTCGTCATATCGACATCCATCGTATTGACGGAAGTCGATATGTCAAGCGGTGTCAGGCCAACTCGACGGGATCGCCGACGCTGACCCGGCCGGGGTCCGTGACCGCCGCATACACGCCGAAGGGCAGCGGCTCCGTCGCATCGATGCCCGGCCGGTAGGCGGCCAGCGCCTTCAGCGTGTCGAGGTCGGGCGAGCCGGTGTCCGGGTGCTGCGTCGTCACCGCACAGCGACCGACGTTCCCCCGAGGCACGACAACCGCATCGCCGAGCCTCACGCGAAGTCCGAGCCATTCGTCTTCCTCGTGCTCGCGCAAGCCGTCGATGCCGAAGTTCATCCGGAAGCGGCGCTCGTCGACCGCGTCGACGCCGAGGATCCGCGCGATCGCGCGCAGGGAGCCGGTCCCGAGGAGCGTCGCCGCGCCGCTGCGCAGGCGATCCGTGGCCGGCGCGGAGGCCTGGACGAGCCGAAGGCTCCGGCCCGCGAACTCGGAGACCGCCTCGCTCCAGGGCCCGTCGACGATGCGCACGTCCACGGTCGTCCTCCAGAACAACGCGTCGAGCGAACCGTCGAAGCCGACGTGCTGGGCAACGGTGGTGCCGTCGGGAAACGAGAGTGTCAACGAATCCGCTTCGCCGTCGTAGTGCGGGGCGATCTGCTGGAGGACGCCGAGGCCCTTGCTGTTGACGAGGCGGTCGTTCTCGTCGATGAGGAAGAACTGTCGATCCCCCGCGACTCCCGCCTCCGTCAGTTCGCACCGGTCGAGCTGCTGGACCGCGAGGCCCTTGACCGGGCAGTACGAGATCCAGGCGACACGCGCGCTCAAGCCTCGAAACCTACCTGGGGCTACTTCGGCTCAGGCTCCAGCTTGTAGCCGACGCCGTAGCGGGTCTGGATGAACGTGTGCCGCGGCGCCCGGCGGTCGATCTTGTCGCGGAGCTTGCGGACGAACACGTCGACGGTGCGGTCGCGATGGCCCTCGCGGCGGCCCCAGAGCTTCTGCAGCAGCTCGTCGCGGCTGACGACCCGGCCCCGCTCGAGCGCGAGGGCGTAGAGCAGCCGGAACTCGGTCGGCGTCAGTCCGGCGCTCTCGCCGTCGAGGTACGCCTGCACGTTGAGCGGGTCGATCCGGAGCTCCTCGATCTCGATCGGCTCGCCGCGCTCCTCCGGCTGCTCGCGCCCGCCTCGGCGTGACGCGACCTGAACCCGTGCCACGAGCTCCTTCATCGAGAACGGCTTCACGAGATAGTCGTCCGCGCCGATCTCGAGCGCGTGCACCCGGTCGTGCTCCGTCCCGCGCGCGCTGACCACGATCATCGGCGTGCCGATGCCCTCGCCCCGCGCCGATTCGATCAGCCGCCAGCCGTCCATGCGCGGGAGCATCAGGTCGACGACGCACACGTCCGGCGTCTCGAAGCGCAGCCGCTTGAGGCCGTTGTCGCCGTCGCCGACCACGACCGGGTCGTAGCCCGCGAGCGCCAGATGGTGCGCCATGCCCTGCGCGATGACGTCGTCGTCTTCGACGATCAGGACCTTCGCCATACTGACGCCGATTATGGAGAACCCCGAGCTCGAGGCGGAACGGGGGCGGCGGCTGCTCGAAGAGAGCTCGGAGATCGTCCTCGTGCTGGACGAAGACGATCGCCTGGTCGTCGCCAGCCGTCGCGCCCGCGAGACCCTGGACTGGCTCGTGCCCGGTCAGGCCGTTCCGGAGCAGCTCCTGCAGAGCGAGCCGTGGCGCCCGCGGCGCGTTCCGGTCGAGGTCGACGGCAAGCGTGAATCGATCCTCTACCTGCGCGAGCCCGGTGATCTCGCCGCCTACGAGGAGCTTCGCGCCGGATTCACGGCAGCGGTCTCGCACGAGCTCAGGACGCCGCTCGCCCGCCTACTGGCGCTGCTCGAGACCGCGGCGCTGCCCTCGGCGAACGTCGACGAGCTGCTGGAGCAGGGCAAGGCCGAGGTCGAGAACATCCGCGAGCTGATCGACGACGTCCTGTTCCTGAGCGAGCTGGAGACCGGCCGCGCGGTCGTCTCGCTCGCGTCGATTCCGGCCGCGCCCGGTCGTGCGCCAGGTGATGGACGGTCTGGCCGAGCGGGCGTCGCGGGCCGGGGTGCTGCTGAAGGTCGAGCTCGACGACGAGGCGCACGTCCCGCTCCGGCCGCGGATGCTGCGCGTCGTGGTCGAGAACCTCGCCGAGAACGCGATCCGCTACGCGGGCGACGGCGTGACGTTCTCGATCTCCGTCGAGCGGGCCGGCGACGACGTGCTGATCGTCGCCGCGGACGACGGAGTCGGAGTGAGCGCCGCCGACCTTCCGCGCCTGTTCGAGCGCTTCTACCGAGCCGACCGCGCGCGAGCCTCCCGCGGGACGGGCCTCGGCCTCGCGATCGTGAAGCACATCGTCACGAGCGCCGGCGGCCAGGTCGAGGCGACGAGCCGCGAAGGCCTCGAGATCCGGATCACCTTCCCCGGATGAGCGACGAACCGGTCTTCGACATCCGGGACCTCGCGGTGAGCTACGACGGCAGGCTCGCGCTGCGCGACGTCACGTTCCAGGTCGAGCACAACGAGGTGACCGCGATCATCGGCCCCTCGGGCTGCGGGAAGAGCACCTTCATCCGCTGCCTCAACCGGATGAACGACGTCGTCCCCGGAGCCAAGGTCGAGGGGACGATTCTCTACAACGGCCTGGACCTCTACGGCCGCGGTGTCGACCCGGTCGAGGTGCGCAAGCGGATCGGCATGGTCTTCCAGCGCGCGAACCCGTTCCCGAAGTCGATCTACGACAACGTCGCGTACGGGCCGCGCTCGCTCAGGATGCGCGGCAACCTCGACGAGCGGGTCCAGGGAGCGCTGGAGCGGGCCGCGCTCTGGGACGAGGTCAAGGACCGGCTCAAGCGAAGCGCGCTCTCGCTCTCGGGCGGCCAGCAGCAGCGGCTGTGCATCGCCCGCGCGCTCGCCGTCGAGCCCGACGTGATCCTGATGGACGAGCCCGCCTCGGCTCTCGACCCGATCGCGACGACGCGGATCGAGGATCTGATGCACGCGCTGAAGGAGACGTACACGATCGTGATCGTCACCCACAACATGCAGCAGGCCGCGCGTGTCGCCGACAGGACGGCGTTCTTCAGCGTCGAGCGCGTGGACGGCTCCGACCCGACCGGGATCCTCGTCGAGTACGACCTCACCCCGAAGATCTTCACGCAGCCGTCCGATCGCCGAACCGAGGATTACGTGACCGGCCGGTTCGGGTAGGTTCGGGCTATGCGCGTGACGCTGCAAGAGGAGATGGACACCCTGCAGGCGTCGCTGCTCGAAGAGGGAGAGCTCGTGCTGCGCGCCGTGCGCGGGTCGATCAACGCGCTTCGCGAGAACGACCCGGAGCTCGCTGACGAGGTGATCTCCTTCGACGACGACGTCGACGCCCGCTACCTCGCGCTCGAGCAGAGCATCGAGTCGCTGCTCGCGCGGCAGACGCCGGTCGCGGTCGACCTGCGGTTCGTGCTCGCGGTCCTGCACTCGAACCTGCACCTCGAGCGGATGGCCGACCTCTGCGTGACGATCTCCAAGCTGACGAAGCTCGCGCACGGGCTGCCGCCGGACGAAACGCTCATCGAAGGCTTCGACGAGATGGCCTCGCGGGCCGAGGAGATGATCCGCGTCGCGCTCGACTCGTTCGCGGCGCGAGACGTCGAGGGCGCGGAGAGCCTCGTCGACCTCGACGAGCTGATCGACCGCACGAACAGGCGGGTCGCGAGCTACATCCTCGACCTCGGCGGCGAGATGGACAAGCGCGAGTGGGGCCTGCGCATGCTGCTCATCTCGCGCTGCCTGGAGCGGATCGGCGACCACGCCGTCGACATCGGAGAGCAGACCGCGTACCTCGTGACGGGCGAGTTCCGCGAGTTCACGGACGCCTCTGACCCCGAGCGCCTCGATACCTAGTTAAGTTCCCGCCGCAATGCGGCTCGCACTCGTTCCCAAGACGACAGCGTTCTACGACCTGTTCGCCCGGTCCGGCGAGAACCTGCTCGAGGCGGCGCGGCTCGTCGAGCGGCGCTTCGCCGAGTTTCCGCAGGACACCGTGCGCCAGTCCGACGTCAAGGCGCTCGAGACCCGTGGCGACGAGCTCACCCGCGAGACGCTCGAGCTGCTCAACACGCAGTACATCACTCCGTTCGACCGCGAGGACATCTACGACCTGGCGAAGGCGATCGACGACGTCGTCGACTACATGGACGAGGCATCGGACCTGCTCGGGCTGTACAAGGTCGAGTCGCGGCTCGACGCGGCGCTCGAGCAGTGCAGGGTGCTCGTCGACATCGCGGAGCATCTCTCCACCGCGCTCGCGGAGCTGAAGCAGCTGCGGCGCATCGAGCCGCACGTCGTCGAGATCAAGCGGCTCGAGGACGAGGGCGACCGGATCGTGCGCGAGGCGATCGCGGGGCTCTTCGAGAACACGACTGACGCGCTGACGGTCATTCGCTGGAAGGACATCCTCGAGGCGCTCGAGGAGGCGATCGACTCCTGCGAGACCGCGGCCGACCTGGTCGGGAACATCGTCGTCAAGAACGTCTAGGGCGAGCCTGAATGGAACTGACGCTCATCGTGGTCATCGTGACCGCCCTCTTCTTCGACTTCACGAACGGGTTTCACGACACGGCGAACTCGATCGCGACGAGCGTCTCGACACACGCGCTGTCGCCGCGGATGGCCGTGCTCAGCTCGGCGATCCTGAACTTCGCGGGTGCGTTCTTCTTCTTCGCCGTGGCGGCGACGATCGCGACCGGAATCGTCGACCCGGCCGCGATCACCCTGAAGGTCGTCCTGGCCGGGCTCGTGGGTGCGATCACCTGGAACCTGATCACGTGGTACCTCGCGATCCCGTCGAGCTCCAGCCACGCGCTGGTCGGCGGGATCATCGGCTCCTCGGTTGCGGCGACGGGCGGCTTCGCGGTCGTCAACTGGGACGGGCTCAAGAACAAGGTGCTCGTCCCCTCGCTGCTCGCTCCGGTCGCGGGGCTCATCGGGGCGGCTGCGCTGATGACGATCACGCTCTGGCTGATCCGCAAGCGGGCTCCGGCGCTGGTGAACCGGATCTTCCGCCGGCTGCAGCTCGTTTCGGGCGGGTTCGTCGCCTTCACCCACGGCACGAACGACGCGCAGAAGACGATGGGCGTGATCGCGCTCGCGCTGATCGTCTCCGGGCACCTCGCCGCGGACCCGTTCACGGTTCCCCTCTGGGTCAAGATCTGCTCCGCGACGGCGATGGCCGTCGGGACGTACGCGGGAGGCTGGCGGATCATCCGCACCCTGGGGCAGCGGATCGCGAAGCTCGAGCCGCCGCAGGGCTTCGCCGCGCAGACGTCGACGGCGGTCATGCTCTGGCTGACCGCACGCGCCGGGTACCCGGTCTCGACGACCTACGTGATCAGCGGCTCGGTGCTCGGCGCCGGCGCGAGCACGAGGTTGTCGGCGGTGCGCTGGGGCGTTGCGGGGAACATCCTCGTCGCGTGGATCATCACGATCCCGTGCGCAGGCCTCGTCGGCGCGGCGATGGAGTACGTGACGAGGCTCCCCGGCGGGGTCGCCCTCGTGTTCCTGCTCACGGCCGGGATCGCGGCGCTCGCGTTCACCGGCCGGAGCATCGAGGCCCGCAGGTACCGCATGGCTTCGGCCCCCGCTCCGTCTTAACCGTCCCTCAAACTCGGGTTAACGAGCCGCGGGTTATACAGAGGCCGTGCAGCTTCCCGTGCGAAGAGAGTCCCTGCCGATGGCCGGCGCGCTGCTCGCGGCGGCGCTCGCGGGCGGGACGGTGGCGGTGATCGGCGCCGCGCTCGTCGGGACCGGCGAGCACACGACCACGATTCGCGAGCTCGTGCCGGCTCCGCAGAGTCTCCCGGGCGAGGTCTCGCAGACCTCCCAGGTTCGCCCACTCACCGTCCGCGCCATCTACGACCGCGACGCGCCAGGCGTCGTCCAGGTCAGCACGACGACGAAGGTCAAGCTTCCGCAGACCGACTGGTTCGGCAACCCGTTCGGCCCGCCCGGCACCGAGGTGCAGCGCTCACTCGGCTCGGGCTTCGTGATCGACAAGGCCGGTTACATCGTCACGAACTACCACGTCGTCGGCAACGCCCGGTCGGTCCAGGTCAGCTTCTCGAACAACGACTCGATGAGCGCCGAGATCATCGGCAAGGATCCGGCGACCGACGTCGCCCTGCTCAAGGTGCGGGCCAGTTCGCGTGCGCTCAGGCCCCTCCTGCTCGGCAACTCCGACGGCGTTCACGTCGGAGACCAGGTAGCGGCGATCGGGAACCCGCTCGGCCTCGATCGCAGCATCACGCTCGGGATCGTCAGCGCGCTCCACCGCTCGCTGACCTCTCCGGAGGGCACGCCCATCGACCGCGTCATCCAGACCGACGCTGCGCTCAACCACGGCAATTCGGGCGGCCCGCTTGCTGAACGCGCAGGGCGAGGTGGTCGGCGTCAGCTCGGCGATCTCGACCGGAGACTCGGGCGAGGCCAACACCGGAATCGGTTTCGCAATTCCCATCAACACTGTGCGCGACGTCGTCGCCGAGCTGAAGGCTCAGGGCCACGTCGACCACCCGTACCTCGGCGTCGTCACGCGGCCCGTGTCGGCGGCGATGGCTCGGGTCTTCAACCTGAGACGGGGGCTGCTCGTAGAGAGCGTGGCCGCCGGAAGTGGCGCAGATCGGGCGGGTCTGCATGGCGGCACCGACCAGGTTGTGGTCGAAGGCGAGAGCTATCAGCTCGGCGGCGACGTAATCACGAAGGCGGACGGCATGGCCGTCACGACGACGGAGGGCCTGCGCGAGATCGTCTCGCACTACAAGCCCGGCGAGTCGCTGTCCGTCGAGTTCTACCGCGGCACAGAGCCTTTGAAGGCTGAGATCAAGCTCGGTCGGCAATCTCCCCTCCCCTGAGAAACGCCGGCCTGACGGCGGCTCAACGGGGGAACCCCTGGTTCCCCCGTTCGGCCCCCTCCTTGCGGGTGGTGGCTCGCTTCTTGTGTTTCAGGAGCCGCCGCTTGGTGGGGTGGGTTCCATCGTTCTTTGGGTTTGTGGGCCTCCCGCCGGGCTGAGCCCGGCTCCGGCGGCGGTCGGTGTTGGTCTCCGAGATCGTTGAGAGACTTGGTTCGTGATCGAGTCTCATTTTGGGGAGTCGCCGCCTTTCTCGATCGGGGTCGAGGAAGAGTTGATGGTGCTCGACGCGGAGACGCTTTTGCTTGCTCCGCGGGCGGCCGAGTTGATCGCTGCTTCCAAGGGCTCGGGGCTGCCTGGGACGCTCAAGGCTGAGCTCTTCGCCTCCGCGCTCGAGCTGAACACCGATGTCTGCGCGTCTCCGGCCGAGGCCGAGGAGGCGCTGCGCGAGCTGCGCGCCGAGGCGAGCCGTCTGGCCGAGGAGCGGGGCTTGCGTCTCGCGGCGGCAGGAAGCCATCCGCTCAGCCGGCCCGAGGACGAGGAGATCGCCGACGAGTCTCGCTACGAGGAGTTCGTCGCCTACGCGGGCGTGTCGGCCCAGAGGCAGGGCGTCAGCGGGCTGCACGTCCACGTCGGCATGCCGAGCTCCGAGGCGTGTTTCCACGCGCTCGAGGGCGTCTTGCCCTGGCTGCCGGTCGTGCTCGCGCTCTCGGCCAACTCGCCCTATCTCCGAGGCGAGGAGACCGGCATGCAGTCGAACCGCGCCGAGGTGCTCGCACAGCTGCCCCGGAGCGGGGCGCCTCCCGCGTTCGCGTCCTACGAGGACTGGGAGGCGTTCGTCGACTACTTCGTGCGGCTCGGCATCGGCGCCGACTACACGCGGTTCTGGTGGGACATCCGGCCGCATCCGAAGTTCGGGACGCTGGAGATCCGGATGCCCGACCAGCCGACCTCGCTCGCGGTCACGGCGGGGATCACGGCGGTCCTGCAGGAGCTCTGCCGGGCGGCCCTCGAGCGCCCGCAGCCCCGCGCACGACCCGGCAGCGTCGCGGCTTCTACCAGCAGAACCGCTGGGCGGCGGCGCGCTTCGGCCTGAACGCGGAGCTCTTCCATCCGGAGGCCGAACGCACCGCGCGGGCGTCGGAGCTGGCCGCCGAGCTCGCGGGCGACCGGCTCGACACGACGCGGACCGAGGCCGATCGCCAGCTCGAGGTCGGGCGCGCAAACGGCCTCGAAGCCGTCTGCGCGGACCTCGTCGAGCGCACGCTAGGTTAAGGGCGTGTCAGTCCAGACCGAGACGCTCCAGGTGACCGGCATCCGCTGCGAGCGTTGCGTCGGCCGCCTCGCCGCGACGCTTCGCGATCACCCGGGACTCGAGCAGGCGAACGCGAACCTCATGGGTCAGGTCACGCTCTCCTGGGACGACGAGCAGACGAGCCGCGACGACCTGCTCGCCGCGCTGGCGCGCGGCGGTTTCCAAACCGCCTAGCGCTCTTCCTGATCCCGTTCGTCGATTCCGGCGAGCCGGTCTCCGAGCAGCGCCGGCGAGGATTCCGGAAGGCCGGACTGCTCGTCGTCCTCACGGATGCGTGCGCGTTCCTCTTCGGCCGGTCGGGGCCCCTCTCCCTGGCCCTCGGAAGCCGGGCCCGGCGAGTTCGAGAGGCCGTAGTGCTCGGCAACCTCACGCTCGTCGATCCGGTCTTCGACCTTGGGCGAGTCCGAGACCATCTCCTTCGGCACGGTGACTCGCACCAGTTGCGCGGAGTCGTCGACGTGCGCGAACTCGCGCGGGAGCGCGTGCTTCGACTTGAGCAGCGCGCCCTGCTCGACGATCAGGAAGTCGCCGGATTCCCCGACCACCTTCCCGATCTTGTCCTCGTCGACGGTGACCACCTCGTAGCCTTCCATGGTTCTCCTTTGTTGGGTGCCTGGCTCTTACCCGCTGCGAGCGGGAATAACTCGGCGTGTGGCCCCGTTTTGCACTGCTAGGGTCGCCGGGATGAGCGAGACCTCGTCAGAGGAAGCCCGGCGAATCGCACGAGGCGCGCGTGATCGCGTCCAGTTCGAGGAGGAAGCGCTTGCGCTTGCAGACCAGGTATATCGGGTTGCCCGAGGGGTTTCCCGTACCAAGGAAGAGGCCGAGGATCTGATGCAGGAGACCTACGCCCGCGCCTTTCGCAGCTGGGAGTCGTACACGCCCGGGACGAACCTCCGCGCCTGGCTCTTGCGCATCCTCACGAACCTGAACATCGACCGCGGCCGGCGCGCGCAGCGGACGCCCGATCAGCAGCCGCTCGAGGAAGGCGATTACTTCCTCTACAACCGGCTCGAGTCGACCAGCGGAGAGAGCGACGAGGAGCGCATCCTCGAGCGCCTTTCGCAGGATCACGTCGCCGAGGCGCTGGCGGCGGTTCCGCACGACTTCCGGGACGTCCTCGTCCTCGTCGACATCGGCGAGTTCAGCTACGCCGAGGCGGCTCAGATCCTCGACATTCCGATCGGTACCGTCATGTCGCGGCTTCATCGTGGGAGGCGTATCCTGAAGCAGCAGCTGGCGGAGCTGGCCGTGGAGGCCCGATGAGCGAGGTCGATCCGTGCGAGTGGTGCGAAGAGGTACTGCAGCCGTACCTCGATCGTGACCTGAACGAGACCGACGTCGAGAAGGTCAAGCAGCACCTCGCCGGGTGCAGCTGGTGCGAGAAGCGCTTCACGTTCGAGACCGACCTGCGGCGGCTCGTGCGGCAGGCGGCGGTCGAGCCGATGGAGCCGGCGCTGAAGGCCAAGCTGGCGGCGCTCAGGCTCGAGCTCTAGAGCTCTTCGGGCACGTCGTCGGGGAGGTCGACGTCTCCGGGCGCGCCCAGGTCATCGCACGGGACGAGCAGCGCGGGCAGAGAGCGTGCGCCTTCGTCCGGGATTCGCTCCCAGACGGCGCGGGCGAGCACGACGGGATGGCCTCGGTTGCCCTCGTAGGTCGCGGCCACGACCTCGGCGCCGCTCTCCTGCCACACCTCGAGCACGCGGTCGATCGCGGCCGGCGACAGGTTCGGGCCGTCGGCGAGCACGACGACCGCGGCCTCGACGTCGTCGCCGAGCGCCTTCAGGCCGCAGCGGAGCGAGGCGCCGCGTCCGCGCTCCCACTCGGGGCAGTGGACGATTCGCGCCGATGTCTCGACGTCGTGTGCGCCCAGCACGACGAGGACGTCGTCGACCGAGCTCGCGCGTACGCGTTCGACAATCGGCTCGAGCAGGATGCGCTGCTTGACGTCGCCGAAGCGGATCGACGCCCCAGCCGCGAGGACGACGGCGGTGACGGAGCTTGGGCGCTCTCATCTCGGAGACAACTAGCAGCCCGCCGCCGAAGCCGGGCTTTGCCCGGCGGGAGGCTTACGACGAAGTAGGGGCGGTCGACCCGTCGAACCATCCGCCGGCTCCTGAAACGCGTCTGAGTGAGCTCACGCAGGAAAGGAGGGGGCTAACGGGGGAACCAGGGGTTTCCCCGTTCTACTTGAGCTCCATCTTGTCGATCGTGACCTTCTCGGTCGGCGCTCCCGACGGGTCGGCCGGGTTGCCGAGCTTCCCGATCTTCTCGACGACGTCCATGCCTTCGGTCACGTCACCGAGGACCGCGTAGTCCGGCGGCAGGCTGACGCCGTCGCTCGTGACGACGAAGAACTGGCTGCCCGAGGTCCCGGCCGGTTCGTTCTGCGACTTCGCCATCGCGACGAGGCCCTTCTTGTACTGCGTGTCCTTGGGCGGAGCGTCGACAACCGAGTAGCCGGGGCCGCCCATGCCGTTCCCCTCCGGGTCGCCTCCCTGGATCACGAACCCGGGGACGATCCGGTGGAAGGTCAGGCCGTCGAAGAAGCCCTTGTCGACGAGGCCGGCGAACGACCCCGTCACGCACGGCGAGGTCTTCGTCGCCAGATCGAATGTGAAGTCGCCCTTGCTCGTCTTGACGGCGACCGAATGCGTCTTGCCGTCGTCGAGGTCGATCAGGTTGGCCTTCGACTTGTCCCCGCTGATCTTGCAGTTCACCGAGCTCCCTCCCGACGCGTTGTCGCTCTCCTTGGTGCCGCACCCTACAAGCAGCACGATGAGCGGCAGGAGCAGGAGCAGACGCCTCATGCGACCGCTTCGAGCGCGCGGCGGACGAGCGCCTCCGCGATCTCGACCTTGTATGCCGTTCCCGGGAGCGGCGTCGCGTCGGCGAGCGCTTCCGGCGAGTCGAGCACCCACGGGACCGGCGCGACGCCTGCGAGGACGATCTTCCGCTCGCCGCCCGTGCGGGCCGCGGCCACGCCGACGATCGGGAACGACCAGCGCTGACGGTCCATCGCCTTCAGGTACGTGCTCTTCTCCGGTTGCGGGACGTCGAGCTCGAGGATCAGCTCGCCCGGCTCGAGCGTGGTCAGGCTGCGGTCGTCGTCGGTCGGCAGGCGGTAGAGGTCGGCGACCGGGAGCTCGCGCGTCGTCGTCCGCATGCGTCGCGCCGAGCGCGATCAGCGCCGCGGCGACGTCCGACGGATGCGCCGAGGCGCAGTAGCCGTTGCCGAAGATCGCGTGCTCGCGGTGCTCGCCCGCCCGCGCGTGGCAGGTGTCGCCGCCGTGCAGGCGGCACGGGAAGTCGAGGCGCCAGTACCAGCAGCGCGTCGACTGGAGCAGGTTGCCGGCGACCGAGCCCATGTTGCGGAGCTGCGGGCTCGCGGCCAGGCGGCACGCCTCGCGCAGCGCGTCCGGAATCCCGGCGTCGGCCTCGAGCTCGGCCAGAGTCGTCCCGGCGCCGATGCGCGTCCCGTCGATCCCGCGCGGGACGATCCCGCGCACGTCGACGAGCGTCTCCGCCTCGAGCAGCCCGTCCCTCAGGAGCGGCACGACCTCCGTCCCCCCACTTAGTAACAGAGTGTTACTTGGGAGCTCGGCAGCTCGTCGAGGCTAGACGGCTGCAGGAGCTCCACGCTTCTCCTTCTCGCGCTCGCGGGCCTCGCGCAGCGCCCGGAGCATCTCCTCGCGGCTGATCGGGAGCGAGCGCACGTCGGCGCCCGTCGCGTCGCGGATCGCGTTCGCGATCGCTGCAGCCGTCGGGACGATCGGCGGCTCGCCGAGCCCCTTCGAGCCGAGGTTCGTCAGATGCTCGTCGGGGATGTCGAGCAGCTCGGTGACGATCTCCGGGACGTCGGCGATCGTCGGCAGCTTGTACGTGTCGAACGTCGGGTTGAGCGTCACGCCGCTCGCGGGATCGAGCAGGCGGTCCTCGGAGAGCGTGTGCCCGATGCCCTGGATGATCCCGCCCTCGACCTGGCTCGACGCACCGAGCGGGTTGATCACGCGGCCGACGTCGTGGATCGCGGCCACGCGCTCGACACGGATCTCTCCCGTCTCCACGTCGACGGCCACCTCGGCGACCTGCACGCCGAACGTCAGCACCTGCATCCCGGTCGGGTTCGGCCCGCGCGCGCCCTTGCCCAGGATCTGCGCGTCCTCGAGCAGCCCGACGACGTCCTCGATCGGCCACGAGCCGCCGTCGGACGAGACGACGTTCCCGCCCTGGAGCGACAGGACTCGCTCCTCCTTGTCGTAGCGCTGGGCGGCGATCTCGATCACCTGGTGCGCCGCGTCGGCGGCGGCCGAGCGAACGGCCGGGCCCATCGACGGCGTCGTCGAGGAGCCGGCCGAGATCGACGCGTACGGCCCTCGCGCGGAGTCTCCGAGAACGAAATCGACCTTGTCGATCGGAAGCCCGAGCTCCTCGGCCGCGATCTGGCTCATCGCAGTCGCCGTGCCGGTGCCGATGTCCTGCATCGCCGTGATCACCGTCGCGCGCCCGTCGGACGCCGAGCCGCACCCACGCGTACGAGGGCGGCCCGCCGCCGCCGTACCAGATCTGGCTCGCGAGGCCGACTCCGCGCTTCCACGGCCCCTCGCTCCGCGCGCGCACCTGGTCGCGCCGCTGCCAGTGCTGCTCGGCCCGGCTGTAGCACTCCATCAGGTTCTTCGACGAGTACGGCTTGTCGTCGGACGAGCTCGCGTAGTTGAGGCGCCGCAGCTCGAGCGAGTCCAGGTCGAGCTTCGCCGCGAGCTCGTCGAGCAGGCACTCGAGCCCGAACGTCCCCTCGACGAAGCCCGGCGCGCGGAACGCCTTCATCGGCGGCGTGTTGAGCTTCGCCGGGTAGAGGACGGTGCGCACGTTCTCGCAGTCGTAGAGCAGCCGCATCGGGCCGTCCGTCGGCGCGGCCCAGCCGTCCCAGCCGGTCGCGTTCACGAACTCGCCGACGAGCGCGAGCAGCGTCCCGTCGGACCTGGCCGCCGCCGTGAGCCGCTGGATCGTGGCGTTGCGGTTGCCTGCGGCGAGGTTCTCCTCGCGCCGCGTGAGCGCGCAGCGGACTGGACGGCCGGTGCGCTTCGCGAGCTCGATCGCGATGAACGTGTAGTCGCCGGCGCCGTTCTTCGAGCCGAAGCCGCCGCCCATGAACTCGCAGACGACGCGCACCTTGTCCGGCGGGAGGCCGAGCTTGCCCGCGACCTCGTCGCGGACGCCGAAGATGAACTGCGTCGAGATGTAGACGTCGACCGAGTCGCCGCGCCACTCGCACACCGACTGATGCGTCTCGAACGAGCTGTGGAGGACGGTCTGCGTGCGGTACTCGGCCTCGACGACGACGTCCGCCTGGGCGAGCGCGCGGTCGACGTCGCCGCGCTCGTACCGGCTCACGCCGCCGACGAGCTGCCCCTTGCTCGCGGCCTCTTCGGGGTCGAGCTGCGGCTTCCGAACGTCCCACTCGACGTCGATCAGCTCGACCGCCGCCCGTGCCTGCTCGATCGTGTCCGCTGCAACGGCGGCGACCGCCTGGCCTTCGTGGCCGGGCTCGTCGGTGAGGGCGTCCACGTCTCCCGGACCGACGGCGCCTCGCACGCCCGGAGCGGCCAGCGCCCGCTCGAGCGAGATCGTCTTCGCGCGCGCGTGCGCGTGCGGGGACCTGAGAACGGCCGCGTGCAGCATCCCGGGCAGCCTGAGATCGCCCGTGTAGCGCGCCTCGCCGCGAGCGCGCATGGGCCCGGTCACCCGTTGCGCCGGACGTCCGACGATCTCGCGAGGCCCGGCCGGCCACTGCTCGAGCGCGTCTTCTTCGACGACGAGCCAGACCTCCTCGAAGCGGCCCTCGACCTCCTTCTCGGTACGGATCAGCCTTGCCATGCGCGAGATCGCCTCCTCGATCTTGGGATAGGTGCCGCAGCGGCACAGGTTGCCGGCCATCGCGTGCCGGATCTCGTCCGAGCTCGGACTGGGGTTGCCCTCGACGAGCGCCGATGCAGAGACGATCTGCCCGGGCGTGCAGAAGCCGCACTGGAGCGCGTCGGCCCGGACGAACGCGTCGACGAGCGGGTGCTCGCGCAGCCCCTCGATCGTCGTCACCTCGCGCTCGCCGACCATGTGCACGAGCGTGATGCACGAGTAGACGGGCACGCCGTCGAGGAGCACGGTGCACGCGCCGCAGTGCCCCTCTGCGCAGGCGATCTTCGTGCCGGTCAGGCCGAGCTCGTCGCGCAGCGCGTCGGCGAGGGTCGTCCCGACGGGAACGTCGACGTCGTGCGCCTCGCCGTTGATCTTCGAGCTCAGGCACGAGTTGTCACCGCCAGGATGTCTGCGATGTGGACGAGCCCGCGGGTGATGCGGGAGACCTCGTTCAGGTCCTCCTCCTCGACCTCGGGGAAGACGCGCCACAGGTCGCGGGCGGTCGTCAGGAGCTCGCGGATCTGGTCGAGGTCCTCGCCCGCGTAGCCGTCGCGCTCGTCGCTCGCGTTGAGCGCGAGCCCGATGACGCCGATCGAGTCCGGCTGGCGCATCCAGAGCAGGGGCGTCGCCATCGACAGGTACTGGTGGATGCGCGCCATGGTCATCGGCTGGGTGAACACGCCGTCGCCGGTCGGCCTGGTCGGCTTCTTCGGCGGCTCTCCCCTCGCGATCCGGTTCGCGCTTCCGGCGAGCATGTCGCGGAGCTGCTCGTCGGTGAAGCCGGCGACCTTCGCCGTGCGGAGCGCGATCAGGAGCGAGCTCGGCGGCCGGCCGTACGGGTAGTCCGAGGCGTACAGCACCTGCTCGGGCGAGACGAGGTGGAAGAAGCTGAGCAGGTCGACCGAGCTCCAGACGGACGTGTCGAAGAAGACGCCCGCGTGGCCGGCGAAGCGCCCCGCGAGGCCGGCCAGGTCGGCGATGCCCGCGTGGGCGATGATCAGCTGCGCGTCCGGGTAGCCGTCGACGAGGCGGGCGAGATGGTCGGCGATCGGCGGCAGCCCGCGACCGCCGTGGATGAGGATCGGCACGCGGCGCTCGGCGGCGATCGCGAAGACCGGGGCCAGCCGCTCGTCGTTGAGCGAGGAAGCGCTGCGCCCGCGGATGGAGCTTGATCCCGCGCGCACCGAGGTCGAGGCAGCGCTCGGCCTCTTCGATCGGGCCTCTCGGTCAGGTCGAGCCGGACGAACGGGACCAGCCGTCCCTCGGAGCGCTTCGCGTACTCGAGCGTGCGGTCGTTCGGCGCGCGGAACGCCGGGTGGCGGTCCGGCTCGTCCATGCAGAACATGAAGCACCGCGAGACGCCGGCCATGTCGTTGAGCCGCTCGAGTTCCTCGTAGACGCCGATCTGGCCGTCGATGTCGTGGCCGAGATGGACGTGCGCGTCGAAGATCTCGGCGTCCGCGGGCAGCATGTCGAGAAGCTCGTCCTCGTACCGCGTCAGCAGCGCCTGCGCCCGCTCGAACTCCTCCTCCACGAGACGTCAGTCTATGCAGAGGGGCGGCATCACTGGACGGGGCACGATAGGATGCCGCGCGGTGCCCGACGTCCTGATCTTCTCCGACACGGAGACCTCGCCCGAGATGCGGCACGAGGTGCCGATCATCGTTCCGGATCCCTTCCTGTACGCGGAGAAGGACGGAAAGAAGATGACGGCCGGGACCGCATTCGAAGTCGAGCGCATCAAGGCCGTGGGTATCGAGGCGCACGCGCTCGAGGAGTTCGGCTACGACGAGCTGCTCGCGCAAGGCGTTCCCCGTCTGGACGCGATCGCGCTGCACACGCCGTTGAATGCATGCCGAGAGTTCGGCATCGACGAGGCAGTCATCCCGTGGGGCTTCCCGACGTACGTCGCCGACCACCTGCGCGCGAACGGGATCACGCTCACGCCCGATTTCGGCTTCTTCTCCGCACGACGCCGTGTGAAGAACGATGCGGAGCTCGCGGGGATCCGCAGGGCTCAGAAGGCGCAGCGGACGCTGCGATGGGTGCCGCAAGAGACCTGATGGCTCGGCGGAGCAGTCGAACGGGAACCTGAGCGTCGACGGCGAGCCGCTGACGTGCGGAGCTCCTGAAGGTCGGCGATCCGGCGCGTCTTCACCGAGCACGGGGTCGCGAGTGACGACTTCATCGTCTCGCACGGTGCCCAGACCGCCATCGGCCACGAGCTTGGTTTCGGCGCGATCTGCGCCCGACGAGCCGGTCGTGATCGACCTCTGGCCGAAGGATCCCGAGTCGGGCTGCTACGCGGACATGACGCGGACGTTCGTCGTCGGCACTCCTCCGGACGAGCTCGTCGAGTACCACCGCCTCGTCAAGGAATCACTCGACCGGTCGCTCGAGGCGACGAAGGCCGGCGTGCCGGGTGTCGAGATCTACGAGCTGGTGTGCCGGTTCTTCGAGGAGAACGGCCAGCCGACGGTGCTCTCGAAGCAGCCCGGCGAAGTGCTCGAGAACGGCTTCTTCCACGGCCTCGGCCACGGCGTGGGGCTCGAGGTGCACGAGCAGCCGAACCTCGGGCGCGGCGGGACCGCGGAGCTTGTTGCCGGAGACGTCGTGACGCTCGAGCCGGGTCTCTATCGCCAGGGCTTCGGCGGCTGCCGGCTTGAGGATTTGATCCTCGTCACCGACGACGGCGCCGAGAACCTCACGGATTTTCCGTACGACCTGACTCCATGAGCTCCGAGCCTCGGTCGCCTGCGATCGAGACGATGTTCCTCGAGGAGCGGCGCTACCCGCCGCCCACCGACTTCGCCGCGCAGGCGAACGCGCAGCCCGAGATCTACGACCTCGGCTTCGAGGAGTTCTGGGAGCAGGAGGGCCGCGAGCGCGTGACGTGGTTCGAGCCCTTCACCGAGCTCTACGAGTGGAGCCCGCCATATGCCAGGTGGTACCTGGGCGGCACGCTCAACATCTGCTTCAACTGCGTCGATCGCCACGTCGAGGCCGGCCTCGGCGAGAAGGTCGCCTACCACTGGGAGGGCGAGCCCGAGGACGAGCGGCGGACGATCACCTTCGCCGATCTCCAGCGCGAGGTCGTCCGGCTCGCCAACGCGCTCAGGAAGCTCGGCGTCGGCAAAGGGACGCCGGTCGGGATCTACATGGGCATGGTGCCCGAGGTCCCGGTCGCGATGCTCGCCTGCGCACGCCTCGGAGCCCCGCACACGGTCGTCTTCGGCGGCTTCTCGGCCGACTCGCTGTCAGGCCGTCTGAACGACATGGGCTGCGAGGTGCTGATCACCCAGGACGAGGCCTGGCGCAAGGGGCAGCCGGTGCCGCTGAAGCGAAACGCCGACGAGGCGCTCGCCGACGCGCCCGCGGTCCGGCACGCGGTCGTCCTGCGCCGGACCGGGAACGAGGTGCCGATGCAGGAGGGCCGCGACCTGTGGTGGCACGAGCTGACCGAGGCGGAGAGCGATGACGCGGAGAGCTGTCCCTGCGAGCCGATGGACGCCGAGGATCTGCTCTACCTGCTCTACACGTCGGGGACGACCGCGAAGCCGAAGGGGATCGCGCACACGACCGCCGGCTACCTCGTCGGCGTCGCGACGACGCACCACTACATCTTCGACGTCAAGCCCGACTCCGTGTACTGGTGCGCGGCCGACGTCGGCTGGGTGACCGGGCACTCGTACATCGTCTACGGGCCCTTGTGCAACGGGACGACCGGCGTCATGTACGAGGGCGTGCCGGACTACCCCGACCGCGACCGCTGGTGGGCGATCGTCGAGCGCTACGGCGTCGACATCCTGTACACGGCGCCGACCGCGATCCGCTCGCACATGAAGTGGGGCCGGGAGCACGCGGACAAGCACGACCTGTCGTCGATCCGTCTCCTGGGCTCGGTCGGGGAGCCGATCAACCCGGAGGCCTGGGTCTGGTACCGCGAGGTGATCGGAGGCGACCGCGTGCCGGTCGTGGACACCTGGTGGCAGACGGAGACGGGGATGATCATGATCACGCCGCTGCCGGGGGTGACGACGCTGAAGCCGGGCTCGGCGACGAAGCCGTTCCCCGGAGTGGACGCCGCTGTGTACGACGAGCAGGGGAACGAGGTCGCGCCCGGCGGCGGCGGCTATCTCGTGCTGCGGAAGCCGTGGCCCGCGATGCTGCGCGGGCTGTACAAGGAGCACGACCGCTACGTCGAGACGTACTGGTCGAAGTACTCGGACACGTACTTCGCCGGGGACGGCGCTCGAATCGACGAGGACGGAGACTTCTGGCTGCTCGGCCGCGTGGACGACGTGATGAACGTGTCCGGCCACCGGATCTCGACGATCGAGGTCGAGTCGGCGCTCGTCGACCACCAGAGCGTCGCGGAGGCCGCGGTCTGCGCGCGTGCGGACGAGCGAACGGGCCAGGCGATCGTCGCGTTCGTCTCCCTGAAGGGCGGACACGAGGGCTCGGTGGAGATGCTCGACGAGCTGCGCGACCACGTGGCGACGAAGATCGGGCCGATCGCGAAGCCGGCGAACATCGTCTTCACGCCCGAGCTCCCGAAGACGCGGAGCGGCAAGATCATGCGACGGCTCCTGCGGGACGTCGCGGACAACCGGCCGCTCGGCGACACGACGACGCTGGCCGATCCGACAGTGGTCGAGGAGATCCGAGACCGGGCGGACGCAGAAGCTCCGCAGGAATGAGCGAGGAGCGGCAGCGCGGGGTCGACCTCTTCAACGAGGCCTGGCGCCTGATCGAGACCCGGGAGGACGATGATCGGCTGCTGCACGTCACGCATGCGTCGCGCTACCACTGGGGCGAGGCCGAGGAGTGCAAGCCCGAGAACCTCGCGCGCGGCGAGTGGCTAGTTTCGCGCGTCTACACGGTGCTCGGCCGCGCAGAGCCGGCGATCTGGCACGCGCGCCGGTGCCTCGAGCTGTGTGAGGCGAACGGGATCGGGGACTGGGATCTCGCGTACGCGTACGAAGCGCTCGCGCGAGCACATGCGCTGGCCGGCGACGGTGAGGCCGAGCAGTGGAAGTCGAAGGCACGCGGGGCGGGCGACGCGATCGCCGACGCCGAAGACCGCGAGCACTTCGACGAAGACTTCGCCACCCTCTAGCCGGGGTCAGACCCCGCTCCAAAAGCGCGACGTCTTTGTGACCAGAGTGTCGCCGCAAGCGGCAGCTCGCCCGCAAACTGCGTAGATCGGTTCCGGTCACCGTCACACATTCGTGACGGGGTCTGACCCCTACGAGAGGAGGTTTTCGAAGCGCTCCTGCTGGTCCTGCTCGAACGGGCCGATCAGCGCGAGGTTCAGCCCGTGGCTTCCGATCACGTCCTGTGCGACCCGCTGCACGTCCTCGGCCGTGACCGCGTCGAGGCCGGCGAGGATCTCCTCCGGCTCGGCCGCTTGCCCCTCGAGCACCTCGCGGCGCAGCCCGAACATGATCAGCCCGTGCGGGCTCTCCGTCTGGAGGACGAACCGCCCCTTCGCGACGTTGCGAGCCTTCTCGAGCTCCTCGGACGGCACGGCCTCGTCGGTGATCTTCTTCAGCTCGTCGCAGATGGTCGTGATCGCCTCGTCGATCCGCTCGATGTCGACCCCGGCCTGCGAGAAGAGCGAGCCCACGTCCGTGTAGCTGTGGTTGATCGCATAGATGTAGTACGCCAGGCCGCGGCGCTCGCGCACCTCGGTGAAGAGCCGCGACGACATC
Source organism: uncultured Actinomycetes bacterium (assembly GCA_963742635.1). GTDB lineage: Bacteria > Actinomycetota > Thermoleophilia > Gaiellales > Gaiellaceae > VAXT01. The sequence continues at coordinate 52,751 of CAVUMW010000015.1, forward strand.
CCGGTGCCGAGGATCGTCGAGAGCAGCTGCAAGGCGTAGCGGTCCGGATGATCGAGCGGGTAGCTCGGGACTCCCAGGCACAAATGCGCCTGGTCGGACGCCTTGGTGTGGATCTTGACCCGTGCGTCTCCGTTCGCCGCGAACTGCGCAGGCGCGGGGGTGCCCGTCTCGGAGGGCTCGAGGTCGCCCAGGAGCCGCTCGATATCCGCCTGCAGGCCGGCGTCGAGCTTGCCCGCGACGCCGACGACCATGCGCTCCGGGTGGTACCACTCGTCGATGTAACCGAGGAACGTGTCTCGGGTCGCTCCGCGGACCGTCTCCTTGCGCCCGATGATGTCCCAGCCGATCGGCTGGTCGCCGTAGAGGAGCGAGTCGTAGACGCCGCTGATGTAGTCGCGCGGCGTGTCGAAGTACATGTTCATCTCCTCGATGATCACGCCCTTCTCGCGATCGATCTCCTCGGGATCGAACTTCGAATGCCGGAGCATGTCGACGAGGACGTCGGACGCGATCGCGCGATGCTCGCCCGCGCAGCGCACGTAGTAGCCCGTGTACTCCTTGCCCGTGAAGGCGTTGAACTCGCCGCCGATGCCGTCGATCTCGCTGCCGATGTCGCGTGCGGTCGGGCGGTTCTCGGTGCCCTTGAAGAACATGTGCTCCGAGAAGTGGGCGATCCCGCTCGTGTCCGGCGTCTCATAGCGCGAGCCGGCCGCGAGCATGATGAAGCAGGAGACCGACTGCGCGTAGTCGCTGGGCGCGGTCAGAAGCCGCAGCCCGTTGGAGAGTGTTTGTCGTTCGAACACGGGCATCAGGCTGCAAGAGCCTCCTTCCAGGTCTCCGGCAGCTCGACGGAGCGGCCGGTCTCGTAGTCGTAGGACACGATCACGGTCTTCGCTTCGGCCGCGACGGTGTCGCCGTTTCGCACCTGGTACTCGAGCTGGAAGCTCTTCGTCCCCACGGAGGCGGGCCGGACGCCGATCTCGAGCTCGTCGCCCGAGCGCAGCGGTGCTCGGAAGTCGATCTCCGCGCGGGCCAGGATCATGTCCGTCACGCGGGCGTCGAAGCGGAGCAGGTAGGCGATCCGCGCCTCCTCGATGTACGTGAGGAAGACGGCGTTGTTCACGTGCCCCATCTCGTCGACGTCCCGAAAGCGGACCTGTTCGCGGTGCACGAAGTCGAACCCCTCCACCGGCGTGATGCTACCGGCCTGTCCCAAGCTTCGAGGAGCGCCGCCTCGCGCTCGGGGGAGAGCCCGGCGGCCTCGGTCGTCTCGGCGAGCTCGAGCGTCGCCTTGACCGTCTCCACGAGCGGCCGGTGGGTGAGGCCCGTCTCGGTCGCTCTCGAGATGTCGGCGCGGTGGAGCCCCTTGTCTGCCTCGTCCTCGATCCACATCGGGAGGCCCATCCATTGCTCGATGCCCTGCTCGAGCAGGAACTGGCCGTCGATCCAGACGAAGCTCGCATCGGAGCTCGACACGTTGCGACAGGTCTCCAGCAGGTCGGACCAGCTGACTCCTTCGTTCACGGCGTTCAGCTCGCCGCCGTCGCCGCGTTCGCACAGCCCGACCATCCAGTTCGCGAGGTCGCGGACGTCGATGAACTGGACGCGATCCTCGGGCGGCGCCGGGGCCGCCACCTGGCCGCCGCGTGCGACGCGGTGGGGCCAGTAGGTGAAGCGCCCGGTCGGGTCGTGCGGGCCGACGATGAGCCCGGGCCTGACGTTCGCGTGAGATTGGGGGAAGGTCTCGGCAACGACGTGCTCTGACAGCGCCTTGAGCGCGCCGTAGTTCGAGAAGTCCTCGAGCAGACGGTCGTCAGGCATGTCGCCGAGCTCCTCGAGCGCGTTGCCCTCGACCATCGTCTTGCTGCGGTCGGCATAGACGGACAGGCTCGAGACGAACAGGTAGAAGCCGACGGATTCGGCGAGCTTGTCGGCCGACGCCCGGACGACGCCCGGCACGTAGCCGCTCGGGTCGACGACCGCGTCCCAGGTGCGACCGGCGAGCGCGGACAGGTCGTGCTCTCGGTCACCGTGCAGCTTCTCAACCTCGGGGAACAGGTCCGCGTTCGTCTGGCCGCGATTGAAGAGCGTGATCTCGTGTCCGCGGGCCAGGGCCGCGTCGACGGTCGCGCGGCCGAGGAACTTCGTCCCGCCCAGCACCAGGAGCTTCATGCTGGGAACGCTATCCGTCCACAGGCTGTGGATTTTTGACTGGGCTGTCGGAAAGGGAGTAGGTTGCCAATCGTGAGGTTGCGCGCGCTGAGTGAAGCCGAGGCTTACGCGCGGTGTTACGGCGAAGGCGATGAGAGCGTTCGCTTCGTCAAGATCGAGCCGCGTCGGCCGCGCCTGTTCTACGGCGTTTCCGGTGAGGATCTGCGCCAGGCGTTCGAGACGAGGCTCCAGGGCCGGGAGCCTGTTCACGACACGATTGCCGAGGTGCTCGTGGAGGCGGACTCGGTCTCGAACGCGGCCGCGAACGGCCACAAGCCTGCAGCAGCCGCCTAGCCTCTCGCTCCGCTTTCAGGTACCCCCAACCTCCTCCCCACTGCGATCGTAACGAGGAAGTCGTGACGCGTGGGAAACGCCATCGTGCCGAAATTGCGCCAACGGCCAGCGCCGTCCCGGACGTGCTCGGCCCCGGCCTGAAGGTCGTCTTCTGCGGCATCAATCCCGGGCCGTGTGTCGGCCGCCGCCCACGCCCACTTCGCGAACCCGCGCAACGACTTCTGGCGACTGCTCCACGACGCCGGGTTCACGCCGAGGCTGCTCGAGCCAGCTGAGCAGTTCGAGCTGCTCGACTTCGGCGTCGGCGCCACGAACGCAGCCGCCCGCACGACTCCGGGGTCGAGCGACCTCCGCCGCGCCGACTTCGCCGACTCCGAAGACCACCTGAGGCGCATCGCTCTCGAGCTCCGGCCGCGCGCGATCGCATTCGTCGGCAAGGAGGCCTACCGCGGCACGTTCGGCACACGCGCCGAGCACGGCCCACAGGAGACGAACGATCGGCGACGTCGGCCTCTTCGTTCTTCCTTCGACCTCACCCGCGAACGCAGCGGTCCCGTACGCCGAGCGGCTGCGCTGGTTCCGCACCCTCACCGACTGGCTCGAGCCCGTCGACCGGAGCGCGGTCCGCGCGCTCGTCCTCGACGAAGACCAGCGCACGCTCCTAGTCAAGTTCCGCGACGACGAAGGCCAGGTCTGGTGGACCACGCCCGGCGGCGGCATCGACGAGGGCGAAGACCTCGAGGCAGCCCTGCGCCGGGAGCTCGCCGAAGAGCTCGGGCTGGACGACTTCGACCTCGGCCCCGAGATCTGGACGCGCGAGCACACCTTCGCCTGGCGAGGCACGATCCTCCGCCAGCGCGAGCGAATCTGGCTGGTTGAGATCGCACGACACGATCCGTCCCCGCGCGTCGATCTCGCCGCGGAGCTCGTCGTCGACGTTCGCTGGTGGACGCTCGACGAGCTGGACGGCGCCACGGAGACGCTCGTCCCCGAGCGGCTTCCGCAGCTCATTCGAGACCTGCGCGAGAACGGCCCGCCCGCGAAGCCGCTCGACGTCGGCGTCTAGTCGCCCACGCCGATCGCGGCGAGGAACACGAGCACGACCGTCGTCACAGCCAGCACGCCGTGACCGGCGACGATCGCCACCGGGAAGTGCTGCTCGGGCGGCATCGCGGGATCGACGGCCTGCGCGCCGGCACCCTGCTGCCGCCGCCGCCACCAGATCGCGAACATCGTCCAACCGAGGAGCGCGACCACGACGAGGAGCGCGAACGCGATCCAGGCGAGCGTGTCGGAGCCCGTCGCCACGAAGATGATCCAGAGCACGAGCCCGGTCGCGGCCAACGCGAAGTGGCCGAGGATCAGGCCGGGCCGGATTCTCGACCCGGGCTCGCGAGCCTGCCGCATGCCGCCGCGGGCGACCCAGATCGAAAGCAGGACGAAGCCGCCGACCGCGGTCAGAAGCCACGCGATGAGCGCGATCCAGTTCATGGTCCCTCCTCGTTCGCGGGAATCGAGAAATCTATTCCCTGTCGAAGCATTTCAGCCGCACCAGCGCTGAGGCGTCGCTTGCGACGCCGCCGTCTTCCCACTAACCGCGCCAGTGGTTCGTGATCGGCAAGCGCCAGTCGCGGCCGAACGCCTTCGGGCGCAACTTCACACCGGGCGGCGCCTGACGCCGCTTGTACTCGGCACGGTCGATCATCGCCAGCGCGCGGTCGACGACCTCGGGGTCGAATCCGTCGCCGGTCAGGTCTTCGCGCGACTGGTCGAGCTCGACATACGCCTCGAGTACCCGGTCGAGGTCGGCGTAGGGCGGCAGCGAGTCCTCGTCGAGCTGGTCGGCGCGCAGCTCCGCGCTCGGCGGGCGCTCGATGATCGAGGCCGGGATCAGCTCGCGGCCCGCTCGCTCGTTCAGGTGCCGGGCCAGCCGGAACACGTCCGTCTTGTACACGTCCTTGAGGAGCGCGAATCCGCCGGCCATGTCCCCGTAGAGCGTGGCGTAGCCGACGGAGAGCTCGGACTTGTTCCCGGTCGCGACGACGAGCCAGCCGAACTTGTTCGAGAGCGCCATCAGCAGCACGCCGCGAATGCGCGCCTGGAGGTTCTCCTCGGTCAGGTCCGGCTCGCGGCCGCGGAACGGCTCGGCCAGCGTCTCGAGGAAGTCCTGGACGAGCGGCTCGATCGGCAGCTCGAGGAAGGCGGTCCCCAGCCGCTCGGCGAGGAGCTGCGCGTCGCTCCGCGTCCCCTCCGAGCTGAACTGCGACGGCATCGACACGCAGTGCACGCGCTCCGGCCCGAGCGCCTCGCAGGCGAGCGCCGCCGTCAACGCCGAGTCGATCCCGCCGGACACGCTGACGACGACCTCGCGGAAACCGTTCTTGTCGACGTAGTCGCGCAATCCGAGCTCGAGCGCGAGCCGCATCGACTCGAGCTCGTCCAGCAGCGGCGCGACCGTTCCAGATACCCGATCTGCCGAAGAGTGCGGAGAGCCCACGTGCACGACGGGGAGCTCGGGGACGGCCTCGCGCTCGCTCTCCAGCGACCGCCGGCGCACGTCGCGCAGGCGCCGCCCGACGGCTTCCTCGGGCTCGACGTCGACCACGAGCAGCGCCTCTTCGAAGCCGGGCGCCCGCGCGAGCACCTCGCCCTCGTCGTCGAGCACGACCGAGTGCCCGTCGAAGACCAGCTCGTCCTGCGCGCCGACCGCGTTCACGAACGCGACGTAGCAGACGTTGTCGCGCGCACGAGTCTGCAGCATCTGCTCGCGCTCGCGCTCCTTGCCGACATGGAACGGCGAGGCGGAGATGTTGACGATCAGCTGCGCGCCGGCGAGCGCGAGATCGGTCGCGGGCGGCCCGGGCTGCCAGATGTCCTCGCAGACCGTCGGCCCCATCAGCACGTCGCCGTGCTCGAGGAGGAAGAGGTCGCGGCCGGGCGCGAAGTAGCGGTGCTCGTCGAAGACGCCGTAGTTCGGGAGGAAGCGCTTTCGGTAGAGCGCTTTCACCTCGCCGCCCGCGCAGACGGCGCACACGTTGTAGAGGTCTCGGTCGAGATGGGGAGTGCCGACGAAAGCGACGATGCCGCGCGTCTCGCGTGCGATCTGCGCGAGCGACTCCTCCGCCGCCTGGACGAAGCTGGGGCGAAGCAGGAGATCTTCCGGCGGGTACCCGGTGACCGCGAGCTCGGGGAAGAGGACGACGTCTGCGCCCGCTTCCCTCGCCTCGTTGAGCCGCGCGAGGATCCGCTCCCGGTTCCCGTCGAGGTCGCCGACCGTCGTGTTGATCTGAGCGAGTGCGAGTCGCATAGGTTTTCGACTATGAGTCTAAAACATAGCCGAGGAGCGCGCCGTCAGCGCTGCAGGCGAATCGCGTTCAGGTCGTTCGCCTCGATCTCGTCCGCGCGGGCGATCAGATCCTCGATGTCGTCGTGCTCGGCGTGGATGTACCGCCCGGCGAGCGCGTCCGCCCGGCCCGAGGCGAGCACGCGCACGAGCCGCGGCGCGAGCTCCGGCGGCGTCCAGGGAAGATCGTCTCCCCAGTGGCCGGTCATCGCCGTCTTGACGAGGCCCGGGCTGAAGAAGAAGACCGGGATCCGCCCGCGCAGCTCGTTCGCAAGCGTCTCGCCGTAGCGGCAGACCGCCGCCTTGCTCGTGGAGTAGGCGGTGCCGCTCGAGCCCGGGAGGTACGCGGCGCCGCTCCCGGTGATCACGATCCGGCCGCTGCCGCGCTCGAGCATCCCGGGGATCACCGTCCGGCAGCACAGATGGACGCCGAGGACGTTGATCTCCTGCACGTGCCACCAGTCGGCTGGATCGACCTCCCAGGTCGCGCCGTCCGGACCGCTGACGCCGGCGTTGGCCACGAGCAGCTCGACGTCGCCCGTCTCGGCCACGGCGCGCTCGACCGCCTCGCGGTCGGACACGTCGAGCTCGATCGCACGGCCGCCGATCTCGTCCGCGACCTCGTCGATCTGATCGCGGCTCCGAGCGGCGACGACGACCGACCAGCCGTCCTGCGCCAGCTCGCGGGCGATGTCCGCGCCGATCCCGCGTCCGCCTCCGGTGACAAGTGCTGTTCCACGATCAGACGGCATTTGCGATCTCCTCCAGTGATTCGGGGTTCTCCAGGGACGAGAGGTCGCCCGGGTCGGAGCCGAGCGCCTGGGCGCGAACCGCGCGCCGGACGATCTTCGCGCTGCGCGTCTTCGGCAGCGCCGACACGAAGATCACGCGATCCGGCTTGAACGCCTTGCCGAGGTCGCCTGCCACCTCGGCTGCGACCTCGGCCGCCAGCGCGTCGTCGGCCTGCGTGCCGGGCGTGACGACGCAGAAGATCCACGCCACCTCGCCCTTCACGTCGTGCGGGACGCCGATCGCCGCAGCCTCGGCCACCGCAGGGTGACCGACCGCGGCCGACTCGAGCTCCGCGGGCCCGATCCGCTTGCCGGCGATGTTCAGCGTGTCGTCGGAGCGCCCGTGCAGGAACCAGTACCCGTCCTCGTCGACCGAGGCCCAGTCGCCGTGCGTCCAGATCCCGGGGAAGCGGCGCCAGTACGTGTCGAGGTACCGCTCCGGGTCGCGCCAGAAGCCGCGCGTCATCCCGGGGAACGGCTTGCGGCAGACGAGCTCGCCGACCTCGCCGCGCACGGAGTTGCCGTCCGAGTCGACGACGTCCATCGCCATTCCGAGCGCGGGCCCGCCGAGCGAGCACGCCTTGATCGGGATCGCGGGCGTCGGCGACAGGAAGCACGCGCCGACCTCGGTCCCGCCGGAGCAGTTGATGATCGGGCAGCGCCCGCCGCCGACCTCTTCGAAGAGCCAGCGGTAGGGGCCGGGGTTCCACGGCTCACCGGTCGTCACGATCGTGCGCAGCGACGAGAGGTCGGTCTGCGGCTCGCCGTGCGGGATCAGCGCGCGCGTCAGCGTGGGGGAGATCCCGAGCACCGACACGCGTTCCGACTCGATCAGCTTCCACAGGCGGTCCTGCGGCCAGTCCGGGGCGCCCTCGGCGAAGACGAGCGTCGAGCCCATCGCGTGGCCGCCGACGACGGTCCACGGGCCCATGATCCAGCCCATGTCGGTGACGAAGTGGATCCGGTCGTCGGGGCCGGCGTCGGCCTGGTAGCAGACCTCGCGCGCGATCGAGACCAGGAAGCCGCCCTGGACGTGGACGACGCCCTTCGGCGTGCCGGTCGTCCCGGACGTGTACGTGAGCAGGTACGGCGCCTCGGAGTCGAGCTCGGCGGCCGGCAGCTCGCCGGGCGACTCGGCGACGAGCTCGTCCCAGGGCGCGACGACGACGTGCTCCACGCTCGGGGCCTCGCGCCGCGCCTCCTCGACGATCTCGAGCATCGGAACCTCGCGTCCGCGGCGCGTCGAGGCCCGCGCCGTGATCACGACCTTCGCCTCGGAGGCCTGCAGCCGCTGCGCGACCGCGGGCGCGGCGAAGCCGGAGAAGATCGGCACCTGCACGGCTCCGATGTGCGCGCAGGCATGCGACGCCACGGGCACCTCGGGGGACATCGGGAGGAAGATCGCCACGCGGTCGCCCTCGCGCACACCGAGCCGGACGAGCGCCTCCGCCAGGCGCGTCACCTCGTCCGAGAGCTCGGCGAACGTCTGCTCTCGGCGCGAGCCGTCCTCACCGAGCCCGACCGACGCGACCGCATCCGGCCTGCGCTCGGCCCAACGGTGCACGCAGTTCCACGCGATGTTCACCTTGCCGCCCACGAACCAGGTCGCCCACTCCGGTCCGCGCGAGAGGTCGACGACCGCGTCCCAGGGCCGCGAGAACTCGAGCCCCATGTCCTCGATCGCCGCCGGCCAGAACCATTCGGGGTCGTCCTGGGAGCGCGCGACGAGCTCCCAGTAGCTCTCGAACCCGTGCTTCCGCATGAGGCGGACGACGTTCGCCCGCTCGAGTGTGGCCGCATCCGGCTCCCAGATGAACTTCGTCGTTGCCTGCGCCATCGTTCTGGTAACTTAGTGGACGCTAACCACCCGGAGGGGGTCTGGACGTGCGAGCACGCATCTTCGCAGAGGAGAACCGCAAGTGGTGGACGCTGGGGGCGGTCGCCTTCGGGCTGTTCATGATCATGCTCGACAACACGGTCGTCTTCGTGGCGCTGTCCTCGATCCAGAGCGACCTGCACATCTCACAGTCCGAGCTCGAGTGGGTGGTCAGCGGTTACGCGCTCACCTTTGCCGTGCTCATGCTCACGGGCGGCAAGCTCGCCGACATGCTCGGCCGCCGGCGGATCTTCATCGTCGGCCTGGCGATCTTCACGGCCTCCTCCCTCGCGTGCGGCCTCGCGACCGGCGCCGGCTTCCTGATCGGCGCACGCGTCGTGCAGGGCGTCGGAGCGGCGCTGATGAACCCGGCGACGCTTTCGATCATCGTCGCCACCTTCCCACCGCGCCAGCGCGGGACTGCGATCGGCATCTGGGTCGGCGTGTCGGCGATGGCGCTCGCGATCGGCCCGCTGATCGGCGGCATCCTCACCGAGCAGATCAACTGGAGCTGGATCTTCTTCATCAACGTCCCGGTCGGAATCGCGGGCATCGTCGTCTCCCGCCTCTTCATCACCGAGTCCCGTGACGAGTCGAAGGAACAGCGCCTCGATCTGCCCGGGCTCATCTCATCGGCGGTCGGCCTCTTCGGGCTGACGTACGCGCTGATCGAGGGGAACAACTACGGCTGGGGATCCGGGCGGATCCTGGCCAGCTTCGCCGTCGCGGCCGTCGGGCTCGTGACCTTCGTCGTGCTCGAGCACCGCCAGCGCGTGCCGATGCTCGACCTCTCGCTGTTCAAGAACTCCACCTTCTCCGGCGCAAACGTGACGATGCTGCTGGTCGCGCTCGCCATGTTCGGCGTCTTCTTCTTCAACTCGCTCTACCTGGGACAGGTGCTCGGTTATTCGCCGATCCAGACCGGAGCCACGTTTCTGCCGTTGACAGTCCTGATCGTGTTCGTCGCCCCGCTCGCCGGCCGGTTCTCGGACAAGATCGGCTCGCGCTGGCTGATGGGCGCGGGGCTCGTCCTGCTGAGCGGTTCGCTGCTGAGCTTCTCGACTCTGGGCGTCGATTCGAGCTTCTGGGACATCGTCCCCGGGCTCGTGCTCGGCGGCTTCGGCATGTCGCTCGCGATGACCCCGACGACGGCGGCCGCGATGGGCTCCGTCCCGGTGGACAAGGCCGGGGTCGGCTCGGCCGTCCTGAACAGCATGCGCCAGGTGGGCGGCTCGCTCGGCATCGCGCTCATGGGTGCGATCGTCGCGGCGTCGATCAGCGTCGAGCAGACGAGCCCGGACTATCCGGCGCAGTTCGTCCAGGGCTACCACAACGCGCTTCACGTCGCCGCCGGGATCGCGATCGTCGGCGCCGTCGTCGCCGTGACCACGGTCCGCAAGGTCAGTCACCCCGAACCCGAAGCCGAAGCGCACCCCGCGCTCGAGGGCGCGTAAGCCATGGCCACACGGCTGCCTGCGGAGGAACGCAAGGCTGCGGTGCTCGACTGCGCCTGCGGGATCTTCTCCGGCGGGAGCTACCGAGGGACGACGACCGCCCAGATCGCGCGCATGGCCGGAGTCACCGAGCCCGTCCTCTACCGCCACTTCGCGTCGAAGCGCGACCTCTATCTCGCGGTTCTCGAGGAGTCGTGGCGCCGCCTGCGGATCCTGTGGGACGCGGCCGTCGAGGCCGAACCGGACCCGCGGCTCTGGGTCGGCGCAATGGGGCAGGCCTACTTCGAGGCGAAGGATCCGAAGGTGCGCTGCGCGGACCTCTGGGTGCAGGCGCTCACCGAGGCGAGCGACGACGCCGTGATCCGGAAGTTCCTCCGCAAGCAGATGCGCGAGGTGCACGACTACGTGACCGACGTGATCCGCCGCTCGCAGGAGGCCGGCGGGATCTACCCCGACCGCGAGGCGAGCCCCGAGGCGTGGATCTTCCTCGCGATCGGCCTGCTCGGCACCGTCGGCCGCCGCGTCGGCGGGCTGATCCACGACGACTTCCCCGCGATCGTCACGCAGCGGCGCCGCTGGATGACCGGGCTCGAGGACACGCCGGACATCCCGGACACGCTCGACATCTGAGCTCGATCGCGGGCCTCTTCAGCCGCCGCGCCCTCCTCAAACGGACCGGCAAGGACGCCGGAGGAAGATTCCATTGATTGCCCATCTTGCGTCCATAGCGCCGGTTTGGACGAGCAAGCAAGATGGCTCCGCAATCGGCAGAGGGAGCTTCATGGGGCCATCGCTCGTTGTAGATCGAGCAATCGAGGGCACGGCGGTGAGGCACGACGTGGGGAGAGAACAACCCCTCGCGCGTGGCAGGACAGCCGTAGTCCTTGGGCTGACTTCTGCCGCGCTGCTCTTGGCATCGTTCCGCTGGGCGCACCACTGGGGGTTACTCAGTGGAGCGATCGTTGCCGCGTGGGCGCTTGCGACGATTGCTGCTCTCGTCGTTTCGGTCTGGTCTCTTCGCACAAGCCGGGCGTCGCGGCGGTTCGCACTGGTGGGCCTCGCTCTGACGCTCGTGTCGCTGCTCGCACTGACGCTCGCCGGGGTCCTGTACGCCGCGGGCGCCGACGTCTCCGGCGCATGCGGCGGGGGGTAGCCCTTGGGCTGATCGTGCTCGCAGCCGCTGCGGGCTGGATCGCCCTGCGCGATTGGCGCCGCGGTTACGAGAGCACGCGTGGCGCGACGGTGCGCCGATTCACGGTGCACAGTGCGCTCGTCGGCCGCGACCTGCACGAGATCCTGGTCGTTCCCGCAGGCGATAGACGTCGGCGTCCGCTGCTCGTCTTCTTGCATGGGCGCAGCTCAGCACCGGATTCGAATCTGCGCCAGCCGCTCTTCGACGCGCTCCGCGATCTCGGCCCACGCGCACCCGTGGTGCTGCTCGCCGACGGCGGTGACCACAGCTATTGGCACGACCGACGCGACGGGAAGTGGGGAACGTCAGTGCTTCGCGAAGCGATCCCGGCTGCGCTGTCGCGCTCGGACGCAGACGGTGCCCGTGTCGCGATCGGCGGCATCTCGATGGGCGGCTTCGGGGCGCTCGATCTCGCGCGTCTCGCCCCGCGGCGCTTCTGCGCGGTCGGCGCGCACTCCGCCGCGCTTTGGTTCCGGGGGGCCGACACGCCCGCCGGGGCATTCGACGACGAAGAGGACTTCGTCCGCCACGACCTCCTTCGCTTTGCACAGACCGGGCCGCTCTACTCCGGCAAGGTCTGGATCGATGTAGGTCGCGAAGATCCGTTCCTCCAGGCCGATACGACACTGGCTCGCGAGCTGCGCAACCACGGAACGCGAGTCCGACTCGCCGTCCACGGCGGCGGCCACAGCGGCTGGTCAGGTCGGATGGGCGAGTATCTCCGCTTCTACGCGGCAGCCTGCGTATAGGGGTCGGCTCCCCGAAAAAAGAGAGAGCCCCCGGCTGCGGCCCCGGGGGCTCATCCCTTAGCGGCGAGAAAACCCACCACCCCTACGCGCTTGAGAGGCGACGGCCCGGAGGCTGTTGGCTCTGCGGCCCAGCCAATGCCTCCGGGCCTTCACGTCGCCACATCTGGCGCGCCCCTAGCAGGAACGGTCTGGCGTATGGCCATCCCTGCAAGGTGGACTCACAATAGAGACGGTCTGACGGGAAGTCAAGTAGCTCAGTCAAGTGATTTTGCATTTGGCTACTTGACCCGGGTTTCCCCGTAAATACCACCCTTTTGGGGGATCTGTCCAGGAAGGTCCTTGCGGAAAGGTGAAGCGTGCGCTTGACTGTGCAGTGGAAGTAGCCGCCACTTGAGTCGATCCACGCCCCCGACGTCCGTCGCGCAGGCCGCGCGTCCCGCAGCCCTTCGGCTCGGCGAGCGCCTGCGCCAGCTGCGCATCGCCGCGGGCCTGACGCAGAGCGAGCTCGCCGGCGATCGGTTCTCGAAGGAGTACGTCAGCCAGATCGAGCGCGGCAAGACGCGCCCGACCGGCGAGACGATCGCCTGGCTCGCGAGCCGTCTGGGCGTCGACGCCGGCTATCTGGCGAACGGCGTCTCGACCGACGAGCGCGGCCGCGTCGAGGCGACGCTGACCCGCGCCGAGGCGCTCGTCGAGGCGCACCGCTACGAAGAGGCCGTCGCCGAGTTCGAGCAGGTTCGCCCGGCTGTGGCCGCGACCGGCGCCGCCGAGCTCGAGGCCCGTCTGCTCTCCGGCGAGGCCTGGGCGCGGATGCACAAGGGCGAGGTCCGCGAGGCGCTCGACTTGCTCACGCGCGCGAGGACCGTGCACCGAGCACGAGCCGTTCTCGGACCTCGACCGCGCCGAGATTCTCTACCGGCTCGGCGTCTGCCGCTACAAGCTTTCGAGCATCTCGACCGCGGTCGGTCTCTTCAACGAGGCGTACGCGGTCGCCGAGGGATCCGAGCTGCCCTGCGATCTCCTCCGTTCGAACATCCTCGCCTACCGCTCGCGCTGCTACCGCCGCCAGCGCGACCTCGAAGCCGCGCGCGAGGACGTCGAGCGCGCACTCGAGCTCGCCCAGTCGCTCGATGACAGCCCGACGATGGCCAACGTCTACGTCCAGGCGTCGCTCGTCGCGGAGCGCATGGGCCACTGGGTCCTCGCCCGCAACTACGCGGAGCGCGCGAAGAGCTTGTACGAGGAGCTGAACGACCAGCGGAACCTCGCCGGCCTGCTGAACAACCTCGGCGGGCTCAACCTCATGCTCGGCAAGCCCGAGCAGGCGATCGAGTACCTGAAGTCCTCGTACTCGACCGCGCTCGACGCCGACAGCAAAGAGGAGGCAGCACAGGCGACCGGCTCACTCGCCGCCGTCCACCTCGAGCTGAACGACTTCGAGCAGGCGGAGCGGTTCGCGCGCCAGGCGTTGTCGCTGCTCGAGGGGCGCGTCGACTTCCTCCACGAGATCGGTCCCTCGCAGCTCGTCCTCGGCCGGGCGCTCATGGAACAGGGGCGCCTCGACGACGCCGAGGAGGCGTTCAAGGCCGCTGACGACAGTTTCGAGCAGCTCTCATCTGCCAGCCACCGCGCACGCGCCTGGATCGCTCTCGGCGACCTCGCCGCCCGCAGGGGCGACGACCGGTTGGCGGCGCGTCACTACCGCAACGCGGCTGACGCGCTCCAGGACGTCAGGTTCTAACGGAGGGAGGTGAACGCATTGCGCGCAAAGCTCATCTTCCTCGTGATTCTGGCGTGCCAGCTGGCGTTGGTGTTCGGCGAGTGGATGCCGGACAGCTGGTGGGACGGTCCCTGAGGCATTGAGCCTCTCTGCGGGGCGGTAGGCGTGCTCTCTTCCTAGGCGTGGGGTCGGCGGTTTGCTGCGCCCTGGGCCAAAAAAAGCGGCGACGTTTTCGAGACCGTCGCCGCTGTCAGGGGAGAGGAGGAGCTTTTCTTTCCACCGCGTTCGACGGGATCCGGAAAAGCCCTGGTTTCGCGGCCGGGCTTCGGGGAATGCCCCTCCGCGACCGCGCGTTCTTGCAGCTACAGTCCGCCGTTCCGGGGAGCCCTGTTGGATCTCAACGCCGCTGACGTCAAGCTCACAGACCTCGCCTCCTGCGGAGGGTGTGCCGCGAAGTACCCGGCCGCCCGCCTCGAGCAGCTCCTGGCCGGCTTCGTGCCGGTCGAGGCCGAGAACCTCCTCGTCGGGCTGGCCCCGGCCGACGACGCGGCCGTGTACAAGCTGGACGACGAGCGCGCGCTGATCTTCACGCTCGACTTCTTCCCGCCGATCGTCGACGACCCGGCGGACTACGGCTCGATCGCGGCGACGAACGCGTTGAACGACGTCTTCGCGATGGGCGGCACACCGCTGCTCGCGCTCTCGATCGCCGCCTTCCCCGAGGAGTTGCCGATCGAGATGCTGGGCCAGATCTTCGCTGCGGCCGACGAGCAGGTCCGCGCAGCCGGCGGTCTCCTGGCCGGCGGGCACACGATTCGCGACGACGAGCCGAAGTACGGCCTCGCGGTCGTCGGCACGGTCCACCCGGACGGAATCTGGACCAAGGCGTCCGCCCAGCCGGGCGACGCGGTCTACGTGACGAAGCCGCTCGGGACCGGCCTGATCATGTCGGGGCACAAGCAGGGCGCGATCGGCACCCAGCAGCTCGAGCGCGCGGTCGGCTGGATGAAGACGCTGAACAAGAACGCGGCCGATGTGCTGCGCTCCCACAAGGTGAACGCGGTCACCGATGTGACCGGCTTCGGCCTCTTCGGACACGTCCATGAGATGGCCGAGCGGAGCGGCGTCCAGATCACGCTCGAGTCGGAGCGCTTCCCGGCGATCGACGGTGCGCTCGACCTCGCGCGCAAGGGCGTCCGCACGAGCGGCGATCCGCGCAACCGCGACTTCGCGGGCCGGCACCTGACGCTGCGCGAGGTGCCCGAGACGCTCGTCGCGCTCGGCTACGACCCGCAGACGTCCGGCGGGCTGCTCGTCGCGCTTCCGGCCGAGCAGGGCGCCGTGCTCGAGGCCGAGTTCACCTCGAGGCGCCTCTTCCTGCGCCGCGTCGGCACGGTCGAAGAGGGCTCGGGCGTCCTCGTCGTCTAGTTTTCCCGTCCGCCATGAAGCGGGGGATGATCCACGGACGCTTCCAGCCGTTCCACAACGGCCACCTCGAGTACATGCGCGGGGCGGCCGAGCGGTCTGACGAGCTGTGGGTCGGGATCACGAACCCGGACCCGGCGCGGATCCTTCCCGAGGCGAGCGACCCGGCGCGGCACCTGCCGGAGTCGAACCCGTACACGTACGACGAGCGCCTGCTGATGGTGAAGGCGGCCGCCGGCGACCTCGGGCTCGACCCGGAGCGCGTGCACGTGATCCCGTTCCCCGTCAACGAGCCGGACCTGTGGGGCGCGTACGTCCCGGAGGGAATTACTCAGTACCTGCGCCTCTTTTCCGCGTGGGGAGGCGAGAAGCACGAGCGCCTGTGCGCGGCCGGGTACGAGGTCGTGGTTCTCGACGAGGGCGCCGAGAAGCAGCTGTCCGGGGCCGACGTGCGGGCCGCGATGCGCTCCGGGGGCGAGTGGGAGCCGCTCGTGCCGCCCGGCGTGGCGCGCGTCCTGCGCGACCTCGACCGCGTCGCCGTCTAGTACGCCAGGTCTCGCTGCGGGGCGGGCAGCGTGCGCTCGTCGAGCCAGCGGCGCAACGGGCTGTCGGCCTTCGAGAGCCAGATCGCGGCGACGATGAACAGGATCCCGCCGGCCATGAGGATGAACGGGAACATCGCGCCGTGCGCGTTCATGCTGATCGCGATCCAGCCGATGATGCCCCCGGCGCCGAGATAGACGAGCCGCGCGAGCCAGATGCCGAGGATCAGGTCGACGGCCGCGACGACGAACAGCGAGAGCGTCCTCTCGTCGGTGCAGAGGGGCAATCCCCAGGCGACGAGCCAGATCGAGGTGACGTGCGGCCAGAATGCGAACCGGCGCCAGCCCTTGTAGTCGAGCAGGATCCCGACGAGCCCGATGACGATCCCGCCCACGAGCACGACGCGCTTGAGCAGCGTGTCGTCGTCGAAGTCACCGAGAATCCGGACGGTCCCGTCCATGAGCAGGAAACCCGTGAACAGCGTCAGCGGCAGCGTCAGGAACGGACGCCGTAGCGATACAGGAGCGCCGGCGGCGACGGCGATCGACCCGAGCTCCATGAAGACCCAGCCGCCCGAGATCCACGGGTAGAAGTCCCGGTAGTTGCCGTGCTCGAAGTCGACGCCGACCAGCTTCTCGACCGAGAAGATCGTCAGCGGCGTGTAGAAGGCGACGATCGCGGCGAAGCCGGACTCGAGCAGACCGTAGCGGGCGCGCTTCGCCCACTCGGCGGCCCACAGGAAGCCGGCCTGCCAGAGCAGCGTCAGGACGAGGACGATCCCGATGCCCATCGCCTGGTAGCCCTTGGTCGACCACCACGCGTGGGCTCCGATCACGAGCAGGACGCCGAGCGCGACGAACACCTGGACGGTGCGCGAGAGCCGGGTCTGATCGGTGAGAGGAGTGCCGTTCCGGGAGAGCTCGGAGCCGCGCTCCGGCGTCGCGTAGAGCCGCTCGAAGAGCGAGAGCGCCGCGCTGCGCTCGATGCCGACCTGGTCGGCCTCGGCGACGAATCGCTCGCGGTTCAAGATGAACTCCATCGCATAGTTGCTATGATAGCAGAACTGCTATAGAAGTCGACATCCTCTCCTTGTTACTTCGGCAGGAACCTGGCCCCGCGTGAGAGCCGCGGCGCGCCTGTAGCCTCACGCCGCCGTGTATCCGATCTTCGTCGTCCTCCTCGACGGGCTCGCCGACCGAGCGCACGACTCGCTCGGCGGACGAACCGCGAACGAGATCGCCGAGACGCCGAATCTCGACCGATTGGCGGCGCAGGGCTCGTGCGGGCTCATGTTCAGCCTCGGCCCCGGGCGCGCGCCTGCGAGCGAGCTCGCGCACTGGGCGATGCTCGGCTTCACACCTGAGGAGTTCCCGGGCCGGGCGGTGCTCGAGGCGACCGGGCGCGGAGCAGGAGATCGACCCGCGGCACGTGTTCGCCTTCGCGGCGCTGCGTCCGGCCGAACGGCGCGACGACGGCCTGTGGCTGACCGGACGGCCGCGCAAAGGCGGCGAGGACGAGGAGGACTGCGTCGCGCTTGTGACCGCCTGCGACGAGGTCGAGATCGACGGTCTTCGCTTCGAGCTCGAGCACCTGCAGCGCGGCGAGGCGATCCTGCGCGTGTTCCCCGGCGCGGACGACCGCGTCACCGACTCGGACGCCTTCTTCAAGGACTGGCACCCGGTGCTCAGGCCGCAGGCGCAGGTTCCCGAGGCGGAGAGCACGGCCCGCGCCGCGGAGTCCTGGACGCGCGAGACGATCGAGCTGCTGGAGAGCCATCCGGTCAACGAGCGCCGCGCCTCGGACAGGGCTGCCGGCGCTGAACGTGATCACGCTCAAGTGGTGGGGCACGCGCCGGTCGAACCCGAGCTTCCGGGAGCGCCACGGCCTGCACGGCAGCTTCCTCGGCGACTCGAAGTTCCTGCTCGGCCTCGCTCGGACGATCGGCCTGGAGCCACGGCACGTTCCGGAGACCGGCAACGCACCGGCCGACCTGCGCGCCCGCCTGGAGCTGGCTCGCCAGCGGCTCGACGACGGCGACACATTCGTCTTCTCGCATCTGAAGGCGACCGACCTGGCCGGCCACACGAAGGACCCGCAGAGCAAGAAGAGCACGATCGAGGCGCTCGACGCGGAGCTCGGCGACCTGCCGACCGGCGGCGCGATCGTTTGCGTCACCGGCGACCACGCGACGCCGACCTATCCGGACGTGATCCACTCCGGCGACCCCGTGCCCTTCATCGTCAACGGCCCGGGCGTCCGCGCCGACGACGTCGAGCTCTTCGGCGAGCTCGACTGCACCCGCGGGATCCTCGGCCACCTGCGCGGGCCGGACATGATGCCGGTGCTCCTGAACGCGGCCGACCGCCCGCTCTTCCTCGGCTCGCGCCCGACCCCGTTCGCCGGCGCCGACGGCTATCCAGACCTCCTCGTGCCGCTCTAGATGGAGATCGCAGCCCGCATCCGCAGCTTCGAGATATCGCCCGTGCGCTTCGTCCAGGTCGCGTGGACGAACGTGTTCCTCCTCTGGCTGATCGTCGGCACGGGCGCCGCTGTCCGGCTCACCGACTCGGGTCTCGGCTGCAGCCACTGGCCGGGTTGCGAGCGTGGGGCGCCGCTGCCCGAGAAGAACGTCCACGCGTTCGTCGAGTTCGGGAACCGGCTCGTCGGCGGCGTGGTGATCACGGTCACGCTCCTGACGTGGCTCGCCGCCAGGAAGACGCCGGGCCTGCCGGTCTGGTCGCGGAGGCTCGCGCTCGCAGTGCTGCTCGGGGCGCTCGCGCAGGCGCCGCTCGGCTACCTCGCCGTGGCGAGCGACCTTCGCTGGCCCGTGGTGATGACGCACCTCCTGCTCTCGATCGCGCTCCTCGCAGGTGCGGTCGTGATCGCGGTCGAGGCGGTCGGCCTGCGCGACGGGCGTTCGGAGCCGATCGTCCCACTCGAGCTCCGTCGCCTGGCGATCCTGTTCACGGCTGCCGGCTTCGCGCTCGTCGTCAGCGGCACCTTCGCGACCGCCGCCGGCCCGCACTCCGGCGGGGGCGCGCACATCGACCGCTTCGGCTCGCTCCAGCCGACCGTCTACGTGCACGGCGTCTTCGTCGGCTTCTTCCTGATCTCGTTCCTGCTTTCGATCGGCTATCTGGCCGCGTACAGAGACCGTTCGCCGAAGCTCTTCCGGTTCGCACTCCTCACGCTCGCGCTGCTGATCGTGCAGATGGGCGTCGGCGAGCTCCAGTGGCGGACGAAGCTGCCGTGGGAGCTCGTCCTCGCGCACGTGGCGCTCGCAGCGGCCGTCTGGGCGTGCACTGTCGCGCTGGCCGCGCTGTTCTTCCGGCCACCTCGTTCTCTCCTGGCCGGGAACACCTAGTGCCCCGTCCAGTAGTGCCGTCGAGCTTCCGGGGTGGCGAGCACCAAGCCAGTGGCCGCACTCCGACGAGGCAAGGTCCGCAGACCTTGGTGAGGAGGAGGGTGGGCACTGGCGCCGCGTGATCGCGGGTCAGGAGCCGACATGTATTGCTGGGCGGGGCACTACACTCAGGGAAGTGTCCGAGGAGCTCCTCGTCTCGAGCCGCCCCGAGCTCGAGCGTCCTATTCTGATCGCCGCGTTCCGGGGCTGGAACGACGGCGGCCAGGGCGCGTCGCTCGCCACCGGCTACCTGGCCAAGCTCTGGAACGCGAAGCGCTTCGCCGAGATCGAGCCGGAGAACTTCTTCGACTTCCAGGCGACTAGGCCGCACGTTTCGCTCGAGGACGGGCTCACTCGACGCATCGACTGGCCTTCGACGGTCTTCTACCACGGGCGGCCGCCGGGCCTCGACCGGGACGTCGTGCTGCTGCTCGGGATCGAGCCAAACCTGCGCTGGCGAACGTTCTCGGAGCTGATCGTCGGCTTCCTGCAGGAGCTGCGGATCGAGCTGATCATCAGCCTCGGCTCGCTGCTCGCGGACGTGCCGCACACAAGGCCTTGTCCGGTGACCGGGAGCGCGAGCGACCCTGAGCTCGTCGAGCGGCTCGGGCTATCGGCGTCGCGCTACGAGGGACCGACGGGAATCGTCGGCGTGCTCCACGACGCGTGCCGCGAGGCCGAGCTGCCTTCTGCGAGCCTCTGGGCCGCCGTGCCGCACTACGTCTCGCTGACGCCGAGCCCGAAGGCGGCGCTCGCGCTCTGCGAACGGCTCGCCGACGTGCTCGGGGCTCCGATCGACACGACCGAGCTGGCCGAGGCCGCGGAGAACTACTCGGAGCAGGTGTCGGAGGCGGTTGCGTCCGATCCGGACACAGCCGCGTACATCGAAGAGCTCGAGCAGCGTGCGGACACGCTCGCCGAGGAGGCGGACCTGCCCTCGGGAGACGCTCTCGCCGCCGAGCTCACCCAGTTCCTCCGTGACCGCGAGCGCGAGAACGGCGACGACGTCGCCCGCGACCAGTAACCGCTGAGCGGCTGAACAGCCCATGGTGCGGTCAGCCGCACCTCCAAACACGGGCTGGCCGCATTCCCGCGCGCCCGTTCCGATGCGACTGTCGTCAGGACGAACAGTCCTCGACGAAAGCCATTCGAAGGAGAAAACGAAATGTCAGGTTCGAAGACCCCAACGATCATCGCGATCACGGCGCTCATCATCGCCGTGTTCGCCGCTACGCCGCTCAGCCAGGCCGCGAGCAAGCTCGTCTTGCCGAGGAACTCGGTCGGAGCATCCCAGCTCAGGAAGAACGCCGTCGGCGGCAAGAAGATCGCCAAGAACGCGATCACGAGCTTGAAGGTCAAGGACGGATCTCTGCTCGCCGCCGACTTCAAGGCTGGCCAGATCCATGCCGGTCCGCAGGGACCTAAGGGCGATGCGGGCGTCGGCGGCTACGAGATCGTGAAGAGCGGCACGATCACGCTCGGCCCGGGCGAGACGAACGGTTTCGATCTGATGTGCCCGGCAGGAAAGCGGGCGCTCGCCGGCGGCTGGGACACGCAGTCGGGCATCTTCATCCGGATCTCGAAGCCCATCGCGAACAACGCCGGTTGGGAAGTCGTGGCGCAGAACGACACGCCGTATTCGTTCCCGTTCACCCAGTACATCACCTGCGCGAACGTCAACTAGGTTCGCAAAGGCGGAATCAGCCGGCCGGAGCCTTTTGGCCCGGCCGGCTGATGACGTCTATCCGAACGTGAACGCGTAGGCCTCGACGCCGGGGCTGAAGTGGAGCTCGAGCAGCCTGCTCTGCGCCGTCGGCAGCCGTGCGAGCGTGTACAGCCGGCTTCCGCGGACCGGAACGACGCCGACCGGCGTCCCGTCGACGCTCACCGCGACCGACCCGTGGCCGCCGAGGACGAGGTGCACGCTCCGGGCGACGAACCTGAGCCGAAGCTGGGCGCCGGGGCCCGCGACGATCCGCTCGGCCTGGACCTTCCAGCGCCCTCCGTAGGCGAGCTCGTTCTCGTGGAGATCGCCGGCGGGGAGGTGGTACGTCGCGAACCGGCCGGGCGTGACCGTCTTCTGCGCGAAGCGTGCGAGGCGTTGGTAGCCGAGGTACGACTCGGGCGTCATCATTCCCCTCGGCGTCGGATCGGAGAGCTCGTTCGCAACCGGGAGCATCCCGGCGTTCTCGCCCAGGAGCGTTCGGATGCGCGCCTCTGTCGTGTCGTAGGAGCCTTCGCCGAAGTGGTAGTAGCGGAGGTGTTCGCGCCGGTCGATCAGGTACTTCGCCGGCCAGTACTGGTTCTGGAACGCGTTCCAGGTCCCGTAGTCGTTGTCGAGGGCCACCGGGTACGTGATCCCGAGCCGGCGCACCGCGCCGCGGACGTTGCCCGGCACGTGCTCGAACGCGAACTCGGGCGTGTGCACGCCGATCACGACGAGGCCCTTGTCGTGGTACGTCTGGTACCACGCCTTCACGTGCGGCAAAGTGCGCAGGCAGTTGATGCACGAGTACGTCCAGAAGTCGATCAGGACGACCTTGCCGCGGAGTTGCCTGAGCGTCAGCGGCTTGCTGTTGATCCAGTTCGTGAGCCCGGTGAGCTGGGGCGCCCGGCCATAGTCGCGGAGGGAGGTCGTCGCGGCGACCTGACGGGTGTTCCCGCGTAGCTTCTGCAGCTGCCGCTGCGCGCTCGAGCTCTCCTCGACCTTGTTCTGGAGCGCCTGCGTGTAACCGGGGAGCGCGGTCTGGAAGTGGCGGTCGACGTTGAACGCGATCGCGAGCGCCGTCAGTCCGACGACCACGCCGAGCACCTGCCGGATGCGATGTGCGTGCGGTCTGAGCGCGGTCATCCCGGCTCGGCCGCCGACCGCGACGAGCAGCATCGGGATGGCGGCGCCGATCGCGTAGGCGAGCGTGAGCACGATCGCGCGGAAGCCGACGTCCTGCGTCGCTCCGACGACCGTGATCGCCGCCAGCACCGGGCCTGCGCACGGCACGAACACGAGCCCGAGGCTCGCGCCCAGCAGGAGGCCACCTCCGAGGTCCCCGCTCGGCCGCCGCGACAGGCGCAGCAACGGTCGCTGAACGATCTCCTCGACCTTCGGGAAGAGCAGCGTTGCCGCGACGAGGAAGAGGAGCGCGATCGCGACGTTGCGCAGGAGGTCCTCCGGCAGGCCGAGCGTCCGCAGGAGCCAGACCCCGAACAGCGTGAAGGCCGTAAAGCTGAGAACGAGCCCGGCGATGATCGCGAACGGCTTCCGGCGGCCACCGGTCGCTCCACCCGCGAAAACGATCGGCAGGACGGGCAGGACGCAGGGCGAGATGGCCGTGATGAACCCGGCTGCGAGGCCGATTCCGATCAGGACGAGCATTCGTCCCTAAGCGTAGAGAGCAGGTGGTTAAGCGGGAATTACGACGCTTCGGCTGCCCGTGCGGGCTCCGGTTCCCGATCCGGAGCAGGCTCTGCCTTGTCTACCTGCGCTGGCTTGCGCCGCCTGCGCCGCTTCTTCGGCTGAGCGCCGTCCTGACCCTGCTGCGCAGCCTGAGCCTCGCCCGTCTGCTGACCGCCCTTCTTCTTGCGCCTCCTGCGCCTGCGTCTGCCCGTGTGCGCCTTGGGCGGCGGGAGGTTCTCCGCGAGCGCGTACGCGACCTCGGAGAGCGTCCCGATCTTCTCGCGCGCACCCTCGATCAGCTTCGTCGCGCGCGGCGTGTAGCCGTCAGCCGAAGCGAGGAGGGCGACGCCGACGCCGATCGGCAGCTCGAGCGCCGCGTTGACGAGCTTCGCAGCGTTCTCCTCGTGGCGATGCCCGCGGGAGTTCGCGAGCGCGCCCAGCAGCCGCTTCGCCTCCGGGAACTCGGCGCTGACCCGCCGGTCCTGCGCCTTGCGCGTCGCACGGGCGAGCTTCCACGTCCAGCGGGCCAGGATCTGCTCGGGCGCGTCCGCCTTCCCCTCGCCGATCGCCCGCAACAGGATGCGGGCACCCTGAACGCGGTCCTTGTCCCACGTCGCGCCCTGGATGACGAGCGTGACGAGGTCGTCGAAGTCCGCGCGCTCGACGGTCATCGAGACCCGGTCCGAAAGCGCCATCATGCGCAGCCTGCGATTCGGGTTCTCCGCGGCGGCCGTGGCCAGGAACTGCTCGAGGCATGCCTTGCTCGCCTTGCCGTCGGAGAGCTTCTTCACGAAGTCCGCGCGCTCCTCGAAGCGCACCTGGCGGCCTGCAATCGACGCCCAGTAGCGCTGCTCGTCCTCGTCCAGGTAACGCGGGTCGATTCGCTGCCACTCGCGCTGGATGACTGCGAGGCGGCGGCGGACATCCGGCGTGACCGGCACGAGCCATGGTGCGGGCGAGAGCTTGCGTCGCGCGCGACGGTTCGGGCGGCGGCGCGGCGCGGGCGTGACGCGTGCACCCTCACGGTAGAAGTCGGCGCCGAGCAAGCTGTGCAGGGAGATCACGCGGTCGTTGTGCGTCGCGCCCTTGTTCACGAAGTCGACGACGATCCCGGCCTCCTTGCGCGGGTGCATGCGCATGATCCGGCCGATCCGCTGCTGGTAGACGCGGCGGCTCGCCGTCGGCGCGAGATGCATGACGACGGTCGCGCGCGGAGAGTTCCAGCCCTCCGCGAGCAGCATCGCGTTGATCAGGATGTCGATCTCGCCACGCTCGTACGCGGCGAGGATCTCGGCGAGCTTGACCGGAGGCGTCCGACCGCTGACCGCCTCCGCCTTGAGACCCGCGGCGCGGAACTCCTGCGCGAGGTTGTACGCGTGGTCGACCCCGGCCGCGTAGACGATGCCGGGCGTCGAATCGAAGCGATCGCGGTAGAGGCTGGCGGCGGCCTGGTTCAGAGCCGTGTGGTCGAGGACGGCTGCGAGTGCGCGCTCCTCGAAGTCGCCGCCCACGATCGGGACGGAGTGGATCGCAGCTGCCGGAGGCACGCGGAGGTTGCGCAGCGGCGCGATCAGGCCGCGCCGGGCCGCATCCTGCAGCGGAAGATCGTCGACCGAGGCGGGGAAGACGTCCGAGACCTGCTTCGCGATCAGCTGCTCGGTCGCCGTCATCCCGATGTAGATCGGATCGGGGAAGCTGCGGATCGCGAGGCTCGTCTTCTCGCCGAGCGCGGTGTGCGCCTCGTCGGCGATCACGAGCTGGTACGTGTCGCGGCTGACGCTGTCGTGGTGCCGCGCGAACCAGGCGTACGTCTGGACCGTGATCGGAGCCGGTTGGGACGAGGTCTGTCCCTGCTCGACGATCGGGGTCAGCCGGTCGCCGTAGCCCTCGGCTGCGAGCTCGCGGTTGAACTGGGAGACGAGGAGGCGCCTGTGGGTGAGGATCAGGACGCCCATCGTCCGGGCCGCCTCGACGAACCCGGCGGCGGCGATCGTCTTGCCGGACGCGGTCGGGTGCCGGAAGCGGTAGCGGCGAATGGCGCCGGGGTCCTCGGCCGGCGACAGCTCCTCGGGAAGCGGCTCCTCGTCGATGACGCCGAAGTCCGCGTCCTCCTCCTCGAGGTCGCCCGGCTCTATGTGGCCGTTCGCGCTCCCGTTGCCGTTCAGCGGCTCCTCGGCCTGACGCTGGTTGGCGGCGATCAGCTCCGTAAGCATCCCGGCGAGCGCGTCCACCTGATGGCGGCGCAGCTCGGTGCCGGACGCGAGGTGCGGAGGCTTCTCGGACAGCACGCGCTCGAGGCCGAGCATGAGCGCGAAGCGCACCTTCCACTGCGAGGACGGCTCCTTGTTGCCGGCTTCGATCTCGGCCAGCGCCTCGTCGAGCGCATTACGGCGGGCCGTTCCGGGCTCGAGCACCTGAGCCGGGTCCTCGTCGCTGTGGAGCAGGGGCTCACCGGCCCAGTCGCCGGCCGTTCGTGCGCTCACGACGAGATCGTCGACCGCAGGAGTTGCTGATAGCTGCTCTGTCGTTTCCTGCATGTATGCGGCGCGAAGGCCGCGATGCCTCAGAAATTAGAGAGGGCGCGCTCTGAGTCCCCACTGAGCGTCGCAACTCGAAGCATACCCGATGGACCGTCTCGCTAACGCTCGCTTTCACGGGGGAACCCCTGGTTCCCCCGTGCGCCCTCTCCTTGCTGGCGGCTCGGTTGATCACGCGTGTCAGGAGCCGCCACTTGGCATGTGTGACTCACAGGGTTCTCGTGGTTGTGTGCCTCCCGCCGGGCAGAGCCCGGCTCCGGCGGCGGATGGTGTTGGTCTCCGAGGTTGGTTTTAGGCCCTAGGGCTTAGCTCGAAGGAATAGCCGTGTTCATGCAGGTACGGGGTTAGGCCGCCCATGAAGAACGGGAAGCCGGCGCCGAGGAGGAGGGCCGCGTCGACGTCCTTCGGTGAGGCGACGACGCCTTCCTCGAGTAGGTGGCCGACCTCATGCGCGAGTGCCTCGAGCACGGCGTCGCGGATCTCTTCGGCGCTTCGGACCGGCCCGTCCGCGTTGATCGCGAACCGGTCCGGGAACGCGGCCTGGAGCGTCTCGCGAACATGGGTCGCGACCTGCTCGCCGACCATCTGCAGCAGCACGGACGGCGCCATCGGGAGGCCGAGCATGAGGACGCCCTCGTCCGCTTCTTCGACCGAGCTGCCCCGCTCGACGGATTCGAGAACGACGAGCATCATCCGGGTCAGCAGCCGGTTGACGACGAAGCCGGGAGCGTCGTGGACGAGCACCGGCCGCTTGCGGAGCTTGTCCGCGACCGCCCACGCCGTCGCCACCGCGGTGTCGTCCGTCTCGGGTGTGCGGACGAGCTCGACGAGCGGCATCAGGGCGACCGGGTTGAAGAAGTGCATGCCGAGCAGGCGTTCCGGGTGCTCGAGGTTCTCGCCCATCGCGGTCACCGAGAGGGCGGACGTGTTCGTCGCCAGCACGCAGCTGTCCGGGACGACTCCTTCCAGCTCGCCGAACACCTGGCGCTTCACGTCGAGCTCCTCGAAGACGGCCTCGATCACGAAATCGCACTGCTCGAACCCGTCGTACGACGTCGTGCCGGTCGCCTGCGCGGCGAGCGACAGGGCTTGCTCGTGGTCGAGCCGTCCCCGGGCGGCGGCGCCTGCGAGCTCGTCACGGATCGTCTCGAGCGCGCGCTCGACGATCGACTCGTCGAGGTCGCGCAGGACGACCGGCATGCGCAACCTACGCAGGAAGAGCGTCGCGAGCTGGGCGGCCATCAACCCGGCGCCCGCAATCCCGATCTTCGCCACGGTGCGCGGCTCGGCGGAGGGACGACCGGCGCCTCGGCGCGCACGACGCTCGACCAGGTCGAACGCGTAGAGCGACGCCTTCGCCTGCGGCGTGAAGAGCAGGTCGGCGAGCGCTTCCTCCTCGGCCCGGTAGCCCTCGTCGACGCTCCAGGCCTGCGCGCCCTCGATCAGGTCGAGCGCCCGGTACGGCGCCGGTGCCGCTCCGTGCAGAGAGTCGTCCAGGTGGCTGCGCGCTCGCGCGACGAGCTCGCTCGTCGACGAGAGATCGGCCGGGTCGCGGGCCGGCTGCTCGAGCGCGATCGTGATCGCCTCGTCGATCAGTCGCTCCAGCTCGATCACGCGATCGACGAGACCGAGCTCGTGTGCCTGCTCCGCGCTCAGCATCTTGTTCTGGCGCATCGGGTTCGTGACGATCAGCTTCACGGTCGCCTCGGGCCCGATCAGCCGCGGCGCGAGTTGCGTCGCGCCCCAGGCCGGGACGAACCCCAGCAGGCATTCGGGCGACGCGACGTGGCGGACCTCGTCGGCGATCACGCGGTAGTCGCAGTGCAAAGCGAGCTCGACGCCTCCGCCGAGGACGCCGCCGTTGATCGCGGCGACGGTCGGGTACGGAAGCTTGCGGATGCGCGCGAAGAGGTCGTGCCCGGCGCGGCTCCCATCGATCGCCTGCTCGCGGGTCTCGATGCGGGGGAACTCGTCGAGGTCGGCGCCGCCGCAGAAGCTTCCAGGCTTACCCGTGATCACGAGGGCCGTGAAGCGGCTCTCTTCGAGTTCTGGCAGGAGGCGTGCGAGCGACTCGAGCGCGCCGCGGCCGAGAATGTTCGGCCGGCCGGCGCGCGTCCCATCGTCCATCGTCACGAGCGCCACCGAATCGCGCCGGTCGAGGTGGAACTGGGTCACCGGCTCGCCCACAAAGGGAGGTTATCTTCCGGCAGGTGGCCGACTGGAATGAGCATGTCGAGCGTGAGGCGTGTCGCTACGCGGACGGCGAGGCTCGGTTGCCCGAGGATCCTGATGCTCGCCAGCGCCAGCTGACCCGCATGGGCAACGCGGCGGGCGGGGCGGGCCTGGCCCTGCTGATGGCCGGACGCCGTGACGAGGCATCCGACTGGTTGCACCGCGCTGCCACGCGATACCGGGAGAGCATCGACGACGCCCCGCCTGGTAGCTGGGGTCGGCCGATCGGCGCGATGAAGGCTCTCGTTCTCGCCGAGGACTGGGGACAGGCAGAAGCGGCTGCGCGCTGGGCGCTCGAGCTCGGCGCTGCCGAATCGGAGTCCCCGATCGGGCGCTACGCGGCCGCGCTCGCGCTCCTCGTCCTCGGCCGGAACCACGACGCGGTCATCCACGCGGACGCCATCCGCGTGAGCGACGAGTTCCCGCACGACGTCGCCGATGCGCTTGCGTTTCTCGCGGCCGAGGACGTCGTCGGCTACACGCACGCCGTCGAGAGCGTCCTCGACTCCTTCGAGACGCGCGAGGAGTACCTCGAGGACATCCCCGTCGCCGACACCGTGCTCGTTCTCCAGGCGCTCGCCGCGCGTCGCGGCCTCGCCGTCGAGCTCAGCTCTTCGCTTCTCCCCGCGACGTCGGCGGGTGCATGAACGCGGTGATCACGATCGGGTCGACGGACGGGTCTTCCAGTTCCTGCGCCCGCTCGACGAGCTCGGTGATCATCTCGATCGCCTGCTCGGGCGTGACCCGGCCCGTCACCTGAGCGCTCCTGAACTGAGCCTTGTCGCGCTTCGCGAACCCGGCCTGGACCTCGTTCAGCATCGCCGCCTGGAGGTCGCCGGTCAGGCGTGACCCGAGCAGCTCGGGGCCGACGCGAACGGTGCTGGCGACCGCGCGGTAGGGCTTCTCGCGCCCCCTGCCGCCCTCGGCGCGCTCGATCAGGCCGGCTCGGAGGAGCATCTTGACGTGGAAGTGCAGGTGGCCGGGATCGACGTCGAGCTTCTGGGCCAGCTCGCGGTTGGTCAGGCTCTGGCCGCCCTCGTCGCCGAGCATCTCGAGCACACGAAGGCGGAGCGGATGGCCGAGCGCCTTGAGCTGTTCGGCGCGCTCGATCGTGAAGACGTCGTTGGATGTGGTGGTCGGCGCCACGGTCATATAGATCCTACATATAGGGATTCAGGCGCTGTTGTCAAGCCTGGCGGCGGCTGGGCGGTCGAGAAGGACGATCGTCTCGCCTCGCTCTGAACGCAGCAGACTCGCGGGAATGGCGGGATCGGGGGCATCGGCGAAGGCGCGTTTCACCGCCTCCGCTTTCGCCTCACCGAGCACCAGGTAGACGACCTGCGCTGCGCCGGAGAGCACAGGCAGCGTCATCGTCACGCGCTCGACGTCCTCGTGCGGAGTCGCAATCGCGCGCCGTTCGCGCTCCTCCAGCGCCGGTGAGCTCGGAAAGAGCGACGCCGTGTGGCCGTCCGGCCCGATGCCCTGAAGCGCGAGCCCGAGGCGCACGCCCTCGAGCTCGTCGTCGTACTCCGCCGCGGCCGCTGCGCCGCCGAGCTCGCCGCGGACGCGATGGATCTCGGAGGGTTGCTGCTCCAGCCGATCGAGGAGCGTCCGCTTCGCCAGCAAGTAGTTCGAGCGCTCGTCGTCCGGTGGCACGCACCGTTCGTCGCCCCACCAGAGTCGCGCGGCGCTCCAGTCCGGCTCGAGCTCGGCGGCGTGCTCGAACGCGGGGCCGGGCGCGTCCCCGCCCGAGAGCGCGAGGTGCTCGCCTGCCCGTGCTGCGGTGACGAGGAGCTCGGCGGCGGCGCGCTGTGCCTCGTGACCGGTCTCGAAGACGCGGATGTTGGTCAGGCGTCGCCCTCGGCCAGCTCTTTCGAGCGCTCCATGGCTGCCTGGATTGCGTTCAGGAACGCGGCGCGGACGCCGGCACGCTCGAGCTCGCGGATCGCGCGAATCGTCGTGCCGCCCGGCGACGTGACCATCTCCCGCAGCTCGACCGGGTGCATCTCCTCGTCGCGCAGCAGCTTCGCGGTCCCGAACATCGTCTGGATGACGAGCTGGGTCGAAACCTCCCGCGAGAGCCCGAGCAGGATCCCGGCCTCGATCATCGCCTCGGCGAGGAGCGCGAAATACGCGGGCCCCGAGCCCGAGACGGCCGTGACGGCATCCATGTACGGCTCCGCGATCTGGACGACGCGGCCGACGTGACTCAGCACCTCGTCGGCCATCGCGAGGTGGTCGTCGCCCGCATGTGCGCCGGCGCAGAGTCCCGCGACGCCCTCGTGGACGGTGGCCGGCGTGTTCGGCATCGCACGCAGGACGGGCACACCGTCGGCCAGGTGCCGCTCGATCTGCGCCGTCGGAACTGCCGCTGCGACCGAGAGCACGGTCTGCTCCGGGGTGAGCAGCCCGCCGATCTCGCCGAGCAGCGTGTCGAAGTCCTGCGGCTTGACAGCGATCACGATGAAGGACGCGCCGCTGACCGCATCCGCGTTCGCGAGCGTCGTCTCGACGCCGTAACGCTCGCCGAGCTCGTCGATTCGCTCCTGGCGGCGGCCCGTGACGACGATCTCCTCCGGCTTCCGCCATCCCGAGCTGAGCAGGCCCGCGAGCAGGGACTCGCCGATCTTCCCGCCGCCGAGGATTGCGATGCGCCGGGCGTCCACAGCCATGTTCGTGAGTTTAGGCGGCGTACCGCGCTTTGATGCGTTCGCGCCTGACCTCGGGCGGGCTCAGCTTCAACGGCACCATGCCGCGCGCCGCGCCGGCCATCAGGTAGACGCAGGCGAGGCCCGCCCACTCCCCGTAGCGCCCGAGGATCCGCGCGGTGTCCTCCGGCTCGACCCAGCGGCCCTCGATCGCGGAGCAGATCTTGAGCAGCCCGAGGTCGCCGACGATCCCACGGTCGTAGCGGCCGAGCCCCTGCGTCCAGACGAAACCGACCGAGTACGGGCCGATCCCGCGCTCGCGCTCGAGCCTCGCGGCGGCTGCGTCCGCGGGCAGGCGCCTGAGGCGCTCCGGGTCGAACGTGCGGCAGATGCGGACGAGCGCGGTCGCCTTCCGTGCGGGTAGGCCGAACCGCTGGAGCTGAGCCGGAGCAAGGCCGGCGAAGTGACGAGGCAGAGGGGGCGCGACGAGCCTGTCGACGCGATCCGTTGTCGCGTGCAGGAGCCGCCACTCGATCGAGCGGGCCTCGCGCGAGGTGATCAGCTGGCTGACGATCGCCCGCAGGAGCGCATGTGTGACGGTCGCCGTCCGGATCGGGCGCAGGCCGCGCAGGTGGCGGATCGGGCCGGCGAGCAGGTCGTCGTCGCGGAAGCGCTCGAGAAACGCGCTGTGGTCGTCGTCGGCGCCGAGGACGAAGCGCAGTTGCTCGATGCCGGCGTCGGTCTCGGCGTGCAAGACGAGCGCTCCGTCGGAGAGCTGGCGAGCTCCGGCGCGCTCGCCGCCTGCGAGCAGGCAGGTCAGGACGCCGTTGCCGAACCGTCGCGTGGGATCAGACGCGCGCCGGCCGGACAGCGCGAGCGAGTAGGGCCCGCGGGGCCTGATCGTCCGCTCGACGGTCACGCCTCAACCCTACGCCCCTGGGCGGCCGGGCCAGTTCGCGCAGGCGGTCCGCGTGCTCTTTCGCGATCAAGATCTGCGTCTGAACGTCGACTGGATACACGGGCAGCTCCCTTCGAGGTGAAGTATCTTGATGTCGAACTATCAGGGGAAAGTAGCGGCGAGGTCGCTTGACGTCAAGAGTTTTTTCATCGAGACTGTGACCATGAAGAAGGTCGAGCAACGGGACCACATCGACAAATGGCTGGAGACGGCCTGGCTCCAGGACATCCCGAATCTCGATTTCGCGGTCGAGGGCATCGTCGACCGCATGAGCGGGCTCACCCGTCGCTTCAAGCGGAGCCTCAACGACGTGCTTGCAGAACATGGGCTGACGTTCGAGGAATGGGACGTCTTGGGGGCCCTCCGGCGCGCCGGCCCTCCGTTCAGGCGCTCGGCGGGTGAGCTCGCGAAGCACTCCGAGCTCTCGAGCGGCGCCATGACGAATCGCCTCGATCGGCTCGAGAAGGCCGGCCTGGTGAGGCGTCTATGCCGATCCGGACGATCGCCGCGGCGTGCTGATCGAGTTGACCAAGGCGGGAGGGACCAAGTGGCTCGAGTCGACGGGCACCGAGGCCGAGCGCGAGGCGTTGATCGCGGCGGCTCTGACGAAGACCGAAAAGGAGCAGCTGAACGCGTTGCTCCGCCGGCTGATGCTCGAGTTCGAGCGGCGCGAAGGCGGCGAGTCGAAGAAGCCGTAGTACCGTTTCCGGCATGAGCCAGCTCGACCCCGGCGTCGACATCGGACATGTCCATCTGAAGGTCGCAGACCTTGACCGCGCGATCGGCTTCTACCGCGACGTGCTCGGCTTCGACCTCATGCAGCGGATGGGCGATCAGGCCGCGTTCCTGTCCGCCGGTGGGTACCACCACCACATCGGGCTCAACACGTGGGAGTCGAAGGGCGGCTCACCGCCTGCGCCCGGGACGACCGGGCTCTTCCACTTGGCCGTCCGCTACCCGACCCGCGCTGCCCTGGCGGATGCGCTCAAGAGGCTCGTCGACAATCGGGTTCCGATCTCGGGCGCCTCCGATCACGGCGTGAGCGAGGCGATCTACCTCAACGACCCCGACGGCAACGGGATCGAGCTGTATCGCGACCGGCCCCGCGGGGAGTGGCCGATGGCCCCCGACGGCAAGGGCGTGGCGATGGTGAGCATCCCGCTCGACCTCGAGGCGCTCCTCGCCGAAGCGTCCTGATGGCGAAGGGGTATGCCGAGGGCCCCGCAGCCGAGGAGGCCGAGCGCAGGCGCGACGAGCTAGAGCGCCAAGGCACCGAGCCGCGGTCGAAGCAGCGGCTCGCCGTCTACGGGTCGACCGAGGATGAGCCCGAGTCGCACTTCATCGCCTGGCGCGACGACGTCGATCCCGACGAGCTGTTCGCTTCGGGACGGGCCTGGGGCTTGACTGTCGTGCGCGTCAGCACGCCCTGAGCTCTCAGCCTGCGACGGCCCGAACGAGGCTGCTATACCTCCCACAGAGGCGATGGCCAAGCCCATCGAGCAGCTGCAGGACGTGATCATCCGGTTCGCCGGCGACTCCGGCGACGGCATGCAGCTAACCGGGGGGCGCTTCACGAGCGAGACCGCGCTCTTCGGCAACGACCTCTCGACGCTGCCCGATTTTCCCGCCGAGATCCGTGCGCCGGCAGGCTCTCTGCCGGGCGTCTCGGGCTTCCAGATCCACTACGCCGACCACGACATCCTCACGCCGGGAGACGCGCCGCACGTCCTCGTCGCGATGAACCCGGCCGCGCTGCGCAAGAACCTGAAGGACCTGCCCGCGGGCGGGACGTTGATCGTCAACAGCGACGCGTTCAGCGACCGCAACCTGCAGAAGGCGGGCTACACGGCGAACCCGCTCGAGGACGGATCGCTCGACGAGTACCGCGTCCACGAGGTGCCGCTCACGTCGCTGACCCTGGAGGCGGTCAAGGGCACCGGGCTCACGAATCGCGAGGCGGAGCGCTCGAAGAACATGTTCGCGCTCGGGCTCATGTCGTGGCTCTATACGCGCCCGACCGAGGGGACGATCGAGTTCATCGCGAAGAAGTTCGCCAAGCGGCCGGAGATCGCCGAGGCGAACACGCGCGCGTTCAACGCCGGCTACGCATTCGGAGAGACGAGCGAGAGCTTCGCCGTCCACTACGAAGTCGCGCCGGCGCCGTTGCCGCCCGGGACGTACCGGAACATCACCGGGAACCAGGCGCTCGCGTTGGGCCTCGTCGCCGCCAGCGTCCAGTCGAAGCTGCCCCTCTTCCTGAGCGCGTATCCGATCACGCCGGCCTCGGACATCCTCCACGATCTCGCACGGCACAAGAACTTCGGCGTTCGCACCTTTCAGGCCGAGGACGAGATCGCGGCCGCCGGCGCTGCGCTGGGCGCGAGCTTCGGCGGGGCGCTCGGCGTCTGCACCTCGAGTGGGCCGGGCGTGATCCTCAAGCAGGAGACGATCGGGCTCGCGGTGACGCTCGAGCTCCCGCTCGTCATCCTGGACGTCCAGCGCGCGGGGCCCTCGACCGGAATGCCGACGAAGCCGGAGCAGGCCGACCTGCTCGCGGTCATGTTCGGGCGTAACGCGGAGGCGCCGGTGCCGGTCGTGGCCGCCTCGACGCCCGGCGGTTGCTTCCACGCGGCGATCGAGGGGGCGCGAATCGCCCTCAAGTACCGGACGCCCGTCTTCGTGCTCTCGGACGCGTACCTCGCCAACGGCTCGGAGCCGTGGCTGCTCCCTGACGTCGACTCGCTGCCGGACATCTCGATCGAGTTCGCCGACCAGCCGAACGTCGACGGCTCGTTCATGCCCTACCAGCGCAACCCGGAGACGCTCGCCCGCGACTGGGCGATTCCCGGGACGCCCGGGCTCGAGCACCGGATCGGCGGGCTCGAGAAGGAGGACGTGACCGGCAACGTGTCCTACGACCCGGACAACCACGACCACATGGTTCGGCTGCGCGCGCAGAAGGTGGCGGGGATTGCCGCGGACATTCCGGAGCTCGAGATCGACGATCCCGACGGGGCGTCGCTCCTCGTGCTCGGCTGGGGCGGGACGTACGGTCCGATCCAGTCGGCGGCGCGGCGGCTGCGGCGCGACGGCAAGGAGGTCGCGCACGCGCACCTGACGCATCTGAACCCCTTCCCGCGCAATCTCGGCGAGGTGCTCCGGAGCTACGACCGTGTGCTCGTGCCGGAGATGAACCTCGGCCAGTTGCTCAAGCTCGTACGCGCCGAGTTCCTCGTCGACGCGGTCGGCTTCAACCGCGTGCGCGGCCTGCCGTTCCGCTCCGACGAGCTCGCCGACGCGATGGAGGCGATGCTCTGATGCTCGACAAGTTCCTCGCAAAGCTCCGAGGGAGTTCCCGTGAGCCCGACGACCTCGCACTCGGCACGAAGCGACCAGGGGACTTCATCGAGCCCGAGGAGGGTGAGGAGCTGATCCTGCCCAACCCCCATGACGAGGACGAGGAGTCGCAGTGAGCGAGAACGGCGCGAACGGGAAGCTGGTCCAGCTGACCGCGAAGGACTTCAAGTCCGACCAGGAGGTGCGCTGGTGCCCGGGTTGCGGGGACTACGCGATCCTCGCGGCGGTGCAGTCGTTCATGCCCGAGCTCGGCCTGCCGCGGGAGAAGATCGTCTTCATCTCCGGGATCGGCTGCGCCGCGCGCTTCCCGTACTACATGCAGACGTACGGGATGCACTCGATCCACGGGCGGGCGCCGGCGATCGCGACCGGCCTCTCCACGTCGCGTCCGGACCTGTCCGTCTGGGTCGTTACCGGCGACGGTGACGCGCTCTCGATCGGCGGCAACCACCTGATCCACGCGCTGCGCCGGAACGTGAACGTGAAGATCCTGCTCTTCAACAACCAGATCTACGGGCTGACGAAGGGGCAGTACTCGCCGACCTCGCCGCTCGGGACGCGCAACAAGTCGACGCCGATGGGCTCGCTCGACTACCCGTTCAACCCGGTCTCGATCGCGCTCGGGGCGGAGGGGACCTTCGTCGCCCGCTCGATCGACACGGACAAAAAGCACCTGACCGAGGTGCTGCGCCGCGCCGCGAGCCACAAGGGGTCCGCGCTCGTCGAGATCTACCAGAACTGCAACGTCTACAACGACGGCGCCTTCGACGCGGTCAAGGAGCAGACGGAGAACCAGATCCGCCTCGTCCACGGCGAGCCGATCCGCTTCGGAGCCGAGAACGAGCGCGGCGTGAAGCTGCGGTCCGACGGCTCGTGCGAGCTGGTGCCTGCGGACGAAGGCGGCCTGCTCGTGCACGACGAGCACCAGGAGGTCGGGTCACTTGCGTTCGCCCTGTCGCGGATCTCGCACACCCCGCATGGCCCGACGCCGATCGGGATCTTCCGGGACGTCGAGCGCCCGGTCTACGACGAGCTGATGTCCGGGCAGCTGGAGACGGCGACGGCCGAGCGCGGAGCAGGCGACCTCGAGTCGCTCATCCACGCCGGCGACACCTGGGTCGTCTAGCCGAGAACGCGCCGGAGAACCGGTGGCGGGCCCGGCCCTCCGTCGATCAAGTCAGTGGCGCCGCGCCCGGCGAGCTGGTCATTGCCGCCAAGACCGTAGAGCTCATCCGCGCGAGAGGTCCCGATCAGCCGGTCGCGACGCGAGGTCCCGACGACAGCTGCTCCGGCGCGAGCCCGATCACCGTCAGCCCAGTTGAGGGCTGCCTGTGCCGGGGGCCAGGACGCGACGCATGTGACGAGCCTACGGCTCGCCCATGCGTGCGTCCATGGTCTCTCAGGAGATTCTTAAGGAGCGGACTTCTCGAGCTGAATCGACGAGATCAACTGCTCGACGTTCTTGACTTCGAGAAGTCGGCGCTGGTGCTCGTAATGCGCTCGCCTGGCATCCGCTCGCCTGCGCTCCGGCGACTTGCCGTCGCCGAGGTCGAGGAAGTCTGGCTGTTCGGGAGCTCGATGTCGTCTCAGTCGGAGCACGGCTGGACCCTCCGGTGATGGTCGGCGTGGGCCGCCAGCGCCTTTGGTTACCTGTCGCTACGCAATATCGGTGAACTCGGCGGCGCCGAGTATCCCCCGATCAGGTGAGGTAGCCGGCGAAGCGCGTCAGGGCGCCCGTGCTGGCGGCTGCGACGAGGGCGAATGCCGAGAGGCAGAAGATCGTGAGGACCGAGAGCGTCCTCGCGTACTCCGTCATCGTGGGGCCGCTTTCGAGGTGGAGCTCGCTGTTCCGCATGGTTGGACCATCGGCCGCTCGCAGCGGCACGCAGATCCCCTTGTGGTGTGATCCGCGTACCGCAAAGCGGTGCCGGCTAGTGGATGAAGCCCGCGATCGTCAGGACCCTCTTCATGATGCTGGTCGAGAGGTAGAGGAGCGCTGTGCAGGACGCGAGCGTGATGACCGTGAGGACGACGCCGTACTCGGCCATCGTCTGCCCGTCTTCACGGGCGAGCCGGTTGTAGAGCTTCCGCATGGGTGCAGACCTCCTGGACGATTCGGCGCCTCACGAGCGCCGGGTTGGCCAGTCCTGTCATCGGCCAGGAACGGGTCGAGCGTCATCCCCCGCGAAAGTGAAAAGAGAAGCGGCGCGGCTCGGAACAGACGTTCCAAGCCACGCCGCCAGGTCTTGCCGGGCCTGACTACTAGGTGATGTAGCCGGCGACGCGGGTCAGCGCGTTGACGATGTTGCCCGAGAGCAGGGCAAGCGCGCCGAAGACCGCGATCGTGATGACGGCGAGCACGACGGCGTACTCGGCCATCGTCTGCCCGTCTTCACGGGTGAGCCAGTTGTAGAGCTTCTGCATCGGAGCAGACCTCCATGGACGAAGCGACGCCGACGGACGCGTCTGGTTGGACTCCCGTGTCATCGGCTGGATCGGCAGCGCGGGACATCCCTCTGCGTGGTGATATGGGGTACGCCGAAGTGGAACGGCGTGGCCCGGAATCATTGATTCCAAGCCACGCCTCACACCTTCGAGCTCGACTACGTGATGTAGCCGGCGACGCGAGTCATGGCGTTGACGATGTTGCCCGAGAGTAGGGCAAGCGCGCCGAAGACCGCGATCGTGATGACAGCCAGGACGACGCCGTACTCGGCCATCGTCTGCCCGTCTTCACGGGTGAGCCAGTTGTAGAGCTTCTGCATCGGAGCAGACCTCCATGGTCGAATCGACGCGGACGGACGCGTCTCGGTTGGACTCCCCTGTCATCGGCGCCCAAACCTCCGGTTTTATCCCCCTGGATGGTGATCTGGGGTACGCCAAAAAAAGAACGGCGTGGCTCGGAATCAGGCGATCCAAGCCACGCCGTGAGGTCACTGCTGACTACTAGGTGATGTAGCCGGCGACGCGGGTCAGCGCGTTGACGATGTTGCCCGAGAGCAGGGCAAGGGCGCCGAAGACCGCGATCGTGATGACAGCCAGGACGACGCCGTACTCGGCCATCGTCTGCCCGTCTTCACGGGAGAGCCAGTTGTAGAGCTTCTGCATCGGTGCAGACCTCCATGGACGATCGGTACGGAAGGCCGCACCGATGATTGCGTTGGTGGCAACATCGACCGTCCGCAAAACCCGGTCCATCCCTCACCTGAGCGTTCCTTTTCAAGACAAAGCCCGCCTCGGAGGGCGGGCTCTGTGGGAGCGAGGCTGAGGGAGGGGGAGATAGCCGTCGTCCTGTGCGCTCAAGTCAAACTCGCGCGCATGAGCAGGCCGTTTGCGATCTCTGAAAATTCGGTAAGGGTTCGCCTTCAGCCCGTGTAGTCGAAGTCCGCGGCGAACCCGCAGACGCCCGCGTACTCGAAGCGGAGCAGCGCGTCGTCGACGCTGAGCTCGCCGGCGACGATCTCCTGGCCCGGCTGTTCGTGGCCCGGGATCACGCAGGTGATGGTCTCGGCGCCTTCGTAGGGACCGGAGACGCGGACGGTGACCACGTCGCGGACCCTGAACCATTGGCGGTGGGGCGTGTGGTCGAGCTCGATCTTCGCCGGTTGGACGCCGAGAAGGTGGCTCGGCTTCCACGCCCATGGGAAGTGCTCCAGCTGCTCGCCGGCCGCGCGGCCCGTCCAGATCTCCTCGAGCGCCCGGTGCTGCTCCGCGGTGCCCCGCTCGTCGAGAAAGAGGATCCAGCTCCACGGGGAGCCCTCCTCGTCGTCGCTGTAGCGCGTCGCCAGCACGACTCGGAGGCCCGAGAGGTCGAGGCTGTCGGCTTCGCCCTCGACGATCTGCCAGCACAGGGCTCCTTCGCAGATCCCGTGCGTCGACCGTCCTCCCGGGACACCGTCGATGCGCCTACACGGGCACGGGGCGTCGCAATTGCAGGACTCGACGTACGTGCCGGCGACGCGCCAGCTCACACTGCGTCGAGTGCGATCACGCGCTCGGTCCAGGTCTTCGCGGTAGCTCTCGCCGAGCGCGTCGGTGAGCTTCTGTTCGAGGGCGCCGGTCGCGGCCAGCTCCTCGACGATGTCCGCACCGCCGACGAGCTCGCCCTTGACGAAGACCTGGGGGATCGTCGGCCACCCGGACAGGTTCGAGAGCTCCTGGCGGAAGCGCGGATCGGGGAGGATGTCGACGGCGGTGACGGGCGCGCCTGCCGTCCGTAGCGCGGAGAGGGCGCGCTGCGAGTTGCCGCACGCGACAAAGCTCGGCGTTCCTTTCATGAAGAGGGTCACCGGCTCGGTCTCGATGATGTCGCTGATCTGATCTCGGAGGGTCATGTCGTTCCTTTCGTCTTGATCCGGAGCTCGTGGATCGAGCCGTCTGCGAGCGGCGCGGCGAGCGCGTCGTAGACCAGACGGTGCTGGTCGAGGAGGGAGAGCCCTGCGAACTGCGGGGTCGCCACCGTCACCTGAAAGTGGTCGCCGCCGCCTGTGCGGTCGAGGACTGCAAGCTCCGTGGCGTCCGGGAACGCTTGCTCGAGGAGCGCCTGGAGCGGTTCCGTGGTCACGCGTCGGATCGTAGCCTCCGCGGTTTCGTTGCGGTTCTCGCTCGGTCTCGTGACGCACACGTGCGCTGTTCGTCACTAGGCTCGTCGTGGGGAGGAGGCCAGGGACACCTTGGCAAGACGCGTGTACATCTAACGGGCCCCAGCGCCCGGGCCGAGCTCCTCGAGCTGCCAGTCGCGCCCGTACG
The DNA here is from genome assembly GCA_963742635.1 of uncultured Actinomycetes bacterium. Classification (GTDB taxonomy): domain Bacteria; phylum Actinomycetota; class Thermoleophilia; order Gaiellales; family Gaiellaceae; genus VAXT01. Next base: position 91,627 of record CAVUMW010000015.1, read on the forward strand.
TTCTCGTCCGCCGACGCGTCCGGTGGCGCGGGTGCCGGCGCGCGGGCAGCCGCGCCAGGACGCGTCCGCGGGCACGCAACGACCTCTCGACCGCCGCCCGCAACGCCGCCGTCGGGTGCGGGAACCCGAACGCGTCGAGGAGCGGGTCGTCCATCAGCGCATAGATCGCCTGCGAGCCGAACCGCCTCGGCAGCCCGGGGAACCAGGCGAGGAACATGTCCCGCGTCGCGCGCCCCACGCGCTCGGTGGCCTCGGTGCGCCGGAAGCGCTCGCGCTCGTACTCCTCGTTGAACCGCTCGAGCTCCGCGTAGCCGTCCGGAACGTCCCGGATCGCCATGCGACGCCCGACCTCGCGCCAGAACTCGAACGTCGCGAGCTTCTCCGTCTCGATCAGCGGACGCCAGCCGAAGCGCGAGTTCCAGCGAATCGGCTCGAACACGAACGACGAGAGCACGTACAGGAAGTCCTCGTTCGCGATCTCGAAGCGCGCGTGGATTCGGTTCATCTGCCGGATCGCCCGCTTGCCCATGTCGCTGTCGTAACCCGCCTCGACGATCGTCGACAGGATCAGGTCCGTGTCGTCGTACCGCTTCTGGGCCGCCCGGCCGAACTCGCCGGTGCGGTCGAGGAGCTCGGCGACCGACGGCACTGCGAACGTCCGGAACAGCGCCAGCTCGAGCGACCGCGTCGTGTCCCACGGGAACTCGAAGCACGTGTCGAGGTAGACAATCCGCGAGTGGTCGGCCATCGGGTCGAGCCCGCGGATCTCGCGGAGATAGGGCGACTCGCCCATGTGCGAGGAAGCTAGCCCTTTCCTGCAAGCTACGGGGATGAGGAGCCGCACGCTCTGGATCGTCGTCTTCGGCGGGATCATCGCGCTCGGGCTCGGGGCGGCGGTGGTCGCCGCGTTCGTGACGGACAACGGCGGGCCGTCGGCGTCGAGCACCTCGACTCCCTCGTCGTCGGTTTCGGACACGTTCGACCTGCCGATCGGGCTGCAGAAGGACACGCTTGCGCTGGCCAGGCATCAGCGGGACCTGCTCGTCGGGCTTGCGGCTCAGCCGGGCGGCCCGGTGGAAGTCGCGGCTGTCCGCGGCGACACACCCGTGGGGAGCGATGCGGTTCGAGTCTCAGTCGACGGCCGTGACGTCCCGACCGAGTCCTGCGGGACGGGCTGTACCCGGGCACAGGCCGCTGTGCTCCAGGGACGGCCGAGGCGCGTGACGGTCAGCGCCGGCTCGGCGCCCGTTTCGTTTCGGCTGCCGGCATCGCTGCCCGCCTCGGGCCAATCCGAGTTCGACCGCGCGCGGCGGACGATGGGCGCCCTGCGCTCGTACCGGTTCACCGAACGGCTCAGCTCGGGCGGCGGTGTCGTGTTCACGCGCCTTGCGGTCCAGGCGCCCGACCGGCTCAGCCTGCGAACGAACAGCGGCTTCCGCTCCGTGATCATCGGACGCAAGAGATGGGACTACCAGGGCGGCCAGTGGCAGGAGGGCCCGTTCCCCGGGCTCGCGGCCCGTGAGCTCCTGATGTGGTACGACGCGAAGAATCCACGCATCGTGCGGCGGCTGCCGAACGGCGACGTGCAGCTCGCCGCGTACGGGCTCAAACCGGTCCCCGCGTGGTTCCGGCTGACGGTGGAGCCCTCGGGCCGCGTCGCCGAAGCCGAGATGACGGCCCCCGCGCACTTCATGCTGCACCGATACAGCGACTTCGACAGCGGCCCCGCGATCGAGCCGCCGCAATGAGCGATCACGGACACGAGCACGGATATCGCGCCCAGAGTCGGCGCGCGCTCGGCATCGTCCTGGTGCTCACGGGCGCCTACACCGTGTGCGAGATCGTCGGAGGCTGGCTCACCGGCAGCCTCGCCCTGCTCGCCGACGCGGGACACATGCTCGGGGACTCGGCGGCGCTCGTCCTCGCTCTCGTCGCCGCGTGGCTGGCCGGGCGGCCGGCGACCCCCGAGCGGAGCTTCGGCTACCGGCGCGCGGAGATCCTGGCGGCGCTCGCGAACGGGGTCGCGCTCGCGGTGATCGCGATCTGGGTCTTCATCGAGGCGGTACAGCGGCTCGACAGCCCCCGGGAGATCCTCGGCGGCTGGATGCTCGCGGTCGCGCTCATCGGGCTCGCCGTCAACGCGGTCGCGGCGGGCATTCTCTCGCGCGCGGGCGACAACCTCAACGTGCGGGCCGCGCTCCGGCACGTCTTCGCGGATCTCGCAGGCTCGGTCGGAGTCGCGGTTGCGGCGCTCATCGTGCTCACGACCGGCTGGGAGCGGGCGGACCCGGTGGCGGGGATGGCGATCGGCGTGCTGATCCTGGGCAGCTCGTGGTCGATCGTGCGCGACTCGGTGTCGATCCTGCTCGAGGCGACTCCGGCAGGAGTCGACGCTGACGAGGTCGGTCGGCGCATGGCCGCGGTCGAGGGCGTCGTCGAGGTGCACGACCTGCACATCTGGACGATCACATCCGGCTTTCCCACGCTCTCGGCTCACGTCCTCGTGCGGCGCGGCGACGATTGCCACCTGCGACGGCGCGAGCTCGAGCAGCTTCTCGCCGAGGAGTTCGGGCTCGAGCACACGACGCTCCAGGTCGAGCACGTCGGCGAGCGGAGCGGGCTCCAGATCGAGCCCCTGCGCCGCCGCGCGCGCTAGCCCTGTTCGGACGGGACATGTCCCGGTGCCAGGCACTGGGACATGTCTGTTTTGGTCAGCGCCGGTCGCGGCGGGATCGGCGCTCGTCGCTCGCCGACGCCATCGCCTCGAGGCCCGCGAGGAAGCCGGACTGGGCCGGCGACGGCTCGGGCTCCTTCTGTCCGCCGGTCTCGACGCGCGCATCCGAAAGCGCGCGCTCCCGGGCGGCGAGCTCGTCGCTCGCGCGGCGCAGGCGCTCAGCCTCGTCCGCGCTTTCCTTCCTGGCGGCTTCGGCTTGCCGCTCTTGCTCCGCGACCGCAGCCGAGCGCGACTCGAGGTCGGCCTCCGCGTTGGCGAGGGCCTGCCTCGCGCGACTCGATCGTCCGCATCGTCTCGGCTGTGGCCTGCTGCTCCTGCTCGACGTTCGCCTGGAGCCGTGTAAGCGTCTGTTCGATCTCCGTGAGCGTGGTCGCGCGTTCCTCGAGCGCCGCCTCGCGCTCGGCGATCCGCTGCTCGACTTCTTCGATCGCCGCCGCCCGCTTCTCGAGGTCGGTCTCCCGGGCCGACAGCGCCGTCTCGACGTAGACGGGATCTTCCGGGCTCTTCTCGGGAGCAGGCTCCCGCTTGCGCCTTGCCTTGCGCTCTCGCTCCTCGACCTCGGCCTGTTGCGCGGAGAGCGACGCCTCGCGCTCGGCGATCTGCCGCTCCCGCTCCTCCAGGAGGCGCTCGCGCTCGCCGGCCAGCTCGGCTGCAGCGTCGGCTGCCACCTCGCGCTCCGCCAGCGTGGCCACCGCGATCTCGCGCAGGTCGACCTCGCGTGCCCGCTCCGAAAGCTCCTGCTCCGACTCGGCGAGCTGACGGTCCCGACGGTCGAGCTCCGAGAGGCGCTGCTCGAGCTCGGCCCGGCGCGCGTTGATGTCCGCCGACTCGCGCTCGAGGCGGTCCCGCTCCTCCGCCTCCGCGCGCTCGCGCCGCTGCTCGAGCTCGGACTCCGCGCGGTGAAGCTCGTCGTCTCTCCCGCTCGCGTCCGCCTCGCGCGCGGCCAGCTCTTGCTCGCGCCGCGCCAGGTCGGCCCGCATCCGCTCGACCCGCTCGACCTCGCCGGGATCGGCGCGCCGGTTCTTCACCGGCGTGAACCAGCTGCGTTCGGCGCGCAGAGCCCGGAGCCGCCGTCCAAGACGCCGCTCACGGAGGACGAGCTTCCGCTCCACCTGCTCGAGCTCACGCTCGCGGACCGCGATCGCAGCGGCCCGTTCCCGCAGCGTCCGCTTCAGGTCTTCGAGGTCCTCGTCCGCTCGAAGCCCGTGCTGATCGCGCTCAAGGACCCGCTTCGCCACCGGGCCTCGAATGTACACGCTCTTTGCGAAATCGGATACCGGGAATACGATCAGGCGTCGTGAGGGAGAGCTGGCCAAAGGCGGTACTCGCAGGCATGGTGGTCGCGCTCGTGACCGCCGCGGCCGCAGCGGGCGGAAGCGTGGTCGCGACCCCGATCAGCTCCGACCCCTACCAGAACCCGGAGAGCCAGCACCGCACCCAGGTCGAGCCCGACTCGTTCGGCTACGAAAACACGGTCGTCGCCACCTTCCAGACCGGACGGTTCAACGTCGGCGGCGGCTCGAGCAACATCGGGTGGGCGACGACGACGAACGCGGGCCGCACATGGACAACGGGCATGCTGCCGGAGACGACGGTCTTCGCAACTCCGCCCGGCCCGTGGTCGCGCATCAGCGATCCCTCCGTCGCGTACGACCCGCTCCACGACGTCTGGATGATCTCGACCCTGACGTTCGGCATGGGGTTGACGCCGTTCGGCTCCCCCAGTGGGATCTTGACGAGCCGGTCGATCGACGGAGGACTGACCTGGCAAGCACCGGTCACGACCGCCTTCGATCCGGGCTTCTACGACAAGAACTGGATCACCTGCGACACATGGCCGCTGAGCCCGCACTACGGCAACTGCTACCAGGAGTGGGACGACAACGGGCTCGGGAACCGCATCCTGATGAGCACTTCGACTGACGGCGGCCTCACGTGGAGTCCTGCGGTCTCACCTGGGGGCCTTCCGTCCGGCCTCGGCGGCCAGCCGGTCGCGCAGCCGGACGGGACCGTGGTCGTGCCGTACACGACGGGGAACGAGATCAAGGTCTTCCACTCGACCGACGGCGGCCTCAATTGGACCAGGCCGATCTCGATCAGCCTCGTGCAGGAGCACGCGGTGGCCGGGAATCTGCGCACTTCGGCGCTCCCGTCGGCCGAGGTCGATGCCGAAGGCCGCGTCTACGTCGTCTGGCAGGACTGCCGCTTTCGCATGAACTGCAGCTCGAACGACATCGTGATGAGCACGGCCACGGATCCATTCACCTGGGGCCCGATCACGCGGATTCCGATCGACCCGACAGATAGCGGCGCCGACCACTTCATCCCGGGCATCGCCGTCGACCGCTCGACCGCGGGCAATACGGCTCGGCTCGCCCTCGCGTACTACTACTACCCGGTCGCCACGTGCAACGCGAGCAACTGCGACCTGACCGTCGGCTTCGTCTCCTCGACCGACGGCGGTGCCACGTGGACGTCGCCGCGCAAGGTCGCCGGGCCGTTCCGGATGGCCTGGATCGCGCAGACCGACCAGGGGCCGATGGTCGGGGATTACATCTCGACCTCGTTCGCGGGCGGGCCGCTGGCATTCCCGGTCTTCGCAATCGCCAAGCCGCCGGTGAGCGGCCTGTTCAACGAGCGCGCGGCGAGTGCGCGATTCGACGTCACGATCCCGCAGACCGGGAAGCCGATCCCGGTGCGACGCGACCGGATCAGGTTCCACGGACGCGTGTCAACGAGGGCCCCGCTCGTGCTCGCCACCAGGCGCTAGCCGAACTCCGCCGAAAGGCGTACGATCAGGGAGCTCGTGGGGAGGGGAAAGCGAAGAAGGGTCGCGTCGGTCGCCCTGGTCGTGCTCGTGGGGGGCCTCGCCGTTGCCGCCAGCGTCTACGCGGGCAGCGTCGTCGCGACGCCGATCAGCTCCGACCCCTACCAGAACCCGGAGAGCCAGCACCGGACGCAGCTCGAGCCCGATTCGTTCGGCTGGGGCAACACGGTCGTGGCCACGTTCCAGACCGGCCGCTTCTTCGACGGCGGCTCGAGCAACATCGGCTGGGCGACGACGACGAACGCGGGCCGGACGTGGACGACGGGCATGCTGCCCGCGACGACGATCTACGCGACTCCGGCGGGCCCGTGGGCGCGCATCAGCGACCCCGCCGTCGCGTACGACCCCCAAGACGACGTCTGGATGATCTCGACGCTCGCGATCGACGACTCCGTGTCGGGCGCCGCCGTGCTGACGAGCCGCTCGACCGACGGCGGGCTCACCTGGCAGAACCCGGTCACGACGTCGCTCTCGAGCGGGTCCTTCTACGACAAGAACTGGATCACCTGCGACACGTGGGCGCAGAGCCCGTACTACGGCAACTGCTACCAGGAGTGGGACGACTCGCGGCTGACGATGAGCACGTCGACCGACGGCGGCCTGACCTGGGGCGCGCCGAAGTTCGCGGGCGGCAGCGGTATCGGCGGCCAGCCGGTCGTGCAGTCGGACGGCACCGTCGTCGTCCCATACGAGGGCGGTGCGGGGATTCGCGCGTTCCGCTCCGAGGACGGTGGCAACACGTGGCTGTCGTCAGTCGCGGTCGCGAGTGTCAGTCGAGCACGGGGTGGCCGGCAACCTGCGCACGTCGCCGCTTCCCTCGGCCGAGGTCGACGCCGATGGCAAGGTCTACGTCGTCTGGCAGGACTGCAGCTTCCGCAGCGGGTGCACGTCGAACGACATCGCCATGTCGACCTCGACGGACGGCGTCGCGTGGACGACCAAGGTGCGGATCCCGATCGATCCGACCAACAGCGGCGTCGACCACTTCATTCCCGGGATCGCGGTCGACAAGAACACCTCCGGCAGCAGTGCTCACCTCGCGCTCGGCTACTACTACTACCCGGTCGCCTCGTGCAACACGAGCACGTGCCAGCTGACCGTCGGCTTCGTCTCGTCCACCGACGGCGGGGCGACGTGGACACAGCCGCGCAGGGTGGCCGGGCCGGTCAGCCTGAGCTGGATCGCGAGCACGAACCAGGGCGTGATGGTCGGCGACTACATGTCGACGTCGTTCGCCGGCGGCAACTTCGCGTTCCCGATCTTCGCTGTCGCCAAGGCCAAGACGGGTACAACGTTCGACGAGCGCATGTACAGCGCGCGGTTCGACGTCACGCAGCCGGGGCCGCGCGTGCCGGTGCGCAAAGACCGCATCCGATTCACGAAGCACAACCTGGTGCCCGACCTCGAGCTTCCTCCTGTCCCCGTAGAAACGACCGCCGAAGCTGATTAACATCGGGGGCATCGTGGGGGAGAGAGCGCGTAGGGCGAGATCTGTCTGGACCGCCGTCGCAGTGGCGGCGCTCGGCTTGCTCGTCGTCGCGACCGTCTCCGCCGGCAGTGTGCTCCCGACGCCGATCAGCGACGACCCGTACACGGACGGAGGAAGCGGGCACCAGCACAAGACGCAGGTCGAGCCCGACTCGTTCGCGTTCGGGCAGACGATCGTCGCGCTGACGCAATCCGGCCGGTGGTTCAGCGGCGGCGGCTCGAGCAACCTCGTCTTCTCGACCTCGCAGAACGGAGGCCGTACGTGGACGACCGGCGGCCTGCCCGGGACGACGATCAACTCGGGCGGCCCGTGGCCGCGGATCAGTGACCCGTCGATCGCCTACGACCCGCAGGACAACGTCTGGCTCGCGCTCGGCCTCGGGATCGACGCCGGCGGGAACGGCCACATCCTGCTCGTCAACCGCTCGACCGACGGCGGCCTGACCTGGTCGAATCCGGTGACGCCGGGCACTCGCCCGGAGAGCTTCTGGGACAAGACCTGGATCACGTGCGACACGTGGGCGCAGAGCCCGCACTACGGCAACTGCTACGTCGAGTTCGACGACAACAGCGCCGGCAACGACATGAGCATGGTCACGTCGACCGACGGCGGTGTCACGTGGGGCCCGGTGCTCTCGCGCCGGGCTGCTCCTCCGGTCTCGGCGGCCAGCCGGTCGTCCAGCCGAACGGCAACGTGGTCGTGCCGTACTCGAACAACGGCGGCGCGGAGAAGCTCGTTCCGGTCGACGAACGGCGGGACATCCTGGGGCGACTGCACGCTCGTCGCCGACGTCAGCGAGCACGGCGTCGCGGCGAACATCCGGACGTTCTCGCTGCCGTCCGCCGAGGTCGCCGGGGACGGCAAGGTCTACGTCGCCTGGCAGGACTGCCGGTTCCGCACCGGCTGCAGCTCGAACGACATCGTCTACAGCACGTCGATGGACGGCCTCACCTGGTCGGCCGTGACGCGGATTCCGATCGACCCGATCGAACAGCACCGTCGACCACTTCATCCCGGGCATCGCGGTCGACAAGAACACCGTCCGGGAGCTCGACCCACCTCGCGGTCGCGCTACTACTACTTCCCGGTCGCCAACTGCAGCACGAGCACGTGCGACATGACCGTCGGCTTCACGTCGTCGCTCGACGGCGGGGCGACCTGGACGCCGGGATACAAGATCGGCGGCCCGATGAAGGTGCCGTGGATCGCGAACACGAACCAGGGCTACATGGTCGGCGACTACATCTCGACCTCGTTCACGGGCGACGGCAAGGCGCACCCGGTCTTCTCGCTCGCCAAGGCTCCGGACTCGGGCGCGAACGGCTCGTGCTACCCGAACAACTCCGGGTGCCACCAGCGCCTGACCAGCGCGACCTTCGACATCACGCTCCCGCCGCCTAGCGCACTGGTGAAGACGCGGAGGGAGCCAATCGCGCGCGGTCTGCACAGGCACCCCGAAGACGCGCCGCTCACGTTGCCGACCGCGAACTAGCCGGCGGAACCGCGCGCTCCAGCCAGCGCCTGAGCTCGGCCAGGAACGACGGGTCGACCGTGTGCGGGAGCGGGTACTCGCGGTAGAGGACGTCCGCGCCCGCGCCTTCCAGCAGCTCCTTCGCCTGTCGGCCCCACTCGACTCCGATGATCGGATCGAGCGTCCCGTGGCCGATCGCGATCGGCGGTAGCGGCGGGTCGAGGTCGTACTCGAGCCCCTCGACCCGGGGGAAGAACCCGCTCAGCGCGATCAGGCCCGCGGGCCTGGGACGTCCCGCGCCGAGACCGAGCGCGTAGCTCATCATCGAGCCCTGCGAGAAGCCGCCGAGCACGGTTCGCTCGGGCGGGATCCCGGTCTCGGCCGCGAGCCCGTCGAGAAAGCCGGACGCCTCGCGGAACGAGGGCAGGAACGTGTCCGGGGGCGGGTAGCCGAGCTCGCCGAGGACGTACCAGTGCCGTCCGCCCGGCGGCAGCGAGAGCGGCCCCCGCGGAGTGACGCCGTGCAGGCGCCGCTCCGGGTCGAGCGCGTCGAGGAGCGGGAAGAGATCGTTCTCGTCGGTTCCGCGCCCGTGGAAGAGGACGAGCGCGCCGTCCGGCTCTCCCGCGGCCGGGCGGGTTCTCGACTCGAGGCTCAGTGCGGCGCCCAGCTGTCGCGCGGATTGGTGATCGGCGTGAGCACGGGCTCGACCTGCTCGCGCAGGTGCTCGAAGTCCGGCGGGAGCGAGAGGCGCTCCCCGAGGGTCTCGAGCGGCTCGTCGGTCGTGAAGCCGGGGCCGATCGTCGCGATCTCGAACAGGACGCCGCTCGGCTCGCGGAAGTAGATCGACTTGAAGTAGAAGCGGTCGATCACGGGCGTCGGCCGCGCACCGCCTTCGATCGCGCGCTGGCGCCAGGCCTCGTGCTCCTCGGGCGACGAGGCCCAGGCGACGTGATGGACGGTGCCCGCGCCGGGGATTCCCGCCTGCTCCGTCGTGTCGTACTCGTAGCGCCCGCCGCGCTGCTCGCCGCGCGCCTCGAAGCCGGCCTCGCCGCTCTTCGTGAAGCCGAGCGACTCCTCCAGGAACCGGCGGCTCGCCTCGGGGTCGCGGGTCAGCGCGCGCACGCGGTCGAAGCCCTGGATGCGGTGCTGGGCCGGGATCTCCGGGCTCTCCGCGGTCAGCGGCTCGTCGTCGGTCTCGACCACTGCAAGCTCCAGGCCGAGCCCCTCGGGGTCGGTGAACGTCAGGCTCCCGTCGGCGCGCGAGACGGAGACGCCCTCCTTGGCGAGGCGCTCCGCCCAAAAGTCGAGCGCCTCCTCGGACCCGACCCTGAAGACGACGCGATGAACCATGCCCACACCCGCGCGCCCTCGCCGCGCGCCCGGGTACTCGAAGAACGTGATGTCCGCGCCGGCGGATCCGCGCTCGTCCGCGTAGAACAGGTGGTAGACGGTCGGGTCGTCCTGGTTGACCGTCTTCTTGACCAGGCGCAGGCCGAGCACGCGCACGTAGAAGTCGACGTTGCCCGGCGCGTCGCCGGTGATCGCAGTGACGTGGTGGATTCCCTCGAGGCGCATGGCAGGCTCCCTGGTCGCTTTCCGAAGGAGAACCTACCGATCGAATCGTGGGCTCCGTCCTGCATAGTCTTCTCCGGTGGCCACGGCACGGTCGAAGCATCTCGTCCTGATCCTCGCGCGCGAGCTGGCGTCGAATCTCGCGACGCCGACGCTGATCGCCGACGCCGAGGGCACGCTCGTCTTCTTCAACGAGGCCGCCGAGGAGGTCGTGGGCCGCCCGTTCGCCGAGATCGGCGAGATGCCGATGGAGGAGTTCTCCGCGAGCTTCACGCCGCGCACCCGGAACCACTCGCCGCTGACCGAGGAGAAGCGGCCGACCAGGATCGCGCTCGAGGAGCGACGCGCCGCCCACGAGCAGCTGTGGGTCCTGAGCCGGGACGGTGTCGACCGGCAGATCGCGATCACGGCGTTCCCGCTCTTCGCGGAGGCGGACGAGTTCGTCGGGATCGTCGGAATCTTCTGGCGGGAGTAGGTTTGGTCACGTCATGCGCGTGAGGATCTGGGGCTGCCGCGGCTCGGTGGCGACGCCGGGCCCGCTGACGGTCCGCTGCGGCGGGAACACGTCGTGCATCGAGATCTCGCTCGACGACGGCACCACCTTCGTGCTCGACGCGGGGACCGGGATCCGCGAGCTCGGCAACGAGCTGGTCGAGCGCGGCGTGAAACAGTTGAACCTCCTGCTCACGCACCTGCACCTCGACCACCTCGAGGGACTTCGGTTCTTCGCCCCGCTCTTCGATCCGGAGACGACGATCGACCTCTGGGGCCCGCGCTCTCCGGTCCTGACCCTGAAGGAGCGCATCAGGCGCTCGTTTTCGCCGCCGCTCTTCCCGATCGACCTGATGGACACGCCCGCGAAGGTGGTCTTCCACGAGCTGCCCAAGACTCAGTGGAGGATCGGAGACGCGCAGCTCACCGCGAGCCTCATCGTCCATCCGGGCCCCACCGTCGGCTACCGGATCGAGGCGGATGGATCGAGCATCGCGTACATCCCCGACCACGAGCCGGCTCTGACCGGCGACTTCACCCAGCGATCGCGCGACTGGATCTCGGGCGGCTCGATCGCCGAGGACGTCGATCTACTGCTCCACGACGCCCAGTACTTCGCGGAGGAATACGACGGACGGCTCGGCTGGGGTCATTCGAGCGTGAAGACCGCGGTTGCGTACGCGGACGCGGTCGGGGCCCGGCGGCTCGTCCTGTTCCACCACGACCCGACCCACTCGGACGAGATCATGGAGCAGCTCGAAGCGGAGGCCAGGTCGCTCGACTCGAAGACGGAGGATCCGCCGGTCGTGGCGCGCGAAGGGATGGTGCTCGAGCTTCCGAGCGGCTGAGCGGTCAGCGCAGGCGCCGTGCGGCGTCGAGTGCGCTGCCGTACCCGGAGGCGGCGAGCCTGACGACCTGGACGCGCTCGCCGGCATGCGGGGCGTGCACCATCCGTCCGTGGCCGATGTACAGGCCGACGTGGCCGAAGCCGTAGAAGAAGAGCAGGTCGCCGGGCCTGAGCCGTGACGAGCGAACGGGCCGGCCCTTGCCCGCGAGCGCATACGAGCTGTGCGGCAGCGCGATTCCGAGGCGTCCATAGGCCCAGTAGACGAGCCCGGAGCAGTCGAAGCCGCTGCTCGGGGACGTGCCGCCCCAGCGGTAGGGCACCCCGACCTCTCGGAGCGCGATCCTCGCGGCGCGCTCGCCGAGCGTCCGCTTCTTGTGCCGCAGGCGCTTCGGCAACCGCCAGTGCCCGATGGTGACGTGGAACGGCCTGTGTCTCAGGTGCGGTACGCGCTGCGTTGCATTCGCGGAGCCGGTGAGCGAGATCGCGCAGGCGAAGCTGCACGCGGCAAGGGCGAGCGCAAGCAGGCGGCTGCGGAAGCGGTTCGGCATAGAGGCGAGCGGGTCGTCGGGCTGCGGAAGTGGAGGACGGCGCAGCCCTGGCCTGTTCGTGACCGACGGATCCTAGCCTCGAACCGAGCCCTGGCCTCCCCCGATGGGGGGATTGGACCTGACGCTCGGCCCAACCCTGTTAGAGCGCCGTTCGGGGTGGTCCCCGGCCACCAACCAGAGCGTCTATCCTCGGGAACCGAGTCCAGAGAGGAGGAGGCATGTCATCACTCACTGAGGTCCTCGGAGGGGTTCTCGGCCAGAGCGGAGCAGGGGGAACAGGCGGCGGTCAGTCGCCCGGGCTCAGTGCGCTGGTTCCGGTCGTCACGGGACTGCTCGCAGGCGGGGGCCTGTCCAAGCTGATGGAGTCGTTCAAGGCGAACGGCCTGGGCGCGCAGGCGGACTCGTGGGTCGCGAAGGGCGACAACCAGCCCATCTCCGGCGCCGACGTGCAGAAGGTCGTGGGCCAGGAGAAGATCGCCGAGGTCGCACAGCAGGCGAACATCTCCGAGGACCAGGCCGCGGACGTGCTGGCGCAGGCGATTCCCGCCGCCGTCGATCACGCCACGCCCGAGGGGACCGTGGACGACGCCAAGGTCGACGAGCAGCTGCAACAGGTGACGCTGAACTAACTCGCGGCGACAAGCCGCCGTCCTGTCAGCGGCCCTGCTTTCGCGTGCCCGCGGTGCGAGCTAGGTCGTGGGCACCCAGACGAGGGCGAGCTGAGCGACGTGGACGTCCGTCGCCTCGAGCCGGATCGAGGCGCCTTCGACCGCGTCGGCCTTCTCGCGCCACGCGGCGTCGATGTCGCTGACCTTGTCGAGGAGCTCCTGCTCGAGCTGCTGGAGGTCGTCGCTCTTCTCCGTGACCCGCTCCTCGGCCGTCCTGCGACGCTCGGCCGCGCGTGTCGTCATCCCGCGGCGCGAGGAGGCCCCGCTGATCGTGCCCGAGATCGAGCGTGTGCTGCGCCTGCCTCCCAGGATCGCGCCGAGGACGGCCCCGGCGCCGGCGACGAGCTCGTTCGTGGCCCGAGTCTTCGTCTCCACGTCGAGCTCCTCGACGCGGCGCTGGGCGAGCTCGACAGCCGATTGCAGCCGGTCCTGCTTCGCCTTCAGGCGCGCGGTGACCTCGGCCGTCTCCTTGTCCGCCTCGTTCTGCGCCGCCTCGTCGCAGCGCTTGTGGAAGTCCTCCTCGCTCTCGCCGGGCCGCGAGGTGAGCTTCAACGCCTTGTTGCGGAAGATCTCGAGCGCGCGCTTGTCGACCAGCCGTCGCTTGATCTCGGTCTCGGCGTCCTTGAAGAACGAGCCCTCCCCGATCGGCGCCGTCGGGAGAACGTACGTGGCCCCCGGCGGCGGTTGGGCGGCCAGGTCGCGGTCGTCGTAGTCGACGACGGTCTCCTGGTCGAGGTCGAGGCCGCCGTCGAGCGGGCCGTAGAGCGCCTCGAACTCCTGCGCCTCGTCGATTCCGGCGGTCGTGTCGTCGTAGCGCAGATTCACTCGCGCGGCCACGAACGCCCGCAGGCGCGTGCCGCCCGCGGTCGGCGCCGACGGACGACGACCACGGAGCGGCCGGGTCGAGGTACTGAACCGGGACGCCGCTCGGCGCGGCAGGCGCGACCGGGGTCTCCGCGTCGGTGGTCGGAGCGGCGGCTTCCGGTGCCGGCGCGGCCGCCTCGGGGGCCGCCTCGGGTGGCGCCTCGGCCGCACGAGGAACGTCCTTCATCAGCGACGCGACCTGGTCCTTCGTCAGCGGACCGCGGAGGTACGACATCGCCCAGCGGGTCGCAAAGATCTGCGGCTGCGAGCTCTTCGCGCTCACGAGCAGGAACTGCCGCTTCTCGAGACCGCCGATCGCCGCGTCGAGGGCGGCGACGTCCGTACCGCCCGCAGCCGATCTGAGCCCTTCGAGGACGCGGGCCTTGTCGCGCTCGGTCTGCAGCCGGCCGACCAGCCACGTGCCGGCGTTCGACATCGCCTTGTAGTCGAGGTCGACCGGGTTCTGGGTCGCGAGCACGATGCCGACGCCGAACGCGCGACCCTGCTTGAGGATGGTCAGGATCGGCTTCTTCGCCGGCGGCGCCGCGGTCGGCGGGACGAAGCCGAACACCTCGTCCATGTACGAGAGCACGCGGAGATCCGACGTTCCGGGCTGCCCACGCATCCAGGTGACGAGCTTCGAGAGGACGAGCGTGACGACGAACTGCCGCTCCTCGTCGGACAGATGGGCGAGGTAGACGATCGCAGCGCGCGCCTTTCCCTCGGGCGTGAAGAGCAACGACTGCGCGTCGAGCGCGGCGCCTTCTCCCCAGGCCTCGAACGACGGCGCGGCGACGATCGCGTTGAGCTTGAGGGCGAGCTCGGTCCGGTCCTTCGGCGGGAAGAAGGCGTCGATCTCGAAGACGCCGAGCTTGCGCAGAGGCGGCGACTGGATCTCCCCGATCAGCGAGCCGAGGTCGAGGTCGCGGCCCGCCCGCCACGCGTTCTCGATCAGGTTGGAGAGCAGGACGTGCTCGCGGCTCGACAGCGGCGCCGCGTCGATCCCGGCAAGGGCGAGCAGGCTGGTGACGAGGCCCTCGATCTCGTCGCGCAGCGTCTCGGCTTCGGTGTCCCAGGAGAGCTTGGGCGCTTGCAGCGAGCCGACGACGTTGAGCGGGACGCCGGCCGTCGAGCCCGGTGTGTAGATCGTGACGTCGGCGGCGGCGCGCAGCTCCTTGATCCGGTCGGCGCCCATTCCCTGTCCCTCGAGCCCCTTCTGCCACTGACTCGCCGTCTGCGCGGCGTACTCGTCGACGGACAGCCCGGCGGCGGTCGCGTCGGACTCGTTCACCCAGGGCTTGAACTCGGCTGCCGACAGGCCCGGAAAGGTGAGCGCGAGGTTGCCCATGTCGCCCTTTGGATCCAGGACGAGCACCGGGATCCCTGCGAGCAGCGCCTCCTCGAGCATGACGATGCCGAGACCCGTCTTGCCGGAGCCGGTCATGCCCACGATCACGCCGTGCGTGGTCAGGTCGCTCGAGTCGAGCGTGAGGTTCTCGGGCTTGGCCTTCCCGCTCGGGTCGACCGTCGTTCCGAGGAAGAAGGCCCCTTTGCCGGCCATGGGCCCGAGTCTAGTTCGTTGCTGCCGCGCGGTTGCGCAATCGGCGAAGCCCCCGGCGGATGCGCTGGATCGCGAGCGTGGCGAGCACGACACCGAAGAAGAGCAGGGCGAGCGCGATCACGAGTGCAGCCCACGGATGGTGGATCGCGAGCAGCAGCACGCCGACGACGGCGCCGTCCTCCGAGAGGCTGAGCGCGATGTTGGAGATCGGCTCGGGCGAAGCGTTCACCGCCAGGCGCAGGCTCGCCTTCGTCGAGTGGCTCCCGAACGCGGTCGTGCCCCCCAGCGCGGCCGCCAGGGCCTCGTTCAGGTCACCGGTCTCGCCCGCGATCAGGCCGCCGATGAGCGCGCCGAACGCCGGCCTGATCACGGTGTGAACGGCGTCCCACGCGCTGTCCAGAAACGGAATCTTGTCGGCGACGAACTCGCAGGAGGCCAGGATTCCCGCGAGGATGAGCACGTCCGTCCGCTCGAACACGTGCGGAACGCTGTCCAGTCCTCCGAACCTGCCGGCCAGGCCGGTCACGAGCACGGTCGCGTAGACGCTGATTCCGCTCGCCCATCCGGAGACCAAGACGTACGGGAGGGACTGCACTTCGACAAACCCTAGGTTCCGGGAGATGATCCCGTCCGTGGAATCGATCCTCGACGCGATCGGGAACACGCCGCTCGTCCGTCTCGGCCGCTGCGCGCCGCCGAACGGCGCCGAGCTCTGGCTGAAGCTCGAGTACTGCAACCCGTCGGGCTCGATGAAGGACCGCATGGCGCTCGCGATGATCGAGGGCGCGGAGCGGGACGGGCTGATCTCGCCCGGCGACACGATCGTCGAGTACACGGGCGGAAGCACCGGCCCGGGGCTGGCGCTCGTCTGCGGCGCCAAGGGCTACCGCGCGTTGATCGTGATCGCGGACTGCTACACGGAGGAGCGCTTCCAGCTGATGCGCGCGCTCGGCGCCGAGCTCGACGTGATCCCGTCCGTCGAGGGACGACCCAACGTAACGCCGCAGGACGTCCAGAACATGGTCGCGCGAGCGGCCGAGCTCGCCCAGGCGCCGGGCCACTACGCCACCGATCAGTTCACCAACCCCTACATCATCCCGGGCCATCGTGACCGGCTCGGACGGGAGATCTGGGAGCAGTCCGGCGGACGCGTTACGGCGTTCTGCCAGGGCCTGGGGACGGCGAGCTCACTGATCGGAGTCTCGGAGGCGCTGAAGCCGCACGGCGTGTTCATTCAGGCGCATGAGCCTGCCTCGTCGGCCGCGATCGGCGGCGGCGGGCAGGGGCCGTTCGCGATCCAGGGCTGGACCGGCCTCGTCATGCCGCACTGGGATCCCGACCACGTCGATCACCTGGAGCCGATCGGCGACGACGAGGCGCGTGACATGACGCTGCGGCTTGCGCGCGACGAGGGAATCTTCGCGGGCATCTCGACGGGCGCCAACGTCGTCGGCGCCCACCGGCTCGCCGAGCGCCTCGGGCCGGACGCGGTGATCGTGACGCTCGCGGTCGACAGCGGGTTCAAGTACCTGAGCGTCAGCCCGTTCGCCGAGCTTGCATGACGCACGACTCGCGACTCGTATAACGTCGCCGCACAACGCGAATTCAGGAGGGCTGCATGCTGCTTGCTTCGAGCTACCCGTTCCTCGACGTCCTGTGGACGATGTTCATCTTCTTCCTCTGGGTGATCTGGTTCTGGCTCCTCTTCACCGTCTTCGTCGACGTCTTCCGGCGACACGACATCCACGGAGGAAAGAAGACCCTCTGGCTGATCTTCGTGATCATCCTGCCGTTCTTAGGCGTCTTCATCTACATCATCACGCAGAACGACGGCATGACTCAGCGCAATCTCGATCGTGCGCAGGCTCAGCGGGCCCAGTTCGACGAGTACGTGCGCGACACCGCGGGTGGCGGTGCGACCGCCGAGATCGCCAACGCCAAGAAGTTGCTCGACGAGGGCACGATCACTCAGGCCGAGTTCGACGCGATCAAGCAGAAGGCCCTCGCCTCCTGAGTAGGAGCGAGCGCGCCGGCGGACGAGGTGGCACCGCTTGGCGACTAGTGATGTAGCGGCCACCGAAAGCACTGCGTCCGGGAGGGCGAGCGGCTCGATGCTCGTCCTCCTGACGCTTGCCGCCGGGCAGTTCCTGATGACGCTCGACAGCTCGGTGATGAACGTCTCGATCGCGACCGTGGCGGAGGACGTGGGCACGACCGTGACCGGGATCCAGGGCGCGATCACCGCCTACACGCTGGTCATGGCCGCGCTCATGCTCACGGGCGCCAAGATCGGAGCCATCATCGGCCGCAAGCGGGCCTTCGCGATCGGGTGCGTCATCTACGGCTGCGGCTCGTTCACGACCTCGATCTCCACGAGCCTGCCGATGCTCCTGTTCGGCTGGTCCTTCCTCGAGGGAGTGGGCGCGGCGCTGATCATGCCCGCGATCGTGGCGCTCGTCGCCGGGAACTTCGCGGCGGAGCGGCGGCCCGCCGCCTACGGGCTGGTGGCTGCGGCAGGCGCGGTCGCCGTCGCCGTCGGCCCGCTGATCGGCGGCTTCTGCACGACGTATTTCTCGTGGCGCTGGGTCTTCGCCGGCGAGGTCGTCGTCGTGCTCGTGATCCTCCTGCTCACCAGGCGGATCGCGGACGCACCGGTCGAGGAGCGTCCGAAGCTCGACGTGGTCGGATCGATCCTGTCGGCCCTCGGGCTGGGACTGGTCGTCTTCGGTGTGCTTCGCACGAGCGAGTGGGGTTGGATCCAGCCGAAGCCGGATGGGCCGTCCTGGGCCAATCTCTCGCCCACCGTGTGGCTCGTCCTCGCAGGCTTGCTCGTGATCTGGATCTTCTTCCGCTGGGAGCACCGCCGAGAGGCGAGGGGAGACGAGCCGCTCCTGCGGCCGGAGATGCTCCGTAACAGGCAGCTGAGCGGCGGCCTCACGATGTTCTTCTTCCAGTTCCTCGTCCAGGCGGGCATCTTCTTCGTCGTGCCGCTCTACCTCTCGGTCTGCCTCGGCCTCTCGGCGCTGGCGACCGGAGCGCGCCTGCTGCCGCTGTCGGTCACGTTGCTCGCGGCCGCGATCGGCATCCCCCGGCTCCTTCCGACCGTCTCGCCGCGGCTCATCGTGCGCAGCGGCCTCCTGTCCCTGCTCCTGGGGACGGTCGTCCTGCTCGCCTCGCTCGACACGGACACGGGGCCGGAGGTCGTGTTCGTTCCGATGCTCCTCGTCGGCCTCGGCATCGGCGCGCTCGCCTCTCAGCTCGGGGCGGTCACGGTCTCCGCGGTTCCGGACGAGGACAGCCCGGAGGTCGGCGGCGTCCAGAACACGATGACGAACCTCGGCGCCTCGCTGGGGACGGCGATCGCCGGCTCGCTCCTGATCGGCGCTCTCGCGGTGTCGTTCTCGTCCAACATCGACCAGAGCTCGGCGATCCCGG
>CAVUMW010000016.1:0-70952 GCA_963742635.1 uncultured Actinomycetes bacterium
ATCGAGTACAGAAAGTCGAGGATGTTTACACCGTCACTGTCCGCCGCCCAGGCTTGAGATCGCGGGAACAGACACGGCGCACATTGCGCGAGACTTTCGCCTAGTCACCATAGTCCCCGCTTGATATCGCGTCGCCCACGGCTTGGCAGACAGCGCGAAACGGGGATGGCGCGTTGAAGGTGTCGTCCGTTATGAAGACCCACTTGGCCTCGCTGCTGCTGTAGACGTAGCAGCGGTTATAGCGCCCGCCGCAGAACGCCCCATGGCCGCTCGTCCCGTCCGACCACCGGTAGGTGGCCGAGGTCTTCAGGCACTGCACGCCCTCAGCGTCGCGCCTTTCGGCGGGCCGCAGGCTGAACTTCCCGATCACCTTGACGTGCCCGTGCAGATATTGGTCAGGGGGCGGAGGACGCGAGGACGACCCCCGCGGAGCGTTCCCCGGCGCGCCGGGGTGGCGATTGGTGGGAGGCTGAGTTGGAGTGCGAGAAGGATCGAAGGACCCCTTTCCGTGCTCCAGGATTGTCACGTAGACCTGCTCGGCACCTTGGACGTAGTTCGTCACATACCGCTCGCCCACATCCTGAAGCGACTCGCTCCCGCAGCGCGAGAACGCTGTCGAAACGTCTACGTTCTCGCCGTAGACGAACCCGATCATGCACACGTGACCGAGCGCAGCAGCGACATCGCCTTTCGCAAAGCGTCGGGCAGAGACGTTGCCCGCCTGCAAGGCGTCCACCCCACCTTGGACTCCGAGCCAAACGCAGCTGCCCGCGTCCTTCGCAGTCTCCATTTTGGCGTGGGCGCCTGCCGGCCGCGTCGTTGTTCGCACCTTGGCTCCGTTGTCTGAAGCGCGGGTGCCGCTGCATCCCGTCACTAGGACCGAGCCCACGACGGTCAGGACGAGTATGGAGAGGGGCGAGAATTCATTTACCGAGCACGCCTGCCCTTCCGGCGATGACGCGCGTCGCTGACACTAAACCGGCGCGTCCCCCTCGCAAACAACGACGTGGAACGACCTGCACGCGCTCACCTCCGGCGGGGCGGCTCGAGATCCTTCTCCTCTAGCTCTGCCAGCTTGCTCGTCGCCCTGCAGGCGTAGTACAGGAGGAAAGGGAGGCTGTATCCCGGGAAGGAAGAACCCAGCAGGGCGAAGGGGGAGGCCGGAGCTGCTCGGGTTGTAGGCGAGACCGAGCAGAGCCCAGAGCCGCAGGAGACGATCAGCAGGCCGAACACGATCATGCCCACCCCGCTGCCGGTCACGCACGAGGACCTCGCCACCGTGCTCGAGCGCAAAGGACGGATCGACGAAGCGCGTCAAGCGTTGGAGCGATCGCTCGCGATCTGGGAGCGGAAGGGCTGCCTGCCCTGTGCAGAACGCGTCCGCGAGCAGAGCCAGTCGCTTGGCCGGGCGCAGGTCTGACCTCGACTCAGGGACATTCCCGCACACTCGGGCACGCCAGTCGTGAGGCGGGAAGCAGCCTCCTCACCTAGCGTGGCGTGCGTAGAGAGCGTCAGACCGGCTGGACGAGCCAACTGAATCGTTCCGTGACGACGTCGAGAGCAGAGAAGTGGCCGCCCTGCTCATCGATGACGACCTCGGCATTGGGCACGTTATGAGCGAGCCACTCGCCATGCTGGTGCGGCACGAGCACGTCCGTCAGGCCGTAATCGATGCGGGTCAGGACGCGGATCTCTGCCACGTCGAAGCCCCAAGGTTGGATCAGACAGAGGGCGTCGTCGACATAGCCCCAGACGCCTTGACGGAACGCCTCGTTGAGCATGCGACGAACCATCTCCTGCCGCTCCGGATTCGCCATTACGGCACGGTCGGCCTCAGAGAACTCCACCTCGCCCGCCTTGGAAGGATCCTCGGCTAGCCGTTTGAGCCACGCAGTCGTCATCCGCTCGAGCTCTCGGGCGAGGACGTCTTCGCCTTCCAGTGCCCAGCCGATCTCCTCGATGTTCACCGCGTCCATGCCCGCGAACCAGTCGAAGCCAGGCATGTCGAAGGGCGCGACCCCCACTACACAGGCGGCTCTCGTCACCCGCTCGGGCAGACGTGCGGCAACCGCCAGGCTGTGCGGGCCGCCCCAGGAGCCGCCGGTTACACCGAACCGCTCAATACCCAAGCTGTCTGCGATCGCAGCGACGTCAGCGACGCAGTCCACCACACGCCGGCCGCGAGAGCGATCGGAGCCTCCGTAGCCGGGCCGGTCATACGTGATCAGGCGCGCCCCGACATCCGCATACACGCTCGCGTCGCCTTGCCCGGCAAAGCGCGAGCCCGGCGTGCCATGGAGCAAGAAAGACAGGGAACGCATCCAGGTCGCCGCATTCCGCGATCGCCAGCGTCCGCCCATCAGCGGCCGCCACCGTCTGCGCGTTGAGACGCCCCAGCCATCACGGCATCATCTTGCGACGTCTTCACGGTGGCAAGCTCGTACTCGATCGAACCGGCAACGTCGCTCGTGTCCGCCCAGATGAGGCCGATGATCGTTCCCACGACGAGCCCGGCGGCCATCGCAGCCAGCCAGTACAGAATCCGTCGTCTGGTGATGAAGCCGAGCATACTCTCGTGGGGCGTTTCGCCAATCGAAACCCCGTCTCGCTGATGCCATCCCTGTATCCAGATCCCGAAGGGCGTCGCCTCGCCAGCGATCATGTTGCCGCAGGAGGAGCGTGCGCGCGAGTACGTCGTCGCCCGACTGTGGGACCGGCTGAACAGGGCAGCGGGCACGCCGTGACGGCAGCCTGCTAGAAGGTCACGTTCGACAACGGCGGAGCGTTCATTCGCGAGACTCGTCGCGAGGTCGAGCAGTACCTCGCGCGGGCCGCACGCGGTCGAAGGGCTTGCTGCTCCTCTACGCGAAGGCGCCGGTCGCGTTCGGGCTCATCGCCGCTTCGTGGGCGGTGCTCGTGTTCGTCGCGGCCCGGTCTGATCGCCGGGCTCCTCTGCCTCGCGGGGCTCGTGGTCGGCGCGCTGCTGACGGCGTTCTGCGTGCAGCACGACGCGAATCACGGCGCGTACTTCCGGCGGCGGCGCTACAACCACCTGCTCGGCTGGACGGCGGACGCGCTGCTCGGCTTCTCGAGCTACGCCTGGCGCGTGAAGCACAACGTCGCCCACCACACCTACACGAACGTCGACGGCTACGACGACGACATCACGCAGGTGCCGATCGCCCGGTTCACGCCGTCGCAGGCGCGCGCGGCCGTGGTACCGGTTCCAGCACGTACTACATCTGGCCGATGTACACGCTGATGGGGCTGCGCTGGCAGACGGTCGGCGACATCGCGGCGTTCGCGCGCGGCAGCATCGGAGAGAGCGCGCTGCGGGCGCCCCGCGGCTGGGATCTCGCCGGGCGTGATCGTCGGCAAGGCGATCTTCGTCACGTGGGCGATCGTCGTGCCGCTGCTCGTCTACCCCTGGTGGGCTGGTGCTCGGCGGCTACGTCGGCTTCACGATGATCACGAGCCTGATCATGGCGACGACCTTCCAGCTCGCCCACTGCGTCGAGGAGGCGTCGTTCGCGTCCGCCGACGAGTTCGCGGCGCAGCGCGCCGCGTCTGGGCCGTCCACGAGGTCGAGACGACGGTCGACTTCTGCCCGCGCAACCCCGTGCTGACCTGGGTGCTCGGCGGCCTCAACTTCCAGATCGAGCACCACCTGTTCCCGCGGGTGCCGCACACGCACTACCCGAAGATCGCACGAGATCGTGCGGCGCAACTGCGCCAAGCACGGCGTCCGCTACTCGTCGCAGCCGTCGCTGCGCGCCGCGCTGCGCTCGCACTTCCTGCATCTCCGCGCGATGGGCCGGCTCGGCCTACCGGCCGAGATCGAGATGGGGTAACGGCCCGGGGACGGCTCCGGCGGAGGCTGCAGCTCCGCTCGCCGCCCGCTCGAGGAACCGTGTCGGCTAGGAGTGGCTCACGCTGGAACGGTGCAGCAGGCGACGCACGGCAAGCCCGAGGCGCGCTGCCGCGCCGATGAGGAGCCCCGGCACGATCAGGAAGCGCGGCGGTGCAGTCGTGCTGGTCCTCGGTCGGCGTTAAACGAGCCCTGGAGCCGCCACGCCGTGTCGGTCCGCGCGTCTTAGGGCGCCGGTTCACCGGCCACTGACTGCCTCGGCGACGCGCTTCTTCAAGTCGTCAGGTCCACAACGAACAGCGCGCAGCCGCTTCATGCGATCGAGGCCGAAGATAGGGCTCAAGCCCGCTGCGCGCATGACCGCCTTCGCAGGCAGGACGTAGAAGTGCCAGCCTCGCGTTATGTCGTCTCCCTCGTGACGCGCGAACACAAAGACGTCGCAGTTGAAGCCGACGGCGAGGACACCGAACGAAGGGTCCTTAGCCGACTTCGGCGCGGTCAGCCTCCCCCAGTCGGGCGGCCGGATCTTCTCTGGTGACTGCGGCGCTCGTTCGCCGGAGCACTTCACCTGAATCCGGACGGGCTGTCTGGGTCGCGCCAGGGGCATCTCAACGTCCCATGCCGCGGCGGGAAACTCGACGACAGTGCCGTCCACGAGCGCGGCGACGATCGCCTCCGCGAAGAGCGCACGCGGCCGGACATACAGGCGACGGACACGCTCCTCCGTCACCTCAAGATGCGCGCGCATTGCGCGCTCGAACGCCCCTTCGGGGAGACGAGGCTCCTGGCGGTCAGCACCCATCTGCCTCGCTGAGCTTCGCACGGCTAAGCGAGTCGCGCGCGCCCAGCCCGGCCAGCACGTTTCTCACACCTCGTCCTGCAGAACATTCCGGAGAATCGCGATTGTTTCGGGCGGAAGCTCGAGCGTGAGGCGCGCGCCGGTTGCGCGCCGGTCCCGGGGCGCGTCGGGACCCCTCCAGGGGCGTCGGTGCCCTCGGCAGGGCGCCGACCGGGGCCACTCGAAGGCGTCACAACTCCATCCGCCCCATGGGGTCCGGCTCAACGGAGCGGCGCAGGAGTCGAACCTACCGAGCCGTGGGTTACACGACCGCACCGGTTTTGAAGACCAGCTGGGCCACCGGGCCCATGCCGCTCCGTGGCCAGGCTACCTCGGTGGCGGGAGGGGCGGGCAGGCCCGCCCCTCCCGATCCAGCCGGTTAGTGGAAGAGCCGGACGTCTTCGACTCCGAAGTAGTCGATCACGGTCTGGCTGCCCGTCTTGTACGAGGCGAATACCGTTCCGTTTCCGGGGTCGTGGCTCTGCACATTGCGGTACTGGACGTGGCCGGGCGACCCGTTCCGCACGATCAGGCTGTCGCTGAAACGCTTGGCCGACGGGAACTCGCCGTCGACCACGAGATGCGGCGACACGCCGTCGAAGACGGTCACGTCGACCGTATCGCCGCCCTCGTCGGTGAGGATCGAGGTCGTCTCGGTCGTTGCCAGCGGGATGTTGGCCGTCTTCGTCGCGCCGACCTGGACGGTCGTGACGGCCCCGGCGCTGACAACGATGTTGTCAGCGGCTGTCGTACCGGAGACCTCGACGTTGTCCACGCCTCCAACCGGGTCGATCGTCAGCTGTCCGCCCACTCCTCCGAAGGAGAGGAACGGTGCTCCGGCAGCCCGCACGATCGTTCCCGCGGTGCCGCCCGCCGCCGGCGTGTAGTCGAGGTCGTCGGGCCCGCCCGTGCCGAGCACGGTCAGGTTGCTCCCGCCTCCGCCGCCCTGGGCAGTGGCCAGTGCCTCGATGCCTGTGTGCTGCACCAATCCGCCGTAGCCGGTGACCGACCTGTTGCCGAGGTCGACGGCGACGGCACCCGGCGCTCCGGTGAGCGTGAGCAGGTCGTTGCCCGTGTTGTCCCCGCCGTTCGCCGTCGTCGTCGCGAACGGCAGCGTGGCCGCAGCCATGTTCACGTCGTCTCCGGCGAGGCCGTTCAGGACGAGGTCCTGGACTCCGGTCGGCGTCACCGGGCTCTGGGAGTTGAGCGCGACCACACCGGTGCCGGACGCGACGGCGAACGTGTCGCCCTGCGCCGTTCCGTCGTAGAGCAGCCGGTCGGCCCGGCCGCCACCAGAGTTCTGCAGTTGTACGGCGCCGGGCAGGCCGAGGTCACGGAACTGGAGCGGTAGCAGCCCGAGCACGGTGACGTTGCCCGAGTCACGGGTCGCACCGGGGCTCATCGAGACGTCCTGGCCGCCCCCTGGGGTGGTCACGACCATCGTGTCGTTTCCGCCCTGTCCGTCGACGACGACCTGCTCCATGGTGTCCGCGGTGATCGATCCGGGCCCGATCCCGTTCAGCTGCCCGGTGTCGGAGTCGGTCGGGCTGTACTGCAACGTGTCCTG
Source organism: uncultured Actinomycetes bacterium (assembly GCA_963742635.1). GTDB lineage: Bacteria > Actinomycetota > Thermoleophilia > Gaiellales > Gaiellaceae > VAXT01. The sequence continues at coordinate 6,274 of CAVUMW010000016.1, forward strand.
TATGGATAGTGCGTTGGCGACGAGGGTGTCGGCCCCGCCGCGACCGTTCACGGTCAGGTTGTCGGCCGGCTCGATCGACTGGACCGTGATCGCCTGAGCAAGGCCTCCGACGGACACGATCGACGGCCCGAGCGGGTTCGTCTCGATCGTGTCGGCGGCGCTGCGACCGTCGACCGAGACCGTGTCGCTGCTCCCGATCCCGAGGTCGAGGAGCGCCGTCTGGAGCTCCGTGCTGGACAGGTCGGCGAGCGCGATGTTGTCGCCGCCGCTGTCGCCGTTGACGATCAGGTTCTCGACCGATGCGATATCGAGGACGAACGGCACCAGGTTCGTGCGCTCGAACCGCACTCTCGATCCTGGCGTCGACTGCGCGAGGAAGTCGTCTCCGGACAAGGAGCCGTTGACCTCGACGCGGTCGCTGTTCCCGTCGCCGCCCTCGATCAGGTCGGACCCGTCGCCGTTGTTCCAGATCATCCGGTCCGAGCCGTCCTGGCCGAGCAGCGTGTCGGCGCCCGGATTGCCGTCGAGCGTGTCGTTCCCGCCGCGACCTTCGAGGCGGTCGTTGCCGCTCGAGCCGGTGAGCGTGTCGTCGAACGGCGTGCCGAGCACGGTGTCGTTCCCGCCGCCCGTCGTGTACGAAACCGCCGCCGAGTTCGCGGTCAGGTCGACGAGGTCGTTACCGATCCCGTCGCTGACGGTGTTGTTCCCGCCGCCCGCGAAGATCTGGTCGTTCCCGGAGTCGCCGTTCAGCGTCTCGGAGCCGTCCCCGCCGATGATCGTGTCGTCGCCGGAGCCTCCGTTCACTGTGACCGCGATGCCGAGACCCGGCTCGACCGTGACCGAGTCGTTCCCGTCGTTCGCGTTGACGGTGATCGACTGGACGTCACCGACGGCGTAGTGGCTGACGAAGGCGTCGGTCGGCCCCGTTCCCGGAACGTCGTTGCCGACGTCGACGCTGACCGCGATCTCGCCGCCGCTGCGCGAGACGTTGATCACGTCGTTGCTCACGTCGTTGTCGTCGCCGCCGCGTACGAGCAGGTTGCCGTTGCTCTTGTTCAGCGTGCTGTAGAAGGTCCCGAACTCCTCGGGCATGTTGATGTCCATGTTGAAGACGTCGTGGAACATGAGCCCGAGCACGTTCGGCGGCAGGTAGCGCCCCGAGATCTCGAAGAGCGCGTTGCCCGAATCATCGGCGCCGACGAGGCCGCCGGCCGAGCCGCACGGCTCCGCGGTGTGGACCGGTACTCCGAAGTCGGAGCCGCCGCCGCCCCCGTTGTTGCTCGTCATCAGGTGCGTGCCGTTGGCGCCGGTGAACCGCCAGAAGTCGCCCGGCCCGGAGCATGTCGTCCCGGTCATCGTGAGCTGGGTATTGAAGCCGCCGAACTGGAAGCGCGAGCCCCCGTTCGACGTCATGCCGAGGATGTGGGCGAGCTCGGCGGTGACGACCGTCTCCATGTCGCAGAGTCCAGACGCCGGGCTTCCGGCCTGGGCATCGCCGGAGAACGCGTTGTCGATGTTGCCGGTGAACTCGGAGCTGTCGGTCGGCGTCGGATCGATGAACCAGACGTTGGCCTGGCCGTTGACGTTCACGTCGCCGCCGGTCGGCCAGCCGTCTCCGTCGAAGTTGCCGCTCGCACTGCCCCCACAGCTGCCCGCGGCGGCCGAGTTCATCGTCACGGTGATGTCCAGGTGGTTGTCTCCCGGCGCGGAGGGGCGGTTCAGGTTCGCGATCACTTGCTCCCAGCCGTCGAGCGCGGCGTCGACGCCCGCCCGGGCCGCGTCCGCGTTCGCGCCGAAGATCGTGTCGAAGCCGTCGCCGGGACCGCGGTTCGTCCAGACGATGTTCATGCCCGTCGTCTGCTCGAAGCGGTTCTCCGGCCAGACGTGCTCCGCGAGCTTGACCGGCTTCTGGTGAGCCGGGAAGGCCGGCGTCCCCCCGTCCTGGGGCACGCCTTCGATCATGTTGTCGACTCCAGCCGTCGGCGAAGCGGGCGCTGCCGATCGTCCCGCCGTAGTCGAAGAGGTCGCGCTCAGAGCCGGTGCGACGAGCAGTAGGGCCCCGAATCCGAGCGTCAGAACAGTGCGGCGAATTGTGCGCATGAAACTCTCTCCTTCTCCTCCCAGAGGACTTGCTTTGACCATAGGGAGGGGCCGGTTGTGCCTCCAACGGCAGTCCGCACCATTCGAAATCGGCTTTTCTACCTAGGGGAAATGACCTTGATTCGCCCGTTGGCAAGGTGTTCAATGCCAGGGAGGGCACATTGACCGGCCACGCGTCACTCTGCGGCCGGATTCTCGTCGTCGACGACGATCTCGACCTGCTCGAATGGATTTCCACCACGCTCGAGTCGGCCGGGTTCACAGCTGTCGGCGTCACGAGCGGGCCCGAGGCGCTGGAGATCTGTCGCGGTTCGGAGCCTCCGGATCTCGTCGTCCTCGACGTGCAGCTGCCCGGGATGTCTGGTTACGAGATCTGTCGCGAGCTGCGCGACGAGTTCGGCGAGGGGCTGCCGATCCTCTTCGTCTCGGGTTTCCGCACGGAGGCGCTCGACCGCGTCGCCGGGCTGCTCGTCGGCGGAGACGACTATCTCGTCAAGCCGTTTGCGCCTGACGAGCTGATCGGGCGGGTCCGGGTGCTCACGCGGCGCACCCGCGGGCTCTCGAACGGCAGCAGCTGGGGTCTGACGCGTCGCGAGGACGAGGTGCTGCGTCTGCTCGCGTCCGGCTTGCGACAGGAGGAGATCGCGTCCCGGCTCGTGGTCAGTCCCCGGACCGTCGGCGCCCATATCCAGAACGTGCTGCGCAAGATGGGCGCGACGAGCCGGACACAGGCCGTCGCACTCGCGTATCGCCGCGACTTACGAACTTCCTGAGGCGGCCCGCATGAGGGCACGCTCGTCGCCGTCGCCCGAGACAACGTCTGTTTTCGGTCGGAAGCTCAAGCGTGACGGAGTCCGAGGCAATCGTCCACGGGGGCGCGGCCACGATCTCGCCCCAAAAGGCCATGTCTCAAAGTGACGATTGACAAACCAGCGCCGTGGTGAGATACCTAACTCGCCAGACCACGGGCACTACGACACCGTCAAATACGGCGGAGGCGTACCGCTAAATCCGCGGCCCGGAGGCGAAGCGTCCGCGCTCTAGCGCGTCAGACCACGATCGAGAGGAGGGCTCCATGCGTCGACGGATTGCGGTTTTCGCGGCGGTCCTTTGTTCCTTCGGTGCGCTGTGCGGCCTGGCCACCGCTGCGCCGCCGCCGCGCGTACAAGCCTGGTACATGCACGGCACGAGCTTGGGCCAGCTCAAGTCCAACGCGTACAACGCCGGGTGTGCGTTCGCGAGGAACCATCCGGGCGGCGGTCACGTCTTGATGCTCGATTTCGGTGCCGCTCGCAAGATCGACTCCAACACTTGGGGAGCACTCGATTTCGACAATGTTCGCTTCGACAACCCGAGCATCATCGCGGCCCTCAAATCGGCCGCGGACGGACACCACAATTGCTACACGGGGTCAGGCACGACGGACATCGCGTATGGCAACAACAACTTCCACATGTCCGGCGCGGGGATGTCCACCTCGGATGCCTGGTATGCGGGCTACTACCAGTCGCAGCGCGCCCTAGAGCTCTTCAACTACCAGCTCGCAAAAGGCTACAACCGGCAGAGCGCGGACGCCGGCTCTGACATGGAGCCCTCCTGGGATGGGCAGCTCATCACCAAGCAGCTCGTCAACGGGGACTATGGCCACGGCTTCGCTCTCTACTGGGACTACGGCTCGGCCGACGGCTGTCCCTCCAGCGGTGGGAATGGTGGCTGCAACAACGGATGGACTGCCTACGACGTCGGCTATGTCTCGTTTGCCCACCTAGCCGTTCCGGTCCCGGAGATCTACTTCACGGTCAACGCGGACCAGTGGACGAACATTCGCCACGTGTGGGGAGACAGCTACAGCTTCTTCGGTACGACCGGCACAGTCGGGATCCCAGGGCAGCTCACTCCCGAAGCCGGCTGGAGTGCGCTCAACGCGCGCAATCCCGGAAATGTCAGCCCCGAGCTTCTCTGCTTCTGCTAACGGTCGACGAAAGGAGAGTGTGTGATGAATGCCATGAAACTCGTTCGTAGCCGGCGCGTCGCCCTCGCTACCGTCGCTGCCGTTTGCGTCGCGTTTGCTGCCGCCGGCGCCCTCGCGATGACGGGCGGAAGCGTCTATATCCCGCAGCTCGGGCGATCGGTTCCTTCCGAGAAGGCCGCCGCCATCGAGCACTCGCTTCCGCGCACTGCGCCGGAGTCGAAAGGACGAGCGCCAGAACCCGCGACGCCCGAATCGGGCATCTCGGCTCGCATCCTCGGTCCCGAGGTTCCGGTTCCGGTTTCGCCGCTCGTGCTTCGCCCCAACAACGGTTGGGAGGTGAGCGATGGCCTCTCGCTCGTCTCCGTGTACGCCGGTCAGGCGGGCGACGATGATTCGGTCGGTCGCGTTGTGATCCTGCGACAGAACGCGCGCGCAGGCGTTCAAACCCAGGACATCGTCGATGCGGGGGCCGTCGGCGCGCTGCGAGTCGTCCGCGCCCCGCTCGGCGTTTCGGTCGAGACTTCGGCGCAGCGAGGAGATCTCGTGCTTGCTGACGTTCACGGACGGGCTCACGTCCTGCACCTGGCCAACGACACCATCACGACGCAGTAGACGGGAAGTCCCCGTGCCGCCTGGGGTCTGAGCGGCACGGGGACCTCTTCCTGGGACCCGGCTACCGTGTGTCCATGAAGGGTCCAAGCCGTCGTGCCTTGCTGCTCGCCGTTGCTCTCGGCGGCCTTGCGTGCGCGGCCGCTGGTGCTGGATCACAGGCAGCTGAAACAGGGGTTTCGGTCGAACGTTGTCAGCGCGGCGATTACTCGCTCGCCCTCGTCCCCGGTCGGCACGCGACAAAGAGCGGGCTCGTCCTGGATGCCGGATTGATCAAGCTCGACGTTCCAGCGTGCACGACGGAGGCGACGTTCCGGCTGACAATCCGGACGAGGGCAGGCGCAGTCGTACGCTCGATCCGGGGCAACCCCGTCGCCTGGCGCGCGGGCGCCTCCCTCACACCGTGGAGCCCATTCGCGCGGGCTTGGCGCTGGACGAACTGGTGCGGCGTGCGGCAACCGTTTCGGATCACGGCAACGGCGGCAGGCCAGCGGGTGCGGGTACGGGTCGACCGGCCGCCGCCCTGCGTCCATCCGCACGCCCGCTCGCGTCTGAGCCTCACGGCTCGTCCCCGCAGCGGCGACGGCCTTCCCGCACGGATGTTGCCAGCGGACGTCCCGCCGCCATTCTCCCCGAGCGCGATCCGCACGACGAATGGCTGGCAGGTGAGCAACGGTCGAACGCTCGTCGACGTCTACGCGGGCGAGGCCGGCAACGATGCGTCGATCGGGATGTTCGGGATCCTGCGCCAGGATCTGGAATTCGGATGGCAGACGCGTCGCCTGGTCGCGGTCGGCCGAACCGGTGCCATCCGAATCACCCAGGCCCCCCTGGGTGCGGGCGTCGAGACGTCGGCCCAGCGCGCCGACGTCGAGTTTTCGTCGCCGAGCGGCGCACACGGGGTGCTCCATCTGGCGAACGACACGGCAGAACTGCTGCCGTGAGTGTGGCCGCGAGTGGCCGGGCGCCTCAGCGGTGCTCGGTTTCGAGGGCTGCGCGGCGGAGCACGCGCTCGTCCCCGATCCGGCGAGTGAGTCCGTCGGCGTCGAAGCGTTCGAGCAGGAGCTGGGCGGGCTTGCGGGAGATGCCGAGCAGGTCGCGGAACCGGGCGAGCGTGATCGTGCCGACCGACCGGCACTCGTCCACGAGTGCGCTCTTCGCCCGCTCGTAGGCGTCGATACCGACCGCGAGCCCGTCGCCGATCCGGACGAGCCGTCCTGCGCTCTCCAGGAAGCGCGCGAGCTCGGGGTCGTCGACCGTGACTGGGCTGAAGCCCGCCTCTGCGAGTCGGGCCTCGAGCGCCTCCGCCTCCGCGGCGCGCTCGCCGAGACCTGTGCCGGTTCCGGGGAGGTAGACCTTTCCGTCCCGCCGTTCGAGGTCGAGCAAGGGCAGGATCGAGTCCGCCCACGGCGCTCCCGGCAGCAGCTCGCTCGCCGCGAGGCCGGCGTCGAGCGGAGCCGCTTCGGCACGCAGGGTCAGCCTCGTCCGAGCCTCGCGCCTCGCGTGGTCGAGCCACTCCGCCGAGAAGTACCACTCGTCCGCGCGCTCGACCCCCGCCAGGCCCTGCTCCAGCTGAGCGCGAGAGAGGAGCGCCCGGGCGGCGAGCTCGTCCGCGCGAACGGGCTCGTGGACGAGCGCCTTCACGATCGATTCCGGGTCGTCCGTCGAGAGCAGCTCGAGGCGGGCGGGATCGGGCGCGCGTGGGGGAGCCGGATCGAGGATGCGGCCTCCTCCGAGCGTCGTCGCGTTACGGAGGACGACGCGGTCGTTGCGCGCCGCAACGACCGGTGAGGCGAGCCGCAGCTGTGCGAAGCGCTCTCCGACCCGCACGACGCTGGCGGGAGTCTCCGTCGTCCCGTGGTGCACGTGCACGCGCGCGCGGTCGGCGATCGGCTCCAGCTCGGTGAGCTCGACGTCGAGGCGGTAGCTGACCGGATAGGCGCCCGGCTCGGCGAGCGCGTCGCCGCGGTGCAGCGCGCTGCGCTCGATGCCGGGCAGGGCGAGCGCGACCCGCTGTCCGGCCTCGGCGCGCTCGACCGGCTCGTCGTGCACCTGGACGCTGCGCACGCGCACGTCGATTCCGGCGGGCTCGGCCCGGAGCTCGTCGCCCTCGCCGACCGAGCCCGACCAGAGCGTGCCCGTGACGACGGTGCCGATCCCGTGCAGCGTGAACGCGCGGTCGACGTAGAGCCTCGTCGCGCCGAGCAGCGCTTGATGCTCGAGGCCGTCCGCAGCGGACACGAGCGCGGCGCGCAGCTCGTCCAGCCCCTCGCCGGTCTTCGCGCTCACGGCGACCACGGCTGCGCCCGGCACGAGCTCGTGCGCCTCGGCCACCACCAGCTCGAGCGTCTCCGCATCGGCCGCGTCCGCTTTCGTCACGGCGACGACCCCGCGCTCGATCCCGAGCAACCTGAGGATCGCGAGGTGCTCGTGCGTCTGCGGACGCGCGCCCTCGGTCGCGTCGATCACGAGCAGGAAGAGGTCGATCCCGCTCGCCCCGGCGACCATGTTGCGGATGAACCGCTCGTGGCCCGGGACGTCGATCAGCGAGAGCCGCGTCCCGTCGGGCAGCTCGAGCGGCGCGTAGCCGAGGTCGATCGAGATCCCGCGCTCCTTCTCCTCGGGGAGCCGGTCCGTGTCCTTTCCGGTCAGCGCCCGGACGAGCCAGGTCTTGCCGTGGTCGATGTGACCGGCGGTGCCGACCGTCAGCGGCATCGCGCCTGGATCAGCTCGTGCTCGATGCTCGTCGGCTCGAAGCCGTTCTGCTCCAGCAGCTCGCGCCACTGGGCCTCGTTCCGCTCGCGCCCGGCGAAGAGCGCGAGCATGAGCAGGTCGAGCCACTTGCCCCCGCCCGGCTCGTTGCCCTCGGGGACGACCGCCTCGAACAGGATCAGGCGCGCGTGAGGCGGCGCGCCGGCGCGGATCGTCCGGAGGATCGCGGCCGCGCTCTCGTCGTCCCAGTCGTGGAGGATCGTCGACAGGAGGTAGACGTCGCCCTCCGGCACGCTCTCGAAGAAGCTGCCCTCGACGAACCGGATCCGGTCGTCCAGCAAGGCCTCGTCGCGCACGGTCTCGGGGAGGTCGAAGACGATTCCGCGCAGCCCCGGGTGCCGCTCGAGCAGCGCCGTCAGCAGGGAGCCGTTGCCGCCTCCGACGTCGACCACGGTCTCGCCGTCGCGCCACTCGACCCGGTCGAACCGCTCCGCTCGCTGCTCCTTGCCCTGCTCCATCGCGATGTCGAAGAGAGCGCGCTCGTCGGGATGGGCCGCGAGCCAGGACCAGAAGTCGGTGCCCTGGAGCTCGGGGAACGTCGCCTGGCCGGAGGCGTCCAGCGCTCCGGCGGCCTGGTGCCAGACACCGCCGAAGAAGTGCGCGAACGCGGCCCAGCCGGGGCGGAGCAGCTGCTCGGAGACGTCCGTGTTGCGAAACATGCCCGGCGCCTCCTCGGCGAAGATGCCGTCGCTCGCGAGCGCGCGCAGGAGCCGGTGGAGCGTGTCCGGGTCGGCGCCGCTCTCCTCTGCGAGCTCGGCCACGGGCCGCGGGCCGTCGGCGAGCTTCCGGGCGATGCCCAGGTCGGAGACGATTCCGAGCGCGCGGGTGACGAGCGCGCCGCGGAGCGCGTCCCAGAGGTCGGACTCGGGCGCGCGTTGCTCATCCGCGGGCCGTGCTGACGGCTGCCGCGACCTCCTCTGCCTCGGCGTCGCTGAGCGTCCGGCAGTCGAGCAGGAGCCGGCCGTCGCGCACGACGCCGACCACCGGCGGCTCGCCTGCACGCAGCGGCGCGGCGAGCTCCTCCTCGACGGCGCAGGCGAAGCTCGGCAGCTCGGCCAGCGGGAGCGCCCCGCCGCCGATGCGGCCGACCGTCTCCTCGACCTCCCCGCCGGTCAGCTCGGCCAGTCGCTCCGCCCGGCGCCGCACCGCGTCCGCATCCTCGAGCGCCATCCGCAGCACGGGCACCTCGCGGAGCGCCCGCTCCGGCTCGAGGTAGAGCGCGAGCGTCCCCTCGAGCGCCGCGAGCGTCAGCTTGTCGGCGCGAACGGCCCGCTGGAGCGGGTGACGGCGAAGACGCTCGACGAGGTCGGCCCGGCCGACGACGATCCCGGCCTGCGGCCCGCCGAGGAGCTTGTCGCCCGAGAAGCAGACGAGATCCGCGCCGGCCTCGAGGCTCTCGCGAACCGACGGCTCCTCACTTAGTAACACAGTGTTACTTGGGCTCAGCGCGCCGGAGCCGAGGTCGTCGACCAGCGGCAGCTCGTGGCGCTGCGCGACCTTGGCCAGCTCCGCCACCGACGGCAGCTCGGTGAAGCCGACGAGCCGGAAGTTCGACTGGTGCACGCGCAGGAGGACTGCCGTGTCCGGAGTGATCGCCCGCTCGTAGTCCGCGGCTCGCGTGCGGTTCGTCGTCCCGACCTCGACGAGCCGCGCGCCCGAGCGCGCCAGCACGTCCGGGATCCGGAAGCCGTCGCCGATCTCGATCAGCTCGCCGCGCGAGACGAGCACGTCGCGGCCCTCGGCGAGCGCGGCCAGGGCCAGGAGCACCGCAGCCGCGTTGTTGTTCACGACGAGCGCCGCCTCGGCCCCGGTCAGCCGGCGCAGGATGCCCGCGACGTGATCCTGCCGCGAGCCGCGTGTCCCGGCGCTCAGGTCGTACTCGAGGTTCGAGTAGCCGCGGCCGACCTCGCGGACGCGCTCGAGAGCCGCCTCGGGCAGCGGGGCACGGCCGAGGTTCGTGTGCACGACGACGCCGGTCGCGTTCAGCGCGCGGCGCAACCTCGCGCTGCGGGCCGAGGAGAGCTCTTCCCGGAGCCGCTGCTCCAGGTCGCCGGGGTCGGCGCCCGCCTGAATGTCCTCGCGCGCGCGCGCGAGGACCGCGCGAGCCGACTCGACCGCGAGCGCGTCGTCGCTCCCCCGCGCGAGCTCGTCCACCGAGGGCAGGTCGCGCAGCCTCACTGCGCGTCGGCCTTCTCGGCCCGGATCGGCACCTCCGCGCAGTTCTCCTCGTAGCACTCGATGATCGTGCTGACCGCCTCTTCGTGATCGTCGGTCGCGTGCAGCAGGTTGAGATCCTCGGGCGAGATCATCCCGTCGGCGAGCAGCTCGCTCCGCACCCAGGCGAGCATCTCGCCCCAGTAGTCGGTGTCGATGAGCACGACCGGGAAGTTCTCGGCCTTGCCGGTCTGGATCAGCGTCAGCGCCTCGAAGAGCTCGTCGAGCGTGCCGAAGCCGCCCGGGAAGATGACGAACCCCTCCGCCGGCTTCACGAAGCAGACCTTGCGGGCGTAGAAGTGCTTGAACGTGTACGAGATGTCGAGGTACGCGTTCGAGCCCTGCTCGTGCGGGAGGTCGATGTTGAACCCGACGGAGAGCCCGCCGCCCTCCTTGGCGCCGCGGTTGGCCGCCTCCATCACTCCCGGCCCGCCGCCCGTGATCACGGCCCACCCGTGCTTCGCGAAGCTGCGGCCCACCTTGCGGGCGGTCGCGTACTCGCGCGAGTCGGGCTTGATCCGCGCCGAGCCGAAGACCGAGACCGCGGGCCGGTCGATCTTGTCGACGGCGGCGAACCCGGCCCAGAACTCGCGCGCGATCGAGAGCACGTTCTCGGGCAGCGCGCCCTGGTGGCTCGTGAGCAGCTGCTCGTCGTCCATCAGCGAAGGACGTCGCGCGGGAGGTGCGTGGCCTCCATCCCGAGGACGAGCAGCGCCGCAAGCCCGAAGTAGAGCGACGCGATGATCACGCGCCGCGGCGCCGTCACCCGGTAGTAGGCCAGCATCTCGGGGTGGTTGCGCATGCGCCACCGATTCCAGAGCTCGAGGCCCGCGATGACGAGGATGATGATCAGAATCGGGTTCGGCGAGAAGGCGACCAGCACGAGCAGTCCGAGGAAGCCGACCACCCAGAGGGCGGGATGGAGCGCCGCCACGACACGACCTCCGTCGAGCGGCACGATCGGCAGCAGGTTGAACAGGTTGAGGAAGAAGCCGAGGAAGGCGAGCGCCTTCAGGTGGTTCGAGTCGGTCGCTTCGCCCGCGACCCAGATCGCCGCCGCGCCGAGCGAGCCGAGGAGCGGCCCCGCGATCGCGACCTTCGCCTCGTTCCAGGCGTCCTGCGGCATCTCGCGCATCGTGATCATCGCGCCGAGGAACGGGATGAACATCGGTGCGCTCACCGGCAGCCCCTGTCGCTTCGCCTCGAGCACGTGTCCCATCTCGTGCACGAACAGCAGGACGATCAGGCCGATGCCGAACCACCAGCCGCCGAACCAGACGTAGAACGCGGCCGAGATGAAGATCGAGAACAGGAACTTGAACTTGAGGAGCGGCGCGCCGAACTTGAGCAGGAACGCGCCGGCCGCGACCAGCGGCGCCAGCAGCTTGCGCAGGAACGGGAAGCGGCCCTCGTGGCGCACCGGCTCCGGCGGCTCGTAGTACGAGAGCTCGGCGAGCCTCTGGCGCTCCTCTGGCGTCAACTCGGTCATGTGACTCATGGTACCCGGGAGGCCTATCGGCAACTCCGCGCCGAAACCGTGACGAAATCGCCCGTTTGCGCGCCCGGGCGTGTGTGGGCCGGTAGTTGAGGAGACCACTCGTTTCCGACCGAGGAGGTCACTCGTGCGAACAGCTCGAATCATCGCCGCGCTCTCAGGCGTCGCGCTCCTGCTCGTCGTGCTCGCTGCATCGCCCGCCGGGGGCGCGGCCGGGCGCTCGATCGCTGCCTTCGCCCGGAACGCGGGAGCCGTGAACGGGATCAAGGCGTCACGCACGCCGAAGCCCGGCAGGCTCGTTCCGCTGGGCAGGAACGCGAAGCTCCCGAGCTCCGTCGTTCCGACCGCCCGCGGCGCCCGCGGCCTCCAGGGGCCGCAGGGCCCGGCCGGCCCTGCTGGGCCCAAAGGAGCGACCGGCCCTGCAGGCCCCGCAGGCCCGGGCGCATCGAAGATCGCCTTCGACGTCCCGGCGAACACGCCGACGGGCACGATCCTCACCTACGGCGGGCTGATCCTCCGCGCCGCGTGCTCCTCGGCCGGAGACATGACCGTCGGCGCGCGATCGACGCTCGACAACGCCCGCCTGCACGTGGCCGGCGTCGACGACACGGGCGCGTTCTACCGCGAGGACGACGACCTCGATGCGGGCTCCGACTACGACGTCCTCGGCTCCGACGACGACGACGTGGCCGGGACGATCGTCTACCGGACGCCGACCGGCACCGGGACGGTCAGCGTCTCGTTCCTCGGCGAGGAGTACTCGATCGCGGGAGTCGCCCGCTGCCAGTTCGCAGGGACCGCCGTCTCCGCTCAGTAGACGAGCCGATTCGCGGTTCTCGCCGCACGCGGCGCTCACTTTCGGCGCGCGCCAGCGCGCGCCGAAAACCTTGTGTACAAGGCTCAAAAGTCCTAATCTCCCGGGCACCCAAATACCAGGGAGGGGACGCTGTGCCAGGCAGATTGAAGCTTGCGATCACGCTCGCGCTCGTCGGGCTGATCGTTGGTGCGACACCGGTTTTAGCGAGCAACGACAGCCATGGGCGCACGCCGATGGCGGGGTACACCGGCAAGGTCCAGAACCTCGTTCTGCGTGACACGACGGCTGGGCGTCAGTCGTCGTTCATCATCGAGCTCACGCAGCAGGCGGACCTGAGCAAGGCGTACGCGATGAAGGACCAGGACGCCCGCGGCTGGTACGTGTACCGGACGCTCAAGCGGACGGCCGAGAAGACTCAGGGCCCGCTCAAGGCCATGCTCGACGCGCAGGGCGTGTCGTACAAGTCGTTCTGGGTGGCGAACGAGATCGTCGTCCACCAGGGCAGCCGTGCGCTCGTCGACAACCTCGCCGGCCGGGCCGACGTCAAGGTGATCGAGGCGAACGACGCCTCGAACTGGCTCGAGTCGACCTCGGGCGTCGAGCTCGACTCGCTGGCGATCCTCAAGGCGGACCGGCCGAACACCATCGAGCCGGGCCCCGTGCAGGTCCATGCTCCGGATCTGTGGAACCTCGGGTTCACGGGCACCGGGATCGTCGTCGGCAACCAGGACACGGGCATGCGCTGGACGCACAACGCGCTCAAGCCGCACTACCGTGGCTGGGACGGCGCGAACGCCGATCACAACTACAACTGGCACGACTCGATCCACGGTCATCGGCGGCCAGGGGCAGAACCCGTGCGGGTTCGACACCCGATGGCGCCGTGCGACGACCAGCAGCCACGGCACGCACACGACCGGGTCTCGCCGTCGGCGACGACGGCGCCGGCAACCAGATCGGCGTCGCGCCCGGCGCGAAGTGGATCGGCTGCCACAACATGGACCAGGGCGTCGGCAGGCCCGAGACGTACACGGAGTGCTTCCAGTGGTTCATCGCTCCGACCGACCTGACCGGCCAGAACGCCGACCCGACGAAGCGGCCGCACGTGATGAACAACAGCTGGGGCTGCCCGACGAGCGAGCTCTGCGCGCCGGACAGCCTGCAGCAGATCGTCGAGAACACGACGGCTGCCGGCATCTTCGTCGAGGTCTCGGCGGGGAACGGCGGGTCGGGCTGCTCGACCGTCACCGATCCGCCCTCGATCTACGCCGCCTCGTACTCGACGGGCGCCATGAACACGGGCGCGATGAGCCTCGCGGGCTTCAGCAGCCGCGGCCCCGTCACGGTCGACGGTTCGAACCGGATCAAGCCCGACATCTCGGCTCCGGGGAACCCGAACCGGTCGTCGGTGAGCACGAGCGACTCGGCGTACGCGTCGTTCTCGGGCACCTCGATGGCCGGGCCGCACGTGGTCGGCGTCGTCGCGCTCCTCTGGCAGGCGAAGCCGGCGCTCGTCCGCGACATCGCCGGCGACGAAGGCGCTGCTGAACAGCACGGCGAACCCGAACGTCACGGTCAGCAACGGGACGCAGTGCGGAGGCATCGACCACGTCCCGAACAACCACTTCGGATACGGCCTCGTCGATGCGCTCGCCGCCTACAACAGCGGCGGCCCGCCGCCTCCGCCTCCGCCACCACCTCCGCCACCTCCGCCGGGGCAGTGGGAGAACGTTGCTCCGCTCCCGCAGGACCTCTTCGGGGCGCCTGCGGCGAGTGACGGCACGTACGTGTACAGCTTCGGCGGTTACTCGTTCACGACGGCGCAGACGCTCGACGTGGTCTACCGCTATGACCCTGCGACGAACGCGTGGGCGACGATGGCTCCGCTTCCGGGCAAGGAGATCGTCGCCTCGGCCGTCTACTACCCGCCGACGAACAAGATCTATGTGTTCGGCGGCGCCCAGCGCGACGAGGCGATCGTGCTGGACACGACCCAGATCTACGACATCGCGTCGAACACGTGGTCGATGGGTGCGACCATGCCCGCGCCGCGGTCGCAGCAGGCCTCGGGCTACAACCCGGGCAACGGCAAGATCTACCTGAACGGCGGCTACGAGACGTCGACGATCGATTCCATCCAGGCCACGACCTGGGAGTACGACCCGGTCGCGAACACCTTCACCAACAAGGCTCCGTCACCCGAACATGCAGGGCGGAACCTCCTCCGGAGTCGTCAACGGCCACCTGATCATGTCCGGTGGTCGCACGAACCCGGACGCGACCCTCGACCTGACCTGGGACTACGACATCGCCACCGACACGTGGCGTCGCGGTCGAACCTGCTCGCGCCGAAGAACGTTCCCGCCGGCGTCGTCTTCAACGGCAAGCTCTACTCGATCGGCGGGGGCAACGGCGCGCCGCCGTTCGACGGGATGAACGACGTCGAGAGCTTCGACCCGGCGGCGAACACCTGGTCGCCGGAGCCGACGTTGATCGCAGGTCGTTCGTTCCCGGGCGGCACTGTCGTCGGGAACACGCTCTACGCGGTCGGCGGCCGCGACGGCGCCGCGACCTCCCTCTCCACCGTGGAGAAGCTGGAGCTGAGCGGCCCGCCGCCACCTCCGCCACCTCCACCACCGCCACCGCCACCTCCGCCACCACCTCCGCCACCTCCGCCGCCACCACCGCCGCCGCCACCACCGCCTCCGCCACCGCCGCCGCCACCGCCGCCTCCACCACCGGCTCCTCCGCCACCTCCGCCTCCGGTCCGCTGTCGTGTCCCGAGAGTGCTCGGGCTGCGTCTCGGCGCCGCGAAGACGAAGATCCGGAGGGCGCACTGCTCGGTCGGCAGGGTGCGACGCGTTCGCTCGCGCCGCTCGCTGCGCGGCCGTGTGGTCAACCAGTCACCGCGGCCCGGCACGATCAAGCGCCGGAACTTCCCGGTCAAGCTGGCGGTCGGTCGAGGCTAGGCAAACCGACTCCAACAGCACAGAGGGCCGTCCTTCGGGGCGGCCCTCTTTCTTAGGCGAGCATTTGAAAAACGGCGCTCAAAGTTGTAGAACAGCCCCAAGCTCCCGAATAAGGGGGAAGAGGGGCGAAAAACATCACGGGTAGGGGAGGTTTGTCTGTGCAGAAGCGACAGCATGGGCGCTGGTCCTGGGTGGCCGCCTTCGTTTCGCTCGCGATCGTGCTCACGGGCGCGATAGCGGCGACTGCGAATGCGGGCAAATCCACGCACGGGGTCTGCGCAACGATCAGCAAGTACGGGCTCCAGAAGCAGATGAACATTCATGCGGCGCAGATCCTGGCTGCGTGTGGGCGCACGCCTGCGAGCCAGGAGCAGCTGAACTCGAGCTTCTCGTCTCTGGCTCAGCTGAAGCAGAGCCCGCGCGATTACGGCGGGACCGACGTGAACATCATCACGGGCGGCGAGGGCACGTTCCCGCACGTGACGCAGTCGGAGACGCAGGTCTGGGCCGCCGGGAACACTGTCGTGTCCGCCTACAACGACTCGAGGACGGCCGGGAACTGCTATTCGGGCGGCTCGTACTCGACGAACGGTGGCGCGACGTGGACGAATCTGAACACGCGGCCGTTCTGCACGGGTCATGGCACCGGCTTCGGCGATCCGGTCGTGATGTACGACCAGATGCACTCGAAGTGGATCGCCGTCTTCCTCGCCTCCGGATGCGGGGGCCAGGGGCTCGGTGTCTGGACGTCGAACGACGGCGTGACCTGGGGCACGGGCCCGTGCGCACACAGCAATAGCGGCGACGACCGCGAATCCGGCTGGGTCGACAACAACCCGTCGAGCCCGTTCTACGGCCGCGCGTACGTCAGTTGGAACAACTTCAACGTGGGCGGGGGAGCCCTTCAGGTGACCTGGTCGAACGACGGAGGCGCGACCTGGACAGCACCGGTCACGGTCGTCAACAGCTTCGTCCGCGACGTCCAGATCACGGTCAACCCGAGCGACGGTCGCGTCTTCATCGCGACGATGGACGAGGGCGGCGGCGGGATGAGCCCGCGGACGAACATCGTCCGGTACTCGTCGAACGGCGGCAGCAACTGGTCCTCGGTGAACATGGGCTCGAGTTTCCCGCCGCCGGGTGTCGGGCTCTGCTCGTCGAACTCGTACTTCGTCAACATGTATCCGCAGTACTGGCGACACATGGGCTGGGGCGACATCGGCGTCGGCCCGAACAACGTCGTCCATTACGCGTATGCGTCGCACGGTACGGGGAGCGACAAGGGCGACATCTACTACGTGCGCTCGACCGACAACGGCGCCACCTGGAGCGCTCCGCTCCGGCTGGACGGCGACGGTGGGACACGCGGGCAGTGGCAGCCCTCCCTTGCGGTCACTCCGACAGGCGAGGTCTTCGTCAGCTGGTACGACCAGCGCAACACGGCGAACGACGACCTGCAGCGCTTCGGTCGCCTGTCGACCGACAACGGCGCCACCTGGCAGCCGTCGGCTCCGGTCAGCGACGTCATCTACCCGGTGCCGACGGAGCCCGACCCGAACATCCAGTCCTGCTACACGGGCGACTACGACCGCTCCTTCGGCGCGAACGGGACGATCCACACGACGTGGGTCGATGGTCGCGTGCCGATCAACGGCGTCGCTCAGCAGGACGTCTTCTACGACCAGATCCCGACCGGCGGGCCACCACCACCGCCTCCGCCGCCTCCGCCTCCACCGCCGCCGCCTCCACCACCGCCGCCTCCACCACCGCCGCCTCCACCGGGGCAGTGGGTGGACGTCGCGCCGTTGCCGCAGACCCTGTTCGGGCCTGCAACGACGACCAACGGCACCTACGTCTACGCCTTCGGCGGCTACCACTTCCCGGAGGCCGTTGGCTCGACGCTGAACACCCTCTACCGCTACGACCCGGTCGCGAACACGTGGACGACGCTGGCTCCGATGCCACAGCCGTCGCTGATCGCCTCCGCGGTCTACTACCCGCCGACGAACAAGATCTACGTCTTCGGTGGAGCGACGCGCACTCCGGATCCGGTCGTTCTCTACGACACGACCTTGATCTACGACATCGCGTCGAACACGTGGAGCTCGGGCGCGACCATGCCGGCCCCGCGTTACCAGATGGCCGCCGCCTACAACGCGGCGGATGGGAGCATCTACCTGAACGGCGGCTTCGAGACGTCGACGATCGACAGCGTGCAGGCGACGACCTGGAAGTACGACCCCGTCGCGAACACGTTCACCGTGAAGACGCCCAGCCCGCAGGCGCAAGCCGGCACCGCCACCGGGATGATCAACGGCCACTTCCTGGTCGCCGGAGGTCGAACGAACCCCGACGCGACGCTGGTCGCGACGTGGGACTACGACATCGGGTCCGATTCGTGGACTCAGAAGCAGGACATGATGCAGCCGACGAACGTGCCGGGCTCCGCGGTTGCGCTCAGCAAGCTCTGGTCGTTCGGAGGGTGCACTACCACTCCGTGCAATCCATTCGACGGGATTCCTACCGTCGAGAGCTTCGATCCGGTCGCGAACACGTGGTCGAGCGAGGCGAGCCTCAATCACCAGCGATCGTTCCCCGGAGGCACGGCGATCGGCAGCACGCTGTTCGCCGTGGGCGGCCGTGACGGCTTGGACGTGTCGCTCGACACGGTCGAGAAGCTGGAACTGGCCGGCCCACCGCCACCGCCACCTCCGCCGCCACCGCCACCTCCGCCCCCACCGCCACCTCCGCCGCCACCTCCGCCACCGCCTCCTCCACCACCGCCGCCTCCACCGCCACCGCCACCTCCGCCGCCACCTCCGCCTCCGGTCCGTTGTCGTGTCCCGAGAGTCCTCGGGCTGCGACTCGGCGCCGCGAAGCGCAGGATCCGGGCGGCGCACTGCTCGGTCGGCAGGGTGCGACGCGTTCGCTCGCGCCGCTCGCTGCGCGGCCGTGTGGTCAACCAGTCACCGCGGCCCGGCACGATCAAGCGCCGGAACTTCCCGGTCAAGCTGGCGGTCGGTCGGGGCTAGACAAACCGACACCGAACGTCGAGAGGGCCGCCCTCAGGGCGGCCCTCTTTCTTTAGCCGACATCCGATTTGGCCGATACGTTCGTGCCCGGAAGATTCCTTGTCCGCAAAGGGTCTTGAGGGCAACAGGGGTCCAACAAGCAAAAGGAGGGTCATGAAAGGCATCATTCGCCGCCTTCGGCCGTCGCCAGCGATGGTCGTCGCCTGTATCGCGCTCGTGTTCGCGATGACGGGCGCCGGCTACGCGGCCGGAATGCTCGGGCCGAACACGGTCGGCACCAAGCAGCTCAAGAAGAACGCTGTCATCTCATCCAAGGTCAAGAACCGCTCGCTTCTGGCCGTCGACTTCAAGGCCGGACAGCTCCCGAAAGGGGCCAAGGGCGACCCGGGCGCGCAAGGAGCGCAAGGCCCAGCGGGCCCGACACGGGACCCGGTGCACGGTGGGCGGCAGTCAACCCGGATGGATCGATCGCCCTCCAGTCGGGTGGGATCACCGTCTCTCACACGACGACGGGTATCTACATCGTGAACTTCGGCGAGAACGTGTCTCGGAGGATGGTCGCGGTCACTCCCGGCACGGTAAACGACGCGACGTTCCGTGGCACCGCGGTCGCGAGCTCCTGCGCACCGCCCGCCTCGAGCCCGAGCTTGATCGACTGCCCGGCGACGAATCCACAGAATTACGTGTTCGTCGGCGAGCTGAACAGCGGCGATACGGCCACTGGGGATCACGGGTTCTACGTCGCTGCCGTCGGCCCGGACGCACCGGCCACGGGCTCCCCAGCGAAGCCCGGCGCCGTTCTACCTGGTCCGTTCAGCGCGAAGTAGAAATCGTCTAAGCGAGAGAGCCAGGGCCTCGAGTCAGAGGCCCTGGCTCTCTGCTCCTTCCTACGAGCCGCGGCCGATCCACTCCTCGCCGCCCACGTAGAGCTCCTTCTTCCAGAGCGGCACCTGCGACTTGAGCGCTTCGATCGCGTCCGCGCAGGCCGCGAGCGCGTCCTGCCGATGAGGCGCAGAGACCGCGATCGCGACGCTCGTCTCGCCGACCTCGACGCGCCCGAGGCGGTGTGACATCGCGACCTTGCAGAGCTCGTACCGGGCCAGCAGCTCGTCCGCGATCCCGGCCATGACATCCTCGGCCATCTCCTCGTAGGCCTCGTACTCGAGGGCGATCACGTCGCGCTCCCGGGAGCGCGCGCGGACGGTGCCGAGAAACGTGGCGATCGCGCCGGCCTGCTCGTCGACGACCTCGATGACGACGGAGGTCAGGTTCACCGGGCCGTGGGTCAGCCGGAAGGCGCCGCCGGACACGGGCGGGATCAGCGCGACCTCGTCTCCCTCGCCGAGTGGCTGTCCACGTTCTGCGTAGGCCCGATTGACGGCGTAGAGGAGCCCGGCCGGCTCGTCGCCGAGGTCGAGCGCGGGCCACACGTCCCCGACCGACGCGCCGTCGTCGAGGTCGAGCTCGCGCCGATCCGTGCCCGCTCGCTCGCGAAGCCCGGCGAACAGCCTGACGACCACCCTCACGGGCGTAGCGTAGATTGAGAGACATGGCGACCACCGAGGATCGCCGGGAGACCGACTCCGGGATCGAGATCAAGCCGGTCTACACCGACGAGGACGTCGCGGACCTCGAGCTCGAGCTCCCGGGCGAGTTCCCGTTCACGCGCGGCCCGTACGCGGACATGTACCGCGGGCGGCCGTGGACGATCCGCCAGTACGCGGGCTTTGCGTCGGCAGAGGAGACGAACGCGCGCTTCCGCTATCTCCTCGAGCGGGGCCAGACCGGCCTCTCGGTCGCGTTCGACCTCCCGACGCAGCTCGGCTACGACTCGGACGACCCGCGCGCCGTGGGCGAGGTGGGGCGGACCGGGGTCGCGATCGACTCGATCGTGGACATGGAGCTCCTCTTCGACCGGATCCCGCTCGGCGAGGTCTCGACGTCGATGACGATCAACGCGCCGGCGGCCCTGCTCCTCCTGCTGTACGAGCTCGTCGCCGAGGGGCAGGGCGTCAAGGGCGAGCAGCTGCGCGGGACGGCCCAGAACGACATCCTCAAGGAGTACTGCGCGCGCGGGAACTACATCTTCCCGCCCAAGCCCTCGATGCGCCTGACGACGGATCTCTTCGCGTACGCGCACGAGCGGCTGCCGAAGTGGAACACGATCTCGATCTCGGGGTACCACATCCGCGAGGCGGGCTCGACCGCCGTCCAGGAGCTCGCGTTCACGCTCGCGAACGGGATCGCCTACGCGCAGGCCGCCGTCGACGCGGGGCTCTCGCCGGACGAGTTCGGCGAGCGGCTCTCGTTCTTCTTCAACGCGCACAACCACTTCTTCCAGGAGGTGGCGAAGTTCCGCGCGGCGCGGCGGCTCTGGGCCGAGATCATGCGGGAGCGGTTCGGCGCGACGAACCCGAAGGCGCAGGCACTGCGCTTCCACGCGCAGACCGGCGGCTCGACGCTGACGGCTCAGCAGCCCGAGAACAACATCGTCCGCGTGGCCATTCAGGCCCTGTCCGCTGTGGCCGGCGGCGCCCAGTCGATCCACACGAACGCGTTCGACGAGGCGCTCGCGCTGCCGACGGAGCACTCGGCGAAGATCGCGCTCCGCACGCAGCAGCTCCTGATGCACGAGGCGGGCGGAACGGACACGGCCGACCCGCTCGGCGGCGCGTACTTCATCGAAGCGCTCACCGACGAGCTGGAGGCGCGCGGCGCGCGAGCTGATCGAGCGCGTGGACGAGGTCGGCGGCGCGGTCGAGGCGATCGAGCAGGGCTTCGTCCAGCGCGAGATCGAGGACGCGGCCTACAAGCACACGGCCGAGGTCGAGTCGGGCGAGAAGGTGATCGTGGGCGTGAACCGCTACCGGGAGGAGGAGGCGGAGCCGATCGAGCTGTACCGTCTCGACCCGGAGTCGGAGCGCCGCCAGCTGGAGCGGACGGCGAAGGTGCGTGCGGAGCGGAACGCGGACGAGGCGGGCAAGGCGCTGGCCGAGGTGCGGCGGGTGGCCGAAGGCGACGGCAACCTGCTGCCGCCGATGCGAGACGCGCTGCAGGCCCGCGTCACCGTGGGCGAGATCTGCAACGAGCTCCGAGACGTGTTCGGCACGTACGACGCCCAGCGGGCCTGAGCAGGCACGGGCAGTCGTACTCGCGGTCGTGGTGGCCGTATCCCGGCGGCGGGCTGCGAGCTGACGGGCATGAAACGATCGACAGGAGCAGCACCGTGTCTGCCTCGAAGCTCGCAGTCGCCTTCTCAGCGACCGCACCTCCTCGTCTCCGTCTCTTTGCGACACCGTCGGCCACGGCAAGCAGGCTCGTGCCGAAGAGCTCCGTCGGCTCGGCCCAGCTCAGGTGAACGCCGTCACGAGCTCGAAGGTAGACGGTCCGTGGCCGCCGACTTCAAGGTCGGCCAGTGCCTGCGGGCCCAAGGTGACTCCGGCGGGCAGGGCCGAAGGGCGATCCGGGCGCTGCCGGCGACCGAGCTCTGGGCCTACTCAACTGCAACGGACCCTCAGGCGCGGGAGCGGATGCCTCGACGAGCAGGTCGGGGACGGCTTCTACAGCTGACGTTCAACCAGTCGATCGCGAACGCGTGGGCATCGCCGGCGTACAGACCGAGCCTGGAGACGGTGGCTACAACATGGCGACGACTCCAGGTCACCGAGTCAGCCCGACCCGATGTACGTCTCCATCTGGAACTCCGCCACGAACGCGAGCCCGAACATCCCGTTCGCCTGATCGTCGTCTGCTGAGGGACGGCGCGTAGGCGCTAGCCTCCGCCTCTGAGCATGAAGATCCTGCTCGTCTCGCAGATGTACCCGGGGCCCCGGGATCCCGATCTCGGGGCCTTCGTCCAGGGAATCGAGCGGGCTCTCGCGCGAGCGCGGGCACGAGATCGAGCGCGCCGTGACCGCGGGGCGGGGCGGCGGCAAGCGCCGGCACCTGCGGCTCGCGCGTGAGGTGCGCCGCGCGGCGCATCGCTTCGAGCCGGACGTCGTCTACGCGCACTTCCTCGTCCCGACCGGGCTCTCCGCCGTCCTCCTCGGAGGCGCGCCGGCGGTCGTGACCGCCCACGGGCGCGACGTCCGGAACATCGGCGCGTATCCGGGAATCGGAGCGGCCACACGCCTCGTCGCCCGTCGCGCCGCCTCCCTGATCGCTGTCTCCGACTACCTGCGCCGCGAGCTCGAGGCAAAGATCCCGGAGGCGCGCGGCAAGACGGAAGTCGTCGATTGCGGCGTCGACCTCTCGCTCTTCGAGACACGTCCGGCGTCTGACACCGGACAGGGCCGGAACGGACCCGTCTATGTCTGCGTGGGCAGTCTGATCGAGCGCAAGAACGTCGTCCGGCTCGCGGATGCCTTCGCCCGGCTCGAGACCGGTCGCCTCGTCTTCGTCGGCGACGGCCCGCTGCGCGGCGAGCTCGAAGGCCGCGCCAGCGTCGAGATCACGGGACGCGTCCCGCACGAGGACGTGGCCCGCTACATCGCCGAGTCGACGGTGCTCTGCCAGCCGTCCCTGATCGAGCCCTTCGGCCAGGCGCTCCTCGAGGGCATGGCCTCAGGCCGGTCGGTCGTCGCCACGCGCGTCGGCGGCCCGCCCGAGTTCGTCCCGCCCGCAGCCGGAGTCCTCGTCGACCCGCTCGACACCGCTGCGCTCGCCGACGCCATGCGCCGCGCCGCCCAGCTCCCGACGCCGAACCCCGCGGCGCGAGAGGCTGCGGCGGCCCACGACGTCAGGGGTCAGGCAGAGAAGATCGAGTCGATCCTGGAAAGAGCCGCTCGAGGTCCGCGAGCCTGACCTCGACGAGCGGCCGGATCCGATCCTCGAGCCCGGCCTCCTGCGCCAGCCGCAGCGCCGCTTCGTAGCTCTCCCGCGCCTTCTCCGGCGAGACGCCCTGCTTGAGCCGGTTGTCGCCCGTCACGAGGTGCTTCTGGATCCGCTCACGCGCCGAGTCGGCCACGCGCGAAGCGTAGCCTTGGCCGTATCGGGAAAGACAGCGCAGAGATGGAAGCCGCCGACGACCCCCGCGCGCGGCCGGTCAGCGTGCTCATCGCCGACGACGAGCGCCTGTTCGTGGAGAGCGTCGAGGCGCTGCTCGCCAGCGACGAGCGGGTCAAGGTGATCGGGACCGTGAGCAACGGCCAGGACGCCGTCGACATGGCGCGCGCGCTCGTCCCGGACGTGATGCTGATGGACATCTCGATGCCCATGCTCGACGGAATCGAGGCGGCGAGGCGCATCCGGCTCGACCTTCCGCACGCCTGCATCCTGATCCTGACCGGATCGAGCATCGCCGCAGACGTCGACCGCGCGCGCGAGGCCGGAGTCGCGGGCTTCCTGACCAAGGACCGGATCGGAACGCAGCTCGTGAGCGCGATCCTCGAAGTGGCCGCGAGGTAGCGGCTACTCTGTCCGCGTGCTGCCCCTGTTCGCGTTCGTAGAGCAGCTTCGGCCGCTCGGCGTTCGTCTTCTTCGACTTCGTCACGGCCATCCTGCTCGTCGTCCTGGTGCTGATGCACTCGGGGCGCGACACGGGCATGGCCGGAATGGGCTACGTCCCGGCCTCACAGGGCGGAACGCACATCGTCGAGCGCAACCTGACGCGGCTGACCGTCGTCGTCGGCGTGATCTTCTTCGTCAACTCGATCATCCTCTACCACCTGCTGAAGTAGCTACAGGCCCGGCCCGGAGCCGGTTCCGCTGATGTGGAAGCGGGCAGTCGCGATCGCCGGCACGAGCGCGGCGTGCGCGAAGCGCTCGTCGTAGAGGTCGTTCAGGTTGACGAGCATCCGGTCGCGGGTCAGGCCGGGAACGTCGCCGAGGACGTCCGACATCGCGACGGTGAAACGCAGGTTGACGAGCGGCTCGGCGACCTTGCCGCCGCGGATCCTGAACGTCCCGTCGCGGGTCATGCCGGTCAGGACGCCGCCGCGCGGGTCGACGATGCCCAGGTAGTGGAGCCGCGTGACGTAGATGCCGTCGCCGACGAGCTCCGCCAGCTCCTCCGACGAGCCGGCCTCGCCGGCGGCCATCGAGTACGCGGCCGGCAGCGGGCCGAAGAACCGCCACGCATCCGGCGGGGCGTGTCCGGTGGAGACCTGTCCGTCCTGGGCGCGCGCCGCTGTCACGCGGTCCCAGACGACGCCGCGGATCACACCGTCCTCGATCATCGGCACGCGCTGCTTCGGCGTGCCCTCGAAGTCGAACGGCCTGGGGAGGTTCGCCGAGTCGAGGGCGTCGTCGGCGATCGAGACCTTCGGGTCGAAGGCCTGGTCGCCGATCCGCCCGCAGAAGTAGCTCCGCTCCTCGAGGTAGCCCTGCGCGCCCATCGAGTCGTACGAGAACCAGCGCACGAGATCGCCGACCGCGACCGGCTCGAGCACCGCCCGGTACGTGCCCGGCTCGAGGTCTCCGCCGCCGCGCGTCCGCGCCGCAGTTTCCGCGGCCTCGCGCGCCGGCTCCGCGGGGTCGACGTCCGCGGCTCGCCAGCCGGTCCGCTCGGCCCAGCCCGATGCTTCCTTGTCGGCGGCCAGGCAGAGACAGACGGCGTCCGTGGTCGTCTGCTCGGCGGCGAGGCCCGTGGACGACGCAACCGCGATCTCGGTTACCCCGCTCGTGTAGATGCCGTAGAGCCCGATGTCCCCCGCGGCCTCGATCGCAGCCGCGGCCAGCCGGGCCTGGTCGGCGGCGCCGAGCGCCGCGGTCTCCTCGTCGTAGCCGCCGACGTCCGGGTAGTCGGCCGGGAGCGCGAAGCCGGGGAAGTCGGGATCGGGCCTGGCGCTGTCTGCGGCCTCGCGCGCGCGGCGCGCGACCTCGGCGAGCCCTTCGCCGTCGACCCGGTTCGTGGCGGCCCAGCCGATCTTGCCGTCGCGCAGGACGCGTACGCGGACGACCGAGTTCTCGATCAGCGTGGGCTGGTGGACGATCGACGCGGCGAACCGCGCAACGCCGGAGCGCTCGGCGTGCACGACCACCTCGGCGGCGTCGCCGCTCGTCGCCCGGAGCGCTTCTTCGGCCAGATCGAGGCTGCGGCTCACGCGGAGACTCCGACCTCGACATCGCGAAACCGCGCGTGGGCGGCGCCGTGAGAGACGTGCGCCTCCTGTCCGGGCTGGCCCTTGCCGCAGTTCGTGAGCCCGAAGAGCGTCCACTCCTCGGGCCCGGCGACGGCGTCGAGCTTGCCCCAGAAGACCGGCGTCACGCCCGTGTACGTCGCGTCCCGCAGCATCCGGCCCAGCCGGCCCTTCTTGATCTCCCACGCGACCTGCGTCCCGAACTGAAAGTTGAGGCGCTTGTCGTCGATCGACCAGCTCTTGTTCGTCTCCAGGTAGAGCCCGTCGTCGACGTCGGCGACGAGCTCCTCGAACGAGCCCTCGCCGGGCTCGAGGTGGAGGTTCGTCATCCGGACGAGCGGCATGCGCGCCCAGCCGTCGGCGCGCATCGACCCGCCGCGCCCGGCGCCGAGCTGCGCGGCCGTCTCGCGGGAGCTGAGAAACCCACGGAGCACGCCCGCTTCCACGATCGGCTCCCGCGCGGCAGGCACGCCTTCGTCGTCGAACGCGAACGTGCCGAGCCCTTCGGGTGTGGTGGAGTCGGCCGTGATGTTCATGTGCTCGGAGCCGTAACGGAGGCTGCCGAGGTCGTCCGGCGAGAGGAAGCTCGTGCCCGCGTACGCCGCCTCGGTTCCGTACACGCGATCGAGCTCGGTCGGGTGCCCGACGGACTCGTGCACCTGCATGATCGCCTGCTCGGGCGAGAGGACGATCGTCGTCCGGCCCGGTGGGCACGCGGGGGCGCGCAGGAGCGCCGCGGCCTGCTCGCCGACGCGCGGAGCCTCGCGGTCGAGGCCCATCCGCTCGACGTATTCCCAGCCGCCCTGCCCGCTGACGCCCGAGTGCTGGCTCGGGTAGCTCCGCACCTGGGACACCTCGTCGCTGGATGCGTACGCGTCGATGCCGCCGCCGCACTCGTAGAGCTCCTGCTCGACGTTCGTGCCCTCCGAGGAGACGAGGACCTTGTGCTCGCGCTGGGCGCGGATCATCGCGACGGTGACCTTCACGTCGGCGTGTCGCATGCCGTCTTCGGCCCGCAGGCAGAGGTCGATCTTCTCGGTGAGCGGGACCGCGAACGGATCGCGCTCGAGCGGCGTGCGGTACTGGCCGGTGTGAGCTTCGACCGGCACGAGGCTCGTCCGGTGCCGCCCGGGCGCTGCGCGGGCGAACTCGACGGCTCGAAGCGCCGAGTCCCGCGCGCCGTTCTCGTCGAGCCGGCCGGCGCCGGCGAATCCCCAGGCGCCGTCAACGAGCACGCGGACCCCGATGCCTGCGCTCTCGGTGTCGCTCATGTCGTCGACCTGGCCGTTCTTCGTGATCACGTACTGGCGGCGCAGGGACACGGCCCGCGCGTCCGCGTAGGACGCCCCTGCCCCCAGTGCCGCGTCGACCGCCGCTTCGGCAAGCCCTCTCACGCGAGCAACCCTAACCCCACCGGGGTCAGACCCCTTTACAACTCCCCGCGGGCCGGGCCGCTCGTCTACGCGTCCTGTGGACGAGAAGTGCGTGATTCGTTCGAGATCCGTGCGTGTCCCGAGTCGGGGTCTGACCCCGCAAGGGCGCCCGCTACTATTCGCGTCGCGCGCTGGTGGCGGAATTGGTAGACGCGCAAGGTTGAGGGCCTTGTGGGGTTAAAACCCCGTGGAGGTTCAAGTCCTCTCCAGCGCACTCATCGCGCGAAGTCCGGCGCCGCTGCGCGGCGCCATGACGACTTCGCGCGATATCGCTCTTGGCTCCAGGCCGTCCTGAGCGGCGACGGGCAAAGCCCGCCGCTGCGGTTACTGGCTCTCGGGCCAGAAGCGCCGCTCGTACTGCTTGAACTGCGGGCCGCCGAGAACGGTCCAGTTTCCGACGAGCACCTGCCCGTCGCGACCGATCTTCGCCTGGCCGAGCATGAGCCCGTCGTCGGGAAGCAGCCCCGCCAAGGGGTCCACCAGCGGTTCGCCGACGCGGCTCCACCATCCGCGCCGAGTCGAGCAGAAGAAGGCGGAGCGCTTGCGGTCGAACCCCATGTGGCACTTGCGCTCAAACGTCGGCGGCCATCCAACCGCGTACATCCCTCCGGGCGAATGGACGAGGTAGAAGGCCGGTACGTACGAGCTTTCACGCGGCAGGTTCCGGCCTCGGATCTTGACGACCGCACCGAGCGGGTAGTGAGACGCCTTCTGCATGACGTAGAAGTCACCGCTCAACGTCCCCGGACGCTGAGGCGGAAATTTCAGCGACTCGGCGATCCGCCAGATTCGCTCCTGGTCCGCGCGAGAGGCCTTTGGGCCGAACCAGGTGTAGACCGCCCACGGGGTGCCGTTCGCGATCATGCCGTGGACGTGTGGTCTCGGCGGCGGCGAAGAGCCGTCGATGGCGAAACTGCGAGCGACTCAGCGGAAACCGCGCCTCTGGGCCGCTCAGGTCGGGCGCAGGACCGCCTCCAATTTGCAGCATTCCGAATGCGGCTCCGTCAGGCGGAAAGCGCCGGAAGAACCCAGCCTCGCTCGTCTTCACCTCGTCGCGAGTTCGCGATCACGATCCCGCGCCACGAGACCATCTGCTCGTAATCGGCGACGGCCGCTCGGTGCATCGAGGCGGGATACGCGACCGTCCATCCATCGCGCGGCGTCCCGGTACTGCGCCATCTTCGTGTGGTGGCCGCAGGACAGGACGCCGAGTAGCACGACGGCCGCGAGACCGGCTCCTTTCACCATCACCCGGTAGGACGGTAACGCGTCTCCCGGGTTTGACGCCGTCCGTTCGGCTCGCTACCGTGATCGAACACATGTTCGCCGAAGGAGGCCACGTGCTCACGGAACGGCAGCGCCAGATTCTCGACTTCTTGACGAAGTACGCGGACGCGCACGGGTATCCGCCGACCGTCCGCGAGATCGGCGAGGCGGTCGGCCTCGCGTCCCCTTCGACCGTCCATGCGCATCTCGCGAACCTCGAGCGCGCCGGACTGCTCAAGCGCGATCCGACCAAGCCGCGCGCGATCGAGCTCCGCCGTGAGCCGAAGGCGCCTGCAGTCGCGGAGTCCGATGTCCACAAGCTCCCACTCGTCGGCGAGGTCGCCGCGGGCGGACCGCTGCTCGCCGAGGACAACATCGAGGAGTACCTCGCAGTCCCCGAGCCGCTGTCGCGCGGCGGCGAGGAGTTCCTGCTCCGCGTCAAGGGCGACTCGATGATCAACGCGGGCATTCTCGACGGGGACATCGCGGTCGTCGAGCGGGCGCAGGACGCGAGAGACGGCGACATCGTCGTGGCGCTCGTCGGTGACGACGAGACGGCCGAGGAGGCCACGATGAAGCGCCTCTTCAGGGAGAACGGCCGCGTGCGCCTCCAGCCCGAGAACGACGCGCTCGAGCCCATCTACGCGCAGCACGTCGAGCTGATCGGCAAGGTGATCGGAGTCTTCCGGCAGCTATGAGCGTCGAGGCCCTCAACCGGACGCTCGAGCAGGAGCTGTTCGCGCTCCTGCGCGGGGCCAGCCTGGAGTGCCTCGTGTGCGGCGAGTTCGTGCTTCATCGGGCGGGATCCGTCTCGTGTCCGGAGTGCCAGGCGGAATTCCGGAGCGTCGGACAGCCGCGGCTACAATTGCGCCTGCAGGCCGGGTGACCGCGAGCCGTTCGCGGCTCGAGGAAAGTCCGGACACCGAAGGGCAGGACGCTGGGGAAACCCCAGGCGGCGAAAGCCGACGGAAAGTGGCACAGAAAGGAGACCGCCGGCAGCGAAAGACTCTCCGGAGACGCTGACGGTAAGGGTGAAACGGTGGGGTAAGAGCCCACCAGCGCTGTGGTGACACAGCGGCTCGCCAAACCCCGTCCGGTGCAAGGTGAAACAGGCTCCGCCGACGCGGCCCGCCGAGGAGCCGGGTACACCGCTCGAGCCACCGGGGAACCGATGGCCTAGAGAGATGGTCACCCTCGACAGAATCCGGCTTACAGGCCTGCTACAGAAAAAGCCCCGCTCGTGCGGGGCTTTTTCATTTCGCGAGTGCTAGCGACGAGCTGTTCTGGCTATCCGTCCGTCGGGCGGAAGTGGTGCGCGAGCAGCTGGTGGGCCGCTGGAGGACGCCGAGACGACGATCGGTCGCGCTTTGGAGCTCGGCTCGAGCGGGGACATCTGGGTTCAGGCGGCCGGAATGCAGGTACGCGCGAAGCTGCTTGCGCGTAAGGGCGATCACGTAGAGGCCGATCAGCTCGCCCGCGAGGCGACGGCGCTCGCCGACGGAACCGACATCCTCGACCGGCGAAGCGCGTACGCCGGCCTGGGAGAGGTGCTCCTGCTCGGAGGGAAGCCGGACGAGGCGGCTCTTGCGTTCGAGCAGGCGCTCGACCGCTACGAGCGCAAAGGGAGTCGCGTCATGGCCGAGCGAACTAGGGCGCGGCTCGAAGAGCTACAGGTCACTCCGGTTCATTGACGGTCTAGGCCGCTCTAGGCCACGTGGCGATCGCCCTGCGGATCGCGAGGCGGTACGGCTCGCCCATGAACAGGTCGTAGGTCGCGTTCTGCTTCGTCTTCCAGTCACGGCACGCCTGGCTCTGTGAGTTGGCCGCAGTGTCCTCGTTGCACGGAGCCTTGAAGTTGTCCACGAAGTAGCCCCCGACGAACGTCTTGATGATCGTCGACTGTCCACGAGGGCCGGTGCGGAACGGCAACTGGACCCGGCCGAAGAACCCGCGCCCCCCGTTGTACGTGCCATCCGACTGCGGCAGGAGCGTGCCGCCGCCCTTGCCGTCGATCGTCACTCTGGACATGAACGTGTTCACGATCCCGGGCTTGCCCGCCTTCGCGGCCTCGTCCACGACGACGTTCTTGATGCCGGTGGTGCCCCAGTTGGCCATCAGGCCGTAGAACTCGCCCATGACGTTCGACCAGTTGTGCGGGAAGAAGGTTCGGTCGTCGACGTGCTCGAAGAGCACGCCCAACTCGCTCAGGGTGCTGCGGTTATAGGTCCAATCCTTCTTGCCGGCTCCCTGCTTGCAGCCGGGATAGACGTTCGTATGTTTCAGTCCAAGCCCATGGATGCGTGCGTTGATAGTCGCTGAGCCGTACTTGTTCAGGAGCGCCTCGTGTGCCCGGTTGAGCGATTCGCCGAGCCCGCGGGTGAGCGTCTTGCGCAAGGTCTCCGAGTAGACCTGTGTCTTCTTGCCCTTGTCGCGTAGGCGGCACCAGATCTCGTCAGGCTTCCCCTTCAGAGCTCTCCAGGTGATGCCCTTCGGCTGGTCCAGCATGTCGAGGCCCGGATCGTTGTCCAGCTTGTCCATCACGTAGAGGTGCGGGATCAGCTTGAGGACGCTGAGCGGCTGGTAGGCCCTGTCCTCCGCCAGGCCGACGTCCACCGAGCCCTTGACCTCCTTCGCGTAGATACCGAACCAGGCGTCATTTCCGTTCGGTGCGTTGGCCATGGTGCTCGAGCGCCAGATCGATCGGATGCGGCGATTCTCGGCCGAGGCGTTGTCGATCAGGCTCGCGGAGTAGCGCGGGCTTCCACTCTTCGAGTACCGCTCGAGATCCGTGATGCGCAGCCCGTTCGAGGCCTGGAAGCGGAGCAGATCGCTCAACGTGTAGTCGTACACGTGCCGTGAGTAGGCGCTCTCGTCGTTGCGCTGCATGATCACCGTCATCCGGCCCGCCTTCGGGCGCTCGACGTCGATCAGCCTCGCTCCGTGCGCCTGCGCCTGCTGCTGGACGAACGACGGCGTGACGTTCACGTACCACCACCACGCGCGCGCGTCGACGCCCTCGTTGGCGATGCCGATGTACGAGTAGCGGCGCTTGCCGTCGACGACGTAGCTGGAGAGGTCGATCAGCCGGACCTTGTACTTGTTGATCTCCTTGATGACCCCTTTCAGCGAGAGGTCGTAGTTCCAGTGCCAGCCCTTGCCGGAATCGCCGCTGTTCTTCACCCAGGCGTAGGCGAAGCGCCTCTTGCCCTGGTCCGTGTACGGCTCGAGGTCGATGAGGCGGCCCTTCGTGGCCTTGATCTTGTTCGTCACGGCTCCCTCGCTGCCGTACGACCAACCGCCGATCCGCGCGTACGCCCCGGTGTTTCGGACGAGCACCGCGCTGAAGCGCAGAGGACTGACGGAGTCGACGTTGACGTCCACGACTCGCTCGCCTGCCTGGTCCGCGAGCTTGTCGATCTGCGCCTTGGTCTGTCCGACCCAGAAGTGCCAGCCGGTCGGCGTCGTCGCGTTTCGCTCGGGATCCTGCACGGCTGCGGATGGGCTGGCGCTCGAGGAGGCGACTGTCGCGGCGAGCAGCACGAGCGTCACGAGCGCCACCAGAGTCGTCTTGCGGATCAGGCCTGCGAGGGACGGGGTGGACATGTTCGTCTCCTTGGTCTGGCGGAGGCCGCAGGCACCGCGTTCATGTGACAAGACGCGCAAGGACGGGCTCGTCTTCCACCGGGGCGCGACGACGACGCGGGGTCGAAATCGCCGAAAGCGGGTAACGTCCACTCATGTCCAGAGGGGTCTAAGGGAAAGGACGTGGGAGAAGTGAAACACCGCAGATTGCTGGGCGCCGCGGGAGCAGTGGGCGCACTCGCGCTCATCGCCTTCATCGGCGTCGCGGCGGCGAGTAGCACCAAGCCGTCGCACGCGCAGAGAGCGGCCGCCACGATGAAGGCACCGAAGGTGCCCAACGCCGCCGCGATCAGAAGGAAGTACGGCGGGCAGAAGATCACGTTCGTCGGCGACTCGGTCGGGAACGGCCACGTGCGCGACACGGCGCTCGCCAAGCAGTTCACGAAGGACACCGGCATCAAGGTCACCGTCGTTCCGCATCCGGCGGCGTCCGACCAGTCGTACGCGCAGCTCGCACGCGCGTTCTCGTCGAAGTCGTCCTCGATCGACGTCGCGATGATCGACGTGGTCTGGCCGGGGGCGTTCGCGCCGTACCTGGTCAACCTGAAGCCGAAGCTCGGGAAGCAGTCGAAGCTGCACCTCGCGAGCATCGTCGCCAACGACACGATCAACGGGAAGCTCGTGGCGATGCCGTGGTTCGGCGACTACGGGATCCTCTACTACCGCACGGACCTGTTGAGGAAGTACGGGTACAGCGGCCCGCCGAAGACCTGGACCACGCTCTTCCAGATGGCGAAGAAGATCCAGGACGGAGAGCGGAGCTCGAACCCGAACTTCGCCGGCTTCGTCTTCCAGGGCAACGCGTACGAGGGGCTGACCTGCAACGCGCTCGAGTGGATCGCGTCCGCGGGCGGCGGCCACATCATCGACAACGGCAAGGTCACGATCGACAACGCCAAGGCACGGACGGTCCTGAACACGATCGCCGCCCAGATCGGCAAGACCACGCCGACGGGCGTCACGACCTACCAGGAGGACCAGACCGAGCACGCGTTCGACAACGGTGACGCCGCCTTCGCGCGGAACTGGCCGTACCAGTACGGGATCGGCGCCGGCGCCGGCTCGAAGGTGAAGGGCAAGTTCAACGTCACGGTGCTTCCGCACGGCGCGTCCGGCAAGTCGGTCGGCACCGTCGGCGGCTGGCAGCTCGCAGTCTCGAAGTACTCGAAGCATCAGGGTGCCTCGATCGAGCTCGTCCGCTACATGACGAGCCCCGCGGTCGAGAAGTTCGACGCGATCACCAACTCGAACGTGCCGACGATCGTGTCGGTGGCCAAGAACAAGGCGGTCGTGAAGGCGAACCCGTACCTGAAGCCGGCCATCGCGAGCGTTCCTCGCGTTACCCGGCCCGCGAAGTTCCTCGGTGCGCACTACAACGAGGCTTCGAAGGTCGTCTACCAGGGCATCAACCAGATCCTCACCGGCTCGTCTGCAAGCCAGGTGCTGCCTCAGATCAAATCGAGGCTCGAGCAGATCCTGAAGTCGAAGTAGGTCCGATGAAACGAGGGAGGATGGCGCCTGTCATCCTCCCTCACCACTCATGAGCTCGGTCGCCACGCCAGCCCCGGTTCCGCGTCGCCGACGGCGACGCCACACCAAGCTCCAGCGCCGGCAGACGCGCCTCGCTTGGCTCCTGCTTCTGCCCGCGCTCGCGGTCGTCGTCTTCGTCGCGATCTACCCGCTCGGCAAGACCGTCTACCAGAGCTTCACGAACCAGGAGTTCCTGGCCGGCCTCGAGCCGACGAAGCGCGTCGGTCTCGACAACTACCGCACCCTGATCCACGACACGATCTTCCGGGACACCGTCGTCCTGACGATCAAGTTCACGGTGATCACGGTCTCGCTCGAGTTCCTCCTCGGCCTGATCATCGCGCTCGTCGTCAACTCGCACTTCAAGGGCCGGGGAATCATGCGGGCCATCATGCTCGTGCCCTGGGCGATCCCGACGGTCGTCGCCGCGAAGATGTGGCTGTGGATGCTCGACGACACGTACGGCGTCGTCAACGACTTCGGTGTGCGCACGCACATCCTGTCGCACCCGCACGCGTGGATCGCCGAACCTTCGACCCAGCTCGCCGCGGTCTCCGCGGTCGACATCTGGAAGACGACGCCGTTCGTCGCCCTGTTGCTGCTGGCCGGCATGCAGGTGATCCCGAAGGATCTCTACGAAGCGGCGTCGGTCGACGGGGCGAACCAGCTGCAGCAGTTCTGGCGGATCACCCTGCCCCTTCTGCGGCCGGCGATCCTCGTGACGCTGATCTTCCGCACCCTTGACGCGTTGCGCGTCTTCGACGTCTTCGCGGTCTTCTTCGGGAACCGCCTCGGGGCGCAGTCGATGGCGGTCTACAACCAGAGCACGATCGTCGGCGACGGCCACGTCGGCTACGGCGCGGCGATGAGCGTCGCGATCTTCTTGATCATCTCGCTGTTCGTCGTCATCTACGTCACCTTCGTGCGGGTGAGCGAGCAGTGAGCGCCGCCGCGGAGACCACGAGGACCGCGATCCGTCCGGTATCGCGCTCGGTCCGCATTCGCCGCAGCCGCCTGGGCCGGACACTCGTCAGGCTGCCTTTCTGGCTCCTGATCGTCGCGATCGCCGTCTACGCGCTCTTCCCGTTCTACTGGGCGCTCCGCTCGGCCATCACGCCCGATCCGCAGCTCTTCAGCACGCCGGTCGAGTACTTCCCCCGCCACCCGACCTGGGCGCACTTCCACGACGCGCTGAGCTCGAGCTTCTTCCGGAGGGCCCTGCTGAACTCGACGATCGTCGCGGGGTCGGTGACGCTGCTCTCGCTCGCGATCGGCTCGCTCTCGGCCTACGCGCTCGGGCGCTTCCGTTTCCGGGGGAGGTCGTTCGTCCTCTACCTGATGCTCTCGATGACGATCTTCCCGCAGATCGCGATCCTCGGCGCCCTCTACACGATGTTCAGCGGCTTCCACATCGTCGGCCCGCTCGACTTCCCGAAGCTGTACGACTCGCTGTGGGCGCTCGTCTTCAGCTACCTGATCTTCACTCTGCCGTTCACGATCTGGGTGCTGACGAGCTTCATGCGCGCGCTCCCGGCCGACCTCGAGGAGGCGGCCTACGTGGACGGTGCCACGCCGCTGCAGGTGTTCTGGAAGGTGCTCCTGCCGCTGATCGCTCCGGGCCTGGTCACGACCGGCCTGCTCGCCTTCATCTCGGCCTGGAACGAGTACCTCTACGCGGTCTCGTTCATCCAGTCGCCCGACCACTACACGGTCCCGGTCGCGATCACCTCCTTCACGGGGTCGAGCGGCAACGCGTTCCAGTTCCCGTGGGGGACGGTGATGGCCGCGACGATCGTCGTGACGCTGCCTCTCATCGTGGCGACCCTCGTCCTGCAGCGACGGATCCTGGCCGGGCTGACCGCGGGAGCCGTGAAGGGCTAGACGGCTTCGCGGGTCTCGGGGTCGAAGAAGTAGAGCCGGGTCGTGTCGACCGCGAGCTCGACCTGCTGGCCCAGGGCGACGCGGGACTTCGGGCTGAGGCGGGCGATCAGGCGCGTCGTCAGCTCGTCTTCCTCGCCGAGACGGATGTCGGCGTCCTCGCCGGCGTCCGCGGCGGCGGCGCTCGAGACGACGGCGGTCGCCTCCGTGCCGAAGTGGACCAGCACCTCGGAGCCGAGCGGCTCCGTGAGGTCGGCCGTGACCTTGATCCGGCGGTCGGCGGGCGTGTCCGGCTCGAGGGCCGCGTCCTCGAAGTCCTCCGGCCTGATCCCGAGGATGATCTCCTTGCCGACGTAATCGCCGAGGCCCGAGCGGTTGCGGGCGAGCTGATCGTCGACGGTCAGCTCGTGCTCGCCGAGGGTGACGTGGAGGCTGCCGTTGCTCCGGGTGAGCTCCGACTCGACCAGATTGATCGACGGCGAGCCGATGAAGCCGGCGACGAACTCGTTGACCGGGTGGTCGTAGAGCACCTGCGGCGTGTCCACCTGCAGCAGGTGTCCCGCGTTCATGACGGCGACGCGGTCGCCCATCGTCATCGCCTCGACCTGGTCGTGCGTGACGTAGATCGTCGTCACGCCCAGCCGCCGCTGGAGCTGGTGGATCTCGGCGCGCATCTGCACGCGCAGCTTCGCGTCGAGGTTCGAGAGCGGCTCGTCCATCAGGAAGGCCTGCGGCTCTCGCACGATCGCGCGGCCCATCGCGACACGCTGCCGCTGGCCGCCCGAGAGCGCGCGCGGCTTGCGCTTGAGGAACTCCTCGATCTGGAGGATCCTCGCCGCCCGCCTCACGCGCTCATCGACCTCCTTCTTGGGCAGCTTGCGCAGCTTGAGCCCGAAGGCGAGGTTCTGCTCGACGGTCATGTGCGGGTAGAGCGCGTAGCTCTGGAAGACCATCGCGATGTCCCGGTCCTTCGGAGTCAGGTCGTTGACGATTCGGTCGCCGATGCGGATCTCGCCGTCGCTGATCTCTTCGAGGCCGGCGAGCATGCGCAGCGCGGTCGTCTTGCCGCAGCCGGACGGCCCGACGAGAACCATCAGCTCGGCGTCCCGGATCTCGAGCTCGAGGTCGTGCACGGCCTGCGTCCCGTCGGGGTAGA
Source organism: uncultured Actinomycetes bacterium (assembly GCA_963742635.1). Lineage (GTDB taxonomy): Bacteria > Actinomycetota > Thermoleophilia > Gaiellales > Gaiellaceae > VAXT01. Next base: position 42,238 of record CAVUMW010000016.1, read on the forward strand.
TCTTGGAGACGTGCTCGTAGGCGATCTCGGCCATTGCCCCTCGCTCCTCGAGTGTGGAGCTTACTCGGCTTCGATGGTCACGACGTGTCCGTCCCGCTCGTACGAGAGGGTTCCCGGCGGCGAGTCGAGGATCCGAAAGGCGCTGCCGAGCTCGCGCCGCGCCGCGATCAACCGGCGGTAGTGGTTGAGCAGCGAGCCCGGCTCCGCGCGCTGCGCCTCCACGTTGCGCTCAGCCGGGTCGATGAGCGGCAGCCAGGGCTCGCCGGTGGTGAAGCCTCCGGCCGGCGAGGCGTCCCACTGCATCGGGTGGCGGAGCCGGTCGCGCCCGGCCCGGTCGTACGGCGGCTCCTGGCCGGGGCCGTTCGGGAGCCCGAGCTCGTCGCCCTGGTAGATGAACGCCGCTCCAGGCAGCGTCAACAGAAGCTCCGCGGCAGCGCGGACGTTCTGCTCCCCGACCCGCGTCGCCAGCCGGTCGAAGTCGTGATTCGAGAGCACCCAGGCGACGCGTTTCAGGGCCGCGGCCGGCTCGATCGCCGCTCGCAGCGACGCCGCCTTCCACGGCGAGAACAGGAGCTCGAACGCGAACACGAGGTCGAGGTGCTCGAGGTAGCGCGGGTACTCCGTCGTCGGGAGATAGACCTCGCCGACGAGCAGCGCGTCGCCGGCGGCTTCGCGCAGCGCCGCCAGCGCCTGCGTGACCTCGGGCCGGTTGGCGGAGTAGACGTGGTCGAGCTCGGCGCTCTCGCCGACGAGCGGAAACGGGAAGCGCCCCGACGCGGGCGGGTCGTTCCGCAGCTCCGCGTCCTTGACCATGACGTTGACCGCATCCACGCGGAAGCCGTCCACGCCTCGGTCGAGCCAGAAGCGGACGACGTCCTGCATCGCGGTCACGACCTCCGGGTTGCGCCAGTCGAGGTCCGGCTGCTCCGGGTAGAACGTGTGCAGGTACCAGCGGCCGCTCTCCTCGTCGCGGCTCCAGGCGCCGCCTCCGAACACGGCTTTCCAGTTGTTCGGCGGGCCGTCGACGGGCGACCAGATGTACCGGTCCGGATGCTCGCGGAACCACGGGTGCTCGATCGAGGTGTGCGAGGGGACGAGGTCGAGCAGCAGCTTCAGGCCGCGGTCGTGAGCCTCGCGGACGAGCTGGTCGAAGTCGTCCATCGTTCCGAAGACGGGATCGATCGCGGTGTAGTCCGAGATGTCGTAGCCGAAGTCGGCGAGCGGCGAAGGGTAGATCGGCGACAGCCAGAACGCGTCCACGCCGAGATCGACGAGATGGTCGAGGCGCTGCGCGATCCCGCGCAGGTCGCCGATCCCGTCGCCGTCCGAGTCCTGGAACGAGCGCGGGTAGATCTGGTAGACGACCGCGTCCTCCCACCACATCGAGTGGCCAGAATACGGCGCGCGCGACAGCCCGCTACGAAAGAGCCTCGCTCCCGCGGGGCTTCCGAAAGGCCCGCCTTGTCGGGCTTTTCTCTTTGAGCGACGATCTGACCAGGACGATGACTCCCGAGATCGTCGGCAGGGAGGCGGAGCTCGCCTCTCTTCGCACCTTCCTCGAACCTTCGGAAGGAGGGCCCGCCGCGCTCGTGCTCGAAGGCGAGCCCGGGATCGGGAAGTCGACGCTCTGGCTCGCGGGCGTCGAAGAAGCGCGGGAACGCGATTTCCGCGTCCTTTCGTCGCGACCCGCTGAAGCCGAGCGCGGTCTTGCGCACGCCGGGCTCGGTGACCTGTTCGACGGAGTCCTCGACGATGTCCTGCCAGACCTCAGCCCACCACGGCGTCGTGCCCTCGAGATCGCGCTCCTCGTCGAGGAAGCCTCGGGCGATCCCGTCGACCGCCGCGCGCTCGCCGTGGCCGTCCGCGGCGCACTCCAAGCTCTGAGTCGAAGCGAGCCGCTCGTGATCGCGATCGACGACGTCCAGTGGCTCGATCCGTCCTCGACGAGCGCGCTGGCGTTCGCGTTGCGGAGGCTCGACGAAGCCGACGTGCGTCGTTCTGCTCGCGCGGCGGCTCGCCGACGACACGAGGCCGTCGGAGCTGGAGTCTGTGTTCGCTGTCGACAACGCTCGGCCGCTCAAGATCGGACCCCTCAGCGTCGGCGCCCTCCATCGGCTGCTGCGCGACCGCCTGGGCCGGACGTTTCCGCGCCAGACGCTGCTCCGGATCCACGAACGCTCGGGCGGCAACCCGTTCTTCGCGCTCGAAGTGGCTCGTGCTCTCGAAGGCGACGTCGACCCGCTCGAGCCGCTTCCCGTTCCTGAGACACTCGACGAGCTGGTCCGATCGAGGGTCGGCGGGCTCCCCGATGCCACCAGAGAGGCGCTCGGCATCGCCTCGGCGTGGGGCACGAGCTCCGAGTCGCTGCTGGAGCGAATCGGTGTCGAGGCGAACGTGCTCGACCCAGCGGTCGCTGCGCACGTGATCGAGCGCGCCAACGGGACGATTCGTTTCACCCATCCGCTGCTCTCCTCGGCTCTCTATGCGGATCTCGGCGAGCAGCGTCGGGACGTTCACGCCCGAATCGCGCATGTCGTCGACGACCCGGTCTTCGCCGCCAGGCACCTCGCGCTTTCGAAGGCCGGCACCGACGAGGCGGTCGCGGTCGACCTCGATCATGCGGCTCGGCTGGCAGCCGACCGTGGCGCGTCCGCGATCGCGGCCGAGCTCGCGGAACAGGCTCTCAGACTGACGCCCGCGGACAATCACAGCGAGCGTCATGCGTCGAGCGCTGGACGCGGCGCGCGCTCATCAGGCCGCCGGAGAGTGGACGCGAGCGAGGACGATCGCGTCCGCCCTGCTTGGCGAGACGGAGATCGGCCCCCTGCGTGCGGAGTCACTCGCGCTCCTCTCCGAGCTCGAGAGCGTCGACCGTTCCATCCCGCTGCTCGAGGAAGCCCTGCACGAGGCGACCTCGAGCCCGGGGCTCCAGTCCGCCCTCCACACTCGCTTGGCGTGGGCCGAACGGATGGGAGGGTTCGAGCACGCCCATGCTGCGCTCGACCTCGCCGACGAGCTCGACGACGACGTGCTCCGGGCACGAGCTCGGGCGGTGCAGGCAATCCTCAGCTGGTTCGCGGGCGAGGGAGAGGCGCCCGAAAATCTCCCGGAGCGAGCAAAGGATTTCCCTGGCGCCGTCGGCGGCGAGCATCTCGTTCGAGAAGGGACGCAGGCTGTCGTGAACACACTCGCGCCATCGTCAAGAAGGGCGGAGGCACGAATCCTCTTCGAGAGTGAGCATCGGGAGTGGCGCGAGCGGGACGAGCCTCGGAGCGCGCGCGCTCTCTGGGGGCTCGCCTGGGTCGAGTTCTGGGCCGGACGCTGGGAGCTCGCGGCGGAGCACGCTGCCCGTGCCCACGACATCTCGACTCAGTACGGGCTCGAGGTGCCGCAGGACCACCTTCCGATCGCGGTCATCGCCGTCCATCGCGGACGGCTCGAGCTCGCCCGCGACGCACTCGCTGCGCGCTCTCGAGCTCGCCGAGAAGCAGTTCCCCGGGGGATCCACCCGCCCCAGCACCTGGCGGTCATGGGACTCGTCGCCGTGTGGGGAGGAAATCCCCCCGCGGGCGAAGAGTGGCTCGGCAAGGCCGCTCGACGGGCCGCGGAGGCTGGGTGGGGCGAGCCGAGCGTCCGCTGGTGGAGCTCGGACTACGCGGAGCTCCTCCTGGAGCTGGGTCGCATCGACGAAGCCGTGCAAGTCATCGACGTGTGGGAGGCCGACGCTGCACGGGTCAACCGGGAGTGGGTGTTCGGACACGTCACACGTTCCCGCGGCCTCATCGCCGCCGCGCATGGTGATGTCGACCGCGCTGCGTCGCTTCTCCAACGGGCGGTCGAGCAACACGAAGGCGTCGGAGATCCCTATGGCCGGGCCCGTGGGCTCCTTGCACTCGGCGTCGTCCAGAGGCGCGCACGGCAGAAGCGTGCCGCCCGCGAGGCGATCCAGGAGTCGGTCCGCGGATTCGAAGAGCTCGGAGCTGCAACCTGGGTCGAGAAGGCGCGCGGCGAGCTCGGAAGCATCGGCGGTCGCACGCGCGAGGCAGGTCTGACGGCGGCCGAGCAACGCGTCGCCGAACTGGTCGCCGAGGGCCGGACGAACCGCGAAGTCGCGGCCGCGCTCTTCCTCGGCGAGCGCACGGTGGCCAGCCACCTGACCCACATCTACGCCAAGCTCGGGATCCGCTCGCGCACAGAGCTTGCCCGCGTCCTGCCCGAGTAACCGAGCAAAGTTCAGACGTTCTGACGTTTTCAAGGCATCGCCTCCGCCGTAGCGTCGAGGCCGTGCCGAGCTACCTCGTCGAGACGTACCTCGCCCGTGGCCACGCGGGCGAGCGGATGGCGCGCGAGCGGCGGGCGCGCTCGGCAGCGGACGAACTGACGCGAGTCAGCTTCGACCACTCGATCCACGTTCCCGAGGACGAGCTCTGCTTCTTCGTCTTCGACGCGCCGTCGAGCCGGGACGCGCTTCTTGCGGCAGAGCGTGCCGACCTCGATCCCATCCGGATCGTCGAAGCGGTCTCGTCCTCAACACCAAAGGAGGACTCATGAAGTCCAAATGGCTGTGGGCGCTTGTCGGCGTTCTGGCAGTGGTCGGCGTCTACGCGGGAACCGTTCTCGCGACACCGCCCTCGGGCCAGTCGACCACGACGCTCGCCAAGGCGCCCTTCGACCCGCTCAAGATCAAGGCGCAGTCGGATCCCGCGAACATCTGGCGCGTCAAGCTCAAGACGCACGGGACGTCCGATTTCTACGTGATCGACAACACGTTCGCGGCCAACGGCGGAACGAGCGGCTGGCACTCGCATCCGGGGCCGAGCCTGATCTTCGTCGTGTCCGGGACGATCACGAACTACATGTCGGACGGCCACCACTGCATGCAGCAGGACTACACCGCCGGGCAGGGGTTCGTGGACGAAGGCGGCGACCACGTGCACATGATCAAGAACAACGGGAGCGCCGCCGCGAGGACGATCGTCGTCCAGTTCCTGCCTGCCGGAGCGACCAGGCGAATCGACGCGGATCAGCCGGCGAACTGCGGCTAGCGGAACGCTGTCGGCAGAGAGCGGGAGAGCATCTCGGCCGTAGGAAACGCCGACTCAGCGACGCACGATCCGCGACCGAGGACCCTGAGGAGGACCCCCGTTCAGGCGGGGGTCCTCCAAGGAACGGTCGGTACTGCTAGCAACCAGGGTCCGCGGGAATGAGCAGCGGCCCGGTTGCGGGTGCCTCGAAGAACGTGGCGATGAACACCGTCGGCTGCGACCCGGGGTTGTAGGCGCTGTGGACGTGCCCGTGCCCGGCGTCGACGAACGACTCGCCCGCCGAGTACGTCCGCTCCTCACACGTGCCCGCAGGGACGTACGTGAGGGAACCGGACATGATGTTCACGATCACCGGCCCGTAGTGGCTGTGCCACGGGAACTGGGCGCCCGGCTGCACGGTGTACTTCACGCTGACCGTGCGGGACGGGTCGTCGACGTTGACCACCATCGTTCCCATGTGGGGCATCTTGAGCTTGAGCTTCATGTCGATCTCGTCGGGGAAGACCGAGCGTGGCGTGAGCGGCTCGGCTGCGATCGGAGGCGGGGGATCGACCGCTGCCGACGGGACGACGTTGACCGCGGAGGCGGCCGCAAGCATCAAGAGCACGGTTCCGAGGATGAGCATGGCTCGCTTGATGCGCCTGCTTCCTCTTTTCATCGTTCTGCTCCTCTCTCGATGGGATGGTTCTCCGCTGTCCCGTCTCGAGTCGCCTGGCGCCAACGTGCGACCGATACGGGTCGCTTTGACGCTAGGAAGCCGGCGCCGGCCCCACTACGGTGGCGGCAGGCCAGAGCGGAGGAGGCTGCCCTCCCGCTTCGAGGGGTGCTGGGCCACTTGACTCCGCCATGGCGATGACGGTCAACTCTCGGCCATGAGACCCGAGGAGCACCAGCGTGCAGCCCGAGAACGGCTCGTCCTGGCCGCCGATGCCGACCGCCGCACGATCGAGCGTGAGCTGCACAGCGGCGTGCACCAGTACTTGGTCGCCCTGGCGACCACCCTGCAGCTCGCCCGGCGAGCGGCAGACTCCGACCCCGCAGCCGTCGACGCGCTGCTCGACGAGATGGAGCGCGACGTGCGGCGGGCGCTCGACGAAACGGCCCTGCTCGCTCAGCGCATCTACCCGTCGGCGCTCGAGCTGGGAGGTCTCGCCGCGCTGCTGCGGTCGGCCGCGGTGCAGGCTGGAGTGCCGGCCACCGTCGACGTCGCCGCCGACTCGACCTACGAGCCGGAGATCGCGCTGACCGTGTACCTGTGCTGGCTCGCCGCGCTCGCCTCGGGGACGAGCGAAACGCACGTGACGATCGGCGTGAGGGAGGTCGACGACACGCTCAGCTTCGAGCTTGCAGCCGAAGCCCTGGCTGCGGATTTCGACCGGTTGCGGGACCGCGTCGAGGCTCTCGGCGGCAGCCTCACGATGGAACCCGGCCGCCTCTCCGGCTCGCTGCCCCTTCGGAAGTGACGCTACGTGCTCTCGGCCAGGTAGAGGACGACGGCCTTGACGCGCTTGTGGACGGTCGTCTCCCACCTCAGGTCGAGCTTGAGGAAGATCGAATGGATCACTTTCTCGACCGACCGCTCGGTGAGGACGAGAGTCTCGGCGATCGCCGCGTTGTTCTTGCCCTCGGCCATTTCCCGGAGCACGTCCCGCTCGCGGGGAGTGAGCTCGTTGAGCGGCGATTCCTCGCTCCTCGCGTTCTCCGCCACCAGAGCCTCCACGACCTTCGGGTCGAACACCGAGCCACCGTCCGCAACGGCGCGAATGGCGGCAACGAGCTGGTCGAGATCGTTGACGCGCTCCTTCAGAAGGTAGGCACGGCGCTCGCTCCCGCCCTCGAGGAGCGCCAGCACGTACGCAGGGACCGCGTACTGGCTGAGCACCACGACGCCGACCTCAGGGCTCGTCTCACGCAGCCGCGTCGCGGCCTGGATGCCTTCGTCGGTGTTCCCCGGGGGCATGCGGATGTCCGTGACGACCACGTCGGGCTGTTCTGTCTCCACCGCTTCGAGCAGCGAGTCGAGGTCCGTGCACGCGGACACGACCTCGAGATCGTCACGCGTCTCGAGCAGCCGGCGGAGCCCTTCGCGGACGAGGTATTCGTCTTCTGCGAGCACGATCCGGATCGTCACGCGCCGAGGATAAGACGGTGAGCGTCTCGTCTCCAAGTGCTGTGCTCCGCTCACCGGGGTGCCAGCACCCCTTCGAACCGCCAGCGGGCACGGTTGGCGCGCGCGCCGACGGCATTCGATTCTTCCGGCGAGCATCTAGACGGAGTCTCGCGAGCATGTGAACATCAGTCACGCGCCCGTCGATCCCTGCGGCCCGGGAAGGAGCAGACAGACCAATGCGGACACTCTTGACCGGAGGCGTACTCGCGATCCTCGTTTTCGCGCTTTCGGCCTGCGGAGGCTCGAACGGCAGCTCGGCTTCCGAGCGAGCGCATGGAGCAAAAGGCCGACATCTACGACGATCAGCCAGATCGAGAGGTCGTTCCACGAGGCGATCTCGAAGAAGGACATCGACGAGATGGCCGGGCTGTTCGCGCCCCATGCGACAGGCACGTTCGGCCCCGGAAAGACCGTGACGGGAAGGGAGCAGATCCGCCAGGTCTGGTTGAACTCGGATGCGTGGAAGCCGACGACGCACTGGTTGTCCGACCATCCCGCTTACAAGCTCAAGGTCACCGTCGACGGTGACCGCGGCACCCTCCACTTCGAGTGTCACTTCATCGACGTCGACACCGGGAAGATCGCCGCGCTCACGGCCGGCAATCTCGACGTCGCGAAGATCGACGGCCACTGGCTGATCACGAACTTCGTGGGCAGCACGACCGAGCTGAAGATCTGAGCAGGTGTCGCCGGACCCCGTCGCGCACCAGGACACAGCAGCCGGTGCCTCGAAACGCCGGCTGCTGAGCCCTGCCGGCGACCCACTCGTCCGGGCCGTCGGCCGCGTGCCCGCCGGCGTTCACGCCAAGCTGCTCGTCGCGTTCGTGGGGACGGCCCTGCTCGTCGTGGTCGTGGCAGTGCTCGGGCTCCGGCTCCTCGGACAGTCCAACGAGCGCGTGGAGACCCTCGGGACGCTCCAGGCGCGGGCCGCCGCGTACGGCAAGCTTCGGAGCGACACGCAGCCACGTTCGAGGCCTGCTCGCCCAGAGGGTCGAGGGCGACTTCACTACAAGGTCTTTCCGGAGCTGAACAAGGAGGACGTCGGCGAAGGCGGCCTGGCCGTCGACCAGGCGATCATTGAGCGCCGCCACACATGCTTCCGGCATCGACCTTTCCCGACCAGCTCCGGATTCCGGCCGCCGCCCGAGGACGAGCAGCTCCTGCAGCAGGATCCGGGCAACCGGCGAGGACCTCACCAGCGTGCTGCAAGAGATCGTCGATGTCGGCCCGCACGGATTCTGGACGAGCGAACGTCCCTCCGAGTGGACGCCGAGCTGCTCGCGATCGACCTCGACCAGCACGCGGCCGAGCTCGCGAACGCCACGACGGCGAGGACGGACGCCCTCATCGCCCAGAACGCGAGCGCCTACGAGCACTCGCGCAACCTGTTCATCGGCGTGGCGGCGGGGGCGATCGTCCTCGCGCTGCTTCTCGGGTTCGTCCTCTCGTGGTCGGTGATCGGCCCGATCCAGAGCATCGACTCCCGACTGGCTGCGATCGCCTCGGGCGACTTCTCGGGGCACGTGGACGTCACGAACCGCGACGAGCTCGGTGCGCTGGCGGCGAACGTGAACCGGATGAACGACGAGCTCAGGCGCCTCTACCGGGAGTTGGAGACCACGAGCCAGCACAAGTCGGACTTCCTGGCCAACATGTCGCACGAGCTGCGGACGCCGCTGAACGCGATCATCGGCTTCTCGCAGGTGCTGCGCGAGGGAATGGTCGGCGAGGTGAACCCGAAGCAGAGGGAATACCTCGACGACATCCTCTCCTCGGGGAACCACCTGCTCTCGCTCATCAACGACGTCCTCGACCTGTCCAAGGTCGAGGCCGGCCAGATCGAGCTGCAGGTCGCGCCGTTCTCGCTGGAGGACGCCCTCGAGCGCGGTATTTCGATGGTCCGCGAACAGGCCACGACCGAAGGCGTTCAGGTCACGCTGCACAGGAACGGCGGGCTCGGCGTCGTCTCCGGAGACGAGCGGCGGATCAGGCAGGTCATCTTCAACCTCCTCTCGAACGCCGTGAAGTTCACGCCGGCAGGCGGCCAGGTCGACGTCAGCGCGACGCGGGTCGACCGCGAAATGCGTGTTTCCGTCGCCGACAGCGGCCCGGGCATCGCGGCCCAGGATCTCGACCGGATCTTCGAGGAGTTCCAGCAGACGGAGGCCGGTGCCAGTCAACGCGAGGGGACCGGTCTCGGGCTCGCGCTGTCGAAGCGCTTCGTCGAGATGCACGGTGGCCGGATCTGGTGCGAGAGCGAGGTCGGCAAGGGAAGCACCTTCGAGTTCACGCTGCCACTGCAGCCGGTCGAGCGATGACGAGCTCGCAGATCCTCGTCGTGGAGGACAACGAGCGGAACATGAAGCTGTTCTGCGACCTGCTCCAGGCCTCGGGCTACCAGACACTCGAGGCCACGACCGGCGAAAGCGCCGTGGAGCTCGCCCTCGAGCATGGGCCCGACCTCGTGCTGATGGACATCCAGCTCCCGGACATCGACGGCGTCGAGGCGCTCGGCCGGTTGCGGGCGGACGAGCGGTCCGCCACCTTGCCGGTGCTCGCTTTGACCGCGCAGGCGATGGAGGGAGACCGCGAGCGTTTCCTGGCTGCCGGCTTCGACGGCTATCTGTCCAAGCCCGTCGACATCGCGGAGTTCGTCACCACTGTCAAGCACTACTGCGAAGCAGGCGTTCGATGAGCGGCGACGCGGCGCGGATCCTCGTGGTCGACGACGTGCCGGAGAACGTGCGGCTGCTCGAGGCCGTGCTCGAGGCTCATGGCTACGAGACCGTCGCGGCCACGGACGGCCGGGCCGCGCTCGAGGTCGCCCACGCGGCGGACCCGGACCTCGTGCTGCTCGACGTGATGATGCCCGAGCTCGACGGTTACGCCGTCTGCAGGCAGCTGCGCGAGCAGCGAGGAGACCGCGGTGCTGCCCGTGATCATGCTCACGGCGAGCGAGGGGCCCGAGAAGACGAGGGCGATCGAGGCCGGCGCAGACGACTTCATCGCGAAGCCGTTCAACCGCGACGAGCTGCTCACGCGGATCCGGTCACTGCTCCGAATCAAGCGCTACCACGACACGATCAAGGCGCAGGCGGCGGAGCTGCTGGATCTGAACCGCACGTTGGAGGAGCGCGTCCAGACCCAGGTCGGGGAGCTCGAACGGCTGCGACGCCTACGTCGGTTCCTCTCGCCCCAGCTCGCGGATGCGATCGTCACGTCGGGCGACGAGTCGATCCTGCAGAGCCATCGCTGCCAGGTCGCGATGTTCTTCGCCGATCTGCGGGGCTGGACGAACTTCGTCGATGCCGTCGAGCCGGAGGAGTTGATGCGCGTGCTCGACGAGTTCCACGGCACGATCGGCGGTCTCGTCGGCCGGTTCGACGCGACGGTGGGGTTCATCGAGGGCGACGGTGTCCAGCTCTTCTTCAACGACCCGATCGAGGTGCCCGACGCCGCGTTGCGCGCCGTGCGGCTGGGCTGCGCGCTCCGAGAGGAGATGACCGAGCTGACGGCCCTCTGGCGGAAGCGCGGCTACGACCTCGACTTCGGCGCTGGGATCACACTGGGCTATGCGACCTGCGGGGAGGTCGGCTTCGAGGGTCGCTCGGACTACGCGGCGATTGGAGCGGTGACGAACCTGGCGTCACGCCTCGCCGACGAGGCGACCGACGGCCAGATTCTGATCTCGCAGCGCCTCTACGCAGAAGTCGAGAACGACGTCGAGGTGGAGTCGGCCGGCGAGTTCACGCTCAAGGGCTTTCAGCGACCGGTTCCGGCGTTCAACGTCGTCGCCGTCCGCGAGGCCGCCGCCGCTTGAGCGCCCGGTTTTCGATTGAATGTGCCCGATGCCGCCGCTGAACGCGATCGGGATCGCCGCCTCGAACATGGCGGAGTCGATCCGCTTCTACCGCGCACTCGGGCTCGACATGCCCGACACGCCGGACGAAGGGCACGTCGAAGCGGTCATGCCCGACGGCGCGCGCCTCATGCTCGACAGCGAAGAGGTCATCTACAGCTTCCTCCCCGACTGGAAGCGGACGGATGGCAACCAGGTCTCGCTCGCCTTCGAGTGCGAGAGCCCCGCCGAGGTCGACGAGATCTACGCGCGTGTAACAGAAGCGGGCTTCGAGGGCGAGAAGGAGCCCTGGGACGCGTTCTGGGGGCAGCGCTACGCCCTGCTCGGGGATCCTGACGGCGTTCGGATCAACCTGTACGCAGCGCTGCCGGCTCAGTAGACCGTCTTCCTCCGGCTTCTCGCGAACCTCGCCCGCTCCTTGCGCGCCTCCGAGCGCAGCCGCGCGTCCTTGCGGATCGCGAGCGCCCGGATCTCGCGCTGGAGCTTGCAGTAGCTGTCCCAGCGGTCGCGAGCGAGCGTGCCGTCGTTCAGCGCCTGCCGGATCGCGCAGCCCGGCTCACGCTCGTGTGAGCAGTCGGAGAACCTGCACTGCGCCGCGAGGTCGCTGATCTCCGAGAACGTCGTGTCGAGGACCTCCTCGTCCGCCCAGAGCTGGAGCTCCCGCATCCCCGGGGTGTCGAGGAGCACCGCGCCCGAGGGGAGCGGGACGAGCTCGCGGTGACTCGTGGTGTGCCGCCCGCGCCCGCCGGCACTCGTGTCGGCCGTGGCCAGGACTTCTCGTCCGGCGAGGCGGTTCACGATCGTCGACTTCCCGACTCCGGACGAGCCGAGGAGCGCGACCGTTTGGCCGGGTTGCAGGTACGGGTCGAGGTCATCGAGGCCCTGCCCGGAGACCGCACTGACCGCGTGCATGGAGACACCCATCGTGACCGGCTCGACCTCGAGCAGCTCGGCCTCGGGATCGTCTGCGGTATCGCTCTTGTTGACGACGACGACCGGGGTCGAGCCGCTGTCCCAGGCCGACGTGAGGTAGCGCTCGAGCCGCCTCGGGTTGAGGTCGAAGCCGAACGCGGTGACGACGAACACCGTGTCCACGTTCGCGGCCACGACCTGCGCCACGGTTCGCTGGAACGCTTCCTTCCGGGTGAAGGAAGTGCGCCGTGGCAGGACCGCTTCGATCACGGCCTTGCGCTCGCCGTCGACGGGACGGACAGCGACCCAGTCGCCGACCGCGGGCAGTTCCTCCTCGGACAGCTTTCCGGCCGGGATGCCGCCCATGCGGCCGCGCTCCGTCATCAGCTCGCACGGCCCGTGGTGTCGCGCGGAGACCCGCGCGGGAATCAGGTTGTCTGCTGCGTATGGCCCGAACGCGTCCGCGAAGAACGCGTCCCAGCCGAGGTCTTGCAGATTCAAAACGAACTCCTTTGGCTGTAGGAACACGAGAAACGCCCGGTAACGGGCGCGGACGGTGAGCCTCAGGAGTGCCGCGTGCTAGCGGGCGCGACCGGAGGCTCGGGCAACGGAGAACTCAGTCATCGTCGAACCTCCTTTCGTCGCGGGACTCACCCAGGGTACGGGACGCGGCGGCCGGGAGCAAGCCCGTGAGCCCTCGAGGAGCGCGGACGTCGACACGCCGAGGCCGATCTGAGATCATCGCGCGGTCCGTCCCAGGAGGAGTGGTGGAAGGCACACCGCGGCGTCCGTTTCTGATCTCGAAGGTCTGGATCCAGGCGGTGATCCTCGTCGTCCTCTGCGGGTTCTTCGTCCTCGGACTGCTCGCCTACCGGACGTACATGGCGCACCCGCCGGTGCCGTCGCGCGTGGTCGACGAGAGCGGCGCCGTCCTCTTCACCGGGGACGACATCAGCAAGGGCCAGCAGGTGTTCCTCCACAACGGGTTGATGGAGTTCGGCTCGGTCTTCGGCCACGGCGCGTACCTCGGGCCCGACTTCACGGCGGACTACCTGCGCCGATCGGCCGATCTCGTTCGCGACTCCTACGGCGGCGCAGCGTCCAGCGCCGCGGCGAGCAGGACGATCGAGGACATGCGTGCGAACCGCTACGACTCGTCCACGAAGACGCTGACCTTCAGCGCAGCCGAGGCCGCGGCCTTCCGCAAGCTCGTCCCGTACTACAGCGACTACTTCTCCGACCCCTCGACCGAGCACGGGCTCCGGGCGGGCGCGATCACGAACCCGACCCAGCTCCGCCAGATGACCGCGTTCTTCGCCTGGACGGCCTGGGCGGCGGCGGCGAAACGACCGGGGCACAGCTACTCGTACACGAACAACTGGCCGTCCGAGCCGCGGGTCGACAACACCCCGACCGCGAACGTCATCGTCTGGTCGGTCCTCTCGCTGATCGCCTGCTCGGGCGGAATCGGCATCCTGTTCGCGGCGTTCGGCCGCTGGGGCCGGCAGCTCGGGTGGCACGGCCGCGAGCAGGCGACGCTCTCCTTCCGCTCGCCGGGGGACGTCGCGCTGACGCCGGGGCAGCGCGCGACCGCGTGGTTCTTCTTCGTGATGGCCGGGCTCTTCCTGATCCAGACGCTGGTCGGCGCCGCCTCGCAGCACTACCGCGCCGACATCAGCAGCTTCTTCGGGCTCGACCTCGCGCGCGTCTTCCCCTACAACCTCATGCGCACCTGGCACGTGCAGCTCGCGATCTTCTGGGTCGCGACCTCGTTCGTCGCGGCCGGGATCTTCCTGGCGCCGATGATCGCGAGGCGGGAGCCGAAGCACCAGGGCAAGCTCGCGTTCGCCCTCCTCGGCGCCCTCGCCGTCGTCGTCTTCGGAACGCTGATCGGCTCGTTCCTCGCGCTCCACGGCGTGCTCGAGAACGTCGCAGCCAACTGGTTCGGCCTGCAGGGCCTCGAGTACCTCGACCTCGCCCGCCTCTGGCAGATCCTGCTCGTCATCGGCCTGCTCGTCTGGCTGTTCATGCTCTGGCGCGTGCTGCGGGGGAGGCTCGCCGGCGAGCACATGGGGAACATGCCGTGGCTCTTCTTCCTGGCCGCGTGCGCGATTCCCGCGTTCTATGCGGTCGGGCTGATCGCACGCACCGGCGACAACTTCACCACGATCGAGTTCTGGCGCTTCTGGGTCGTCCACCTCTGGGTCGAGGACTTCCTCGAGCTGTTCACGACCGTGATGGTCGCGTACATGTTCGTCCTGCTCGGCGTCGTCCGGGAACGCATCGCGCTCACGGTCGTCTTCCTCGACATCATCCTCTACTCGGCCGGCGGCGTGATCGGCACGATGCACCACCTGTACTTCTCCGGCGAGCCGGCGGAGCACATGGCCCTCGGCGCGTTCTTCTCGGCCGCGGAGGTGATTCCGCTCACGTTCCTGACCGTGGAGGCATGGTCGTTCCTCCAGCTCGGCTCCGCGCAGGAGGCCCGGTCGCAGACGCCGTTCCCCCATCGCTGGGCCGTGATGTTCCTCGTCGCGGTCGGCTTCTGGAACTTCCTCGGCGCGGGCATCTTCGGCTTCCTGATCAACCTGCCGATCGTCTCCTACTACGAGATCGGCACGGCCTTGACCGCGAACCACGGCCACGCGGCGATGATGGGCGTCTACGGGATGCTGGCGCTCGGGCTCGCGCTGTTCTGCCTGCGCTACCTGATTCCCGCCGACAAGTGGCCCGAGCGCTGGGCGAAGATCTCGTTCTGGTCGACGAACCTCGGCCTCGCCTGGATGTGCTTCGCGACCTTGCTGCCGCTCGGCATCCTCCAGCTCTACAAGTCGGTCGACTCCGGCTACTTCGAGGCACGTGAGCCGAAGTTCCTGACCGACCACACGAACACGGTGCTCGAGTGGCTCCGCCTTCCCGGTGACATCACGTTCATCGTCGGGGGCGCGATCCCGACGCTCTACATCGCCTACCTCGGCGTCCGTCACACCGTCAAGCACGTGACGCTCGAGGAGCCCGACGACATCCTCTTCACCGAGATCCACGAACCGGAGGGTGCGGCGGGCATGAGCGACGAGGAAGCCGCGGCGGCGAGGCTCGTATGACACCGGAGGTCGTTCTCGCGTGCGGGTACGCAGCAGCTTTGACCGGCAGCGCCTTCGCGCTCGAATGGCTCTCGGCGCACACCCACCGGCGTGCGTTGCGCTTCCGGACTGCCGGCTTCGCCTACGACGAGACGCACGACTTCTGGCTCTGTCCCGAGGGGGAGCAGCTGTGGCCGCGGGAGCTCGATCGCGAGCGACGCCTGGTTCGCTACCGGGCGCGGGCACATGTCTGCAACGCCTGTGCGGTCAAGCATCGCTGCACGGACTCCGACCGCGGCCGGGAGGTCGTTCGTCCGCTCGACCCCTGGCCGCACTCAGAGGCCGGACGCTTCCATCGCGCGATCGCGCTCCTGCTCGTCGGGCTGAGCGCGCTCATCGTGCTCGTCGAGCTGGTCCGTCACCATCACGTCGCCGAGCTCGCGCTCCTCGCCGCGACGCTCGGTGTCGTCGCCTTCGGCGGCCGGTGGCTTCTCCGCGACCTCCGTGCTCACCCGGCGGGCTTTCCCGAATCGACGCCGGCGTGGCCGATGGGGATGGGCCGCCCGGCACGCGGCGCACGCTGAGGCGCTCCGGCGCAGACAGGCGCCGGCCTTCAACGCGATGCGCGGAAACCTTCCAGCGCGGCGCCGACGAGCCTCGGGAGCGTGCTCAGGTTGTAGCCGCCTTCGAGCACGGCGGCGCAGCGCGGCGCCAGCGCGGCGCTGCGGCGAGCGAGCTCGCGGAAGCCGTCCTCGGTCACGTTCATCGACGCAAGCGGATCCTCGGTGTGCGCGTCGAAGCCGGCGGAGACGATCACGAGCTCGGGCTCGAACTCGCGCACCGCGGGCTCGACGACGTGATCGAAGGCGCGCTCGTACTCGTCGTCGCCGCTGCCGGCCGAGAGCGGGATGTTCAGCGTCGTCTCGTCCTGGTCGTCGGGGCCGCCCGTCCCCGGATAGAACGGCCACTCGTGGAGCGAGACGAACAGGACCGACGGGTCGCCGCGGAAGATCTCCTCGGTGCCGTTCCCGTGGTGGACGTCCCAGTCGACGATCGCCACGCGCTCGATGCCGAGCTCGGCCTGGGCGTGCCGCGCCGCGATCGCGACATTGTCGAAGAAGCAGAAGCCCATCGCCGCGTGCGGCCGGGCATGGTGGCCCGGCGGCCTGACGAGGGCGAAGGCACCGCGCTCGACGGCGGCGATCGAGATCCCGGCCGCGAGGAGCGACGCCTCGTACGTCGTGCCGGACGCGATCGTGTCGCCGTCGAGCCATGTCGGCTCGGTCAAGGACTCGAGCGTCGCGATGTAGCGCGGCGAGTGGCAGCGTGCGACCTGCTCGTCGGTCGCCGGCTCCGCCTCGCCGAACTCGCCGACCGAGTCGAGCAGCACCTCGATGCGCCGCGGCGTGTCCGGATGGTGGCCGGTCGGATGCAGGCGAACCAGGTCGGGGTGACTCAGAACCTCCACGAGCCGCCTTGTAACACAGTGTTACTTGGTCGGTTCGGCGCGGGCGGCAAGACGTTCGGCCATCTGGTTCATTCCCCAGTCGCCGAGGAGGCGGGACGCCTCCGCCCAGAGCGGGGACTGCGTTTCGAGGGGAGGGAGAGGAGCGGAGGCGTCCAACGTCGCGATTCGACGGTAGAGGCGCAAGTCCTCCGCGATCGGCGCGAAACGTCCCGCCTTCAACGCTCCTTCCAGCGAGCCGTACTCGTGCAGGATCTGCGCCGCCCCCTTGGGCCCGACGCCCGGCGCGCCGGGCAGCTTGTCCGACGGGTCGCCGCGCAGCGCGATGAAGTCGGGCACCTGCTCCGGCTCGACGTCGTAGCGCTCGCGTACCTCGTCCGGGCCGATCCGGGCCAGCTCGCTCACGCCGCGGGTCGGCGTCAGAATCGTCACGGACTTGGACGCAAGCTGGAACGAGTCGCGGTCCGAGGTGACGACGAGCGCCGGCCAGCGCTTCTTCTTCGCCGCCGCCACGGCCGCGGCCAGGAAGTCGTCCGCCTCGAAGCCCGGCGCCTTGCCGGCCGTGAAGCCGAGCGCGCGCACGAGCTCGGGCAGCATCGGGAGCTGCTCGAGGAGCGCGGCGTCGAACACGCGACCGCTCTGATAGCCGTCGAAGGCCTCGTGCCGGTACGTCGGAACCTCGAGCGTGTCCCAGCCGACGACGACGCTCCGGGGCTCCTCCGCGTCCCAGAGCCGCGTGATGAAGTTCGTGAACCCGACGATCGCTCCCGAGGGCCGGTTACCCGCGCGCTTGATCGTCTTCGGGAGCGCGTGGTAGGCGCGGTGCGCGAGCGAGTCGCCGTCGACGACGAGGAGGGGCTTCACAGCGCTCCTTCCAGCTCGGCGATCGCGGCCATCAGCCGGTCGGTTCCGATCTCGGCTGCCTCCCTCAGGTCGCGGTCACGAAGATCGTCCAGCTCGATCGGCGTGCCGTAGGCGACCCGCAGAGGACCGAGCCGGCTCAGGCGATCCGTCCCCGAGATCGCGGCCGGGATCAGCGGCACGCCCGCCTCGAGCGCGACCCGGACGGCCCCGGTGTGCGGCCGCGCCACCCGCGTCTTCAGCAGCCCCTTCCTGCGCCGCGTCCCCTCCGGGAAGATCGCCACCACCTCGCCGTCGCGGACGAGCTGCACCGCCGTCGCGATCGCACCGGTGTCGCCTTCGCCGCGCCGAACCCGGAACGCCCCGCCAGCCTTGACGATCGGCCCGACCGGGAACCGAAAGAGCTCGGCCTTGGCCATGAAGCGGATCTGCCGGCGGGGAAAGAGCGGGAGCCCCAGGGGCCAGGGATCGAGGTTCGACAGGTGGTTCGCGGAGAGGACAAAGCCGCCTTCGCGTGGAATGTGCTCCTTCCCGCTTGACCGCAGGCGGAAGATCAGCCAAACCGGCGGGCCGGTGACGATTGCTGCCAGGAAGTAGAGCGGTGAGGTTGACAACCGGCGGTAAGGTCCGAGACGAAATGAAGACGCTCATCATCGCCGAGAAGCCCTCCGTCGGTCGCGACATCGCGACTGCGCTGGACGGCGTGTTCCAGAAGCGGACCCTCGCCGACCTCGATCCCAAGCGGAAAAAGGCCACGAAGGACGAGCCGACCTTCCTCGAGTCGGACGACAACGTCATCGCCTGGGCCGTCGGCCACCTCGTCCAGCTCGCCGAGCCCGAGGAGTACGACGAGAAGTGGAAGAAGTGGCGGATGGCCGACCTGCCGATCGTGCCGCCGAACGGGTTCAAGCTCGTTCCCCGCGACGCGAAGTCGAAGAAGCAGCTGAAGCTCGTCGAGACGCTCCTCAAGCGCGACGACGTCGACCGGGTCGTGAACGCGTGCGACGCCGGCCGCGAGGGGGAGCTGATCTTCGCGTACCTCTACGAGTCGGTCTTCGGCACGCCTCCGACCGCCGCGGAAGCACCGAAGCCCGTCGACCGCCTGTGGATCAGCTCGATGACGAAGCAGGCGATTCGAGAAGGGTTCGACCAGCTGCGCCCCGGCGATCAGCTGCAGCCGCTCGAGTCCGCGGCCCGCGCGCGGTCCGAGGCCGACTGGCTCGTCGGCATGAACGCGACCCGCGCGGCGACGATCCGCGGCCGCGCCTGGGTCGGCGGGGTCGTCTCGCTCGGCCGCGTCCAGACGCCGACGCTCGCGATCATCGTCCGGCGCGAGCGCGAGATCCAGGCGTTCGTCCCCGAGCCGTACTGGCTCGTGCACGCGAGCTTCGACCCGCGCTACGAGGGTCTCTGGTTCGACCCGATCAGGGCCGACGACAAGGACACGCCGACCGGCCAGGAGACCTGGCTCAAGGAGGCCGAGCGTGCCGAGGAGATCGTCGAGAAGGTTTCCGGCAAGACGGGGACCGTCGAGGACGTCGAGCGCAAGGAGCAGTCCGAGCGCGCGCCGCTCCTCTACGACCTGACGTCGCTTCAGCGCGACGCGAACAGCCGCTTCGGGTTCTCCGCGCGCCGCACGCTCCAGGCCGCCCAGTCGCTCTACGAGGGCAAGAAGGCGATCACCTACCCGCGCACGAGCTCCCGCTGGCTCTCCGGCGACCTCGTTCCGCAGCTCAAGCCGACCGCCGCGACGCTCGTCGACATCCCCGAGTACGCGACCGCGGCGCAGTTCGTGCTCAGGCTCGAATCGCTTCCGCTCGGCCGTGTCGTCAACGACGCGAAGGTCGACGACCACCACGCGCTCATCCCCACGGACGTCGAGCACGACGTCAGCGAGTTCTCGCCCGACGAGCGCCGCATCTTCGACCTCATCGCGCGGCGCTTCCTCGCCGTGTTCCATCCGCCGGCCCGCTATGCGCGGACAACGGTCGTCACGGTCGTCGAAGACGAGCGCTTCCGCACCCGCGGCAAGGTCACGCTCGAGGCCGGGTGGCGTGGCGTCTACGGCGTTGAGGCCGATGCCGATAAGGAGAAGGACCCCGAGAGCGCCGAGCTCCCGCCGCTCGAGAAGGGCCAGCTGGTCAAGGTCGTCTCCGTCGAGAGCGAGGCCAAGGAGACGAGGCCCCCGGCGCGCTACACCGAGGCGACGCTGCTCTCAGCGATGGAAACCGCGGGCAAACTCATCGACGACGAGGAGCTGCGCGAGGCGATGAAGGAGCGCGGCCTCGGCACTCCGGCGACGCGCGCCGAGACGATCGAGACGCTGATCCGCCGCGAGTACATCGAGCGCGGCGGCAAGGACCTCATGCCGACCCCGAAGGGCCTCCAGGTGATCACGATGCTCGAGGAGAACAAGCTCACCTCGCCGGAGCTGACGGGCGACTGGGAGAAGCAGCTCGGCGACATCGAGCACGGCAAGGGCGCCAAGGACGACTTCATCAAGGGCATCGAGGAATTCACCGAGTCGACCGTCAAGGCGATCGAGGCGCTCGACAAGGAGAAGCTCCGACCGGAGCGCGTGGAGCTCGGTCCCTGCCCGCGCTGCGGCGCCGAGACCGGCGAGATCATCCGCGAGAACGCGAAGGCCTACGGCTGCACGAGCTGGAAGTCGCGCGAGGAGACGGGCTGCGGGTTCGTGATCTGGAAGCGCGTCGCCGGCCGTACGCTGACGCCGGAGGTCGCCCGGCAGCTGCTTGAAGAGGGCAAGACGAAGGAAGTTCTGTCAGGCTTTCGTTCCAGAGCCGGCAAACCTTTTCGCGCGCGGCTCGTCTTGAATGACGAGGGCAAGGTCGAGTTCGAGTTTCCGGCTCGAGCGAGATCCAAAGAGCCCGCCGCAACGGAATAAGTAGGTACAGGAACGCGTTTTTCTTCGTAAGCCGCAGTAGGGAGTCGCTTCGTCCTGGAAACACCAGGAAACGCGGCGTACAGTGAGAAGTCGATGACCGGACGCCGTCTTACAGTGCAGCAAACCGGGAAGGTAGGAAGGGAAGAGGAATCGCAGTTGACCCACCAGCAGATTTCTGAGCTACTGGAGACCGAGGGAGCCCGCTCCCTGGTCGAGGCCGCCGAGGAGCGCGGCCACGTCGAAGCGACCGAGCTCGAGGCCTTTGCGCTCGAGCACGAGCTCGACGACGCTGACGTCGAGCAGCTGACGCGGGAGCTCGAGGCGATCGGCCTCGAGGTCAACGACCCGCGGTCCGAGGAGGATGCGAAGCCGGCACAGCCCGAGCCGAAGGCGCCGAACCCGGACGTGGCCATCGGCTCCGCGGACTCGCTCCAGCTGTTCCTGGCCGACGTCGGTCGCCACAAGCTGCTCACGGCCTCCGAGGAGGTCACGCTCGCGAAGGCGATCGAGCGCGGCGACCTGCTCGCCAAGCGCCGGATGATCGAGTCGAACCTCCGACTGGTGGTTTCGATCGCGAAGGGCTACCGCGGTCTCGGCGTTCCGTTCCTCGACCTGATCCAGGAGGGAACCCTGGGGCTGAACCGCGCCGTCGAGAAGTTCGACTGGCGCCGCGGCTTCAAGTTCTCGACCTACGCGACCTGGTGGATTCGCCAGTCGGTGCAGCGCGCCGTCGCGAACCACGCGCGCACGATCCGCGTGCCCGTGCACGTGGTCGAGCGCCAGCAGAAGCTCTCGCGCGCCGCGCGCCGGCTCGAGGTCGAGCTCGGCCGCGAGGCGACGAAGGACGAGCTGGCCGAGGCGACCGGCCTGCCGATGCAGCACGTCGACGAGGCGCTCGGCGCGGCGCACGCGTCGGTGTCTCTGAACCAGACGGTCGGCTCGGACGACGAGGGCGAGCTCGGCGACCTGTTCGCCGACCGCGAAGCCGCCGATCCGTTCGACGAGGCGGAGGAGTCACTCCGCCGCCAGGGCGTGCGCAAGGCACTCGACGCTCTCCCCGAGCGCGAGCGGCGCATCCTCGAGCTGCGCTTCGGGTTCGAGGGCGAGCCTTGGACGCTCGAAGCCATCGGTCACGAGCTCGACCTGACGCGTGAGCGCGTCCGGCAGCTCGAGGCTCAGGCGCTGGCCCGCCTGTCGGCGCTGCGCGAGCTCAGCTCCGTCGCAATCGGCTAGCTCCGCTCGAGAGCCCGGTCCGGACGAAGAATCGGAACCGGTTTTTTACAATCTCGCAACTTCTGCCAAGATTCCTCGTCTGAGCAGTATCCGAGGAACTATGAACCGGGAGGTGTGATGGGCAGGAAGCGACACTGGAGACCGTTCGTGAGCGTCATTGCGCTCGCGACGGGGGTCTCGTTGATGGTTGCGGCACACGGTGTCGCGGCCAATCACGCCAAGGTCTCCGCAAAGAATCCGCAGGCGTTTGGAACCCTGCGCGCAGTGATCGACACGATCGACTACCTCGACCCGCAGCAGGCCTACACGGGCCAGTCGTGGTGGGCGATGTGGAATGTCTACGAGACGCTCTTGACGTACCGTCACGTGGACGGGCCGGCCGGCTACAAGCTCGTGCCCGGCCTTGCTCAGTCCCTGCCGACCGTCTCGCGGAACGGCAAGGTCTACAAGTTCAAGCTCCGCAAGGGCTTGAAGTACTCGAACGGAGCCGCCGTCAAGGCCTCCGACTTCGAGTGGGCGATCAAGCGCGGGTTCCTCGCCCAGGGTCAGGGCGTCGGCTTCTACACCGACATCGCCGGGGCCGAGGCCTATTCGAAGAACCCGACGGCCGGCGGCGACATCTCGGGAATCGTCACGAACAACGCGAAGCGAACGATCAACATCAGGCTGGACACGCCGCGAGGCGACTTCCTGACGATCCTCGCGCTCCTGTTCGCGGCGCCGGTGCCCGGTAACACGGACCCGGCGATCCAGAACGGAACGATTCCGGGAACCGGGCCGTACAAGTTCACGAACTACGACCCGAACCGCAGCTTCACGATGGCTCGGAACCCGTTCTTCAAGCCGACGAAGTACATCCCCAAGGGCAACCCGAACACGGTCGACGTCCAGCTCGTCGGGGATGCGGACGCGGCGACGCAGCGCGTGATCAACGGCCAGGCCGACTACTCGAACGCGGCGATCCCGCCCGACCGGATCGCGGACGCCAAGAGCAAGGGCAAGCTGCTCCTTCGCAAGACGGCGAACACGTACTACTTCTGGATGAACATCAAGGAGGCGCCGTTCAACAAGCTGAAGGTCCGGCAGGCCGTCAACTACGCGATCGACCGCAAGGCGCTGCAGACGCTCGTCTGGGGCGGTCTCGGCCGGCCGACGCAGAACGTGCTTCCGCCGACGTATCCGTCGTACCGCAAGCTGAACCTGTATCCGCACAACCTGACCAAGGCGAAGACCTTGATCAACGCAGGCCGGCGCCAACGGCGCGAAGGTCACGGTCTGGACGCGGAACGTCAGCGACGCGGTGACCGCCGCGCAGTACTACACGAGCATCCTCAACCAGATCGGGCTCGACGCCTCGCTCAACGTCCTCCCGAGGGCGACGTACTACACGACCATCGGGAACGTGAACACCCACGCCCAGACCGGGTGGGCGCGCTGGCTCGAGGACTACCCGCATCCGCTCGACTGGTTCGACGTGCTGCTGAACGGCAATCGAATCACCGACCAGGACAACAACAACTACTCCTGGTACAAGAACAAGAAGACCGACGCCCAGATCGAGAGCCTGAAGAAGGCCCCGATCCTCACCCCCGCGGTCAACGCGAGGTGGGCGAAGGTCGAGAAGCAGATCATGCAGCAGGCTCCGTGGGCACCGTGGTCGAACCGCGTGTTCCCGGAGTTCTTCGCCAAGAACATGAGCTGCATCCACGTCCAGCTCCTCTACGGGATCGATCTCGCACGTTTGTGCAAGAAGTAGGGAGTTGATTCAGGACTAGGGCAGAGGGCGCCTCCGGGCGCCCTCTGGCTCTACACTCGAAAGCCGGAGAGATGTCGGAGCCCGCGACCGAACTGACGCTCGACACCCCGTCGCTTCTCGCAAGTGAAGAGCACGAGGTGGCGATCGTCGGGCGCAGCCCGTGGTACCTGGCCTGGCGCCGGTTGCGACGGAACTGGGTTGCGCTGCTCTCGCTCGGAGTCTTCATCCTGATCGTGCTCGCGTGTGCGTCCGCGCCGTTGTATGCGCGGCACGTCGCGCACACCGGGCCGAACACGATTCACGCCACCGACCAGATCCGGGTGAACGGCAAGGTGCGGAAGGTGATCCAGGGTGGCGCCGTATACAACCCGGCGACCGACACGTTCGACGTCAAGAGCGTGGACATCCTCGGCCCGACGTGGTGGCACGCCGATGGACGCTTCGTCCTCGGCTCGGACAACCTCGGACGCGACGAAGCGGTGCGGTTGCTCTACGGCGGGATGAACTCGCTCAAGATCGGGATCGGGTCGGCCTTCATCTGTACGTTCCTCGCCGTCACGCTGGCTCTGCTCGGCGGCTACTTCGGCGGCTGGGCCGACTGGTTCGTCTCTCGCTTCTTCGACGTCATCTGGGCCTTCCCGGTGCTGCTGCTCGCGATCGCGCTGGGCACGGCGCTCTCGGTCAACGGTTTCCATCACCTCGGCGTCAGCATCGAACCGGGGAGCCTCTGGATCCCGACCTCGGTCATCGCCTTCATCCTCATCCCCTACGTCGGGCGGCCGATCCGCGGGCAGGTCCTGTCGCTGCGCCAGAAGGAGTTCATCGACGCCGCGATCGGCCAGGGCGCCAGCCCGCTACGCGTCATGTTCTCCGACCTGCTTCCGAACGTGGCGTCGACGATCCTCGTCTTCTTCACGCTCATCATCGCGACGAACATCCTCACCGAGGCCGGGCTCTCGTTCCTCGGCGCCGGCGTTCGCCTTCCGAATCCGTCCTGGGGGAACCTGATCGCAAGTGGACAGGATCAGCTTCAGACGGCCCCGTGGCTCGCGCTGATTCCCGGGATCGCGATCGTGCTCACGGTTCTGTCGCTGAACATCTTCGGCGACGGGCTTCGTGACGCGCTCGACCCGCGTTCGAAGGTTCGGATCGATCGCTGATGGGCGCGTTCATCGTCCGCAGGCTGCTCGGGATGATCGCGGTGATGTTCGTCGTCAGCTTCCTCGTCTTCGTCATCTTCATCAAGATCCCGGGCGGCGATCCGGCCTCGCGGATGGCCGGCAAGAATCCCTTGCCGCAGAACATCACCAACATCCGCAAGCAGTGGGGCTTCGACAAGCCCTTCTACGTCCAGTACGTGCGGATGATGCAGAAGACCGCGAACGGGCTGGTACCCGGAAAGCACGGCCAGTACGACGTCCTGCGCTCGTTCGACACGCGCCAGGACGTCGCGCACGAGATCAAGCGCGGGATTCCCGCGACGATGTCGCTCTGCATCGGCGCGGCGATCATCTGGCTCTTCTTCGGGACCCTCGTAGGCGTGATCTCGGCGGTCTTCGCCGGGAGGTTCTCTGACCGGGCGATCACGACGGCCGCGCTGATCGGGGTGTCGATGCCTGTCTTCTGGTTGGGGCTCGTCCTGCGCTTCTTCCTCGCGGAGAAGCCCAACGACCCGCTGTTTCCGGACGGCGGCTACGTCGGGCTGACCGTCGACCCGGTCGAGTGGGCCCACCATCTGATCCTGCCCTGGTTCTGCCTGTCCATCCTCTTCATCGGGTTCTACGGGCGAGTTCTGCGCTCGAACATGCTCGACGTCATGAACGAGGACTACGTGAGAACGGCCAAGGCGAAGGGTCTCGGCCCGAAACGCGTGCTGCTGAAGCATGTGCTGCGGAACTCGCTGATCCCGATCGTCACGCTCTTTGCCCTCGACTTCGCGGCCGTGCTCGGCGGAGGCGCGATCCTCACCGAGACCGTCTTCGACCTGAAAGGCGTCGGCTGGTACGCGGCGCAGTCGGTCGGCGGCCTCGACCTGCCGCCGATCATGGGCGTCACGCTCTACGGCGCGTTCTTCATCGTCTTCTTCAGCGCCATCGTCGACATTTTCTACGTCTGGCTCGATCCGCGGATTCGACCGTCCTGATGGCCGAACCGCTGCTGGAGGTCAAGGGCCTCAAGGTCCGATTCGCGACCGAAGACGGGGTCGTGCGAGCGGTCGACGGCGTCGACCTCCAGCTCGAGCGCGGCAAGGTGCTCGGGATCGTCGGCGAGTCCGGCTCCGGGAAGAGCGTGACGGCTATGACGCTCCTCGGGCTGACCCGCGGCCAGAACGCGGCGTTCGAGGGCGAGGTCGTCTACAAGGGGCAGAACCTGCTGACCATGCCGGAGTCGCGCCTGCGCGATATCCGCGGGAACGAGATCGCGATGATCTTCCAGGACCCGATGACGTCGCTCAATCCCGTGTACCGGATCGGCGTCCAGATCGTCGAGGCGATCGTCGCGCACGAATCGATCTCGAAGAAACAGGCCAGGCGGCGCGCGATCGATCTGCTGAAGCAGGTGGGCATTCCGAACGCCACGGAGCGGATCGACACGTATCCGCACGAGCTGTCCGGCGGCATGCGCCAGCGGGTCATGATCGCGCTGGCTCTCTCCTGCAACCCGGACATCGTGATCGCGGACGAGCCGACGACGGCGCTCGACGTGACGATCCAGGCCCAGATCCTCGCCCTGCTCGACAATCTGCGGGCCGAGTTCGACTCCGCCGTGATCCTGATCACGCACGACCTCGGCGTCGTCGCGTCGATCGCCCACGACATCCTCGTCATGTACGCCGGCCGCGTGGTCGAGTCCGGCCCCGAAGCGGGAGCTCTTCTACGACCCGCAGATGCCGTACACGTGGGGGCTTCTCGGCTCGATCCCGCGGCTCGACCGGCCCAAGCAGGAGAAGCTGCACTCGATCACGGGCTCGCCGCCCTCGCTGATCAACGCGCCGCGCGGTTGCAAGTTCCGGCCGCGGTGCCCGCATGTGTTCGACCGCTGCATCGAGGAGCCCGAGCTCGTGAACCGCGTCGAAGCGCCCGACCATCTCGATCGCTGCTGGCTCTCGCTCGACGACAAGCGCAGGCTCAGGGACGAGACGATCGCGCCGGCGGAGGCAAGCATCGCGTGAGCGAGAACAACGGCAACCTGCTCGAGGTCAAGGGGCTCAAGAAGTACTTCCCGATCCACAAGGGCTTCACGCGGCGGGTCGTCGGGAACGTCCATGCCGTCGACGACGTGTCTCTGAGCCTCGCCAAGGGCGAGACGCTCGGGCTCGTCGGCGAGTCCGGCTGCGGGAAGTCGACGCTCGGTCGCTGCATCGTCCGGCTGCTCGCACCGACTTCGGGCGAGATCGTCTTCGACGGTCGCTCCACCGGCCAGCTCAGGTCGCGGGCCCTGCGACCTCTGCGTCGCGAGATGCAGATGATCTTTCAGGACCCGTACGCGAGCCTCAATCCGCGCAAGCGCGTGGGCACGATCATCAGCGACCCGATGAAGATCCACGGCATCGGCGACCGCAAGGAGCGCAAGCGGAAGGTCGAGGAGCTCCTGGAGACGGTCGGGCTCTCGCCGGAGCACTACAACCGTTTCCCGCACGAGTTCTCGGGGGGTCAGCGGCAGCGGATCGGCGTCGCTCGTGCGCTCGCCCTACAGCCGAAGCTGATCGTCGCGGACGAGCCGGTTTCGGCCCTCGATGTCTCGATCCAGGCGCAGGTCCTGAACCTGCTCGAGAACCTTCAGACCCAGTTCGACCTCACGTACCTGTTCATCGCGCACGACCTGGCCGTCGTCCGCCACATCTCCGACCGGATCGCGGTCATGTACCTCGGCGTGATCGTCGAGGTCTCGCCGGCCGAAGCGCTCTACGACAACCCGTTGCATCCCGTACACGATCTCGCTGCTGTCGGCGGTGCCGATTCCCGACCCCGACGTCGAGGCGAAACGCGAGACGATCCTGCTCCCCGGCGAGCTGCCCAGCCCCGTGAATCCGCCGGCGGCGTGCCGCTTCCACACGCGTTGCCCGTACGTGCAGCCGACGCGCTGCACGACCGAGGTCCCGGAGCTGCGCAAGCTCGAGGACGGGCATTTCGTCGCCTGTCACTGGGCCGAGAAGATCAAGGCCGGCGCGATCGAGCCGATCGGGAGCACACCGGTCGAGGCCGAGCGGCAGGATGCCCCGGTCGAAGCGCCGCCCTCGTAGCCGGGCGGATACCGCAAACCGGTAACCCTCGTTTCAGGGGTCAGCTAAAGCAGGCGCCGCGAGCGGCCGATAGGCGGTGCATCGTGGATGCTGCGGAGCGCAGAAAAATCCTGTCCCGATACGTGAGCCATTCACGTCGGTTCGACGAAGTGGCCGCGAAGCGCGGACAGGGCAACGCCGAGGTCATTCCGTTCGCAGCTCCGCTCCGCGAGCTCGAGCAGGAGCCGACCGCCCGCGAGATCGAGGTGCTCCAGCTGATCTCGGAGGGTCTCGTCAACCGCGAGATCGGCCAGCGCCTCTTCCTCTCGGAGGAGACCGTGAAGAGCCACGTGCGGCACCTCCTGGCGAAGCTGCAAGCACGCTCTCGCGCCCATGCAGTCGCCGTCGGCTTCCGCCGCGGCCTGATTGCCTAGCAACTACGCCGGGACTCGCAGCTCTGGCCCGTTGTCCACACCCTGTGGAAATCCCTCAACAGGGGGATGCCCGTTGGCTGTGGAGAACGGAAGCTACGACGCGGTAGCTACCAGACGATGATTCCGCCGGGATTCGCGGCCCGGGAAGACAAGGCGAAGCACGATTTTCCGCACCTGTTTCGCTCCTTTGGCTAGGGGACTGACGGCGATTCGACAGTAACCCTTTCGGGGGAGGAATCCAGAACCTTGGCTGAAATTTCGCTGAAACTCCTCGATTACCGGCTCAGGGCTTCGGTTGGCCAAATGCAGGCCTATGCGGCGATAGTTGCCGCATCGACGGTGCTCATCGCCGCGAGCTTGGTGGTGAGCGGTTACCGTCTTGGTGACCCGTGGGCGGTGGCCGCTCTCTGTCTGGCGGCCGCTGTGGCACAGCGCGGTCGAATCGAGCTCGGGGGCCGGCTGCACGCCTCGATTTCAACGTTCCCGGTTCTTCTGAGTGCAGCATTGTTTGGCCCTCTGGCAGCGATGATGGTCGCAATCGCCTCCATGCTCGGCGAGGGATTTCGTCCCCTTACGCGCTGGGTGAGCTACACGGCGAGCCGCGCGATTACTGGTGCGGCAGCGGGACTCGTAGCGGTCTACCTACAGAGGCTCAGCGGCACTGAGGACATCGGGTCGGCCTTGCTTGTAGCCGTGGGCACGACGCTCTGCCTTCAGTTGCTTGACATCGCCTTCGGCGCGATCGTTTTTAAGCTGCGCGGACACGGTCG
>CAVUMW010000017.1:0-29941 GCA_963742635.1 uncultured Actinomycetes bacterium
ACTGAGTGCCCTTCTCAAGGACGTAACACCTCTCCTATTTGCCTCAGTGCCGTTGTATGCGCCCGTGGTTGGCCTCCTCGTCTTCGGTTACCAGACGCTGTCACCTTTGGTCCTCCCGCTCTTCTTGGCGCCCGCTCTGGCGGCCCAGCGATCGTTTGTGCTCTATCAGGCAGAGCGTCGAACGGCTGGCGACCTAGCCGAGGCGAACAAACACCTTGAGCGTGCAAATCTTTCGTTTGCCACCGCCCTAGTGGCCACGCTCGACGCAAGGGACCGGTACACGGCTGGTCACTCAGCCGCCGTGGCTGTTTATGCCCGCGACATCGCCGAGCGCCTCGGGCTTTCGCAGGAGGAACAGCAAATGGCTCATCTCTGCGGGCTCGTCCATGACATCGGGAAGATCGGCCTTCCCGCTGGCCTACTCGAGAAGCCTGGTGCTCTGACGCTCGACGAGCGGCGTCAAATGGAGGAGCACTCTGAAATCGGTGAGCGAATTCTTGCGAATGTGGACGACTACTCCGAGATCGCCAAGATCGTTCGCCATCATCACGAGCGCGTGGATGGGCAGGGCTATCCGGATGGGCTTGTGGGCGATGAAGTTCCGTTGATCTCGCGGATCATCGCTGTCGCTGACGCGTACAACGCAATGACCTCTGATCGTCCGTACCGCGACGCTATGCCCAGCCAGGTCGCTCGGCTGAGACTGGCCCAGGCCGTAGAGAGCCAGTTCGATACGTCAGTTGTCGCAGCGTTCGAAGCGATTCTCACTTCCGCGAACGAAACGTACAAGTCCGGCGGCTCGTTTAGCTTTAGGAGCCTCGCGGATACTCACGAAGAGAGGCGCGTACGGTACGCCGACAATCCGTTGGCGAAGGATGCCGTGGCCAGCGCTGGCGCTGCCTAGTCGCGAAAGTTGGCCCTCGCAGCCGCCTCGGTGCGCGATCGCACGCCGAGCTTGTCCAGTATTCGACTCACATGCACCTTCACAGTGGCTTCGCTGATGAACAGAGTTCTTGCGATCTCCTTGTTTGACAAACCTTCAGCTACGAGTTGGTAAACCTCAGTCTCTCGCGGTGACAACCCCGATGTCGTTCGAGAATGTTTCTCAGGCAATGTCAGGCCAACCTCCTTCGCGAGCGAGTGATCACCCGCGCGAGCCATAACCAGACCGAGGTCGGCTCGAGCGTTCTCCTCTTGCACCAACACGGAGGCGACGTCTGGGCGTGCCCGGTACACACGGACGAGGTTGTTGAAATTCGAGGAGCTGTGGATGAGGGCGAACCCTGTGTGTAAGACATCGTTCGCTTCTTCGTCACGTTGATCAAGGGCCACTATGCCTCGTGCGAACGTAGCCAGGACGCGTGGCTCGATCGCCGTCGAGATCTCGACAGCTAGTTGTGCATTGCGAGCGGCACCCTGAGCATCACCGCTGCAGGCGAGTACCAGCGCACGAGCCCCGAAATACTCGGCGCGCATCGAAGGAAGCGCGTGTTCGTATGTCTCAGAACCCAGCATCTCTCGGGCTCGCTCCAGGTCGCCGCGCGAAAGACTGGTAAGTGAGCGAAGAGTCGTGACGGATGCGTCCATGTACTGCTCTTGAGAAGACAGCTCATCAACCTTGTCGAGTGTCCGCATCGCATCGCTGAATCGGCGGATCCCTTGAAGGGCTGCAGCCCTTACCAGATAGGAGTGTGGTAAGGCGAATGCCAGCCCGTATCTTTCGAGTTCTGCGATTTGGCGATCAATGGTCTCGATGGCTTCCTGATATCGACCGCTGAAGACAAGAGCACCGCAATGGGCGTGTCCAAAGGAGAGACGAACAAGGGGATCGTCGACACGCTCAACGATGCTTGCTGCGGAGAAGTCAGCTTGGCTGAGTCCGGTACCTTGCCGACAGGCCAAGAAGAGTCGACCGGCCGCCACGCGCACAGCCTCTGATGGCGCAGGCGAGCTAAGCGAAGCGAGCTCTTCAAGGATCTCACCGGTATCAGGTCGTTCGAGCTCCAGGCCGGAAACGAAGCCTCCCCAAAGCGCATTCGCAAGGTCGTGGTCGCTTGCCGCCGTGCTGCGAGCTAGCCGCTGGTGCTCAAAGGCAACCTCCTCCCTCTCTTCAAAGTGGGCGCTTAGCCCGGCGCGGAAGTAGGCGCGCGAAGAAAGCGGGTGCTTTGGTCCCAGTGAGTTAGCAGCGGCCAGGGCCAATCGCTCAGCTCGGGCGTACGCACCCTCGCGCCAAGCGACCTCGGCTTCGACGAGGTCGAACACGGGAGATCGGGCGTGGAGTCTCATCCGCCCGATCAAGCCAACTCAAGAGCGTTGCGACCCGTCCTTCTGCAAGCAGCTCTTCCCAAGCTGCATTCACGAGGCGTACAAGCAGATTACGTTCCCCGGAACGCGTAGCAACTGCAAAGGCACCATCCCAGTCCTCACGCTCAATCAGTGCACCGACGACTGAGCTCACGACAGAACTGACTGATTCAGCTCCGAACTCGTCGAGTTTCGTCTCGAGAAAACGACGGAGAAGTGGATGTAGCTCATAACGGCCAAAATCGGAATTCAGAATGCCGAGACTGACGGCTTGCTCCAAGACGGAGTGTGATTGAGCGGGCCCGAGCATCCGCGCTGCTATTTCGACGTCGAGGGAGGGCGGAACGGCCAGCTGGCACAAGCCCCATCGAATCTCGGGGTCGGCGGCCTGATAGAGCTCTTCGGCGAAGTATTCGTACAGGGCCAGTGGAAGGTTGTCGGAAGGGGGAGCGGGTGAACCGCTCAACGCCGCCAGGCCGAGGACTGCCGGCCATCCGCTTGCTTCGTGAAGAAGCTCAGAGCTGTTCCGACCACCTGCCTCGAGCACGGCGGCGGCCTCCGTGTCGTTCATCGCCAGTAACACTCGGTCGATCTCAACGAGTTCGCCGTAGATCCGCCTCCTGGCTGTCGCCCACCGCGGTCTTCGCCGAGCGGTGATGAGCGTTTTTAAAGCGGGCGACGCGCAGATCACGTCTACGAACTCTTCGCAGGCTGGCGAGTCCATTGCGAACTGGTAGTCATCGATCACGAACCACGCATCGCTCGGCCAGTTGGCGACATCCTCGGCCAGCATCTCGGCGAGGATGCGTGCGTCTCCTTCTGGGCGGTCGGTCGCCCGCAGGCGTTGTCGCATCCGATCGCCTGCGTTGGGGACGATCTCTGCTGCTGCGGCGGCCAACCCGACCGCGAGGGCGGCTACATCGGCTGACGCATGGCTCCCTCGATACCAGGCAGCGCGCTTTCCTTCGAGCCACTCGTGGGCCAACGTGGTCTTGCCGTAACCGGCCGGGGCGACCAGGAGGATGATTCGGGCGCCGCTCTCGTCGAGCATGCGTGTCAGCCGCGGACGCTTGATGATTCCGCGCCGACTGACAGCTGTCGCCGGACTCGTTTCCCCCGCCATCCCTTGTGGCCGCAACCGTAACGGGGGTGGCGCGAAATATCGACTTGGCGAAAGGGGGCCTGTACCTGCGCCCGGGCGCAGGTACAGAGCCGTCAGTCCCCGGATGCGGAGGCTCCGGATCCGAGGCTTCGTGAGAGCGGGTCGTCGCCGGTGAGCACCCGATACGCGACGGGAATCTGACGCCGGCGAGTCACGCCGAGCTTCTGCCGGAGGACGTCACAGTGCGCCTTCGCCGTCCTCGGCGAGATGCCCAGCCGCTCGCCGACCTCGTCGTTCGAGAGACCTGCTGCGATCAACTCGACGACCTCGCGCTGCCGTTCGGTGATCTTCAGCTCC
Organism: uncultured Actinomycetes bacterium; assembly: GCA_963742635.1. Taxonomy (GTDB): domain Bacteria; phylum Actinomycetota; class Thermoleophilia; order Gaiellales; family Gaiellaceae; genus VAXT01. The sequence continues at coordinate 3,764 of CAVUMW010000017.1, forward strand.
CGCTCGTTCAGTACTTGTGCCATGACGCCGACGCTAACAACGGCTTGGCTCGGCGTACATTGGCCGAAAGGCGTATTTCGGCCGAATACACCGCGAGGCGCTAGATCAGGAGTAGCCCTTGCGCGGCGGCGTACTCGTCGGCAACCCGGTTCGGCACCGTGAACGCCCACGCGTCCTCGACGAGCTCGCGCATCTCGTCGGCGTCGATCGCCCCGAGATCCACGTGCACCCAGTGGTAGCGCATGTCGTGCTCGCTCGGCAGCGAGAACTTCTCGGGCTCGGACTCGACGAGCGCGTTGCGCCAGTCCTTCGGGAACGCGAAGCCCATCGTCGAGCCGTCGCGCGAGATCGCGAGATAGACGATCCGGCCGACCCGGAACTTGACCTGGCCGCGCACGAGGCCCTCGTTCGTGCGCGGCAGCGCGCTCGCGACTGCGCGGATCTCGTCCACGCCGACCACCGGTCAGTCGTGCGTCATCTGATCGATGCAGACCGTGGTGGCGATGATCAGCGCGTCGTCCTGGCCGGGCGCGACCTCGATGCCGTAGGTGTCGCGGATGCGGAACCAACGCTTCGAGACCTCGGCCACCCGGTTGCCGCCGCGTTCGATCTTGTACTCGTGGTCGACGATGTTGCCTTTCGCCTCCATGTCCTCGCCGTTCTCGATCTCGATCGAGAAGCGCTCGCGGAACGGGGTGATCAGCGCCTTCTTGATCGTCGCCACTGTCTGGCCGCCGCGCTCGACCTGCATCGTGTTGCGGATGTGGAGAAGCTTCTTCTGAACCTTGTAGAGCTCGGCTCCGGAGGGATCCTCGAGCACGAACGTGTTCCGGAGGCGCAGGACCTTGCCGTCGACCTTGAACGCGCGCTCGCCCGCGTCGTTCTCGACCCAGTAGTCGTCGCCGATCGCGAACATCTTCTCGCGCATCCGGTACTTCGTTCCGCCCTGGTCGCCGCGGCCACGTCGTAGAGGCATCGCCTCGATCCTACTTCGGAGTCATCACTCCCCGGGAGGCGGGGCCGCGTAGCCTCGTTTCGTGCCGTTCGGCTACCTGTTCACGACCGGGGTGATGGCCATCCTCGTGCTGTTCGCCGTGGCGCCGCCGCGGCCGAGGCGGTCGAGCCCGGTGAGCCGCAGCTTCTGGCTCGGATTCATGGTCAACGAGCTGCCGTTCCTCGCCTTCTTCGTGCTTGCGGCCTCGACCGCGCTGGCGATCGGGCAGGGCGACATCGCCACGCCGGTCGGCTGGATCGGGCTGGGCCTGGCGGTCGCTGGCGACCGCGGGTCTCGTCGTGATCGCTCGACGGGCGTTTCGGACCGGCGACGTGGTCGACCGGGCCCTGATCGAGGCCGGACTGCCCCCTAGGTCTATGCGCCGCCTGCCTTGGGCCCGGATCCTGTTGTGGCCGTTCGCCTTCCCGCACCCTGGCGTCGAGCGCATCCCGAACATCGTGTACGGCGACGCAGGACGCGGGAACCTGCTCGACGTCTACCGAAGCCGGCCCCGTCCGCACCGTGGCCCGACGCTCATCCATCTACACGGAGGAGGGTTTCGAATCGGCAACAAGAGCCGCGAGGGGCGGCCTCTGTTCTACCGGCTTGCGCGCCAAGGCTGGGTCTGCATCAGCGCGAACTACCGGCTCCGCGCGCAGTTCCCGGATCCGCTCGTCGACGTGAAGAAGGTGATCGCCTGGGCTCGTGAGCACGGCCCCGAGTACGGCGCCGATCCGAGCGTCGTCTTCGTGGCCGGCAGCTCCGCGGGCGGGTACCTCGCCTCGATGGCCGCGCTGACCGCGAACGATCCTTCGCTCCAGCCCGGGTTCGAAGACGCGGACACCTCGGTGACGGGCGTCGTCTCGCTGTACGGCTACTACGGCTCGGCCGGGCCGGGGCGGTCTTCACCGATGGCGTTCGACGCGCACGATGCGCCGCCGTTCTTCGTCGCGCACCCCGATCGCGACACGCTCGTCGTCGTCGACGACGCGCGGCGATTCGTCGAGCACCTGCGAGAGACGTCGCCGAGCCCGGTCGTGTACGCGGAGCTGCCCGGGCGCGCAGCATGCGTTCGACTTCTTCTACTCGATCCGGTTCGAGGCGGTGATCGACGGAATCGAGGCCTTCGCAGACGGCGTGCTCAGGCCAACATGATCTCTTCGCCGCCCGCCGAGGGCTCCGGGTCCGGTAGCCGGGTCATCCGGAAGCCCTGGAAGAGGCCGAGCAGAGCGGCGATGAACGGGATCAGCAGCGCGATCTGAAGGGCGAGCGGCCGCGCCTTCTCGTTGATGTGGAGGATCTCGGCCTGCACGTCGGGCGGCTGGCCCGCGAGCAGCTCCTCGAGGTGCGTGTTGGTCATCACCTCCGCGTTCTTCTCGAGCCCCTTGGAGACCTGCTGCTGCTCGGTCGGCGAGAGAACCTTGCTCGTGTCGGACAGGTGCGTGAAGACGAGCGACAGCGACGCCAGCATGATCGCGCCGGAGAAGGCGAGCCCGAACGAGAGCCCGAACGACCCGCCTGCGGAGTTCACGGCCGCGGCCTCGCTGACGCGCTCCTCCTCGATCGGCGACAGCGTGTAGTTGTTGAGCTGCGACACGAGGAGCCCGAGCCCGGTGCCGGCGATGAGGAGCGGCACGGCCATTGCCCAGCCCGAGTGGGCGCGCGGCACGATCGGGACCAGGATCAGGAGACCAGCCGCGAGCAGCAGGAACCCGGCACGGATGATCCTGCTCGGGCTCTGGCCGCCCAGCTTCCTGCCGGCCAGCAGCGCGACCGCGAACATGCTCAGCGACAAAGGCGCGATCGAGAGACCCGCCTCCAGCGCGTTGTACTCGAGCACCATCTGCAGGAAGATCGGGAGCGCGATCATCAAGCCGCCCAGGGCGATCTGCTGGAGGGTCTGGGACGAGATCCCGAGGCGGAAGTACTTCGACTCGAAGAGCGCGGGGTCGACCAGGGCGGGCTTGCCCGGCGCGCTTGCGGCGCACGATCCACCAGGCGAACGATCCCAGCGCGACGAGGCCGACGGCGATCAGGGCGGCAACGGACTCGCCGCCTTCCTGCCAGACGAGGATCCCGAGCACGACGCCGCCCATGCCGACCGCGGAGAGGATCGCGCCGACGACGTCGACCTGTCTCGGGCCGGTGAACGGCACCTCGCGGATGAGCCTGCTTCCGACGAGCACGATCGCGATGATCACGACCTCGCCGCCGAACGCGACGCGCCACGAGAGGTAGGTCGTGATGAAGCCACCGATCAGCGGCCCGATCGCGGCGGCGATCGCAGCAGCTGCGCCGACGAGCGCGTAGGCGCGCCGCTGAGCGGGACCCTCGAAGTTGCCGTGGATCAGGGACTGCATCGCCGGCAGAAGGAGCGACGCGCCGAGGCCGCCGACGATGGCCCAGAAGATGACGATCGGGAGCAGGGTCTGCGACAGCACCATCGAGAGCGCGCCGGCCGCGTAACAGACCAGGCCGATGATGAACGCCCGCTTGCGGCCGATCAGGTCGCCGATCTTGCCGCCGATCAGGATGAACGCCGCCGAGACGAGCGCCTCGAGCGCGATCGCCGACTGGACGCCGCTCGCCGTCGTGTCGAGGTCCTTGACGACGGCCGAGATCGACACGTTCATCAGCGACGTGTCGACGACGAGCACGAACATCGCCATCGAGAGCAGGACCGCGAGCAGTTGACTCCCGCCGGATCCTTCTCCCGCTACCGAGGCCGCTTCCACGTCTCGCGCGAGTCTCTCAGGCGGTGACGTCGAACAAGGTGAGCATCATTCCGCTCTCGTGATGCTCGGCGATGTGGCAATGGGCCATCCAACGGCCCGGGTTCGTGACGTCGAGCAGGATGTCGACGGTCTCACCTGTGCGGACGAGCACGGTGTCCTTCCAGGCCAGGTTCGGTTCCACGACGTCGTCGCGCGCGAGGATCACGAACCGGCCGGCCCCGTGGACGTGGAACGGGTGCGGCATGGGGTGGTCGGAGTTCATCTCGTTGACGAGGCGCAGCTTCACCTGGTCGCCGACGCGGAACTTCCAGTCGATCTGTGCGTTCTCGGCTCCGGACTCGCGGTCGACGAGCTTCCAGCGCATGTTCGCGGGCGTCGTCATCCGGTTGACCTCGACCATGTCGTCCTCCCACTCGATTCCCGGAGACGTGTCGTGTGCGTCCTCGGGCTCGTGGTGATGGTGGCCGTGATGGCCTTCGTGTTCGCCGTGGCCTTCGTGTCCTGATCGTGACCGTGATCGCCGTGGCCGTGATCGTGGCCATGCCCGCCGGCGAGGTGCTCGGGAACGAGCTTCATCCCGCACTTCGGACAGCGGTCGGCCTTCTCGCTTCTGACCTCCGGGTGCATCGGGCACATGTAGACGACGTCCTCACCCTCGGCCCCGCCGAGGTCCATCTCGGCCACGAACGCGAGGGTCTTGTCGGGCGGCGCCGCGAGGAAGGGCTGGATCCGCTCGCGTAGCTCGGTCATGTCGCGATTCGTCCGCAGTTGCTCGAACTCGTCGGCGAACGGCTCCTGCGGCTCCTCGTCGGCCACGCGGATCGAGGCGAGGCGGTAGGTGCGCTCGGGAGTTCGGTGCTCGAGCTGGAGCTCGCCGGCGTTCGGAAAGAGCACGTCGACGACGACACGCTCCGAGGGCGCGAGCAGAACCTCGTCGACGATCGCTTCGTGCTCGTAGTGGCCCGCGTCGGCCCCGACGAGCTTCATCTGCGCGCCCGGCAGCATCACGTTGAAGACGCGTGTGTTGGCCGTGTTCGTGAAGTAGAGACGGACCACCTCGCCGCGTTTCGCCTGGAGCACGAGGTCCGGCTCGCCGGAGACGAGCATGACGTTCCCGAAGCGTCCCATCGCCACGTGCGTCGTGTCCGCGCCGAAGGCGGCGATCCGGCCGTCCTCGATCAGGAGGTCGTCGAGCGTGAGGAGCAGCTCGCGGTGTGCCGGCGGCCAGTAGTCGGCGTCGCTCGGAGTGACGAGGATGTTCCCGTACAGGCCCAGCTCCTGGCCGTAGTCCTCGCGGATGTGCGGGTGGTACCAGTAGGCGCCCGCGTCGGGCACGTGCACCTCGTAGGTGAACGTCTCGCCGACGGGGACCGGCGCCTGGGTGTCGTGGGTTCCGTCGTAGCGGTTCTCGAGGCGCAGGCCGTGCCAGTGCACCGTGGCATCGAGGTCGCCTCGGTTCGTCACGTGGACGGTGAAGGTCGCGCCCTGCGGCAGCTTCAGCGTGGGGCCGGGGACGGAGCCGTTGTAGGCGAGCATCCGCACGGTCGCGTCGTTGATTCGCTTCGTGACCGGCGCAATCTCGAGCTCGAACCTGTCGCCGTCCGCCAGCTCGACGACCTCCGGCTCCTTCGCCTCAGGCAGTCCTGCCGTCTCGCGAGGGAACTCGGTCGTCTTCGTGTGGCTCTCGGAGTGTGAGTGAGGCATGGCTTAGCTCCTTTCGGTGCTCGGCCTCTTGCTTCCCGCGTCGCTGGAAGGAAAACGGCCTCTCGGCATTCAACGGTCGACGAGCTTCGATTTGTACTCGCTGCGGCTCAGGCTTCCGAACGGGACGAGCTCGATCTCGGTGCGAACGGTGAGCTCCTCCCTCAGCTTCGCGCTGATCGCCTCGGTGAGCTGATCGGTCGCCTGCCGCTCGGGCGACAGCTCGATGCTGACGGAAAGCGGGGGCTCCTGCTTCACGCCTGGCGAGCCCGGCCGGACGAGGATGTGGCCGCTGACCTCCGGAGCGAACGTGTTCACGACCTCCCGCAGCGCCGACGGGAAGACGTTCACGCCGCGGACGATCAGCATGTCGTCGGTGCGCCCGACGCAGCGGATGCGCGGGCCTTCGCGTCCGCACGGGCACGGGCTCGTCCTGAGCGTGACGTGGTCTCTCGTCCGGAAACGCAGGAGCGGGGCGGCTCGGTGCCGGAGGTGCGTGAGGACGAGCTCGCCCTCGACGCCGTCCTCCAGCTCGCGCGCCTCGCCGGTTTCGGGGTCGATCAGCTCGAGGTGGACGAAGCCGTGCGCGCCGAGGTGCATGCCGTCCTGCTCCTCGCACTCGCCGAAGAGGGATGGGCCGATGTCGCCGACGCCCATCGCCTCGGTCACCTTCGCGCCCCAGCCCTCCTCGAGCTTCGCGCGGAAGGCCGGTTCCCCGCCGCCGGGCTCGCCCGCGACGAGGACGCGTTCGACACTCGACCGGCGCAGGTCGTGGCTCTCGGCGAGATGCGCCGCGTACGACGGCGTCAAGACGACCGCCTCCGGCTCGAGCGTCTCGATCGCCCGGACGAGCAGCGCGCTGTTCCCGGTGCCGACCGGGATGTGGACGAGGCCGATTCGCTCGAAGGCCGCGAGTGCCGCGCCCGCGACGAACGGGCCCGCGTTGTAGGTCGAGACGATCCGCTGGCCGGACTTGACACCCGGAGGCCGCGTAGCTGCGCGATGAGCCGACGAGCCAGCTCTCGACGTCGTCAGCGGTCAGCGGGATGTAGCTCGGCGAGCCGGTCGTGCCGCTCGTGGAGTAGATGCGGACGATCTCGGACCGCTCGGCGCAGAGGTGCGTGCCGAACGGATTCTCGGGCGTCACGGTCGTGCGGAGCTCGGCCTTGTCGGTCAGCGGGAGGCCGGCGATGTCCTCGAGCCGGTCGCTCGGGCTCGGGCCGAGCTTCTCGCGGTAGAACGCGGAGCGCTCGAGCAGGTACGCGATCTGCGCGCGGTAGCTGTCGGCGTCAGCGCTCGTACTCGACCGCCTCTTCTGCTTTCGCGGCCAGCTCGAGGCCGATCGGGTCTTCCTGCTCCTCGGCCAGGTGGGCGAGCAGGCTCGCGGTGCGCGCGAGGATCGGAACGGCTTTCACCGCGCTGACCGGGTAGCCGAGATCGAGCAGGACCGAGGCGATCGGCAGCGAGACGTTCATCGTCAGCGGCTTGCCCCAGACCTCGGCGACGGCTCCGCGCAGGCCACGGGCGAGCTCGGTGTGCGGTCCGCTCACGCCGCGCTCGTCCGCGAGCTCGAGGATCCGCTCGGCGCGGGGATCGACCGGCGCGTGCACCGGGTGCCCGAAGCCGGGCATCTTCTCGCCGGCCGCGTGCACGTCCCGCGCGATCTCGAGCGGCTCGCGTCCGAGGTTCGCCTCGAGCAGCCGCGCGCACTCTTCCGAGGTGCCGAGGATGACCGGGCCGCAGCCGAGGATCCCGGCCGCGACGGCGCCCTGCAGCGAATCGGGATCCGCCGCGAGCGTCATCCGCGCGGCGACGTTCGTCGGCATCAGCCCGTGCTCGGCGATCGCCACGAGGAGCAGGTCGAGGAAGAAGCGCTGCTCCTCGGTCGGCTCCTCGCCGGTGAGGAGCAGGTGGAAGTACTCCGTGAACGTGAGCCGGCCCATGAGGTCGCCGGCCAGGTCGCGGCCGCGCACCTCGACCCGATCCGGGTAGGCCTGGCTGATCCGCGTCTTCATGCTCGTATCTTTCTACCGATGCACCCGCTCGCGACGACTGTGATCGGTAGCTACCCACAGCCGGACTGGCTGATCGACCGGGAGAAGCTCGCCGGGAGGCTTCCGCCGCGGGTTCCCGCGCACGAGCTCTGGCGGGTGGACGAGGCGTGGCTCGTCGAGGCGCAGGACGACGCCACGCGGCTGGCCGTGCGCGACATGGAGGAGGCGGGCATCGACGTCGTCACGGACGGCGAGATCCGGCGCGAGAGCTACTCGAACTACTTCGCGAACGCGCTCGAGGGGCTCGACCTCGACGAGCCGGGGACGGCGCTCGACCGGACCGGTCATCCGAATCCGGTGCCGCGGGTCGTGGGCGAGATCCGGCGCGCACGCCCGGTGCAGGTGCGCGACGCCGAGTTCCTGCGGGCGCTCACGTCCCGTCCGATCCGGGTCACGGTCCCCGGCCCGTTCACGATGAGCCAGCAGGCGCAGAACGATCACTACGCCGACCTGCGCGCGCTCGCGCTCGCCTATGCGGACGCCGTCAACGAGGAGCTGCGCGACCTCGTCGCCGCCGGCGCGGACGTCGTCCAGATCGACGAGCCGTACCTCCAGGCGCGGCCGGAGGATGCGCGCGAGTACGCGCTCGAGGCGATCGAGCGGGCGTTCGAGGGCGTGGGCGGGACGAAGGCGCTGCACACGTGCTTCGGCTACGCGGCGATCGTGCACGAGAAGCCGAGCGACGGCTATCCGTTCCTGGCCGAGCTCGACGCGTGCCCGGCGGACGAGATCTCGATCGAAGCCGCCCAGCCGCGGCTCGACCCGTCGCTCCTCGAGCAGCTGCCCTCGAAGCGGGTGATCCTGGGCGTCCTCGACCTGAACGACATGGAGGTCGAGAGCGCCGAGGTCGTCGCCGATCGCATCCGCGCCGCGCTCGACCACATCGACCCCGAGCGTCTGATGGTCGGCCCCGACTGCGGCATGAAGTACCTCCCGCGCGAGGTCGCCCGCGGCAAGCTGCGCTCGCTGGTCGAGGGCGCGGCGCTGGTTCGCGCCGAGCTCTGAGAAGACCTGTCCGATTGGGCCATATGGTACGATATGGTCAATGGCGCGCAGGCAGACGCTCGTGCAGCTGAACGACGAGCTTCTTGCTCTGCTCGACGCCCAGGCGTCGAGAACCGGCCGCTCCCGGTCGGAGATCATCCGCGCAGCGGTCGAGCACGAGCTCGCAGGTGATCGGCGAGGCGGCGATCGACTCGGCGATCGTCTCAGGCTACGAGCGCATTCCTCCGGAAGAGCTCGATCCGTGGGCCGAGGCTTCCGCGAAGCGATCCGTCGCCGCCGAGCCCTGGTGAATCGCGGGGAAGTCTGGTGGGTCGAACATCCCGAGGCGGGCCGGCGCCCGCATCTGCTGCTCGCGAGGCAGGCCGCGATTCCGGTGCTCAACGCCTACCTCGCGGTCCCTGCAACGCGAACCGTCCGCGGACATCCCGACCGAGGTTCGACTCGGCGTGGAAGACGGAATGCCCGCTGATTGCGCGCTCTCCTTCGACAACCTCGCGGTCATCCCGAGCGCCTACTTCGTTGAGCGGATCACGAGCTCGGACCGGATCGCCTGACCGAGGTCTGCCGCGCCCTGGCGATCGCGAGCGGCTGCTGAGGCAAGCGCAATCGTGGCTGATCCGAGCGACTTTGCCGAGCGTCGCCACCGCATTCTCGAAGCGCGAGACCGCGGAGACGAGAGCTATCTCATCGACGCCCTCGTCGATCCGGACTGGCGTGGGCTCGCCGCCGAATCACTCGGCGAGCTCGGGGCGACGTCGGCGGTCGATTCCATCTTGCGGCTGCTCGCGGCATCCGACCCTCACGTGCGGGCGTCGGCCGCAACGGCTCTCGGCAGGATCGGTTCCCCCGAGGCGCTTCCTCGCCTTCGAGGACGTGGCGGTGAACGACGAGGAGCCGTTCGTCCGGTCCTGGGCGATCGGCGCCCTCGGACAGCTCGGGGGATCCGGCCGACGTCGAGCTGGTGCTCCGCGATGCTGCTCGATCGCTCTCTGCGAGTCCGTGCTTCAGCCGCCCTAGCCCTCGGTCGGCTTGGCGATCCGAGGGCCGTCGAGCCGCTGAAGGCTGCTCGTCCGAGACTGCTCAGAGCTCCGGCGGAGTGGTGGCTGAATCACGGCGTCTACGACGACGCACTGAAGGCGATTCTCGCGCGGACACCCGAGCCGTGATCGCGCGCGCCCGAATATCCTTGTGTCGGCAAGCAACCGGAGGAGGGCACGTCATGGCCATGAAGCTGAACATGCTTCCGCCGAGCGTGAACAACATGTCGGTCCGCGTCTTCGTGCGTGCGGCTCAAATCCCAGTCGAAGAGGAGAACGTCTGGGGCCAGACGCAGGGCGAGGAGTACCTGTCGAAGTACCCGCCCGGGCTGACGCCGACGATCGAGAGCGACGAGTTCGAGAACGGCGTCCTCGGCGAGAGCTGCGCGGTGATGATGTATTACTCGACGACGCCAGGGCCGTGACGACCTCTATCCGTCCGACCCGAAGAAGCGCGCGATGGTCGACGCGGCGAACTTCTACACGCTGAGCATCTTCTACCCGCTGCTGACGCGCGCGACCTATCCGCGGCTCGGCTTCTCCGGGTTACCCGGGCGAGGTCTCGACCTCGGATGCGTCGGACGAGGTGAAGGAAGCCGCCCGCAAGTCCGCGGAGGATGCGTTGCCGCGGATCCTTGACGTCTATCCGGCGTACTGGGGCACCGACAAGGGCTTCATCGGCGGCGGCGACACGCCGACGCATCGCTGACATCCGGCTCGCGGCGACGCTCGAGTTCCTGGCGGTGACCGACACCGGGATTCCCGGCTTGGGGGAAGGACTACATCTCGCGCGTCGAGGCGGCGCTCGGCGACGCGTACAGCGAGCCCGCGGGCGACGTGCGCGGCTATGTGGCGCAGGTCACGGGCGAGGCGGTCGCCGCGAGCTAGTTGTCACATCGTTTCGAGCGTCGCGCGGCGCCTGCCGTCGATCTCGAATAGCCGTCAGAAGCAGATAGGCGAAAGCCGCGTAACAGACGCCGATCAGGAGCTCGGTCAGGACGAGCCCGGAGACGTCACCGAGCGACGCCCCGTCGGCGACCTGCCGTGCGGCCGCGATCCCGTGCGTGAGCGGCAAGACCCTCGACACGGCTTGCATCCACTGCGGCAGCACGTCCACCGGCACGTTCACGCCGCAGAAGAGCAGGAAGACGAAGATCATCAGGTTCGCGAAGAAGAAGATGTCGCGGCCGCGCAGGCCGAACGCTCCGATCAGCGTCCCGAACGCGGTGCACGAGAACGAGGACACGACGACGATGAGCGCGATCACCGGAATCGAGCCGGCCGGGAACGAGACGCCGAGCAGCAGCGAGCCGACGACGAAGCCGACCGCCGAGACGATGACGCCGTTCGCGATGTTCGGAAGAGCCCGGCCGAGGAAGAGCGCGAGGCGGTTGGCAGGCGTGACCAGGATCGACGACAGCGTCTGTGTCCAGCGCTCGCCGCCGATCGTCATCGCCATCCCGAAGATCCCGCCGAGCGAGCAGATGGCGACCGCGTTGCCGACGAGGAAGAACTTGTCGGACTGCGACCCGGCGTAGCGGCCGATGTAGGCGAAGAACAGGATCTGGAAGATCGGGCCGCCGAGCATCGTCGGCACGTACATCGTCCAGTGGATCCAGTTGAAGAGCGCTCGGTACGCGAGGTAGCCGCCGACGAAGAAGATGCGGAGCGAGTTCATCGCAGCGCCAAGCGTCGCGCTCTTGCGGGCGCGCACCTCGAAGTAGCCGAGCGTGTAGTGGCCGATCGCGAGGTAGATCAATCCGAGCGCGACGCACATGAGGAACGGGACGACCGGGTCACCGCCGAGCGCGGCCGCACGGAGCCCGCGGATGCCCCAGGTCGGCGCGAGCACCCACGAGATCGGCCGCGTCCAGCCCGGCAGGAGCGAGAGGCTGATCAGGAGGCCGGTCACGAGCCAGACCGGGTACTCGAGCAGGTTCGAGAGCGAGTTGGCGTTGCGCAGCAGGACGAACGTCGACGACAGCACGAGCCCGAGCAGTCCGAGCGAGACGATCGCGGCGACGAGCGCGAGGATGAACCACGCGGGATGCACGAAATCGAGCGGGAGGCCGAAGATGATCCGTCCCCAGAGCAGCGTGGACGCGATCGAGTAGAGCCCGATCGAGGCGGTTGCGACAGTCATCGGCAGGACGACCGGCGATCAGGCGCGGCGGCACGCCGATCACGTACTCGAGCGTGCCCTGCCAGCGCTGCCACTGGATGAGCCCGCCGGAACCGAAGAGCACCGACGACCAGATGCCCATCATCCCGGCGCCGAGCGACGCGTACAGCAGCCCCGACCCCGGCCGCGTCCCGCCCGCGAACATGTAGTGCGCGATCGTCGCGAAGAAGATCGGCGAGATCGTTGCGTTCAGGATGAAGAAGCCGGACATGGTCAGGTTCTTGACGTTGAAGACCCAGCCCGTCCAGAAGAGGCGGAACGCCTGGCTCACAGCTGCTCGAGGGTCGCGTGCTTCCGTCCCTGCCACTCGAAGACGCGCAGCAGCACGAGGCCGCCCGCGAGGTACGTGAGGCCGATTCCGAGCTCGGTCGCGAGCAGGCCGGTCACGTCGGAGAACGGCTGGCCCGCGGCGAGGTCGCGCGCGGCCTCGATCGCGTGCGTCAGCGGAATCACGTGCGAGACGTCCTGCATCCAGCCCGGGAGCTCGGAGATCGGGACGTTCGCGCCCGTGAAGATGAGCAGGAACCCGAAGATGACGTTCGAGAGCACGGCGTTCTCGCGGACGCGGAGCGAGACCGCGGCGTTGGTCAGGCCGAGCCCCGTGCACGAGAACGCGGCGACGAGGATCACGACCGCGAGCGCCGGGATCGATCCGGCCGGGAGGCTCACGCCGAGGATGAGGCAGCCGGCGGCGAACGAGAAGGCCGAGACGAAGGCGGCGTTGCCCATCACCGGCAGTGCGCGCCCGACGAAGAGCGGGAACCGCTTGGCGGGGCTGACGAGGATCGCGCTGCAGCGTGTTCTGGTAGCGCTCCCCGCTCACGGTCTGCGACATCGCGAACAGGCACGGGATCGCCGCGTACTGGATCGCGTTCCCGGTCACGTAGAAGACGTCCGACTGGAGGCCGGCCGAGCGGCCGATGTACGCGAAGAGGAGGATCTGGAAGATCGGCGCGACGATCAGGCTCGGGATGTAGATCGTCGGCGAGAGCCAGTAGAAGAGCGCCCGGTAGCTCGTCAGCCCGCCGACGAAGAACAGACGTACGGAGTTCACGTCAGCGAGAGCGCGGCGCGCTCGCGGGCGGCTCTGAGCAGGCGGTCCATGACGAGGAAGCCGAGCGCGATGTACGCCGTGCCGAGCGCGAAGCACATGCAGGAGGTCGGGGAGCGGCGAGCCGCCGAGCGACGACTCCCGGATCGCGTTCATCCCCCAGGTCGGCGCGAGGATCCAGGAGATCGGCCGCACCCAGTACGGGAAGAAGGTCAGCGGGACGAGGAACCCGCAGATCAGCCAGACCGGGTACTCGAACATGTTCCCGAGCGCCCACGCGGCGCGGAAGCGGACGAAGCAGACCGCGAACAGGAAGCCGAGCGCGCCGAACGTGAGGACGGTCGCCGGGATCGAGAGCACGAACAGGAGCGGATGGACGACGGTCAGGTGGATCCCGAACAGGAGCCGTCCCCAGAGCAGCGTCGCGACGAGGCTGTAGATGCCGATCGTCGCCATCGCGATCGTGACCGGGAGCAGGATCAGGGCGAAGTTCGTGGGCGTGGCGACGAGCGCCTCGAGCGTGCCCTGCCAGCGCTCACGCTGCATCGCCGAGCCCGCGGTCGTGCTCGTCGCCGACCACATGCCCATCACGGCCGCGCCGAGCGACGCGTAGAGGAGCGTTCGCGGGCTGTCGCCGGCGCGGAAGACGAAGAACGCGACGGTCGCGAAGAAGAGCGGGTAGATGACCTGGCCGACCCCGTCGAAGGCCGAGCGCATGATCATCTTGAAGTGGAAGAGCCAGCCGATCCCGAGCAGGCGGAGAGTTCTCACGTCCCTGGCCGCCTTCGGCTCCCGCCCGGCGCAGCCGGGCTCCGCCGACGGCTGACGACGCTGGCGGCACGGTGCTCTCCGGGCCCGTGCGACCTAGCACTGTGCCCTCCGGCCCCGCACCGCCAGCGCCGCCCCAGGAACGTGAGCGAGCTCACTCGTCTTTGACGAGCGCGACGTAGGCGTCCTCGAGCGTCGGCTCGCGGTGCGAGACGCGGCCGACGTTCGAGCCGTTCAGGTGGCCGAGGATCGCAGCCGTCAGCTGGACGTCCGCGCGGGTCTGGACGCTCAGCACCTGCGCCTGGTCGCGCTCCTCGATCCAGACGGACAAGACGCCCTCGAGGGTGCGGAGGCGCTCGACCGTCTCGTCGGGGATGCCGTAGACCTCGACCTCGGTCACCGCGCCCGACGCGACCCGGCTCTTGAGCTGCTCCGGTGTGCCCTCGGCGACGATCTGGCCCTGCGAGATGACTGCGATGCGGTCGCAGAGAGCGTCGGCCTCGAACATGTAGTGCGTCGTCAGCAGGATCGTCTTGCCGGCATCGGTGAGCGTGCCGATCGTGGCGCGCAGCTCGCGCGCGCCGACCGGGTCGAGGCCGATCGTCGGCTCGTCGAGGAAGACGACCTCGGGGTCGTGGAGGAGCCCGCGCGCGACGTGCAGTCTCTGCTTCATGCCGCGTGAGTAGCCCTCGGTGCGCTCGTGCTCGCGGCCCTTGAGGCCGACCAGCTCGAGGAGCTCCTCGATGCGCGGCTTCTGGATCTTCGGGGGCACGCCGTAGAGCTCTGCGAAGTAGCGCAGGTTGTCGTAGCCGGAGAGCCGTTCGTAGACGCCGCGCTCGCCGCCGAAGACGTAGCCGATGCGCTTCCGGACCTCGCGCGGCTCCTTGACGACGTCGTGGCCGAGGACGCTCGCGCTGCCCGCGGTCGGGATCAGGAGCGTGATCAGCATCTTGATCGTCGTCGTCTTGCCGGCGCCGTTCGGCCCGAGCAGGCCGAAGAGCTCGCCTTTCTCGATCGCGAAGCTGACGCCTCTGACGGCTTCGATCTCCTTGACCCGGCGGCGGATCGTGCCGGTGTGCGTCTTGTAGACGCGGCGCAGGTCGTGTGCCTCGACGACGGCCATGGCCTCAGCCTATCGACGCGCTCGGTGATCGATCCGGCCGTTTTACAGTGCATTGGGGATGGGCTCTGAGTTCCCCTTTCGGCTCCGCGGCGTCGACGGAGTCGTCCGCGTCTCGTTGACGCGCAACGACGAGCCCGAGCGCTGGGGCTGGCGTCTTCTCGGCCTCGATGTTCCGCTCGAGCACATCGTCGGCTTCCCCGTCGTCGAGGCGACCGTCGACTACCCGGCCGAGGGCTACGCGGCTGTCATGGGTTGGGTGCAGGTCGTGCGCTACGAGGCGACCGACGAGCCGGAGAGCGGCGAGCCGGAGACCGTCGTGCTCGCGGACGTCGCCCCTCAACTCCAGGGCCTGGGGATGCCCTGGCCGAAGAGACGGATTGGCTCGAGGCGCGCGAGGAGCTCGAAACGCACTACCCCGACTGGGAGTGGCGTACGGGCTTCGCTAACGGGAGCTGAAGCCGCCTCCACCCGGGGTCTCGATGCGGACGACGTCGCCCGGCGCGAGATCTCTCGTCGCCTTCGACGGGAGCTCCTCGTCGTTGACGAGGTTGCGGCCGGGCTGACCCGGCTCGCCTCCTCGTACGCCTTGCGGGGCATGTCGCCGTCTCTCGGAGATGATCGAGACCCTGCATGGCTCGAGGACGCGCAGCTCGCGGACGACGCCGTCGCCGCCCCGGTGCCGTCCGGCGCCGCCGGATCCCAGGCGGAGCTCGTGCCGCTCGACTCGCAGCGGGTAGGCGAGCTCCAGGGCCTCGGCCGGAGTAGTCAGTGTGTTTGACATTGTCACGTGCACTGCCGAGGGACCGTCCGCGTCGGGGCAGGCGCCCTGTCCGCCGCCGAGCGTCTCGTAGTAGGTGAAGCGCTCGTTGCCGAAGGTGAGGTTGTTCATCGTCCCCTGGCCCTGCGCGGGCACCGGCATCGCGCCGCCGAGCGCGGCAAAGAGGGTGTCCACGATGCGGCCCGAGGTCTCGACGTTCCCCGCCGCGACGGCCGCGGGTGGACGGGCGTTCACGAGCGAGCCCTCCGGCGCGCTCACCGACACGGGCGCGAAGGCGCCGCCCGACGAAGGCAGGTCGGGAGCGGTCAAGCAGCGGACGACGAAGTAGCAGGCCGAGCGCGTGACCGAGAGTGGGCAGTTGAGGTTCCCGGGATGCTGTGGCGCGGTGCCGGAGAAGTCGCAGACGATCTCGTCGCCGGCGATGGTCACGGCCGCGTGGATGACGAGATCGCCCTCCGGCGCCTCGAGCATGTCCTGCCCTTCGAAACGCCCGTCGGGCAGGCGGGCGATCGCCGAACGGACAACGCGCTCCGAGTAATCGAAGAGCTCGTCCATCGCCGCGACGACGCGGTCGCGCCCGCGGCTTTCGCAGAGCTCGGCCAGGCGCCTCTCCGCGAGCGCGTTGGCGGCGAGCTGGGCGCGGAAGTCCCCGCTTCGCTCCTCGGGGTTGCGCATCCTCGCGACGAGGTCGGCGAGCAACTGCTCGTCGAGGCGCGTCGGTGGGATGACGACGCCTTCGTCGGCGAGCGTGCGCGAGCCCGCGGGCATGCTTCCCGGCTCCGCGCCGCCGACGTCGGCATGGTGGGCGCGCGTGACCGCGAAGCCGACCTCGGTCAGCGACACGAGCGTCACGTCCGGAAGGTGCGTCCCGCCCGCGTACGGGTCGTTGAGGATGAAGACGTCACCGGGAGCCGGGTCGTGGTGCATGACCGCGGCCACGGCGTCGGGCATCGCACCGAGGTGGACGGGAATGTGCTCGGCCTGCGCGATCATCCGGCCCCGCTGGTCGAAGAGCGCGGTCGAGCAGTCGCGGCGCTCCTTGATGTTCGCGGAGAAGGAGGAACGGACGAGCACCGCGCCCATCTCCTCGGCGATCGAGCGCAGCGCGCTGCCGAGAACTTGGAGCTCAATATTCACAATCGTGTGAGCCTCCAGCCGGCACCCTTCCCATCCCTAACCCCCACCCACCCTGGGGGAAGCCAGCAGGTGGTGGTGTCCAGTTCGAGCATGGCCGGGCCGGTTACCTGCTTCTGCGGGGTGGTCCCGCGGTCGATCGTCGGGCCGGCGCGGACCTCGGCCGTGCGAACGGCGATGAGCTCGATCGGTCGCGACGGATCGGCGTAGCCGTAGCGCTCCTCATGCGCACGGTGGAACGCTCCGGCCAGGTCGGGCCCGAGCGGCACGCTCAGCTCGAACGACTGGCCCGCGTAGCGGAGATCCGCCTCGCCCTCGGGCGGCAGCTCGCCGGCCTCGTCGAGCGGGACGAGGTACGAGCGGACGGCGTCGCGCCGCTCATCGCTCGCCGCGAGGCCGAGCGCGGACAGCACGCCGGCGCTCTCCGGGACGAGCACCGAGTGCAGCTCGAGCTCGTCCGCGAGCTCGCACGCGTGGAGCGGACCCGCACCGCCGAACGCCACGAGCGTCAACCCGCGCGGATCGTGCCCTCGCTCGACCGAGACGAGCCGAACGGCCCGTGCCATCTCGGCGTTCACGGCCTTGACCACGGCCCCCGGATCGAGGTCGCCGAGCGCCCGCTCGGCCGCCGCTCGGTCGAGGCGGAGCCCGCCCGCGAGCACGTCCGGCAGCCTGCCCAGAACGAGGTTGGCGTCGGTCACCGTCGGTCGCGTGCCGCCGCGGCCGTAGCAGGCAGGCCCCGGGTCTGCGCCCGCGCTCTCCGGGCCCACGCGCAGAGCGCCGCCCTCGTCGAGCCACGCGATCGAGCCCCCGCCGGCGCCGACGGTCTGGATGTCGACGCTCGGAAGCCGGACCGGGATACCCGGCGACGCTCCGCTCCACGCCGCGCTCGACCTCGCCGTTCCTGATCAGCGCGACGTCCGTCGACGTGCCGCCCATGTCGAGCGAGACCGCGTCCTCGACGCCCGCCGCCCGTGCGGCGAGCGACGCGCCGACCGCGCCTGCCGCAGGGCCCGAGAGCAGCGCGAAAGCGGGATGCGCCGCAGCCTCGGCGATCGTCGCCACGCCCCCCGACGAGCGCATCACCAAGGGCTCGGGCAGCCCCTCCTCGGCGCATCGAGCCGCGAGCGCCTCCAGATAGCCGGCGAGCGACGGGCCGAGATAGGCGTCGATCGCGGTCGTCGACGCGCGCTCGTACTCACGGAACTCGGGCGCGATCTCGTGCGAGGCGACGACGCGGGCTCCGGGCAGCCTCCTGCGCAGCTCGTCGGCAACGGCAGCCTCATGCGTCGGGTCGCGGAACGAGAAGAGCAGGCAAACGGCGACCGCCTCCGCGTCGATCTCCGGCAGCGACTCGAGATCGAGCGGCCGCAGAACGCCCTCCGGGCCCACACGCTCGTCGACGCCGAAGCACCGGTCGAGCGGCACGAGCGGCTCCGGATGGTCGTCGCAGAGCCGGTACAGATGAGCGCGCGCCTGCCGACGCAGGTGGAGCAGGTGCTCGAACCCGGAGGTCGCGACGAACGCCGTCTTCGCACCTTTGCGCTCGAGGAGCGCGTTCGTCGCCACGGTCGTCCCGTGCGTGAAGCGCTCCAGGTCGCGCGCGCCGACGGCTCGAGCGGCCGCGAGCAACGACTCCTCCTGGCGCGCCGCGGTCGGCACCTTGGCCGTCGAGATCCGGCCATCCTCGACGAGGACGGCGTCCGTGTACGTGCCGCCGACATCGACGCCGAGAATGCCCACGGCGCGAATGTACGCGGTCATCGCTGCGTTGAAACAGGAGATGGCGGCACGGAGGACGGAGATCGAGCTCCGCGGCGGGGGCGGCGAGCCCGTCGACCTCCGCCGGACAATCGCATCGCACGGTGTCGCCGACCTTCCGCCGAACCGGATCGACGAGGAGGCCGGGTCGCTCGAGGTGACGCTGCTTCTGGGCCGACCGGGCGCGACGACGATTCGCATCTCCGCCGGCCGCAAGGGGCACGCCGAGGTCGAGGTTATCGCCGGCCGCGCGCCCGCTGCCCAGATCCGCGCCGCGGCCGCGCACATCCTGCGCCTCGACGAGGACCTGAGCCCCTTCTACGGCGCTGCGAAGGCAGATCCGGACCTCGCCTGGGCAGCACAGGGTGCCGGACGGATGATCCGCAGTCCGACCGTCTTCGAGGAGGTCGTGAAGACGATCTGCACGACCAACTGCACCTGGTCGGCGACGGTCCGCATGGTCTCAGCGCTCGTCGAGAACCTCGGCGAGCCCGCACCCGGCGCAACGGACGGCCCCCTCGGCCACGCCTTCCCGACCCCGGAGGCCATGGCTCGCAAGAACAGTGCGTTTTACAGTGAAACTGTCAGAGCGGGCTATCGCGGCGAGTACCTCCGGAGCCTGGCCCGCTCGGTCGCGTCGGGCAAGCTCGATCTCGAAGCGCTCGGCCGGGCGAACGCGGACGAGTTGCCCGACGACGAGCTCGCCGCGCAACTGCTCGCGCTCCCCGGAGTCGGGCCCTACGCCGCGGCGCACATCATGATGCTGCTCGGCCGCTACTCCCGGCTGATCCTCGACTCGTGGACGCGGCCGAAGTACCTCCGCGTCTCCGGCGCGAAGCAGGCGAAGGACAGCACGATCGAACGCCGTTTCCGGCGCTACGGCCCGTACGCGGGCCTCGCGTTCTGGCTCTACCTGACCCGGGATTGGGTTGAGGAGTAGCTACCGGGAAGGCTTGAAGCGGATCGCGCCGGTGGCACCGGCCTCCGCGAGCTTCGGTATCGCGTTCGGGATCCTCGCCTCGACCGCCGGCATGGGGTCGGTCGCGCCGATCGTCATGTCCGCGACGACGTTCGCCGGCGCGGCCCAGTTCGCCGCCGCATCCGTGCTCGGCGACGGCGGCAGCATCGCCGCCGCAGTCGTCGCCGCAGTGCTGCTCAACGCGCGCTACCTCGCGATCAGCATCGCGGTCTCGTCCGCGTTCGAGGGTCCCCGGATCAGACGCTTCCTCGAATCGCAGCTGATCGTGGACGAATCCTGGGCCGTCGCCCAGCGAGGCGGAGGGCGCATCGACCGCCGCATCCTCGTCGCCGCCGGACTGCTCCTCTATCCGTGCTGGGTCGGCGCGACCGCGCTCGGTGTCTTCGGCGGCGGTCTCCTCGGAAAGCCCGAGCGCTTCGGCCTCGACGCCGCCTTTCCGGCGCTTTTCCTCGCCCTCCTCGTCTCGGTCGTGAAGACCCGCCGTGAGGTCGCCGCGGCGCTCGCGGGCGGAGCGATCGCGCTCGCCTTTCTGCCGTTCTCGCGTCCCGGCGTGCCCGTGATCGCAGCGGGCGCCGTCTGCCTCGTGGGGCTCTGGAAGCGATGAGCGCGACCTGGATCGCCGTCCTGGTCGTCGGCGCGTTCACGATCTCCTTCAAGGCCGCCGGCCCGGTGCTGCTCGCAGGACGTCAGCTGCCGGCCCGGCTCGCCTCCGTGTTCGAGCTGCTGGCGCCCTCGCTCCTCGCCGCGCTCGTCGTCACCCAGTCCGTCGGCGGCAAGGACGGGATCGTGCTCGACGCGAGGCTCGTCGGCCTCGGCGCCGCGGTCGTCGCGATCAGGCTGCGCGCCCCGCTGATCGTCGTCGTGCTCGTCGCGGCGCTGGCGACGGCGCTCACTCGGCTCGCGTAATAGCGATTCGCCTACAAGGTTCACCCCCTTCACTTTTTCGACACACCCTGCGACACTGATTTACGAGCCGTACTTGCCACGGTCGACATGCCGCAACCGGGGGGAGGAGGTTCGCAATGTCCGAGTCACGCAATCTCTCTGCGCGGATGGCGCACTGGAGTGCGCACCACCGCAAGATCGCCATCTTCGGCTGGCTCGCCTTCTGCTTCGTCGCGTTCGCGTTCGGGTCAATGGTCGTCGGCGTGACCAGCCTCGACGCTTCGAACGCCGGCGTCCGCGAGTCGGGGCGCATGGACCGCCTGCTCAACAAGGACTTCAAGACGCCCGCTGGAGAGCGGGTGATCGTTCAGTCCCGAACGCTGACCGCCAACGACCCGCGCTTCGCCGCTGTGGTCGCCGACGTTCTCCGCCGCCTGAAGGCGAACAAGACGGCGACGAACTTCACGACGCCCGCCCAGGACACCGGGCTCGTCTCGGCGGACACGGCACTCGGCGCTGATCGACTTCGACGTCACCGGCGATCCCGATACCGCGTCAAGGATCGCGTTCAGCCGATCCTCGACACGACCGCGGCGGCGCAGGCGGCGCACTCCAATTTCGTGATCGAGGAGTTCGGCGCCGCAAGCGGCGACAAGCAGCTGAACAAGGTATTCACGGACGACCTCAAGAAAGCAGGCGAGCTGTCGATTCCGATCACGCTCGGAATCCTGCTCCTGGCCTTCGGGGCGCTGGTCGCGGCCGGCATCCCGCTGTTGCTCGGGCTGACTGCCGTGATCGCGACCATGGGGCCTTATTGCGATTCCGAGCAAGATCTTCCCGATGGACGACAGCATCGGTGCGGTCGTCCTCCTGATCGGTCTCGCCGTCGGAGTCGACTACACGATGTTCTACTTGAAACGCGAGCGTGAAGAACGCCGCGAGGGCAAGAGCCCGGAGGAGGCCCTCCAGGTCGCTGCCGCGACCTCCGGCCGCTCCGTGCTCATCTCCGGGCTCACCGTGATGATCGCCATGGCCGGGCTGTTCCTGACCGGCGACCCGACCTTCACAGGATTCGGCGCGGCCACGATCATCGTTGTCGGCGTGGCGGTGATCGGGTCGCTGACGGTCTTGCCGGCGACGCTGTCGTGGCTCGGCGACCGGGTGGAGATGATCCACCTCCCGGTGGTCAAGCGCCTTCGCCCGGAGCACGGCGAGAGCCGGTTCTGGAGCGCGATCCTCGGCCCCGTTCTCCGGCACCCGATCCCTGCGATCGCGTTGTCGGCGGGCTTCCTGCTCATCCTGTGTGGGGTCGCCTTGCAGCTGAAGACGGTCGTGCCGGGAGCAGACACGTACCCGCAGTCTCTACCGGTAGTGAAGACCTACAACAAGATGCAGAAGGCCTTCCCCGGCGGCGAGACTCCGGCCCAGATCGTCATCAAGGCGGACAACGTCCGCTCCGTCGCGGTCAAGGAGGCGATCGGGCAGCTCGGCTGGCGTGCGCTCATAACGAACGTCATGCACGAGCCGATCCTCACGGACGTGAACAAGTCGGGGACGGTCGCCGTCGTCTCGATACCGGTTGCGGGCTCCGGGACCGACGCCACCTCGCAGAAGGCCGTGAACGCTTTGAGGGACGAGATCCTCCCGAACACGCTCGGCCTCGTGCCCACGATCGACGACTACGGGGTGACCGGCGACACGGCGAGCTCGAAGGACTTCAACGACCAGATGGGCCAGAGGCTCCCATACGTGTTCGGCTTCGTGATCCTCCTGGCCTTCCTGCTCTTGATGATCACCTTCCGGTCGATCGTCATCCCGACCGTGTCGATCGTGCTCAACCTGCTGTCGGTCGGAGCCTGCTACGGCGTGCTCGTGCTCGTCTTCCAGCACGGGATCGGGAAGGGGATCCTCAACTTCTCGTACACCGCCGGTGCGGCGCCTTCTGAGGCGCAGGACTGCGGCTCGCCCTCGCAGCAGCCGAGCTTGAACCGGCACCGAGGGCACTGCCAGGTCCCGTGGCGCCATTCCATCGGAGCGGCGCATCGCAAACAGGCTCTATCGGCGTCATCGCGCTGCTACTCTTCGACGGCTCGGCGGCGTAGCTCAGTTGGTTAGAGCAGCGGAATCATAATCCGCGTGTCGGAGGTTCGAGTCCTCCCGCCGCTACCTCCTCGTAGACTGAAGAGAAATGGCATCCGGAGTCAGAGACGCAATCACGCTTGCCTGCACCGAGTGTAGGCGCCGCAACTACCAGAGCTCGAAGTCGAAGCGGAACACGCCCGACCGCGTCGAGCTCAAGAAGTACTGCCGCTGGTGCGGTCGCCACACCGCGCACCGGGAGACGCGCTAATGGCGCGGAACACCAGGCAGCGCCGGCGCCAGCGGCGTCGAGCGCAGAGCAGCGGCGGTGGAGGCGGAGGCGCAGCCGAGCAGCAGCCGCAGGAGAAGAGCGTCACCCAGCGCGCGCGGGCGCGCCAGCAGGCCGTTCGCCCGTCGGCTCAGCCGCAGAAGAGCCAGACCGGCGCGCGCCGTGTCCCCGGCAGCGGGTTCAGGCGCTTCGTCTCGGAGTCCTGGGCCGAGCTCAAGAAGGTCGAGTGGCCGACCCAGAACCAGGTCGTCCAGGGCACGATCGTCGTCATCATCGCCTGCGGGATCGTCGGCGCCTACCTCTGGATCGCCGACCTCATCTTCAAGCCCCTCGTCCGCAACATCCTTCTCTAGAGCCGTGTTTCGCTGGTACGTGATCAACACTTACTCGGGGCACGAGAACAAGGTGAAGACCAATCTCGAGCACCGGATCATCTCGATGAACCAGGGCCCGCGGTTCCGCCGAGTCGTCGTCCCGACCGAGCAGGTGATCGAGACGAAGGACGGCCAGAAGGTGCAGACCGAGAAGCGCGTGCTCCCCGGCTACGTGCTCGTGAACATGGACCTCGACGACGACGCCTGGGGCGTGGTCAAGAACACGCCGGGCGTCACCGGGTTCGTGGGCGCCGGCAACACCCCGGTGCCGCTGTCCCAGCCCGAGGTGGACAGGATCCTCAAGACGGGCGCGGCGCTCAGCGAGCGGCAGCGTGCTCAGGTCGAGTTCTCGCTCGGCGAGTCGGTGAAGGTAACCTCAGGGCCGCTCTCGGACTTCGACGGCGAGATCGTCGACGTCAACGCGGACGCCCAGAAGCTGAAGGTGCTCGTCGACATCTTCGAGCGCCAGGTCCCGGTTGAGCTCGGATTCGATCAAGTGAAGAAGCTGGACTGACATGGCGAAAAAGGTTCTGACACTGATCAAGCTGCAGATCCCCGGCGGGCAGGCCAACCCCGCGCCGCCGGTCGGCCCTGCGCTCGGCCAGCACGGCGTCAACATCATGGAGTTCTGCAAGGCGTTCAACGCCCAGACGCAGCAGGAGAACGGGCGGATCACGCCGGTCGAGATCACGGTCTACGAGGACCGGTCGTTCACGTTCATCACGAAGACGCCGCCGGCGGCCGTCCTGATCAAGGAGGCGCTGCGGCTGGAGAAGGGCTCCGCCGAGCCGAACCGCGAGAAGGTGGGGCGTCTGACGCGCGACCAGGTGCGCCAGATCGCCGAGGTCAAGATGCCCGACCTGAACGCGCGCGACGTCGAGCAGGCGATGAAGGTCGTCGCCGGCACCGCGCGCTCGATGGGAGTGGAGACCGACCTGTGAGCCAGCACGGCAAGCAGTACAAGAACGCCCGCGCGGGCTACGACCGCGAGCAGCTCTACTCGCCCGCGGAGGCGATCCGCCTGCTCAAGGGCTTCGAGACCGCGAAGTTCGACGAGACCGTGGAGGCCCACTTCAACCTCGGGCTCAACGTCCGTCACGCCGAGCAGCAGCTGCGCGGGACGCTGATGCTCCCGCACGGCACCGGCCGCGAGGCGCGCGTCGCCGTCTTCGCCGAGGGCGACAAGGCGCGCGAGGCGGAAGAGGCGGGCGCTGATGTCGTCGGCACCGCCGATCTCGCGTCGCAGATCGAGGAGGGCTTCGACGACTTCGACGTCGCAGTCGCGACGCCGGACCAGATGAGCGTCGTCGGCAAGCTCGGCCGCATCCTCGGCCCGCGCGGGAAGATGCCGAACCCGAAGACCGGCACGGTCACGATGGATGTCGGCAAGGCCGTCCGCGAGGCGAAGGCCGGCAAGCTCGAGTACCGCACCGACCGCGGCGCGAACGTCCACGTCACGATCGGCAAGAAGAGCTTCGACGAGCGCCAGCTCGCCGAGAACTACGCCGCGCTGATCGACGAGATCATGCGCGCGAAGCCGGCCGCCGCGAAGGGGCGCTACATTCGTTCCGTTACCCTGACGAGCACGATGGGGCCGGGAGTGCGCGTCGACCCGGCTCGCACGAGAGGAATCGTCGAAGACCTGGAGGCAGGACAGCCAGAAGCAGTTTCAGCGTAAGAACCCCGTCGCCGAAGACAGCCGGCAACTCCGACTTAGTAACAGACTGTTACTTGGGGAGTGGAAGTCCAGCCGAGGTGCGGTCGCAGCGAGAGTCATCTCGTCGGCCCGCCTGCGTGCGGGTCGAAGTCGTTCTAGGAGGTGATTCGATGCAGAAATCTGACAAGGAACGAGTGGTCGCCGAGTTGACCGAGCGGCTGCAGAGCACGGAGACGCTCATCGTCGCGGACTACCGCGGGCTGACGGTGACGCAGATCGGCGAGCTGCGCGGGAAGCTGCTCGAGCACGGCGCGCGCTTCTCGGTCGTCAAGAACTCGCTCACGAAGCGCGCCGCGGAGTCGGCCGGAGTCGAGCCCCTGCTGGCGCTGCTCGAAGGACCGACGGCGATCGCCTTCCTCGAGACGGACGGCGATCCGGTCGCGGTCGCGAAGGCGCTCGACGAGGCCGTGCGCACGGAGACGATCACGCTCAAGGGCGGCCTGCTCGAAGGCGCGGAGATCGGCGCGGACGACCTCAAGCAGCTCGCGAAGCTGCCCCCGGCAGACGTGCTCCGGGCGCAGCTCGTCGGCGCGGTCGCCGGCCCGGTGACGGCGATCGTCGGACTGTTCGCGGCGCCGATGCGCGAGCTCGTCGGAGTGATCGACGCGCGCATCCGCCAGCTCGAGGAGCAAGGGGAGACGACGGAGCCTCCTGCCGAGGAGGCGAAGGCAGAAGCAGAGCCCGTGACCGAAGAGCCTGCCGCTGAAGACACGGAGGAAGCCGCAGCCGAAGAGCCGGCGGCAGAGGAACCTGCTGCCGAGACCGAGCCCGAGCAGACAGATGAAGAACCATCAGCAGAGGAGCCACAAGCGGAGCCCGAAGAGGAATCCCAGGAAGGAGAGGAGCAGTAAATGGCAACCAAGACGGACACCGACAAGCTCGTCGAGTCGCTGGGCGGGATGACCGTCCTCGAGCTCGTCGAGCTCAAGAACAAGCTCGAGGAGGAGTGGGGCGTCACGGCGGCAGCGCCGATGGCCGTCGCCGCTGCTCCTGCCGCCGGCGACGGAGCCGCGGCCGCCGAGGAGAAGTCGGCCTTCGACGTCGTCCTCGCCGCGGCCGGCGGTCAGAAGATCCAGGTGATCAAGGTCGTGCGCGCGATCACCGGGCTCGGCCTCAAGGAGGCCAAGGACCTCGTCGACGGCGCGCCGAACCCGGTCAAGGAAGGCGTCGCGCAGGAAGAGGCCGACCAGCTCAAGGCGCAGCTGGAAGAAGCCGGCGCCACGGTCGAGCTCAAGTAGCGTCGGCCGATAGGCAAGCTCGAAGGAGGCCGCCGCGGGGCGGCCTCCTTTCTATCCTGCGCCGCCTAGCGTCAGGAACGTCGCAGCCGTCACGCAGAGGCTGACGAACGAAAGTGCCAGCAGGAGCCGCATTTTCCGGCTCGAACGGTTACACGGATCAGCCGCTTCTACAAGACGTCTCTTGACGCAGGGGCTATAGTCGAACTCGTAGCGAGGGCCGTCGCGCAGCAGCGCTTGCGCAGCGACGGTCCGTTTCGCTATTCTGTTCTGTTCCGGCCGTAGATCCGCGCACCC
>CAVUMW010000018.1:0-13900 GCA_963742635.1 uncultured Actinomycetes bacterium
CCAATGGCGGAGCGCACCAGCGCGGCGTCAGCGGGAGACTCAGTCCGCCCCGCGTTGTCATCCTGAGGAGCGGAGCGAGCCCCGCGTGTCATCCTGATGCGAGCGAAGCGAGCGTAGGATCGCTTTCGCGCCAAGGTAGTTGGAACTACCTCGAGGGACAGCGATCCTTCAGTCGCTACGCTCCTTCAGGATGACGGGCGTGGCCTCGCTACGCTCCTTCAGGATGACTCGCGGCCGACTCGACCGATCTTGCCGGCTGCGACGAACCAGCCCACAGATGCATCGCCGCGTACGCGCGCCACGGCCGCCACTGCTCGGACGTTCGTAGCAACTCGGCCGCCGAGACATTGCCTGCCGCGCGACGAAGTGCGAGGTCCCCAACGGGAAAGGCGTCCGACCAGTGCGTCGCGCGCATGGCGACGTACTCCGCCGTCCACGGTCCAATGCCCGGCACCGTTCGAAGCCTTCGCATCAACTCGGGCACGTCGCTTGTCGGCTCGATCGTCAACTCGCCGCGCGCACACGCTGTCGCGAGCGCCAGGAGCGAGGCAGCGCGCGCGGCCGGCACGCCGATCGCTCTGATCTCCGCCACGCTCGCGCCGGCGATCTGTCGCGGCTCTGGGGTGAGATGCGTGAGTGCGACGTCGTCGGTGTGAATCGCCTCACCGAAGGCGATCGCCAACCGTGTCATCAGCGTCGATGCGCCCTTGACCGTGACCTGCTGGCCCACGATCGCGCGCACCGCGAGCTCGAATCCGTCGAATGCCCCGGGGACGCGCAGTCCCCGAGTGTCGTCGCTCAAACGAATGGACTCCGTCGCCGTGAGATGAGCTTCGATGACGTTCGTGTCGGCGTCGAGGTCGAAAAGGTGTCGCACGCGCGCGATGAGTGGAGTCATCACCGGCTCGAGCGACGCACTCGCCTCGACTGAGACCGACGCTACATCGCCGGCCGCGTCATTCCGAACGGGCGGATCGACGCGAATCACTCCCGTGTGTTTGCCGATGCGAACCGTTCTGGAGTAGCGGCGGTCGGAGACGTACTCGACGCCGCGCGCCGCGCGCGCGCCGATGAAGACCGTGTGGCGAAGCCGATCGACCACGACTACTTCATCGCCTCACTCGAGCGCGCGATCGAGATGCGCCGGCTCGACCGCGAGGTCGAGCGGCAGCAGCGCGCGCTCCAACGCCAGGCGAGCGTGCTCGAGCACGTCGACGACGGTGTCTTCCTGGTCGATGAAGCGGGCGTCATCCAGCACTGGAACCCGGCGGCCGCCGCGGTCACGGGGCTCACGCAGAGCGCAGTCCTCGGAATGCCCGCTGACGACGTCCTCCCCGACTGGCGCGCGGTCGGGCCCACCGTTCCCGTCGCATCGGCCCCCGGACCGGGCAGCACCGACGCGAGGACGCTCCCGTTCGTGATCGGAGGCCGCGAGGTCTGGCTTTCGATCTCCGGCGTCGCATTCGAGGACGGTGTCGTCTACGCGTTCCGGAACCTGACCGAGGAGCGTGCGCTCGACGAGCTCAAGGGCGAGTTCGTCGCCACGGTTTCGCACGAGCTCCGCACGCCGCTCGCCGCGATCTACGGCTCGGCGCAGACGCTGCTCCGGGACGACCTCGGGATCGACGACGAGAAGCGGCAGCGCCTGCTCAAGGTGATTGCGCAAGAGTCGAAGCGGCTCGCACGCGTCGCCGCGGACATCCTGCTCGCGAACCGGATCGACTCCGGGACGCCTGCAGCTCGAGACGCGGCCGCTCGACGTCACCCGCCTCGCAGAGGACGTCGTCGAGCAGATGCGCACCTGCTTCGCCGATCGGGACAACGTCACGCTCGAGCTCGTCGCGATGGAGCCGGGCTCGTTCGTCGCCGGCGACGAGGACAAGCTCCGGCAGGTCTTGATCAACCTGGTCGACAACGCCGTCAAGTACTCGCCGGACGGGGGAGCGGTCGAAGTGCGAGTCGAGCGGAACGGAGCGACCCTCCGCATCTCGGTGCGCGACGAGGGCCTGGGCATCCCACACGGCGAGGAGCAGCGGATCTTCGGCAAGTTCTACCGGGTCGACCCGCAGCTCTCGCGCGGCGTCGGCGGCACGGGGCTCGGCCTCTACATCTGCCGTGAGCTCGTCCGCCGGATGGACGGGACGCTGACCGTCAGCTCGAAGGAAGGCCAGGGCTCGACCTTCGCCGTGCGAGCTTCCGATCGCGGCCGCGCCGGCGCAGGAACCGAGCGCGAGCGCTCCGGTCGTGCAGCACGCCTGATTAGCGGCGCTCGGATCGGGAACAACCGAACGGGATGACAGATCCCGTTCAGACGCCGAAACGGCTCTACCGCAAAGCTGCGCGAGGCAAGGACGAGCAGAGCATGCCGATCGTCCTCGGCGGCGTGATGCTCGTCGTCACGCTGGCCGTCGTGATCCTGCTCACGATCACGTTCCTCGTGTATTTCCTGGCCTGACTGTCAGGACCTAGCGCTCGAGCTCGAAGACGAGCTCCAGCCCGTCCTCCTCGTCGATCGCCTCGCCGGTCTGCCGGAAGCCGAGCTTGCGGATGATCGCGAGCGAGGGCTCGTTGTCCGGCGTCGCCGAGGCG
The DNA here is from genome assembly GCA_963742635.1 of uncultured Actinomycetes bacterium. Lineage (GTDB taxonomy): Bacteria > Actinomycetota > Thermoleophilia > Gaiellales > Gaiellaceae > VAXT01. Next base: position 2,590 of record CAVUMW010000018.1, read on the forward strand.
ACGTAGTGGCGCACGCCGCGCTCCTCGGCCCGGCGCAGGAGCTCGGTTGCGGCCTCCGTCGCATACCCGTGGCCGCGCCACGGCTCCTCGATCGTGTATCCGATCTCGATCGCGTCGGGGCTCTGGTTGGCGTTCACGCCCGGCGGGCCGTGGTAGCCGGCGTGCCCGATCATCTGCCCGTCGAGGACGACCGCGTGCGGGCACCACTCCCGGAAGCGCTCGTCCCGGCGCATCTGCGTGAGCCGGAGCGTGAAGAACCGTATGACGCCTTCACCCGGAAAGTCGTCGGGCAACCGGACGTCCAGCGCCTCCGCGGCTCGCTCGCGGTCGCCCTCGAGGACCGCCTCGAGAAACTCCGGCGTCATCGGCCTGAGCTCGATCAATCGCACGCGGTCTCGCGTTGCGGCAGCCGCTCGAGGAGCGACGCCAGGGTCTCGAGCTCTTCGTGCTCGAAGCGCTCCGAGAAGAGCGCGCGCACGCTGGCGACATGCGTCTTCCTGGCTTGCTCGAGCTTCTTGCTGCCCTTCGGCGTGAGCACGGCGTAGGTCACGCGCGCGTCCTCGGCGCACGGGCGGTTGCTGACCCAGCCCGCCTCCTCGAGCCCCTTCAGCAGTCGCGTGATCCCCGACGGCGTGAGGAGCACGCGCTCGGCGAGGTCGACCCGCTTCAGGGCCTGCTCGGGCGCGCGGCTGAGCTGCGCGAGGACGTCGAAGTCGTTGATCGTCAGCCCGTGCGTCGCGAGCAGCTCGGCGTTGAACTGCCGCGTCACGGCCGCGTGCGCGCGCAGGAAGTTGATCCACGCCTCGAGCTCGATGCCCCTGAGATCAGTTACTTGACTACTCAATCATTCTCCGCTATATTCATGAGCGCTCAACTATTGAGCACACAAATATTAGCACCAGACAGGGAAGGAGACCAAATGACAGCCATCCAGACAGAGACCTCGACCCTCATCCCCACCGGGACGTGGACGGTCGACCCGGTCCACTCGAGCATCCGCTTCGACGTCGTCGACACGGACTCGATGATGAAGTCGATCAGCGGCCGGTTCACCGACTTCGAGGGTACCGTCGAGGGCGGCGACGAGCAGTCCGCGCACGGCGTCGTCCGCACGACGAGCGTGCTCACGGACAACGAGATGCGCGACGAGCACCTCCGGTCGAACGACCTGCTCGCCACCGAGCGCTTTCCGGAGATCAGGTTCGAGTCGAGCCGCATCGAGCACGTCGACGGCGACCGCCACAGGATCTTCGGCGACCTGACCGTCAAGGAGGTCGCGATGCCGGTCGAGCTGGACGCGAAGTTCCAGGCGACCGGCAAGGACGCCGACGGCGTCGAGAAGACGCTCTTCCGCGTCCAGGGCGAGATCGAGTGGGGCCCGACACGCGTCGAGATCACCGCCGACATCACCGCGGTCCGTTCGTGACCAAGATCCTCGGCATCTCCGGCAGCCTGCGGGAGCGCTCGTACAACACAGCGCTCCTGCGGGCTGCGGCCGAGCTGGCTCCGCCGGACGTGGAGCTCGAGATCTTCGACCTGTCGCGGATCCCGCTCTACAACGACGACGTCGAGTCGGCCGGCGATCCCGAGCCGGTCGCCGAGCTGCGCGAAGCGGTGGCGGAGGCCGACGCGCTCCTGCTCGCGACGCCCGAGTACAACCGCGGGACGTCCGGCGTCTTGAAGAACGCGATCGACTGGCTCTCGCGGCCCGCGCTCGCGTCCGTGCTGCGCTGGAAGCCGGTTGCGATCGTGGGCGCGTCGAGCGGCCGCGGCGGGACGCGGCGCGCGCAACAGCAGGTGCGCGACGCGCTGCTCTTCCCGGGCGCGGTCGTCCTCGAGCAGCCGCAGGTCGCGCGTCCCGATCGCATGGGAGCGGTTCGATCCCGACCTGAACCTGACCGACGAGAACACGGGCGCGGCCCTGACCGAGTTGCTGGCCGGCCTCGTCGAGCTGGCGCATCAGAACCAAACCGTCGCTGCCTAGCGCTCGCAGGGGCGATCGAGAGCGCGTCGGTAGAGTCGGCCGAGTGGCCAAAGCGCACGGGATCGAGGCCGAGGGGCTCGTCCGCACGTTCAAGGGCGACATCCGCGCGGTCGACGGGATCGACCTCCGCGTCGAGCCCGGTGAGATCTACGGCTTCCTGGGGCCGAACGGCGCCGGGAAGTCGACGACGGTGCACATGCTGACGACGCTCCTGCCCCCCACCTCGGGCAGCGCGCGCGTGGCCGGCTTCGACATCGTCAAGGAGGGGCCCAAGGTGCGCACCGCGATCGGCGCCGCGCTCCAGGAGGCCGCGCTCGACAACCTGCTCACCGGCCGGGAGCACCTCAACCTCCAGTGTGCGCTGCACGGGATCTCCCGCTCCGAGCGCCGCGTCCGCTCGCAGGAGCTGCTCGAGCGGGTCGGGCTCACGCTCGCGGCCGACCGCAAGGTGGGCGGCTACTCGGGCGGGATGAAGCGCAGGCTCGACCTTGCGCTGGCGCTCGCGCACCGCCCCACGATCCTCTTCCTCGACGAGCCGACCACGGGGCTCGACGTGCAGAGCCGGAGCGCGCTCTGGAGCGAGGTGGCGCGGCTCGCGCGCGAGGACGGCGTCACCGTCTTCCTGACCACGCAGTACCTGGAGGAGGCCGACTCGCTCGCCGACCGCGTCGGGATCATCGACCACGGGCACATCGTGGCCGAGGGCACGCCCGCCCAGCTGAAGGCGCAGATCGGCCGGCCGACGGTCGAGGCGATTCCCGCCGACGGCGCCACGCCCGAGTCGATCGCGCGCATCCTCGAGCAGTTCGGCGAGCCGACCGGCGGCTCGGCGAAAGGCGTCGCGGTCCGGCTCGAGCACGGCGTCCAGGATCTCGCCGGAATCGTCCGCGCGCTCGACGCCGAAGGGATCAAGATCGAGAACCTCGCGCTCCACGCCCCGAGCCTCGACGACGTCTTCCTCGCCAAGACGGGCCGCTCGCTCGAGGGCTGCCGACGACGAGGAAGCCGAGGTCGAAGCCGGGTGAGCGCCCTCGCCCAGGTCGGGTACGTCGCGCGCCGCTCGATCGTGCGGACCGCGCGCCAGCCGGCGAACATCATCTTCCCGTTCGTCTTTCCGACGGCGCTCCTCGCCGTCACCTCGGCCGGGCTCAGCCCGGCGACGAAGCTCCCCGGCTTCCCGTCGAAGTCGTTCCTCGCCTTCTTCCTCGCCTTCCCGTTCATCCAGGGCGCGCTCTTCGCGACCATGAACGCGGGCACGGATCTCGCCCGGGACATCCAGACCGGGTTCCTGAACCGGCTCGCGCTCACTCCGCTGCGCGGGGGCGCGCTGATCGTCGGCCAGCTGGGCGGGATCGCAGTGCTCGCCTTCGTCCAGAACTGCTACTACCTCACGGTCGGACTGATTGCCGGAGTCCGGCTGGAGTCGGGGATCGTCGGCGGGATCGTCCTGATCATCCTCGCGACGGGGGTCGCGATCGCATTCGGCGCGCTCGGCGCGTTCTTCGCGCTGCGGACCGGCTCCGGCGAGGCGGTGCAGGGCCTGTTCCCGCTCCTCTTCGTCGGCCTGTTCCTCTCGTCGATGAACCTGCCGCGGAACCTGATCCAGGCGGACTGGTTCCGGACGGTCGCGACCTTCAACCCGATCTCGTACCTGATCGAAGGGCTGCGCAGCCTGATCATCACGGGTTGGGACTGGGAGGCGCTGGCGCTCGCGTTTGGCTTCGCGGCGCTGCTCGCGGGCGCGGCCATGGTGCTTGCGAACTGGGCGCTCCAGCTGAGGTTGACGCGCACATGAGGAGTTTCTGGTCGGTTGCGTTCGCGGTCGCGTGGCGCGTGCTGCACAACGTGTTCACGACGCCGTCGCTGTTTTTGCCCGGGATGATCTTCCCGCTCTTCTTCTTCACGGCGTTCGCCGGCGGGCTGTCGCGCGTCACGGACATCCCCGGCTTCGACTTCCCGAACGGGTACACGGCGTTCCAGTTCGTGTTCGTCCTGCTCCAGTCGGCCGCGTTCGGCGGCGTGTTCACCGGCTTCGGCATCGCGCGCGACTTCGAGTACGGGTTCGCTCGGCGGCTGCTGATTGCGGCGCCGAGGCGGAGCGGGATCGTCGCCGGCTATGCGCTCGCAGCCGCGGGGCGCTGGGCGGTCACGGCGACGATTCTGACCATCGTCGCGCTCGCGGTGGGCATGCAGGTCGGCGGCAGCGGGATCGACCTCGTCGCGCTCTACGCGCTCGCGCTGATCGTGAACCTCGCCGGGACGCTCTGGGCGAGCGGGATCGCGATGCGCCTGCGCACCGTGCAGGCGGGGCCGATCATGCAGCTGCCCGTCTTCCTGACGCTCTTCTTCGCGCCCGTCTACGTGCCGCTGGCGCTGCTCAGCGGCTGGCTGCACTCGGTCGCGAGCGTCAACCCGGCGACCTCGCTGCTCGAGGCCGGGCGCAGCCTGATCTCGGGCTCGACGGATCACGTCTCCGTCGCGTTCCCCGTCGCGATCGCGATGGCCGTCGGCTTGTCCGTGTGGGCGTGGCGCGGCCTGCGCAGCGCCGAGCGCGCGGCCCTCTAGCATCGTTCCGCGATGATCGCCGAGGCCGTAGCCGCCGCGTTGATCTGCCTCGACCCGGGCCATGGGACGCCGCCCGCCGTCGGGCGCCAGACAGAGCCGATCGGGCCCGGCTCGCGCGTCTACAAGATCAAGGACGGGGGAGGAGCCTCGGGCGAGGCCGCGGTCGCGCTCGCGATCGCCAGGAAGACGCGAACGCTCCTCCTGCGCCGCGGCTACCGGGTCGCGATGACCCGGACCGGCCCCGTCTTCCGCTACGGGACGGGCGGCAACGTCGCACGCGCGCAGTTCTGCAACCGGCGCCATGCCGCGCTGATGCTCCGGATCCACGCGGACGGCTCGACCGACACGTCACGCCATGGACTGGCGACGCTCTTTCCCGTCCTACCACCGCGGTTGGACAAGCGACATCTACGTCCGCAGTCTCCGCGCGGCCCGCCTCGTGCAGCGAGCGACGGTTGCGGCCACTGGCGCCGCGGACAACGGGCTCGCTCCTCGCAGCGACCTGACCGGCTTCAACTGGGCGAACGTGCCGGCGATCCTCGTCGAGACCGGCTTCATGACGAATCCGGCCGAGCGTCGCCGCCTGCAGTCGAGCTCGTACCAGTGGCGGATCGCACGCGGCTTCACCGCCGGAGTGGCCGCCTTCACCCCGCCGCGCTGACGGGGTCAGACCCCGGTAAAAATCAGCGTCGAAAGCGTCACAGAACTGTCACGGCGCGGATCCCGACGGCCGCAACGGAGCCAAGCCCCGCCCGTGAGCCGTCACAAACTTGTTACGGGGTCTGACCCCAGCGGCTACTCGGGAGGCGTGGCGTTCTGGCGCATCTGCTCCGCCAGCTCTCGGCCGCGCTCGTGGACGGACGCGCGGCGGTCGCCGAGCTCGGGCGGGACGGCCTCGGCCTGGTCGACCGGCGTCTCCGCGGCCTCGAACTCCTCGCGGTCCTCGGCCACGACCCTCGACTCTGCGAGCTTCGACTTCAGCGCCTCCGCGTGCGGCTCGGGAACGGCCGGCGCGGGCGGGCGACGAACGATGAAGCGGTAGGCAACGCCCCCCGCGACCACGGCTCCACCGAGCAGGAGGGCCAGCCGGCCTTGCACGAGGCCGATGCTACAGTGTCGCCCGGCACCTGCCTCGCCACCCGCCGCCTCGTTCCCGAGCGGCGCCACCACGAGCGAGGCCGACTCAGACCGAAGGAGGCCAGAGGGAACGTGATCGACTACGAGATCCTGCTGCTGTTCGACGTCGAGCTCCCCGAGGAGCGGCAGAACGAGATCGTCACGCGCACGCGAGAGCTCGTCGAGCGCGGAGGCGGAACCTTCGAGAGCCACGACGTCTGGGGACGCCGCCGGCTCGCCTACGAGATCGACCACAAGGCCGAAGGCACCTACCACCTCCTGACCTTCACGGCCGAGCCGGGAACGCTGGACGAGATCTCACGCGTGCTCAAGATCACGGACGGCGTTCTGCGCCATCTCGCAGTCAAGCGGCTGAAGCCCGGCGCGACCCCTTCGGGACCGCCGCCGAGCTCCGACCGCGAGCCGGAGTACGCTGGAACACTCGCCGAATCCGGTGCCGGGCCCGAGCCCGGCGCCGCGGAACAGTTGGAAGGAGAGGAGTAATGGCGAACATCAACCGAGTCGTCCTCGTCGGAAACCTGACCAAGGATCCCGAGCTGCGCCACACGCCGAGCGGCACGGCGGTCTGCAAGCTGCGCCTGGCCGTGAACACGCGCCAGAAGGATGGGCAGACCGGCGAGTGGGGCGACAAGCCGAACTACTTCGACGTCACGGTCTGGGGCAACCAGGGCGAGAGCTGCGCCCAGTACCTCTCGAAGGGCCGCCCCGTGGGCGTCGACGGCCGGCTCGACTGGCGGGAGTGGGAGGCGCAGGACGGCTCCAAGCGCCAGGCGGTCGAGATCATCGCCGACAGCGTCCAGTTCCTCGGCAGCCGCGGCGACGCGGAGGGCGGCGGCGGCGAGCGCCAGTTCGTGCCCGCCGGCGCGACGACGACCGAGAACGCCGACTTCGGCAACGCGAACGACGACGACATCCCCTTCTGATGGCGCGGAGCGACCGGGACCAGAAAGACCGTCAGGGCGGCCGCCGCCGCCAGCCGATGGAGCGGCCCGGCAAGCGCCGGCCCTGCTACTTCTGCAAGGAGAAGATCGACGAGGTGGACTGGAAGAACTTCAACCAGCTTCGCCGCTACGTCTCCGAGAAGGGCAAGATCCGCTCCCGCCGTATCACCGGCACGTGCCGCCGCCACCAGCGGCAGGTGGCCGTCGCCGTGAAGCGCGCGCGGGAGATGGCACTGCTGCCCTACGTCTCGAACTGAGCTGAGATGAAGGTCGTTCTCCGGGAAGACGTGGACAAGCTCGGCCTGCGCGGCGAGGTCGTCGACGTCGCACGCGGGTACGCGCGGAACTTCCTGCTCCCGCGGAAGCTCGCGGAGCCGGCGACCCCCGCCCGCGTGAAGGAGCTCGAGAAGGTGAACGCGCGCCGCGCGCTGAACGAGGCGCAGAGCTTCGAGCAGGCGCAGGAGATCGCGCAGCGGCTCGGCCAGGCGGAGCTTCGCTTCGACGTCAAGGCCGGCGAGAAGGGCGTCCTCTTCGGGTCGGTCACGCAGACGAACCTCGCGGACGCGATCTGGGACAAGCTCAAGGTCCGGGTCGACCGCCGGAAGATCGGGCTCGAGGACCCGCTGAAGCGGATCGGCCGCTACCAGGTTCCGATCGAGCTGTTCGCGGATGTGACCGTCGAGACGCGCGTGCTCGTCGTGCCCGAGGGCGGGGAGCTCCCGCCCGAGGAGGAGCTGCAGGCGATCGAAGAGGCCGCTGCGGCGGAAGCTGCTGCGGCCGAGGCGCAGGCCGAGGAGCAGCGCGCCGCCGCCGAAGCCGCGATCGAGGAGGAGATCGCGGAAGAGGAGGCGGTCGAGGAGCCGGAGGCCGAGGTCGCTGCCGAAGCCGAGCCCGTGGCCGAGGCGGAGCCGGAGGCCGCGGCCGAGGTCGCTGCCGAAGCCGAGCCCATGCCGGAGGAGTCACAAGAGGCGAACTAATTCTCCACAGGCTTCTGCCCAGCCTGTGGACGAATCGACGAAGAATCCGCTGGCAGCGCGAAATTCGCGCGCGGATCGTGTTCAGCGAGCTGGGGATGACATCCGACAGGCTGGGGACAATCGGGCGAACGTGCGTTCCCTGACCCTGCAAGCGGCCATGTTTCGGTTCTGGCCGACCCTGTGCGAAAAACGGTTGTCCACCCGTTGAAATCGGCGCTTCCAGCCATCACTAATTCCGACGTGGCCGTGCTCGCTTCGTCAACGCAGGACGCCCCTGTTCCGCCGCAGAACCTCGACGCCGAGGAGTCTGTCCTCGGCGCGATGATGCTCTCCCCGGGCGCGATCGGGGCCGTCAGCGAGGTCCTCGACGCCGGCGACTTCTACCGGGAGAGCCACGCGAAGATCTACCGCTCGACACTCTCGCTCTACGCGCGAGGCGAGCCGGTCGACGCGATCACGCTCGTCGACGAGCTCGAGGAGCGCGGCGACCTCGAGGGGGCGGGTGGACGAGAGCGGATCCACGAGCTGGCGGCGCTCGTCCCGGCGACTGCGAACGCGGCGCACTACGCCAAGATCGTCCGCGAGATGGCGACCCTGCGCGGCCTGATCCGCGTCGGCGGCGAGGTCGCGCGGCTCGGCTGGGAGCGGCCGGGCGACGCGCAGGAGCTCGTCGACCAGGCGGAGCAGGTCATCTTCGAGCTCTCACAGAGCCGGGTCGCGTCCGAGTTCAGCCACATCGAGGAGCTGCTCAAGGAGAGCTTCGAGCGGATCACCCAGCTCTACGAGGCCGGCGAAGACCTGACCGGTGTGCCCTCCGGCTTCCGCGACATCGACCGGATCACGGGCGGGTTCCAACCCGGCAACCTGATCATCGTCGCCGCCCGGCCCAGCATGGGCAAGTCCGCGCTCGGGCTCGGCATGGCCGCGAACCTCGGCGTGCGCACGAAGACTCCGGTGGCCCTCTTCACGCTCGAGATGTCGAAGTCCGAGGTCACGCAGCGGCTGATGTGCAGCGAGGCGAAGGTCGAGTCGAACCGGCTGCGCACCGGCAAGCTCGCAGTCGACGACTGGCCGCGACTGACGGCGGCCTGCGACAAGCTGGCGAAGGCGCCGATCTACGTCGACGACACCGGCTCGATCACGATGATGGAGATCCGCGCCAAGGCGCGGCGGCTCAAGACCCAGGAGCCGAAGCTCGGGTTGATCATCGTCGACTACCTGCAGCTGATGACCTCGGGCGCCTCGGTCGAGAACCGCGTGCAGGAGGTGTCGCAGATCTCGCGCCAGCTGAAGGTGCTCGCGCGCGACCTCGACACGCCGGTGCTCGCGATGTCCCAGCTGTCGCGCGCGGTCGAGCAGCGCCACGACAAGCGGCCGATCCTGTCCGACCTCCGCGAGTCGGGCGCGATCGAGCAGGACGCCGACCTCGTCTTCTTCATCTACCGCGACGAGTACTACAACGAGGAGTCCGACCAGCAGGGCCTGGCCGAGGTGATCTGCGCGAAGCACCGCAACGGGCCGACCGGCTCCGAGAAGCTGTCGTTCCTGAAGCGCTACGCGAAGTTCGCCGACCTCGCGGCATAGGAAGAGCCCCGGAGGAGGGTCTGCGGCCAACCCAACCGGGGCTCGTGATCCTTATCGGCAGCCTCCGCGGATTCATAACCCTCGAAATGACCACGGCGCCGGCTGGGGCTTCTGGCAGACTGGTCCGTCGTGCCTGCGACAGTCATCGTCGGCGCGCAGTGGGGGGACGAGGGCAAGGGCAAGATCGTCGATCTGCTCGCCCAGCATTCCGACCTCGTCTGCCGCTACCAGGGCGGCCCCAACGCGGGCCACACGATCATCGCCGACGGCGAGACGTACAAGTTCAAGCACATGCCCTCGGGGATCCTGTGGGGCAAGGAGTGCGTCCTCGGCGCCGGCCTCGTCGTCGACCCGGGCGTCTTCGTCGAGGAGCTCGATGACCTCGAGGCGCGCGGGATCTCGACCGAGACCGTCCGGCTCTCCGGCAACGCGCACCTGATCATGCCCTGGCACGTCGCGCTCGACGGCGCGAGCGAGCGGCGGCTGGGGAACCTGCAAATCGGCACGACCCGCCGCGGGATCGGGCCTGCATACGCGGACAAGTCGACGCGGCTCGGAATCCGCGTCCAGGATCTCTTCGACGCGAAGATCCTGCGGCAGAAGATCGAGGTCGCGCTCGCCGAGAAGAACGTCTGGCTGGAGCGGGTCTACGGCGCCGCGCCGCTCGACCTGGAGGAGGTCGCCGAGGAGGTCGAGGGCTACGCGCAGCGGCTGCGCCCGTACATCGCGGACACGTCCCTACTGGTCGAGAACGCCCTCAAGGACGGAAAGGCCGTGCTCTTCGAGGGCGCCCAGGCGACGCTGCTCGACCTCGACCACGGCACGTACCCGTTCGTCACGTCGTCGAACCCGATCGCCGGCGCCGCCGCCACCGGGATCGGGATCGGGCCGACTCGGATCGACCGCGTCATCGGGGTCGCGAAGGCGTACGTGACTCGGGTCGGCGAGGGGCCGTTCCCGACCGAGATCGTGGGGCCCGACCAGGAGCGACTGCGCGAGCTCGGCGGCGAGTACGGGACCGTCACGGGGCGCCAGCGGCGCTGCGGCTGGCTCGACCTCGTCGGCCTGCGCTACGCCGTGCGGCTGAACGGGATGACGTCGCTCGCGCTGACGAAGCTCGACGTCCTCTCGTCGTTCTCCGAGCTTCCGGTCTGCGTGCGCTACCGGCTGCGCGACGGGACGGAGACCGACGAGTTCCCGGCGCATCAGAGCGACTTCCACCACTGCGAGCCGGTGTACGAGACGCTGCCCGGCTGGAACGAGCCGCTGGACGCGATCGACGACGTCGCCACGCTGCCGAAGGCCGCCCGCGACTACGTGGACTTCGTCGAGCACAAGCTCGGCGTCGAGGTCTGCCTGATCGGAACCGGCGCCTCTCGGGAGCGGGTTCTGTCGCCGCGGGGCGTCGAGGCAGTCCTCAGCTAGGCTGCGCGCCCGACCGCGTACCAGGCCCGAGCGGAGAGCTCGAACGGGCCATCCGGATCTCCGAGACGCCTCGAGAGCGCCGCTCGCAGGACCTGCTGCTGTTCCGGATCGAGCGACGCACAGAACGCGGCTGGCGGCCCGATCCCGGTCGGGAACGGCGCCCAGAGGTCTTCGAAGTCGTCGTAGCCAACCGTGACTGACAGCTCACCGCCGGTGACGTCCTGGAGGCCGACCGTGCGCCACAGGCCGGTCAGTTCCTCGAGCGTCGCGTAGCGCATGGTCTTCCCCTCGTCGAACTGCGCGCTTTCGTCCGGCACGACCTCGTGGGCCGCATCCCAGTAGGCGCGGATCATCGTCATGCCGTCGCGGTAGTCCCACGTGCAGGCCGCGACCGTTCCGCCCGGCTTGACGACCCGCTTCATCTCCCCCACGCCGCGTTCCGCGTCGGTCATGAAGTTGACGACGAGCTGCGCAAACCCGCCGTCGAAGAACCCGTCGGGGAACGGAAGCTCCTCGGCGGCCGCGACGCGGACATCGGCGGTCGGGAGCCGGGCGCGGCAGACCGAGACGAACGGCGGGGACGGATCCACTGCCGCGACGTTCTCCTGGCCGACGATCTCGGCGAGGGCCGTCGCAAGCCCGCCCGGGCCGCAGCCGACGTCGAGCACGCGGCTGTCCGGCTCGACGCCGACCGCCTC
>CAVUMW010000019.1:0-340137 GCA_963742635.1 uncultured Actinomycetes bacterium
GTCACCCGGAGAACGGAGCCGGCGGCCCGTTCTCGACATCTCGATCGGCTAATGGCGACTGACGACGAGGTTGACCGGGAAGCCGGCCCGTTTGACCGCACCGGGCCGCGGGCGCTGTGCAACCACGCGACCGGGTCGACCGCCGGCGTGACGGCGCACGACGCGCCCGACACGGCAATGGCTCGAGCGGAGACGAACCCGCGCGCGTCCAAGGTTGAGTCCGATCACGCGTGGGACGACGCACCTCGTTGGTGGAGGCGGAGGTGGAGGAGGTGGAGGAGGTGGCGGCGGGCGGCGGCGGTGGCGGCGGCGGCGGCGGTGGTGGCGGCGGTGGTGGTGGTGGTGGCGGCGGTGGTGGCGGCGGAGGCGGAGGCGGTGGCGGCGGAGGCGGGCCCAGGTTCACTCTTCCGATCGCGTTCCCGAACCCCACGCAGTACCACATGTTCCCATCCGGCCCGGCGGTGATCCCGAACCGGATAGGAGCCGGCGTCGAAAGTGGGCCCCAACGTGCCGTTCACTTCGATCTCGCCCACCATGCTCGAGTCGTTCTCGGTGAACGACAAGCTGTTCCCGGACGGGCTCGCGGCGATCCAGGCGATCCCACCGAACGGGACCGGCACCTCGTACTCCGTGATCGTTCCCTGGGGCGTGATCTTGCCGACGTGGCCGCCGGCGAGCTCGGTGAACCAGAGGTTTCCGTCGGGCCCCGGGCTCGATGTCCCACGGAAGCGCGTTCTCGGTGATCAGTGGGAAATCCGTCTGGCTGAAGGGGTTGGTGGGATCGAGCCGGACGATGTTGTTGGTGATCTCCTCCGTGAACCAGATATTGCCCTTCAGCGTCGGCCCCGATGCCGGTCGGGAACTGGCCAATGCGTGACGCGGGTACTCGGTCGATCTCGCCCGTCTTCGGATGGATGCGCGCCCAGCTGGTCGACGTTCTCCTCCGTGAACCACAGGTGCGCCGTTCGGCAGCCGAGGGCGATGTCCCAGGGCTGGGCGTTCATCGTGGGCACGGTCGTACTCAGCGAGTACCCGACCCTAGTCGTGCTCCTGACGCCGATCCGGTTCGCGGAAGCGCTCGGTGAACCAGAGGTTGCCGTCCGGTCCCACCGTGATCCCGTAGGGCTCGCTGTCGGCGAGTGGGGAGGATGTACTCGCTTCTCGGACCCGTCCGGAGTGATCCGGCCGATCGAGTCTCCCGTCCGACTCGGTGAACCAGAGGTTGCCGTCGGGCACCGGCGACGATCGTGTACGGGCGACTCTCCGCGTGCGGCAGCGGAAACTCCGTGACGTCCGTCGCGGTGGTGGGTCCGGCCGCCACTGCACCAGGCGCTCCGCTGAGCGGAAGCGCGAGACCGACGAACACGAGCGTCGAAGCAATCCAGGGCCGAAGCAGCGGACTCCTCTCTGTCTACGCGGAGAATCTACCGCGCAGAGCCCGAATTGCCTAGTGCGCGAGCTTTCTTCGCTTTCTCGCGCGAATACTGAGTAGCGTTTAACCCTGACAATCCTCGAGGCGAGAGCGCGTCTCGCTCACACCACGGTCGAAAGTGCTGACCTGCCCCGGTTAAGGGCTGCAGCGACCGTCGGCCGCGTCGAAGACGTGGTGACATCGGAGATGACGTCCGCCTCAGTCGCCGCGACGACTTGTTCGACGGCTCTTGCGACCAGGCAGCGGCTGGTCGAATTCGATGAGGTGGCCGCTGTCGACGGCGATCACGCGAAGCGTGTTCGACGAGTCGGCGGTGAGCTGGCGCTGCATCCTCGTCCAGCTTCGCTCGGCCGCGAGTGTGGAAAAGGCGCGCGTGCCATGGCTGAGGACGAGGATCGGGAGGCTGTCGAGCCGGCGCGCTCGGCGTAGCTCGCGCAGGCCGGAGGCGAACTCGAGTTGCGTGCTGCCATCGGTCAGGGGTGTGGGCGGTACCGGCACCGATTCGCTTGGGGAGTCGACGAGAACGAGCCCGGAAACCTCCGAGCGGTAGCGGCGCGCGTAGAGCAATGCGTCGAGGCCACCTGTCGAGTGGCCGACGAGGATGATCGGCGGGTGAAGGTGCGCGCCGCCTGATGAGCACGTGAACGTCCTCGACGTTCCGCTCAAGGCTTCCGCAACGACAGGCGCGAACGTCGCTGCGACCGATGCCGGCGCGATCGAACGCGCAGAAGCGGGACATGCCCAAGGTGACCGACGGACGCCGGCCCAGGCCTCCGTCGGGATGCCCAAGCCACCATCTGCGAGGACCACGGGGCCGGCGCCGCTGCACGCGATCCAGAGGCGAACGTGCGGAGCGACCTTGACCGCCGCTGCAAACCGTTCAGGGGTGCGCTTTGCGGCTCCACTCGAAGAGCACCCAGCGAGAGCGAGTAGGCATACGCCGACGCAGAGGGCCTTCATCTAGCGGAGCGTAGAGGGCGATCGTGCGATTGCGTGCTTCGCACAGCCTCTGGTGACATTCCCGCACGCTGGCCCAGGCGAACCGCCTGGTGTTTCGACCCTCCTCGAAACTGTGCCGTTCCAGGGCATCTGGACCCCGTGCTCGGGTCAGCCGAGGCCCTCGAGGAGAGCGTCGACTTCGGGGAGCAGCAGCGGCTCGCCGAGGAACTCGTCGATCCCGGCTAGCTACCGCGCCCTCGCCTCCGGTCTCGCGGGCGGCGACCCACATCGTGAGGTGGCGGTGGCCGATGTGGTGGAGCTGGGCTACCGCGAGCCCGAGGTCGGTCCGGTCGCGGGCCCGGCCGGGCCCGCCGGCGTCGAGGTACGCGTCGTAAAGCGCGCGCTGGCGCTCGGCGTCGCCACGGCCGAACTCGAAGATCACCATCGCGATCTCGCGGGAGGGGTCGCCAGGGCCGGCGTTGTCGAAGTCGATCACGAACGGCCGGCCGTCGCTGCGGCGTAGGTTGTCGGCCCAGGTCCAGGTGGCAGGTCTGTACCGGGCGCATCGGGGTGAGGATTTTTTCGATCTCCAGCAGGGCGGGCAGCAGCTCCGCCAGCCGGCGTACGGCGCGCCGGCGGCGCGCAAGGCCTTTAGCGCGCCCTTCCACTCCGCCCGCCCCATCGGCGCCTCGAACCAGGGGTCGATCTCGGACGTCGGCCACGGATGCGCACCTGGTGGAGCCGGGCGACGAGCGTGCCGACCGCTGCCGGGTCGAGCGTGGGGTCGGGGTCGGCGAGCTCGGCCCACGCGTACGCGTGGACCCGCTCGCCGTCGACCTGCGCCGTGTAGCCGCCCGTCATTGCCCGTAGCGGCTCGGGAGTCGGGATGCCGGCCTCCCAGCACACGCGGTGGTACGCCGTGCTGGTCTCGGCCTCATCGACCGACCAGCTCCCAAGCTCCTGCTTGACCGCGAACGTGCCGTGGTCGGTCTCGAGCCGGCGAATCTCGCCAGCTCACCCCGCGCCACCGGGTCACTCAGCGAGGCGGCGCGCCCGAGCCCAAACGCATCTGCGACGGTCTGAGGGTGCATCGCCGGGTGTTACGTGTGCAGACGACAACCGTGCGCTATGAGACGGCGATGGCTGCGACGGAGATTCGCATGCCCTTCGGGCTGATCGGGAGCTTTGCCCCCTGTCGTGCGGGCGGATTCGTCGGGAACCACCGATTCCATTCCTCGTTCATTCCGGCAAAGTCGGATTCGTCGAGGAGGATGAACGTGGCTTGGACGACGTCGTCCATCGTGGATCCTGCGGCCTTCAGGATCGCTTCCACGTTCCGCAGGCACTGCCGCGTCTGTTCCTCGATTGTCTCCCCGACAACGTCTCCGGTCGCTGGATCGAACGGGCCTTGGCCCGACACAAACACCACGCCGTTCGCGCTGATCGCCTGGCTGTAGCCTGCGAATCCTCCGGGGGCCTCGGAGGTGCTGATGACCTCCTTGGCCACGACGGCGATGCTAACAGCGGTGCGCTCGGACGCCGAAGCCGCGGAGAGGTTGCGGTTCCTCGTCGACGCCGAGCCCGCGAGTGGTCGCCGTCTCGCGTCATTCCCGAACACTGGGGCAGCCGAGGCTGATGCGCGCGCGGTTTGTCCTGGAAACGCCATCGCCGCCACGGAAGCCCTGTTAGCGTCAGCCCAGCCTGCACCCCGCGGAACCATGACCGACGACACGATCCAGATCCGCGAGTTCCGCGAAGGAGACCTCGACGCCGTCGTCGCGTTCTCGCTCCGCGCCTGGGAGCCGGTCTTCGACTCGCTTCGCGAAGTCCTCGGCGATGAGATCTTCCTCCGCTTGCACCCCGACTGGCGCTCCAACCAGGCCGAGGCGGTGAAGTCGAGCTGTCTGAGCGAGCAGCGCGACGTCTTCGTGGCGGTCGCCGACGGAAAGCCGGTCGGGTTCGCCGCAGTCGCGCTGAACGCGTTCCACGAAAGCATGGGCGTGATCGAGATCATCGGCGTCGACCCCGACTACCAGCGGCGCGGGATCAGCTCCAGGCTCACGGAGCACGCCACCGAGCACATGCAGCGCTGCGGCATGGACATCGTGGTCGTCGAGACCGGCGGCGATCCCGGCCACGCACCTGCGCGGGCGGCATACGAAGCCGCTGGCTTCACGCTGCTCCCGATCGCCCGCTATTTCCGAATGCTCGGGTGACATTCCCGCACACTGGCCCAGCCATGAGTTCATTCGCTGGCGGCGTGCGCGAGCGCCGAGGGCGTCTGGCAGCCGACGATCGCCGGGGCCTCGTGGACGAGCTCGTCGTTCTCGAGGGCCTCCACCATGAACAGGGCGAAGTCCACGCGGCGCGTGAGGTTGCTCTCGAGGATCGGGTCGCCCACGTGCCGGCTCCACACGGGCAGGCCCTGGCTCTCGCCCTCCTCGAGGTCGCTGCCGCGCACGACGGTCCACCGCGTGTCGCTGGCGAACACCCGCCGGCACGCCTCCACCTGGTCGTCGAGGTCGGCGAAGCGAGCGAGACGCGCGAGCGGGCCGAAGACCTTCACGATCGCCTTGAGCTTCCACGAGTACACGTCCTGGCCGTCGCGCGTGATGTGCCACCCGCACGAGAACACGAGGCGCGCCCCCGGAGGCGCGTGGTCGAGCACCGCCTGGGCCGTTCCCGTCGAGTAGCCGTGGACGCCTCGCGGGACCAGCACGACGAGCACCCCGTCGCACCCCGCGACCGCGCGCTTGATGACCTCGCGGTCGTCCGTCGCTCCCGGAATGACGGTGATGCGCCCCTTGAACGCGTCGAGCTTCCCGACGCTTTGCTCCCGGCACACGCCGACCACCTCGTAGCCCCGGTCCAGCGCGTGCTGCACCATGTACTGCCCGAGCTTCCCAGAGGCCCCGACGATGCAGACCCTCATCGTTTGCTCGCTCATACGTACAGGCTAGGTGCTCGTCGCCGCCGCTACACCTTCGGGTGACATTCCCGCACGCTGGCCCAGCCGAGTGCCCTGTTCCTAGACCGCTTCGAGCTACTCCTCGCCTTCCCAGTAGTCGAGCTCAGGCCCCGGACGCCCGAACATGATTAATTCACCTGCCACGCTGCGTGCGCCCACCTTCCCGGTATCGAGGTACTCGACGATGTCCGGGGTGACGAGTGTCGAGAGCATGAGCACACGAATCGGGGAGTCGCTTCCGTTCCAGACCTGATGCGCCCCTGCCCTGCCCCGCGGGAAGCAGACGACGTCACCCTCGTCAAGCTGGCGCTCCCCCTCGGGCGTGCGGAGCGTGGGCTGACCACGAAGAACGAGGAGCCACTCCTCGTTGGCGTGATGCGTGTGATACGGCCAGACCTTGTTGCCAGGTTGTGCCTCGTACAGTCCTGCGCCGATCAATTCACCGCCGATGTACTCACCGACCTTCGCCGCCCTAACGTTCCAGCCCTCGCGTTCCGTCGAGTTATCCAAGTCGCCGTTGTAGAGGTTGAAGACCTTCATCCAGGACGTCCTCCTGTCGCAAGGCGTTCATCGCCTGACCACGCCTGTCTGTTCACGACTACGACCGATCCGTTCGCCTCCATCCCGAACAGCATCGCCCATCAGGGGTCATTCCGGAACACTGGCCCAAGCGAGTACCCGATGTATGTACCTTGACAGTTACGTAACCGTATTGGTACGTTGGTGGGATGGAAGCTGTTCTGCGGGCGGTTGCCGACGAGAGCCGGAGGACGTTGCTGGAGACGCTGGCCCGCGGCCCGGCGACCGCGGGTGAGCTGGCGGCGTTGCTGCCGATCGCTCGTCCGGGCGTCTCCCGCCACCTGCGAGTGTTGAGGGAAGCGGGGCTGGTCGAGGCCCGCCAGGAGGCGCAGCGGCGGGTCTACAGTCTTCGTCCCGCACCGCTCGCAGAAGTAGATCAGTGGCTTGGCGGCTACCGGTCTCTGTGGGAGCAGCGATTGGACGCCCTGCATACCGAGGTGGCGCGAGGAAAACGCGAACGAAGGAGCGCGACATGACTGGCAAGGCGAGTCCGGGCACCCGCATTCTTGGCAGCCTGCGATCAGCAGACGGCGCAGGCATCGTCCGAATCGAAGACCGCTACGACACCGACATCGACGACCTCTGGTCGGCAATCACCGATCCCGACCGGCTCGCCCGCTGGTTCGGCGAGGTGGATGGCGAGCTTTTTCTGGGGGGCGAGTTCCGTGTGCACATCGCCGACGCGGGAGAGCGCACAGGCGAGGTAGAGGCGTGCGACGCCCCACAGCGGCTATTGGTGACGACCAGGGAAACCGATGAGTCCTACCGCAGAGGGCAGGGTGTGCCGCCGTTCGACGCGGCCTGGGACATCACGCTGACCGCCGACGGCGACCAGACCACCCTGGTCATTGAGGTCAAGGGCATGCCCCTGGACAAGATCGCCTTCTTCGGAGCCGGCTGGCAGATCCACGCCGAAAACCTCGCCGCATACCTCGCCGGCCGTGAACCCGACGACGTCGAGGCACGCTGGGAAGAACTCGTCCCTCCCTATCAGGACTTGGCGGCCAACCTCAGCTAGTACACGTCGCCAGCACTCGGGTGACGTTCCCGCACGCTGAGGAACGAGCAGCGCGTGTTCGTCTTCTCTCTACCTCGGCCGCGTCCAAAGCCTTTAGGACACGACCCTGCGCATCACACAGTTCCTCTTGCCTTTGGGGCGGAGTAGTCGAAGCCGGCCCCCTCGTACAGGAACCGTGTTGCGTTGCAGAGCACGGATACTTTCTTGCCGTCGGTGGTGTCGTGCGGGTACCCCTCCACGATTCCGCCTCCGGCCTCCGCGATCAGGTCGATCGCACCACGGAGCGCGATCGCCGTCACGCCTTTCCGCCGGTATTTCTTGTCCACGAAGATGCACGTTATCCGGTAGTCAGGCAGCTTGTCGAGGGTCTCCTCGGACTCCTTGCGGTGGTGGATGTTCGGCAGTTCCCCCGGAGGGCCGTACTGGGCCCAGGCGACTGCCTCGTCGCCGTTGAAGACCAGGGCGGCGTGCGCCCGATCCTCCTTGACCAGCTGCTCCTTGAGCGCGTGGTTGCCTTCCGCAGTGAACGTCTTCTCGGCGTGGAAGGTGTGGAACCAGGTGCACCAACACCCACCGAACACCCCGTTGTGCCGCTCGACGAGACGGGCGAACGCGTCCCAAGTATCGACACGGAGCGGTTTGACCACGTAGGTATCCATCGACCCTTCTCCTGGGCTCTCGCGGGCGCAGACTAACGCGTACATCCAGAGCGCCTTCCAAATGCTGGCGCAGGCCAAGCTCCTCCGTCAGACGAATGGCCGGCGAGCCGACCCGGATCAGGTTCCCGCTCGGGTCGACTAGAGCGAACTCGCGCATTCCGTGTTCGGCCTCCTGCACGCTGGCGCACCCGAGTCGTTGCAGGTGATGCGAGGATGAGCCGGTGATCGTCAGGGAGCAGCAGGCCGACGATTACGAGGCGATTCGGCACGTCTACGTCGAGGCTTTTCGGCGGCCGGGTTTTCGGCGGCCGCAGAACCCTGGTTCCGTCCCACCCGAGGTCGGTCTGTTCGAGGCGCTGTGGGAGGCCGGCGACGCCATTCCCGAGCTCTCGTTCACGGCACTAACCGACGGCGGGGTGGTCGGCCACGTTACGGCGAGCCGCGCGACCGTCTCCACCGACCCAGTGGTCGCCGTGGGGCCGATCGGCGTCCTTCCGAATCATCAAGGCACCGGCATCGGTAGCGCCCTCATGGACGCGCTTCTCGCCGCCGCTGATGCCGCGGACGTGCCGTTGATCGTTCTGCTCGGCGCGCCGCAGTACTACAGCCGCTTCGGGTTCCGTCCGGCCAAGGAGTTGGGCGTGATACCTCCGGAGCCGGACTGGGGAGACGCCTTCCAAGCCCGACCGCTCACCGCGTACACAGAGTCTGTCGCAGGACGGTTTCAGTACGCGTCGGCGCTTCTCGTCTTAACGCGAATCAGCGTTCGCAGAGCGCCTTGAGCGATCCGTATTGCTTGGGCACGTCGCGTCTGATCACAGGGGCAGCAACGGAAACAGCGCTTGGAGAGCTCCTCTCGGGCGGAAGTCGAGCTCACTCTCGAGCTCCGTCCCGTCAGAGATCGGGCTCAACGCATACGTGATCGTCAGATGGGTGCGCTTTCCGCTGCCTCGAGCACAAGCCGTGACGGCCGCTCGTACGTGGTGATCGTCACGTCGTAGGACCGCCGCCGTTGACGATCCAAAACGCGAGCCCAACCCGATTGGCTCGTCGCTCCGAAGCTCAGCGTCTGACACCGCGCGTTCCATTGCGTCTCGTTGCGGAGGTCGGCCAGCGTGTCGAAGACTCCTTCGGGCGCGCAGGCGATTCGGGTCGTCGCAGTGGCACGCACTGGCCCGAGCCTAGACGCGAGGCGCAGAAATCCTTCGCCGGATTCGCACGCCAGGAGGTTCACGCCGTGAGTCGAGTCGTCATCGGACGCTCTCGGAGAGGATTGGGGCGTCGCGCCTGAAACCCCAGATGGTGCAGTAGACGCCGAGGAAGAGTTCCCACAGGGCTTCGGGAATCGTCGCGAGGCCCTGCAAGGCGGTGCTTGGGTGTCCGCCGCCGAACATCACGGCAGTCCCCGAGATGATGAGCAGCGGTCCGCCGACGAGCCGAGCCACGTCGCCTTGCGCGGCACGAACTCCGAGCGGTACATCATGTACCCGAGGATCAACCCGTTCCCCCAGCCGACCATCCAGCCCGGCCCGAGGATGAACGTCCAGTCCTTGATTGCCGCGAGCGTGTATGCGGCCGTCGCTTCGGCCGCGCCGGCGTTCTCCTGCTGCAACGTGGCGATCGCGAGCATCGCGACGATGCCGACGAGGATGAACGTGGACTCGAAGATCCGCGCCGTCACGTAGCCGAGCGACAGCTCCTCGAACTGCCGCCTCATGATCGGGACGATCACGACAGCGGTGCCGATGTTGGCGATGATGAGCAGCAGCTCCAACAGCGCGCCGAGGTAGATCTTGTTGACGTTCCCCGAGCCCGCGATGAAGCCGACCGGATGACGGAGCGCAGGCTCGTAGAGCACCAGCGCCGGGATCGACGTGACGAACGTGATCAGGTAGAGCACACCGAAGACCGCGCTCGTTTCTGATCCAGAGTCATCCTGAAGGGTGCGAGCCGACTAGAGGCCGAACGGGTTGAACGGCTTCGGGCTCGTCGAGACGATGACGCTCTTCGTCTCGAGGTAGAGCTCGAGCGTCTCCAGGCCGAGCTCGCGGCCGAAGCCGGACTGCTTGTAGCCGCCGAACGGGATGCCCGGGAAGGCCGTGAAGGGCATGTTGATCCCGACCGTGCCCGCCTTGATCCTGCGCGCCAGCCGGTGCCCGCGCGCCGGGTCGCCGGTCCAGACCGTCGCCATCAGCCCGTACCGCACGTCGTTCGCCTGCCTGATCGCGTCCTTCTCGTCGGCGAACGGCGAGATGGTGACGACCGGGCCGAAGATCTCCTCCTGGGCGACGGTCATCTCCGGGTCGACCCCGGCGAGCACCGTCGGCGGGTAGAACGCGCCCTTGCCGTCGGGCGCCTCGCCGCCGGCCACGACCTCGGCGCCTTCGTCGCGCCCGGTCTCGACGTAGCCGTGGACGCGGTCGCGGTGCTCGGGCGAGATCAGCGAGCCGATCTGCGTCTCGGTGTCCAGCGGGTCGCCGACCTTGAGGCTGTTCGCGGCTTCGGTGAACTTCGCCACGAAGTCGTCGTAGGCGGACTCCTCGACGAGGATCCGCGAGCGCGCCTCGCAGCTCTGGCCGGCCGAGTAGTAGATCGACCAGGCCGAGCTCGGGATCGCGTCCGCCATGTCGGCGTCCGCGAAGACGATGTTCGGGCTCTTGCCGCCCAGCTCGAGCGTGAGCCGCTTGATGCCGTCGGAGGCGTCTCGCATGATCTGCGCGCCCGTCTCCGTGGAGCCGGTGAACGCGATCTTGTCGACGCCCGGGTGCTGCACGAGGTGGCGGCCGACGGTCGTCCCCGGCGCCCGGTACGACGTTGATCGCTCCCGGCGGGAACCCGACCTCGGTCGCGAGCTCGGCCATGCGGAGCGCCGTCAGCGGCGTCTGCGAGTCGGGCTTGAGCACGATCGTGCAACCGGCGGCCAGCGCGGGCGCCAGCTTCCACGTCGTCATCATCAGCGGGTAGTTCCACGGCACGATCTGCCCCGCGACGCCGACGGGCTCCTTCAGCGAGTAGAAGAGGAGCGAGCCGCCGAGCGGGTTCGAGCGGCCGCCGATCGAGCCGATCGCCGAGGCGTAGAAGCGGAAGTTCTCGACCGCCTGGTTCAGCTCGGCCTTGACCGAGGAGAGCGCCTTGCCGACGTTCCGCACCTCGAGCTCGGCGAGCTCCTTGCGGTTCGCGACGATCGCGTCGGCGAGCGCGTGCAGCAGGCGCGAGCGCTCGGTCGGCGGCGTCCTGCCCCAGTCGCCGTCAAGCGACGCCGCGAGCAGCATCGACCGCACGATCGACATCGGCCTCGTTGGCCATCGCCACCTTCGCCAGCGGCTCGCCGGTTGCGGGCTCGGCCAGCTCCTTCAGCTCGCCGCCGGAGGCTTCCGACGACTCGCCGTCGATGAAGAGCAGGTATTCGCGCTCGGTCGCGACGGCCATCGGGGCCGGACGATACCGGCTGAACAGCGGGCCCGGGCCGCGGACTGGAAGGCGTCTACTGGACTCCTACGGACGAGAACTGCCCGTTAGTACTGATGTCTTCGTCCGCGGCCTGGAGGACACTTCCTGCATGGACACAGTTCAGGTCGAAGCAGCACGCATACCGGATCGAGACCGTCTGCTCGCGGAGCTGCGTGAGTCGGGTCTCGACGCGCGAGCGGTCGACGAGGTGGGGATCGAGGTGCCGTATTCCGACGCGGGCTCCGGAGAAGCTCGCGGATGAGCTTCTCGCTCACGCGGAGACCGTGATCATGAGCATCGGCGCGCCCTTCGTGCCCATCAAGCACGAGGGGACGATCTACATCCGGCCCCCCGTCAGCTAGCGAGCGAGCGAAGGGCGGCGGGCGTGAGCTGCTCGGTGAGCAGCCGCTTGAAGCGCCCGACGTCGCCCGCGACGTACTTCTTGCACAGCCTGTGGCCGTTCGGGTACGTCGTGACGTACGAGCGCCACATCGGGTCGTTGATGAAGGCAATCACGTGCCCGGCCCGCTGCTCGGACGCCAGCGCCCAGCGCATCGACGTACTCACGGGCCTCGTCGACCGAGGCCCCGTCCACGTGCAGCATGAGCGCCGCGTTCGTCGCGACGCCCGAGAACGGCTCGTACGCCTCCATCACCGCCCGCGAGAGCTCCGGGTCGTAGCGGACACCGGTCCCGTCCACCGCGGACGCCGTGAACTCATGGCGTTCGGCGCCGAGCGTGATCTCCGCGGCGAGCGTCGCGATGCCCTCGGACATGACCGACTGCGGCGTCGGGATCAGCACGATCGACTCTTCGAGCCGCCCGTTCCGCGTCAAGAGCTGCTCCTTCCACGCGTGCTCGGTGTGGTGCCCCGGATACGTCTCGTGCGCGACCCATTCGACGACGGCATCGGGCACGGACGGGGCATCGGTGTTGACCTCGATGCGGCTCTGCAGGTCGCCGAGGTAGTTGTTGAACGCCGTCCAGGGCTTGTCCGAGACGTACTCGTACTCGACGGCTTCGTCCTCGGGCAGCCCGACGAGCTCGACCGCGCGCTCGCGCAGAGCCGCGTTCAGGCGGGCGACGACCTCGGCCAGCCGGTCCGCCGAGATGGCGTCGTCTTCGCGCCAGACCCGATACCGCTCCTCGAGGGGCCCGTTCCCGGGGAGGAGGGCGTCGATCGCTCTTGTGCGCCTGCTCGAACACGGACTCCGGCGTACGGTGCGCCGGGATGCCGTAGTAGAGCTCGACCTCGTCCTCGAACGAGACCTCTGCTCCGCCGAGCTGGCGCGCAGCGGTCTCGAGACCCGACGAGCTGCGCTTCGAGCCACGTGCGGCGATCGTCCTCGAGGCCGTCGAGCGAGTCGCGCAGGCGAGCCGCGTCCTCCGCCAGCGAGTCGGGAGCCCGTAACTCCTCGGCGTCGATCCGCTCCTTGATCTCGGCGGGGCCGTAGTACGAGTCGACGAGCCCGTCCATGTGCCGGCCGAGGCGGAGGCCGAGCTCGATGTATTCGACGGCGACGTCGCTCATCGCTCGAACAGGGCCGCCTGGCCCTGGCCGACGCCGACGCAGAGCGTCGCCAGCCCGTACCGGCCGCCGCGCCGCCGCAGCTCGTGCAGCAGCGTCACGACGAGCCGCGCGCCGCTCATGCCGAGCGGATGGCCGATCGCGATCGCGCCGCCGTTCACGTTCACGCGCTCCGGGTCGAGCCCGAGCTCGCGGATGACGACGAGGCTCTGCGACGCGAAGGCCTCGTTCAGCTCGACGAGGTCGATGTCGCCGACCTCGACACCCGTGCGCTCGAGCAGCTTGCGCACCGCCGGCACCGGGCCGATGCCCATCACGCGCGGGTCGACGCCCGCGACCGCGCTGCCGACGAACGTTCCGAGCGGCTCGGCGCCGAGCGATTGCGCCCGCTCCTCGCTCGCGATCACGAGCGCGGCGGCGCCGTCGTTGATCCCGCTCGAGTTCCCGGCCGTGACCGAGCCCTCGGCGCGGAACGCCGGCTTGAGGGTCGCCAGCTTCTCGGCGCTCGTGTCAGGACGCGGATGCTCGTCGCGAACGGCGTCGCCGACCGGCACGAGCTCGTCGTCGAAGCGACCGGCCTCGGCCGCCTCGGCCCAGCGCTGCTGCGAGCGCGAGCGCGAACGCGTCCTGCTCCTCGCGGCGTGACGCCGTAGCGCTCGGCCACGTTCTCGCCGGTCTCGCCCATCGACTCGAGCGGAAACATCTCCTCCATGCGCGGGTTCGGGAACCGCCAGCCGAGCGTCGTGTCCCAGACGGTCTGGTTCCCGCGCGGCCAGGCCGTGTCCGGCTTGGCCATGACGAGCGGCGCACGGCTCATCGACTCGACGCCACCGGCCACGAACAGGTCGCCGTCACCGGCCGCGATCGCGTGGCACGCCGAGACGACCGCCGACAGCCCGGACGCGCAGAGCCGGTTCACGGTCACGCCCGCGACCGAGTCGGGCAGGCCCGCGAGCAGGACGCCCATGCGCGCCACGTTGCGGTTGTCCTCGCCGGCCTGGTTCGCGGCGCCGAAGTAGACGTCCTCGATCTCGCCCGGGCTCACGCCCGCGCGCGCCACGGCCTCCTTGATCACGGCCGCGGCGAGATCGTCGGGCCGCTCGCCTGCGAGCACGCCCCCGTAGCGCCCGACGGGCGTGCGCACCGCTGAGAGGACGACTGCGCGGCTCACGCAGCGGCAGGTCGCGGGCGGCGCACCAGTTCGCCGCCGCAGTTCGGACAGACGTATGCGAGCTCGCCCGCGCAGACGACGCACCACGTGCACTCGAACGTGCAGATGTACGCCTCTTCGCTCGGAGCGAGCTGAGTGCCGCAGCGCTCGCAGGAGCCGCGCATCTCCAGGGCCATGCCGCGAAAGCTAGCCGACGAACTCGACCTTGACGGGCTCCGTGAAGGCGCCGATCTCCTCGCCGCGGCGCAGGAGCTCGCGGACCGCGCGCCGCCCTTCCTCGCCGTAGTCCTCGGTCAGCTCGTTCACGTACATGCCGACGAAGCGGTCGGCCAGCTCGTCGTCGAGGCCGCGCCCGAACTGGAGCGCGTACTCGAGCGCGCGCTCGCGGTTGTCGAGGCCCGCGCGGATCGACTCGGCGAGCACGTCGGAGAGCTCACGCAGGGTGTCCGGGCCGAGATCGCGCCGCGCGACGTTCGCGCCCAGCGGCAGCGGCAGCCCCGTGTCCTCGAGCCACCACTCGCCGAGGTCGACCACCTTGTGCAGCCCGGCCGCGCCGTACGTCAGCTGCCCCTCGTGGATGAGCAGTCCCGCGTCGGCCTTGCCGGACAGGACCTCGTCCATGATCTGGTCGAACGGAACCTCGCGCCAGCGGAACTCGCCGAGTCGCAGCTGGAGCGTGAGAAATGCGGTCGTCATCCGGCCGGGAACCGCGATCTCGACCCGGCGCAGGTCGTCTTCGTCGAGCTCCTCGCGGGCGACGACGATCGGCCCGTACCCGGAGCCCATGCTCGCGCCGTGGGGCAGCAGGACGTAGCGGTCCTGCACGTGCGGGTACGCGTGCAGCGAGATCGCCGTCACCTCGAGGCGGCCCTCGAGCGCCCACTCGTTCAGCGTCTGGATGTCCTGCAGCACGTGCTCGAACTCGAACCCGCGCGGATCGACCTCGCCCTTGGCGAGGCCCCAGAACATGAACGCGTCGTCGGGATCGGGGCTGTGGCCGAGGCGAATCAAGCACAAGCGGCGCGAGCCTACCTGTGCCGAAGAACCAGCGCTCGAGCGGTCCGAGCAGCTCCTTGCGCGTGAACGGCTTGATGTGCTCCGGCCGGCCGTCGTCCTCGGACACGCGAGCGTCGTCGTCGAGGATCCCGTTCGCCTCTTCGAGCACGTCGTCGAGCTCGTGCCCCTCGAACACGTAGTCGTCGGCGCGAGGCTCATCGCTCGGCCGGTGCTGAGGGTTCACGGCACGGCCGACAGCCCACAGTCCGCCCTCCTTGCGCTCGATCCAGACGACGATGCGCTCCTCGGTCCCGGACTCGTCGAACCCGTGCAGCTCGCGCTCCGCGAACCGCGAGGCGGTCGACAGCTTGCGCATGGGGCCAGGATACAATCGTCCCGATGGCGCGGCTCGCGGCTCTTCTCCGGAATCCGTTCTCGTTTCTCTTCACTCGGTCGAGCCAGGAGGACCGGGTCGCCGCGTACGTCATCCGCGAGCACGAGCGCGGGCGCACGCTGGCCGAGATCCTCGAGGACCCGTACGTGCGCAACCGGTGCACGCCGCAGGAGGTGGAGCGGCTTCTGGATCGGCCGGAGTTGATCCGGGCGCTCGGCGACGACGTCGTGTCCGGCGTTCGCGCCGGACGTACTTAAAGCCGCTTCCCGAGCTTCTTCTTCTTCGCCTGCTCGATCGCGACGGCGCCGATGGCGACGTCCCAGGCGGCGAGCCCGTTCGACTTGAAGAGCGACGATGTCGTCGGGCGAGCTGCGGCCCGGGAGCTCTCCCGAGACGACCTCGTGCAGCTCGTGCACCTCGAGCCAGTCGAGGACGCCTCGGTCGACGGGCTCGATCAGGTCGCCCGACTCGATCTTCGCCTGCTCGATCGAGTCGCAGCAGACGAGGACGGCCCGCTCGAGGACGACGTTGTCGAGCTCGCGCGCCTTCGGCCGGTTCGCGCCGACGGCGCAGACGAGCGCCCCCGGCTGGAGCCACTCGCCGCGCAGAACGGGGTCGTCCGAGGTCGTGACCGTGACGACGACATCCTGCTGCGCCGGGTCGCGGTGGCTCTCGCCCGGTTCGGCGCCGACCTTGTCGCAGAACGCGAGCAGGCTCTTCTCGGTCCGGCAGTAGGCGACCACCTGCTCGATCGACGGCAACGCCGCGCGGATGCACGCGACCTGGCTCTCCGCCTGCCAGCCGCAACCGATGATCCCGAGCGTCCGCGCTTCGGGCTTGGCCAGGTGCTTCGCCGCTACACCGCTCGCCGCACCGGTGCGGAGCTGGCCCATGCGGTCGGCCTCGATCACGGCCGCGAGCTCGGCCCGCTCCAGGTCGAAGAGGACGACGACGAACGGCACGCCTCCCGGAAGCGCCACGTACGACTTGAGCCCGGCGAGCCCCAGCTCCTCGTCCACAGCGGACATGACCGCGAGCGCGCCCTCGCCGGCGCGAGTCCGTGTGCGCGGACGGTTCCGGATCGCACCGCGCGCCTGCCGCTCGAAGCACGCCTCGATCGCCGCGAGCGCATCGGCCGGCGTGAGCAGCTTCTCGATGTGAGCTTCGGTCAGGTAGAGGGGCAGGTCCTGAAGCCTATTGGCGCTTCCTCGCGTCGTCCCGCACGACGATTCTGCGGCTGTCGGCGCGGACGACGGCCGACCAGGGCAGGACGTCCCTCGTCCGAATCGCGGCGCCGGATTCCGGAGCGCCGATCCCGAGACGTTCCAGGAGACCGGCCTGCCCGACGACGAGCCCGTTGATCTTCAGCGTGCGCGGCGTGAGCTCGGCACGAAGATCGTGGACTTTGCCGAGCGTCTCACCCGACTCGGTGGTCACCTCGGTGCCGAGAAGGTCGCTGAACCGCATCAGGATCCCGGTATCCACTCGACCCACTTGCGCGCCCGGTCGTCACCGCGACCGAGCCGAAGCTCGTGGGCCGATCTCCGAAGGTGCACCGCCGCATCGATCCTGTCGACCTCTTCCCAGGGCACGCGCACGGTTCCGCCACTCGCGACGAGCGCCGCGAGACGTCCCAGCCAGCCGCGTCCCCGCCAAACCGGCGGCCCGACGAGAATCGCAGTCACGCGCGGGCGGCCGTCACGGAAGCCCTCGAGCTCGAGGTCGTCGACGTTGCCGCAGCGTCTGCCCTCGCTGTCGACGAGCTGATGATCGAGCAGCCCCAGGCCGACGTCGAGCTCCCGCGCTGAGCTCATCCCTGCCCCTGATGAGTGACGATCATCAGCGGAATCGCCGTGACCGAGACGAGCAGGATCACGACGAGGTACAGCAGGCCGAACGCATTGGCGACCTTGCCGTTCACGTACCGACCCATGTACGCGCGATCGTTGGCGACGAGCAGGATCGGGATGTAGGTCAGCGGAAGCGCGACGACGGAGAAGATGACCGCGTACTCGGTCACGAGCACGGGATCGACACCGGTCATGATCACGAGCAACGCCAGGAAGAGAAGGACGATCCAGGCGAGCGTGAACCGGGGCGCACCACTCGGGCGGCGCTCCTTGCCCCACTCCCACCCGAAGAACTGGGCGACGTTGTACGCGCCCGAGAAGCAGGTGTCGATCGCCGCTCCGCCCACGGCGAACAGGATGCCGACGAGCGCGAGCAGAAGGCCGATCGTCCCCAGCGGCACCTGCGCCCCGAGAGCAACCGTCCCGATGAACTGCGGCTCGACGCCCAGAGGCAGGAAGAGCGCAGCGGCGCCGATCATCAGCGCGAGCGACAACGTCCCGCCGAGGCTGTAGCCGATGATCGCGTTCACCCTGTTCAGCCCGAGGTCCTTCGGCGTCCAGCCCTCCTCGACGACGCCCGACGAGTAGAAGTAGACCTCGTAGGGAGTCATGGCCGCTCCGAGCAGTCCGACCGCGAAGTAGGCGTAGACGAGCTTGTCGGAGGTGTTCGCGTGCGGCACGAAGCCCGAGGCCACGTCGCCCCAGTCCGGGTGCAGCTTGATCGCCGCGACCACGAACACGAGCAGTGCGAGCCCGCCGTAGCCGAAGATCCGTTCGATCCACTCGAACGGCGTGACCCAGATGACGACCGCGAGCGCGGCGACGCCGAGCACGATCAACACGCGGTAGGGAAGCCCCGAGAGGAGCTCGAGAGCGAGCGCGACGCCGCCGACCTCGGCCGCCAGCGTCATCAGGTTCACGACCTGCGACGCGACGAGGGCTCCGAAGCCGACACCGAAGCCGAGCCGCTCACGGATCGCGTCGAACACCGGCCGCTTCGACACAGCGGCGACGCGGCCGCACATCTCCGAGTAGACGATGATGCCGACGACGCCGACGACGACCACCCAGAGCAGCTGGTAGCCGAGCGTCGCGCCCGCCTCGACGTTGAAGACGAGGTCGCCGATGTCGACGAAGCCGCCGATCGCGGCCAGGATCCCGAGCGCGACCTGGAAGATCTTGCTCATCCGGCTCCTCGCTCCGCCAGCGCCGCGTCGCGTTCGAGCCGCTTCTGGATCCGGCGCGCCGTTTCGTGATCGCCGGGGTCGTCGCCCAACCTGGCGAGCTGATCCGCGACGCTCGACGCCAACCTCGCGGCACGGATCCGATCGCGCTCGGCCGCACCGCTCGCGTGCTCCGAGGACAGTTGCGCCTGGACCTTGCGCGCAGCTTCATCGAGGTATCCGGTGTGGACCCGGACGAAGACGTCGGTCGTCCGGCCGTCAGCGGCGCCGTCGGCGACGAGTGCGCCTTCGGCGGCGAGTGACTGGATAGCCTCGAACTGCTTCTGGATGTCTTTCTGCGAGGCCGAGCCGCTCCCGCCGCAGCCGGCAAGGAGCAGCAGCCCGAGTGCGATCAGCGCCCCACGTCGAAACACCTCTCGCCAGTACCCGCTTCAACGGATTCCGATTCGGTCGCCGCTAGACTGACTGTCCCTGCGCCCGTAGCTCAGGGGATAGAGCGCTGCCCTGCGGAGGCAGAGGTCGCATGTTCGAATCATGCCGGGCGCATCGTCCCGAACTTCCTGTACAGACCCGAACGACGGAGGCGCGTTCGGTACTGCCGCAGCCGTGGGTCAGACCTCCGCGGTCAGCAGTTGACCCCCACTGGCGTGTTGCACTCTTACCGCACCTAGACCGGCATCGCGGGCGAGTTCGGCGAGTTCAGTGTCTGTGTAGAAGTGGCCTCGGCTTGCGAGTGGTTCTGGCGCCGCGGGTGTTCCTCGCAGTTCCGGCCCGCTCGTGAAGATCGCGAGGCGCCCACCGGCACGCAGAACACGACTGCACTCACGCAACACGCCAACGGGGTCGGCGAGAAAGAAGAACACGATCGACATCGACACGGCCGTAAAGGTCGCATCCTCGAATGGCAGATTCTCAGCCTCGGCCAGTACGACCGTCGAGCCAGGCGCCCGCTCCCGTGCGAGGGAGACCATCTCTTCACTGTGATCCAGACCGGTCGCGCGTGCGCCTTGCGCGAGAGCGTCCCGAAGCAGAAGACCGCCCCCGCAACCTAGGTCGAGCACGTGGTCACCGGGGCCGAGTGCCAACGCGTCGAGGATTGCCCGCCGGGCGAACTCGTGAACGTCTTCAGCGCCGTAGACCTGTCGTGCCCGCGAGCCGCTCGGCCTCCGCGCGACGCGGTCGGTGAGCCAATCGACAAACGCATGATCCGCTATGCCGCTCGCACGCCAGGCAGCCAGATCCTCGTCGCCGAGGCCAAACCCCCGAATCGTCTCCTCAGGACCACCTCCGGCATCAGAAGCCACGGTGCCCGATCGTACTGGCGCGCATCGCTCAACCACGCACTTCAGGGACTACGGCTGACGGAGTATTTGAGGGTCGAGGAGCGCACTCAAGGCGGTCACGGTGCGCCCCGCGCCGAAGCCGGACAGGAGCTCCATCTGGGTCTCGTCGCCGACTCCGATCACAGTGACCCCGGCCCCTCTACCCGCGGCGACGCCGGCAGCGCTGTGGGTGAAGTAGACGGCGTCTTCTGGACGGACCCCCAGTCCACGACAAGCAGACAGGAGCAGGTCGGGGGCGGGTGGTGAGCGCAACTCCTCTGCGCTGATCACCTGCGCGTCGATCCGCGTCTCGACCAGGCTCGCGAGGCCGGCCCGTTCGAGCATCGGGAGCGTGCTCGCACTCGCCGAGACCACAGCTCGCGTGAGCCCCGCATGACCGGCGGCCTCGAGGTACCGCCGCGCACCCGCAACAGCGCTCACACCTCGGTGGTGCAGCCCTCGATCGAGCACCTCGCCCTTGCGCCGGGCGAGCCCGTAGGCGGTATCGGCTCCTGCGGGCTCATCCGCTCTCCCTTCGGGCAGACGGATTCCGCGGCTGCGGAGGAAGGCGTGGACTCCCTCGAGCCGGGGTCGCCCTTCGATATACGCCCGGTAGTCCGCGACTCGGTCGAAGGGAATGAAATGCCAACCGGTCTTCTCGCTCAAGCGAAGGAGGAACTCGTCGAAGACCTCACCCCAGGCCGAGGCGTGGAGGAGGCCGCTGTCAGTGAGGACTCCGTCCAGGTCGAAGAGGCCCGCTCCGATGCCGGCGGGCAGTCCGAGCGACCTCGCTGTGACCGGCACCGGCGACAGCCACGGCACCGGCGTGACGCCGGCTGCTCGGGCCATGCTTGCGAGCGACTCTGCCACCTCCCGGCGCTCCAACGTGAGCTCACGCTGTCGGCGGACGAGCTCGGAGGAGGTCAGCGACACGGCGGCAGCGGCCAGGGCTTCTTGGGCTGCGTCGAGCGCCCGCTGCCAGTGCGAGGCGAGCGTGTCCAGCTCGAGCCGGTGCACCGGCGGTGGCGCGAGAGAGAGCGCTTCCGACCTTCGAGGAGCAACCTGGCTCGTGCGGCCCGCGCCGGTTCGGCCACGGGACGGCAATGCCACTGGAGCGGTCGGGGCTGAAACGGTCATCTACGCGTTTCAGGATCCACCCACTCCGCGCTTTCGGCATCCGCAGTTGCGCGCGGACCGGTTGCGGGCGGCTACCGACTCACCTTTCTCGCCGGCGCGAGACTGTGACTAGTACTTCGAGGTCGTCGTCGAGGAGGACGAGGAGCCGGCGGAGGCCTGGAGGGCGCCGATCATGCCGCCGCTCTGGTGGAACTTGCACACGAACTTCAGCTCGCCGCTCTGCGGGAACGTGACCTGCGTCTCGGTCTCGTCTCCGGGCTGGATCTCCTTGTCGACGCTCTGCTCGGAGAGCGTGAAGGTGTGCGCCACCTTGCCCTCGTTCTTGAGCTCGAGCTCGACCATCTGACCGGGCTTCCCTTTCAGGACCGTCGGCTCGAAGTAGTTGTCGTAGAGCTCGATCTCGACCTTGCCGGACGCGGTGGAGACGTCCTTCGTCCCATGGCTCTCGGCCTCGGTGCCACCGATGTTCGTCGTCGTCGCTTGCTCGCTTTCGCTGCTGCCTCCGCTGCTGCCGCCACAGCCCGCAGCCACGAACAGGAGAAACAACGCCGCGATCACGACCACTCCCCGAATTCGCCTCATCGCGTAGTTCCTACGCATGGAGCACGCGGGCGGTTTTCTTGTTGTCCCCGACGCTGAGCTCAGCGTCCTCCGGAACATCGACTCGTACGTAGCCGAGCGCCCGGTCGCCGACTGCGCTCGTGACCCGGCCGACGACCTTTTCGCCGTGGCGGATCTCGTCGCCCGGCTCGGCGCCCTCGACCTCGAGCGCCTGCAGGCTCCGGTTGACCTTCCCGCGGTAGTGCAGCCTGGCGATCGGCTCCTGGCCCGGATAGCAGCCCTTCGTGAACGACACGTGCGTCTCGTCGAGGCCCGCCTCGGCCGGGAGGATCGTGTCGTCGAGCTCCTTCCCCCAGGCCGGCGCGGCGGACTCGATCCGGATGCGCTCGACCTCGTCGGCCGATAGGGTCGGCGCGACGTCGGCGTCGAGCAACTCGGAGCCGGGCTCGCCGAGCTCCTCGTTCGGGATGCCGCCGTCCTCGCCGAAGACGACGACCGACGTGTGCGCCTCCGGTTCGATCTCGACCTTGGCCGCAAACCGCGCGCGAAGCAGCGTGGCGCCGACCGTCTCGCCGAGACCCGGCTCGGTCAGGAGCAGGAAGTCGTCATCGGCGCGGCGCACGACGACGAGCGGCGCGATCAGTCGAGCCTTGGGCGTGAGCAGCATGGCGCGGCAAGGAGCCTTGGTCACGTCGTTCGAGAGCATCCGCTGGAGGAAGTCCTCCGCGTCGGGCCCGGCGACCCGGACGTAGTCGCGCGGCCGAGCCGCAATTCTGCGCGTCACCGTTGCCATGGTCACTAGTGTAGGAATCGTGTTCCGGTCGAAAGCAGAACAGAAGGTCGCCGACGCCGGCTACGACCCCGCGCGACTGCCGCCGGGGCAGTACCTGACCGAGAAGTGGCCCGTCCTCCACGCAGGCGGCGTGCCTGCGACCGACCTTGCGACCTGGGACTTCAAGGTCTTCGGCGAGGTCGAGAATCCGGTCACGCTGAGCTGGGACGAGCTCCAGGCACTGCCGTCGAGCGAAGTGACGATCGACATCCACTGCGTGACGCGCTGGAGCCGGTTCGACACGAGCTTCCGCGGCGTCAGCTGGGCCACCCTTGCGGAGCTCGTGAAGCCGAAGCCGTCGGCGCGCTTCGTCGTCGCTTACGCCGAGCAGGGCTTCACGTCGAACGTGCCGATCGCCGCGCTCGAGGACGCGCAGTCGCTGATCGCGTACGAGGCGGACGGCGAGCCGCTCACGCCGGAGCACGGCTGGCCGCTACGGCTCGTGATCCCGAGCCGCTACTTCTGGAAGAGCGCCAAGTGGCTGCGCGGCATCGAGCTCGTGCCGTCAGACGAGCCCGGCTTCTGGGAGCGCTACGGCTACCACAACGACGCGGACTACTGGAAAGAAGAACGGTATGAGTTCTAGCGTGGGGGAACCCCTGGTTCCCCCACGAGCCCCCTCCTTGCGAGCGGAAGCTCGGTACTCAGGTGTCAGGAGCCGCCGCTTCGAGTGCTCGTTCGAAGGTTTCTTGTCGAAGTGAGCCTCCCGCCGGGCAAAGCCCGGCTCCGGCGGCGAACGCCTGTGCCCTCCGAGAGCGGTCAGCCGTGCTTGATCACGTACGACTTGTTCAGGTCGAGCGCGATCGCCAGGAGCAGGAAGCCGGCCCACCAGTTCACGGGGTTGAACGTGAGCACTTCCTTGTCGCCGATGAGGTTGCAGACGAACCAGACCACGAACCAGAGCAGAGTCATGCGCGAAGCATCTCAGGAACACCCGATCGGGGGATGGGTGGCCTGCACCGAGGGCCGATACCGCAACTACCCACCTCCCCCATCCATATGCGGATCCATACTCCGAACCGCATTTGAGAACAAGAGACCGGCTCTGGCCGGTCTCTCTGTTTTTGGGCTTCGCTTCGCTCGCCCCCGAGTGGAGGCCTCCGGTTGGACAGCTGAATCGCCACGCATTTCAGTACTTCCAGTGCCGGCAACTACCGTCGAGCTGGAGGCGAGTCTTCTTGCTCAGGCGGCTTCCAGGCATAGAAACAGACATCGCCTGAGTCTCCCTCGTAGGGCACCCTGACGAGCCACGCTTCGATTCCTCGTGGCGCCATCGTTTTCACAGCCTCGACGAGTCGGCGGGGGAAAGTATCGGGGGGCGGCATCCGGACGACACGTTTGTGCGCTGTGTCCTCAGCTTCGTCCCGGCTCAGGCCTGCATAGCGGCTGTTCGTCCCGCCGCATGCGGCAACCACGACAACCGTTGAGAGTGCCGCCAGGAGGCTCGGAGCAGGGCGCATGCACGCAGAGGGTAATCACCCACCGATCTGCCGCTTGGCTGCCCACAGGCTGGCCAAAACGCAAAGCCGCCCGAAGTGCGAGCACCTCGGGCGGCTCCTTAACCCTCCGAGCGAAGCTTCCGCTCGCAAGGAGAGGGCTCACGGGGGAACCAGGGGTTCCCCCGTGAAAGCGAGCGGGCGCGGAGCGCCCGCGTAGCTGCTTACATCATTCCACCCATGTCCGGCATGCCGGCGCCTGCGCCGACCGGGTTCTTCTCCGGCGGCTCGGCGACGATCGCCTCGGTGGTCAGGATGTTCTTCGCGATCGAAGCCGCGTTCTGCAGCGCCGAGCGCGTGACCATCGTCGGATCGATGATCCCGGCCTTGACGAGATCCTCGTACTCACCGGTCTCGACGTTCAGGCCGTGGCCCTTCGTCCCGGTGCGGATCTTGTCGACCACGAGCGAGCCCTCGAGGCCGGCGTTGTCGGCCAGCTGACGGATCGGCTCCTCGAGCGCGCGCGTGACGATCTGCGCACCCGTGCGGACGTCGCCCTCGAGCTCGTCGACCTTGATCGCCTTGGCCGTGTTGAGAAGCGCGACGCCGCCGCCGGGAACGATGCCCTCCTCGAGGGCTGCCCGCGTGGCCTGCAGGGCGTCCTCGACGCGGTGCTTCTTCTCCTTCATCTCGGTCTCGGTCGCAGCGCCGACCTTGATCACCGCAACGCCGCCGGCGAGCTTCGCCAGCCGCTCCTGCAGCTTCTCGCGGTCGAAGTCGGAGTCCGTGTTCTCGATCTCGGACTTGAGCTGCTTGATCCGGGCCTTGATGCCGTCGGACTCGCCTGCCCCGTCGATGATCGTCGTCGAGTCCTTGTCGATGACGACGCGGCGGGCCTTGCCGAGCTGCGAGAGCTTCGTGTTCTCGAGCTTGAGGCCCATCTCCTCGGTGATCACCTCGGCGCCGGAGAGGATCGCGATGTCCTCGAGCATCCGCTTGCGGCGGTCACCGAAGCCGGGCGCCTTGACGGCGACCGCGGTGAACGTGCCGCGGAGCTTGTTGACGACGATCGTGGCGAGCGCCTCGCCCTCGACGTCCTCCGAGACGATCAGCAGCGGCTTGCCGGACTGGATCACCTGCTCGAGCACGGGAAGCAGGTCCTTGACGGCCCCGATCTTCTGGTTCGCGACCAGGATGTACGGGTCCTCGAGGACGGCCTCCATGCGCTCGGCGTCGGTGATCATGTACGGCGAGAGATAGCCCTTGTCGAACTGCATGCCCTCGGTGAACTCGAGCTCGAGCCCGAAGGTCTGGCCCTCCTCGACGTTGACGACGCCGTCCTTGCCGACCTTCTCGATCGCGTCGGAGATGACGTCGCCGATCTCGCGCTCGCGCGCGGAAATCGTTGCGACCCGGGCGATGTCCTCCTTGCCCGAGATCTCCTTCGACTGCTTCTGCAGGTCTGCGACGACCTGCTCGACCGCGATCTCGATGCCGCGCTTGAGCGCGATCGGGTTCGCACCCGCGGCGACGTTCCTCAGGCCTTCGCGGACGATGGCCTGAGCGAGGACCGTCGCGGTCGTCGTGCCGTCACCGGCGACATCGTTCGTCGCCGTTGCGACCTCGCGGACGAGCTGAGCGCCCTGGTTCTCGAAGACGTCCTCGAGCTCGATCTCGCGTGCGATCGTGACGCCGTCGTTCGTGATCGTCGGTGCGCCGAACTTCTTGTCCAGCACGACGTACCGACCCTTCGGGCCAAGGGTGACCTTGACCGCGTCGGCGAGGGTATTCACGCCGCGCTCGAGCGCGCGCCGCGCTTCCTCGTCGAACTTCAGCTCCTTATGAGCCATTGAGTACCTCCCTCAAGAGTTGTGACTACTAGGCGGACGCGCCGGCGAGCTGCTTCTTCTTGCTCGACTTGGCCTTTGCGACCTTCGCGAGCACGTCCGACTCGCGCAGGATCAGAACGTCGTCGGCGCCGAGCTTGATCTCGGTGCCGCCGTACTTCGAGTAGATGATCTCGTCGCCCACGGCGACTTCCATCGGGACGATCTCGCCCGAGTCGTTACGCATGCCCGGGCCGACTGCGAGGACGCGGCCGCGCTGCGGCTTCTCCTTCGCGGTGTCGGGCAGGACGATGCCGCTCGAGGTCATCTCCTCCTCCTCGAGCGCCTCGACGATCAGACGATCGCCCAGCGGCTGCAGATCCATTCAGGACCTCCTGTTCTACGTACTTTGTGACAGTCTCTGGCACTCCTGCGGCGCGAGTGCCAGGGCATTCTAACGGCACTTGTCTCCTCTGTGCAAACGGCATTGCACTCACCCGGGCGCGGTCCGGTACCTCGGCACCGCAGCCGCGTGTTACAAACTCTCGATGCGCCGGGAATTCTCCGCGGGCGGCGTCGCGATCAGGCGCCTGCGCGGCGAGTGGGTCTTCGCCGCGATCCGGCCGGGAGGCAAGAAGCCGGGGATCTGGGCACTTCCGAAGGGATTGATCGGCGAGGGCGAGAAACCGGACGCGACGGCGCTGCGCGAGACCGAGGAGGAGACGGGCATCCAGGCCCGGCTCGTGACGAAGCTGGGAGACATCCGCTACGTCTACACGTGGGAGGGCGAGCGGGTCTTCAAGGTCGTCAGCTTCTACCTGCTCCGCTACTCGAAGGGCCGGCTCGGCGAGATCGAGCCCGAGATGCGGATCGAGGTCGACGAGGCGCGCTGGCTCCCGCTCGCCGACGCCCCGAAGCTCCTTGCCTACGGGGGCGAACGCCAGATGGCCGAGAAGGCACTCGCTTTCGTGCGTGACAACGGCTTATGATCTCCGCGCCCCTGGTGCAGTAGCTCTCCGCCGCTCATGTACGCGCTCAACTTCTATTCGCCGATCGTGGCCGACCAACTGCGTTCGCGCCGCAAGACGGCGACGATCCGCCTCGGGGACAAGTCCCGGAAGTACAAGAAGGGGATGGTCGTGCAGGTGCTCGTCGGTGCGCGGTACGGGCCGCGCGAGAAGGTGTTCGACGCGGTCATCGACAAGGTCGAGGTCAAGATGCTCAACGAGCTCTCGCCCCGCGACATCGAGCACGACAACCCGGAGGCGCGGCGCCCCGAGGAGCTCGCGATCTTCCTCGGGCAGCTCTACAACCGGGACGTCACGCCGGACGAGATCGTCACGCTGATCCGGTTCTCCGAAATAAGGTCCTGAAAAGTCCGGCGCGCTGCGCGCGCCATGACGACTTTTCAGGAAGTTGTGCTCGAGGCCGGCGTTCGTGTGCGAACGCGGGCAAAGCCCGCATCCGCGGCCATTGGCTGGTTTAGCGACCTGGCTTTCTAATCGGGCCACCGAACGCAGTCGGTGGTCGGAGCTCTGCGCTGCACACCTCGCACTCGACGGCGAACGCGGAGCTGAAGCGCGCGTCGCACTCCGGGCAGCGCGAGCGGATCTCGCCTCTGCACTGCGGGCACTCCGCCGGGAGCTCGCCCTCCGACTCGTCGAAGTAGCGCTGCGCGAACCCGCACGTCCGGCAGAACGCGACCCAGTCGCCGAGTGTCTTGCGCCGCTCCTCGCGCAGCCAGTCGGAGGCTTTGCCCATCGGATGGAAGACTGTAGTCCGCGAGGCTGTCTCGCGCATACTCGAGGCTTGCACGTGAGCAGCGTCCTCTACGTCGGTCACTCGACGGTGCTCGATCGAGCTGGACGGCGTGCGGCTCTTGACCGATCCGTTGCTTCGTCGCCGGGTGCTGCACCTGCACCGGCGATCGCCGATCGACCTCGAGCCGCTGCGCAGCCCGGACGCGTTTCTCATCTCGCACGCGCACCGCGACCACCTCGACCTGCCGTCCCTCCGTCGGCTCGACCGCAGATCGACCGCGATCGTCCCGCGGGGCCTCGCGCGTCCAGTCGAGCGGCTCGGCTTCGAGCGCGTGGTCGAGGTCGACGAAGGGGAGTCGGTCTCGATCGGATCGGTGGAGGTGCGCGCGACGCACGCGGAGCACGACGAGCGGCGCCGCATCGGCCGTCTGCGCGGCGCGGCTCTCGGCTATTCGATCGGCGGATCGCACCGCATCTACTTCGCGGGCGACACGTCGCTCTTCCCGGAGATGGACGGCCTCGTCCCGGATCTCGACCTCGCGCTGATCCCGATCTGGGGCTGGGGCCCGACGCTCGGCAGCGGCGAGCACCTCGACCCCGCGGGCGCCGCGGAGGCTCGTTCGCCTGCTCCGCCCCCGGGTCGCCGTTCCGATCCACTGGGGCACGTACCGCCCGCTGCACCATGGCGTGCGCCGCGATCCCGCGTTCCTGAAGCAGCCGGCCGAGGACTTCGTCCGCGAAATGGCGAAAACCGCGCCCGAGGTCGACGTGCGCGTCCTGCAGCCGGGCGAGCGGCTCGAGCTCTAGGAAGAGCCGGCGCGCCGCGCGCGCGGCGGCGACCTTGTCCCGGCGGGCCTTCGTCAGCTCCTGGACGAAGATCTGGACCGTCGCCGCGAGCGGCACCGCGGTCAGCGCGCCGAGCACCCCGAGCAGCGCCCCGAAGAGCGTGACCGCGACGATGATGAAGAAGCCCGACAGGTTGACGGCCCGGCCCTGGATCTTCGGCGTGAGGATGTTGTTCTCGACCTGCTGGTAGACGAGGACCACGACCAGCATCACGACGGCCGCGCCGATCCCGGACTCCGCCCAGATCGCCGGCACGAGGATGAAGCCGGCGAGGGTCGCGCCCAGGTTCGGGATCATGTCCAGCAGCCCCGCGATCACCCCGAGCCCGAGGGCGAAGCTCGAGCCGAGGAGCCACGCCGTCACGCCCTGAGTCGTCCCGGCGATCGTCGCGATCACGACGAGACCGATCGCCCACCGCGAGACCGACTCCGTCACGCGCTCCCAGACCCCGAGCCAGCGCTCGTCCTCGCCGGGCATGAGCACGCTTCCGAGAGCCCGCTTCATGTTCGGGACGTCGCTCAGGAAGAACAGGCAGATGAAGAGGATCGTGAACCCGACCAGGAAGACGCTGAAGAAGTCGCCGGCGATGCCGAGCACCTGGGAGACCGCATCCGGGACCGAGACCGAGGTCTTGTCCGCCCCCTCGTGCAGGTTCTTCCCGATCCCCGTGTTCCCGAGCCAGGAGAGCTCGTCCGAGGAGCGCAGCTGGTCGATCGTCTGCGGGAGGTCGTGCAGGAAGTCCCGCACCGAGCCGACCATCGGGACGAGGAAGAGGAGCCCGATGAGGACGACCCCGATCGGCGGTGCCGAGCACGGTCACCGTCGCGGCCAGGCCTCGAGACCAGCCGGTCTTCCTGATCACGAACCGCACGGGGAACTCGAACACGAGCCCGAGGAAGATCCCGACGAAGACGATCAGGAACGTGTCCCCGATCGCGACGAACGCGCCCAGGACGCCGATCGCCGCCGAGACGATCAGGATCGTCCGGATCGGGATCAGCAGCTCGCGCTTCTCCACGGAGCCCGCCATGCGCGGACCCTATTCCTCGAGAGCAGCGCCTCGCTGAGATCGAGCGGCTCGTCCGGAGCGACGCCTCCTAGGGCGCTCCCTCTTCGATCAGCTTCGGAGGCCGGTGCCGCTTCCAGGTCGCCCCCGCAAGCAGGCCGAGCAGGAGCGTGGGGACGATCGTCAGGAACCGGTAGACGAGGACCGCCGTGACGACCTGAGCGTTCCCGCCTCCGAAGCCGACGAGCGCCGTCGTCAGGCCGAGCTCGACGATGCCGAGACCGCCCGGGGTGATCGGAATCGACCCCAGCAGGCGGACGAGCGCCCACGCGGCGAACGCCTCGACCAGGCTCACCTGACCGGGCGGAACGTCGAAGACGCGCAGGCAGGCGAGCATCACGAGGAACACCGTCAGCTGGCCCGCGAGCGTCGCCGCCGTGAGCACGTGCCAGCGGCGGCTGAGCAGGCTGACCGCCTCGGCGCGGAACCCGGCGAAGGTCTCGCCGGTCCAGGAGACGGGGCCGCGGCGGAAGATCCGCAGCCCCCAGGAGGCGATCCGCGCGCTGAGGTTCCCGGCCCAGCGGGCGAGCCGGCGGCTCGAGAGCCCGGCGGCATAGGACGAAGCTGCGATCACGAACACGCCGAGCCCGATGAGCGCGACCGTCTTGAGCAGTGGGTGGTGCTCGCCGACGATCGTGAGCAAGGCGAGCGCCAGGCTCGGCAGGCCGAGCATGACGAACTGGTTCCACGTCCCCGTCAGCGCAACGGCGAGCGTCACGTCCTTCTTCCGGAAGCCCCAGCTCCGGAGCATCCCGTACGAGAGCGCGACGCCGACCGCCGGCCCGCCGGGCGCGAGGTACGTCGAGGCGCTGCTGGACATCGACAGGACGAACCCGTTCCGGAAGCTGAGCCCGGGAAGCGCCGCCTGCCACGGCGGGGCGTAGGTCGCGAGGTTGAGCACCGTCGCGGCCAAGAGCACGCCGATCTGCGGCCAGGAGAGGTCCTTGACCACGCCCCAGACGTCGCGGTAGTCGGCGATCCGGGGCAGGACGAAGACGAACGTCGCCACGACCACCGCGGCGCCGACCGCTCCGATCCCGATCCGGCGCGCGTGACGCGATCTCAGGTTGATGCCGATGCCCCCGAGGCTACGCGGACGGGAAGACACGCGCCCGCGGTAGTCGAAGGTCCGCCGTGGGCGTTAGCCTTCCGTCACTGGCGATCGCCCTCAGGAGGCCCCGATGAGCGACGTTGCAGCACCGCTGTCCGCGTCCGACCAACGGACGATGCTCGACGCGAGCCGCGTCTGGTGGCTGTTCCTGATCACCGGCACGGCGTGGCTCCTGTTCTCGATCATCGTCTTCCGCTTCGACTACACGACGGTCTCGGCGATCGCGATCGTGTTCGGGATCCTGATGCTCGGCTTCGCGCTGATGGAGGTCGTGTCGCTGATGACGACGCACGGCTGGATGCGGCTGCTGCACGCCGTCCTCGCGCTCGCCTTCGTCGTGATCGGGATCGTCAGCTTCATCCACCCCGGCAACACGTTCAAGGCGCTCGCCGCGGTGATGAGCTTCTACTTCATCCTCAAGGGCACGTTCGACCTGATCATCGCCTTCGCCACCCGGCCGGAGAACGATCTCTGGTGGCTCGGGCTGATCGCCGGCATCGTGGAGATCATCCTCGGCTTCTGGGCCGCCGGCGACTTCGGCCACAAGGTGATCCTGCTCGTCGTGTGGGTCGGGGTCGCGGCCCTCATCCGCGGGATCTCTGAGATCATCTTCGCCTTCACGCTCAAACACATGAGAGGAGCAGTCTGATGGCCGGACTCGCGGCACTCGGAGTACTCATCGCCGGCCTATGTGGTCGGCGCCTGGCTGTACCACGTCGATCACTGGTTCCTCGGGATCATGGTCGCGCTGGGCAGTCTGCCGGTCGCGCTCGTCACCTGGATCGTGGCGAAAGAGCGCGTCTGATCAGACGCGCTCGACGAGGAGCGTGAGCTCGCTCAGCCCGACGACGCGGACGGTTTCGCCGGCCTCCGCGCCGTCGGCGCAACGGGCCCCCCAGATCTCGCCCCCGATCCGGACTTGACCGGCCGGCTTGCACGGCGCGATCACCTCGGCCTCCTGGCCGACGAGCGTCTGGGCGCCGACGACCTTGCGCCGCCCGCGCATCGTCCGGTTCCAGAAGAAGAGCTCTCCGCAGAAGAGCACGAGGCAGACCGTGGCGCTGACGACGTTCCACGGCGTCGGAACGAAGATGAGGAACACGATCCCGAGCAAAAAGAACACTCAGAACCTCGCCTTCGATCGGGGGTCACCCATCGAGGGTGATGACAGCTCA
This sequence comes from uncultured Actinomycetes bacterium, assembly GCA_963742635.1. Lineage (GTDB taxonomy): Bacteria > Actinomycetota > Thermoleophilia > Gaiellales > Gaiellaceae > VAXT01. The sequence continues at coordinate 31,240 of CAVUMW010000019.1, forward strand.
CCCGTCGGTAGTGGATGATGGCACCGATGGCGAGCGGTGCCCAGGCTCCAGCAGCACCGATCCGCGCCGAGAGCGCACCGCTCTCGCGCAATCGAGCGATCGCCGTCTGGACGCTGGTCGTCGTCGCGTCGCTCCTGATGCTGATCTCGTCGCTCACGATCTGGGTGAAGCGGCAGGCGCTCGACACGAACGCGTGGACGAACGCGTCCGGGCAGATGCTCGCGAACGACGAGATCCGCGGGCAGCTCTCGCTCTACCTCGTCGACTCGCTGTTCAACAGCGCGGATGCGACCGCAAAGATCCAGCAGGCGCTTCCGCCGAACCGCGCCGCGCTCGCGCCAGTGATCTCGGGAGCGCTGCAGAACGTCGCGGTGCAGGCCGCCGACCGGATCCTCGAGACACCGCAGGCTCAGGCCCTGTGGGAAGAAGCGAATCGTCGCGCGCACACGCGCCTCATCCGGTCCTGGAGGGCAAGGACATGCGAGCGGTTCAGACCACCCGAAAGGCGAGGTCGTCCTCGACCTGAGCCCACTCGTCCAGCGGCTGAGCACCGTTTCGGAATCCAGGCCGCCCCCGACGCAGGCAGGATCACGATCCTCCACTCGGGTCAGCTGAAGAACGCGCAGCGCGCGCTCAAGGTGATCAAGGTCGGCTCGGTCTTCCTGCTCGTGCTCGTCCTCTTCCTCTACGGGCTCGCCATTTACCTCGCCCGCGGCCATCGCCGCCGGCATCCTCCGGGCCACCGCCGCCAGCTTCCTGCTCGTCGGCGTGCTCGTCCTCGTGATCCAGACGCGTCAGCGGGAGGAGTCGTCGTCGGCTCGCTGATCAAGACGGATGCGGTCCGACCCGCCGGCAACGCCGCGTGGGGCATCGCGACCGAGCTGCTGCGCAGCGTGGCGTACGCGCTCATCCTCTACGGAGTGGCCGGGCTCATCGGCGCGTGGCTCGCGGGACCGACTCGCTTGGCCGTGGCCGCTCGACGGCGGCTGGCGCCCATTGCTCGAGGACCAGAGCTGGATCGTCTACGGAGCCGTGGCCCTACTGTTCCTGCTCGTGATCGCGTGGGGCCCGACGCGCGCGACCCGCGAGTGGTGGGGAATTCTCCTGCTCGGCGGGCTGCTCTTCTTCGGCGTGGCGATGCTGCACCGCCAGACGGTGCGCGAGTTCCCCGCGCAGAAAGCTCGACCGACCTAGCTCTGTTCCTGGAGCAGATGATCGCGCCGCGTGAGCGCGACCGCCTCGAGGCGCGAATTCACGCCGAGCGCGCGGAGGATGTGGCGGATGTGGTTCCGCACAGTCTCGGTGCTGAGATGGAGCTCGCCTGCGATCTGGTTCGTCGAGCGGCCCAGCTCGAGCAGTCGCAGCACCTCGGTCTGACGAGGAGTCAGGTGCGGATGCGCCGTCGGCGGCGGCTCGTCGACCTCGATGTCGACGACCTGTCCGAACATCGCGATCACCTGGTCGCCGTCTCGGAGCGGAACGGCGCTGATGTCGACGAGGACGCGCTCGCCGTCGGCCCACGAACACGACCTCGTTGTCGGAGCGCTCGACGACGCCGGAGATGTTGCGTGCGAAGATCTCCCGTGCACGGCGAGTCTCCTCCGGGGAGAGGACGGACGTGAATTGCCGGCCGCGCGACGTCGCCGACGATCTCCCTCGCCGCCGGGTTGACCCAGCGGATGATGCCGTGGCGGTCGACGACGTACGACGGCACGCGAACCTTCTCCAACGCGTCGGTGACGTCGTGACCCATGTCGCGCAAGCTCGGCACTTGCACCGAGTGTGCGGTCCGGCCGCGCTCCCCGTCAAGTCAGGCGGCTTCGACCTCGACCGTCGGACGCGGCAGGAACGCCCAGTTCACCTCGCCCGATTCCAGGATGTAGACGCGTCCGTCGAGCTCGAACCGGATGGCGCGGAGCGATTCCCGCGCCACCCAGTCCTCGACGGTCCGCATGAGCGATGCGAGGTCCGTGCGTGAAGCTCTGATGTAGACGTCGACGATCGCAACGTCGTCTTCCTCGTTCACCGAGACCGCCCAGCGCGAGCGCAGGAGGGTCGCCAGACGCGCCGCACCGGCCAGGTCGGGCAGCTCGAACTGGACAGTCTCGGTGAGTCCGTAGCCAAGGTCCATGGCTCGTAAGACTCGCGGGCATCTCCCCGGGCCGCTTGACCCAGGTAGGTCATTTCTGGTCCTCTGGTCCTGGAATGTCGACGCCTCGCAAGCGCCCAGGGATCGCAGACTCGGCAGGGCGCGCCGCGTTCTACCCGGCCCGCGTGGCCGCGCGCGCCTGGCGCGGCGGGATCGAGTCCGCGGCCGAGGACGTCGTCTCCGCGCCCGAGCTCGCCCGCATCGTCGACAGCGCGCTGGCCGGGCCGCTGCCCGAGGAGATCGCGCGCTCGCTCGTCAGGCATCAGGTGATCGAGCGCGTCGTCCGCGAGCTGGCGGCGAGCGGCGAGCTCGAACGCCTGATCGAGCAGTCGCTCGGGAACCGGCAGACGCTCGAGCTCACCGACCGCGTCCTCGCGAGCGACGAGATGCAGCGCATGCTCGAGAGCATCGCCTCGAGCCCGGAGCTGCGGCGCGCGGTCACACGGCAGTCGGCGGGGCTCGCCGAGGACGTCGTGGCCGGTGTTCGGCACTCCGCGACCCGTCTCGACGAGCGGATCGCCCGTCCTGCACAGCGACGGCAGCCCGTCTATGCGGGCATCGCGACGAGGGCCGCGGCGCTCGCCGTCGACGCGCTCGCGGCGCTCTCGATCTTCGTCCTCGGCAGCGCGGTCTTCGCGTTGATCGCGTCGCTCGTCGGCGGCATCCGGCCCCACTGGCTCGCCGGCTCGCTGCTGGGCGCGGAGTGGATCCTCGTCGCAGGCGGCTACTTCGTCCTCTTCTGGAGCGCGGCGGGTCAGACCCCGGGCATGCGGCTCATGCGCCTGCACGTGCGGCGCCACGGTGGAGGCGGGCTCTCGATCGGCCGCGCGATCGTGCGGACGGTCGGGCTCGCGCTCGCGATCATCCCGCTCTTCGCCGGCTTCGTCCCGGCGCTCTTCGACGAGCGGCGCCGCGCGCTCCCGGACTACCTCGCCGGTACGGTCGTGCTACACGACCTCGCGGCGGAGTCGCGAAGGTTCATCCCAGACGGGTGATGACCGGACACCTGTGCCCACGGGACGATTTCCGGCAATGACAAGGAGGCACTGATGGCAATTGGACCTGTGCAGCTGATCGTGCTCGGCTTCGACGAGCCGGAGTTCCGGGGCGAGATCCTCGCCGAGCTCGACCGACTGAAGGAAAACGACATCGTCCGCGTGATCGACGGCCTGGCCGTGCACAAGGACGCAGAGGGCGAAGTGACGGTGCTGAAGCGAACCGACCTCAGCGACGATGAGGCCGCCGAGTTCGGTGCGACCGTCGGAGCGCTGATCGGCCTCGGCGTCGCAGGCGAAGAGGGAGCGGAAGCCGGGGCGGAGCTCGGTGCGGAAAGGACCGCCGAGGGCGTCGACGTCTTCCACGAGGAGGACGCCCTGGACGTGATCGAGGAGATCCCGAACAACTCGGCAGCAGCGATCATCCTGCTCGAGCACCGCTGGGCGATCCCGCTGCGGGAAGCAGTCGTCCGCGCGAACGGCATGCCGATCGCCGACGCGTTCATCCATCCGCTCGACCTCGTCGCCGTCGGCCTGATCGCGGCTGAAGAGGCGGACGCGCTCACGCCCTCCGAGTCGTAAAACGAGGAAGAATCGGCTCAAACACGAAAGGAAGGAACCGATGTTCGGACCAAGTCGCAGAGTGGCCCGCCGCACCTCACGACGCACGTCTCGCCGCCAGATGGCGATGTACGACGATCAGGGCTACGACGAGCCGCAACAGGCTCCGCCGCCCCAGGCCGCACCGGCGCAGCCGGACATGACCGCCCAGCTTCAGGACCTGGCGAAGCTGCACGAGCAGGGGATCCTCACGGACGAGGAGTTCGCGGCCAAGAAGAAGGAGATACTGGACATCTGACCCCCGTAGCGCCGCTCCGGGCCCCTCGCGGCCGCGGCGGCCGAGAAAGGAGCTGTGCATGAGCACGATGGACTCAGGCCGGGACATGTCCTCGCAATGGACCGGCTGGATCGGCTTCGCGGCAATCATGCTGGCGTTTATCGGCGCGATCACGTTCTTCGAAGGGCTGATCGCGATCATCCGGGACAACTACTACGTCGTCACCCGGCAGCAGGTCTTCCTGTTCGATGTCTCGACATGGGGCTGGATCATGCTGTTCTGGGGAGTCCTGCTGTTCCTCGCAGCGCTCGGGCTCGCGGCGAAGAGCGGTTGGGCCCGCTGGTTGACGATCATCCTTCTCTTCATCAACCTGCTGAGCCAGCTCAGCTTCCTGGGCAACGCCCAGTATCCGCTCTGGTCACTGACTGTGATCACCCTCGAGATCGTCGTCCTCTACGCGCTCACGGTGCGCTGGAAGGACGTCTACACGCTCGAATAACGCTCCAAGGCTGATGACGGCGCGGGCCTTCGGGTCCGCGCCGGACTCGCCTCAAGCCAGAGGAGGTACGTGAGATGCCCTGCCTGTTCGCACTGATCGCTGTTCTCTCCCCTCGACTCGCGCTGCTGCTCCTCTGGCTCTTCTCACCCTGGGTGGACGGAGCATTCGCAGGCTTCTTGCTGCCGCTCCTGGGCCTGATCTTCCTGCCCTGGACGACGCTGATGTTCGTCCTCGTCGACGCTCCGGTCGGCGGGATCCACGTCGCCGGCTGGATCCTCGTCGGGCTCGGCCTGGTGCTCGACCTGAGCTCGTACGCCCAGTCGCGGGCGTACCGTGGTTCCTCGGAGTTCGCATGATCGAGGCAGCGACACTCGCCGTCGGGCTGCTCGCCGGCGGCTTCTGGGTCCTTGCCGCACTGTCTGTGATCCTCGCGCTTGCCGCCCTGCTCAGCGTCTTCCGCAACCCGGACTTCACTGGTGGCTCGAAGGCGCTGTGGGTCGCCGTGATCGTCATCTTCCCGCTCTTCGGGTCGCTCATCTACTTCGGCGTGCGCAGCGACTGGTGAGACTCGCCCTTGCCGTAGACCCCAGTCGTTAGAGTCTCGTCCGTGGCGATCGCCCGCGAAGCTGAGCCTGTCAGCTCCCTGCACGAGATCCGCGAGGCGGGCCTCGACCGCGAGGACCTGCTCGGCATGTACCGCAACATGCTGATCACGCGCGGGATCGAGGAGCGCGGGCACATCCTCTACAAGCAGGGCAAGATCCCCGGCTCCTTCTACACGGGCCGCGGGAACGAGGCCTCGTCGGTCGGCGTCGCGACGGCGATGGGCCAGGAGGACGTCGGCACGCCGCTGCACCGGGACATGGGCGTCCACGTGACGCGCGGCGTCGAGCCCTGGAGGATCTTCGCCCAGTACATGGGGCGCGCCGACGGCCCGACGCGAGGCCGCGACGGCAACGTGCACATGGCCGACTCGAGGCTCGGGCTGCTGGCGATGGTCAGCCACCTGCCGGCGATGCTCCCGGTCGCGGTCGGCTGCGCGCTCGCCTTCCGGATTCGCGAGGAGAAGCGCGTCGCGCTCGCCTGGTTCGGAGAGGGCGCATCGGCGCGCGGCGACACGCACGAGGGGATGAACCTCGCGGGTGTCCGCCGGCTCCCGGTGGTGTTCATCTGCGACAACAACCAGTGGGCCTACTCGACGCCGACGCACCTCGAGTACGCGTGCGAGACGCTCGCCGACCGCGCACAGGCGTACGGCTTCGAGGGAGTCGTGCTCGACGGCACGGACGTGCTCGCCGTCTACCGCGAGACCAAGCGTGCGATCGAGAAGGCGCGCGAGGGCGGCGGCCCGACGCTGATCGAGTCGATGACGCTCCGTATGGAGGGCCACGCGGTGCACGACGACGCCTTCTACGTTCCGAAGGAGATGTTCGAGGAGTGGGCGAAGCGCGACCCGATCGAGCGCTTCCGCGGCTGGCTGCGCGAGAACGCCGCGCTGACGGACGACGAGGAGGACGAGATCGGCGCGAGCGTCAAGAAGCTGCTCGCGGACGCGATCAACCGCGCCGACGAGTCGCCGCTGCCCGATCCATCGACCCTCAGCGAGGGCGTGTTCGCAACGCCCGAAGACCTCGACACGCCCCACCACAAGTGAGCTCCTGATGGCCGAAATGACCTACCTGCAAGCGATCTCGGACGGTCTCCGCGTGGAGATGCGCCGCGACAAGCGCGTGTTCGTGATCGGAGAGGACGTGGGCGTCTACGGCGGCGCGTTCAAGGTCACACTCGGGTTCCAGGAGGAGTTCGGGGCCTGGCGCGTGATCGACGCGCCGCTCTCGGAGACGGCGATCGTCGGCAGCTGCACAGGCGCCGCGATCATGGGCATGCGCCCCGTCGCCGAGATGCAGTTCGCGGACTTCATCTCGTGCGCGTGGGACCAGCTCGTCACCGTCGCCGCCAAGCAGCGCTACCGCGCCGGGACGCCGGTGCCGATCGTCGTCCGCCTCCCGTCCGGCGGCGGCTTCTCCGGCGGCCCGTTCCACTCGCAGAACCCGGAGAGCTCGTTCGCGCACATCCCGGGGTTGAAGGTCGTCTGCCCGGCGACCCCCGAGGACGCGAAGGGGCTCCTGATCACGGCGATCGAGGACCCGAACCCGGTCCTCTACTTCGAGCACAAGCACCTGTACCGCCGGATCAAGGCCGACGTGCCCGAGGAGCGCTACACGATCCCGTTCGGCAAGGCGCGCACACACCGCGAGGGGGACGACGTCACGGTCGTCACCTGGGGCGCGATGGTGCACACGGCCGACGACGCGGCGAAGGAGCTGGAGAGCGACGGCGTCTCGGTCGAGATTCTCGACCTGCGGACGCTGATCCCCTGGGACAGAAAGGCCGTGCTCGAGAGCGCCGAGAAGACGTCGAAGGTGCTCGTGCTGCACGAGGACACGCGCACGGGCGGCTTCGGCGGCGAGATCGCGGCCACGATCGCCGAGGAGGCGTTCGAGCATCTCGACGCGCCGATCATGCGGATCGCGGCGCCCGACACGCCGGTGCCGTTCTCGCCGCCGCTCGAAAAGGCATTCATCCCGCAGGTCGAGGACGTCGTCAAGGGCTTGAAGGAGCTCGCGGAGTACTGATGGCCACGACCGAGGCCGTCGACGTCGTCATGCCCCAGATGGGCGTCTCCGTTTCGGAGGGGACGATCACGAAGTGGCTGAAGCAGGTGGGCGAGGAGATCGCCGCCGACGAGTCGCTGCTCGAGATCTCGACGGACAAGGTGGACACGGAGGTGCCGAGCCCGGCGAGCGGAGTCGTGACGCAGATCCTCGTCCAGGAGGGCGAGACCGTGGACGTGGGGACGAAGCTCGCGGTGATCGGCGGCGAGGCCGGTGCTCCCGCCGAGGCTCCTGCCGCGGAGCCGGAGCCCGAGGCGCCCGCTCCTGCGGCCGAGGAGGTCGTCCAGCCCGCGGAGACACCGGCCGTCGAGCCGGCCCCGGCACCTGAGCCCGCACCCACCACGCCTGCAACAACGCCGGCCGAGGCCCAGCAGAACGGCAAGAGCTTCGTCTCGCCGGTCGTCGCCCGAATCGCCTCCGAGCACGGCGTCGACGTCTCGAGCGTCCCGGGCACGGGCCGCGGCGGGCGCGTGACGAAGAAGGACATCCTGAACTTCGTCGAGTCCGGCCCGCCGGCCGCCGCTCCGCAGGAGGCGCCACCAGCCGCGCCTCCGCAAGAAGCGCCTGCGGCCGCTCCGGAGCCCGCCGCCCCCGAACCGGCCCCTGCCGCACCCGCTCCGGCGCCCACCGCCGAGGCTCCGCCCAAGCCTCCTCCGCCTCCGGCCCCCGAGCCGGTGGCCGCGACGGCCGGCGAGCAGCTCGAGCCGATGAACGCGATGCGCCGCGGAATCGCCGAGCACATGCGCCGTTCCCTCGACACCGCCGCTCACGTCACGAGCGCGATCGAGGTCGACATGTCCCGCGTCGTCGAGATCCGCAACGCGCTCAAGCCCGAGTACCAGAAGACCTACGGCGTCAACCCGACGTACCTGATCTTCGTCGCCCGCGCGGTCGTCGAGATTCTCAAGAAGTACCCGTGGATCAACGGCGAGATCCGGGGCGAGCAGATCGTCACGCGGCCGTGGGTCAACCTCGGGTTCGCGGTCGAGCTCGCCGACGGGAAGGGGCTGATCGTCCCGGTCGTCAAGCACGCGGAGGGCCTGAACCTGCTCGGGATGGCACAGGCGGTGACCGACATCGCGGACCGCGCCCGCAACAAGAAGCTGACCCCAGACGAGGTGCAGGGCGGCACGTTCACGATCACGAACCCGGGCGGCTACGGCACGTTCCACGGCACGCCCGTGATCAGCCAGCCGCAGGCGGGCATCCTCGGCACCTACGCGCTCGTCAAGCGCCCCTGGGTCGTGCAGGACTCCTTCGGCAAGGACGTGATCGCGATCCGGCCGATCATGAACATCACGCTCACGTACGACCATCGCCTCGTCGACGGAGCGCTCGCGGGCCGCTTCCTGAAGGACCTGAAGGAAGCGCTCGAGACCTGGGACGAAGTCGCGTACTAGTGGACCTCGTCACGCTGACAGTCGTCCTGAACGAGATCGAGGCCGACCAGATCCAGTCGCTGCTCAAGTTCGAGAAGATCGAGTCGATGCAGCGGCCGACGGACACCGGCGCTGGCAGCATCGGCGGCAGCGGCGCCATGAGCGGCTCCCGCGAGATCCTCGTCAAGCCCGAGGACCTCGAGACCGCCAAGGCGATCATCGGCGAGGAGTAGTGCCCTACTTCGTCCTGCGGCTCGAGCGCGGCGGGCCCTGGGATTGGAGACGCGACATGCGGGAGCAGGACGGCTGGGACGACCACGCTCGCTTCATGGACGACCTCGTCGACAGGGGCTCGATCATCCTCGGCGGCCCGCTCGAGGGCGACCGCGAGACGATGCACGTGATCGAGGCGGAGTCCGAGCAGGCGGTGCGCGATCTGTTCGCGACCGATCCCTGGTGGATCAATGGCATGCTCCGTCCCGTGCGTATCGAGCGCTGGACGATCGTGCTGGACGGCCGTGAGCACTGAGCTCGTCCGGTTGACGATCGTCGGGGACGAGTTCGCGGCCGACACGATCATCGCCCTGCTCCGGACGGAGGGGATCGAATCGATCCAGCAGAGGACGGATTTCGCGGCCGGGATGGCGGACGCGGCGGCTTCGGCCTTCGGGCCGCGTGAGGTCCTCGTCCGGCCGGAAGATCTCGACCGGGCGCGCGAGCTGATCGACACCGACTAGGCTCAGCGCGTGACCAGAGGCGCCTACCTGTTCAACCTGGGACGCGTTCCCTACCTCGAAGCCTGGGACCTGCAGCGCTCGCTGGCGGCGGCGGTCTCTCAGGGCGCGATCCCCGACACGCTGCTGCTGCTCGAGCATCCGCCGGTGATCACGCTCGGGCGGCGCACCGAGGAAGGCGAGCTGCACGTTCCGGAAGGAGCCGAGGTCGAGATCGTCGAGACCGACCGCGGAGGCAAGTCGACCTACCACGGCCCCGGCCAGCTCGTCTGCTACCCGATCTTCGACCTGACGCGGCACGGTCAGGACGTCAAGCGCTACTGCCGCGACCTCGAGGAGGCGCTGATCCGCACGCTCGCGGCCGTGGGGGTCGAGGCGACGCGGATCGAGGGGCTGACCGGGATCTGGGTCGAGACGAAGCCGGTGCCGAGGAAGATCGCCTCGATCGGCGTCCACATCACGAAGTGGGTGACGACTCACGGCTACGCACTGAACGTCGACCTGGACACGGCGCCGTTCACCGAGTGGATCACCGCGTGCGGCCTCGAGGACGCGTCGTTTACGACGATCGCCGAGGAGCTCGGCCGGCCGATCTCCGTCGACGAGCTCCGCCCGCACGCCGCAACCGGGTTCGAGGACGTGTTCGGGCTCAGCTTCGAGGAGCTGCCGGCCGACGAAGGCGCAGGCCTCTGGCCACAGCCGCTTCACGAGCGGCTGACCGCGAAGCCGACCGGCGCGACGAGCTCCGGCAAAGCGCAGGGCATCGAGCAAGTCCCCGCCACCCCATAAGACCCTTTGTAACAGTCTGTTACTTGGGAAGGCGAGGCGCCGTTCCGGAGAGAGCGCCGACGATGGCCTCCGGATGACGCCGACGCAGGTCGATGTCCAAGAGGACCTGGCCGATCGAGGGATCGCGCTTCGAGCTGCGGAGTTGATGGACGACTGTCCGTACCTGCTCGTAGCTGGGCCGAGTCAACCCGAGTTGCTCCGCGAGAGCGGAAACTCGACGGCACGTCTCCGCTATCGGACGCTTGCCGTTGTCATTGGCGACCTGCCGAGAGCGGCTACAGATCGGGTAGCCAGCCTTCCTGGTAGAGCGAGCGCTTCCAGTCTGCGAAGCCCCCGTACGCCTCGGAAGGGTCGGTCGTCTCCTGCTCGACTCCCGCCTTGTGTTTCAGCGCGACCTTCGAGACCGGGTAGACGAGCCCCTTTCTCCGCCGGCCTCGGGCGCCTACGGCCAGCACGACCGCCGGCTCTTTGCCGGCGCCGACGATGATGTGCTCCGTCCCCGGCGGGCAGTGGAAGAAGTCCCACGTCTTCAGCTTCCGCTCCTCGCCCTCGACGAGCAGGAGACACTCGCCCGCGAGCACGAGGAAGTCCTCCTGGGCGTTCTCGCGGTGATACAGGCCCATCGGCTGCCCGGGCGGCAGGACGTTCAGGTTGATCCCGAGGCCCGGGAAGCGGCGTTTGCCCTCGAAGTTGCAGAAGGCTCCGAACGTCCCAGTGTCGCGCCAGCGGCTGTCCTTCGCGTTCATCACGAACCAGCCCTCGCCGCCTGGGCGAAGACCGAACTTCGTGCTCTCGAGCGGCGCCTCGGGTGCCACCATCCATAGACTGACAGACGTGGAGAAGTCGCTTCCCGTCGCGGGCCGGCCCCGCCGCCCGGAGTGGATGAAGGTGCGCGCGCCGAGCGCCGACTCGCGCTACTTCGACGTCAAGAAGCTGATCCACGGGCAGAACCTGCTCACGATCTGCGAGGAGGCCCGCTGCCCGAACATCGCCGAGTGCTGGGGCCGCGGCACGGCCACGTTCCAGATCCTCGGCGAGACGTGCACGCGCGCCTGCCGCTACTGCTACGTCAACTCGGGCAAGCCCGAGCATCCGCCCGGACCCGCTCGAGCCGCTCCGCCTCGCGCACACGGCCGCGCAGATGAGCCTCAACCACGTCGTCGTCACCTCGGTCGACCGCGACGACCTGCCCGATAAGGGCGCCGGGCACTACGCGGCGACGATCCGGGCGCTGAAGGCGAAGGTGCCCGCGGCCACGATCGAGGTTCTGACACCGGACTTCCTCGGCCACGAGGAGCAGGCGCTCCAGATCGTGCTCGCGGAGCGGCCGGACGTCTTCAACCACAACATCGAGACCGTGCGCCGCCTGCACCGGAAGATGCGCGGCGCCAAGGTCGACTACGACCGGGCGCTGTGGCTCCTCGCGCGCGCGAAGGAGGTCGCCGACTACCCCGTCCTGACGAAGTCGGGGATCATCGTCGGGCTCGGCGAGACGAACGACGAGGTCGTCGAGACGATGCGCGATCTCCGCGGGAACGGCGTCGACGTCGTCACGATCGGCCAGTACCTCCAGCCGTCCGCGAAGCACGCGCAGATCGACCGCTGGGTGCACCCGGACGAGTTCCGCTGGTTCCGCGAGCAGGGCGAGGCACTCGGCTTCGGCTCGGTCTTCTCAGGACCGCTCGTGAGATCGAGCTACCGAGCAGACGAGCAGCGGCACGCGGCCGAAACCGGTCGCGGCGCAGTCGCGTACTAGACGGAAAGAGGGTCGCCTCGGGGGGCGACCCTCTTTCGTCAGGGAGGACTAGTGGCCGCCTCCGCTTCGATGCACTTCCGCGTAGTAGACGTCCTCCTCGGGAGCGTCGCCCCTGATCGGGCGCGTGTCCGCCCAGACGACGTGCGCGTCACCGTGATGGTCGGTGGTGACCCACATGTAGTCGCCGAGGAAGCCGGCCTGCACCGGGTTGTTCGCCGGAGTCAGGTTCGGCATCGAGCTCGTCGTCACCCGCGTGTAGCTGAAGTGCGGATGGTTCGAAGCCGGGTTCCTGATCTGCGCGGCTGTGATGTCGTTGCAACCCGTGGTCTCGCAGTTGCCGTGATGGCGGTCGTAGAACGCGACCCAGAGCCGCGAGCCGTCGTTCGTCACGTCGCTCCACGGCTGCCACTGTGCGGTCTCGCCGAAGCTCGAGCGTGGCGTGACGTCCCTCGTGTCACTCCACGTCGACCCTCCGTCGGTGGAGAACGCGTAGAAGATGTCGTGGTCGCACGGCGAGGATCCGCCGCCGGCCGCGCCCAGCTCGCAGTTCGGGTTCGTGTTGTTGCGGTGATCCGCCCACGTGACGTACACGTTCCCGTTCCGGTCGACCGAGTTGGTCACGGTCGTCTCGTCGGGAGCGCGGTACCCGTTCGGCGGTAGGCACTGCCTGTTCGGGCAGCCGTTCTGGCTCGGCGGGCCGACGGGCTGCGTCGAGATCATGTCGCCGACCTTCGTCGGGCCGTCCAGCTCGCCTGGTTGCTGCAGTCGGCACTGGCCGGGCAGGTCACGTTCAGCACCTGCTCGATGCCGTTCCCGGGCACGTTCCCGTTCGAGAACGAGACGTAGATCGTGCCGTCGGGCCCGACGACCGGGTCGGAGCCCTGGTCGTCGTTGCAGGCGCCGCCGCCCAGCGGGCAGATGTTCGGGTCGGAGCCGCTGATCTCGATCGGATCGGACCAGGTGGCGCCGCCGTCCGTCGACTGGCTGAAGTAGATCGGGCTGTGGTTCTGGGCGTTGAACCGCGTCCACGTCATGTAGACGTTGTCGTGCTTCGGGCTGGACGGATTCGAGTCCGCGGTCATCAGCTCCTTGTCGTTCGCGAACTCGTTGCCGTCGTCGTTCGCGATTACGCCCGCAGGAGTGTCGCGGTACTCCTGGAAGCCGCCCGTCGGATCCGGCGAGTGGTAGAAGCTTCCGCCGTTCGGCGCGTTCGACTTCATCGCGAGCACGGCGTTGGCGCCGCTGTTGAGGTCGAAGAACACACCGCCTGCATACGCGTTGCCCTGCGAGTCCCAGGCCAGCGTCGGATCGCTGCACGCATCCGCCGTGTGACCGTCGAGCAGGACGAACTGCCAGAAGGGCGGAACCTGATCGCCCCAGCGCTTGCCGCCGTCGAAGCTCCAGTCGTAGCCGCAGTGGTTGAAGCCGATCCTGGAGTCGTTCTGGCCGGCGATGATGTTCTTCTCGTTCGTCGGATTGAGCTGGATCGTCTCCTCGGCCTGGCGCCGCAACGAACAGTCCTGGTTGACGCGGGTGTTCGTCATGCCGTGGCCGTGGAAGACGTTCTGACACCCCTCGGTGTTCGGACTCGAGATCCCGTGGTTACCACCGCCGAGCGCGCGCATCGCGCCCGGGTTCTGCGCAGCCCGGCGCTGGAGGATGCCGGCCGCGTCGTAGAGCGTGTACATGATGCCCGACGAAACGGGCATCTCCTTGCCCCGCGCTTTCTCCGTTGCCGAGCTCGACGGCGAGCTTGTGCGCGAGGATCTTGCTGCCGATCGGCGAGTTGCTGCTCGCGCTTTGCGGCAACAGGGCTGAGCCCGCGACCGCGAGCGCAGCAAGAGCCGCCAGCGGAAGCAAGCCTAGTAGGGCTTTCTTCATTCTCCTCTCCCTCCCCGCCAGACCCCCCGGCCGGCGGTCTTGGATGCATAGCAATATACGAAAGTGTCTTTCGCGCTGCCAAGTCGAACGTTCTTAAGGAACCTTCAGGCTTGCGAAATAGAGTGGTCGCTCCCCAACGAAAGGAGACCCGTGCGTGCAACTCGATCTTGGGCGATTCTGGCTGTTCTCGCCTGTTTCCTGGCCGGTTGTGGCGGCAGCGACGGCAAGAGCACCGAGTCTGGAGACGAGAGCCGAGGCGGCATGCACGAAACCCGCACTGAGCGGGGCGCCCGACCTCCCCAAGGGCTGGCCACAGATCGAGAACGTGACGTACACGCAGGAGTCGCAACAGGGGCCGACGACCGTCGTCGAGGGGTACTTCGACGGCGATGTCGAGGCCGCGCACGACGACTTCAAGCGCGAGCTCGACGCGGCCGGGTTCACGATCCTGTTCGACGAGCTCGAGGAGAACGACTCGGAGGTGTCCTGGAAAGGCCAGGGCCGCTCCGGCCAGGTGGCATTGCGCAACGAGTGCGGCAGCGACGAGAAGGTATTCGTCCACATCACGAACCGGCCTGGTTGAGTCAGGTTTTCCGATGTGCCTGCCGGCGCGCTCCTCGGGTAGCGGGCTCCTAGCTGCTCACCGGCGACCGGCACTGACGAGCAGGCCGATCCTCGCTCCCTTCGCCAGCCTCAACCCGGGCCGCCTGGACTGACGAAGCACGCGTCCTCGTGGGGCCCGCGACCGAACGCGCGTGACCCGACCGACGCTGCAGTGTGCGCGCCGAAGCAGTGAGCGGGCACGCGTCAACGAGCGGCCGACGACGCGTGGCACGACGCAGCGCACCCGTGGAGGTGGTGGTGGGGCAGGAGGTGGAGGTGGAGGAGGAGGAGGAGGAGGAGGAGGAGGAGGAGGAGGCGGGACGGGGGGAGGAGGCGGAGGCGGAGGCGGCGGCGGCCCGGCCGCAGGGACGCGTGCGTAGTAGACGTCCGTTTCCGGCACCGAGCCTGCGTGCGCGCGCGTGTCTGCCCAGACCACATGCGCCCGTCCCTGGCCGTCGACGCTCAACGACATCCGATCACCGAGGAACCCGGCTTCGATCGGATTCTCGGCGGTCGTCATGTTCGGCATCGACGCAGTCGTCACGCGCGAGTAGTCGAAGGTCGGGCTCGCAGACGCCGGGTTGTCGACCTCGGCCAGCGTGATGTCGTTGCAGCCGGCCGACTCGCAGTTGCCGTACGAACGGTCGTAGAACGCGACGAAGAGCCGACTTCCGTCAGGCGTGACCTCGCTCCATGGCTGCCACTGCGCCGTCTCGCCAAAACGCGCGGTCGAGCGCGGCGTGATCACGATCGGGTCGCTCCAGGTCTCGCCCTCGTCGGTCGAGTACGAGTAGAAGACGTCGTTGTCGCAAGGCGAGGTCGCGGTCATCGCCGAGCCCGTGCAGCCTTGATTCGTGTTGTTCCGGAAGTCGGCCCAGACGACGTAGACCCGACCCTGGTCGTCGACCGAGTTCGAGACCGAGTTCGCCTCGGACATCCGGTAGGAGTTCGGCGGGAGGCACTGGAGCGCCACCGGGCAGCCCGCGTCGCTGGGACCGACCGGCTCGCCGCCGACGAGGTTCGAGACGATGACGGGCTCGGTCCACGCCTCTTCCTGGGTGCAGTCCGCGTCAGCAGGGCACTTGACCATCAGGATCTGCGAGCCGCCGTCGATCGCGTTGTCGTTCCCAAAGGAGACGTAGATGGTGCCGTCCGGCCCCACGAATGGGCGCGACGCATGGTCGAGGTTGCACTCGGTCGGACAGACGCCTTCGGCCTCGCCGCTGATCTCGATCGGTGCCGACCAGGTGACACCGCCATCCTCGGACTGGCTGAAGATGATCGGGAAGACCTCGCGGACCCCGCCGGGGGAATCCTCCTGCTCGGGACCGATCCGCGTCCAGGTGACGTACACCCAGTCGCGCTTCGGGCTCGACGCGCTCGCGTCCGCGACCACGTACGGCTTGTCCTGGAAGCCCACGTCCTCGTTGCTGACGACGCCCATCGGCATCGCGCGGTACTCCTGAAACCCACCCTGCGCGTCCGGCGAGTGAAAGTACACGCCGTGGATGCCGGGGTTGGACTTCGCGACGACGACCGCGTTCTCCGGAGCTCCGACCCTGTAGATCGTGCTCGCGATGTAGGCGTCACCTTGCGAGTCCCAGGCGACCGTCGGGTCCGAACAAGCCTCGGCGGCGTGCTTGTCGAGGAGCGGGACCTGGAAGAACGGCGGAGTCTCGTCGCCCCAGTGCGCCCCACCGTCGAGCGTCCAGGCGTATCCGCAGTGGTTGTAACCGGTACGGGCGTCGTTCTGGCCCACGAGGATGTTGTTCGGGTCGAGAGGGTTGACGGCGATCTGCTCACCTGCCTGAGAGCGGAGCGAGCAGTCCTGGGTGACGCGTGTGTTCGTCTGCCCGTTGCCGGTGAACTCGTTGCTGCAGCCTTCGGTGCCGGCGATCTCGATCGGAGGGGGCCTGAACCCGGCGCGCTCGGCGCGGCGACCGAGTGCTCCGGTCTGGTCGAGGAGCGAGTACATGACGCTCGAGGAGAGGCCCGGCTCGTGCCGTGTTGCCGGGGCCCGTCCGAGCTCGACGTCGAGAGCGTGACTGAGCACCGAATTCGCAACGGGCGCGCTGCTCGAGGCAGAGCGAGGCAAGAACACGGCACCCGCGATCAGCGCGGCGCCAAGGCCACCGACCAGCAGAAGACGTACATGCAGCTTGCTTCTCAAGTCCCCTCCCTCACGTCGCCTCCGCGACGGTTCAATTCACCGGCAATCTAGGCGAATCCATAAAGACTGACAAGACCCCCGTGGTGGAGGAGGGGGCCGCCCTGATCACGGCCCCCTCCGGTCATGCATGGTGCGTCTACGGCGAGACGTGCTCGACGACGACCTCGTTCGAGCCGACCTTCACGCCGGCGTCGGTCATCACGTTGACCGCTCCGAGGAGGACGCGGCCGGCCTCGGGGACGGCGCCTGCCGTCACGGAGCCCGGAACCGTCCACGACGAGCCGCTTGGACGCGGTGCGTTCGCATCGTTCACCGCCACCGAGCCGAGCCCGGCGTTGGCGAAGATGTCGACGTAGTTGTACGTCGTCGACCCCGACGGGACCGAGAAGCCGTCGATCAGCACGAGCCACGTGCCGGCCGCCGGGTTCGCGATCGTGACCGACTCCTCCGCGTCCCCGTCCGCGCTCTGACCCCTGAGCGTGCGGGTCGTGCACGACGAGTCGGAGCACTGGTAGACGAAGAGGTCGAGGTCCGCGGCCGGGTCGGACGGTCCGCCGATCGTCGCGCGGAACGAGGTCGAGCCGGCCGGGATGTTGGTCGTGTACTCCTGCTGCGTGTGGTTGGCGATCGTGAACACGCCCCTCCGCGCGCTGCCGAGCGGCGAGCCCACTGCCTGCCCCGTGAACGACGCGAAGTTGTTCTGGAGCGAGTACGACCGTGTCACCGGCACGCCGACGGTCGCGTCGGCGATCACGTCCGGATTGGGCGTGACCGCGACGCCGTAGAGCGACGCCGTGAGCGTGTACGGCGCCCAGGCGGTGTCGGACGTGCGCCTGGCCTCGACCGTCACCTCCCAGACACCCGCGTCGGCGCCGTCGACCGTCCGGCTCAGCGGGCTGCCCGTCGCGCAGCCGGCGACCGGCGGCGCGTAGCAGGACGTGCTGGCGTTCGAGTCGACGCCGAGGCCCCACGGATGGAAGCGCAGGAACCGCACCTGGCCCGTGCCCGGGGTACCGTCGGGGCCGGCCAGGTCGACCTTGAGCACCGGGTCTCCGGCCGGAACGCGGAAGAAGTAGCGATCCACGTGGTTCCGTCCGGCCATCCCGGTCTTCGTGACGGTGTAGCCGTTCGCCGCCGTGAAGACGTCCGGGGCGACGACCGTGTTCATCGTCTCGTAGTCGACCCCGTCGGTCGACGAGTTGTCGAGCTGCAGGATCGCCGAGTGGATCCCACTCGTCTGCGGGTTGACCTTCACGTCGACGTCAGTCGGCACGCCCGGCCGGAGCAGCACGTTGTTCTGCGTGCTGAACGTCCCGTCGTTCCCGACCCAGTCGAGGTGGTACAGCACGGGCCTGTCCGGGCCGGACGTGCGCGTGAACGTGTACGTGCGCGCGTAGCTCTGCCCGACGGTGACGCCCTCGCGGTCGTAGATGCCCGGACCGTGGCCCGGATCGGCGAGGAAGTCACTGAGGAGCGTGTGCACCTCGACGCGGGACGTGATGTTCACCGGCTCGAGGTTGTTCCTGAGCAGGCCCCACGCCTTGCCGACGTCGATCAGGCCGTTGCCCTGCTCGTTCGCGGTGTACCCCGGAATGAAGCGGGCCGTCGAGTTCATGGCCATGCGCAGCTGCGAAGGACGCCAGAACATCCCGCGGTGCTGTGCCTTGCCGGCGCTGATCAGCAGCGCCGCGGCGCCTGTGCCCTGCGGTGACGCCATCGACGTCCCGTTCATCATCGCGTAGCCGGGCGGGAGGTCGTACGTCCCGCCGACCGGCGCGCCGTTCTGCCACAGCGGCGTCGAGGAGATCGCGGCTCCGGGAGCGACGATGTTCGGCTTGAACGCGCCGTCCTCGGCCGGGCCTCTCGAGCTGAACGGATGGAGGTTGTCCACGAAGTTGGCGTCGGAGCCGTAGTTCCGCTGCCAGGTCTCCTTCGTGATGTACGCGCCGACCGCCATCGCCTTCGACGTGACCGCCGGGTCGCCGATCGTGTTCACGCCGGGGCCGTCGTTGCCCGCGGAGAAGAACATCTGGACGTCGTTGTCCTCGATCAGGCGGTTGTAGAGGACCGCCCGCGTGTTGTTGCCGTCGTTGAGCGCCGGCAGGCCGCCGATGCTCATGTTCACGACGTCGACGTGGTCGGTCTCGACGACGTAGATCATCCCCTCGATCAGCGCGTGCGACGTGCAGCCGGCCGTGAAGAGGCAGACCCGCACGACCGCGACCTTCGCGCCCGGGGCCGCGCCGCTCATCTGGCCGCCGAAGAGGCTGTTGCCGGACATGATCCCGGTCACGTGGGTGCCGTGTGCGCCCGAGACGATCCCGATGTTGACGAACTTGTTCACGGGGTCGACCTGGATCACGAACGGGACCGACTCCTGCACCGGCGTCGCCGGGTTGTCCGTGCCGAAGTGGTTGACGTCGTCGCTGATCTTGTAGTCGTGCATCGCCGGCTCGCCGGTGAAGTTCTTGTCGTTCTGCGAGTCGACATAGACGGTGTTGTCGGACTCGCGCCAGAGGATGGCGAAGAAGTCCGTGCAGTCGCCGTCACGGTTGAGATCGGAGCCGCAGGCCGTCCCGTACTCGCTCGTCGCTCCGAGCTGGGACTCGATCATGCGGGCGATCCGGTACGTGCCGTCCTGCGGGACGCCCACGTAGTGCGGGGTGCCGGCGAACGGCGCGGTGAACTCGCCGTTGACGACGCTCACCTGCGGGAACGCGGTCATGCTCCGCCAGGTCGGGTCGCCGTCCGTCAGCGGGTCCGTGTACGTGACCCAGTCGACGATCTTGCGCTGGCCCGTGCTCGTGACGTTGACGACCGGGTTGTCGAGGTCGACACCGGTGTCGAGGATGCCGATCGTCGTGTCGCGGCCGTCCCACGTCGGGTGCGCGTTGACGAACTGGGCCGCGCCCGTGTCCCTCGTGGGCATGTACGGGTTGACCCGCGGCGTGGCCGCCCCCGGAGGTGGCTGCGGATCGGGGTTCTGCGAGCCCGTCGGCGGCGGATCGGAGAGCGGGATGACCGTGTCGACGTTGATCGTCTGGATTCCGCTCAGCCGCGAGGTTTGGTCGGCCTTGCGGAACGGCACGCGCACCCGCATGTAGCCGAGCCTGTCATTGCGGTACGCGACCGTCCCGCCGAGCGCGCGGACGCTCTTCGCGACGTTCTTCGTCCCCTCCCGAGGGGTCGCGATCAGCAGCGAGACGACGGTTACGCCCCGCGCCTCCTGCCGAGCGAGCGCCGCCCGGTCCTGTTTCGTGAACTTGCTCTTCGCGCGCTTCGGCGACGACGCCGCGCTCGCGCCGATCACGACGAAGCACGCGATCGTCAGGGCGCCCAGCGATGCGAGGACGCCTCCTCTCAAAAGTGACATGCCTCTCCCTTTCCCTGTTGTTCCTGCCACAGCTACGCCAATCCACCGGAACTCCGGCGGTCCTGCCGACCCTCCCCTCGAACCGATAGATGATTCTCTATCTAGCTGGGGATGTCAAGGACGCGCGGCCTCTGCATGCGGCTCCGCCATCGCCCTGTAGTCGAGCGCCTTGTCGAGCGTCTCCTCGTCGACGCCGGCCTCTCGAGCGACCTCCCTGAGCGACCGCCCGGAGGCAGCGGCTTCCTTGACGATCTCGGTCGCCTTGTCGTAGCCGATGTACGGGTTGAGCGCCGTCGCAGCCGAGAGGGTGAGCTCGGCGTAGTGCTCGCAGGTCTCTCGGTTCGCCTCGATGCCGTCGACGCACTTCTCGGCCAAGAGGCGAGTGGCCGCCGACAGCAGGCGGACCGAGTCCAGGAGGTTGCGCGCGATCACCGGGACGAAGACGTTCAGCTCGAAGTGGCCCTGCATGCCGCCGACGGTGATCGCCGTGTCGTTCCCGATCACCTGCGCGGCGACCTGGGTGACGACCTCGGGGATGACGGGGTTGACCTTGCCGGGCATGATCGAGCTCCCTTTCTGGAGCTCGGGCAGCGCGATCTCGGCGAGACCCGCCCGGGGGCCCGAGCCCATCAGCCGGAGGTCGTTCGCGATCTTGGTCAGCGAGACCGCGACGACCTTCATCGCGGCCGAGGCCTCGACGAGCCCGTCCCGCGCCGCCTGGGCCTCGAACGGATCGGCCGCCGCGAGGATCGTGAGGCCCGTTTCCTCGCTCAGGCGTGCGCGCACGCGCTCGGCGAACTCGGGATGCGTGTTCAGGCCGGTGCCGACGGCGGTGCCGCCGAGCGGGATCTGTCCGACTCGCTCGAGCGTGGACTCGATGCGCGCGATGCCCTGGCGGACCTGGGCCGCGTAGCCTCCGAACTCCTGGCCGAGCGTGACCGGCACCGCGTCCATCAGGTGCGTGCGGCCGGACTTGACGACGTCGTCGAACTCGGATGCCTTGGCCTCGAGCGACTGCGCGAGCCGGTCGAGCGCGGGGACGAGGTCGTGCGTCAGCTGCTCGAGGGCGGCGAGGTGCACGGCGGAGGGGAAGACGTCGTTGGACGACTGGCCCATGTTCACGTCGTCATTGGCGTGGACGCCCTCGCCGGCGAGCGTGGCCATCACCTCGTTCGCGTTCATGTTCGACGAGGTGCCCGATCCGGTCTGGAAGACGTCGATCGGGAACTGGTCGTCGAGCTCGCCGTTCGCGATGCGGTCGCCGGCCGCTGCGATGCGCTCGGCCTTGTCGGCGTCGAGCAGCCCGAGATCGGCGTTCACCCGTGCGGCCGCGGCCTTGATGCGCCCGAGCCAGCGGGCGACGTGCCTGGGAATCGGCTCGCCCGAGACCTGGAAGTTGTCTACCGCTTTCGTCGTCTCGCCACCCCAGAGCTCGTCCATTGAGCCGAGTCTATCTCGGCACCTATTCGCCACAGACAGGTGCGCCTTTCCGTACTAGGATCGCAGTGGGGAGGAGGCTGGGTGCGCCTTAGTCAGGAGTTGCGCTCGAGGCGCGCCGTCGAGCTGGCGACGGCTAGACGGTGCGCAGGCGGCGGGAGTAGAGGCTGCGCAGCTCGAGCGGCCGGTCGCGGAGCGCGCGGCGCGACTTCTCGCTCAGATCGTCCGGCTGGGCCCAGCCGACATACCCGCAGCGCGGGCACTCACCGGTCGCGAGATGCGTGTGCGCATCGGCGACGAGCGAGCGGCGCTCGCCACACGCCAGGCACTCGACGGAGTTCGGGGCCATCGCTTGGTGCGATCGGCACACACTCCGGCCTCTTGCGACCCCCGATCGAGGGTTCAGACGGTCAGTCCGTGGAGTACTTGGGCTGTACCTTCTCGCCACGGATCTGCGCAATCGCGTTGTTCGCGGCGATCGCGGCCTCGCCCATGCCGATCGTGATCAGCGTGATCTTCCCGGGGTAACCGGCCACGTCGCCGGCGGCGAACACGAGCGGCACGTTCGTCTCCATCGTCATCGGGTCGACCTTCAGCTGGCGCTTGCCCTCGAGCTCGATGCCCCACTCGGCGATCGACCCGAGATGCGACACGAACCCGAGCAGCGTGATCAGCGCCTCGCAGTCGTAGCGCTCCATGCTCGCCCGTCTTCGTGTTCTCGATCGTGACCGCCTCGATCTCGCCGTCGCCGTGCACCTCGCGAACCTCGTGCGGCGTCAGGATCCGAACCGCGCCCTCGTCCTCGAGCCGCTTCGCCTCGTTGACGGACGTCTCGAGCGCACGGAACCGGTCGCGCCGGTGCACGAGCGTGATCGGCAGGTCGGCCGTGTCCTGGAGGCCGAGCGTCCAGTCGAGCGCCGAGTCGCCGCCGCCGACGATCACGCAGCGCTTGCCGGAGAACTGCGCCTTCTCGCGGACGACGTAGTGCAGGCCGCGCCCGAGCCACTCGTCGATCCCCTCGACGCCGAGCCTGCGCGGCTCGAACGCGCCGTGGCCGGCGGTCACGATCATCGCGCGCGACAGGTACGGCCCGCCCGTCTCCGTCGTCAGCGCGTAGATCTCCTCGCCGTTCTGGCTCAGCCGCTCGAGGGACTTCGCCTCTTCACCGAGGATCACCTCTGCGCCGTACTGGAGCCCCTGCTCGACGCAGAGGTCGACGAGGTTCTGGCCGAGGATCTTCGGGTGCCCGGCGACGTCGTAGACGTGCTTCTCCGGGTAGGTCGCCGCGACCTGCCCGCCGAGCTGCTCGAGGCTCTCGACGATCCGGACCGTCGCGTCGCGATGCCCGGCGTAGTACGCCGCGGACAGCCCGACGGGCCCCGCGCCGAGAATCGTGATGTCGACGACGCCCTCGGTGCTCACCGAGTGCAGATGCTAACGAGGAGCGTCCGGGTCAGCCGCAGCCCGAGCCACAGCCGCCGCCGGCGGGCATCTCGCCCTCGGCGCCCTCTTCCACCTGGAAGGAGTGGCCGCAGCCGCAGGCCGACTTCACGTTCGGGTTGTTGATCGCGAACCCGCCCTGGAGCCCCTCGACGAAGTCGATCTGCGTGCCCTGCAGGTACGGCGCGCTGAACGGGTCGACGACGACCGGAACTCCGAGCGCGTCGATCTCGTGGTCGCCCTCCTGGGCGCCCGTGTCGAAGCCGAGCGCGTACTCGAAGCCCGAGCAGCCCCCGCCCTGAACCGCGATGCGCAGCACCTCGGCCTCGCCGGCCGGCTCCTCCGCCATCAGCTCGCGGATCTTCGTCGCGGCATCCGCGGTGAGGCTGACCAGCGCTTCCTGCTCGATCGTTGCCATCTGTCTCATCGTAGCAACGTGCCGGGCCGTCTCAACGCGCCTGAAAGCCGGAGAGTTTGTAACAGCCGATACCCGCATCGTTGAGCGGAATCCGCGGCCGATCGTGCCGTGGTACGTTACGCGCCGAATTGGCCCGGAACGGTCGGTGCGCAGATGCTCGATAGCTGGCTCCCGTTCCTCATGTACGGGGTGCTCGCGTTCGTGATTCCGGCGTCCATGATCCTGATGTCGTTCGTCTTCGCGACGCGCCCGGCGCGCAGGACGCGAACGCGCAGCCTGCCCTTCGAGTCCGGCGTCTCCAAGGGCCCGCCGCACCAGAACCGCTTCACGATCAGCTTCTACCTGACGGCGATGCTCTTCATCGTCTTCGACATCGAGATCGTCTACCTCTACCCGCTCGGCGTCGTGCTCAAGAAGCTCGGCTGGTTCGGCTTCGCCGAGCTCGGGTTCTTCATCGCGATCCTCGCGCTCGCGTACGTCTACATCTGGCGGAAGGGAGCCCTCAAGTGGCGGTGAGGAAGAAGCAGCGGCTCGCCGACTACGGCCTCAACTCGGAGCGCGTGCTGATGCCGGGGAAGGGCCCGGGCGTGTTCGAAGAGGAGCTGGGCGAGCTCGAGTCCAAGCTCGGGCTGACCACCGTCGAGAAGGCGGTGCACTGGGCGCAGGGCAACTCGATCTGGCCGGACACGTTCGGCCTCGCCTGCTGCGCGATCGAGATGATGTCGATCGTCTCGTCGCGCTACGACATCGCGCGCTTCGGCGCCGAGGTCTTCCGCTCGTCGCCGCGCCAGGCCGACCTGCTGATCGTCTCCGGCCGCGTCGCGCACAAGATGGCCGCGCCGCTTCGCCAGATCTACGACCAGATGCTCGAGCCGAAGTGGGTGATCGCGATGGGCGCCTGCGCGAGCTCCGGCGGGATGTTCAACAACTACGCGATCCTGCAGGGCGTCGACAAGATCGTCGCCGTCGACATCCACGTGCCGGGCTGCCCGCCTCGCCCGGAGGCGCTCGTCGAGGGCATCGTCCGGCTCCAGGAGAAGATCAAGGCAGGCGTGCCTCCCGCGTACGAGATCCGCGGGGTCGCAAGCTGAGCCCGTACGAGGGAGTCCCCGGGCTGGTCGAGCGCAAGGAGGCGTACGGCGAGACGACGCTCGTCGTCGATCCGTCCCGCATCGTCGAGGCCTGCACGCACCTCCGCGACGAGGACGGCTTCAACTTCCTCTCCGACATCACGGCCGTCGACTACCTCGGCTGGGGCGAGCGCCACGTCGCCGGCTACTACGGAACCGCGGCCGGGCGCGACCTCGAGCTCGGAGAGCTCACAGGGCTTCGCGCGCAGGCCCGACCCGAAGCCCACCCGCTTCGCGGTCAACTACCACCTGCTGGCGATCCCGGGCGCGAACGTCGTCCGCGTCCAGGTCTGGCTCGAGGACGGTCAGAGCGTGGCGAGCGTGGTCGAGGTCTGGCCGACCGCCGACTGGCACGAGCGCGAGGCCTACGACCTGATGGGCATCCGCTTCGACGGCCACCCCAACCTGAGCCGGATCCTGATGGAGGACGACTGGGAGGGGCATCCGCTGCGCAAGGACTATCCGATCGGCGGCGAGCCGGTCCGGTTCTCGGGAGACGAGTGATGGCGGTCACCGAGCCTCGGAAGATCTACAGCGGGACGCGCATCCCGGCCCCGATCCCGACCACGCTCCAGGTTCCCGCCGACCTCGTGGACCCGGAAGACGTCCTCCAGGTCAACTTCGGGCCGAACCACCCGTCGACGCACGGCGTGCTGCGGCTCGTCGTCGACCTCTCGGGCGAGCGCGTCGTCGGGCTGCGCGCGGTGATCGGCTACCTGCACACCGGCTTCGAGAAGAACATGGAGCAGAAGACGTGGTGGAAGGCGATCACGTACCCGGAGCGGATCGACTACGTCTCCTTCCAGAACAACGAGCTCGTCTTCGTGCTCGCGATCGAGAAGCTGCTCGGGCTCGACGTCCCGCCGAAGGCGACCTGGATGCGGACGCTGCTCTGCGAGCTGAACCGGATCCACTCGCATCTCGTCTTCCTCGGGACGAGCGCGCTCGAGCTGGGGGCGATCTCGATGTTCTGGTACTGCTTCCGCGAGCGCGACCTGGTGCTCGACCTGTCCGAGCTCGTGACGGGGATGCGCATGCACACGCGCTACTTCCAGGCCGGCGGGCTGGCCGAGGACGTGCCGCCCGGCTTCGAGGCCGAGTGCCGCAAGTTCGTCGAGTGGATGCCGAAGGCGCTCGACGAGTACGAGGCGATCCTCTCGCGCAACGAGATCTGGCTCGAGCGCACGCGGGGCATCGGCCTGCTCTCCGCCGAGGACGCGATCGCGCTCGGGCAGTCGGGCCCGGTGCTGCGCGCGTCGGGCGTCGACTGGGACCTGCGCCGCGACCAGCCGTACCTCGCGTATCCCGCGCTCGACTTCGACGTGCCGGTCTATCCGAACGGCGACGTCTACGACCGCTACCTCGTGCGCATGGACGAGATGCGCGAGTCGGTCCGGATCATCGAGCAGTGCCTCGACGGGATGCCCGAGGGGCCGTGGATCGCGGACGACCGCAAGGTCGTGCTCCCGCCGCGGCACGAGCTGCACACCTCGATGGAGTCGCTGATCCACCACTTCAAGATCGTCACCGAGGGCTACCGCGTGCCCGAGGGCGAGGTCTACGTGACCGTCGAGTCGCCGCGCGGCGAGCTGGGGTGCTACGTCGTCTCGGACGGCGGGCCGAAGCCGTGGCGCGTGAAGTTCCGCGCGCCGTCGTTCGTCGCGCTGGAGGCGACGGCGACCTGCATGCGCGACTCGCTCGTCGCGGACATGATCGCGATCGTCGGCTCGCTGGACAGCGTCATGGGAGAGGTCGACCGGTGAGCTCCTGCAGGACGAGATCCGCGCTGCGGCCGAGCCGTACCCGGACAAGAAGTCGGCGGTGATGAGCGGGCTGCGGCTCGCGCAGCACGAGTACGGCGGCTGGCTCCCGCCGGAGGCGCTCGTCGAGGTGGCCGAGGCGCTCGACCTGACGCCGGCGCACGTGCAGTCGGTCGCGTCGTTCTACGACATGTACAACCTGGCTCCGATCGGCGAGCACGTCGTCGAGGTCTGCACGAACGTCTCGTGCGCGCTCGTCGGGGCGCAGCAGGTCGTCGACGCGTTCTCGGAGGAGCTCGGGATCCGGCCGGGCGAGACGAGCGACGACGGCAAGGTCACGCTGAGGACGATCGAGTGCGCAGGCGGCTGCGGCTACGCGCCGGTCGTCGTCCTCGACCACCGCTACCGGGAGCCGACGCGCCCGGAGGACGTGCACGCGATCGTCGAGGAGCTTCGCAATGGCTGACGAGCTGCAGATGGTCCTCGCCGGAGCCGACGAGCGCGACCTGACGAAGCTCGCCGAGTACCGCGCGATCGGCGGCTACGCGACGCTCGAGAAGGCGCGGGGCATGAGCCGCGAGGCCGTCATCGAGGAGATCTCGAGCGCGAGCCTTCGCGGGCGAGGCGGCGCCGGCTTCCCGATGGGCCGCAAGCTGAGCCTCGTCCAGCCGCCCGAGGCCGCGGGCAAGCCGACGTACGTCGTCGCCAACGCGGACGAGTCCGAGCCGGGCTCGTTCAAGGATCGCGAGATCATGAGCCGGGTTCCGCACCGGTTCATCGAGGGCTGCCTGATCGCCGCGCACGCGATCGGGTCGAGACACGTCTTCATCTACATCCGCGGCGAGTACCTGGCCGAGTACGAGGTCTTGAAGGCGGCCGCGGACGAGGCGCGTGACGCCGGGCGTGCTCGGCGACGTGACGCTCGTCATCCATCGCGGCGCGGGCGCGTACATCTGCGGCGAGGAGACGGCGCTGCTCGACTCGCTCGAGGGCAAGCGCGGGCAACCGAGGCCTCGGCCGCCGTTCCCGCCGATCGCCGGCCTCTACGGGTCGCCGACGCTGATCAACAACGTCCAGACGCTCGCGAACGTGCCGATCATCCTCGACCTCGGAGTCGCCGAGTACAAGAAGATCGGGCCCGAGTCGTCGCCCGGCACGGTCGTCTACTCGCTGTCCGGCAACGTCGAGCGGCCCGGGAACTACGAGCTTCCGCTGGGGACGACGCTGCGCGAGCTGATCTACGACGTCGGCGGCGGGATCCCGAACGGCCGTCAGCTGAAGGCGATCATCCCCGGCGGCTCGTCGGTGCCGGTGTTCACGCCCGACCAGATCGACACGCCCGCCGACTTCGACTCGATCCAGGCCGCCGGGTCGTTCCTCGGCTCGGCGGCGATCATCGTCGTGGACGACCGGGCCTGCATGGTCCAGCTCGCCCTGCGCGCCGAGAAGTTCTACATGCACGAGTCGTGCGGGAAGTGCACGCCGTGCCGCGAGGGGACGCGCTGGATGGTCACCCTGCTCGAGAAGATCGAGTCGGGTCGCGCCGAGCATTCGGACCTCGATCTGCTGCGGAACGTGTGCGATCGCGTCGAGGGCCGGTCGCTGTGCGCGCTGGGCGACTTCGCCGTCTGGCCGGTCCGGAGCTACATCGACAAGTACCGCGCCGAGTTCGAGGCGCACATCGACGAGGGCGGGTGCCCGTACGGCGGCAACTCGTCGGTCGAAGGAGTCATGGCCCCGATCGACCTGCACCGCCACCTGCCGATCGCCGAGGTGCCCGCATGAGCCATGTCCTGGGACCTGGTGCAAGGACATGTCCCGGGACCAGGTCCGGGGACAGGTTGTAGATGAGCATGGCTGAAATGGTCACTGTCATCGATCGACGGGCGCGAGGTGCAGGTCGCCAAGGGCACGGGCCTCGTCGAGACGGCGCTCGCGGCCGGGATCGAGATCCCCGTCTTCTGCTACGAGCCGCGGCTCGGAGCGCCCGTCGGCGCGTGCCGCATGTGCCTCGTCGAGGTCGAGGGCATGCCCAAGCTGCAGGCCGGCTGCACGCTGACCGCGAACGACGGCATGGTCGTCAAGACCGCGCAGACCTCGAAGCTGGCCGCCGACGGCCAGAGCTCGACGCTCGAGTTCATCCTCGTCAACCACCCGCTCGACTGCCCGGTCTGCGACAAGGGCGGCGAGTGCCCGCTCCAGGACCTGACGTTCCGCTGGGGCCCGCCGGTCACGCGCAACACGTTCCCGAAGCGCACGTTCGAGAAGCCGATCCCGATCTCGCCCACGATCGCCCTCGACCGCGAGCGCTGCATCCTCTGCTACCGCTGCACGCGCTTCTCGTCGGACGTCTCCGAGGACGACCAGCTCGTCGCGCGCGAGCGCGGGTCGCAGTCGATCATCGCCACGTTCGAGGACCAGCCGTACCGGGCGCCGTTCTCGGGGAACGTGATCGAGCTCTGCCCGGTCGGAGCGCTCACGTCGACGCAGTACCGGTTCGAGGCTCGCCCGTGGGAGATCCAGGACGTCCCGACGGTCTGCGGGCTGTGCCCGGTCGGCTGCAACGTCGAGGCGACGACGCGCGAGGGAAAGGTGAAGCGGATCGGCTCGCGCAACCACCCGGAGATCGACGAGGGCTGGCTCTGCGACAAGGGCCGCTTCGGCTTCACGCACCTGCGGGCCGGCGACCGCGTCGTCGACCCGAGCCGCAAGGTCGGAGTCCGGCGCTACGAGACGCTCTCGTGGGACGCCGCGCTCGACGAGGCCGAGGAGCTGCTTCGCGCGGGCGGGGCGAACATCGTCACGGCGCTCTCCGGCTCGGAGACGACCGAGCAGGCCTACGCGCTCGGCAAGCTCCTGCGCAAGGGCCTCGGCGCCCACTGCGCGGTCATGCCCGAGGACGTCAGCCCCGCGCTCGACGCGTTCCGGCTCCCGCTGTCCGCGATCCGCGACGCCGAGCTGATCGTGATCCTCGGCGACGATCCGGTCGTCGAGCGGGCTCCGATCGTCGATCTCTGGATCAAGGCCGCGCGCCGCGCGGGCGCCGAGGTCGTCGAGAGCGAGATCGGCGAGCCGGGCGGCGGCCTCGCGAGGGTCCGGGACGAGCTCGGCGAGCGCATCCGCAGCACCGAGCGCACGATCCTGATCTGGTCCGGCCCGGGCGGAAACGGCGGCGCGACGATCGCCGGCCTGGCCGCCGAGCTCGGCCTCGCCGAGAAGCCGGCAGCGGCGCGTTCCACCTCCCCGAGACCGCGAACGGCCGCGGAGTCGCCGACGGCTGGGCAGCGGCTGCCGACGGCGAGGACGCGGATCCGGAGCCGATCGAGCTCCTGATCGTGTCCGGCGACGAGGCCGCCGCGAACCCGGACGTCCGCGCGCTCGCCGAGCGGGCCGAGCGGGTGCTCGCGATCTCGATGTTCCGCACCCCGGTCGCCGGCTGGGCCGACCTGGTCCTGCCGGGCACGAGCTACCTCGAGCGCGACGGGACGTACGTGAACCTCGAGGGCCGGCTCCAGCGCCTGCGCCGCGCGGTCATCCCGCCGTGCCCGGACGAGCTGGCGTGGATCGCCAAGCTGGCCGAGCGCTTCGACGTCGAGCTCTCGCCGCACGCGCCGCAGGTCTTCGCGGAGCTGTCGGAGCGCTGCTACGGAGGGATCGACTATCCGGCGATCGGCGAGCTGGCCGAGCTTCCGGAGCGCGCAGCAGGCGCCGACGTCCCCGCGCCGCCCAAGGCCCCGAAGCGCGAGCGCGGGCAAGGGCCTGCGCCTCGTCAGCTACCGCCCGCTCTTCTCGGGCCCGGCGGTCGAGCGGATCCCCGAGCTCCAGTTCCAGCGCCCCGGCTCGGAGATCGAGCTCTCGGCCGACGACGCGCGCAAGCTCGGCGTCGAGCCCGGCTCGACCGTGCAGGTGCGCTCGAACGGCACCTCGGTCGAGCTTCGCGCGCGCGTGAACAGGAAGCTTCGTCCCGGACGTCGCCCGGATCCCCGTCGAGCACGCGCACGGAGCTCGGGACGCACGTCGAGGTGTCCACGTGAACGAGCCCTGGTGGATCGACCTGATCAAGGCGGTCGTGATCATCAACGTGCTGCTCGGGCATGTTCGCCTACATGACCTGGGTCGAGCGCAAGGTCCTCGGGCGCATGCAGCTCCGCTACGGGCCGAACCGCGCGGGCCCGTTCGGCCTCCTCCAGCCGATCGCCGACCTCGTGAAGCTGATCCGCAAGGAGAGCTTCTACCCGGCGACCGCGGTCGACTTCCTGTACATCACGGCGCCGATCGTCTCCGCCTTCACCGCGCTCGCTCGCCTTCGCCGTCATCCCGTGGGGCGAGGGCTGGCACGTCGCCGGCTACGACATCTCCGGCGAGATCGCCGACGTCCCGATCTCGCTGATCCTGATCTTCGCCCTCGGCGCACTCGGCGTGTACGGGTTCATCGTCGGCGGCTGGGCGTCCGACTCGAAGTACGCGCTGCTCGGCTCGATGCGCACCTGCGCGCAGATGGTCTCGTACGAGGTCGCGCTCGCGCTGTCCGTGCTCGGCGTCGTGCTGATGTCCGGATCGCTCTCGCTGACGCAGATCGTCGACGAGCAGCAGGACACGATCTGGTACGCCGTGCCGCAGTTCATCGGGCTCCTCGTCTTCCTCGCGGCGGGGACGCTGAGACGAACCGCCCGCCCTTCGACCTGCCCGAGGCGGACATCCGAGCTCGTCGCCGGCTACCACACCGAGTACAGCGGGATGCGCTTCGGCCTCTTCTCGATGGCCGAGTACGTGAACATGATCGTGCTCTCCGGCCTCTGCGTGACGCTCTTTCTCGGAGGCTGGACTGGGCCCGTGGGCGCCGCTGGGACCGGTGTGGTTCCTGCTCAAGGTGCTGATCCTGATCTTCCTGTTCATCTGGCTGCGCGCGACGCTGCCGCGCCTGCGCTACGACCAGCTGATGGCGTTCGGCTGGAAGGTCCTGCTCCCGGTCGCGACGCTGAACGCGCTCGTGACGGCCGCCCTGGTGGTGGCGTTCTCGTGAGCCCGCAGCCGCTCGACTCGTTCAAGGGCTTCGGCGTCACGCTGAAGCAGATCTTCAAGAAGCCGATCACGCAGCAGTACCCGGAGTACAAGCGCCCGCTCTACCCGCGCTTCCGCGGGCGGCACCGGCTCTGGCGGCACCAGAACGGGCTCGAGAAGTGCGTCGGCTGCTCGCTCTGCGCGGCTGCGTGCCCGGCCGACTGCATCCGCGTCGTCGCCGCCGAGAACACCAACGACAACCGCGTCTCCGCCGGCGAGCGGTACGCGCGCATCTACGAGATCAACCTCTCGCGCTGCATCTTCTGCGGCTACTGCGAGCTCGCGTGCCCGTTCGACGCGATCACGCTCGAGCAGGAGTACGAGATCTCCGAGTACTCGCGCGACGACCTGATCTACACGAAGGACATGCTGCTCGCGGAGCCGATCAAGCGCGTGCCGGTCGCGGACCGCAGCCTCTACGACACGCCGGTCCCGGCCTACAAGGAGCGGTCGTAATGGGGAACTTCCTCGTCTGGGTCGTGTGGTTCGTCGCCGCCTTCGCGTGCCTCGGCTCGGGCGCGGCGGTCGTCAGCTTCGCGAACCCGTTCTACTCGGCGCTCGCGCTGATCGGAAACCTCGGCTCGCTGGCCGTCCTCTACCTGCTGCTCTCGGCCGAGTTCGTCGCGGCGGCGCAGGTGCTCGTCTATGCGGGCGCGGTGATGGTGATGTTCCTGTTCGTGATCGCCTACCTCGGGCGGCACGCCGACGCGCCGTGGGCCGGCGGGCCGAGCTGGCAGGCGCTCGGCGCGGTGGCCGCAGCCGGCGCGTTGATGGTCGAGATCGTGGTCGTCGTCGGGCTGAAGGCGAGCGGACGGCTGTCCGAGGCGCCCGACGTCGGCGCCGCGTTCGGCAGCCCGTCCGAGATCGGGCGCGTGTTCCTCAGCGACCACCTGCTCGCGTTCGAGATCACGTCGATCGTGCTGCTCGCGGCCGCGGTCGGAGGCGTCGTCCTCGGCAGCCAGGCCAGCGACGACCAGCCCAAGACTCCTAGTAACACTGTGTTACAAGGAGGGACTCGGGCGGAGTGATGGGCCCGGACCTCACCTGGTACCTCGCCGTGTCCGCGTTCCTGTTCGCGATCGGCGCGCTCGGCGTGATGCTCAGGCGCAGCCCGCTGATCGTCCTGCTCTCGATCGAGATCATGCTCAACGGCGCGAACCTGGCGCTGATCACGTTCTCGCGCAACCACGCGCAGATGGACGGGCAGATCTTCGCGCTGGCGGTGATGGCCGTCGCCGCTTCCGAGGTCGTCGTCGGGCTCGGCCTGATCGTCGCCGTCCACCGGCGCCGGCTCGACCTCGACGTCGACAAGCTCTCGACGCTGCGCGGATGAGCGACGTCCGGCTGATCCAGGTGCCCTGGTACCTCGGGCGCGAGCACCCGGACCTGAGCCGCGGGCCGGGTGTGCTCGCCGAGGCGATCGGGGGCGACACGGTCGTCGTCCCGGGGCCCGAGCCGCGGCCGGTCCCGAACGAGGTCGCGGACTCGTTCGACGTCATCCGCTCGGTGCGCTCCTCGGTGCGGTGAGGCGGTCGAGGACGGCCGGTTCCCGCTCGTCCTCGCCGTCAACTGCTTCACGTCGCTCGGGACCGTGGCCGGGGTCGGCCGCGACGTCGGCGTCGTCTGGTTCGACGCGCACGGAGACTTCCACACGCCGGACTCGACGATCACCGGGTTCCTCGACGGGATGGGGCTCGCGATGCTCCTCGGCGACGGCTGGAGCGAGCTGCGGGCCACGATCGAGGCCTGCGCCCGGTACCGGCCGAGAACGCGCTCCTCGTCGCGGCGCGCGACCTGGAGCCGACCGAGGTCGATCGCGTGGACGCCTCGGAGCTGCGCCGAGCCGACGCGGACACGCTCGAGCCCGCGCTCGACGAGCTCGCGACGCGGGTCGACGCCGTCTACGTCCACATCGACCTCGACGTGATCGACCCGTCCGTGGCGCGCGCCAACGTGCTCTCGGTCGAAGGCGGGCTCGACACCGAGCAGCTCGAGCAGGCGCTCGCGGCCATCTCGAGCCGCTTCGAGATCGCCGGCGGCCGCGCTGACCGCCTACGACCCCAGCCAGGACCACGAGAACCGCGTCCCGGGGATCGCCGCCAGACTCGCACGACAGCTCGCGCCCGAGAAGGTCGCTCGGTGACCGCGGCCGCCTGGGTCTGCCTCTTCTCGCCGCTTGCCGCGGCGGTCCTGATCACGCTCGGCGGAACGCGCCTGCCGCGGCGCGTGAGCCGGCTACCTGGCCACGGCCTCGGTCGCCGTCGCGTTCGTCGCAGCCGTCGTCGACTTCTTCGGCGTCATCGGCCGCAGCGACAGCGACCAGCAGCAGATCTCGACCGCCTGGACGTGGCTCTCGGCCGGGAGCTTCAACGTCGGCCTCAGCGTCCTCGTCGACCCGCTGTCGGTGCTGATGATGCTGATCGTGACCGGCGTCGGCGCCCTGATCGTCGGCTACTCGATCGGCTACATGGACGGCGAGGACGAGGAGCGCCGCTACTTCGCGTACATGGCGCTGTTCGTCTTCTCGATGCTCCTGCTCGTCCAGGGCGGGAACCTGCTGATGCTGCTCGTCGGCTGGGGCCTCGTCGGCCTCAGCTCGTACCTGCTGATCGGCTTCTACCACCACCGCCCCGAGGCGGTCGCCGCCGCGAAGAAGGCGTTCATCATGAACGCGTTCGGCGACGCGACGATGGCGCTCGCCTTCTTCCTGCTCATCCAGCGCACCGGCTCGCTCTCGTTCCAGTCCTCGTTCGACTGGGCCGGCGGCGAGACCGGCACCTGGGCGGTCAACCTCGTCGCGCTCGGCCTGCTCGGAGGCGCCGTCGCCAAGTCGGCGCAGCTTCCGCTCCAGACGTGGCTTCCGGACGCGATGGAGGGCCCGACGCCGGTCAGCGCCCTCA
The DNA here is from genome assembly GCA_963742635.1 of uncultured Actinomycetes bacterium. Lineage (GTDB taxonomy): Bacteria > Actinomycetota > Thermoleophilia > Gaiellales > Gaiellaceae > VAXT01. The sequence goes on from CAVUMW010000019.1 coordinate 65,227, forward strand.
TCCACGCGGCGACGATGGTCACCGCGGGCGTCTACCTGCTCGTCCGCACCGCCCCGATCTTCGAGGCGGCGAAGCACGTCCAGGAGCTCGCCGCGGGCCTCGGCGCCGCAACGCTCGTCCTCGCCGGCCTGATCGCGCTCGTCCAGACGGACATCAAGCGCGTGATCGCCTACTCGACGATGTCCCAGATCGGCTACATGTTCCTCGGCGCGGGGCTCGGCGCGTACGCGAACGCGATGTTCCTGCTCATGGCGCACGCCTTCTTCAAGGCGCTGCTCTTCCTCGCCGCCGGAATCGTCATCCACGCGCTCGCCGGCGAGCAGGACATGCGCCGGATGGGCGGGCTCAGGCGCTACCTGCCGAACACGTACTGGGCGTTCCTGATCGGGGCGCTCGCGCTCGCCGGGATCCCGCCGCTCGCCGGCTTCTTCGCCAAGGACTCGATCCTCGCCTCCGCCCTCGCCGCGGGCACGTACGGCCAGATCCTGTTCGTCGTCGGCGTGCTGGGCACGTTCCTGACCGGCCTCTACGCGTTCCGCATGGTCTTCCTCGTCTTCGGCGGCGAGCCTTCGCCCTACGCGCAGGAGCATCTGCACCGGCCCGACCGGTCGGAGCCGTGGCTCTGGATGGGCGCGGCCGTGGCCGTGCTCAGCGTGCTCTCGGTGATCGGCGGCTGGGTGCAGATCCCGGGCATCACGGACGGGATCACGAGCTTCCTCGCGCCGACGGTCGAGTCGGTCGTCGAGGCGAGCGGGTCTCAGGAGTGGCTGGCCAGCATCTGCGCGGTCGCCCTTGGCGTGGCCGGGATCGCCGTCGCCTGGGCCGCGTTCTCGGCGCGCACGCTGCGCGTCCCGGAGGCACGGGCCGTGCGAACCGTCCTCGAGCACAAGTTCTACTTCGACGAGCTCTACGACGCGGTCTTCTACCGGCCGACCGTGGCGCTCGCGGTCGCGCTGCGCGACTGGTTCGAGCGCCCGCTCGTGCTCGGCTCGCTCGGTGAGATCGGCGCCGTCGCGCGCAGGGCGAGCAGCGGGCTGCGCGAGGTCCAGACCGGGCTCGTCCGCACCTACGCGCTCGCGATCGCCGGGAGCGTGACCGTCCTCGCCTTCGTCTTCGTGTGGGTGAAGTGAGATGACGGACTGGCTCGCAACGATCCTGATCTTCCTCCCGCTCGCGGGGGCGATCCTCGTCTGGCTGCTTCCGTTCGGTCGGTTCGCCGGCCCGGTCGCACTCCTGTTCGCGCTCGCCGAGATCGGGTTCTGGATCACCGCGCTCGGCCAGATGAACTTCGACCAGGCCGGCCGGACGCCGAACTTCGACCAGCAGTGGACGTGGTTCAGCGACCTCGGCGTCTCGTACCACGTCGGCTTCTACGCGTTCTCGTTCTGGCTGGCCGGGCTCGCGGTCGTCGTCATGGCGGCTGCCATCGCCTACGGCTTCTGGGTCGGGCGCGAGCGGCCGAGCGCCTACTTCGGGCTGATGCTCTTCCTGACCTCGGCCGTCGTCGGCGTCTTCGCGTCCCAGGATCTCCTGCTCTTCTACGTCTTCTTCGAGGCGATGATGATCCCGCTGTACGTGCTGATCGGCGTCTGGGGCGGCCCGGGACGCCTCGGCGCGACCGTCAAGTTCGTGATCTACACGATGGCGGGCTCGCTGCTGATGCTGGCCGCGGTGATCGTCTTCGGGCTCCAGCAGGGCTCGTTCGACCTGATCTCGACGAAGACGAGCAACAGCACATGGCTCTTCCTCGGCTTTGCCATCGCGTTCGCGATCAAGGCGCCGCTCTTCCCGTTCCACGGCTGGCTGCCGGACGCGTACCGTGAGTCGTCGCCCGAGGTGGCCGCGGTGTTGTCCGGGGTGATCTCGAAGGCAGCGGTCTTCGGCTTCATCCGCATCTGCTTCGCAAAGTTCCCGGGGCCCTTCGACGACTGGCGCAACGTGGTTCTCGCGCTCGCCGCAATCGGGCTCGTCTACGGCTCGCTCCTCGCCTTCCGCGCGCCCGGACGTTCGCGGCGTGATCGCGTACTCGAGCCTCGCGCAGATGGGGCTGATCACGATCGGCGTGTTCGCCAACAGCACGATCGGGATCAGCGGTGCGATCCTCCAGACCGTCAACCACGGGCTGATCTCGGCTGCGCTGTTCCTGCTCGCCGGGATCATCGAGCGCCGGACGACCACGGGCAGTTTCGATCGGCTCGGCGGCATGGCACGCGGACGGCCGGCACTCGCGACCGTGCTCATGGTGACGGGGATCATCGCCCTCGCGGTGCCGGGCTCGTCGGCGTTCGCCGGGGAGTTCCTGATCCTCGCCGGCATCTTCGGCACCGGCTGGGGCTGGTCCGTCGCAGGCGCAACGGGAATCGTCCTCGCCGCGATGTACATGCTCCGACTGATCTCGGCCGTCCTCCACAAGGATCCGGGCCCCGCCGTCTCCGAGTCGGCGCGTGACCTGCGACCTGCGGAGATCGGAATCGTCGTCCCTCTGGTCGCCTGCCTGCTCGCGCTGTCTGCCTGGCCCGCCGCGATCAGCGGCCGTGTCGTCGACGAGAACACACCGCTCTTCGGAACGACCTCCTCCTCAGGGTTCGCCCGGTCGCGTCCAAACGACCAGCCGCCCGAGGGCCGAATGGACTTCGTCACGGCGGACGTGAACAGATGATCAACACCCCGTCGGTCGACTGGTTCGCGATCTCGCCGTCACTGGCCGCGCTCGGCGCCGCAGCGATCTGCCTGCTCTCGGGCGCGTTCATGCCGCGCTGGATCCTGCGGCCCTTCGCAGCCTTCTTCTGCGCGCTCGGCTTCATCGTCGGAGCCGCGCTCGCGACTCTCGTCTACATCCAGACCCCGCACGGCAGCCTGGAGGTCGCAGACGCGATCTACCGCGACCGCTACGCCGCGTTCACGCAGATCCTCATCATGGGCGCGGGCCTGCTCACCGTGTTCGTCTCGTACTCGGCCCGCATGCGCGAGGACCACATCGGCGAGTACTACGCCCTTCTGGTCACGGCCGGGGCGGGCATGGCCTTCCTCGTCCAGTCGGCCAACCTGATGACGCTCTTCCTCGCGCTCGAGTGGTTCTCGGTCTGCCTCTACATCCTGTGCGCGATCGAGATCGACCTCGAGAGCTCGCTGGAGGCCGGCCTCAAGTACCTGATCATCGGCGGGATGGGCTCGGCCGTCCTGCTCTTCGGGTCGGCGCTGATCTACGGCGCGACCGGGGAGCTCGGCTACTCGGCGATCGCGGACGCGACGCGGGCCCAGAACCTGTCGGGCGACCCGATCCTGCTCGTCGGGCTCGCGATGCTCCTCGCCGGGCTCGCGTTCAAGTCGTCGGTCGCGCCGTTCCACATGTGGACGCCGGACGTGTACGAGGGCGCGCCGACGCCCATCACCGGGTTCATGGCCGCAGCGACGAAGACGGTCGCGCTCGTCCTCATGTACCGCGTGCTCCTGGTCGCGTTCCCGGAGGAGCGCGACGTCTGGACGATCGCGGTCGCGGTGCTGGCGGTGATCTCGCTCGCGTGGGGCAACATCGCCGCGCTCGTTCAGTCGAACATCAAGCGGCTGCTGGCGTACTCCTCGATCTCGCACGCGGGCTTCATGCTGATCGCCGTCTCCTCGGCGAACGCGCTCGGCGTGCGCGCGCTCCTCTACTACCTGATCCCGTACTCGGCGATCTCGGTCGGCGCGTTCGCGGTCGTCGTGGCGCGCGAACGAGAGCTCGGCGAGCCGGTCACGCTCGACAACCTCGCCGGCTTCGGTTGGGAGCGGCCGCTGCTCGGCTTCTCGATGGCGACGTTCATGCTCGGCTTCGCCGGGTTCCCGCTGACCGGCGGCTTCATGGGGAAGTTCCTCGTCTTCTCGTCCGCGTCGGAGGCGGGCTGGAACTGGCTCGTGATCGTGGGCGTCCTGGCGACGCTCGTCAGCCTCTACTACTACCTCGCCGTGATCCGGTCGATGTACATGCGACCGGCCGCGGAGCTCGGGCTGTCGCCGATCGGCGGCTCGCCGCCGCGGGAGATCATGCTCTCGAGCGCGGCGTTCCTCGCGATGGTCGTGAACGTGGGCTCGTTCTTCGCCGTGCAGCCGCTCGTGGACTTCGCGCGAAACGCGGCGGACGCGCTACCGCTCTAGGAGGTCGAGGTCGAGCGCGGGCCGCCTGAGCTCGACGCCGAGCCCGAGCAGCGCCTGGAGCGCGAACGTGGCCAGACACGCGGAGAGCGCGAACGCCGGCGATCCGGCCGCAGCCCCGGCCACGAGCAGGAGCAGCGCCACGCCGTAGAGCAGCGCCTGGAGCGACTCCGCCGGCTCGAACCGGGCGTCGAGCAGCTCTCCGAACAGCATCAGCGCGCTCGCGGCGACGATCGGCACCGCCACGAGCAGCAGGTAGAACGCGACCTGGCCCAGTCCGATCGCCTCCGCCACGGCCGCGGCCAGCACCACCGTGATCGGGAGCCAGCGTCGCATGGCCCGCAGTTCGCCGGAGACCCTCATGGTCCTTCCGGGTTAGGGTCGGCCGTGGCCCGCTGGCTGATCCCGCTCGCGCTGCCCCTGATCGGCCTCGGGCTCCTGCTCAGCGAGCCCGAGCTGGACGTCCACTGGGAGCACCATCCCGCACACTTCTGGCTCGTCCTGATCACGGCGCTCCTGAGCGTCGTGCTCGGGTACCTGGCCGGAGAGGCGGCTCGCAGGCTCGGCGACGCCCGCCTGTTCCTCGTTTCCCTCGCGTTCGTCACGAGCGCCGGCTTCCTGGCGCTGCACGCGCTCGCCACTCCGGGAGTCCTGCTCGAGAAGAAGAACGCGGGCTTCGTCGTCGCAACTCCTGTCGGTCTCGCGATCGCAAGCATCTTCGCAGCGGCGTCGGCGCTCAACCTCTCGCCCTCGGCCTCCGCAGCCGTCATGCGTCGCCAGTGGCTCCTGCGCGGGATCGTCTTCGCGCTCCTCGGCGCGTGGGGCGTCTACTCGCTGTCGAACCTCCCACCCCTCGATCAGGCACTGACCGAGGAGGAGGCGCACGGCCCGCTGTACGCGCTCGCCGCGCTCGGACTGCCTTTCTACGCGTTCGCAGCGGTGCGCTACGTCCAGCTCTACCGCCGCCGGCCCGCTCCGATGCCTGCCGCGGTCGCCGCCGCCTTCACGCTGCTCGCCGAGGCGGTGATCGCGATCGCCTTCGGCCACAACTGGCACGCCTCGTGGTGGGAGTGGCACGTCCTGATGGCCGCCGCGTTCGGCCTCGTCGCGTTCGTGGCCCGACAGGAGTACCGGCGCAGGCGTTCGACCACGGCGCTCTTCAAGGATCTCTACCTGGAGCACACCGGCGAGCTGATCGACCGGCGCTATGCGAGCGCGCTCAGCGCGCTCACGAACGAGCAGACCGATACCCGGACCCTGCGCGAGCGCGAGCACTTCAGCGACGAGGAGGCGAAGCTGCTCGAGCAGGCCGCCGGCGAGCTGCGGCGGCTCGACGAGCTCTTCAGCCCGTACCTGTCCCCGCAGCTGATGACCCGGCTCCGCGAGCAGCCCGGCGCGGGCGAGCTCGGAGGCGAGCAGCGGGAGGTCAGCGTCCTCTTCGCCGATCTCCAGGGTTTCACGGCCTACTGCGAGCGCTCGACGCCGCCGGAGGTGGTCGGGATGCTGAACGGGTACTGGGCCGAGGTCGTGCCCGTCGTCGCGGCGGAGGACGGGATGATCGAGCGCTTCGCCGGCGACGCCGTGATGGTCGTCTTCAACGCCGCCACCGACCAGCCCGACCATGCGCAGCGAGCCGCACGCGCAGCCCTCGCCTTCGCCGACGCGTCCGAGGCCGTCGCCCACGGGCGACCGGAGTGGCCGCGCTTCCGCGTGGGCGTGAACAGCGGCCCGGCCGTGATCGGGAACGTCGGCGCACTGGAGCAGCGGAGCTTCACCGCGATCGGCGACACGACGAACCTCGCGGCGCGTCTCCAGGCCGAAGCCGAGCCCGGAAAAGTCGTGATCGGCGCGACCACGGCCGCGGAGCTGACCGGCGCGATTCTCGAGCCGCTGGGCGCGCTCGACCTCAAGGGAAAGAGCGAGCCCGTCCAGGCCTTCCGGCTCGTTCGCCTCGGTTAGTCTCAGCCGCGTCGCCCATGAAAGGAGAGAGATGCCTGAAATCCAACTGACCTGGCTCGGCCACGGCACGTTCCGCTTCGACTCGCCCGGGGGCAAGCGCGTCTACATCGACCCCTGGCTCACGAACCCGAAGTGCCCCGACAACGAGAAGGAGCCGGAGCGGATCGACGTGATCGCGATCACGCACGGCCACGACGACCATGTCGGGAACACCCTCGACCTGGTCAAGAAGTTCGACTGCACGGTCGTCGCGCCGGTCGAGCTCGCCGACTGGCTCGTCTGGATGAAGAAGGCAGTGGCCGAGGACAAGATCCGCGATCCGAACAAGGGCGGCACCGTCGACCTCGACGGCGTCAAGGTCACGCTGACCCACGCGCAGCACTCGAGCGGCACGATCGACGACGACCACATGGTCTACCTGGGCGAGCCCGTCGGCTTCGTGTTCGAGGTCGAGAACGGGACGAAGATCTACGTCGCGGGGGACACGAACGTGTTCGGCGACATGCAGCTGATCAAGCGCCTCTACGCGCCCGACGTGGCGATCCTCCCGATCGGCGGCCACTACACGATGGATCCGAAGGAGGCGGCGGTCGCACTCGAGTTCCTCGGCGTGCTCGAAGTGCGTCCCGTGCCACTACGGCACGTTCCCGCTCCTCGCCGGAACGCCCGACCAGCTGCGGGAGCTGGCGCCGTCCGGAGTCGAGATCGTGGCGATCGAGCCGGGAGAGACGGTCGAGGTTTGAGACAGCGCTGGTTCGGCGCGACGCGCCAGCAGGTGCCTCAGCTCGCGGTCGAGGGTGAGATCGAGTTCCCGGCGGAGCCGCTCGTGCTCGACGAGCTCGACGACGCGGTGCTGCGCAAGGCGCACGAGGAGGGGACGCCGGTCGTCGTCCGCGCGGACACGCCCGAGAAGGTGCTGGCCGCGCTGGCCCGCCCGGAAGTAGCCTGCGTCCTCGTGCCGACGAAGGAGCTGACCGAGATCGACCTGATCAAGGCCACGTATGGCTGAACCGGTCGTCGCGACGTACTCGATCGTCGCCTGCGACCTCGAAGCGCAGCAGTGGGGCGTCTCCGTGCAGTCGAAGTTCCTGTCCGTCGGCTCCGTCGTCCCCTGGGCCGAGCCCCAGGTCGGAGCGATCGCGACGCAGGCGTACGCGAACCCGCGCTACGGGCCGAACGGGCTCCAGCTCCTGCGCGAAGGCCTCTCGGCCCAGGAGGTCGTCGACCGCCTGACGGGCGAGGACGAGGGCCGCGACCACCGGCAGCTCGGCGTCGTCGACGGCCAGGGCAACGCGGCGACGTACACCGGCCAGGAGTGCATGGACTGGGCCGGCGGCCGCACCGGAGTCAACTACGCGGCGCAGGGCAACATCCTCGTCAACAAGGAGACCGTGGACGCGCTGGCGGAGACGTTCGAGTCGAGCTCGGGCACCGCTCGCCGGCCGCCTGATCGACTGCCTCGCCGCCGCCCAGGCCGCAGGAGGCGACAGCCGCGGCCAGCAGTCCTCGGCGCTCCTCGTCGTCCAGCGAGACGGCGGCTACGCGGGCATGTCGGACGTGGTCGTCGAGCTGCGGGTCGAGGATCACGAGCTCCCGATCGAGGAGCTGCGGCGGATCTACACACTGCACGACGAGATCTTCGGCGAAGACCCCGCGCCGCCAGTGGCTCGACGTCGACGACGACGCTGGCGACCGAGCTCCGCGAACGGCTGGCCACGCTCGGTTACGAGGGCGAGCTCGAGGATTCGTTCACGCGCTGGACGGGGAAGGAGAACCTGGAGGACCGGGTTGACGGCATCGAGCAGGTCGACCCCGTCGTCCTGAAGGCGTTGCGGAGTCGGACATGACCGAGAAGGCGTACGAAGTCGTCCACCTCGACGAGCTCGACCGCTTCCCGGTCGACGACGAGGGCCTGCTCTGGCGTCCCGTCCGCCGACGGCTCGGGATCACCGCCTTCGGCACGAATGCGTACACGGCCGAAAAGGGCACGGAGCGCGTCGTCGAGGAGCACCACGAGGAGGGCGGCCACGAGGAGCTCTACTTCGTGGCAACTGGTCGGGCGACGTTCGTCCTCGGCGACGAGGAGATCGACGCTCCGGCCGGCACGTTCATCCATGCCGAGCCGGGCACGAAGCGCGGCGCCGTCGCGACCGAGCCGAACACGACCGTCCTCGCGATCGGCGCGAAACCGGGCGTGCCGCACGAGATCTCGGCCTGGGAGGAGATCTTCGTCGTCTTCGGCCTCTACCGGAGCGGGGACGAGGCCGGAGCCCGCGAGCACATGGCCGGGGTCCTGGCCGAGCATCCGGATGCCTGGCAGGGGCACTACAACGCGGCCTGCCTCGAGGCGCTGACGAAGAATCGCGATCAGACGATCGAGCATCTCCGGCGCGCGATCGAGCTCGACCCGAAGGCGAAGGAGTACGCGGCCGGCGACTCGGACTTCGACTGGCTGCGCGACGACCCGGAGTTCCCGGCGTGAGCGGGACCGCGAACGTCAGCGAGCTCGCGCTCCGGCTCGGCGGCGGACCGTCGTGGGCGATGGTGCGGACGCACTTCGACATCCAGGCGTTCGGCGTCAACGCATACATCGCCGAGGAGCCCGGGATCAGGATCATCGAGGACCACGACGAGCTCGGCGAGCGGGCAGGCCGGCACGAGGAGCTCTATTTCGTATCGAGCGGCCGGGCCACCTTCACGGTCAACGGCGACGAGATCGACGCGCCCGCGGGCACGTTCGTCTTCGTCCGCGACCCCGCCGCGAAGCGAACCGCGATCGCCGAGGAGGCCGGAACGACGATCGTCATCGTCGGCGGCAAGCCAGGGGAAGCGTTCAGCCCGTCTCCGTGGGAGCGGAACGCGGAGGGGCTCGTCCACTTCGCGAACGAGGACTACGACAAGGCCGCCGAGACGTATGAGCAGTTCCTTGCCGAGCGCCCCGGCGACGCCGGCTTCCTCTACAACCTCGCCTGCGCCGAGAGCCGCCTGGGCCGGAAGGACTCGGCGCTGAAGCATCTCCGCCAGTGCGTGGAGGCCGAGGAGCGATTCAAGGAGAACGCCCTCGCCGACCCAGACCTCGACGCGATCCGCGACGACCCGGAGTTCTCAGCGATCACCGGGCAGTCGGACTCCGCCCGCGCGGGCTCGTAGCGCCGGCACCGGGTCGGCCTCGGGCCGCGCGACGAGCATGACGGCTCCAAAGCCGTCGCCGATCAACGAGTCGACGAGGAGCTGGAGCCCGACCGCGAGCGCAAACGCCTTGTGCGCGTGCTCGCCACCGAACGGGACGAGCTCGTCGTTCGTCGCCGCGCCCGCGAGCACGTCGCCGTAGGTGACCGCGCCCATCGAGACGTCCGAGACGATCGGCCTCCCGTCCGAGCTCGGAATCGCGATCGCAAGCGGATTCGTCCCGGTGATGGGCGGACCGCCGTCGGGATGGCCAAGCCGCGCGGGCGAGGTCGCGGTCAGAGCCGCCACGAGCCCTCCGTCGGCCAGCTTGCGCACCCAGTAGCCGAGCGTGCCGGTCGGGAAACAGTGCGCAGCCACGATCACGCGGGCGTGCGCGGGCGGGTCCTCGAGCTGCGCGCGGCAGATCGCGGCCAGCGTCAGGTACCCGAGCGCGCCGCGCCCGTCCCAGCGCTCGAACCCGGGCTCGGCGAGCACGCGCTCGGGACGCGCGGCGGGATCGAGGTCGGTCAGCGTCGTCAGCCACTCGACGCGGGTGAGGCCGTGGCCGCGCTTTCCGCGCGCCTCAGCGTCCAGGAAGTGGTCGGCGAGCGTGTTCGCATCGTCGTCCTCGTACCCCAACCCACGCAGGGTTTCGAGCACCTCGCCGCGCTTGCTCATCCCCTCGTCTCCATGGCAGGATCATTCCCGACTTCAGGGGTCATGCGGGAGGGACCGATGTGATCGCGAACTTCCTGGGCAACCACAACGGCACGTCGTTCTACGTCGGCATCGGCTTCCCGGGGACCTCGGCCAACCCGGCCGTGATCCAGGGCGGCTCGTGCTCGGCGAACGTCGCCAGGTAGCTCCGTCTGCGCCGAGGAGGGGCGTCGCGAGGCGTCCTTCCTCACAAAACCTTTACGAGGAGCACGCGAAGTCTTCACGGTGACCCGGGATCTTCCGTGGACCCAGCGAAAGGGGGAACGATCGGCATGCGCCGTAAGAAGCACCTCTTCTGGCTCGCAGCAGTCGGCCTGTTCGTGCTCGTCGGAGTCGCGGCGGCCACGCAGCCACATCCGCAGACCGCGGACGTCTCAGCAGCGTTCACCGCGGATCAGAGCCGCTCGCACAGCCGCACGTGCACCCAGGGCGGCAACACGTTCCGGATCACGAACGCGGTCTGGCGCGGAACCGCGACGAGCGCCGAGCCGCGTCTCGCGGGCGATCTCGTCATCTCGACGCGCACGGTCCTGAACGAGACGACCGGCGACGGATGGTTCTCGGGAACCTGGCGCTCGAAGGCTCCAGCGGCGAATGCACCCGGGCAAGGGCGGTCGCCCACACGCGAACGCACGACTCTCGGGAGTCATCGACAACGGCAACCACCTCGACGGCCTCGCCACCGGACAGGCCTGGGCCCCCTGGGCTCGCCTGCTCGGCAACCTGTCGGCGACGGTCATCGGCAACACCCTGTCCGGAGAGCTCGGCGCGAACACGCCCGTTGCGCCGGACAACTCCGCTCTGCTCTACCGCGGCGGCTGCTAGCGACCGCCGTGTGGAGGTCTGGGGGAACCTCCCGGTTCCCCCAGACCCCTCCACTGGTCCGCTGCGCGGCCAGGCGCTGCGCGCCGGGCGCCCTTCGCGCTTTAGGAAGTCGCGAGCGGGAGCGGCTTCTTGATCGTGCCCGGCTCGCGCCCGGCTTCGACGATCGCCTCGGCGGCCTCGTAGATCGCCCGCGCGGTCTCGTTCTCCGGCTCGGCCCAGACGAGCGGCTCGCCCAGGTCGGCCTGCTCGCGCAGACGTGGATCGAGCGGGATCCGGCCGAGGAGCGGTGCGTCGATCGCCGCGGCGAGCTCGTCCCCGCCGCCCGAACCGAAGATCTCCTCGCCGGTGCCGACGAGATGCGACATGTTCTCGAGCGCTCCGATCAGGCGCATGCCGGTCTTCTGCGCCATCTGCGCCGCGCGGACCGCGACCTGCTGCGCCGCGGGCTGCGGCGTGGTGACGACGACGACCTCCGCGCGTGGAAGCAGCTGTCCGAGCGAGATCGCGACGTCACCGGTCCCGGGCGGCATGTCGACGACGAGCGTGTCGAGGTCGCCCCAGTGCACGTCGGAGAGGAACTGCTCGAGCGCGCGGTGCAGCATCGGTCCGCGCCACATGACCGGCGAGTTCTCCTCGAGGAAGAAGCCGATCGACATCAGCTTCAGGTCGCCGCGCACGGGCGGCACGATCATCTTGTCGACGACGACCGGGCGTTGCGTGACTCCCAGCATGAGCGGGATCGAGTGCCCGTAGACGTCGGCGTCGAGGATTCCCGTTCGCTGACCGAGCCTGTCGAAGGCCGCCGCGAGGTTGACGGACAGCGTCGACTTGCCGACTCCGCCCTTGCCGCTGGCGATCGCGAGCACCCTCGTCGAGGCTCCTACCGAGATGCCCTTGGAGCGACCGGTGACGCCGCCGCGCAGCCGCTGCGTCAGCTTCGCGCGCTCGTCGGGGCTCATCACGTCGAACTCGAGCGAGACCGACTCGACGCCGGGGAGCGGGAGCACGTGCTCGCGCACCTGGTTCTCGAAGCTGTCTCGGAGCGGACAGCCTGCGACCGTCAGCGCGATCGTGATCGCGACGTGACCGCCCTCGACGCGCACCTCGCGCACCATGTCGAGCTCGGTGACGGGCCGCTTCAGCTCGGGGTCGATGACGCGGCCGAGGGCTTCGGTGATCTGCTCGCGGCTCGGCTGTTCCACGCTTTCGAGCGTACCAGCGTAGGCACGGGGGAACCCCTGGTCCCCCGTGTGCCCCTCCTTGCAGGTGAAGGCGAGATCCCGGGGCTTCAGGAGCCGGCGATGGTGGATCTGAGGAGAGTGTCATGGCGGCGCGAGCCTCCCGGCCGGCCAAGCCGGCCTCCGGCGGCAGATCGTGACGGCTCCACGAGTGGTCCGTAGGAGCCGATCAGTACTTACGTCGCGATGATGTGCGCCAGCTGCTCGCAGAGCTCCTGCGTCGCGGCTGCGGCGACGGGTGAGCGCGCTGCGGTGTCGAGCGGGCCCGCTTCGAACGGGCCGGCGTCGACGAAGATGATCGGCAGCCCGACCTCGTGCAGCAGGAGCTGCGCCGCCGCGATGTCGACCGCACGCGCCTCCTTGAGCGAGCAGACGGCATCGACGCGCCCCGCGGCCAGATAGCAGAGCGAAAGGGCCAGCGAGCCCATGACCCGCAGGCGGTGCGCGAGCGGGGCGAGCGCGACGGCCTTGTCCGCGATCGAGGCCGCGACGGTGGCCTCCAGCGCGAGCACCTCGATCTTCTCCTTCGGAGGAACCGACCCCAGGCGCTCACCGTTCAGCCACGCGCCCTCGCCTCTGGTCGCGGTCCACTCCTCGCCGCTCCCGAAGTCGTGGACGAAGCCGAAGACAACGTCCTTCATCGTCGGCCCTTCCGCCACCGCGATCGACACCGAGAAGAACGGGATGTTGCGTTTCGCGTTCAACGAGCCGTCGATCGGGTCGACCACGACGTGTGTCGTCGGCGACAGCCCGTACGTGCGCTCGCCGAGCTCCTCGGAGACGAGGTGAAAGTCGAGTCGCCTCGTCGGCGTGCAGCCGCTCGAGCCGTTTGAGAATCGCAGCCTCGGCCGCGGCGTCGACGGCGGTCGTGTCGTCGCCTCCCTTGCCGGCCCCTACAACGGGCTCACGCTCGTTGCGGCTCGGCATGCCGTCGAGCACGCAGCTGCACGTCGCCGACGGCCGCTCGGCAGAGCTCGAGCCAGGGCTTCACGCGTCGAGGGGGTGGAAGAGCAGCCCCGAGACGAGCTTCGGATAGAAGTACGTGCTCTTCTGCGGCATCGTCTCGCCGCGCGCGGCGACCTCGAAGACGTCCTCGATCCGGGTCGGGCGCATCAGCACCGCGACGGCCGCCTCCCCCTCGTCGACGGCGCGCACCGCTTCGCGCCAGTCGGCCGTGTAGCTCAGGCCCTCCTGCCCGAGGCGGTCGACGAGCTGCACGTCGAGCTCGCCGGTCCCGTCGACGGCCAGCTCCGTGCTCCCGTCGTAGACGACAACAGCGGCCCGGCCGCGTTCGAGCCGGCCGAGCTCCTCGAGCGCGGACTCTGGATCGTCGCGCTTCTCGCCCGCGAGCAGGTCCTGCGGCGAATCGCGGAAGACGCGATGCGTCGGAAAGATCGTGAGGCCGGGATCCTCGAGGCTGACGAGCACGACCATCATGTACCCGCTGGCCGGGGTTCCGACCTCCTCGTGGTAGGCGAGCGCGGTCTCGTAGCGATGGTGACCGTCGGCGATCAGAAGCCGCCGGTCGGCGAACGCGTCGCCGATGCCGCTGTCTTCGAGACGCCAGAGCCGTGCGCCTTCGACCTCGAGCTCCGGCGGCCCGTCGGGGACCGCGAACGGGGCCTGACCCTCGTACAGGAGGAAGATCGGCTCGAGCTGCGTCTGCGTCGCGTGCAGGAGGCGCAGCCGGCCCTCCCTCGGGCCGCGGTGCGTCCGCTCGTGCGGCAGGACGGTTCCGTTCTCGTACGGCTCGACCCTGAGCGAGACGACGACGCCCGTGCGCGTGCGCGCGACGCCGTCGGGGCCGACGTAGTCCTGGGAGAGCGCCCAGAAGGCCGGTTCCTCGGTGGTGAGAACGCCGTTCTCGCGCCACGCGCGCAGGTCGCGGCCGGCTTCCTCCTCGGAGTCGGGCAGCGTCAGGTGCACCACGTTGTACGGGCTCCGCGCGAGGTATCGCTCGCGCTCCGCGGGGCCGATCACGTCGTACGGCGGCGCGACGAGATCCTCCAGCGGACCGGCCTTGCCGGTCTCGTAGCGAAGCGCCGAAAACGGCTTTACCTCGGCCATTCCGGGCCACCGTACCATCCGTTTCCGGACCTAGACTCGGTGCGTGTCAGCGATCGCCGAGCTGGAGCAGGACCGCGTCGTCGAGGGCGTCTACGCCGTCGCGAAGAAGGAGCGGCTGCGGACGCGCGGCGGCGCCCCGTACCTCGCGCTCGAGCTCGTCGACCCCAGCGGTCGGATCCAGGCGCGCGTCTGGAGCGACGTCGACCTGCTCGACACCCGGTTCGACGAGGGCGACGCGGTGCGCGTGCTGGGACGGGTCGACCGCTTTCGCGACCGGCTGCAGCTCGAGATCCGCTCGCTCGAGCCGGTCGAGGACCTCGATCCGGAGTCGCTCGCACCCGCACTGCGCCGCGACGGAGACGAGCTCGAGGGCTTCCTCGAGTTCCTCGCGGGCGAGATCTCGCATGCCGGCCTGAAGGCGGCCGTCGGACGCTTCGTCGGCGACGACGCGCTGCGGGGTCGGCTCCGCGCACTGCCCGCGACAGTCGACGGCCATCACGGCTACGCGGGCGGCCTGCTCGAGCACACGGTCGGAGTCGCGACGATCTGCCGCGAGGTGGCGCAGCTCCATCCGAGGCTGCGCGCCGACCTGCTTCTCGCGGCCGCGCTCCTCCACGACGTCGGCCGGACCGTGGAGCTGACCCGCGGGCCCGTCTTCAAGCCGACCGAGGAGGGCCGCCTACTCGGCCACGTCCATCTGGGCCTGCGCCTGATCGAGGAGCGCGCCGCGCCGCTCGAGGCCGGAGTCCGCGCAGAGCTGCTGCACGCGGTCGGATCGCATCACGACGCGCGGGCCGCGCGCACGGCCGAGGCCTCGGTGCTCTACCACGCGAACCAGCTCGACGCGGTCGCCGCTACCCGGCCGGTGCCGGAGGCGTAGCCAGCTCGTCGACGAGACCGGAGATCTCGTCGCGGATCTCGCGCACGATCTCGATTCGCAACCCCATCGGGTCGAGAATCTTCCAGTCGACGTAGCGCTTCCCGGGCAGGACCGGGCAGGCGTCGCCGCAGCCCATCGTCACGACGACGTCCGCCCACTCCACGTCATCGTCGGTCAGCTGGTGCGGGACCCGCCCGCTCAGGTCGAAACCGAGCTCGCTCATCGCCTCGACCACCTCGGGATGGAGGTGAGCCTCTGCGTGAGAGCCGGCCGACCTGACGTCGAGCCCCGCCCGCTCGGCGAAGGCCTGCGCCATCTGCGAGCGGCCGGCGTTCCCGATGCAGACGAAGAGGACCTTCTCAGCGGGCAACGGTGCCCTCCGCGGTCGCGAGCACGAGCTCCGGCTGCGGCGCACCGCCGAGCGCGAAGGCGAGCGCTTCGACAGCCTCTGGAACGAGCCGGTAGAAGGCAAAGGTGCCTCCGTCGGTAGGCGACCTCGATCAGGCCGGCCTCGCGCAAGACCTTCAGGTGATGAGAGATCGTCGGTTGGGAGAGGCCGAGCGAGTTGAACTCGCAGACGCACGCCGCATCCCTGTTCGCCAGCCGATTGACGATCGCGAGCCGCGTCGGGTCGGCGAGCGCCTTGAAGCGCGCGGAGAGGCTCTCGAACTCCTTGGGCTTGAGCGGCGGGGCGCCGGGGGCGCAACAGGTGATCGTCGCGAGCTTCTTCATTGACAAACATCAATGTAACAGCTAGACGTTACATCGACAATCATCGATGGAAGGAGGCACCGTGAAGCGCTGCGATTGCAACTGTGACTGCGGCCCGGATTGCGACTGCGACTGCTGCTTAGACGTTGAAGCGGATGTTGAGGATGTCTCCGTCGGCGACGACGTAGTCCTTCCCCTCCAGCCGCTGTTGGCCGCGGCGGGCGGCCTCGGCGCGACTCCCCGCCTCGACGAGGTCGCGCCACGCAATCACCTCGCAGCGGATGAACCCGCGCGCGATGTCCGTGTGGATCGCGGCCGCCGCATCGAGCGCCGTCAGGCCCTGCCCGAGCGTCCACGCCCGCGTCTCCTTGTCGCCGCCCGTGAAGAACGTGAGCAGGCCGGCCGTCTCGAACAGGCTCGAGAGCACCTGCTCGAAGCCGCCGGGGCCGTCGCGAAACTCGGCCGCCTCGTCGGGCGAGAGCTCGGCCAGCTCCGACTCCAGCTTGAGGTCGATCCCGCCGTCGCCGTTGACGATCTGCACGACCGGCTTGGTCGTCAGCGGCGCGAGCTCGCGCGGCAGCTCGTGCTCGTACGCGCTCAGCGGCCGGCCGTCCTCGACGTGCGCGAGCAGACGCTCCAGCTCCGCCGCCTCGTCGCGGATCCGCGCTTCGCCGGACTTGGCCATCGTTCGCACGCGCTCGAGGCGCTTCTCCACGTGGTCGCGGTCGGCGACGACCAGCTCGAGCCCGATCGTCTCCAGGTCGTGGGCGGGATCCGCGTCAGGGCCGAAGCCGCGCAGCACGGCGAGCAGCGCATCGGCCTTCCGCAGCTCGCCGAGAACGGCCGCGCTCAGGCCGGGCGGGTCGACGAGCCTGACGGTGGCCGGTGTCGTCTTGGCGGAGCCCTCGACCTCCGCGATCGGTTCCAGCCGCTCGTCCGGAATCGGGGCGACGCCGACGTGCTCCTGCCCGTAGGCGGTCTGCGAGACGCCCGTCAGCGCGGTGAAGAGCGTCGTCTTCCCGGCCCCGGGCAGGCCGACGATCCCGACATCGAGCGGCATCGCCGAGACGGTACTACGCGCGCACGAGCTGTCTTTCGAGCGAGGCGAGCGCGCGATGCTGGAGCGACTTGACGGCGCCCTCCGTCTTGCCGAGGATTCCGGCCGTCTCCGCGTTCCCGAAGCCGAACAGGAACTTCAGCGTCAGCACCTGGCGCTGCTCGGACGAGAGCCGGTCGATCAACTCGAGCATCCCTGCCTGCCCGATCGAGTGGAGCGCCTGCTCCTCCGCCGAGGGCTGCCTCGCCCTCCTCGGGCACATCGTCCTCGGCCTGCACCCTGGCCCGCGCCCGGAAGTGGTCGATCGCGAGGTTGTGCGCGATCCGGAACAGCCAAGCCGAGAACGGAGCCGACTGCCACCGGAAGCGGCCGATCGACTCGAGCATCCTCAGAAACGTCTGCGTCGTGAGGTCCTCGGCGTCGTGACGGTTACGCACGCTGACGTGCAGGTAGCTGTAGATGCGGTCGAAGTGGAGCAGGTACAGCTCCTCGAGCGCGGCGCGGTCGCCTTCCTGCGCGCGCGAGACGAGGAGGCGCAGGTCGACCGCTGCGCCGTGGCCGGCTCTCGTAGCTGCCCCGTGCACCATCCACTTGAAGTGGTGCCCGAAGACGCGCGCCCTGTAACCAGGGGCTAGCCGCCGCTGAAGCCGACGCGGCCTTCGCGCGAATACCGCTTGACGTAGACGACCCGCGCGAGCGAGATCGTGTACCGCCCGTCCTCGGCCTCGACCTGGGCCGTGCCGTTGGAGGCGCCGCCGAGCGACGCTCTCGAGCTCGTCCGCGACCGACATCTGGACGTGCGCGCTCATCACCTGGCCGCCGTCGAAGCCGATCTCGATCCGGACCCGGTCCTGCTCAGCCAACGCTCACCAGCTCCGCGAGAACTCCGTGCACGGACTCAGGATGCACGAAAGCGACCTGCATGCCGAAGAGACCTCGTCGCGGGACGTCGTCGATGACGTGCACGCCCTGCCCCTCCAGGTCGGCGAGGCCACGTGGCAGGTCGTCGACCGCATAGGCGACGTGGTGCATGCCGGGGCCTCGCCTGGCGAGGAACTTGCCCACCGGCGTGTCCTCGCCGAGTGACGCGAGCAGCTCGACGCGGCTCTCACCCAGCCGGACGGCCACCGCCTCGACGCCCTGCGACTCGAGCGTGTCGCGGCCCTCGACCTCGGCTCCGAAGAGCCGCTGGTACGTGTCGACCGCCTCGTCGAGGTCCTCGACGGCGACTCCAAGATGGTGGATCCCCTTCGCCTGCACGCGAGGAGGATGCTATCCGCTGACGGGGCTTCTCTCGTCGGGGGCGCCGTCGATCCGCGGGAGCGGAACGATCCGGCCCACGGCCTCGCTCGCGCGCGACTCCGGCTCGACTTCCGAGAGCAGCGCCTCCATCTCGCGGCGGACAAGCGTCTCCTTCTCGAGCAGCGCCTGAGCAAGCCGGTCGAGCGCCGGCCGGTGCTTCGTGATCAGCCGCACCGCCTCGGCATAGGCGTCGTCGGTGAGGCGGGCCTGCTCCTGGTCGCGCACGCGCTTCGTCTCCTCGGAGAGCGCGTAGTTGTCGGCGCGCATCGTCCGCGAGACGACTCCCTCGGACATGCCGTACTCGAACACCATCGAACGCGCGAGCTCGGTCACCTTCTCGAGGTCGTTCGCAGCGCCGTTCGTGACGCGCCCGAAGACGACCTGCTCGGCGGCGCGGCCGGCGAGAGCGATCTTCATCCAGTCGATGAACTCCTCGCGCGTGTGCAGATAGCGGTCCTCCTGCGGAAGGTTGAACGTGTAGCCGAGCGCCTGTCCGCGCGGAACGATCGTCGCCTTCGATACAGGGAAGCTCTCGCCCATCAGGTGCGACATGAGCGCGTGGCCGCCCTCGTGGTAGGCGAGGATCCGCTTCTCCTTCTCGGTCATCACGCGGCGCTGCTGGAGGCCGGCGATGACGCGCTCCATCGCGTTCTCGAAGTGGATGTGGTGGATGCGCTCCTGGTTCTCGCGGCCCGCGAAGATCGCGGCCTCGTTCGCGATGTTCGCGAGGTCGGCGCCGGTCAGGCCCGCGGTCTGGCGCGAGATCGCGACGAGGTCGACGTCCGAGTCGAGCGGCTTCCCGCGCGTGTGCACCTCGAGGATCGCCTCACGACCTGCGAGGTCGGGCGGCGAGACGAGGATCTGCCGGTCGAAACGCCCGGGACGGAGAAGAGCCGGGTCGAGATCCTGGAGCCGGTTCGAAGCGGCCATCACGATCACCTGCTCGCGGTTGTTGAAGCCGTCGAGCTCGACGAGCAGCTGGTTCAGCGTCTGGTCCTGCTCGCGGTTGAAGCCGTGCCCGCTACGGGCGGCGCCGACCGCGTCGAGCTCGTCGATGAACACGATCGCGGGCGCATCCTTGCGCGCCTGCTCGAAGAGCTTGCGGATGCGAGCCGCGCCGAGCCCGGCGAACATCTCGACGAAGGCCGAGGCGCTCTGCGAGTAGAAGCTCGCGCCCGACTCGCGGGCGACCGCCTTGGCGAGAAGCGTCTTCCCGGTGCCCGGCGGCCCGTAGAGCAGGATCCCTTTCGGCACGCGCGCGCCGAGCTTCGCGAAGCGCTTCGAGTCCTTGAGGAAGTCGACGATCTCCTGCATCTCGTCGCGCGCCTCCTCGAGCCCGGCGACCTCGTCCCAGGAGACCGACGACTCGGAGGTCGTGTTGGCCGACTTCGTCTGGATGCGCGGCATCACCTGCAGGGTGCGCCACAGCAGGTAGATGATCATCCCGAACATCATGAGCGGCAGCCAGATCAGGGCCACGGCGCCGATCTGCGTCAAAAGGTGACCGATGTTCGGCATCCGGTTGCTCCATCGGCAGCGGAGCAGCGAACCTGAAGTCCGGGACTAGACTCGGTCCGATGCGCGAGCTGCCGGTGCCCGACTTCCACCGGCCGGAGCGAGTTGGAGAGGTCTGGCGCGTGCCGTACGAGGAGCGCGCTCGGAGACGCTCGGCTCTGGGCCGAAGAGCAGGGGATTCGTCCGGCCGCCGAGGACGCGTTCCGCATCTGCCTGCTCGCAGTCGACGTCCAGAACACGTTCTGCATCCCCGGCTTCGAGCTCTTCGTCGGCGGCCGGTCGGGGACGGGCGCGGTCGACGACAACCGGCGCCTCTGTGAGTTCGTCTACCGGAACCTCGGCGTGATCACGCGGATCGTCCCCAGCCTCGACACGCACCGGACGATGCAGATCTTCCACGCGGTCTGGCTCGTCGACGAGGACGGGAACCATCCCGAGCCGTACACACTCGTCTCGGCCGAGGACGTCGAGTCGGGCCGCTGGCGCGTCAACCCGGCCGTCTGCGCGAGCCTCGGGATCGAGCGCGACTACGCCGAGCGGCAGCTCGTCCACTACACGCGCGCTCTCGCCGAGGGCGGGAAGTACGAGCTGACGATCTGGCCCTACCACGCGCTGCTCGGCGGGATCGGGCACGCGCTCGTCTCGGCGGTCGAGGAGGCGTTCTTCTTCCACGGCGCGGCTCGCGAGACGCAGCCGTCCTTCCAGGTCAAGGGCGAGGAGACGCTCACCGAGCACTATTCGATCCTCGGCCCGGAGGTGACCCGCGGCCCCGACGGCGAGGAGCTCGGTCGCCGCAACGAGCAGTTGATCGAGGAGCTGCTCGGCTACGACGCGGTCGTGGTCGCGGGCCAGGCGAAGAGCCACTGCGTGGCCTGGACGATCGACGACCTGCTCGCCGGCGACGACGGCACTCGGCGGCTCGCGGAGCGCGTCTACCTGCTCGAGGACTGCACGTCGCCGGTGGTCGTTCCGGGGGCCGTCGACTACACGGACGAGGCGGATGCCGCGTTCGAGCGCTTCGCCGCGGCAGGCATGCACGTCGTCCGCTCGACCACGCCCCTCGCCGAGTGGCCGGGCATCGCAGCACCGAGTCCACGTCCGCAGGCGCATGCCTCGAACTTGAGTGAATCACTGAGCTGTTGACTCAGGTCGGCGCTTGCGCGGGTTGCGCGCCTCCACCGCACTGCACGCCTTTCAGCCGTCGCGCGACCGCTAGTCGACCAGCTCGAGCCGGTCGTTCGCCCGGTAGCGGCGGCCGACCTTCGCGGACGGGCGGCCGTCCGTCATGACGACGTCGGCCGTGTAGTCGTTCTGCCCGCGGATCAGCGACGAGCCGACGCCGTACGCGTCGACCGGCACGCCCGCCTGCTCGAACGCCTCGATCTTCTCGACCGTGAACCCGCCCGAGGCGACGATCTTCACGTGCTCGAAGCCGTCCGCGTCGAGCGCGTCGCGCACCTTGCGCACGAGCCGCTCGTTGACCCCGGTCGGCCTGAAGTCGCCCAGCTCGTTCAAGAGCGACCGGTCGACGAGATTCTCGGACGTGTCGAGGCGGATGCCCCAGAGCCGCGGTCCGAGCTCTCGTGCGACCGCGAGCGCCGTCTCGACGGAGTTGTTCTCGAAGTCGACGAGCACGGTCACGTTCAGGTCGTCGGGCGCCCACGCCGCGAACTTCGTCGCCGCGAGGACTGTGTTGCCGCCGTACGCGGCGATCAGCGAGTGCGGGACCGTGCCCACGCCCTTGCCGCCCCACCACGACGCCTGCTCGTCCGTGGTCACGCCGATCGGAGCGCCGACGATCTGGCCGGCGACGTACGCCGCGTAGCCGTCGCCGGTCTGGACGCGATGATGGTCGTGGCGCGCGGGCATGAAGATGATCTGCTTGCCCCGTGCGGCCTCGAGCACGCGGACGACGTTCGTCGTGATCAGCGTTCTGCGCGCGAGCACGCCGAGGTACGCCGTCTCCAGGTGCGCGAACAGCGTGTAGTCGCCCTCGATGTGCAGGACGGGCTCGAAGGGCTCGATCAGGTCGCCGTCGTAGAGCGCATGGACGGTCAGTTGCTCCCAGTCGTGCGAGCAGAGCTTGAGGATCGCGATCGCCTCGTCCATGCCGCCCAGGTACGAGCGGTTCTTCTGGAAGGCCTGCATGACGACGCGTGGATGGCGCCCGTCCTCGAGCAGCGCGTCACGAGCGTGGTTGAAGTAGGCGTCCGTGTAGTAGCCGGCGCGCATCTTCTCGACCGGCAGGTCGAAGACCTCTGGATCGAGGCGTTGCGCTCTACGCCGAGAGGCGAAGTCGGTTGATGCTCGGCTGGGTCGACCGGTCATTTCCGACGGGCCCGCGGCAAAGCCGCGCGCCCTGAAGGCGGCACCGCGAGCGGCGCCTCAGTCGCCATTCTCGAGCGCGAGGCACGCCGCGAGGGCCGCCTCCGCGACCTCGAGCTGCTCCGGGGTCGGCTCGGCCGTCGCCAGCCGATGCTGGAGCTCGTGCCCGGGCTTGGCGAGCGCCTTGGAAAGCGGATGCTCCGGGTTGCGCACCATCCACGAGAAGATCTCCGTTGCGACCGCGACCGCTGCGAGCGACGCCAGGCCGCGCGCGGCGAGACGGAACTGACGCGGTGCCCGCGACGCGAGGACGTTGCCGATCATCAGCGAGCCGAGCAGCGGGCCGACCAGATGAGAGCCGCAGCGCTCGTGCTCCTTGTCGCGGGCCTCGCCGTGCTCGTACGTGCCGATCGCGATGTGCTCCGCGCCGTGGTAGGCGGCGAGGTCCGAGCTGCGCAGAGCGACGGCGGCCGGAGCGAGCGAGGCGATCGCCGCGACGATCTCGCGCGCAGCCGGGGACAGGCTCTTCGAGCCCCGTGCGATCTGGGTGACCGCTGCGCCGGCGATCATCGCGGTCAGCACGCGGGGCCGCTCGAAGGGGAGCTTCATGCCGGAGAGCCGACGACGGGCGGTCGGGAGCAGCGAGATCGCCTCGGCGAGACGGGCCGGGCCGCGAAAGAGCGGGTTCGTGACCTCCGAGGCGCGGAAGCGCTTGAGCTCGGCAGCAACCTCGAGCCGGCCGTCGGGCAGGCGGATCGCGCACGCCCACGAGTTCGGCCCGTGCACGAGCACGCCGTTCGTGAGGGCCATCCCGCCGAGTCGGATCGGTTCTTCGGCCATGTCTCTGAGCGTAGCGGCTAGTTCATTGCCTGGGCCGCATACCGCAGGAACTCGACGCCCAGCTCCAGGTCGTCCACGCTCGCCCGCTCGTTGGCCGAGTGGACGAGCCGCGTCGCGAGCTGCGCGTCCATGTAGCGCAGCGGGAAGAAGCCGTACGCGGTCGTCCCGAACGCGTCGCGCATCCAGTGGCTGTCCGTGAAGCCGCTGAGGCAGATCGGCGCGAGCCCCGCCTCGGGCTCCGTCTCGGCCACCCAGCCCGCGATCGCATCCCAGAGCGGCCCTTCCATCGGCGAGCGCGTCCCGCCCTGCCCCTCGAGCCACTCGAGCTCGTAGTCGCCCTCGCCGAGGAGCTCGCGAACGACCTGCTCCGCCTCGGGCTGCGTCTGGCCCGGGAGCAACCTGCAGTCGACGGTCACCTCGCAGAGCGCGGGAATGACGTTCCGCTTCTGGGACGCGGTGACCATGGTCGGAGAGACGGTCATCCCGAGGAGCGGCTCGACGAGCTCGACCGCGATCGGATCGACCATCCGCGCGGCGTCGAGCACTTGATTCGCGTCCTCCGGCGGTGCGCCGACCGCAGCCTCGAAGAGCGCGGACACCTCGGGCTCGAGCCGCGGCTCGGGCTTGAACTCGCCGAGGCGCTCGATCAGTTTCGCGGCCTTGACGAGCGCGTTGTCCGCGATCGACGGCATCGACGCGTGCCCGCTCCGCCCGCGAACGCGGAGCATGAACGGCGAGCTCATCTTCTCGGCCGTCGAGGCGAGGTAGAACGGTTTCCCCGCGAGCTCGATCCGGTCACCGGCGCCCTCGTTGATCGAGTACTCGGCGCGCACGGCGTCCGGATGCTCCCGGCAGAGCCACGCGAGCCCGAAGTCGACGCCGACCTCCTCGTCGGCGGCCGCGATGAAGATCACGTCCCCCTTCGGCTGGAAGCCCTCGCGCGCGAGCGACGCCATTGCGACCGCGCTCGCCGCCACCTGGCCCTTCATGTCGAGCGCACCGCGGCCCCAGATCTCGCCGTCGCGGAGCTCGCCGGACCAGGGATCGCGCTCCCACTCGGCGGGATCGGCGAGCACCGTGTCCGTGTGGGAGAGCAGGGCCAGCCGCGGCCCGTCACCGCTGCCCGGGATCCGGGCGACGAGATTCGCGCGCTCGGGAACCTTGGCGTACAGGTCGCAGCCGACGCCGTTCGCCTCGAGGTAGCCCCGCAGGTGCTCGGCTGCGCGGGTCTCGTTCCCCGGCGGGTTGACGGTGTCGAGGCGGATCAGCTCCGAGAGGAGCGTCGCCACCTCGTCGCGGAGCGAGACGGTCGCGCTCAGCGGCGCGTCCCGTACACGAGCACCCACTCGCGCGCGTGCTCGATCTCGCCGTTGTCCGCCAGCTCGGTGTCCGCGAAGTCGACCCAGGAGCGATGAAGCTCCTCACGCCGTTCGTCGTCGAGCGACTCCGCGAGCGTTCGCGTCGGCCCGTAGCTCGACACGAACAGCTGCCAGTACGCCTCGCCGTTCGGAAGGCGAAGCGGGGAGATGCTCCGTTCGAGCTCGAGCTCGAACGCATCCCCGAGGAGATCGTTCACGTGCTGCTCGTCGCCCCAGTCGAACGGATAGCCGGCGCCTTCCGGCGGCGTGGGTTGAAAGGGCCTCATGATCCGGAAGATCGCGGCGAGGCCTTTCTCGGCGGGAGTCCAGTTCGCGAGCCCGATCCGGCCCCCGGGCTTGACGACACGGGCCAGCTCACGTGCGGTCGCCTCGTGGTCGGGCGCGAACATCACTCCACACGTCGAGGAGACGACGTCGAAGGCGCCGTCTTCGAACTCGAGGTTCTCGCAATCGCCGACTCGGTAGTCGATTTCGAGGCCGCGCTCGTTCGCGCGCTCCTTCGCGGTCTCGATCAGTGCGGGCGCCAGGTCGACGCCGGTGACGTCGGCGCCTGCCTCGGCGGCCCGTTCGGCGACCGCCCCGGTGCCGCACGCGAGGTCGAGCCAGCGCACGCCTTCGGCGGGCGCCAGTCGATCCACGATGCGCTCGTGGATGTCGCTGATCGTCTCGGTCACGTTCTGATAGGGGCCCGTGCCCCAGATCACGCTCTGCTTCGCCTTCAGCTCTTCGAACGCCACGCTGCCCTCCTAGGCCGCTTCGCTGGCAGCATACTTCGGTGGCCGTGGGCGATCTGTTCTCAGATGCGGCCAACGAACGGCTGCCGGAGACCGCGCCGCTCGCGCTTCGGATGCGGCCGCAGCGGCTCGAGGAGTTCGTGGGCCAGGAGCAGATCCTCGGCGAGCAGTCGGCCCTGCGGCTCGCGATCGCCGAGGATCGCGTCGGCTCTTCGATCCTGTACGGCCCGCCCGGAAGTGGGAAGACGACGCTCGCCCGCGTGATCGCGAACACGACCGGCGCCGAGTTCGAGGAGCTCTCGGCCGTGTCGGCGACCGTCTCGCAGGTGCGCGAGGTGATCGCGGGCGCACGGGAGCGGCTCGGGGCGCACGGCCGGCGCACGATTCTCTTCCTGGACGAGATCCACCGCTTCAACAAGGCGCAGCAGGACGCGCTCCTGCCGGCGGTCGAGGAAGGGGTCCTGACGTTGATCGGAGCGACGACCGAGAACCCGTACTTCGAGGTCAACTCCGCGCTTCTGTCGCGGTCGCAGATCTACGAGCTGGAGCCGCTGTCGGACGTGGAGCTGGCCCTGATCGTGCGCCGCGGGGCCGACGAGCTCGGGTCGGAGGCCTCCGACGAGATGGTCGAGCTGATCGCGCACCGGGCGGGCGGCGACGCCCGGAACGCCCTCAACATCCTCGAGCTCGCATCCCAAACGGCCATGGCCGGGGACCAGGTCCTGGGACCTGGCCACATCGACGATGCCGCGCGCAAGCGGCCGCTCGTCTACGACAAGGGCGGTGACGCGCACTACGACTTCGTGAGCGCGTTCATCAAGTCGATGCGCGGCTCCGACCCGGACGCGTCCGTCTACTACCTGGCCGCGATGCTCGAGGGCGGCGAGGACGCACGCTTCATCGCGCGCCG
The DNA here is from genome assembly GCA_963742635.1 of uncultured Actinomycetes bacterium. Classification (GTDB taxonomy): domain Bacteria; phylum Actinomycetota; class Thermoleophilia; order Gaiellales; family Gaiellaceae; genus VAXT01. The sequence continues at coordinate 90,985 of CAVUMW010000019.1, forward strand.
CATGATCGTGCTCGCCTCCGAGGACATCGGGCTCGCAGACCCGCAGGCGCTCGTCGTCGCGGTCGCCGCGGCACACGCGGTCGAGCACGTCGGGCTTCCCGAGGCGCGGCTCAACCTGGCCGAGGCTGCCATCTACCTGGCCCGCGCCCCGAAGTCGAACGCGGTCATCACGGCGCTCGGCGAGGCCGCGCAGGACGTCCGCGAGCACGGCCACGTGCGCCCGCCCGACGAGCTGCGCGACACGCACTACTACGGTGCGAAGAAGCTCGGCCGCGGCCAGGGCTACATCTACCCCCATTCCGATCCGGCCGGCTTCGACGTCGACTATCTGCCCGAGCCCTTGAAAGGCAAGAAGTACTATCGCCCGTCCGGTTCAGGCGAGGAGAAGGGGGATGACGATGGCGACTGAGAAGACAGCGCATGCGACCTGGGAGGGGACGCTCGCGGAGGGATCGGGGCATGTCAGCCTCGGCAGCGGAGCCGTCACCGATCTGGCCGTGACCTGGAAGGACCGCGCGGAGGGCGGCGAGGGCACGAGCCCGGAGGAGCTGGTCGCGGGCGCCCACGCCGGCTGTGTGCTGATGGCGCTCGCAGCGGGCCTCGCCCGTGCGGGAACGCCGCCGACGAGGCTCGAATCCGAAGCGACGACGACCTTCGACAAGGTCGGCGAAGGCTTCGGGATCACGAAGATCGACCTGCGGATCCGCGGGCAGGTGGAGGGGATCGACGAGCAGGCGTTCAGAGAGGCGGCGGAGGGAGCCAAGGAGAACTGCCCGATCTCGCAGGCGCTCAAGGGCAACGTCGAGATCAGCGTCGACGCGACGCTCGCCTGAAGCTACTTCAGCGTCTTCAGGTAGGCGACGAGCGCCGCCAGGTCCTCGTCCGGGATGATCCCGCCCCAGTGCGGCATGCTCGCGATCGGCGGCGTGCCGAGCACGCTGCCCGAGCGGATCATCTCGGTGATCTTCGCGTCGGTGTTGAACTCCTGTCGGAAGTCCTGTCCCGAGAGCGGCGGGATCGTCTTGTCCGGAGACGCCGGATTCGGAACCCCGCCCAGCCCACTCGGGCCGTGGCAGTTGATGCAGCCGTCCCGCACGTACAGCGCGGCGCCGGCGACCGCCGCTCCCTGATCGCGTGGAACGGGGACGGGATCTGCGTCCTTCACCTTCGGCAGGCCGGCCCGGACGTACGAAACGAGATCGGACACCTGGCTCGGCGAGATCACGGGCCCCCAGACCGGCATGTACGGCTTCTGGGGGTTCGCCGACTCGCCGAGCCCGTGGTTGATGATCGAGCTCAGCTGGGCGACGGTCAGCGTCTGGCCGACGTCCTTGAGCGCGGGGACGTCCTGCGAGACCCCTCCCTTGCCCTGCTCGCCGTGACAGGAAGCGCACGCGAAATTGACGAACAGGTGCCCGCCCATCGCCACGTGCGGGTCGCTCGGATTGCTGCCGCTGCTGCCGCCACCACCGCATCCAGCCAGCACGACAGCCGCCGAGGCTGGCTGCGACTACGAAGGCAACCGCCAAGGGGACGCGGCGCATGCGGCGAGTATCTGCCTTCGGAGGCGAACGTTCAACCCGAATCGGTCAATCGGACCCGCGCTCGATCCGCGCGGCTGCGAACTCGCCGAAGTCTCCGCCCAGCGAGCGGTAGCCCGCCGCAGCGCGAGCGACGTCGTAGTCGGTGCGCCGGAACTCGAAGTCGCCGTCCCACGTCGCCCACGCGGCGCGCACGTCGCCGTCGAGCGGCATTCCGGCGCTGCCCGGGTTGAGGAGGTCGGTCCCGTTCGGCCCCGGCCGCCGGAACTGCTGGTGGCTGTGGCCGAAGACGACGGTCCGGTCGCGCACGCCCGCGAGCATCCGTTCGTCCTCGTCCGAGGGCTGCGGCGGGAAGCTCTCGACGTCGGAGAGCGGCGAGCCGTGGACGTAGAGGATCCCGTCGAGCTCGGCCTGCGTCGGCAGCGCGTACAGCCAGTCCACGAGCTCCTCGTCGTAGGAGCCGCGGAAGACGTCGTACGTCTCCATCACCTCCGGGCGGTCGAGCGGCGGTTCGCGCAGCCAGCGCTCGCCGTTGCCTCGGATCCACGTCGCGTTCGGCAGCTTCTTGAGCCGCTCGAGCGTCTCGTCGGGCCAGGGGCTGGGCGTCCCGTAGTCGCCGCCGAGCAGCCAGCGGTCGATCTCGAGCCCGTCGGCTTCCGCGAGGATTCGCTCGAGCGCGGGCAGGTTCCCGTGGATGTCGTACAGGACCCCGAGCATCACTCGATAGGCTCGCAGGTGTGAAGGCGATCTGCCTCGTCAAGCAGGTGCCGGCGCTCGGCGCGATCGAGTTCGACGAGGAGACGCATTCGCTCAAGCGGGAAGGCGTGCCGCTCGAGCTGAACGCGTTCGACGACTACGCCGTGCAGCACGCGGTTCTGCTCGCCGACGAGGTCGTCGCGATGACCATGGGCCCGCCGCAGGCCGAGGAGGCGCTGCGCGACTGCCTGGCGCTCGGCGCCGAGCGGGCGATCCACCTCTCCGATCGCGTCTTCGCGGTCGCGGACACTCTCGGGACGTCGCGAACGCTTGCGCTGGCGATCGAGAAGGAGGGAGCGGATCTCGTCCTTTGCGGACGCAAGGCGCTCGACTCCGAGACGTGGCAGGTGCCGTGCCAGGTCGCCGCGTTCCTCGGCTGGCCGCACGTCACGAGCGCCGCGGCCGTCGAGCGCTCCGGCGACTCGCTCCGCATCACGCGGCACACAGATTTCGGCGAGGAGGTCTACGAGGTCGAGCTGCCGGTCGTCGTCTCCGTGGGCCTTCCACCGGAGCAGGCGCCGAGCGGCGATCGGAACGGCCCGATCGACGTCTGGCAGGCGACCGATCTGGTCGACGACCTGCAGCCGGACGACAAGCGCTTCGGCCAGACCGGGTCGCCGACACGCGTGCTCGCCGTCCGCGACGCCCGGCCCGAACGTGCCGGCATCCGAGCCGCAAGCGCCGACGAGGCGGCGGCAAAGGTGCAGGCGCTGCTCGCCGAGCGCGCCCCCGAGCCACAGAGCTGGGAGAAGCCGGCCCACATCGCGGACGAGCCCGGCGCGAGCTATGACTGCTGGAGCGTCTGCGAGCTCGTGGACGGCCGGCTCCGGCGCGTGTCGCTCGAGCTGATCGCCAGGAGCCGCGAGCTGGCAGGCAAGCTCGGGGGTCGGGCGGTTGCGCTCATCATCGGCCACGAGCTCGACGAGGCGGCGCGCGAGGCATCGCTCCATGGGGCCGAGGTCGTCCACCTGGCGGACGATCCGGCGCTGGCCGAGTACCAGACGGAGTTGTGGACGGCGGTCCTCCGGCGGGCCCTCGTCGAGCACTCGCCGCGCGTGCTGCTCGTCCCGGCCACGGGCCGCGGGCGCGACTACGGCCCGCGGGCCGCCGGTGAGCTCGAGCTCGGGATGACCGCCGACTGTGTCGGCGTCGACATCGCCAAGGCGGGCCGCCTGCTCCAGCAGAAGCCGGCGTACGGCGGGAACATCGTGTCGGTGATCCTGGGCGCAACGACTCCACAGCTCGCAACCGTGCTCCCCCGCATGTACGAGCCGCTCGAGCCGCGCGACTTCGACACGGAGGTCCGACGCCTCCAGCTCGGGTCGTTGCCGGAGCCGAAGGTGCGTGTCGTCGAACGGAAGCGAGACTGCAACTCGTACGACCTGGACGAGAGCGACGTCGTCGTGGGCGTCGGGCCGGGCGTGCAGGACGACGTGCTCGCTGCGCTCGAAGGAACCGGCGCGGCGCTCGCGGGCACCCGGGAGGCGTGTGAGGCCGGGACCGTCGAACGCACGCGCCAGGTCGGGCTGCTCGGCCGGCCGATCGCGCCGCAGCTCTACGTCGGCATCGGCGTCGGGGACGATCCCGAGCACTGGGGCGGCGTGGTCAAGGCGCGCGTGATTGTCAGCATCGGCGAGGAGTCTTCCGACCAAGTGGACGTGTCCGTCTCCGGCGACGCCGGCGAGCTGCTTCCGATCCTGCTTGACTCGATCCAGCCTCCGGCCTGAAGATGCGAGCCCTTGAACACCGTGGCCACCGAGGGCGGGGTCCGTGTGCTGCTCGCCGACGACGACGAGGATTTCCTCGCGTCGCTTCGTGAGCTGATCGAGGCCCAGCGGGAGCTGTCGGTCGTCGCGACGGCGACGAACGGGCTGTCCGCGATCGAGCTCGTCGACGAGCTCGCACCGGATGCGGTCGTGCTCGATCTGCACATGCCGCTGCTCGACGGCGTGACGGCGACGGCGCGGCTTCGGCGCGACCACCCGCACCTGTGCCTGATCGCGCTCACCGGGGACGACGCACCCGCGCTCCACTCGGCGGCGAAGGAGTCCGGCGCGGACGAGGTACTCGTGAAGAACGCGTTCGTCGACGGCCTTCTGGGGCGCTTGACCGCCGCAAAAGTCCCGGCCTAGGTCGATAGAGCCGACGGAACGCCTGCGGCGACGTGGAACATTCTTCGCGCAGAGCGCGAAAGATGGCGAGGGCCGGAATCGAACCGGCGACACCACGGTTTTCAGCCGTGTGCTCTACCAACTGAGCTACCTCGCCGCGCCCCGCAGTGTAGCCACGTCGCTCTCTCGAAATCAGCCGACGGTTCCCGACGCGATTTGGTTCGAGCCGCTCCGCGGCTCTTCACTTTTTTGCGCGCGGAGCGCGCAAAAAAGGACGTCGGGGCCGGTGTCTCCGTGCCGCCGACGTCCTGGTGCCCTAGACCCTACGCCCCGGGGGCTTTCCGCGCTAACAGCGCGGTCCCGTTGCCGGCTGCAAAGTCCGCAAATTCCGCGAAACCGTGCTCGCCCAGCCGTGCCCGCAGCACCTCGGGCGGCACGTAGATCGGCGTCTCCGGCCCGGCCGAGAACGAGAAGACGACCGCCCCGCCCGGTGCGGTGACGCGGGCCAGCTCCTCGAAGAACGGGATCATGTTCGCGAGCGAGACGAGGTCGAACGAGCCGTCCGGATACGAGAGCCGCTCCGCGTCGGCCTGCTCGAAGCGCACGCGCCCCGCGACGTCAGGCGGAGTCAGGCGCCTGGCCTCGGCGAGCATGTCCTCCGCCAGGTCGACGCCGACCACCTCGGCCTCCGGGTAGCGCTGCGCGAGCAGAAAGGCAGCGCGGCCGGTGCCGGTCCCGAGATCGAGCACACGCGCGGGGCTCAGGTCGAGCCCGTCGAGAGCCGCCTCGAGCGACGCGAAGGCCTCGGGCGTGCGCCTCTGGTCCCAGGCCGGCGCGATCCGGTTGAACTGAGCCCGCGTCAGCCAACGGAACAGCGGCCAGAGCCGCGGCCGGCGCACGACCTGGTCCGTCGTGAACCGCGCGAACCTCCGTCCCAGCTGCTCGAGCATCAGTCCGCGAGCCTGATCAGCACGTCGACGCCGGGCTGCGCCGAGAAGAACGTGCCGGCCGCGCTGCCCCCGCTGATCGCGATCGCGATGTTCTCGTACGCGTCCTCGTAGAGGATGATCTCGCCGTCGCGCGCATCCGCAAAGGTCCGCGCGGTCACGGCGTAGTAGCGCTCGGACCCGATCTCGAGCTCGATGCGGGTGCCCGGCTCGGCGGCCAGCGTCTCGAGATCCTTCCGCGTCAGGTTGAGCTCCATGTTCCCGAAGCGGTCGACGTAGAGGCACGAAGCGCGGATCCGCCGGTGCGTGACGTCGGGCTTCGGCACCTCGAGCCTGACGAGCGACTCGGGCTCGATCGTCGGGCCGACGTCCTCGAGCGCCACTCCGTCGACGAGATGGGCCGCCACCGGCGAGAACACGTCGCGCCCGTGGAACGTCGCCGAGACGTGCTCGAGGACGTAGGCCCGGTTCGTGATCTCGTGCGCCGCCTCGATCCCGCCCAGCTTCTCGGCCGCCGGGACGAGCAGCCCGTTGTCGGGCCCGACGAACAGCCGGTCGTCGCCGGACCGCAGAGCGATCGAGCGGCGACTGCTCCCGACCCCGGGGTCGACCACGGCCAGATGGACGCCCTTCGGCAGGTACGGGAGCGTGTTCGCGAGCACGATCGCGCCCTGGAGCACGCCGTGCCGCTGGATCCCGTGCGTGATGTCGAGGATCTCGACTTCCGGCGCGATCACCTTCATCACGCCGTGGCAGGTGCCGACGAAATCGTCCTCGAGCCCGAAGTCGCTGAGGAAGGTGATCAGCACGTCAGCGCGACGCTAACGAACCGACGGCCGCGACGAGGCCGTCCAGATCGTGCGTGTCCGCCTCGGCGACGACTCGGAGGCCGACCGACTCTGCGACACGAGTCGTCTGGGGCCCGATCGAGACGACCGGGATGTCGACCCCGAGCGCGGCGAACGACTGCGCCGCCGACCCGGAGGCGAGCACGACGAGATCGCCCTCAGGAGGCTCGTCCGGCCGCACGAGCCGCGTCGTGTAGAGCGGGACGAAGTCCGCCCCGAGCTCGTCGATCGGCCCTCGCCGGGATCCCTCGGCCGCCGCGAACAGCACCCGGCCCGCGGGACGCGGAAACTCGGCGAGGAGGCCGTCCTGCGACGAGACACGCGGGACGAATGCGGGCTCGACGCCCAGCTCGCGCAGCGTCTCGGCGGTTCCCGGACCGACCGCCGCGACCCGCGGCAACTGCCCGCTCGCGCGCCTGACGAGCTCGGCCGCGCCGTTCGGGCTCGTCACGATCACCCAGTCGTAGCCCTCGACGTCAACGTCGTCGTTCGTCGGCTCGATCTCGATCAGCGGGCACTCGACGACCTCGTGGCCCTGCTCCTCGAGGCGCCTGACGAGCGGCCCGGCCTGTCCGCGGGGACGGGTGACGACGACCTTCACGCGGCGAGGCCGGCCAGCTCCGAGGCGAGCGCCACCGGGTCGTCTCCCGTGCGGCGCTCGATCCAGCGACCGTCGGGGTCGGCGATGAGCGCCGTCAGCGTCTCGCCGTCGTGATGAGCCGCGATCGGAGCGAGGCAGCCTCCGCCGATCGCCGCCACGAGGGCGCGCTCGAGCTCGACCCTGCGTGCCGTCTCCGCGTCGGTCGCCGCCGCCACGAGGTGCTCATCACCGCGCCGGACCTGGAGCGCGAGCGCACCCTGGCCGGCTTCCGGGAGCAGCTCGTCCGGCTCGAAGCGGTGGCCGATCTCGCCCCCGAGGCCGAGCCGGTCGAGGCCGCAGGCCGCGAGCACGACCGCGTCCAGGCCGCGCTCCCCGCGCTTGCGGAGCCTCGTGTCGATGTTCCCGCGCAGTGGCTCGATCGACAGGGACGGCTCCAGCGCGAGCAGCTGCGCTCGGCGCCGGATCGATGCGGTGCCGATCCGCATCCCGGGCTCGATCCCGGAGGCGCCGCAGAGCGCGTCCCGAGCATCCTCGCGCGCCAGGTACGCCCCGACCGCGAGACCGTCGGCGTCCGTCGAGGTCATGTCCTTGGCCGAGTGCACGGCGACGTCGATGCGCCGGTCGAGCAGCGCCTCCTCGAGCTCCTTGACGAAGACGCCCCGCTCGCCGATCTGGCCGAACGGCTTCGTGCGGTCGCGGTCGCCGGCGGTCGTGATCGGAACGAGCGCGATCTCGATCCCGGGCCCGCGGATCGCGTTCGCCGCGAGCTCGGCCTGCGTGAGCGCCAGCCGACTACCGCGGCTTCCGACGCGAATCAGCATTCTCGTCGTCAGGCAGGTCGAACAGGTCCCTCGCCACCTCGACGTAGCCCGTGCCCTCGGTCGCGGCCGCCTGCTTGAGCCGGACGATCGGCACGTGCAGGAGCTTGTTCACGATCTGGGTCGTCAGCGACTCGACCGTGCGCCGCTCGCTCTCGGACAGCCCTTCGAGCCGGCTCTCCGCCTTGGCCAGCTCCCCGGAGCGAATGCTCTCGGCGCGCTCGCGCAGGGACGCGATCGCCGGCACGACCCGGAGGCTCGCCTGCCAGTCGCGGAACCGCTCGGCCTCGTGCTCGACGATCGCCTCGGCGCGCTCCGCCTCGCGCCAGCGGCCGCTGAGGCTCTCGCGCACGACCGCCTGGAGATCGTCGATGTCGTACAGGTAGCAGTCCTCGAGCTGCGCGAGCGACGGGTCGACGTCACGCGGCACGGCGAGGTCGATCACGAACAGCGGCCTGCCCTTCCGGTCCGGGACCTGGTCCCTGGACATGACCGTTTCGGACGAGCTCGTCGAGGAGACGACGACGTCCGCGCGGTCGAGCTCCGATCCGAGCTGGTCGAACGGAACCGCGTGCGAGTCGAACTCATCGGCCAGTTTCTCCGCGTTCGCCTGCGTCCGGCTCGTGACGGCGCCGATCGACGCGCCGCGCGCCGCGAGCGCCCGGGCGGCGAGCTCGCTCACCTCTCCGGCCCCGACGAGCAGCACGCGGCACCCCGTCAGGTCGCCGAACACCTGCTGCGCCAGGGCAGCGGCGGCGGACGAGACCGATGCGGGGCTCTCGTTGATCGCCGTCTCCGTCCGTACCTTCTTCCCGACGCGAAGCGCCTCGCGGAACAACCGGTCCAGCACCGGCCCGTGCGCGCCCGCCTCGTACGCGTCGCGCACCTGGCCGAGGATCTCGCCCTCGCCGGGGACGAGCGAGTCGAGCCCCGCCGCGACCCGGAACAGGTGCAGCGCAGCGGCCTCGTCGGCCATGCGGTACAGCTCGACCTCGTCGCCGAGCAACGCGTCCGACGCGCGCTTCTCGGCCGCCTTCCGGATCCGGGTCCACGAGGTAGAGCTCCGTGCGGTTGCAGGTCGAGAGGCAGACCGCCTCGCCGCCGCCGGCCATCTGCCGCGCGAGCTCCGCTGCTTCGTCGAGATCGAAGGCGACGCGCTCCCGCACCTCGACGGGCGAGAGGCGGTGCGACGTGCCGACGAGGACGAGGCTCATGCGAAGTGCCCCATGTGCAGGCTGAGCTGGAGCGCGACGACGAGCGCGAACCCCGCCAGCGTCGTGTACGCGGCGCGCCGGCCGTGCCAGCCCGCTCCGAAGCGCAGGACGAGGAAGGCGCCGTACACGGCCCACGTCAGCACCGTGAGCACGATCAGGGGATCGAGCTGCGAGTTGTGGCGCAGACGTGCGAAGCCGACGGCCATCCCCAGCGTGAGCACCGGCAGCGAGTAGGCGACGGTGCGCCCGAAGAGCGACTCGAGCGTGACGAGCGACGGCGCGCGGAAGCGCAGAACCGTCGCGCTCCGCCGCTTCAGCTCCCGCTCCTGCCAGAGGTAGAGCCCGGCTAGAGCCGCAGCGAGCGTCAAGCCCGCGAACCCGGCGAGGACGAGGCCGACGTGCGCGATCAGGAACAGCGTCGAATAGCCGCTCTGACCGGAGCCGTCGACCCCGCCGGCGGCGTAGGAGATCGCCAGGAGCAGCGCCGCGAGCGGCATCACGACGAGCCCGAGCAGCCTGAACCGCGGCTTGCAGCCCCAGATCAGGTACGCCCCGACGACGAGCCAGACGAAGAGGTTGAGCGAGCCGGCCCAGGTGTCCCACGGGAAGCCGTCCGCGCGAGCCGCCTGCGCGACGAGGAGCGCCGTCTGCACGAGCCACCCGATGCGCACGCCCCAGGTCCCGAGCCTGCCCATCGAGCCGGGCCGCCGCGCGTCGCCCGCGTACGCGACCGCAGCCTCGCCGTACGCGAGCAACGCGGGCCAGAAGAGGAGCTCAGCCACCGAGCTTCTCCCGCGCGGCCTGCGTCAGGTCGGCGAGCTCCTGTTCGATCCGCGAGACCTTGAGCGCGATGATCAGCAGATAGACGAGCAGCGCCCCGAGGAGCACGAGGTACGCGCCCGTCACGTACTTCTCGGCGGTCGTCACGCGAGCAGCTCCCGCAGCTCGCGCAGGCTCGCGTCCGCACGCTTGCCGGCCAGCTCGACGCGGTAGAGCGTGCGCCGCGAGCGCCAGCATCCCGCCGAGGCACACGAGGAAGGACACGAGCATCTGCCAGGGCAGGTTCGCCCCCTCGTGCGTGAACACCGTCGGGTGCAGGATCGTCCCCGCGATCCGCACCGCGAGGAAGCTGACGGGGATCAGCACGACCCCGAACAGCGCGTAGACCGCCGAGTTGCGCTCCCGCCGCGGCCCCGACTCGGTCGAGTAGCGCAGCATGAAGTACGACGAGTAGAAGAGGAACAGGATCAGGAAGAGCACGAGCTGGCGCTCGCCCCAGGTCCACCACTCGCCCCACGAGATCTTGGCCCAGATCGAGCCGGTGACGAGCGTGAGCAGCCCGAAGATGACGCCCATGTGCACCGCGGTGTAGCTCTCGAGGTCGTAGCGGCGCTCGCCCGTCCAGAGCAGCCGCAGCGCCTTCCACGCGCCCCAGCCGAAGCACGCGTACGCCGTCAGCGCGATCGGCACGTGCAGGTAGAAGATCTTCTGGCTGAAGCCCTGGTCCGCGTCCTCGGGCGCCCAGTAGAACGCGAGCGCGTAGCCGCCGACGAGCAGCGCGAAAGCCGCGACAGCGAGACGTCGGGGCCGGAAGCGCAGCGAGGGCCCCCTTCTGTGTTCACTCAGTGACGACGTACTCAAAGCTCGCCCACGAGAGAATCGCAAAAACGCCGTCGTAGAGCGCGAGAAAGCCGAGGAACGTGCCGGGATTCGCGGCGATGCTCGCGCCGACGCCGCCGATCACGACCGGGATCGCGAGCGGCAGGAAGAGAAGCGGCAGCAGCAGCTCGCGCGCCCGGCTCGCGGCCGCGATCGCGGCGAGGAGCGTGCCGATCGCAGCGATCCCGATGTCCGCCAGCGCGACCGCCGCGACGAGCTGCCAGGACAGCGGATGGAAGAAGAGTGCGAATGCCGGCAGCGCCACGACCTCGGCCAGAACGAGGAAGAGCGTGACGCCGATCGTCTTGCCGAGCCAGATCGCGCTCCGGTCGCACGGTGCGAGCACGAGGCCGTCGAGGAGACCCTCCTCGCGCTCGGCGGCGAAGGCGCGCGTCAGCCCGAGGAGCGCCGTGAAGACGATCGCGATCCAGAGCAGGCCGCTCTCCGCGCGCTCCGACGAGCCGCTCGGGAGCGCGAAATGGAAGATCGTCAGCGCCGAGACGACGAACAGAAGCATCGCGGGCAGCGTGTCCCGCGACCGCAGCTCGAGCAGCAGGTCCTTGCGCGCGAGCGCCGCGACGTCTCCGGCGTACTGCGCTCACGCGATCGCGAGCCTTGCAGTCGCCCGCGAGGCGAGCGCCTCCGGGTCGTGAGTCGCGACGAGCGCCGTGACCCCGGTCCGCTCGGCGAGCTCGGCCTGCAGCAGATCGGCGCCCTCGACGTCGAGCCCGTCGAAGCGGCTCGTCGAGGAGCAGGAGGTCGGGTTCGTGGAGAAACGTGCGGCAGAGCGCGAGCCGCTGCAGCATCCCGCGCGAGAACGTCCCGGCCCGCTCGTTCCGCGCCCGCCAGAGCCCGAACCGCTCGAGCATCGCGCCGGCGCGCTCGCGCCGCTCTGGAAGGCGGTAGAGCCGGCCGTAGAGGTCGAGGTTCTCGAGCGGCGTCAGCTCCCGGTAGACGAGCGGCTCGTGCGCGAGGAAGCCGATCGCGCCGCGCTGGCACGTCAACCTCGAGCTCACCGCCGGTCGGCGCGAAGAGCCCGGCACAGAGCCGGAGCAAGGTCGTCTTCCCGGACCCGTTCGGCCCGGTCACGAGCACGAACCCGCCCCGCGGCACCTCGAGGTCGAGCCTCTCGAGGACGCGCTTGTCGCCGAACCGCTTCGAGAGCTTGCGGGCGTGAATCACGGCCCGAGTGTAGTCAGGCCGGGGCTTGGGGCCACCGCGGACCACCCGCCGATTTCATCGTATCGCCGAAGGTGTCACGGGTGGGAAACGCAAGCGTGCCGAACGTGTGACTTCTAGAACAGCGAGTCCAGCAGCACGAACGCGAAGAACGTGACGCTGATGACCCCGTTCATCAGGAAGAACGCGGTGTCGAGCCGCCGCAGGTCGCCCGGCCGCACGAGCGCGTGCTCGTAGATCAGGAGCGCCGCGACCGCGACCACGCCGAGCCAGTAGAGGACGCCGATGTCGAGCAGCACGCCGACCCAGATCAGCAGGCCGACCGTCGCGACGTGCAACACGCGGGCCGCCCAGAACGCGCCCCGTTCCCCGAACGCGGTCGCAACCGACTTCAGACCCTCGCGCCGGTCGAAGTCGACGTCGAGCAGCGCGTAGAAGCAGTCGAACCCGGCCACCCAGCAGGCGACCGCGGCCCCGAGCAGCCAGGCGGCGAGCGGCAGGTCGCCGGTGATCGCAATCCAGGCGCCCATCGGCGCCAGGCCGTCCACGGCGCCGAGCCAGAGATGCGAGATCCACGTGAACCGCTTCAGGTACGGGTAGATCACGAACCCGGCCACGGGGATCGGCCACAGCCAGCGGACGATCGGGTCGAGCTGCCAGACCGCGAGCAGGAACACGCCGAGCGAGACGAGGCAGAAGAGCGCGACCTGCGGCTCGGTCAGCTGGCCGGACGGAAGCTCACGGCTCGCCGTCCGCGGGTTCCTCGCGTCGATGGTCGCGTCGATCAGGCGGTTGAGCCCCATCGCGAGCGAGCGGGCCCCGATCATCGCGACCGTGATCCAGAGCAGGTCGTGCGCGGACGGAACGCCGTCGACCGCGAGGAACGCGCCGACGTACGCGAACGGCAGCGCGAAGATCGTGTGCTCGAACTTGACGAGCGAGATGAACCGCGTCGCCTTCACGTCTGTCGGTGCGCGGTCTCCTCGCCCGCGAGCAGCCCCAGCGCGTGCCGGAGGGCCGGCTGCAGGATCGCGAACCCGTCGCGGCAGCCGCCGGTCGAGCCGGGCAGGTTGACGACGAGCGTCGTCCCGCGCACTCCTGCGATTCCTCGAGAGAGCAATGCATGCGGAGTCTTGTCGATCGAGTCGGCGCGCATCGCCTCTGCGATCCCGGGAACCATCCGCTCGAGGACGCTCGCCGTCGCCTCGGGGGTCACGTCGCGCGGGGCGACTCCGGTGCCGCCGGTCGTCAGGACGAGCCGCGCCGCCCCGGCCAGCTCCTCGATCGCCTCCGCGATCGCATCCCGCTCGTCGGGCACCACGCGGCGCACGACCTCGAAGCCCTCCGCCGCGAGCAGCTCCTCGAGCAGGTCGCCGCTCGCGTCCTCGCGCGTGCCCATGTCGACGCCGTCCGAGACCGTCAGCACGGCGGCCTTCACGCGGGCGCCTTCGTCTTCTCGACCAGCCGTACCTCCGAGAGCTCCATCCCGTCGTCGACGGCCTTCGCCATGTCGTAGACCGTCAGCGCCGCGATGCTCGCCGCGACGAGCGCCTCCATCTCGACGCCCGTCTGCGCGGTCGTCTCCGCAGACGCGGTGATCTCGACGGCCGCCTCCGCGACCGACAGCTCGACGTCCACGTGCGTCAAAGGCAGCGGATGGCAGAGCGGGATCAGCTCGCTCGTCCGCTTGGCCGCCATGATCCCGGCCAGCTGCGCCGCCGCGAGCGCGTCGCCCTTCGGCAGCTCCCGCAGCCGCCCGGCCGTCTCCGGAGCCATGCGCAGGCTCGCCCGGGCAACCGCACGGCGACGCGAGACCTCCTTCCCGCCCACGTCCACCATGTGCACGCGGCCCGACTCGTCGACGTGCGAAGATCCGCTCACCGGGGCGCCTTCGCCGACCACCGGTCGAGGTCCTCGAGCTGCGTCTCCAGCCAGGCGCCGACGTCGTGCGCGCGCACGTACTCGCGGATCGCCTCGAGCCGTGCACGCCGCTCGTCTCGGCCCATCTCGATCGCCGTGTGGATCGCCTGCGCCTGCTCCTCGAGGTCGAACGGGTTCACCGACAGCGCCCACGGCCCGAGCTCCTCGTGCGCGCCCGCGTTCTCCGAGAGGATCGAGCACGCCGTCGCGCTCGTTGACGAGCGGCGCCTCCTTCGCGACGAGGTTCAGCCCGTCGTAGATCGCGTTCACGAGCAGCACGTCGTACTGCTTGTACGCAGCGACCGAGAGCGGGAAGTTGTCCTCGATCCGCAGGTCGACGGGCAGCCAGCCCTCGCTCTGGAAGCGGTCGTTGACCATCCGGGCCGCGCGCTGGATCGCGCCCAGGTACTCGGCGTACTCCGGTATGTCCTGACGGGACGGGTCGAGCAGCGCGAGCATCCCGACGCGCCCGCGCATCTCGGGATGTGCGTCGAGGTAGAACTCGAAGGCCCGAAAGCCGCGGAGGACGTTCTTCGACGGGTCGGTCCGGTCGACCCGCAGGATCAGGAACTCGGGCCGGCGCGACTCGAGCTCCGTCTCCAGGCGAAGCACCGACTCGCTCTCTGCGAGCTCTGAGAACTCGGACGGGTCGACGGAGATCGGGCTCGCGGCCACGAACGTCCGCCCGCCGCCGAACGAGCAGACGCTCGAGTCGAAGTCGCAGTCGGCGTCGAGCAGGTCGCGGCTCGAGCGCAGGAAGCTCCGGCGCCAGCGATGGGCGTGAAAGCCGACGACGTCGTTCGCGAGCAGCCCGTCGTGGATCGCACGCCGGATCCGCTCGGGCAGCACGCGCCAGAGGTTGGGCTCCGGCCACGGGATGTGCACGAAGTGGCCGAGCGAGGCGTCGGGCCGGGCGTCGCGGACGAACCGCGGCGCGAGATACAGGTGATAGTCGTGGAAGAAGACCGCAGCGTCGGGCTGGGCGTCGAGCTCGCCCAGGACCGCGTCGGCGAACGCGCGGTTGACCGGGACGTACCCGTCGTCCCAGGCGTGATGGAGGCCCGGGCCGATGTCCGGCGCGTACGCGAGCGCCCACAGGTAGTGCTGCAGGAACCAGAGCGTCGGGTTCGCGACGACGTTGTAGAACCAGTCGTACGCGGCGGGGTCGTGCGAGACGAGCCGCAGCCGGTACGGAGAGCCGTCGCGCGCGACCTCCTCGATCGCGTCGCCGCCGGCCTCCTCCGCGACCGTCCGGTCCTCGTCGGTCATCGCACTCGCGATCCACGTCACGTCGTGGTGCGCGACGAGGCTCCGGAGCGCGGTGACGAGGCCGCCGCCTCCACGTCGCGCCAGGCGGTTCCCGTCCTCGTCACGCGCGAACGACACCGGGCCGCGGTTGGAGACGACGATCAGCTTCCGGCGGAGCGCCATCGGCGCGGAGACTACGTCACGCGGCCGCCACGGTTTCGAGCGCGGTCTCGCCGAGATCGTTCCCGGCCAGCTGGTTGAAGAGCGCGAGCCAGTCGCGCAGCAGGCGCGGCATCAGGAACCGACCTCGCACGTCCTCCTTCCCGCGCCGCCCGCGGGCCGCGCCCGAGGCCGGGTCGTCGAGGATCGAGCGGCACGCGTCGGCGCACTGCTCGGCCGAGTCGACGAGCCAGCCCGTCTCGCCGTCCCTGATCTGGGCGACGATCCCGCCGGCCCGGCCGCCGATCGTCGGCCTCGCCTTCCAGAGCGCCTCGGTCACGGTCAGGCCGAAGCCCTCGCGGATCGACTTCTGGATCACCGCCGCCGAGTGCACCTGGAAGGCGTTCACCTCGACGGAGCCGATGTTGTTCAGGTTCGAGAGGATGAAGATGTCCGGGTCGCCGGCGGCATGTGCGACCGTCCGGTTGTAGTAGTCCCAGCCCTCCGGGTCGTCGTGCGCCATCGAGCCGACGAGCGCGAGCTGCACGTCCGGGTGGGTCTGGCGGACCAGCCGGTACGCGTCGATCACGCCGAGCGGGTCCTTCCAGGGGTCGAAGCGCGAGATCTGCGTCAGCAGCGGCCGCTCGAGGTGGATTCCGAACTGGTCGACGACGTACGCGGCGTCCTCGGCCGACAGCGCCATGTTCTTCGGCGTCAGCGGGTCGATCGCCGGCGGCCAGATCACGGCCTGCCTGAGCGCGGCGTGGCGCGGCACGTACTGGGGCATGTGGAAGATCGCCGCCTCGTAGCGCTCGAGCGACGGCGCGAGGAAGCCGAGCACGTCCTGGTTCGGCGTCGAGAGGTCGATGTGGCAGCGCCAGATCCAGTGCGCGTCCGAGTCCGGGAAGTGGTCGACCATCGCCGCCGGCTGCGGGTCGTGGACGATCACGTAGTCGTAGTCGTCCTCGAACTGCTCCGCGTTCAGCGCGTTGTAGTGCCGGAACGTCGCCTCCTGCTGCTTCGTGAGGCCGTTCGGGTCGCCCTGGAGCGCGTTGTGGATCGTCTTCGTGACGCCGAAGAACTCGTCGTCTCCCTGGATGATCCGCCACTCGACGTCCAGGCCGACGTCCGCCATCAGCGGCACGAGCGCGTAGTTGATCTCGGCGACGCCGCCGCCGAACGCGGTCGCGGACAGGTGGACGATCCGCTTGCCCTGGAGCGGTTCGGCGAGGCGCCGGATCTCCGACATCAGGCCACGCGTCGCGAGCGACGCGTAGTCCGCCAGAGACTTATGTCCGACGTTGACGAGTTGGAGCATCAGCGGTCCCCGAGGGGTTCAGCAAGATACCCGCGCATCCTGCACGAGGAGCCGCTTGGCGACTACTGGTCCAGGAACTTCACGAAGCGGAGGCGCGACCCGGTGCCGTCGGCCTGCTTGCCGGACTCGAACTCGTCCGAGACCGCCCGGATGATCGCGATCCCGAGACCGCCCTCGGCGAGACCGTCTCCGTGCGGCCGGTCACCGGCGGCGTCGAACCCGGGACCGTCGTCCGCGACCTCGACGACGAGCCGGTCGGACCGGAGCTCGTACACGACCTCGACCGTTCCGTCGCCGTCGTTGTAGCCGTGGCGCACGGAGTTCGTGCACGCCTCGGTCACGGCGAGCTTCAGGTCGCCGAGCGTCTCGTCGCTCAGCGGGCGCAGGCCCGAGAGCCCGCTCAGCGCCAGGCGCACGAGCGTGATGTATTCGGCCTTCGCAGGAATCGTCAGTCGAACGGTCGGACTGTCCAGCTCGGCTGCGGGATGACTTTGGGTGGACATCAGCTTTTGCCCTGTTGGTACCCGGTAACCGGCTTCCTTAACGTCATCGACTAGGGGTTTGTCTCCGCGTCGGGCCGCGCGCCGAGCCTCGCGGTCAGCGTCTTTCGCGTCTGCCCGCGGACGACGGTCACCCTGATCGTCTCGCCCGGGAGCCTGGAGCTGACGTCGCGCACGACCTGGTCCGCGCTGCGCACCGGGCGTCCGTCGACGGCGACGATCACGTCTCCGCCGCTGGTCACGTCGAGCCCGTTGAAGGTCTGCTCGTCGCTGCCTCCGTGCAGGCCGGCGTGGTCGGCCGGGCTGCCGTTCCGCACCTCGCCGAC
Source organism: uncultured Actinomycetes bacterium (assembly GCA_963742635.1). Lineage (GTDB taxonomy): Bacteria > Actinomycetota > Thermoleophilia > Gaiellales > Gaiellaceae > VAXT01. The sequence continues at coordinate 108,130 of CAVUMW010000019.1, forward strand.
CATCGCGCCGCGGCTCACCGAGTACCCGAGGTGCCGTGCGAGCGTCGGCGTCAGGTCCTCGGTCGTCACTCCCAGGAATGCATAAACCACCTGCCCGGTCGCGATCAGCTGCGCCATCGATCGCTTCGCCGCGTTGATCGGAACCGCGAAGCCGACGCCTTCGGCGCCCCCGGATTCGCTTCGGATCTGCGCGTTGATGCCGATCACGCGCCCGCGTGCGTCGAAGAGCGGGCCGCCCGAGTTCCCGTGCGTGATCGGAGCGTCGGTCTGGATCGCGTCCACGACCTTGTACGACGTCGTCAGCGCCGAGATCGAGCGGTGGATCGCCGACACGACGCCGACCGCGATCGAGTCCTCGTTGCCGAACGGGGTGCCCATCGCCGCCACCGGATCCCCCGGGCGCACGCGTGACGAGTCGCCGAGCGGAACCGTGACGAGTCGGCGCGCGGCCGGATCGACCTGGAGCAGGGCCACGTCGTCGTAGCCGTCCCAGCCGACGATCTTCGCCCTGACCCGATCTCCGTTCTTGAAGACGATGAAGACGTCACGCGCCTTGCTCGGATGGCTCGACTCGACGGCGTCCGTGACCACGTGCGCGCTCGTCAGGATGTACCCGGCCGGCGAGACGACGAAGCCGGAGCCCTGCGCCTCCTGCTCGCCGGCATTGTCGAAGAACGCGAAGACCGTCACGACACCGGGCGAGCGCGCCGTGTAGATGCGCGACGGGCTGAAGCCCTTCCCGGCCAGCGGCGTCGCGCGCACGATCGGCTCGTTCTTGCTCGGGCCGAGCACGTTCGCGGTCGTCGGCACGTAGAGGGTGGTCGTCTTGCGGTCGGTCAGCCCCGCCGCCGAAGCGACGAGCACTGCCACGACGCCTCCCAGCACCGCGGCTGCGAGCGCGACGACGACGATCGTGGAGCCCCGGCGCACGCGCTCAACTGTAGCCACCTCGGCTCCGTCCGCTCCGTTGTCTATCCTGACAACCTATTCGATCGCGGGAGAGGAGGTGGCGGATGCCGCCGGAAGCCAGAATGTGAAAACGGTGCGACCCGGCTCGGACGCGAGCTCGATTTCGCCCTGCATCGCGACGGCGAGCTCGCGCGCGATCGCGAGCCCGAGGCCGCTGCCGGACGCGCGGCCGCCCGTGTCGCCGCGGTAGAAGCGCTCGAAGACCTGGACCGCCGCGGTCTCGGAGATGCCCGGGCCGTCGTCCTCGACGCTGAGCGCGACCCGGTCGCCGTTCCGACTCGCGCTGACGAGCACGTGCGTGCCCGCCGGCGTGTGGCGCAGCGCGTTCTCGACGAGCGCGCGGCCGACCTGGAGGATGCGCTGCTGGTCGCCGAGGCCCGTGGCGCTTCCGTCGACGCCGTCCCTCGACAGCTCGTGTCCCGTTCCCTGAGCGTACGAGTCGAACTCCTCGAGCAGGAGCTCGGTCACCTGGGCGAGGTCGACCGGATCGCGGTCGACCCGCAGGCGGCCGGCATCGAGGCGGGAGAGGTCGAGCAGCTCGCCGGCGAGCTTCGTCAGCCGGTCGACCTGCTCGCGCATGCGCCCGAGGAACTCACGCCTGGTCGCGTCGTCGAGGTCCTCCTCGACGAGGAGCTCGAGGTGGCCGCCCAGCGAGAACAGTGGCGTCCGCAGCTCGTGCGAGGCGTTGGCGATGAACTCGCGGCGGGCGTGCTCGAGGCCGGCAAGCCGTTGGCGCATGCGCTCGAAGGCGCGGGCGAGCTGACCGAGCTCGTCGGGGCTCGTGTCGACGATCGGCTCGTCGAACTTGCCGTTCGCGATGCGTTCGGCCGCCCGCTCGAGACGACGGATCCGCCGTGCGAAGAGCCGCGCTCCCGCATAGCCCAGGAGCAAGGCGGCCGCAAGGGCGAAGAGGGCGGAGATGAACAGGCGATGCTTGACGAGCGCCACGCTCCCCAGGGAGTCCTCGATCGAGTTGGAGACGAGCACGACATAGTCGGTCCTCGGCGAGACCGCGGCGGCCTCCGCGTACTTGCGGCCGACACGAGTTGTGACCCCTTGCGCCGGTGCCTGAAACTGAGCGGCCCGGACAGCGACAGGATCGTCGTCGATCCCGACGGCGTCGCCGCCTCCTCCCGCGTCGGCGATGCAGAGCAGCGACGAGGGGCGCGCGATTGGCGATCTCGCAGATCGTGACCCGCGTGTTCGAGGCGGAGGCAAAGCTCTGTGCAAGCGAATCCGTGGGCCGTTGAACCACGTACTTCGGCCGGGACAACTCGTCGGCGACCCGCGAGGCGACCGTGGCCACCTGGTCCTTGCGCGAGTTGACCAGCCGATCCTCGAGCGACGGAGTCACGATCAGGTAGACGAACGCGAGCACCGCAGCGACCACGAGCAGAAGCGCCAGGGCTAGGCGCGCGCCGACGGTCCGCAGATGTCTCATGCCTCGCGCAGCCGGTAACCGGCGCCTCGCACGGTGAGGATCAGCTCCGGCTCACTGGGGTCCTCTTCCACCTTTTCGCGCAGGTGGCGAACGTGGACGTCGATCGTGCGCGGCTCTCGGTAGGAGGAGTCGCCCCAGATCGCCTGCAGGAGCGCGCGGCGGCTGAAGACCTTGCCGGGCTGGGCGACGAGCGTCCGCAGCAACTCGAACTCGACGTACGTCAGCTCGAGGGAGCGGCCGTCGACCCTCGCCTCGCGGCGATCGAGATCGAGATGGAGCGCGCCCGACTCGAGCGGCTCGGCTTCGGGAACGTCACGCCGAGACGCGCCGGCTCTGCGCAGCAGCGCGCGGACACGGCTGCGGAACTCGCGGATCGAGAACGGCTTCGTGATGTAGTCGTCCGCGCCCAGCTCGAGGCCGAGAACCGTGTCGAACTCGTCGTCGCGGGCCGTCAGCATGATGATCGGCACCGAGCTCTCCGCCCGGAGCCGCTTGCAGACCTCGAGCCCGTCGAGCTTCGGCAGCATGATGTCCAGCACGACGAGGTCGACCGCTTCCTCGGCGAAACGCGAGAGCGCCTCTTCGCCGTCCCGCGCCGACACGACTCGGAACCCGTCGCGCTCGAGCGGATAGGTCAGGAGCTTCTGGACAGAGTCCTCGTCGTCGACGAGGAGGATGGTCGAAGAGTCCGGCATCCGGAGTAATTGTGCCGGGGCCGGCCCTACTATTGCCACGCATGGCCGCCCATCCGCCCTTCAGGGAACGGCGCCGGGCGCGTCCGGGATCACTCGATCGGCCCGTCAACAGCCGGATGTACCGGGGCACATGGCTGCTCGTCGGCATCCCGCTGCTGATCGCCGCGTTCACGGTCTTCCACCCGCACCCGCTGCTTGCGCCGTCGCTCCAGCCGGACTTCGACGGCGCGGCCGCGCGACTGACCGCAGAACAGTTCGCGAACACCAATCCGGACCGCGTTCCCGGCTCGCCGGGCGCGCGACGGGCGGCGAACTGGGTCGCTCAACGGCTCGGGCAGTACGGCCTGGAGCTTGGTCGGGAGCGTTTTCACGCGAAAATCCCCGGCCGCGGAAGCGTCGAGCTGGAGAACCTGCTCGCGGTGCGCCAGGGTCGCTCGAACCAGCTGATCGTCGTCGTCGCGCACCGCGACAACACGGGTGCCGGCCCTGGCGCGAACGACAACGGGTCCGGGACGGCCGCGCTGCTCGAGCTGGCGCGCTCGTACGCGACGCCGCAGGCGCCGCCGCGGCCGCCGCAGCCGACTCACACGATCCTCTTCCTCTCCAGCGATGCCGGCGCGTTCGGGGGCCTCGGCGTCGAGCACTTCATCACGCAGTACCGCGATCGCGACCGCGTGGTCGCCGTCGTCGATCTGGACGCGATCGCCGGCAACGGCCGGCCGCACATCGTGTTCTCCGGCGACACGTCGAGATTCGCGTCACCGGTCCTCGTCCGCACCGCATCGGCCAGGCTGGCCGAGCAGACCGGCGCCGAGCCGACCTGGCCGCGCGCGTTCGCGCAGCTGCTCGACCTCGCCTTTCCGCTCAGTCTGTACGAGCAGGCGCCGTTCGTCGCACACGGCGTCGCGGCCGTCGCGCTCACCTCCGGCGGCGACCGCCCGCCGTCTGCCTTCGGCGACACGCCAGATCGCCTGAACGGCGCACGGTTGACCCGAATCGGCCGCTCGGGCCAGGCGCTGCTCGAGTCGCTCGACGACGACGTCGAGCTCGCGGAAGGGACGTCGAGCTACATCTACCTCGGCGGCCGAGCCGTCCGCGGGTGGGCGATCGTGCTGATCCTCGTCACCGCCATGCTTCCGGCCCTGGCGGTGATCGTCGACCTGTTCGCGCACCTGCGCCGGAGACACATCCCGCTCGCTCCGGCGCTCAGGAGCTACCGCACGCGGATGCTGTTCTGGCTCTTCGCGGTGCTGCTCTTCGAGCTCTTCGCGCTCCTCGGAGCGTGGGCAACGGGCGCGGCTCGGCCGCTTGCGCCGGAGCTGTCGCCCGGAACGCAGTGGCCGGTCGTCGCGCCTGGTCGTGTACGGCTGCCTCCTGGCGCTCGGCTGGCTCTTGGGTCGCGATCGGCTCGTCCCGAGACGGCCGTTGGGCGAGGGCGAAGAGCTCTCGGGCCAGGTTGCCGCGCTGCTCGCGCTCGCGGTGCTCTCACTACTGATCGTGGCGATGAACCCGTACGCCGTCCTCTTCGTCCTGCCGTCCCTGCACGCGTGGATCTGGCTTGCCCAGACGCGAAACAGGCCGGCTCCGATCCAGCTGGCAGCGCTCGTCGGCGGCTTTCTCGGGCCGCTGCTCCTGGTCGGCTCGCTCGCAACGCGGCTCGGGCTCGGCCTCGACGCTCCGTGGTACCTCGGGCAGCTCGCAGCCGTCGGCTACGTAAAGCTTCCGACACTGCTCGTCGGCGGCGCCTGGCTCGCCGTCGCCGCCCAGCTGAGCGCGATCACGGCGCACCGCTACGCGCCGTATCCGAGCGCGGCCGAACGACCGCGGCTCGGCCCGGCGAGACGCCTGGTCCGCGGCGCACGTGCTGGCCTCCCGGAGGCGGAAACGCACGGACGAGCGGCAACAGCGGGCAGTCGAGCGCTAGAGCCGCAGAAACTCGATGCGCTCGCCCGTCGCGAGGTCGCCGTGGCCGCGCGGGATGAGAAGGAGCGCATCCGCCCCGGCTGCCCGCGCGATCATGTGCGACTCACGCCCCGCCAGCGGGTCGAGGACCGGGCCGTCGGAGGGCCGGCGAACCCGGGCCCGGACGAGCTCGTCTCGACCCGGATTGCGTGTCAGCTGCGAGCCGAGCACGCCGTGTTCGAACCGCGGCCCCGGATCAGCGCCGCCCTGTAGCGCAACCAGAGCCGGCCGGACGAAGAGCTCGAAGCCCACGAGCACCGAGACCGGGTTCCCGGGCAGGCCGAACACGAGCCGATTTCCGGCAACGCCGAACGAGATCGGCTTGCCCGGCTTCACCGAGACGCCCCAGAAGACCTCCTCGACGCCGAGCTCGGCCAGGATCGCCCGAACCAGGTCGTGCGGGCCGACCGAAACGCCGCCCGAGGTCACGAGGACGTCGGCCTCGAGCCCCTGCGCGAGGGCGGCGCGATGGGCGGCCTCCTCGTCGGCGACCGGGCTCGCCCGCTCGACCTCGGCTCCGGCCGAGGCGAGTTGCGCCTCGAGCAGGACTCCGTTCGCCTCGTAGATCTGTCCCGGCTCCAGCGACTCGCCCGGCGGGCGCAGCTCGCTGCCCGTCACGACGACGGCGGCCCGCGGCCTCCGGGCGACCCGCACCTCGGGAATGCCGGCTGCGGCCAGCGCGGCGAGGTGGCGCGCCTCCAGACGCGCGCCTGCCTCGACGACCCTCTCGCCGACGCCGATGTCGCCTCCGACCGGGCGGACGTTCGCGCCCGGATCGACAGGCTGCTCGATCTCGACCGTGTTGTCATTCTCGACAACATACTCGAAAGGGATGACGGCATCGGCTCCCTCCGGGACCAGACCGCCGGTCGCAATGCCCATCGCTTCACCGACCTCGAGCGAGCGAGGAGCCGGCGCACCGGCGGCGATTCGGTGCACGACGGGCAGTCGTCCGGGCGTGTCGGACGACCGCAGCGCGAAGCCGTCCATCGCAGAGCTGTCGAACGGCGGCAGGTCGACGGTCGCAGCCGCGTCCTCGGCGAGCACTCGGCCGGCGGCGGCCTCGAGGCCGAGGGTCTGGGCCGGCAAGCGCTCGACCCGATCCAGGACGAGGCGGCGCGCCTCATCGATCGAGATGAGATTTCTGCTTGCGGCCAAGACGCCCATAAGCTACTTCCGAATGAGCGAGACAATCGCCGGCCGCTATCGGCTCGAGCAGCAGCTGGGCGCGGGGTCGATGGCCGAGGTCTGGCTCGCAACCGACACGCAACTCGGACGTCCGGTCGCGCTCAAGCTGCTCCGCGCCGACGCCGATCCGCAGCGCTTCGAGCGGGAGGCGCGGGCCGTCGCCTCGCTCTCGCATCCGAACATCTGCCGTCTCTACGACTACGGAACCGAGGGTGGACGGCCGTTCATGGTCTTCGAGCACTTGCCGGGAGGCACCCTCGAAGAGCGTCTCGACCAGGGCGGCCCGCTGCCCGACGCGGAGGCACGGGCGATCGCCGCCGAGATCGCCGCCGGGCTCGCGCACGCCCACGCGCGTGGGCTCGTTCACCGCGACCTGAAGCCGGCCAACGTCCTCTTCGACGAGGAGGGCCGCGCCAAGGTGTCCGACTTCGGCATCGCCCGGATGTCCGGAATGGACACGCTGACGGAGGCCGGCACGCTGATCGGAACGGCCGCGTACATGTCTCCGGAGCAGGCCTCCGGCGAGGGCGCCACGCCCGCGAGCGACGTCTACTCGTTCGGCGTGATCCTGTACCGGATGCTGACGGGGCGGCTCCCGCTCGAGTCGACGAACGCGGTCGACCTGGTGCGCCGCCAGGTGCACGAGCTTCCTCCGCCCGTGAGCGCCTTCCGGTCCGACGCGCCGCAGGACCTCGCCGCGGTCGCGGAGGACTCGCTGGCCAAGGAGCCCGCCGAACGACCTCCTGACGGCTCGGCGCTCGTCGGCCTGTTGACCGGCGCGACCGCGGCAACGCTCGGCGGAGCGGCCACACAGGTGATGCCGTCCGCCGCGGGAACCCACGTCGTCGCGCAGCCCGAGGACCGGCGGTGGTCGCCATGGGCGATCGGGCTGATCGCAGTGGCACTGCTCGTAATCGTCGGTGCAGCCGCGGCGCTCATCGCCACGCAGGGCGACTCGAACACGCCGCCTCCTGCCTCCACGACGGTGACTCCTCCTCCCCCGCCGCCGCCTCCACCGCCACCGCCTCCACCTCCCCCGCCGCCGCCGCCTCCGCCGCCCCCACCTCCTCCGCCGCCGCCTCCACCTCCTCCCGCCCCCTCCTCCTCCGCCGCCGCCGCCCCCACCTCCTCCGCCGCCGCCGCCGCCCCCGCTGCCCCCGCCGCCGCCCCCTCCGGCGCAGCCGCCTCCGCCGCCGCTCCCGCCACCTCCACCGCCTCCGTAATCGCAGGCACGCGGCTAGGCTCCAGGCCGTGATCTCGGTCGTCGTCCCCGTCCACGACGAGGAGCGGAGCGTCGCCCTCCTCTACGAGGAGCTGGAGGCCGCGCTCCAGCCCGGCGACGAGCCCTGGGAGGCGGTCTTCGTCGACGACGGCTCGCAGGACGGCACGTTCGCCGCGCTGACCAGGCTCTACGCCCGAACCCCGAACACGAAGGTCGTGCGGCTGCGCCGGAACTTCGGCAAGTCGGCCGCGCTCGCCGCAGGGTTCGCCCACGCCGACGGCGAGATCGTCGTCACGATCGACGGCGACCTCCAGGACGACCCGAGCGAGATCCCGCGCCTGCTCGCCAAGCTGGACGAGGGCTTCGACCTCGTGTCGGGCTGGAAAGCCCAGCGCCGAGACCCGCTCCGGCGACGGGCGGTTTCACGCATCTTCAACGCCGTCACCGGCCGCGTCTCCGGCCTCCGGCTGCACGACATGAACTGCGGGCTCAAGGCGTACCGGGCCGAGGTCGTGCAGGGCATGGCGCTGTACGGCGAGCTGCACCGCTTCATACCGGTTCTGGCGCACTACCGCGGCTTCCGCGTCGCCGAGTTGTCCGTCAATCACCGCCCGCGGCCGCACGGAAGCTCGCGCTACGGGCTCGAGCGCTACCTCCGCGGCTTCCTCGACCTCCTGACCGTGACGTTCATGGGCCGCTACCGGCACCGTCCGCTCCACCTCTTCGGCGGCCTGGGCCTCGTCCTCGGCGCCGTCGGGACGGCGATCCTCGTCTACCTGACCGTGCTCAAGGCGACCGGGCACGCGATCGGCCAGCGGCCGCTGCTCACGCTCGGCGTCCTCCTGGTCGTCGTCGGCCTGCAGTTCTTCTCCCTCGGGCTGCTCAGCGAGATGGTCACGAGCCATCACGAGGAGCGCAGCGGCGCGGCCGACCGCGAGCGCGCGCTGGTCGACGAAGTCCTGACCTAGTGCCTCGTCCAGTAATGCCGCCGAGGCCCTGGGTCGCGAGCACCAAGCGAGAGGCCGTACTCGACCGCGGCCAAGGATCGCAGCCTCGGCAAGGGCGAGGGTGGGCACTCGCGCCGCGTGATCGCGGGCCAGGGGCCGGCATGTATTGCTGGATGGGGCACTGACCTTGCGCGTCCTCTACTTCGGGACCTACGAGCGGAACTACCCGCGGAACGCGCAGGTGATCTCGGCGCTGCGCAGCGCGGGGGTCGAGGTGGTCGAGCACCACGAGCCCGTGTTCGAGGCACGGCGCGACAACTGGGCCGTCCGCTGGACGGTCGCGTTCCGGCTCTTCCTCGCCGAGTTGCGGCTGCGCTTCTCGAACCACAAAGCATTCGACGTCGTCCTCGTCGGCTATCCAGGGCACTTCGACGTGCCGCACGCACGGCGCGTGGCCGGCAAGCGGCCGCTCGTCTTCAACCCGCTGATCTCGCTCCACGACACGCTCGTCGGCGATCGGAGCCGGTTCAGGCAAGGACTGTTGACCGCGCGCGTGCTCTGGGTCGTCGACCGCCGGGCGCTGCAGCTCCCCGACCTCGTCGTCGCCGACACCGACGCGAATGCCGACTTCCTCGCCGAGCTCGGCGATCTCCCGCGCGAGCGCGTGCAGGTCTGCCTGGTCGGCGCCGAGGACCGCCTCTTCCATGCGGGCTGGCGCCCCGACGAGCCGTTCCGCGTCCTCTTCGTCGGCAAGCTGATCCCGTTGCACGGCGTGGAGACGATTCTCGAGGCAGCGCGCCTCGCTCCGGAGCTCGAGGTACGGGTGATCGGCTCCGGGCAGCTGAACGGGGCGATGGAGGACCGGCCGGCCAACGTCGAGTGGGTCGAGTGGGCCCAGTACGACGACCTGCCGCGCGAGTACTGGAGCGCCGGCTGCGCGCTCGGGATCTTCGGAACGTCCGACAAGGCGCAGCGCGTGATCCCGAACAAGGCGTTCCACGCGCTCGCGTGCGGTGCGCCGCTGATCACGGCGGACACGCCTGCGGCACGCGAGCTACTTCGTGACGAGGAGAACGCGCTGCTCGTGCCGCCCGGGGATCCGGCGGCGCTCGCGGAGGCGATGCGTCGCCTGGCTGCGGATCCCGAGCTCGGCCGGGCTCTGAGCCGCGGCGGGCGCGCCGTGTACGAGGAGCACGCGAGCGAGGAGGTGCTCGGCGCGCGCTGGCGCTCGCTGCTGGAAGAGCTCCTGGTGTGAGACTGCGACCGAAGGTGCTGCTCTGGACGGCGATCGCCGCGTATGCCGTCGGGTTCGCGGCGCTGTCGATCCTCCAGTACCGGGCGTACAACACGGGGCGCTTCGACCTCGGGAACATGGCACAGGCGGTCTGGGCGACGGCGCACGGCCACCCGCTCGAGATCACGAATCTCCAGGGCGACCAGGCCTCGCGGCTCGGTTCGCACGTCGACCCGATCCTCGCCGCATTCGCGCCGCTCTGGTGGATCTGGCCGAGCGCGGCAATGCTCGTCGCGGCGCAGGCCGTGGCGATCGCGCTCGGCGCGCTGCCCGTCTTCTGGCTCGCCCGAAAGCACCTCGGCTCGGAGCAGGCCGCGCTCGGTTTTGCGCTCGCGTACCTCCTGTACCCGGCCGTCCAGTGGCTGACGCTGAACGAGTTCCACCCGGTGGCGCTCGCCTGCCCGCTCCTGCTCTACGCGTTCTGGTACCTCGACGAGGAGCGGCTCGGAGCATTCGCGCTGTTCGCGATCCTCGCCGCGCTGACGAAAGAGGAGATCCCGCTCGTGATCGCGGGAATGGGCGTCTGGTACGCCGTCTCGCGGAGGCAATGGCGTGTCGGAGGCGCGATCGCAGTGCTGGGGGTCTGCTTGACCGCGATCTCCGTGCAGCTCGTGATGCCGCACTTCAACGAGGGCGCATCGTCGAGCTTCTACCAGCGCTACGGCGCGCTCGGGCACTCGCCCGGCGGGATTCTCGCGACCGTCTTCACCGATCCGGGCAAGGTGCTGTCGACGGTGTTCGACGGGGAGGGCGTGCACTACCTCCTCGACCTGTTCGTGCCGCTCCTGCTGCTCGTCGTCGCCGCGCCGGTCGTGCTCGTCGCTGCGATTCCCGAGCTGGGGCTGAACCTGCTGTCCGCGACGCACACGCAGAGCTCGATCCACCACCACTACACGGCCGGTTTGATCCCGCCGCTGATCGTCGCCACCGTGCTCGGCGCAGCGAGGCTGACGAGGTCGCGTTCCGACCTGCGCGTGCCGCTCGCCATGACGCTGGTCGTCGTGATGGTCGGGGCGAACTACGTGCTCGGCGCGGTGCCCGGGTGGAGAGGGCTCCCCGGCGCGCAGGCGTACCAGGCGTACGCGGCCCATGTGGCCACCCACGACCGGATCACGGACCGCGCGCTCCGGCTGATCCCGGACGGCGCGGCGGTCAGCGCAACGAACTCGCTCGGCTCACACCTGTCCGGCCGCCGGCGGTTCCTCAGCTTCCCGTACATCCAGGACGCTCAGTGGGTGGCAGCCGACGAGACTCAGCCCGGCTACGCGGACCGCTGGGATCCGCCCGCGACCGCAGAGGCGCTCGTGCGGCTGCGGCGGAACCCGAACTGGCGGCTCGTCTTCTCGGACGACGGCGTGCTCGTCTTCAAGCGCACGACGAGCAGCAGGTAGAGGGCAAGCAGCACCGCGTCGCGCAGGACGACGAGCCACGAGATGCCCTCGAGCTGGAAGAGGTGGCTGTAGTGGAAGAACCAGATCTGGGCGAGCACGAGCGCCGCGGCCACGAGCGCGACCGCAGCGATCCCGGTCGCGCCGGGTAGCAGCAGCACGAGCGGAATCAGCCATACGACGTACTGCGGCGAGACGAAGCGGTTGAAGACGAGGAACCCGGTGACCGCGGCAGACGACGCCACGACGAGGCGCTCGGGATCGCGCGCGCCGCGCGCGAAGAGCCACCAGGCCGCGGCGACGGCGGCCGCCTGGAGAAGCGTCGTGATCGTGGCCAGCGCGTCCGGAAGCGGGCCGGCGAGGTCCCTCGTTGCCGCTCCCGTCGCTCCGTGCACGACCGTCGCGGTGTAGACCCCGAGTTCGTGCCCGGCCAGCAGGACGCTCGCGCCGAGGCTCTCGATCTGCAGGCCGCGCGCGGACTGCGAGTGGAAGCTGTCCCAGAGCCCGCGCGGCGCGAGGATCGCGAACGGGAGGACGACGAGCACGGCGACGGCTGCGAACACGCCGAGCGCCCGCAGCGTGCGGCCACGGCCCGCGACCTGCCAGACGTAGATGGCAGCGAGCGGGACGATGACCAGCGGATAGAGCTTCGCCGTGGCAGCCAGCCCCAGGAGGCCGAACCCGAGGAGCTCGCGGCGGCGCAGGATTGCCGCGAGCGCGCCGGCCGTGAGTGCCGCCGGAAACAGGTCGTAGGTGTTCAGCGAGATCGGCCCGACCGCGATCGGCGAGAGGGCGAACAGGACCGCCGCGGCGTAGAGGCGCCGCCTGGACGCGCCCAGCGTCACGAGCGTGAGCACGACGGCGAAGAGCGCCGCGATCCCGCACAGCGCCATCAGCGTCTTAAAGGCGGCGTTGTAGGCGCCCCCGGGCAGAACCGCCGGCGGCATGAAGACCGCGAACGCTCCGGGCGGGTACTCGACGAAGACGTCGCGATACGGGAGGTCTCCGCGCAGGAAGCCGTCCGCGTAGAGGCCGTAGATGTGGACGTCGCGATACCGCTCGGCGCGGAAGAGGCCCCCGTCGGGGACCGCGCAGGCGAGAAGGAACAGCGGAGCGGCGAGCGCCGTGACGCGAACGGCCAACCTCGTGCCGGCGTCAGCGGCTATGGCTGCGGAGGAGGCGGTGGCGGCTCGGCCGGAGGCGGCTCGGCCGGAGGCGGCGGCGGAATCGGCGCAGGCGGGGGCGGCGGAGTCGCGTGAGTCGGGGGCGGAGGCCCGGCCGGGGGTGGCGGGCCTGTAGGAGGCGGCTGCGCGGCCGGGGGCACGTAGTAGTAGGAGCTCGGCGGCGGCGGGCCTCCGTAGCTGCCGGGCGTCCACGAATGCCAGATCGGCTCGGAGAGCGCCGGCGGGAAATCGCGCACCGGAGTCGGCCCGATCGCCTCATCCATGAAGAGCTTCCAGATCGTGGCGGGGAACGTCCCACCCGCCACCGCGATCCCGTGCACGTTCTCCATCGGAATCTCTGCCTGCGGATAGCCGACCCAGACCGCGGCCGTGAGCGTCGGCGTGATCCCGTCGAACCAGGCGTCCGCGTGATTCTCGGTCGTCCCCGTCTTCCCGCCTGCGGGACGTCCGATGTTCGCGCCGACGCCGGTCCCGGCCTGGATGTTCTCCTCGAGGATCTTCGTCACCTCGGCCGCGACCCAGTCCGCAATCACGCGGTGACGTTTCGGCCTGCCCCAGTTCCTGTCTTCGCCGCCACCGGCGAAAACGACCTTCGTGATCGCCATCGGGTCGGAGTAGATGCCGCCGGCGGCGAGCGTCGCGTACGCAGAGGCCATGTCGAGCGGTGAGACGCCGATCGAGCCGAGGCCGAGCGACGGCACATACGCCCCTTCCCGCGTCTTCAGCGACGAGCGGATGCCCATCCTGTTCGCCATCGCGGCGACCTTCTCGGCCCCGAGATCGAGCGTCAGCCGCGCGTAGACGGTGTTGTCCGACAGCAGAGTCGCGTGCGTGATCGACGTCGAGCCGACGTACGTGTGCGAGTAGGTCGAGACGTCCCAGGCCGGCACGTTCGGGTTCGGCTGGTAGTGGAGCGGCGCAGAGACGTAGGACGTCGTGTCCGGGTTGATGCCCTGGGACACGGCCTGCGTCAGGACAAAGGTCTTGAACGTCGAGCCGGCCTGGCGGCGGGCCTGCGCAGCGAGGTTGAACTGGTTGCCCGACCGTCCGGGCGTGACCGCGGTCATCGTCTTGATCGCCCCCGTGCGCGGGTCGATGGCTACGAGCGCCGAGGCGGGGTCGGTGTCGTAGTAGAGCGTGTCCTTGATCGCCTTCGTCGCCGCGCGCTGCATGCGCGGGTCGATGGTCGTGTAGACCTTGAGCCCACCCGAACGCACCGTCGCGACGCCGTACCTCCTGATCAGCTCGTCGCGCACGTAGCTGAAGAAGTAGGGCTCCCGGATCCGGCTGTAGATCCTCCCCGGGCGCAGGTGCAGGTCGGTGACCTTGATGCCCTCCTGGTAGTTGCCGTAGCTGATGTCGCCGTTCTCGTACAGCGCCTTCAGCACGTCGTTGCGCCGTTCGATCGCGCGCTCGGGGTTCTTGAACGGGTCGTAGATCGACGGCGCCTGCGGCAGCCCCGCCAGGAGAGCCGACTGGAGGAGCGAGAGCTTGCTCGCGCGGCGTGAGAAATAGGTCTGCGCTGCCGCCTCGACCCCGTAGGCGTGGTTGCCGTAGTAGACCGTGTTCATGTAGTTGGCGAGGATCCAGTTCTTCCCGTGCTTGTCGCTGAGCTTGATGGCGAGGCATGCCTCGACCAGCTTCCGGTGCAGGCTTCGCTCCTGGTGTCGGATGTAGAGGTTGCGGACGAGCTGCTGCGTGATCGTCGAGCCGCCCTCGACGGTGCGGCCGGCGCGGACGTCGTTGTAGGCCGCACGAGCAATGCCCTGGAAGTCGATGCCGCCGTGCTCGTAGAAGCGCCGGTCCTCGATTGCGACCGTCGCCTTGCCCATCCAGGGGCTCATCTCGCTCAGGCTCACCGGCTGACGGTTCTTCTCGGCGGGAATCGAGCCGAGCAGGGTGCTGTCGGCGGCGTAGATGAACGAGTTGGAGCCGATCGTCGCCGGCCGAAGGTCCTCCAGATTGCAGTCGGCCTGGATCGAGCGCGCGCCGCTGAAGCCGACCACGGCGAGCACGGCGAGAATCCCGAGGAGCACGACAAGGAGCGCGCCGAACTTGCGGCGACGCCGTGCTCGTCGAGCGTTCCGACGCTGGCGCCGATGGTTCGCCACGTACGGGCGCGTACCGCGGGGTCGACCGTTGCCGGACGGCTGGCTCACAGCAGGCTCTGTTCGCGCAAGCGACGCGCGACGCGCCGGCGAAGGTCGCTCTGCACGCCTTCGAGCCCGGAGGCGTCGGGCGCCCACGAGCGAACCGTGACCGTCGCGGCGCCGTTGAGCCCCGTGACGAGCACGTCAGCGCGGGGATCGCCGGCTGTCTCCGTCTTCAGCAGGTCGACCACCGCATCGAGATCCTTGTCGAGCGGTACCTGGATCGACACCTGAGCGAGCTTCTCCCGACTGACGATGGTGGAGTTCAGAATCGTATCCGAGGCCAGCTTCTCGTTCGGGATCACGAGGCGCCCGTTGTCGGCTGTCTTGATGAAGGTGTAGGTGAGCCCGATTTCCTCGACGACGCCCTGGACGTCGTCGACCGTGACCGTGTCCCCGAGCCGCAGCGGCTGGGTGAACGCGATCACGATCCCGGCGACGAAGTTGGCGAGCGGGCGCTGGGCGGCAAGGCCGACGACGAGGCCGACGATCGCCGATGAGGCGAGGAGTCCTGCGGCGATCGCTCGGACCTGCGGGACGACGAGGAGCGCGGAGAGGACGCCGACGACGATGATCGCCGTCATCAGGCTGCGGCGGAGGATCCCGTAGCGCGTGGCCGCGGCTGCGGGGAGCTCGCGCTTCGACATGCGCCAGTCGACGATCTTCGCGAGGACGATCGCACCGATCACGATCACGCTCACCAGCAGCCAGCGTTCCCAGATCTCCATCGGCGTTCTATTCGACGGGCAGGCGGGCGATCCTCAGCGGCGGGCGCGCGTTCGAGTTGGCTCGGAATCGGCACAGCGGCGTCGCGTTTTTGGGCGATACGCTCGCAGCGGGTGGCGGGAGGAACCTTCTTCCCCACCCGGGTGGGGATCTGGGGGTTGCTGGATCGAGCTAGAGGGGCTTGCGGCCCGAGAAGCCCTCGTCCAGGCCGTGCCAGAAAGCGATCTCGTCCTCGCCCAGGCGCCAGCAGAGCAGGATCTCCTCCCCTTCGTGCGTCGCCGGAAAGTCGACGAGGCCGTCGTCGAGGTCCTTGACCAGCCCGCCCACCTCGTGGATGCGCGCGACACAGCGCGCGATGCCCGCGACCTCCTCGTCCAACCGTTCCTGCACGTCCTCCAGCTCGTGCGGCTCGACGTTGCCGCCGTTGCCCGCGATCCGTCGCCGTCAGCGCCGACTGCCGCTCCTGGAGCTCGACGAGCGCGCGCCGGTGTCCGACGAGCTCCTCCGTCAGCGGACGCACCTCTCCGAGCGCCTCGTTGGCCTCCTCAACCGTGAAGTACCGCTCCTCCACGCCCGTATGATCCGGCCGTTGTGAGCGCGGGTCAACGGCTTCGGGAGCCACGCGCCGAGGCGAGCGACCTGCCCGCTCGAGTCAGCGCGCGCAACCCGGCTGTCGAGATCTTCATCTGGAGCCGCCTGGCGATCTGGGTTGCGGCGCTCTTCGCCCTCTTCGTCTTCGAACCGAGCCGAAACCCCGACGCGGCGCGCTGGGACGACCCCTCGGTGACGCACGACCTGGGCGCTGTCACGGACGTCTGGGCGCGGTGGGACAGCGTCTGGTTCCTGCGCATCGCCGAGCACGGCTACCAGCACCTCTCGAGCTCGGCCACGGCCTTCTTCCCGCTCTACCCGGCGGCCGTCGGCCTGCTCGGACACGTCCTTTTCGGCCACTACCTGCTCGCCGGGATCGTCGTCTCGCTCGCGGCCGGCCTCGCGACGTTCGTCCTGCTCTACGACCTCGCAGAAGGAAAGCTCGGAGCCGACGGCGCGCGCCGCGCGGTGCTCTACCTCGCCCTCTTCCCGATGGCGCTCTTCCTCCAGGCCGTCTACAGCGAGTCGCTCTACCTGCTGCTCACCGTCGTCGCGTTTCTGGCCGCTGAACGACGCCGCTTCCTCGGTGCGGGGCTCGCCTGCGGGCTCGCGCTCCTCACGAGACCCGTCGCGGTCGCGCTTCTGCCCGCGCTCGCGCTCTTCGCATGGCGCTCGGCGCGACCCTGGAGGAACCTCGCCCAACTCGCGGTCGCGCCGCTGATCTTCGCCGCCTACCCGCTCCTGCTCTGGGCGCAGCGAGGCGATCCCTGGACATTCCTCGGCGCCGAGGGGTTCTGGTCGCGACACCTCTCGCCGGCCGGTCCGTTCGGAGGCGCCTGGGACGGCCTGCGGGCCGGCTGGGCGGGCATCCGACAGCTCGCATCGGGTTCACACGCGCACTCGTATTGGCCCGAGGTCCAGGGCACGGACCCGATGCGGGTCGCGGTCGTCAACCTCGAGTGCCTGGCCGCGCTCGTCCTGTTCGCGTTCCTGGCCGTCGTCGCCTGGCGCCGCTTCGGCGCTCCGTACGGGCTCTTCGCAGCACTGAGCCTCGCGATCCCGCTCAGCCTGCCGAGCGACCGCTGGCCGCTCCTCTCGCTGCCGCGCCTCGGGCTCGGAGTCTTCCCGTTCTTCCTGGCCCTGGCGGCGATCGGCGGTCGCCCGCGCGCGCATACCGCGATCGTCTCGATCAGCGCGCTCTTCCTCGGCGTGGCGGTCGTCCAGTGGGCCCTCTGGCAATGGGTCGCGTGACCCACCCGGTATGAACTGGCGCCTCGGCGGCTGGTGCGCGCTGATCGTGTTCATGTCGACGGTCGCGTACGCGTCCCAGCTCACGAGCGGCCCGCCGGCCAAGGACGTGGCCTACCAGTGGAGCTCGAGCATCCTCGGGCTCGTCCAGTACGCGCTGATCCTGGGCATCCTCTTCCTGATCACCCTCGGCCTCGACCGCCGGAACTTCCTCGCGTTCCGACGACCGACGTCGTGGCGGCGCGCCGTCGGAATCGCGTTCCTGATCCTGATCGCAGTGTTCGTCGTCAGCGCAGTCGTCGGCCAGTTCGCCAACCCCGAAAAGGAGCAGGGCCTGATCCCGCAAAACTGGGACTCGAGCAAGATCGCCCCGTTCGCGGCCTTCGCCATCGTCGTCGTGGTCGTCGCGCCGATCGTCGAGGAACTGCAGTTTCGCGGCGTCGGCTACGGGCTCCTCGAGCGCTTCGGGCGCACCGCAGCCATCCTGCTCGTCGGGATCGCCTTCGGGCTGGTCCATGGGCTCGTCGCCGGCTTCCCGGTGATCGCGGTGTTCGGGATCGGCCTCGCGTACCTGCGCTCGAGGACGGACAGCATCTACCCGTGCATGCTGCTCCACGCGTCCTTCAACGCCTTCGGGCTGATCGTCGGCATCGCAAGTTAGCCTTTTGGCAATGCGGCGCATCGCTCCAGCTCTGGCCGTCTTCTTCGTCTGGGCCGCGCCGGCACACGCGAAGCCGATCGTCAACGTCCAGGCCAGCGCGACACTGGGGGCCGCGCCACTCACGGTGACGCTCACGGCGAGCGGTGACGCCGCGACGTACCACTGGGACCTCGGTGACGGCTCGGCCGCGGACGGCTCCGTCGTACAGCACCAGTTCGGGCCCGGCCGGTTCACCGCGACGGTGACCGCGACCGACCCCGGCGGCGAGACCGCCCAGGCGAGTGTCGTCATCACGTCCGCCCAGCTCACGCTCAACGGGCCGAAGGTCGGCACATACGGGCGTCGCTCGACCTTCCGGGGACGGATGATCCCGGCTCTCAGAGGCGCTCCGATCACGCTCTATTCCGGCGAGGCGCCGGTGCGCACGACCAAGCTGGACAAGAAGGGGCGCTTCGCCGTCCGCGTGCGCCAGAGCGCTCCGACCACCTACAGCGCCCGCTTCGAGACGGTCCCGTCGAACCCGGTCGCGGTCGCCGTTCGCCCCGGGCTGGACGTGGCGGTGCCGCGCTCGGGAATGCTCGGCCGCCAACTCGTCGTGCGCGCCGTTCTCAGGCCGAGGAGCTCGGGGACGCTTCACGTCCGCGTCTGGCGCTCCGGCCACGAGCTGACCCGCGAGGGACTTCGGCGGCCGCGCGGTCGTCCACCTGAGCACGAAGCGGATCGCGAGCTACGTCGTCCGCATCACCGCGACCCCGACCGGCGCGTTCGTCGGCCGCCAGAAGACGGTCCGCACGAACGTGTTCCTGCCCTACCTCGCAGATGGCGCCCACGGGCCGAGCGTGCGCATCCTCGAGCGCCGGCTCGCCCAGCTCCACTACCTCCTGCGCGGAGTCGACAGCTTCTACTCGTACGACACCGCCGACGCGGTGCTCGCCTTCCAGAAGGTGAACGGCCTGGCGCGGACCGGCCGCGTCACGCCGGTCGTCTGGCGCCGGCTTCAGTCCGCGCACACGCCCCGGCCGCGGTACCGCTACGGGCACCACATCGAGGTCGACAAGTCGAAGCAGGTGCTGTTCGAGGTCAACGGCGGAAGCGTCGTCCGCGTCGTGCACGTGTCGACCGGCGCGACGGGCAACACGCCCGTCGGCCTCTGGCACATCTACAGCAAGGTCCCGGGGACGCTCCCGACCGGGATGTTCGACTCGAACTTCTTCCTGCGCGGCTTCGCGATCCACGGCTACCCGTCCGTGCCCACCTATCCCGCCTCCCACGGCTGCGTGCGCACGCCGATCTGGGCGGCCCCGATCCTCTTCGCCTCGAGCTACTACGGCGAGCCGATTTACATCTACTACTAGCGTCGCCGCGCTGCTGGGCGGGCTCCTGGCCGCGGCCGTCCTCGTGGTCGTCCTCCTGCCGCACGGGAAGAGCCACCCGGTCGCCTGGCGCGACGTCAGCGGACGCGTCGGCCCGGTGCTGACCTCCGACGTGACGCGACGGCTCTTCCGGACGCAGGAGCAGTTCCACGAGTTCTTCGGCTCCGGAGCCCAGGCGCCGGTCGACCTCTCGACCCACCAGCTCCTTCTCGTCTCGCCCGGCCCGCGCTCGAGCACCGGCTACTCGGTACGGATCCTGAGCGTGACCGAGCGGGACGACGCGATCACGGTCAAGGTGCGCGAGCGGACGCCGACTTTGGCCGACCACGTCGAGCCGCGCGTCACCTACCCGTACCGGCTGCTCAGCCTCCCGGCGGACGAAGCGGTCTACGTCGACTGGGCCGGCCGCTGACCGACGCCTTGTAACAGACTGTTACTAGGACTCTTCTTCGCCGACTGCGAACTGGTCGGGCGAGACGTCGTCGAGGAAGCGCTTGAACTCGTCGATCATCTCCTCCTCGTTCACCTCTTCGCCCTCGAACTCGATCGCCGACTCCTCGATCACGTCGTCGGCGGCGAAGATCGGCGCCTCGGCGCGGACGGCCAGCGCGATCGCGTCGGACGGCCGCGAGTCGATCTCGACCTCGGAGCCGTTCTGCTGCACCGTGATCGACGCGTAGAAGGTGCTCTCCTTGAGCTCGGTGACGGTGATGCGGATCACCTGGGCGTCGAGCTGCTCGAGCATGTCCGTGACGAGGTCGTGCGTCATCGGGCGCGGCGTCGAGGCGCCCTGGAGCTTCATCAGGATCGCGGCGGCTTCGGGGTGGCCGATCCAGATCGGGAGGAACCGGTTGCCGTCGGCCGTCTTCAGCAAGACGATGGGCTGCTTGCTGCCCAGGTCGAAACTGACCCCGTAGATGACCATTTCATGCATGCCTGACCTCGATTCATCTTAGCGCTGCCCCTCAGTTGATCCGTCCCCTCAACGGGTACCCGCGCCTGGCTACAATCCAACGCCCCCCGGGCGATTAGCTCAGTTGGTTAGAGCGCCGCTCTGATAAGGCGGAGGTCCGTGGTTCGAATCCACGATCGCCCATTTTTCGCTGCCCGCCGTCAGGCGGGCGCGAAAAATGGCGAAGCCCACGGCGCAAGCCCTGGGCGAGCCCGCCGAAGAGACGCCGCCGGCGCCAGGACCCGACGTACCGGGGATCCCAGCGCCGCGACGCGGCAAGCTCCTACTCCGAAGAACGCTGCGCCATCCGGAAGTGGTTCCCCGACACGTCCCGGAACCCGGCGTCGATCCCGTACGGCTGCTCCGACGGCTCCTGCGTGAAC
Organism: uncultured Actinomycetes bacterium; assembly: GCA_963742635.1. Taxonomy (GTDB): domain Bacteria; phylum Actinomycetota; class Thermoleophilia; order Gaiellales; family Gaiellaceae; genus VAXT01. Next base: position 128,504 of record CAVUMW010000019.1, read on the forward strand.
TCCACGCCACGGCTCTTCAGTTCCTCGTAGCTGCCCTGCGCGTCGTCCGTCGCGAAGAAGAGCCCGCCGCTCGCGCCCTTGGCCAGCAGCTTCTGGATCTGGTCACGCGTCTCCTCGTCGAAGACGGGCGGGCCGGGAATCGCCATCAGCGTGATCGAGACGTCCTGGCCCGGAATGCCGACGCTCAACCAGCGGAAGTTGCCCATCTCCGGCACCGTCACGTCCTCGCGCACCTCCATCCCGAGCTTCTCGGTGTAGAAGGCGAGCGCTTCGTCCTGGTCGTGGACCCAGACTTGTACGTGTGTGAGTTGCTCCAGCATCGAAACTCCTTCGGGTCGAGTTGAACGGTCGTCTCGACGGTAGTGCTACGCCGCGTTCGTGTCTTCTCGAAAACTGCTGCCGTGCGGGCGCGCATACGCCTGGAGGACGCAGGTCGGATGAGCGCGCGCTCGATCGGCGGGTGCGCGGCGCGGTAGGCCGGCGGAGACACGCCGTAGACGCGCCGGAAGCTCGTCGTGAAAGAGCCGACGCTCCGCAGGCCGACGTAGAAGCAGATCTCGGCGACCGATCGATCGGTGTTCCGGAGGAGTGCGGCGGCGCGTTCGAGCCTCCGTGTGAGCAGGTACTGGTGCGGCGTCTCACCGAAGGCCCGACGGAACTCCCGGCTGAAGTGGGCGGGCGAGAGGTAGGCGGCCCGCGCGAGGGCCGGAACATCGAGCGGCTCTCGGAAGCGAGCATCGACGAGGTCCTTCGCGCGCAGGAGGTGCCGTTCAGTCGGAACGTGGCTCATCCGCCTGAATCTAGCCCGAGCAGGCGTTTGCGCGATTAGTGCAGAACCTGCGTGCGGTGCAGGTAGTCGTCCACCGTCAGCAGAAACGCCTCGTCCCGCGCGATCTCGCTCAGCGTTCCCTTCGTGAAGTCGTCCAGGTCCGGCGTCCCCGCCAGCTCGACGAGGAACGTCCCCAGACGGCCCTCCTGGGACATCGCGGCCATGTGCGAGAAGATCTGGCGCGCCTCGGCGTCCTGCGAGATCGCCTCCAGCGACTCGAGATCCTCGAGCCATTCGACGAACATCAGCGGCCCGCCGCTTCCAGGGCCTCGGCGAGCTCCTCGAGCTGAACCTCGCTCTCGACCGGGATCTCGAGCCCGCGCGCGCTGACCCGGGCGCGGAGCCCTGTCAGGCGCTCGGCTGCGATCTTGACGCGCTCCGCGAGTTGTGGATCCGCCGGTGGCCGCCGGCGGCGCTTCGTCGCAGCGCCCGACCAGCGCGCCTCGCGCTCTGAAGCACGCACGGAGAGCCCCTGGCGGACGATCTTGCGCGCAAGCCGGCGCCTGCCCTCGTTGTCCGGCACGGCAAGCACCGCGCGGGCATGACCCTCGGTCAGCTCGCCGCGCTCGACCATCGCGAGGATGTCGTCCGAGAGCTCGAGCAGGCGCAGACGATTCGAGACCGCCGGTTTCGACGCGCCGACGCGCTCGGCGATGTCGCCCAGCGAGAGGTCGAACTCGTCGACGAGCACGGCGAAGGCGCGCGCCTCTTCGATCGGGGTCAGCTCCTCGCGCGCGACGTTCTCGACGAGCCCGAGCAGGAGCGCGTCGCGATCGGCCGCGTCCCGGACGAGCGCCGGCAGCGTCTGCAGGTTCGCCTCGCGCGCCGCCCGCCAGCGCCGCTCGCCCGCGACGAGCTCGTAGCCACCGGCGGCGCGTGGGCGCAGGACGACCGGCTGGATGATCCCCTGCGCCCGGATCGACTCGGCGAGCGCCGCGGTCGCCTCGTGCTCGAAGCGCTTGCGCGGCTGCCGAGGGTTCGGGTGGATCTGGTCGATCGGGACGTGCGCGAGCTCGGCGCCGCCGGCGCCGCCGATCAGGACCTCGAGCCCTCGCCCGAGTCCTCGCCTTGCTGCGCTCTCGGTTGAACTCTGGTTGAGTCGACCGGTCATTTCAGACGGAGGCACGGGCTAAACCCGTCCCTCCTGACACCGGCGCCGCAAGCGGCGCCTCAGAGGAACGGTCGACAAGCTCCATCGCCACCTTCCAGTAGGCCTCCGCGCCGGCCGAGCGCGGGTCGTAGGTGATCACCGGCTCGCCGTGGCTCGGCGCCTCAGCGATCCGGACGGAGCGAGGGACACGCGCGCGAAAGAGCAGCGGGCCGAAGTGACGCTCGAGCTCCGCGGCCACGTCGGCGGACAGCTTCGTCCGCGCGTCGACCATCGTCAGGATCACTCCGGCGAGCGCGAGGCTGGGATTGAGCCGCGTCCGGATCGCGCCGAGCGAGGTGACGAGCTGCGAGAGGCCCTCGAGCGCGTAGTACTCGGCCTGCACCGGGACGAGCACGCGACTCGCGGCCGCGAGCGCGTTGACGGTCAGGGGACCGAGCGAGGGTGGGCAGTCGACGAACACGAACGCGTGCGTTTCCGTCGCCGGCGCGAGCGTCTCCGCGAGGAAGCGCTCGCCGTCGCCGCGGCGCGCGAGGTCCGCGGCAGTCCCGGCAAGGTCCGGCTTGGACGGGATCAGGTCGAGGTTCTCGAAGCGCGTCGGCTTCGCGAGCTCGCCCGGCGGGGCCCCGTCGAGCAGGTCGCAGCTGGACGTCCCGTTCGCCCGCTCCCCGAGCCCCGAGGTCGCGTTCGCCTGCGGGTCGAGATCGACGAGCAGCACCCGTTCGCCCGCCTTCGCGAGGCAGGCTGCGAGGTTGACGGCAGTTGTCGTCTTGCCGACCCCGCCCTTCTGGTTGGCGACGGCGTAGATCCGCCCGGGCACGCAGCCCATTCTGATCAGGCGAGAGGACGTTTCCGGGCCAGGCCGGGCCGTCTCGGGAAACCCGCTGGAGTGGGGGCGATTTTGCGCGCGACGGCCAAACCGCTCCGCTCCTCGAGCGGCGCGCCGCCCAGCTGCTCCGAGACTCGTGACAGCGCGTCCAGGTCGGCAGAGGGCCCGAGCCAGAGCACCGCGGCGCCGCCTTCCCGGACGAGCGGCAGCACCCACTCGAGCGCGACCGGCGGCGGGGCGAGCGCCTTCGCAACTGCAACGCCGTAGCGATCAGTCTCCTGCTCTTCCGCGCGCCCCCGCACGACGGTCACGTTCGGAAAATCCGCCGCCGCGCGCTCGAGGAAGGCGGTCTTGTGCCCGTTCGAGTCGAGCAGCGTCACCTCGCGGTCGGGCAGGCTCGCGGCGAGCACGAGCCCCGGCGACCCGTTTCCCGACCCCACGTCGACGATCGGCCCGTCGAAGCCGCGCACGACCTCGACCCCACGAAGCGCATCGTCGAGGAGCATCGCCTGCGCCTCGCCGCGATCCTCGATCGCGGTCAACCCGGGCGTCGCCAGTACTGAATCGAGCCAGCGCTCGAACCGAGGATCCCTCAACCGGCGGGCGTGATCACGACGTAGCGATTGGGCTCCGTGCCCTCGCTACCGGTTTCGATCCCGTCGAACGACTTCAGCCGCAGGTGCACGGTCTTCCGCTCGACGGCCGTCATCGGCTCGAGCTCGACCTGCGAGCGGGTCGCGAGCGCCTCCTCGGCACTGCGCAGCGCGAGCGACTCGAGCGCCGCACGTCGCCGCTCGCGGTAGCCGGCGGCATCGACGACGACCTCCTTGCGATCGTCCGGACGGGAGCGCCAGACGATCGCGTTCGCGAGGTACTGGATCGCGTCGATCGTCTGCCCGTGCTTGCCGATCAGCAGGCCGAGGTTCGAGCCGGAGCACGAAGCCGTGACCGTCTCGTCGTCCTCGAGGATGTCGATCCGGCAGCGCACGCCGATCCCGACGGTGATGCGCTCGAGCAGGTCGCGCACGTCGGCCGCAAGCTCGCTGTCGCCGTCCCCCGTCGGCCCCTGCGCAACCTCCGCGTCGACCAACGCGACGACCCGCGCGGGCGCATAGCCCACCCCGAGCAGCCCGCGCTCGCCTTCGGAGACGACCTGGAAGCGAACGGCGCCCTTGTCGAGCCCCGGATGGAGCTTCTCGAGCTCGCGGAGCGCAGCCCACTTCGCCTCGCCGACGGTCTCGCCGGTCGCCTCGACCTGGCGCAGGTCCTCCATCATCGTCGTGCCTTCTTCTTCTTCCGCCGCACGCGGCGCGGCTGCGCAGGAGGAGCGGCCGGCTTGTCTTCGGGCTCCGCGGCGCCGTCCCGGCTCTCCGGCTCGGATTTCGGCGGAGTCCGAGAGGACCGTTTCGGCGGAGGTGTGGCCTTCGGCATCAACTGGCGGGTGACGACCCCCTGGCCGACGGTCCACAGGTTCGTCGTCACCCAGTAGATGACGAGCCCGACCGGGAAATTGACGATCACCGGGACGAACGCGACCGGGAGGATCATCATCATCGTCCGCTGCGTCTTGTCCATCGTCGTGGACATGAAGTACGTCGAGGCGAGCTGGCTACCGACGTAGATCGCGAGCAGGAGGTAGCCCGACCAGTGCGCGTTCGCATGGGCAGTGATGTCCGGGACAAGGCCGCCGAACCACGAGAGGCTTCCGGCCGGCGGGTGCTTCGAGAACTGCCGCAGCACGAGGTAGAGCGCGATGAAGACGGGGAACTGGACGAGGAGCGGCAGGCACGGAGCGGCCGGGTTGACCCGGTTGTCCCGGTAGAACTTCATCAGCTCCTGGTTCCGCTTCTCCTTGTCGTGCTTGTAGCGCTGCTGGATCGCCTTCATCTCCGGCATGTGCGCCTGCATCGCCTGCATCGAGTGGATCTGCTTGACCGCGAGCGGGACCATCAGGAGCCGCACCATCACGGTCAGGGCGACGATCGCCCAGGCCCACGGGAGCCCGATCGTCCCGTGGAACCACTCCAGGATGTTGCGGAGGACGTTCTCGAGCGGCGTGAGGATCGAGAAGAGCATCATCGGAAGAGCCTCTGCTGCTCGACGTGGTCGACCCCGCCCAGGCTCCACGGGTTACAGCGGAGCAGTCGCCAGCCGGCGAGGATCACGCCGCGCACGAGCCCGTAGCGGCGCAGCGCGTCGATCGCGTACTGCGAGCAGGACGGGTGGTACTTGCAGCCGCCCGGGAAGAGCACGCCGAGCGTGTAGCGGTACGCGTAGACGAGGCCGATCCCGAGATACGAGGGCAGGCGCAGGATCTGAGTCACGCGGCGGCCTTCCCGAGCACCTCGTCGACCCGCTCTCCGAGCCAGTCGAATCCCTTCGCCTCGGTGCCCTCGACGAGCCCGGGCCGCACGATCAGCACGTAGTCGTGCGCCGGCGGGAGCGTCTCGAGCCGCGCGCGCCAGAGCTCGCGCAGCTGGCGCTTGATCTTCGAGCGGACGACCGCGCCGCCGGCTCCCTTGGGCACGGCGATCCCGAGCCGCGGGTCCTCGCCGTCCTCACGCGGAAACCAGTACAGGACGAGGAACCGCGTCGAGGTCGACCGCCCGTGCCGATAGACGGCATCGAAGTCCCTGGAGCGGGAGAGGCGGTTCCTGCGCTGCAAGTTGTTGAGTCTAGGCGGAGAGCCGCTTGCGGCCTCGAGCTCGGCGTCGCTTCAAGATCACGCGGCCGGCCCGCGTCGACATGCGCGCGCGAAATCCGTGCCGTCGCTTCCTGCGGCGTACGTTCGGCTGGTAGGTGCGCTTCACGGCGAGAGGTGAGAGAAAAAGAGGAACGAGCGCCCTTTTCGCACGGGCGTCGGGCCAGTATAGACGAGCCCTCTGTCCCCGCGTTATCCACAGCTCGACGGGTGTTTACAGCTTTGAAAAACCGCTGCGCGGAGGCGGCTAGGGAACGCTAAGCACGGCGGTCCAATCATATTGTCCACACCTGTGGAAAGCCATGTGGAGTGAACAAAACTCCCTGCAAATCAGGACGTATTTGCCCACGGCGACCCTCCTTGTGACGCCCGGGAGACGCTGTTATGCTCGCCATTCCTTCCCCTGAGTCGAGGAGATCCCGGCGTCGTGGCGCGCCAGCAAGAGTTGACAGCAGACACCCTCTGGGCAGAGGTATCCGACCGACTCAAGGGAGCGCTCAACGACACGACGTTCGGCACCTGGTTCGGGGACGTCTCGGCCCGGGAGCTGAACGAGCGCGCGTTCGTGCTCTCGGTCCCGAACGACTTCACCCGGGACTGGATCGAAGGGCATTTCCTCGACCTGATCGGCGCCGCTGTCCGCGACGCGACCGGCGACGAGAAGGAGATCAGCCTCTTCGTCGAGCGCGAGGTAGAGCCCTCCGGCCCGATCGAGGACGCGCCGGCGCAGACGGCCCGCCGCGCGTTCGAGATGAGCCAGAAGTACACGTTCGACTCGTTCGTGATCGGCTCGTCGAACAGGTTCGCCCACGCGGCCGCGCTCGCGGTCGCCGAGGCGCCGGCGCAGGCGTACAACCCGCTCTTCATCTACGGCGGCACGGGCCTCGGGAAGACACACCTCCTGCAGGCGATCGGGCAGTACGTCGGCGCCCATTCGCGCGCGCTCTCGGTGCGCTACATCACGAGCGAGACGTTCATGAACGACTTCATCAACTCGCTACGCGACAAGCGGATCGAGGGCTTCAAGCAGCGCTACCGCACCTACGACCTGCTGCTGATCGACGACATCCAGTTCCTCGAGCACAAGGAGCGGATCCAGGAGGAGTTCTTCCACACCTTCAACTCGCTCTACGAGGCCGGCCGGCAGATCGTGATCTCCTCCGACCGCCCGCCGCGCGAGATCTCGACGCTCGAGGAGCGCCTGCGCTCGCGGTTCGAGTGGGGGCTGATCACGGACATCCAGCCGCCCGACCTCGAGACGCGCATCGCGATCCTGCGCAAGAAGGTGAAGACGGACGGCATCCACGTTCCCGATCCGCAGGTGCTGACCTTCATCGCCGGCCGCGTGTCGACGAACATCCGCGAGCTGGAGGGCGCGCTCACGCGGGTCGTCGCCTTCTCGAGCCTCACCGCGCGCCCGATGACCGTCGAGCTCGCCCAGGACGTGCTCAAGGACGTCTTCCCGCAGGGCGAGGCGCCGGAGGTCTCGATCGAGCGCATCCAGACCGCGGTCTCGGACCGCTTCGGCCTCTCGATGGAGGAGCTGTGCGGCGACCGGCGCTCGCAGAACATCGTCTATCCGCGGCAGGTCGCGATGTACCTCTCACGCGAGCTCACAGACGCATCGCTGCCGAAGATCGGGCGCGAGTTCGGCGGGCGCGACCACACGACCGTCATCCACGCGACGTCGAAGATCGCCCGCATGATCCGCGAGGACCGGTCTGTCTACAACCTTGTGCAAGAGCTGACCGCGAGGGTCAAGCAAACCCGGTAGATCTGGGGAAACCTGGACACCTGCGCCGCGAGACATGTTCAAAACCGTCGATTCCCCACAGAACACGTCCCCAGGGCAAACCTGCTGCCCGCCTCAGCGCATACGCATCTTCCCCAGAGTTCACACCCCTTACTGCTACTACGACCTTCTTTTAAATGACTGACATAGAAACTGCTGTTGGATCGGCCGTGAAGGTCACTTGCCCCAAGGACGAGCTCACCCGCGCGCTCGCGGTAGTCGGACGAGCGGTCTCGACGCGTGCCAGTGTCCAGGTGCTGGGCGGCGTGCTCCTGCACGGCGGCGAAGGGCGGCTTCAGCTGGCCGCGACCGACATGGAGCTCTCGCTGCGACTCTCGGTCGAGGCGCAGGTCGAAGGCCAGGGCGCGGTCGTCGCGCCCGGACGGCTGCTGGTCGACCTGGCGCGGCTGCTGCCGGAGGGCGAGGTGGTGCTCGAGCATCGGCCCGAGCAGGGAGTGCTCGAGATCACCTGCGGGCCGGCCGCGTACAAGCTGAACACGTACAGCGCCGAGGACTTCCCGAAGCTGCCCGACGTCGAGGGAGCGCAGACCTTCACCGTCGACAGCGCCGCCTTCCTCGACACCGTGACGAAGGTCGCACGCGCAGCGTCGCGTGACGAGTCGCGCCCCGTGCTGACCGGAGTGCTCGTCCACTTCGAGGGCTCGAACCTCGTCATGGCCGCGACCGACTCGTACCGGATGTCGGTCAAGATGACGGAGCTCGAGGAGCCTGCCGGCGCGGAGCTGGAGGCGATCGTCCCGGCCCGCGCGCTGACGGAGCTCTCGCGGATCGCGCAGGACGCCGCTGAGCTGCGGATCGGCGTCCAGGAGAACCACGTCGTCTTCGGCGCCGGCGACGTCTGGCTGACGACGCGGCGGATCGACGGGCAGTTCCCGAACCACAAGCAGCTGATCCCCGAGACCTTCGAGCACGAGATCGCGCTGCCCCGCGAGGAGTTCCTCGAGGTCGTGCGGCGCGCGGCGGTGATGGCGCAGCGGAACTCGCCGCTGCGGCTCCGGTTCGCGGAGGGCGAGGTGACGATCTCGGCGCAGACGCAGGACGTCGGCGAGGCGAAGGAGTCGCTGCCGGTGCCGTTCTCCGGAGAGCCGCTCGAGATCGGGTTCAATCCGGAGTTCCTGCGGGACGGGCTCGAGTCGGTGACTACGGACGAGATCGCGCTGCGGCTGATCAGCCCGCTCCGCCCGGGGCTCCTGCGCTCCGAGGACGAGAACTTCTCGTACCTGATCATGCCGATCCGGCTCGCGGGCTAGGCTGATCGTCCGGGCACGTCACGCTCCGCGACTACCGCTCGTACGCGTCGCTCGAGCTGGAGCTGTCGGCCTGGGCTCGTGCTGGCGGTCGGCCGGAACGGCGCGGGCAAGACGAATCTGCTCGAGGCGCTCCACGTCGGGACGCAGGGCTTCTCGCCGCGGAGCCGGAACGATGCTCAGCTCGTTCGCTTCGGCACCGAGGCCGCGAGGATCGAGCTGGGCGGCTCCCGGGGCGGCTCCCGGCTCGAGATCGAGGTCACCCTCCGCCCCGGCGATGCGAAGAAGGCTCGACTGAACGGCGCAACCCTGCGCGCAGCCGAACAGCTCCGCTCCGAGGTCTCGACGCTCGTCTTCACGCCGGACCGCCTCGTCGTCGTCAAGGGAGGGCCTGCTGCCCGGCGGGCGTACTTCGACCGTGCTCTGGGGCGGCTCTTTCCCGCCCGTGCAGGTGTGCCGGCTGAATACGGCGCGGCCGTGGCGCAACGGAACGCCGCGCTGCGGCGGGTGGCGATCGGCGCCTCGTCAAAAGACGCCGTCTCGCCGTGGACCGAGCGGGTCGCCGACCTGGGCTCGGCGCTCGTGGAGTCTCGCCGGGAGGCGATCGCGCTCCTCGCGCCTCCGTTCGCCGAGCGCGCCGACGAGCTCGGCCTCCCGGGCGGGGAGCTTCGCTACGACGCCGAGCCGCCCACGGCCGAAGCGCTCGAGGCTCGCCTCGACGACGACCTCGACCGGGGAACCACGGGCCTCGGGCCGCACCTGGACGACGTCGAGCTCCGGGCGGACGACCGCGACCTGCGGCGCTTCGGCTCGCAGGGCGAACAGCGCCTCGCCGTCCTCTCGCTGCTCCTGGCTGAAGCCGCGCTCCTGGCCGAACGCGGCCCGGCGCCGCCGCTGCTCCTGCTGGACGACGTCCTCTCCGAGCTCGACGAGGGCAGGCGGGCCGCGCTCGCCGAGCGGCTCGCAGGGCCGGGGCAGACCCTGATCACGGCCACGGCCGCCTCAGCCCTGCCCGCGGAGCCGGCCCAGCTCGTCCAGGTGACGCCCGGAGCCGCGAGATGAAGCCCGACCGCATCGGCGCCGCCGTTCAGCGGGAGCTCGCGCGCTTCGGCCCGGCCGAGGGCATGAGCGAGATCGTGCGCGCCTGGCCGGCCACGGTCGGAGATCAGATCGCGCGCAATGCCTGGCCCGGGCGGCTGGCCCGGGACCGCACGCTCCACGTCGCGACGTCCTCGTCGGCCTGGGCGTTCGAGCTCGCGCAGCTCGAGCCGAAGCTGCTCGAGCGGCTGCGAGAAGCGCTCGGCGAGACGGCGCCCGCGGCGCTGCGGTTCGCGCCCGGTAAGCTCCCCGAGCAGTCCCCGGAGGAGCTCGAAAGCAGTCCGAGGCGGGGTCGAGAGCCGACAGCCGAGGAGCGCGAGCTGGCCGCTGCGCTGGCGGCTGGGATCGAGGACGAGACCCTGCGGAAAATTGTTGCGAAGGCGGCGCTTGGCGAGCCTCTCCAAGCCCGACTGACGGCCGGTGGATCTGGTACACTGTGAGTAGCCCAAAAAGGCGAAGATTTGCAGGGCTTTTTTTAATGGCAGAAGCAGCTTACACAGCAAAAGACATCACTGTTCTCGAGGGTCTGGAGCCGGTTCGCAAGCGACCGGGCATGTACATCGGCTCGACGGGCTCCCGAGGGCTCCATCATCTCGTCTTCGAGGTGGTCGACAACTCGGTCGACGAGGCCATGGCGGGCCGGGCCGACCTCGTCGAGGTGACGCTGCATCCGGACAACTCGGTGACCGTCAGCGACAACGGCTCGGGCATCCCGACGGACGTGATGAAGGACCAGGGTCTCCCTGCAGTGACGGTCGTGCTGACCAAGCTTCACGCCGGCGGGAAGTTCGGCGGCGGGGGATACAAGGTCTCCGGCGGCCTGCACGGCGTGGGCGTCTCGGTCGTGAACGCGCTCTCGGCGTGGCTCCATGTCGAAGTGAAGCGCGACGGCAAGGTCTTTCGCCAGGAATTCGCGCGAGGCGAGCCGACCACCGAGCTGAAGAAGGTCGGGCCGACGAAGGAGTCGGGCACGACGATCACGTTCTTGCCGGATCTCGAAATCTTCGACGAGCTCGAATGGTCGAGCGAGGTTCTCGTCCAGCGCCTGCGCGAGACCGCGTTCCTGACCAAGGGGCTGCGAATCATGCTCATCGACGAGCGCCAGGGCGACGAACGGCACGAGTTCTACGCCGAGGGCGGCATCCGGGACTTCGTCGGCTACGTGAACGACTCGAAGGACCCCGCTCACAAGCACATCGTCTACCTCGAGGGCGCGACGAACGGCGACTCTGCGGAGGCCGGCCAGGTCGAGGTCGCGATGCAGTGGAACACGTCCTACGTCGAATCGGTCTTCTCGTTCGCGAACAACATCAACACCCACGAGGGCGGCTCGCACCTCTCCGGCTTCAAGTCCGCGCTCACGCGCACGCTGAACGACTATGCGCGCAAGAACGGCATCCTCAAGGAGAAGGACGACAACCTGGAGGGTGAGGACGTCCGCGAGGGGCTCGCGGCCGTGATCTCGGTCAAGCTCCAGGACCCGCAATTCGAAGGGCAGACGAAGACGAAGCTCGGCAATGCCTGGGTGCGGGGCCTCGTCGAGCAGACGGTCAACGTCAAGCTCGGCGAATTCCTCGAGGAGAACGCGACCGAGGCGAAGCAAATCCTCCAGAAGGCGCTCGCTGCGCGAAACGCGAGGCAAGCTGCCCGCAAGGCCCGCGAGCTGACGCGCAGGAAGAGCGCGCTCGACAGCATGTCGCTGCCGGGCAAGCTCGCCGACTGCTCGATCAACGATCCCAGCTCGGCCGAGCTGTACCTCGTCGAGGGCAACTCGGCCGGTGGCTCCGCGATCGACGCGAGGGACCGGACGTTCCAGGCGATCCTGCCGCTGCGCGGCAAGGTGATCAACTCCGAGAAGAACCGGATCAACAAGGTGCTCTCGAATGCGGAGATCCAGTCGATCATCACCGCCATCGGCACGGGCATCGGCGACGAGTTCGACCTCGAGAAGCTCCGTTACCACCGGGTGATCGTCATGACCGACGCCGACGTCGACGGGTCGCACATCCGAACGCTGATCCTCACGTTCCTCTACCGCCAGATGCAGGATCTCGTCGAAGGCGGATACGTCTATATCGCGGTCCCGCCGCTCTACCGCGTGAAGATCGGGAGCCGGGAGCAGTACGTCGAGAAGGAGTCGCAGTTCGAGGACATTCTCGTCCGCGAGCGAGTGAAGGACGTCGTCCTCTCCGCCCGGGACGGCGAGGGCCAGAAGCTCACGGAGGCCCGCTACCGGCGGTTCACGAAGGCGCTGAACGAGTTCGAGGGCTGGGCCGCCCGCTTGCGCGCCGACTTCGGCGGCGCTGCCGCGAACTTCGTGATCGGCCACCGGCTCGTCGAGGTCGACATCGACGACGCTGCCGGCAAGGACCTCGCGCAGACGCTCCTGTCCGTGGGCGAAGAGGGCCACGAGCTGTCGATCCTCGAGCAGACGGACGAGTCGACCACGATCAAGGTCGTCGAGGTCGAGTCGAGCGCCGCCAGCCACGTGACGATTCCGACCGGTGTCTTCGCCTCGCCCGTCTATGCGAACCTGCGCCGCTCCTACGCCCGCCTCGTCGAGATCGTCGGCATGCCGCCCTTCGAGCTCACGCTGGGCAAGAAGGTGCGCACGGCCGACACGTTCGAGGGGCTCCGCCACGAGGCGCTCGACCTCGCGAAGGAGGGGATCAACGTCGGTCGTTTCAAGGGCCTCGGTGAGATGAACCCGGAGGAGCTCTGGGCGACGACGATGGACCCGGCGAACCGCATGCTGGTCAAGGTCGAGGTGGAAGACGCGGCGGCTGCCGATCGGATGTTCTCGATGCTGATGGGCGATCAGGTCGAGCCGCGGCGCGAGTTCATCGAGTCGAATGCAAAGGACGTCCGCTTCCTCGATGTCTAGCGTCGAACCACTCGGCGCCGGCCGGATCGAACCGCGCGAGCTCGAGCAGGAGATGCGGTCGAGCTTCCTCGACTACGCGATGAGCGTGATCGTGGCGCGCGCGCTCCCGGACGTGCGCGACGGCCTGAAGCCCGTGCACCGGCGGGTGCTGTACGCGATGCACGAGGCAGGGCTGCAGCCGAATCGGCCGCGCCTCAAGTGTGCGCGCGTCGTCGGAGACGTGATGGGCTCGTACCATCCGCACGGCGACGTCGCGATCTACGACACGCTCGTCCGCATGGCGCAACCGTTCTCGATGCGCTACCCGCTCGTCGACGGGCAAGGGAACTTCGGAAACATCGACGACTACCCCGCTGCGGCGATGCGGTACACCGAGTGCCGGCTCACGCGGCTGGCGACCGAGCTGCTCCGCGACATCGACGCCGACACCGTCGACTTCGTCCCCAACTACGACGAGTCGCGCCGCCAGCCGAGCGTTCTCCCGTCGCGCTACCCGAACCTGCTCGTCAACGGGTCGCAGGGCATTGCGGTCGGCATGGCGACGAACATCCCGCCGCACAATCTCGGCGAGGTGGTCGATGCGCTCGTCGCGCTGATCGACGATCCCGAGATCGACGTCGACCGCCTGACGCGTCACGTCAAGGGCCCGGACTTCCCGACGGGCGGGATCATCGTCGGCCGCGAGGGGATCCGCGAGGCGTACCGCTCGGGCCGCGGTCGGATCGTCATGCGCGCCCGCGCTCACGTCGAGGAGCTGCGCGGCGGCAAGACCGCCATCATCGTGAGCGAGCTGCCCTACGGGGTGAAGAAGGGCGGCGACTCGGGCGTGATCAAGAAGATCGCCGATCTCGTCAACGAGAAGGTGATCTCGGAGATCTCCGACGTCAAGGACCTCTCCGACAAGACCGGCATGCGCATCCAGATCGACCTCAAGCGCGAGGCGATCCCTCAGGTCGTCCTGAACAAGCTCTACAAGCACACGGCGCTGCAGGCGACCTGGGGCTACAACGCGGTCGCTCTCGTCGACGGGGTGCCGCGGACGCTCGCGCTGCGCGACCTGCTCGGCCACTACCTCGACTTCCAGCGTGAGGTCGTCACCCGCAGGCTGAAGTACGAGCTGCGCAAGGCCGAGGCCCGAGCCCACGTCCTCCTCGGCTACCTGATCGCGCTCGACAACCTCGACGCGGTGATCGCGCTCATCCGGAATGCCGCCGACGCCGATGCGGCGCGCGAGGGCCTGATGAAGGAGTTCGAGCTCTCCGAGATCCAGGCACAGGCGATCCTCGACCTCCGTCTGCGCGCGCTGACGGCACTCGAGCGCAAGCGGGTCGAGGACGAGCACAAGGATCTCGTGGAGCGGATCGGCGAGCTGCGGACGATCCTGGGTGACGAGTCGAGGATCGGAGCGCTCATCCGCGAGGAGCTACTCGAGATCAAGAGCATCTACGGCAAGAACGACGAACGGCGCACCGAGATCATGGCCGCCGAGGGCGAGTTCTCACTCGAGGACATGATCGCCGAGGAAGACATGGTGATCGCGATCACGCGGTCGAACTACATCAAGCGACTTCCCGTCACGACCTACCGGGAGCAGCGCCGCGGCGGACAGGGCGTCATGGGCATGGACTTGAAGGAGGACGACTACATCGAGCACCTGTTCGTGGCGTCCACGCACGACTACGTCCTCTTCTTCACCAACGTCGGCAAGGTCTACCGCCTCAAGGTGCACGAGCTCCCGCTCGGGTCGCGCCAGTCGAAGGGCCGGGCGATCCAGAACCTGCTCCCGTTCCGCCAGGACGAGCAGGTGCGCGCCGTAATCCAGACGCGCGACTTCGAGGAGTCGAAGTTCCTCGTCTTCGCGACGAAGAACGGGATCGTCAAGAAGACGGAGCTCGCCGCGTACAACACGCCGCTCAAGGCCGACGGGATCATCGCGATCAAGATGCGCGAGGAGGACGACGAGCTCGTCTCGGTTCGGCACTCGACCGGCGAGGACGACATTCTCATGGTCTCGCGCAAGGGCCAGGCGATCCGCTTCAGCGAGAAGGAGGCGCGATCGATGGGCCGCGACACCGCCGGCGTCAAGGGCATGGGCCTGCGCAAGGGCGACGAGGTCATCTCGGCCGACGTGATCGGCGTGAACGAGGGCGATCTGCTCGTCGTGACCGAGAACGGCTACGGGAAGCGGACGAAGCTCGCCGACTATCCGCGCAAGGGCCGCGGCGGCCTGGGCGTGAAGACCGTCCAGCTGACCGAGGCCCGCGGCCACCTGGTCGGAGCCCGCATCGTGCGCGACGACTACCAGGTGATGCTGATCTCGAACGGCGGCACGGTGATCAAGATCCCGGTCAACGACGTCAGGCGGCTCGGCCGGTCGACGCAGGGCGTGATCGTGATGCGCCTGCGCGAGGGCGAACTGGTCTCCGCGCTCGCTCCGGTGGTCGAGGCGGACGAGGCTCAGGCCCCGGAAGACGGCTCCGAGCCGGCCGCGGCGCCCGCCGGCGACACGGCCTGAGCCCCGCTATTTCAGCGGCTTCCAGGCCGAAACCCTTCACAAAACGCGTTGAGAGCGATATATCTTCGCGCCGAGGGGTCCTGTCCTCGCCGGGAGAGGGGTATGGCCGCCAGCAGACAAGTAGACCTTCTAGAGCCGATCGATCTTTCGGCGCACCTGGACAAGATCCAGCTCTATCTCGGTCAGGTGTGCCAGATCGCGGGCATCTCGAAGATGCAGCTCGACTACTGGACGAACAAGGCTCAGATCCCGACGCAGGGCCGGAAACAGCGCATCTACGACATGGACGCGGTCGAGACCGTGATGCTGATCAAGCAGGCGAAGGACAAGGGCCTGAACCTCGGTGCGGCGATCGAAGCGGCGCGCCGTTTCCGCGAGCTGAACGGCAAGGACGGGGCCGAACCTACGCCCTGAGGCGTTGCGCGGCCTCCTCCGGGGGCAGCGAGTTGACGTAGATCCCCGCGCCCAGCTCGAGTCCCGCGAAGACGGTCAGCCTGGGCACGAGCTCGACGTGCCAGTGCCCGCCGGTGTGCAACCAGGCGTTCAGGGGGACCGGCCCTTCGGTCTCGCGCAGCCGGCGGATCGCGTCGCGCAGGAGGAGGGCTGCGTCGACGAGGTCGGCCTCGGTCGGCTCGGCCGCGTGCTTCCTCGGCGCGAGCACGAGCTCGTACGGGGCGCGGCCGGCCGGCGCGGCGAACGCGGTGACGTCGCCTCGAAGCGCGATCTCGAGGCGCTCCTGCCGGAGAACCTCGCACAGGCCGCAGCTGCCGTCCCGGAGCCGGGGCAGCTCCTCGAGGACGGCCGGCGGCGGCTCGCGCAGCCAGAAGAGCTGTGAGTGGCTGTGCGGCAGGCTCGAGCCCGCGACCCGGCCCTCGTTGAGCACGACCTGGACGTAGGCGAACCCTTCGGCTTTGGCGGCCCGGCGGCGCGCGTGCAGGGCCGTCGCGACGGCTTCGACCTCGGTCTCCTCCAGCTCGGCCAGCGAGCGGGCGTGCCGCGGCGTGTGCACGACGACCTCCTGCCGCTCGAGCGCCGGGTAGAGATTGGGGACGACGCGGACCTGCCAGCCGGGCGTGTCGGGCAGCCTCCCGGGCGGCCCGAGGGCGTACGTCTCGGGGGGCGTGCGGTCCTCCCGTCCCTCGCAGAACGGGCACTCGTCGAGCTCGGCCTGGGTCGGCTCGGGGATCGTGGGGTGGTCGACTCCCGGCCGCCGCGCCCGGGCAGGCGCGATTGCGACCGTTCGTCCTGAGATCGGGTCTCGCCTGAGGTCTGGCGTCAGGTCGTCGTCCCGCCGGCTCGCCGGGTCGCCTCGATGAACGGCGTGAAGAGGTCGATCGGCACCGGAAGGATGATCGTCGAGGAGCGCTCGGAGCTGATCTCGAGCATCGTCTGCAGGAAGCGGAGCTGGAGGGACATCGGGTTCTCGCGAGAGCACCTGAGCGGCGTCCTTCAGCCGCTCGGAGGCCTGGAACTCGCCCTCGGCGGCGATCACCTTCGCGCGCCGCTCGCGCTCTGCCTCCGCCTGGCGCGCCATCGCCCGCTGCATGCCGGTCGGGATCTCGACGTCCTTGACCTCGACGATCGAGACCTTGATGCCCCACGGCGAGGTCGCCTCGTCGATGATCTGCTGGAGGATCGCGTTGATCTTGTCGCGCTCGGACAGGAGCTCGTCGAGCACGTGCTGGCCGAGGACGCTTCGCAGCGTGGTCTGGGAGATCTGCGACGTCGCGACCATGAAGTTCTCGATCTGCACGATCGCCTTCTCGGGGTCGATGATCCGGAAGTAGGCGACGGCGTTCACGCGGACCGGGACGTTGTCCTTCGTGATCACCTCCTGCGGCGGGACGTTCAGCGTCACCGTTCGCAGGTCGACGCGCACCATCTTGTCGACGATCGGGATCAGCAGGAAGAGGCCCGGGCCCTTGGGGGGCGATTTCAGCCGGCCGAGCCGGAAGATGACGCCCCGCTCGTACTCGCGCGCCACGCGAACGGACGCGGCGAGCACGATCAACAGGAAGACCGCGATTGCTGCGACTGCGATCAGGGCGCCCACGGAGCGAGAATCCTATGTCACGGGAACCGGCTGCTCGGCCGGTTCGACGTCGAGGACGAGGTCGTCGTCGATGGCATCCACCCGGACGGACGCTCCGCGCTCGAGCGGTCCGTCGCTGGAGCGCGCGTGCCAGAGCTCTCCGCGGACGAAGACCGTCCCGACCGGCGACAGGGTGTCGCGCACGACTCCGAGCTGTCCGACCAGCTCGCTGCTCCCGGTCACGACCGGAGCCCGGCGGGCCTGGACGATCTTGAACGCGACGAAGGCCATCAGCCCGGCGATCACCCCGGCGATCGCGATCACGGCGGGCAGCGAGACCTGGTACGTGTTGCCGGCGGGCTCGAAGAGCAGCATCGCGCCGAGCACAAAGCAGACTGCCCCCGCGAGCGTGATCGCACCGTGGGTCGGGACGAACGCCTCCGCGGCGAAGAACCCGAACGCGAGCAGCATCAGCAGGAGGCCCGCGGCGCTGATCGGCAACACCTGCAGGCCGAACAGGCCGAGGATGAGGCTGATCGCACCGACCGTGCCCGGGAAGATCAGCCCCGGGTTCCAGAGCTCGACGACCAGGCCGAGCAGCCCGATCGACATGAAGAGGACGATCAGGTTCGGGTCGATCAGCGTGTCGAGGACCTTCTGCCAGAGGGACATGTCGACGTTCGTGATCTCCGCGTCCTTCGTGTGCAGGACGATGCCCTTCGGCACGGTCTTCGTCCCGTCCACCTTGTTCAGGAGCGCGGGCAGCGTCGGGGCCATGACGTCGATCACGTTCCTCTTCAGCGCCTCGGTCGCACCGAGGTTCGACGCCCGGCGCACCGCGGCCTGCGCCCAGGCGGCGTTTCGGCCGTGGGCGCGCGCGAGCTCGCTCAGCGATGCGGCGGCGTCGTTGACCACCTTGCGCCGCAGGTCGGACTGGATGTTCCCGCCGCCGACGTCGATCGGCGTGGAGGAGCCGATGTTCGTCTGCGGGGCCATCGCCAGCAGGTCGGCGGCCTGGCTGATCCAGACGCCGGCGGACGCGGCGCGCGATCCGGGCGGCGAGACGTAGACGATCACCGGCACCTTCGACGCGAGCTCGGCCTTGTAGATCTTCTGCATCGACGTGCTCAGCCCGCCGGGCGTGTCGAGCAGGATCACGACCGCGTTGTAGTGGTCGCGGTTCGCGCGGGCGATCTGGTCGTTGACGTAGCTCTGCGTGACCGGGTTGACGTCGTTCTCGAACTTGACGGCGAGGACACGAGGCCGCGACGTCGTAGCTGAGGCGGTGGCGCAGAAGACGACAGCCGCGATGGTCGCGACGAAAAAGCACCGCAAGAGCAGCCCTTTCACTTGTAAGAATTCTATCTGCGGACTTGTGGCTGACCCGGGTCTCTGCTTCCGTAGTGGGGCCGCCCGATGAAGGTTCTTCGCCTAGTCCTTCTTCTGCTGGTCGTGTCGCCGGGCACCGCACTCGCGTCCGGCACGACGCTCTCCTCGCACGATCTGAGGCCCGGCGTCAACCGACCGGCCCACAGGTTCGACCTCGTCGGGCTGCACTGGAAAGGCAGCGGGACCGTCTCGTTCCGGACGAGGACCGTCGCCGGACGCTGGACCGGCTGGCGCAATGCGCGCCCCGAGGACGACGGGCCCGATGCGGGAACCCACGAGCTGCGGGCCCGGGGCTGGCAGCTCGGGAGCCCGTACTGGACCGGGCCGTCGAACCGGATCCAGGTGCGCACGACCGGCCGTGTCGGCCGTGTCCGTGCGTACTACGTCTGGAGCCCGGCACGGAATATCCGGCTGCGGACGGTCTCGAAGGCGGGCTCGCCGCTGATCATCACCCGCGCAAGCTGGGGTGCGGACGAGAAGATCCGCCGCAAGAAGAAGCCCGCGTACGCGGACACGCTGCGCTTCGCCGTCGTCCATCACACGGTCGGCACGAACTCGTACAGCCGTGCGCAATCCGCCTCGATCGTCCGGGGCATCGAGCGCTACCACGTGCTCGCCAACGGCTGGGACGACATCGGTTACAACTTCCTCGTCGACAAGTACGGCCAGGTCTTCGAAGGCCGGTGGGGTGGTGTCGACCGCAACGTCGTCGGTGCGCACGCGCAGGGGTTCAACCAGGGCTCGGCAGGCGTCGCGCTGATCGGGACCTACGATTCGACCTCGATCACGCCTGCCGCCCGCGCCGCGCTCGTCCGGCTCCTCGCGTGGCGCCTCGACGTGGCGCATGTCGACCCGCTCTCGACCTTCAGCTGGCGCTCGACCGGGAATCCGAAGTACCCGGCGGGGCGCACAATCACGCTACGCACGATCTCGGGGCACCGGGACACCGGGTACACGTCGTGCCCGGGGAGCCAGCTCTACGGGCAGCTGCCTTCGATTGCGCGCGCTGTTTCGCAAACCGGCCTGCCGAAGATGTACTTCCCGGCGGCGACGGGCGCGCCGGGTGAGCTCGTGCACTTCACGGGCACGCTCACGCAGGCGTTGCCGTGGTCGGTGACCGTGACGCAGCCGGACGGGAACATCGTCGGCCAGGGCCAGGGCGAGGGCACCGACATCGACTGGACGTGGGACGCGCGGACGATCCCGGCCGGCAAGTACCTGTACGCGATCGACGCGGGGCCGACCGTTCGGCCGGCGACAGGCGTCGTCACCGGCACGACCATGCGCTCGATGCTGACGGCGCTGGCCAAGCCTGCCTTGTTCACGCCGAACGGCGATGGGAAGGCCGACTCGACGCTCGTCCGCTACCAGGTGCGCGAGCCGGCGATCGTCACGGGGACGCTCGTCGACGCGCTCGGCACTCCGATCACGACGCTCTTCGTCGAGTCGAAGACCAAGGGGTCGTACGCGTTTCGCTGGGACGCGGCGGGGATCGCCGATGGGCGCTACGGGATAGTGCTGACAGCGCGGAACGCGATCGGGATCGAGACGACGGCCACGTTGGCGGTGATCGTCGACCGCACGACCGCCGGGTTCCAGGTTTCACCGCAGGTCTTCTCGCCGAACAACGACGGCCGGCTGGACACGACGCGCTTCAGCTTCACGCTCGACAAGCCCGCCCGGGCGACGCTCACGATCCGACGCGGGAAGCGTGGGCTCGGCCAGGTCTTCTCGGGCCCGTTGCAGGCGGGGCTCCAGGCGATCGACTGGAACGGCCGCTTCCGCCGCGGAGTCGGCGAGCACGAGTTCCGGGCCGACCTGCGTGTCACCTCGCCGGTGGCGACGGTCACGAGCACGGTGGCGTTCGCGACCGACACGACCGGGCCGCGGCTGAAACGCGTCTCCGTGTCGCCGCTTCGCTTCACGGTCAACGAGCCGGCCGATGTGACGGTTGTCTTCGACGGCGCGAGGACGGTCACCCTGCGCCGGCTGCTGCCGGGCAAGTTCACGTTTCCGTCCGGCGGCCCGTTCACATCGTTTGCCGCCGTCGCCCGGGACTTCGCGGGCAACGACGGCCGGCAGATCAGGTACCCGTAGCCGCGATCCAGCCGTCGTAGGCGCGCTCGAGCCGGTCGAGCAGCTCGACGAGGAGCTCGACCCGGTCGAGCTCGCGCCCGGTCTCGAGCAGGAGCGAGGTGGCCGGCGGGTCGATGCCCTGCGGCAGGTCCGGCGCGGGCACGTTGACGTTGACGCCGATTCCCAGCACGATGCGGCCGTCCCGGGCCTCCGCGAGGATGCCCGCGGTCTTGCGACCGCCGATCAGGATGTCATTCGGGAGCTTGATCTCGGGCGTCAGGCCGGTGACGTGAGCGATCGCCTCCGCGCACGCCCGGCCGGCCACGGGCGTCAGCTCCGGCAGGCGTGCGGTCTCGACAGGCGGTTCGAGCAGGAGCGAGAAGAGCAGGCTCACTCCGGGCGGCGAAAGCCAGCGGCGTCCGAGCCGTCCACGGCCCTCGGTCTGCTCCTCGGTGAGCGCGACGGCGCCTTCCGAGAGCTCTTCGCCGAGCAGCCGCTGTGTCGACGGGCACACCTCGACGTAGATGTACGGATGCCCGAAACGCCCGCGCAGTCTCGGAACCACGGTTTCTGGCCTCAGTAACGGGGTCACGGCCAACTACACTAGGCCGCCCGTGCCGATTGCCGCGCTTAGGACGTTTCAGGTCAGGCTCACCTTGGTTCGACCGGTCAGTTCCGACGAACGACCGCGTGGAGCCCGGCCGTTCTGATGGCGGCAACGCAAGCGTTGCCTTGGTCCCGCGCGGAGATAGAAGCGATCCTTCCGCACCGCGATCCTTTTCTCCTGATCGACGAAGTTCTTGAGCTCGAGCCGGGGCGCCGCGTCGTTGCGCGCAAGAAAGTCCGGCCGGACGAGTGGTACCTCGCGGGCCACTTTCCGGGGCGGCCGATCATGCCCGGCGTCCTCATCGTCGAGGCGATGGCGCAGACCGGCGCGGTCGCGGTCCTCTGCAGCGAGGAGAACCGAGGGCGGCTCGCGCTCTTTGCCGGAATCGACGGCGTGCGCTTCAAGCGCATTGTCGAGCCGGGTGACGAGCTCGAGCTGACCTGCGAGCTCGAACGCGTGCGCGGGCCGATCGGCAAGGGCCGCGCCGAGGCGCGCGTCGACGGCGAGCTCGCCGCGCGGGGGACGCTGACCTTCGCCGTGGAGCCGGAATGATCGGCAGCGCGACGTCGAACGGGCGTGTTTCGATCACGGGCATCGGCTCCCAGGCCCCTGAGCGCGTGATGACCAACGCCGAGCTGGCGCAGATGGTCGACACCTCGGACGAGTGGATCATGGAGCGCACGGGGATTCGCGAGCGCCGTGTCGCCGCTCCGGACGAGGCGATGTCCGATCTCGCGCTGCCGGCCTCGCTCGCGGCACTCGAGCAGGCGGGCGTCAAGGCGTCGGAGCTCGATCTGATCGTGGTTGCGACCGTCACTCCGGACATGTTCTTCCCGTCGACGGGCGCGATCCTCGCCGATCGCCTCGGCGCGAAGGACGCGGCCGCCTACGACCTGTCCGCGGGTTGCACGGGCTTCGTCTACGCGGTCGCGCAGGCGCACTCGATGGTGGCGAGCGGGCTCGCCCACCAGGCGCTCGTCGTCGGCGGAGACGTTCTCTCGCGCATCGTCGACTGGGAAGACCGCAGCACGTGCGTCCTCTTCGGGGACGGCGCCGGCGCGGTGGTGCTCGAGCGGGTGACCGAGGGCGGTTTCCTCGGCTTCGAGCTCGGCGCCGACGGCTCGGGCGGGCCGCAGCTCTACATTCCCGCCGGCGGCTCGCGCCAGCCCGCGTCGGCCGAGTCGGTGGCCGCGCGCCAGCACTACGCGAAGATGAACGGGCGCGAGGTCTTCAAGTTCGCGACCCGCGTCCTCGTCGATTCGGCCGAGAAGGTGCTGCACGAATGCGACGTCTCCGTCGACGACGTGGACGTCTACGTGCCGCACCAGGCGAACGTGCGGATCATCGAGTACGCGCGCAAGAAACTGGGAATTCCGGAGGACCGGACGGTGGTCAACGTCGACCGCTTCGGCAACACTTCGTCAGGCTCGATCCCGTTGGCGCTCGGCGATGCCGAGTCTGACGGGCGACTGGTGCCAGGTGAGATGGTGTTGATGACAGGGATGGGGGCAGGCTTGACCTGGGGCTCGGCCCTGATCGAGTGGACGGCGAACGGGAAAGGTGGCAAGACATGAGCAAGGTCGCATTCTGCTTCCCGGGTCAGGGGTCGCTGGAAGCGGGCATGGGCAGGGAGATCGCCGAGGCGGTGCCGGAGGCGATGGCGGTCTTCACCGAAGGGAGCGAGGCGGCCGGGCTGGACCTGCCGCGGCTCTGCTTCGAGTCGCCGCTCGAGGACCTCGTGCACACCGAGGTCCAGCAGCCGGCGCTCGTGGCGACGAGCCTCGCCGTTCTGGCGGCGCTACGCCAGCGCGGGCTCGAGCCCGACTACGTCGTCGGCCACTCGGTGGGCGAGTTCACCGCCCTCGCGGCGACGATGTCGCTGACGCCGTTCGAGTCGATCGCGCTCGTGCGCGAGCGCGGGCTCGCGATGGCCGAGGCGGCGAGGATCAGCAACGGCTCGATGGCCGCGATCCTCGGCCTCGAGGACGAGCTCGTCGAGCAGATCTGCGACGAAGTCGAAGGCGTGTGGCCGGCCAACTACAACTGCCCCGGGCAGATCGTCGTCTCCGGTAAGCAGGAGGCCGTGAACGAGGTGTGCGCGAAGGCCGAGGAGCTGGGTGCCCGGCGCACGGTCAAGCTGAAGGTGTCCGGCGCATTCCACAGCCCGCTCGTGGCCCGCGCGGCCGATCGGCTCCGACCCGCGGTCGAGCGAGTGCGCTTCCGCGACCCGATTGCGCCGTTCATGTCCACGGTGACGGCGAAGATCGAGCCGGCGCAGCGCTTCGCGTCGCTCCTCGTCGAGCAGCTGACCGCCCCGGTGCGGTTCACGCAGGCGGCGCGGGGGCTCGTCGAGGAGGGCGCCAAGGTCTTCGTCGAGGTCGGGCCCGGAAACGTGCTCGGCGGCCTCGTGAAGCGGATCGACCGGACCGTGAAGACGATCTCGGTCAACAACCTCGCCGGCCTCAAGAAGGCGGAGGAGACCGTCTCTGCCGTCTGAGTTCTGCTCGCTGTCAGGGCGCACGGCCCTCGTCACCGGAGGGTCGCGTGGCATCGGACGGGCGATCGCGGTCGAGCTCGGGAAGGCCGGGGCCTCGGTCGTCGTCGGCTACAACGCCGGCTCCGAGGAGGCGGAGGAGGTCGCGGGCGAGATCGGCGGGCGCGCCGTGCAGGCGGATGTCTCGAGCGCGGAGGACGCACAGCGGCTCGTCGAAGAGGCGGGCGACCTCGACATCCTGGTCAACAACGCGGGGGTGACCCGCGACACGCTCCTTGCGCGCATGAGCGACGACGACTGGCGCGCGGTGATCGAGACGAACCTGAGCGCGGTCTTCTACACGTGCCGCGCGGTCGCGCGCGGGATGATGAAGCGCCGCTCAGGGTCGATCGTGAACGTCTCGAGCATCGTCGGGCTGCGGGGGAACATGGGCCAGACGAACTACGCCGCGTCGAAGGCCGGGATCATCGGGTTCACGAAGTCGCTCGCCCGCGAGCTCGGAAGCAGGAATGTGCGTGCAAACGTCGTCGCTCCCGGGTACATCCACTCGAGGCTGACCGACGTGCTGCCCGAGGAGGCCCAGGCCGCGATGCTCACGAACACCCCGCTCGGCAAGCTCGGAGATCCGGAGGACGTCGCCGGAGCGGTACGGTTCCTCTGTTCGGACGAGGCGTCGTTCATCACCGGCGACGTTCTCGTCGTCGACGGTGGGCTGGGAATGTGACCGAGTACACGCAAAACGGACGCCGCCGGGTCGTCATCACCGGCCTCGGTGCGGTGACGCCGCTCGGCAACGATGTCGAGACCTCGTGGAAGAACCTGATTGCCGGGAAGTCCGGCGCGGCGCCGATCGTGCAGTGGGACGCGAGCGCGTATCCGGTGACGTTCGCGTGTGAGCTGAAGGAGTTCGAGCCGCGCACGTGGATCGATCACAAGCAGGCGCGCCGCATGGACCGTTTCGCGCAGATGATCGTGGCTGCGGCGCGACAGGCCGAGGCGGATTCGGGGCTCGAGGTCGAGCCGGAGGCCGAGCGGATCGGCGCGTCGATCGCGACTGGGATCGGCGGCCTGCAGGCGTTCCAGGATTGCTACGACGTGCTGCTCACGCGGGGGCCCGACCGCGTCAACCCGTTCTCGATCCCGCAGATCATCCCGAACATGGGCGCGGCCTGGGTTTCGATGGAGCTCGGGACGCGCGGGCCGCTGTCCTCGCAGTGCACCGCCTGCGCGGCCTCGAACATGGCGATCGGGGAGGCCGCCGACATGATCCGGCTGGGCCGAGCCGAAGTCGTGTTCGCCGGCGGGACCGAGGCCGGGATCACGCCGGTCGGGATCGCCGGGTTCAGCGCCATGCGAGCGCTCGCGCGGCGGAACGAAGACCCCGAGCGGGCGAGCCGCCCGTTCGACGCCGAGCGAAGCGGGTTCGTGATGGGCGAGGCGGGTGGCGTGATCGTGCTCGAGGAGCTCGAGCATGCGCGTGCCCGCGGCGCGAAGATCTACGCCGAGCTGATCGGGTACGGGCTGTCCTCGGACGCCGCTCACGTCACCGAGCCCGATCCGAGCGGGGCGAACCCGGCGCGTGCGCTGACGATGGCGTTCGGCGACGCGGGGATCGCGCCCGAGGACGTCGACTACATCAACGCGCACGGGACCTCGACACCGCTCGGCGATGCGAGCGAGACGAAGGTGATCAAGGTGGCGCTCGGCGAGGAGGCGGCGATGAAGACGCCCGTCTCGTCGACCAAGGGCGCGACCGGGCACTGTCTCGGCGCGGCGGGCGCAGTGGAGGCGGTCTTCACGACGCTGGCCGTGACCACGAACACGCTGCCGCCGACGATCAACTACGAGACTCCGGATCCGGAGTGCGATCTCGACTACATCCCGAACGAGTCGCGGAAGGCCGAGGTGAAGGTCGCCGTGTCGAACTCGTTCGGGTTCGGCGGCCACAACGCGTGCATCGTGCTCCGCGAGTTCGCCGACTGAGTTTCGGCGCAGATCCGGCACGGACACGTCACGCCTTCCCGAATATGCTCGTCGTGGGGAGGAGGCCGGGTGCGCCTTGACTAGGGTGCACGGACATGGGAGGCCGCCGGAGCGCTGGGCCGCAGCGCTTGGGCGACGTTCGACTGTTACGGCACGCTGATCGACTGGAACCCGGGATCCGGACCGAGCTCGAGCGGCTGTTCGGCGTCCAGGAGGCGCCGCGCCTGCTCGAGCGCTACCACGAGCTCGAGCCTGAGCTCGAGTCCGAGCCGTTCCACACCTACCGCGAGGTGCTCACGCTCGCGCTCGAGCGGCTCGCCCAGGAGGAGCGCGTCCAGCTCCCCGAGGGCGAGGCGGGCGCCCTCCCGAGGTCGCTCCCGGATTGGCCGCCCTTCCCGGACGTGCCTCCGGCGCTCGCAGAGTTGCGCGAGCGCGGCTGGAAGCTCGCGCTCCTCTCCAACACCGACCGCGACCTGATCGCAGCGTCGCAGAAGCAGCTCGGCGTCCCGGTCGACCTCGCGATCGTGGCCGAGGACGTCGGCTCCTACAAGCCCGCGCACGGGCACTGGGAGCGCTTCTTCGAGGCGACGACCGCGGACCGCGAGACGCACGTCCACGTGGGGGCGAGCCTCTTCCACGACATCGCGCCGGCCCGTGACCTCGGGCTGCGCACGGTCTGGATCAACCGCCTCGACGAGCAACCCGGGCCCGAGCCGGACCGCGAGCTGACCGACCTCGGGAACCTGCCGGACACACTCGAGGAGCTCGTGCCGGCATGACCACGATTCGACCCGCTCGCGAGGAGGACGTCGAGGCAGCCGCGGAGATGCTCAACGAGCACGCCCGCCGGCTGCACGGCACCGACGACATGACCGCCGCCGACCTGCTCCTGTACTGGACGTCGCCGGACGTCGAGCTCGGCCAGGACATCCTGCTCGCCGAGAGCTCGGACGGCCGGCTCGGTGGTTATGCGGATCTGGGCGTCCACGGAGACGCGGTCTGGCTGGACGTCAGGGGCACCGATCCCGCGACCCTGCCCGCGGTGCTCGAGGCGATCGAGCAGCGGGCGACCACGAAGGAGCCGGACAAGAAGCTCTGGGGCTACACCTCGGCCGACGACGCGCCGCTCGTCGAGCTGTTCGAGCGGACGGGCTATCGAAAGGCGCGCCACTCGTTCCGCATGCAGATCGACCTCGACGGCGATCACTCCGAGCCCGAGTGGCCCGACGGCGTCTCGGTCCGCCCGATGCGCGAGGGCGAGGAGCGGCGGGTCTACGAGGCATGCATGGCGTCGTTCGCGGACACGTGGATGTTCGCCCCCGATCCGTACGAGAGCTGGCTGCACTGGATGGTCGAGGAGCCGTCGTTCGACCGTTCGCTGTGGTTCGTCGCCGAGCAGGACGGCGAGGTCGCGGGAATCATCCTCTCGCGGGCGCCCGAGAACGAGCCGGGCCTCGGTTGGGTGCGCGTCCTGGGCGTGCTGCCGGAGTACCGACGGCGCGGCCTGGGGCAAGCGCTGCTCCAGCACGCGTTCGCCGAGTTTGCGAGGCGTGGATTCACGGCCGTCGGGCTCGGAGTCGACGCCGAGAACCCGACGGGCGCGCTTCGTGTCTACGAGCGGGCCGGGATGCACGTCGAGCGGACGAATCTGATCTTCGAGAAATCTCAGGGATAATCGAGGGGTCTTGGCCGAGCCACGCATAGACGTCTCGATCGAGCACAAGCATCGACCCGACAACTCGGACGGAGCGGGACAGCACCCGAATACGTGCCCGTCCTGCGGCTCGCACTACCGCAACGACGAGCTCGAGGCGAACCTGCGCGTGTGCCCGCAGTGCGGCCACCACTTCCCGGTTCGCGCGCGCGAGCGGATCGAGCAGCTCGTGGACACGGGGACGTTCCAGGAGGAGGCCGTCGAGCTGCGGTCCGAGGACCCGCTCGCCTTCTTCGACCTGCGCCCGTACACGGAGCGGCTCGCCGAGGCGGAGGTCTCGACCGGCCTCGGAGACGCAATGGTGATCGGGAGCGCCGCGATCGAGAACGAGGCGTGCGAGCTTGCGGTCATGGACTTCGGCTTCATGGGCGGCTCGATGGGCAGCGTCGTCGGCGAGAAGCTGACCCGGGCCGCGGACAGCGCCGTCGAGCGGAAGGTGCCGCTCGTCGCGGTCACGGCCTCCGGCGGCGCGAGGATGCAGGAGGGGATCCTGTCGCTCATGCAGCTGCCCAAGACCGTCTGCGCGATCGAGGACCTGCGCGACGCTCGCTGCGGGTTCATCAGCGTCATGACCCATCCCACCACCGCCGGCGTCCTGGCCAGCTTCGCGAGCCTCGGCGACATCATCGTCTCCGAGCCCGGAGCGCTGCTCGCGTTCACCGGCCCCCGCGTCGTCCAGCAGACGACGCGCGAGAAGCTTCCCGCGGACTTCGGGCTCGCCGAGTCCAACCTCCGCTTCGGCCACCTCGACGCGATCCTGCCCAGAACCGAGCTCCGGCCCTTCCTCGGCCGCACTCTGCGACTCTTCAGCAATGGCCGGTGAAGACGAACGACATCTCCGCGAGCGGCTGACCAGGCTGCGCGGCCTGCCGCTCCTGCGGGGCACGCGGCTGTCCGGCGACGCCAACCGGCTGCAGAAGCAGCTCGAGCGGATGGAGGACGAGCCGTCCGATCAGGAGATCTGGCGCTCGGTCGACCTTGCGCGCCACTCGCAGCGGCCGTACACGCTCGATTACGTGGAGCGGCTCTTCGAGGACTTCGTCGAGTTGCACGGAGATCGCGCTCGCGCCGAGGACCCGGCCCTCGTGACCGGCCTCGGGCGCTTCGGCGGGCGAACGGTCGCCCTCATCGGCCAGCAGAAGGGCCGTGACCTCAACGAGCGCACGCGCCGCAACTTCGGGATGGCGCACCCGGAGGGCTACCGCAAGGGGATGCGCCTGATGGAGGTCGCGCAGCGGCACGGGTTCCCGATCGTCACGTTCCTCGACTCGCCGGGCGCGTACCCGGGCGTGGCCGCCGAGCAGCACGGCCAGGGCGGCGCGATCGCCCGCTCGCAGGCGCTGATGGCTCGACTGAGCGTCCCGCTCGTCTCGTGCATCATCGGCGAGGGGAACTCGGGCGGTGCGATCGCGATCGGGCTCGTCGACCGCGTGCTGATGCAGGAGAACGCGATCTACAGCGTGATCTCACCCGAGGGCTGCGCGGCGATCCTCTGGCGCGACGGCGCGGAGAAGGTGAAGGCTGCGGTCGCGCTC
The DNA here is from genome assembly GCA_963742635.1 of uncultured Actinomycetes bacterium. Lineage (GTDB taxonomy): Bacteria > Actinomycetota > Thermoleophilia > Gaiellales > Gaiellaceae > VAXT01. The sequence goes on from CAVUMW010000019.1 coordinate 157,358, forward strand.
AAGCCCGACGCGGTGCACTGCCTCGAGCTGGGCGTGATCGACGAGATCGTCCCGGAGCCGCAGGGCGGCGCGCACCTGAACCCGGACGAGTCGGCCCGCATGCTCGGACAGGCGCTCGGCCGGACGCTCGACGAGCTGTCCGCGGTGCCCGGCGGCGAACTTCGTGCACAACGTCGCGAGCGCTACCGCCGGATGGGGATTTACACCGCTGGAACGACGGAACCCGCTCTACGAAGCGGTTCCTGAGCGTTTTCCACAGAACTCGCCGGCCCGGCTATCCACAGCATCCACAGTGTTTTCAACGGCCCGCGAAGCCTCGAGGCCGACGCGAACGCCGGCCTCGAGTGTGACCCCCTGGTCAGGGATGAGCTTTTCAGGACCTACGCTCCCCGTTTCTACGCCGTGTCTTCCCGGCGCGCGGAACCTCAAACACCTGTCGACGGGTTTCTCTCGAGAGCCGTCCAGGTAGAGACAGGACATGCGACCGATCTGGAGCGGCTCGATCTCCTTCGGGCTCGTCAGCGTGCCCGTGCAGATGTACTCCGCAACCGAGTCGAAGGAGCTTCGGTTCCACTTCCTGCACAAGGACGACCTGCAGCCGATCGGCTACGACAAGGTGCGCAAGGACACGGGCAAGCACGTCGATCCCGACGATGTCGTCCGCGGGTTCGAGATCGAGAAGGGCCGGTACGTGCCGATCGAGGACGAGGATCTCGACCGGCTGGACATCGAGCTCACCCACGCGATCGACATCCTCGACTTCGCCGACCTCGAGGAGATCGACCCGATCTACTTCCGCAAGGCGTACTACCTCGCGCCGCAGGACGGAGCCGAGAAGCCCTACCGTCTCCTCGTTCGCGCGCTGGACGAAACCGGAAAGGTCGGGATCGCCAAGGTCGTGATCCGGAACAAGCAGCATCTGGCTGCGCTCAGGGCCCATGACGGCGTGCTCGTCCTCGAGACGATGTACTACGCGGACGAGGTGCGGAAGCCCGAGTCGGTGAACGGCAGGACGAGGCTGCAGAAGGCCGAGGTCGAGATGGCGAAGTCGCTCGTCGAGAACCTCAGCGGGAGCTTCAAGCCGGAGCGCTACGACGACACGTACCGCAAGGAGCTGCTCGACCTGATCCGCTCGAAGGCCAAGGGCAAGAAGCTTCCGGAGCCGCAGCAGGAAGAGGAGGCCGAGGTCGTCGACCTGATGGCTGCGCTCCGCGAGTCCGTCGACCAGACGAGGAAGAAGAGCAAGCGAGCGAAGAGGACCTCCCGCAAGGCAAGCTAGCGCCGTGGCAAAGGCGAAGCTGGCCGAGTACAAGCGCAAACGCGACCCGAAGAAGACACCGGAGCCGTTCGGCTCAGCGAAGCGCGGCCAGGCGCCGGTCTTCGTCGTCCAGCGCCACGACGCGCGTCGCCTCCACTACGACTTTCGACTCGAGCGAAACGGCGCGCTCGCGAGCTGGGCCGTCCCGAAGGGCGTGCCGCTCGAGCCGGGGCAGCAGCATCTCGCAGTGCACGTCGAGGACCACCCCCTCGAGTACGGGACATTCGAGGGCGAGATCCCGAAGGGGCAGTACGGGGCCGGCACGGTTGAGATCTGGGACCGGGGCACGTACGAGCTCGTCGAGGAGAAGAAGGACGGCGGCCTCACGGTCCGGCTGCACGGCGAACGGCTCAAGGGCACCTACGCGCTCGTTCCGGCCAAGCTCTCGGGCGATCCGAAGAACTGGCTCATCCTGCGCAAGAAGGACGACACGGCGCCGGCTGCGCGGACGACGCGCCAGTACCGGCCGATGCTCGCGACGCCCGCCGAGGAGGTGCCGCGCGGCGACTGGCTCTACGAGATCAAGTGGGACGGCTACCGGATCGTGGCCACGGTCTCGGGCGGCGATCCCGAGCTGCGCACGCGCAAGGACCAGGACTACACGAAGCGCTTCGAAAACGTCGCGAAGGAGCTCGTCAAGGCGCTGAAGACTCCGGACTGCGTCGTCGACGGCGAGGTCTGCGCGCTCGACGAGGACGGGCGGCCGAGCTTCTCGGCGATGCAGCAGGGCAAGCCCGGGACGCCGATCGTCTACTTCGTGTTCGACCTGCTCGAGGTCGAGGGCGAGCCGCTCGTCGAGCTCCCACTCGAGGAGCGGCGCAAACGGCTCGAGAAGCTCCTCGACAAGCGGAACAGGACGGTCCGCTACTCGGAGACCTTCGACGACGGCGACGCGCTGCTCGAGGCGGCGAACCAGCAGAGCCTCGAAGGGATCATGGCCAAGCGCCTGGGCTCGAAGTACCTGCCCGGGAGGCGCTCACGCGAGTGGCTGAAGATCAAGGGCCACGGGCGGCAGGAGTTCGTGATCGCCGGCTACACGCGCGGGAAGGGCAGGCGCCAGGGGACGCTCGGCTCGCTCGTGCTCGCGACGTACGAGGGCGGCGACCTCGTCTACGTGGGCAACGTCGGCACGGGCTTCAGCGACCGCGAGATCGACCGGCTCCTGAAGAAGCTGAAGCCGCTCGAGCAGGGCACGCCGCCGTTCAAGGGCGTTCCGAAGATGCCCCGCGTGAAGAAGGGCGACGTCGTCTGGGTCGAGCCGAAGCTCGTCGCCGAGGTCGAGTTCGTCGAGTGGACGCACGACGGGCACCTGCGGGCGCCCGCGTACAAGGGCCTGCGCGAGGACAAGGCTCCGACCGAGGTTCGGCGCGAGGAGCCGGAGCCGTTCCCGGCCGAGATCCGCAAGGGCAAGCGCGTCTTCAAGCCGTCGAACGTCGACAAGCTCTTCTGGCCGGACGAGGGGATCACCAAGGGCGACCTGCTCTCGTACTACCACCGGGTCGCGCCCGTGCTGATCCCGCACCTCAAGGACCGCCCGTTCACGCTGAAGCGCTACCCCGACGGGTGGCAGGGCAAGTTCTTCTTCCAGAAGGACGCGCCGAAGGGGATGCCCGACTGGATCCCGAGGGCGTCGATCGTGGTCACCACGCGGGACAAGCCGCGGCAGCGCCGGCGCATCGACGCGCCGCTCGTCAACGACGAGCTAGCGCTGCTCTGGATGGTGAACATGGGCTGCATCGACCTGAACGCGTGGTACTCGCGAATCGACAAGCCCGACCGGCCGGACTTCGTGCTCTTCGATCTCGACCCCTCGCCCGATGTCGGGTTCGCCGAGACGATCGAGGTCGCGCTGCTCGTCAAGCAGGCGCTGGAGACGCTCGAGCTGCAGAGCGTCGTCAAGACGAGCGGCTCCGAGGGCATCCACATTCTCGTCCCGATCGCGCGCCGGCACACGTACGCGGACACGCGCGAGTTCTCGGCGATCATCGCGAACGCGCTGGCGCGCACGAACCGCGGGCTCGTCACGACCGAGTGGACGCGGGCGAAGCGCCGGGGTGTGCTGATCGACTCGAACCAGAACGGCGAGGGGAAGACGATCGCGTCCGTCTACTCGGTGCGCCCGAAGGCAGGGGCGCCGGTCTCTACTCCTCTTCGCTGGGACGAGGTCGACCAGTCACTCGACCCGGCCTCGTTCACGATGGACGAGGTGTTACGCCGGGTCGAGCAACATGGCGACCTGTTCGCGGACGTGCTGACGACGAAGCAGTCGTTGACCGCTGCGTTGAAGACCTGCGCTAGAGGTGGTCGTCGGACAGACGCTCGGTGCCCGCGCGTCTCTCGCAGCTTTAGGACGATCTTCGGCAGCACGAACTCCCAGATGCGGCCGATCTCGTCGAAGCCGAGCTTCCGGTACAGCTCCTTCGGCCAGTCGTCCCGGTCGGCGATCAGGAACGTGAGGTCGTGGCCGGCCGCGCGCGAGGCCGCGAGCGCACGCATCACGGTCGCCCGCGCGAGGCCGCGGTTCCGGAACCGCTCGAGCGTGAGCACGTCCTCGATCTGGCCGATTCCGGGCTCGTAGTACAGCTCGCAGTAGCTTCCGATCTCGCCGTCGACGCGTCCGGCGAAGAAGCGCGTTGCGACCGCGTCGGCCATCAGACGTCGGTTCTCGACGAGTTGCCGCACGACCTCGTCGTCCACGACGCGCGGCTCGGTCTGCCAGCCGAGCGACCAGACGGGCACGAGCTCGTCGATCGCCACCTCGTCCACGACCGACGTGTCGACCTCGCGATCGGGATCTCGCCGCGCGACCATGATGACGTCGCACTCGACCGTCCAGCCGAGCTCGCGGAACTGGGGCTCGAGCCGGTCTCCGGCCTCCTCGTCGACGAGCTCGACCTTGCGATGCGTCAGTCCCGCGGATCCGAGAATGCGGTCGGCTCTCCGCGGCCAGCTCCTCGGCGGTGACCGCGCCGAGGTCGTCGTCGGCGAACAGGTAGTTGCGGCTCCAGACGCGCGGGAGGTCCGTGTTCAGGTGCGCGACGCCGTAGCGCGACGGCTCCTTCGTCTTCGCAGCGCGATCGGCGAGGCGGACGATGAAGTCGATGCAGCGCTCGAGGTCAGTCATCGCCGAGCCGCCTCGGGTGGCCGAGCTTGCCCAGCTCGGCGATGTCCCGCCGGAAGAGGAGCGCCACCGTCCAGTCGGTCACGACGCGTAGCTTCCTCGAGAAGAGCGGCAGCTGGTAGAGGTGGTACGTCCGCGTGATGAACCAGCCGACGAAGCCGCGCAAGGGCACCCCGAAGACGACCGCGATTCCCTTGTAGCGGCCGAGCGTGGCCACCTGGCCCAGCATCCGGAAGCGGTACGGCTTCGGGTCGCCGCGCAGGTTCTTCGCGAGCCGGCGCGCCTGGCGGAGCGCATGCTGCGAGGTCGGCGGGTCCGGGCCGGGCGTGAGCTCGTTCGGCACGCGCGCGCAGTCGCCGAGCGCCCACAGGCCCTCGTGGCCCTCGACGCGGAGCAACGAGTCGACGCGAACCGCGCCTCGCTCGTCCACCGGGAGGCCGAGCTCGCGCAGGATCGGGTTCGGCGTCACGCCGGCCGTCCACACGAGCGTGTGCGTCGCGATCCGCTGCCCGCCGGAGAGCACGACCGTCCCCGGCCCCGCGGAGGCGAGCGTCGTCGAGGTGTAGATCTCGACCCCGCGCCCGCTGAGCTGCTTCGCGGCGTACTCCCCGAGGCGCGTCGGGATCTCGGGCAGGATCTTCGGCGCCGCGTCGACGAGCACCCAGCGCAGCCGTGGGCGCTGGAACTGCGGGTAGTAGCGCAGCGCGTCGCGGACGAGGTCCGAGAGCTCGGCGAGCGCCTCGACGCCCGCATAGCCCGCTCCGACGAAGACGAACGTGAGGTGGGCCTCGGCGCGCTGACGGTCGTTCTCGGCCGCGGCCGCCTCGAGCCGGCGCAGCACGTGGTTGCGGAGCTCGATCGCGTCCGCGAGGTCCTTGAAGCCGAGACCGTGCTCGGCGAGACCGGGGATCGGCAGCGCCCGCGGGAACGAGCCCAGCGCGATGACGGCCCGCTCGTAGTGGACGGCGAGCGTCTCCGCACCGGCCTCGATCGTGGCGACGCGCTGCTCCGGGTCGAGCGCCGTGAGCGCGACCGAGGAGCAGCTCGGAGTGCGGGCACATCATCCGCAGCGGCACGACGACGTGGCGGGGCTCGAGCGAGCCCGAGGCGGCCTCGGGCAGCATCGGCGTGTAGAGCATGAAGTTCTCCTCGCTGACGATCGTCGCGCCGCGCTTGCCGAGCAGGCGGGCGACGTACGAGCCGGCGAAGCCGCCTCCGAGGACGAGCGTGCCGCCCCGTGCGTGCCGCGGCTCTACGATCATCGTGTGCAGGTTTCCGTGATCGGGAGCGGCGCCGAGCACGAGGCGCGCGCGGAGGAGGTCGGCCGGCTCCTGGCCGAGCGGGGCTGTGTGGTCGTCACCGGCGGGCTCGGCGAGGTGATGGCCGCGGCGGCGCGCGGCGCGAAGGCTGCTGGAGGCACCACGATCGGCATTCTCCCCGGGACGAGCCGCTCTGACGCGAACGAATGGGTCGACCACGCCGTCGCCACCGGGCTCGGGCACATGCGGAACTTCGCGGTCGCTGCGTCGGGCGATGCCGTGATCGCGGTCGGGGGCAGCTGGGGAACGCTGACCGAGATCGGCTTTGCGATGCGGCTTGGCCGACCGGTCGTGATCCTCGAGCCGGGCTTGGCCGTGGACGGCGTCGGTCGCGCCGTCACGCCCGATGAGGCGGTCGAGCTCGCGCTCAGCCGCGCGCGAGAGGCCTCGTGAGGCACGTCGGCCCGCCGTCGCCCTTGCGCGAGAGCTCCTCGCCGGCGTAGACGCGCACCTCGACCCCGGCGGCTTCCATGCGCCTGCGCGTCTCCGGGTTGCCGTCCAGCGCGAGCCCGACCCGCGGCGCGAGGGCGAGCACGTTGCAACCCATCGAGTCGAGCTCCTCGTCGGGCACCTCGATCATGCGCACGCCGCGCTCCTCCAGGAGCTGGACGAGCCGCACCGGCATGAGCGGCAGATAGACGAGTGCCAGGTCGTCGGCGAGCGGGCTGATCAGCGACAGCAGGTGGAGCACCTCGGCGCGGCCGCGGTGATGCGGGAGGTCGACCGTCAGCACGTCCACGGTTGGGAGCGCGACGGCGATCTGGGCGGCTCCGGTCGCGTTCGTCCGGTAGCCGAGCCCGACGACGAGCGTGCTCTCGTCGAGCCAGAGCGTGTCGCCGCCCTCGGCAAGCGCCGGCGCGGTCAGCTCGCCCGCGATCGAGACTCCGGCCGCCTGGAAGTCGGCCCGGATCGCGGCTGTCTCGTCCTGCCGCGCTTCCTTTCCGGGCCTGAGCAGGATCGCGCCCGCATCGGTGACGAGCGCGGGGTCGAAGACGTAGACCGCGTCGACGTTTCCGTCGGGTGAGGGCTCGCCGACCACGACCTCCGCGCCCGCCTGCTCGAGCACGGCGCACAGGCCCTCGTGCTCGGCGGCGAGACGCGCCGGATCCGGCTCGGCGCGCCAGCCGTACTCGCGCCAGCGCGAGACATCGGTGCCGGGCCGGCGGACGAAGACGCGCCGCAGCGGCGCGGTCATGGTCTGGGTCACGCGGCGAGCATACGGCCGAGCAGCTCGAGCGCCCCGGCCTTGTCCAGCGGCTCGTTCAGGTTCCCGCACTTCGGCGACTGGACGCAGGACGGGCAGCCGCTCTCGCACGGGCACCCGTCCAGCATCGCCGCCGTGTCCTCGACCCAGCCCTCGAACGTCTCGAAGCCGCGCTCGGTGATCCCGACCCCGCCAGAGTGGCCGTCGTAGACGAAGACCGTGGGACGGCCGGTCTGGTAGTGGACGTTCGTCGAGAGGCCGCCGATGTCCCAGCGATCGCACATCGCCCAGAGCGGGAGGATCGCGATCATCGCGTGCTCTGCGGCGTGGAGTGTCCCGAGAAGCGTCGGCATCTCGGTGAGGCCGTCGAGCTGCTCGGGCTCCGGCACGTACCAGACGGCCTCGGTGTCGAACGTCGTCTCGGGCAGGTCGAGGCCCACGAGCTCGAGCGTCGACTGGTCGCGGATCGACTTGCGCTGGTAGCCGACGACCTGCTCCGTGACGCTGACGCGGCCGAAGGCGAGCTCGAGCCCGAGGCGTGACTCGGCCCGGAGCGTCTCCTCGATCGACGTCATCGTCTCCTTCTTCGCCTGCGTGTAGTAGTCGCCGGTGAACGGCTCGACGAGGGCGCTGCGCGCGACGAGGTCGAGCGCGACGACGCGGTAGCTCTCGCCGAGATGGAGGTAGATCGCGCCCTCGTGGACGGTCGAGTAGGCGCGCTCGCGCTCGATCGTGCCGAGCACCGAGCCGGTCTCGGTCTCGACGACGGTGAAGACGTCGGGGCTCGCCGAGCGGAGGCCGAAGCGCGCGGCCGGGTAGTCGCGGCCGGCCCAGACGTAGCCCGCGCCGGTCTTCGTCAGCTCGGGATGCTCGGCGGCCCGGCGGAGCGCCTCGGCTCCGAGGATCTCGGCGTCCGCGTCGTCGAGCGGGGCCTCGAACGCGGCGGCGGCCACGTGCCCGTCGAGCACGCGCCGGTTCTCGTGGTCGAGGATCGCCGCCTCCACGCGCCGTCCGAGCAGCGTCTGCGGCTCGCGCATGAAGTACTGGTCGAGCGCGTCCTCGCTCGCGACGAGGACGGCCAGCCCGTGACCGCGGCGGCCCGCGCGTCCCCACTGCTGGCGCAGGCTCGCCACGGTCCCCGGGAAGCCGACGGAGATGACCGCGTCGAGCATGCCGACGTCGATCCCGAGCTCGAGCGCGTTCGTCGCGCTGACTCCGAGGAGCTCGCCGGCGAAGAGGCGCTGCTCGATCTCGCGGCGCTGCGCCGCGGTGTACCCGGCGCGGTACGGCGACAGGCGCGACGCGTCCCCGAGCCGGTCGGCCGTGAACTTGTGGATCAGCTCGGCGGAGCGGCGGCTCTTCGCGAACACGAGCGTGCGCAGGCCGCGCTCGACCAGGTCGGCCATCAGCTTGGACGCCTCCGCGAGCGCGCTCGCCCGCTGGCCCAGCTCCTCGTCGACGAGCGGCGGGTTCCAGAGCGCGACCGTCCGCTCGGCCTTGGGCGCGCCGTCCTCGCCGATGACCGTGAAGTCGAGCCCGGTCAGCGCCTTGGTGAGCTCGCCCGGGTTCGCGATCGTCGCCGAGGCGAGCAGGAACTGCGGCTCGGCTCCGTAGACGCGCGCGAGCCGGCGCAGTCGCCGGAGCACGTTGCCGACGTGCGAGCCGAAGACGCCCCGGTAGACGTGCGCCTCGTCGACGACGACGTAGCGGAGGTTGGCGAGCACGTCGCCCCAGCGGTCGTGGTGCGGCAGGACGCCCACGTGGAGCATGTCCGGGTTGGTCAGGATCAGGTTCGACCACTTGCGGATCTGCCAGCGGCGCTCGCTCTCGGTGTCGCCGTCGTAGATCGCCGCGCGGATGTGCTTGACGCTCAGCCCGCCGAGCGCGCGGACCTGGTCCTGCGCGAGCGCCTTCGTCGGATAGAGGTAGAGCGCGCGCAGCTTCGGCTGCTCGGTGAGCGCGGCGAGGACGGGCAGGTTGAACGCGAGGCTCTTGCCGCTGGCCGTCCCGGTGGTGATCGCAATGTGCTCACCGCGCTGCGCCGCGTCCCAGGCCGCCGCCTGGTGCGAGTACAGCTCGGTGACGCCGTTCGCCTCGAGCTGGTCGCGCAGCGCGGGCGGCAAGTCGTCCGGCAGCGGTGCCGAGATCGCCTCCCGCGCGGCCTCCGAGCCCAGATACGCGAGCTCTTCCCCCTGGAGCAGATCGCCCCACCGCGCCACGCCGACGGCCATGAGGCCGATGGTAGCCTTGGCCTACCGGGGTGCCTCGTCGCCGAGGCTGAGAACAAACCCGCTGAACCTGATCCGGGTCATGCCGGCGAAGGGAGTTGATTTGACCGTCGCGAGATGTCTCACGATCGCCGGCTCCGACTCCGGAGGCGGAGCCGGGATCCAGGCCGACCTGAAGGCGTTCGCCGCGGCCGGCTGCTTCGGGACGAGCGCGATCGTCGCGCTGACCGCGCAGAACACGCTCGGCGTGACTGCCGTGCAGGAGCTTCCGGCCGGAGTTCGTCGAGGCCGAGCTCGAGGCGGTCTTCTCGGACATCGGCGTCGACGCGGCGAAGACGGGCATGCTCTTCTCGCGCGAGCTGATCGATACCGTCGCCGACTTCCTGTGCGTCCATCGCGTTCCGCTCGTCGTCGACCCGGTGCTGGTCGCGAGCTCGGGCGCGAAGCTCCTTCAGGACGATGCTGTCGAGTCGCTCGTCGACCGGTTGTTTCCGCTCGCGACGGTGGTCACGCCGAATCTGATGGAGGCCGAGACGCTCGCCGGAACCGGAACGAGGCGCGAGCTCGCCGAGCGGATCCGCGAGCTGGGCGCTCCTGCGGTGATCGTCACCGGCGGCCACGGGGAAGAGGCGGTCGACCACCTGTTCGACGGGGAGCGGCACGTCGAGATCGCGGTCGAGCGCCACGACGTCGCGGCGACGCACGGCGCCGGCTGCACGCACTCGGCGACGCTCGCCGCGCTGCTCGCGAAGGGCCTGTCCCTCGAAGCTGCCGCGCGCGGAGCTGCGCAAACCGCGTCCGAGGCGGTCCGGAACGGTCTCGTCGAGATCGGAGCCGGCGAAGGCCCGGTGAACGTCCTCGCATGAGAACCGGAGCCGACCTCGCCGCGATCCGCGAGCGCAAGCCGCTCGTCCACCAGATCACGAACTACGTCGTCATGAACGAGACGGCGAACGCGACGCTCGCCCTCGGCGCGCTGCCCGTGATGGCGCACGCGATCGAGGAGGTCGAGGAGATGGCGTCGGTCGCGGGGGCGCTCGTGCTCAACATCGGGACGCTTTCCGAAGATTGGATCGAGGCGATGCTGCTCGCGGCAGCGGCTGCGAATCGAGGCGACGTGCCGGTCGTGCTCGACCCGGTCGGCGCCGGAGCGACGCGCCTCCGAACGGACACGGCGAAGCGCATCCTCGGCGAGGCGGAGATCGCCGTCGTGCGCGGAAACGCGGCCGAGGTGGCGACACTCGCGGGGCGCGCGGCCGAGATCCGCGGCGTCGAGTCGCTCGGGTCGGCCGACTCCGGCGCCGAGCTGGCGAAGGCCGCGGCCGAGGGAGCTCGGCTGCGTCGTCTCCGTGACCGGGCCGGTCGACCATGTATCCGACGGCGGGCTCACGATCGCGGTCGCGAACGGTGACGCGCTGCTCGGTACGGTCAGCGGCACCGGGTGCATGTCGACGGCGATCACCGGCTGCTTCCTCGCCGTGGCGGGCGACCGCCCGCTCGAGGCGGCAGCGGAGGCGCTCGTGGCGTTCGGCGTCGCCGGCGAGGACGCCGCGGTCGGCGCCAAAGGGCCGGGCACGTTCCACGCCGCGCTCTACGACGCGCTCTACAACCTCGATCCGGACACGCTCGACTCGCGCGCGAAAGTCCAAGGATGATGGTGCACGCGATCGTGACCGACTTCGACGCCGCCGAGCGCGCGGTCGACGGCGGCGCAACCGTGATCCAGCTGCGGCTCAAGGGCGCACCAACCCCAGTTGTGATCGAGACAGGGCGGGCGTTCCGCGACCTGCCCGCCACGTTCGTCGTCAACGACGACGTCGAGGCCGCGCTCGCACTCGGCGCGGACGGCGTCCATCTCGGGCGCAACGATGCGGGCGCGGAGAGAGCCGTCGAGCACGGGCTGATGCTCGGCACGTCGGCGTCGAGCGTCGAGGAGGCGCTGGCGGGCGAGCGCCTCGGAGCTGCGTACCTCGGCGCCGGCCCGGTGTGGGCGACCCCGTCGAAGCCGGACGCCGATCCGCCGATCGGCCTCCGCGGGCTGAGCGCGATCTGCGAAGCGGTCTCGATTCCGGTCGTCGCGATCGGAGGCATCGACGCGACGAATGCAGTCGCTTGCATCGCCGCGGGCGCGGCCGGGGTCGCGGTCGTTCGCGCGGCTGCCGACACGAGAGCGGTCAGTGAGGCTCTCGGAGGTCGGTGAGCTCGGCCTCCTCGCCGAGCTCGAGCGGCGAGGGCTGGCGCAGCGGATCGAGAACGACGCCGCGCAGCTCGACGGCGGGCTCGTCGTCACGCAGGACGCGCTCGTCGAGGGCGTGCACTTCCGCCTCGACCTCCTCTCCTGGCGCGAGCTCGGCTTCCGCGCCGCCGCGGTCAATCTCAGCGATCTCGCCGCCTCGGGCGCGGAGCCGGACGCGCTCGTCGTCACGCTCGGGCTGCCAGACGCAACCGATCTCGACGACGTGCTCGCGCTCTATGAAGGGTTGAACGAGCCGGGCGTGCCGATCGTCGGCGGCGACACGACGCGCTCGGAGCGGGTGCTCCTGAGCGTCACGGCTCTCGGCCGCTCGGAGCGGGTACCCGGTCGCGCGAGGAGCCCGCCCGGGAGACTCTCCTCGTCGTCACCGGGCCCTCTCGGTGGTCGGGCGCTGCGTTCCGGGAAAACCGGCTTCGTACGACCGCCCCTACGACTAGTCGAGGGGAGGGAGCTTGCTCGTCGTGCACACGCGCTGCTCGATATCTCCGACGGGCTCGCGGTCGATGCGGGTCACCTCGCGGCCCGCTCCGGAGTCCGCTGCGTCGTCGATCTCGAGCGGTGCCGCTCGCACGTGGGGCCGAGCTCGACGACCTGGGCTTCGGGGAGGACTACGAGCTCCTGGCCGCCGTCGCGGAGCCGGGACGGTTCACGGTGATCGGGCGGTGTGAGCGAGGAGACGGAGTCGCCCTCCTCCTCGAGGGCCGTCCGTACGACCTGGCGGGCTGGGATCACTTCCGCCACGCTTGACGATTTCCGGCGCTGTCCGCGACGACGAGCTGGGCCAGCGTGATCGGGTTCGTCGTCAGGCGCTTGCTGTGGTCGTTCGTCCTGTCATCGCCATCACGCTGATCACGTTCAACGTCTTCTTCATGATTGCCGGACGACCCAGCCGCGCACGCGGGCGAGGAGGTCGCAGATCACGACGACCCTTCGACGCAGTCGGCTCGCGGCAGCGGCCCGATCGAGCCAGGGCAGTACGGCCAGTTCGTCTGGCGCGTCGGCCACGGGTCGACTTCGGCGCGTCCTGGTCGACCTACGCGCAACGGTGAACGACGTGATCCTCGAGGCCGCGCCGGTGACGCTCTGCGCTCGTTCTCGGCGGCACCGTCTTCTGGCTGTTCATCGCCATTCCGATCGGGGTGCTCTCGGCGCTTACGGCCGCGCTCGCTCTTGGACAGGTCGGCGAGCGTCTTCGTCCTGATCGGCATCGCGGCGCACCCGGTCTGGCTCGGCCTGATCCTGTCGTACTCTTCTCGGCTACAGGCTCGCACGTCTTTCCGATCACCGGGCTACTGCGACCTCTCGGCGCGAGCATCACGGCATCTGCAGCGGGCTCGTGCAGTGGAGCTGGCATCTCTGTTCTGCCGTGGCTCACGTTCGCGATGCTCTACGCAGCGCTCTACACGCGCATGATCCGGGCGAGCGTGCTCGAGACGATCGACGAGGATTACGTGCGCACGGCACGCGCCAAGGGCGCCTCGAGCTGGCGGGTGCTACGCGCGCACGTGCTGCGGAACGCGATGCTGCCGGTGGTGACGATGCTCGGTATGGACGTCGGCATCTGGATCACGAACGCGGTACTTCATCGAGACCGTCTTCGGTCTGCCCGGCGTCGGGAAGCTGCTCACGACGAGCCTGATCAGGCGGGACCTACCGGTGTTCTGGCGATCACGATCTTCCTGACGGTGCTGATCATCGTCCTAACCTGGTCGCGACCTGATTTACGCGCTCGCTCGATCCGCGGGTGAGCCGGAGGCGGGGAGCAGCATCGAGGTGCGGTACGGACCCCGGCGCGGAGCGCAGCCCGTAGCTAAGCCGGCTCAGCAGCCGGGCTGAGCCACGACGCCCAAGCCTGCTCGTAGTGCGAGCGGGCGCGTGCTCCGACGACGGTTTCCTGCGCATGACCACCCTCGAAGAGAATGGCCGTCGGGATTGCGAGCACGCCGAACCGAGACGCGGTTAACGGGTGTTCGTCAATGTTCATCTTCGCGAAGTCGACCTCCTTCGTGCGCCGCGGCTAGATCCGCGAGCACCGGCTCCACCATCTTGCACGGGCCGCACCACGGAGCCCAGAAGTCCACGACGACAGGACGCTCGGACCTGGAGAACCCGTTCCTCGAAGCTCTCGTCGGTGAGCTCGTGCATGCCGTCAGGCTACCGGCATCCAGACGGACACGTCGGTGCCTGGCACCGGACATGGCTTCTAGATACGTCCCGCCAGGGCGCGCAGGCGCAGCGCCGGCACCTTCCAGATCGCCTCGAGGACGATCGACCTGCTCATCTTCGAGCCGCCCACCTCGCGGTCGGCGAACGTGATCGGCACCTCGACGACGCGGAAGCCGGCGCGGATCGCCCGGTACGTCGTCTCGATCTGGAACGCGTAGCCGCGCGAGTCGATCGCGTCCAGGTCGATCGTCTCCAAGACGACGCGCCGGTAGCATTTGAATCCCCCGGTCAAGTCGCGGATGCCGAGCCCGAGCAGCACCTGCGCGTAGATCGACCCGCCACGCGAGATGAAGCGCCGCACGAGGCCCCAGTTTCGGGTCCCGCCGCCGGCCACGTAGCGCGAGCCGAGCACGAGATCCGCCTCTTCCGCGGCCGCCGCGAGCCGAGGCACGTCCGCCGGGTCGTGCGAGAAGTCGCAGTCCATCTCGAAGACGAAGTCGGCCCCGAGCTCGAGCGCGCGCGCGAACCCGGCCAGATACGCGGGCCCGAGCCCGTCCTTCCGCGCGCGGTGCAGCACGTGCACCCAGGGCAGCTCCGCGGCGAGCCGGTCCGCGATCTCACCGGTCCCGTCCGGCGACCCGTCGTCGATGACCAGCACCTCGAGGCCCTCCAGCTCGAGCCCGCCGAGCGCGCGCACCATCGGCTCCAGGTTCTCGCGCTCGTTGTACGTCGGCAGACAGATGACCCTGCGCACGGCCCATATCATCGCGGTGGTGGCGAAGACACTCCCTCGGAACGCAGACGTCGCGGACCAGTTCGACCTCCTGGCCGACTTTCTCGAGCTCGAAGGCAGCGACCAGTTCCGCCCGCTCGCCTACCGGCGCGCCGCTCAGCGCATGCGCGAGACGGGCGGCTCGATCGCGCAGCTCGCGCTCGACGGGAAGGCGAAGGACCTGTCCGGGATCGGCAAGACGATCGAGGAGAAGATCGTCCAGATCGTCGACGACGGCCGGATCGAGGCGCTGGCCGTGCGCGAGCAGCGCGTGCCGCCCGACGTCGTCGAGTTCATGCACCTGCCGGGCCTCGGGCCGAAGACGGCGCGCCGGATCTGGCAGGAGCTCGGCGTCGAGACGCTCGACGACCTGAAGAAGGCGGCCGAGACCGAGCAGCTCCGCACGCTCACGGGGCTCGGACCGAAGACCGAGGAGAACGTCCTCAAGGCGCTGGCCACGCCGAAGAAGAAGATGGAGCGCAAACCGCTCCTCGGCCAGGCGCTGCCGGCGGTTCGTGCCGTGGTCGAGGTCCTCCGCGAACACCCGGCCGCCGACCAGGTCAGCGAGGCGGGCAGCGTGCGCCGCCTCAAGGAGCAGGTGCGGGACCTCGACATCATCGCCACCGCGAGCGACCCGAAGGCCCTCATCGACTACTTCACGAAGCTGAACTGGGTCGAGGAGATCGTCGCCAAGGGCAACACGAAGGCGACCGTGGTCGCGAGCGACGGCCTCCGCTTCGACCTGCGCGTCGTCCCGCCGGAGTCGTACGGCAACCTGCTCCACCACTTCACCGGCTCGAAGCAGCACAACGTCGCGCTGCGCGAGGAGGCCGTCCGCCGCAAGCTCTCGATCTCCGAGTACGGCATCCAGGACACCGAGACGGGCGAGGTCTTCACGGACAAGACCGAAAAGTCCATGTACAAGCGACTCGGCTACCCGTGGATCCCGCCCGAGCTCCGCGAGAACATGGGCGAGCTCGAGGCCGCCCGCGAAGGCCGCCTTCCGCAGCTCGTCGAGCTGACCGACATCCGCGGCGACCTGCACTCGCACTCGACGTGGTCCTCGGACGGGAAGAACACGATCGAGGAGATGGCGCGCGAGGCGAAGCGGCTCGGCCGCTCGTACATCGCAGTCACCGACCACTCGCACTACCTCCGCGACGGGCGCCTCGAGGCCCAGAGCATCGAGATCGACAAGGTGCAGGCGAAGCTCGGCCGCTTCAAGCTCCTCAAGGGCGTCGAGGCCAACATCAGGGCCGACGGCTCCGTCGACGTCGCCGACGAGGTGCTCGCCGACCGCGACTGGGTGATGGCCTCGATCCACTCCGGGCTCGACAAGGACTTGACGGAACGAGTCCTGTCCGCGATGGACAACCCGAACGTCGACTGCATCGGGCACCTGACGGGCCGCAAGCTGAACCGCCGCGAGCCCGCCGACGTCGACCTCGAGCGCATCGTCGAGAGAGCGCTCGAGACCGGGACGTTCCTCGAGATCAACGCCCAGCCGGACCGGCTCGATCTGCGCGATGCACACGCGCGGCTCGCGGGCGAGGCCGGCGTCAAGATCGTGATCTCGAGCGATTCCCACGAGCTCCCCGCGCTCTCGAACCTCGAGTTCGGCGTCGCGCAGGCCCGCCGCGCATGGCTCGGGCCCGATCAGATCCTGAACACGCGTCCCTGGGGCGAGGTCAAGAAGCTGCTCAAGAAGTGAAGTACCGCGCGGTCATCTTCGACCTCTGGCAGACGCTCGTCCCGTGGCCCGCGGACGCGGCCGAGAGCTACTACCAATGGATGGCGGATGCGTACGGGGCGCCGTACGAGCGCTTCCACGACGCCTGGACGAGCAGCTTCCGCGAGCGCAACACGGGGCCGATCGAGGACAACCTGCGGTCCGTGGCCACCGCGCTCGCGGTCGAGCCCGACTTCGATCGCGTCCTCGCGTGGCGCCTCGACTGGACGCGGAGGTCGCTCGTCCCGCGGCCGGACGCCGTTCCGACGCTCGAGGCGCTGCGGGCGCGCGGTCACAAGGTCGGGCTGATCACGGTCTGCTCGCAGGAGGTCGCAGACGTGTGGGACGAGACGCCGTTCGCGGGCCTCTTCGACGCGACCGTCTTCTCGTCCTCGGTCGGTCTCGCCAAGCCCGACCCCCGGATCTACGAGCTCGCCTGTGAGCAACTCGGAGTCGGGCCGGCCGACTGCCTGTTCGTCGGCGACGGCGCGAACGACGAGCTGCCAGGCGCCGAGCGAGCCGGGATGACCGCGCTCCAGCTGCGAGCGCCGGGCGAGACGCTCACGCCCGACGGCGAAGCGTGGCAGGGCCCGTCGATCGAGCACCTCTCCGAGGTCGTCGAGCTGACCAAGTAACACTCTGTTACAAAGTCGAGAGGGCTAGAGACGCGCCAGCAGGGCGAGGAGCTCCGCGGGCGACTCGACGACGATGTCGGCCGCCTCCACGAGCTCGCTCGGCGCCTCGTCCGAGGAGACCGCGATCCGGATCCCCAGCTCGAGACCGTCGAGCGCCCGGAAGCCGTCGACGTCGGTCGTGTCGTCGCCGGCGTAGAGCGCCCGGTTCAGCCCCGCCTCGCCGAGCAGCTGCGTGACCGCGGTTCCCTTGTCGGCCTGAACGGGCGGGCGGATCTCCAGCACCTTGCGCCCGAAGCGCGGCTCGAGGCCTGCTTCGCGCGCACGCTCCGCAACTGCCTCGAGGTACTCGAGCGCGTCGTCCTCGTTCTCGGCCTCGCGGTAGTGGAACGCGACCGTCAGGCCCTTGTCCTCGACGGGCCAGTCCACGCCCGCCGCGAAGCGGTGGATCTCGTCGCGCCAGCGGTCCGCCTCGGGGGAGAGCTCGAGCCCGTGCGAGCCCACGTAGCGCACGCCGTCCACGGCGACGAGCCGTCTCGCGTCCTCGCCGGTGCGGCCGCTGACGCAGGCGACGAGCGCATACCGCGCGACCAGCCGCTCGAGCTCGCGGCGCGCGTCCTCGGGGACAGCCGCTTCGCCCGGGCGGCGCACGATCGGCGCGAGCGTCCCGTCGATGTCGAGCACGATCGCGGCCTGCTCCGGAGCTTCGGCGAGGCGGGTGAGCGCGGACACGCCTCGTACCATACGGCCGTGGCGCTCGTACTCATCGGCCTCGTCGCCGGGTTCTTCAGCGCGCTGTTCGGTGTCGGTGGCGGGATCGTCGTCGTGCCGATGCTCATCCTCCTGGTCGGGTTCGAGGAGCGGCCCGCGATGGCGACGTCCCTCGCCGCGATCGGGCTGATCGCCGCAGTGGGGACGATCTCGTACGCAGTGCGCGGCGACGTCCACTACGGCTACGCCCTGCTGCTCGGGCTTCCGGCTGCGCTCGGTGCGATCGGCGGGACGGCGCTCCAGCAGCGCACCGCCGGCCCGATGCTCAGCTACGGCTTCGCGGTGCTGCTCGCCGCGGTCGGGATCTGGCTGCTCGTCTGATGGAGATCCTCGCGGCGATCCTCATCGGCCTGCTCGCGGGCGCGTTCGGGGGTCTCTTCGGAATCGGCGGCGGGCTGATCTTCGTGCCGACGCTCGTCCTGCTGCTCGATCTCGGCCAGGTCGACGCCGAGGCGACCTCGCTCCTGGCGATCCTGCCCGTGGTCGTCGCCGGCACCTGGCGGCAGCACCTCTACGGAAACGTGCGGTGGCGCGCCGCAGCGGTGATCGGTGTCGTGGCGGTGGCCGGGATCGAGCTCGGCGTGCTGACGGCCAACGCACTGCCTGAGGCGACGCTGCGGCGTCTCTTCGCGATCCTCGTGCTCATCGTGGCCGCACAGCTCGCCTGGCGCGCGCACCGCGCGAGCTCGGCTAGGCCCGGGTAGCGACCGAGACGAGATAGATCGCGACGAAGCCGCCCGCGGTCAACGCGACCCGCAGGCGCGAGGGGTGACGGTGCGCTTCCGGCAAGAGGTCGGTCGCGCCCATGAACAGGAAGAACCCCACGTAGAGCGCGAGCAGCTCCCCGAGCCTGTACACCGAGACCGAGATCGACGCGCCGACGATCGCGCCGATCAGCGGTGCGATCGCGTCCACCGAGAGCCACCTCACGGCTTTCCGTCGGTTGTCGCTCTGACTGAGGATGAAGCTGACCGTGTTCATCCCGTCCGCGAAGTCGTGTGAGAGCACGGCCACGAAGACGAGCAGCCCGGTGGTCGTGCTCACGCCGAACGCGAGCCCGATCCCGAAGCCGTCGATGAAGCTGTGCAGCGAGAGCCCGGCCGCGCCCAGGACGCCGACCTGCTCGTGCGCCCGCGCCTGCTCGGGATCGTCCCGGTGATGGAGCACGAGCATCCGCTCGGCGAGGAAGAAGAAGAGGAAGCCGAGCCCGACGAGGCTCGCGACGCGGTCCGCGTTGTCGACCGCGTCGATCGCTTCGGGCAGGACGTCGAACAGCGCGACGCCGACGACGACGCCGCCCGTGAGCGCGATCAGCGTCGTCAGCTCGCGATGGAGCCGGAGCGCCACGTAGCCGCCGGCCAGCGTGGAGACAACCGTCAGCCCAGCGAGCGGGACCGCGATCCAGTTCACGCGCAGTTACGGCAGGTGCCGTAGATCTCGAGCTCGTGCGACTCGGCGCGAAAGCCGTGCTTCCGCGTGAGCGCCTGCTGGCTCGGCGTCGCGCAGAGCTCGGTGTCCTCGACCGATCCACAGCTGAGGCAGACGAGGTGGTGGTGGTGCTCCGGGGAGCAGCGGACGTAGGCCGGGCGTGCGTCCCCGGAGAGCGCGTGGAGCGAGCCCGTCCTCCGTAGGAGCTCGAGCGTCCGGTAGGTCGTCGCCAGGCCGAGGCGTGGGTGT
The DNA here is from genome assembly GCA_963742635.1 of uncultured Actinomycetes bacterium. Lineage (GTDB taxonomy): Bacteria > Actinomycetota > Thermoleophilia > Gaiellales > Gaiellaceae > VAXT01. The sequence goes on from CAVUMW010000019.1 coordinate 176,549, forward strand.
GAGCGGCGTGCGCGCTCGAAGAGGTCGATCGCGGTGAAGCGGCCGCCGGAAGCCTCGATCGCGTCCAGCACCGCCCGTCGCTGAGGCGTCAGACGAGCCCGCGCCGGGAGCTTCAGGCCCCTGTACGAACGCTCCTTCTCGCTCGCCATCGGGCTCCACGCTACCTGAAAATGATTCTCACTTTCAGAGGTGGGACGGGACGAAACGGCGAGGGCATCGCTCGGATCGCCCATAATGGACGCCGTGGGTCGCCTGGTCTCAGCCGCGCTCGCGCTCGCGGCCGTCGTCGCGCTGTCGGGAGGTTCTGCCTCGGCGACCCGATCCGCGACCGACCTGACCGCTGCCCGTGCGTTCGCGGTCCAGGTGGCCATCCCGGGCCAGCCGGGAGGAGCGACGCCCTCGGTCTCCGCGCCCCCGGACGCGGTCGGCGTCGGCGGCTCCTTCGCCTATCCGGCCGACGGGTCGGTGATCAACGCAGGCTCGGTCACGTACGGCGCCTTCGCGAACCCGGGCGAGTCCGCGACGTCGAGTGCGTCTGCGGACGTCTCCACGATCTCGATCTTCGGCGGCGACGTGACGGTGGCCGGCGTCAGCGCCAAGTCCAGGGCCTCTGCGAACAAGAAGACGTCGGCGGCCGATTCGACCGGCTCGACCGTGACCGGGCTCGTCATCCAGGGTCAGGCGGTGACGCCCGGCGCCGGCACGCAGTTCCCGATCGGAGACTGGGGCTACGTAACCACGCTTCAGCAGGGCCTGACGACGCTCGACACGAAGCGCTCCGCCGGCAAGCGCGCGTTCGTGACCGGTCTCCAGGTGCGGCTGACCGGCGACCACTATGGACTGCCCGCGGGGACCGAGGTGATGATCGGCTACGCAGAGGCCGCCGCGAAGTACGCGCCGCCCCCGACGGTCGCTCCGAAGCCGAAACCGCAGCGGCAGACGAGGAGCCTCAAGCGAAAGAAGAAGCACGCGAAGAAGGCTCCGCGTGTCGGTGTCGCTCCCGAGAAGCCGAGCCTGACGATCCGGCCGCCGCCCGACGTCACGCCTCGCCTGACCGCCGGCGGCTACGTGTTCCCGGTCTACGGACCGTCGTCGTTCGGCGACTCGTTCGGCGCCCCTCGCGGCGACATCGCGTCCGGCTGGCACCACGGCGTCGACATCTTCGGGCAGATCGGGACACCCCTGCTCGCCGTCGCCAACGGGACGGTCTTCTCCGTCGGGTGGAACGACATCGGGGGCTACCGGCTCTGGCTCCGCGACAAGGCCGGCAACGAGTTCTACTACGCCCACCTGTCCGCGTACTCGCCTTTTGCGGTCAACGGCCGTCAGGTCAAGGCGGGGACCGTGCTCGGGTTCATGGGCAACACCGGCGACGCGTCGACGACGCCGTACCACCTGCACTTCGAGATCCACCCCGTCGGGCTCCTCTACCTCGGCTACGACGGCGCCGTCAACCCGTACACGTACCTCCTGGCCTGGCAGCGCCTGGAGGACGTCGACTTCGCGCAGGTCGCCGGCTGGGCGCCGCCGGTCTCACCGACGAGCGCCGCGCCGAGACCCGGCGCGATCCTGCTCTCGCAAACCGACATCTCGACCGCCGACGGCCTCGACCCCAACTCGCTGAAGCAAGCGCTCAAGCAACTAGGCAAGTCCGACGGCGGCTAAGAAGCTCTAACCGCCTTCGGAGACCGACCCCAGCCCGCCGCCGGAGCCGGGCTCAGCCCGGCGGGAGGCTCACAAGCGGAGAGGAGAACGTCGGAGCCATCGCTCCCTCCGCCGGCTCCTGAAACCCGCCGCACCACGCCCCCGCCCGCAAGGAGGGAGCCCACGAGGGAACCAGGGGTTCCCTCGTGCTTACTTGGCGTTGTCTTGCCGGTATTCGAATTCTTCGCCCTCGCCGAAGATCTTGTCCTGGAGCCAGCGGCGCGTTCCAGGGCCCGTCAGCGGGTTGAAGAGGATCCCGAGCACGATCCCGGTCATGAGCAGGGTCGCGTTGCGGGCCGAGTGCGAGGTCTTGCCCTGGACGCGATCCGCCGCGTTGCGAAGGTCGTCGATCGCGTCGCGGAGGCTCTCCTGGATGTCCTTGTCGGTCGCGACGCGGGCCGCGGCCGCGGTGATCTGGCTGCGCCCGCCCATGAGCTCGTCGTAGATCTCGCGGGCGGTCATGATCGCGCTCTTCACGTCATCCCGCACCCGCTCGTCCTTGAACGCTCGCTCGAGATACGGCTTCACGTCGCTGGCGCGGTCGAGCGCCCGATCCTGAAGCTTGGCCATCAGTAAGTCCTTTCGGCTTGTTTGTCCCTGCGACTCTACCCGCCGATGATCGCCCACAAACCGCTAGCGAGAAGCGGCGGCCTTGCGCTCCTGTGAGAGCGGACGCGCGGGAGCGACCTTCGGCAGCGAGCCTTCGAACGCGACCTCGAGCACCTCGTCGATCCAGTCCACCGGGATGAACTCGAGCTCCTCGCGGGTCTCGGGCGTGAGCTCCTCGAGGGCGGACTCGTTCTCCTTCGGGAAGATCACCTTCGCGATCCCGGCCCGCTGCGCTGCGAGCACCTTGTCCCGCAGGCCGCCGATCGGGAGCACCTGGCCCGTGAGCGTGATCTCGCCGGTCATCGCAACCTGGTCGGAGACGGGCTTGCCGGTCGCGATCGACGCGATCGCGGTCGCCATCGTGATCCCCGCGGACGGGCCGTCCTTGGGCACCGCGCCGGCCGGCACGTGCACGTGGACGTCGTTCTCGCCGAACCAGTTCGGGTCGATTCCGAGCTCGAGCGCGTGCGTTCGAACCCAGGAGTGCGCGGCCTGGGCCGACTCCTGCATGACCTCGCCGAGCTGCCCGGTCACCTTCAGGTGCCCGCCGCCCGGATACGCGATCGCCTCGATGAAGAGCACGTCTCCGCCGACCGCGGTCACCGCCAGGCCGGTCGCGACGCCCGGCTCCGACGTGCGCTTGCGGACGTCCGCGACGAAGCGGCGCGGGCCGAGCAGCTCGCGCACGGTCTTCTCGTCCGCGCTCATCTTCTCCGTCTCGCCCTCGGCGACGCGGCGCGCGGACTTGCGGCATACGGCCGCGATCTGCCGCTCGAGCTGGCGCACGCCCGCCTCGCGCGTGTAGTCGCGGATGATCGTGCGCAGCCCCTTGTCGGTGAAGGTGAGCAGCGCGCGCTTGAGCCCGTGCTCCTTCAGCTGCTTGGGCGCGAGGTACTTCTTGGCGATCCCGAGCTTCTCTTCCTCGGTGTAGCCGGAGAGCTGGATCACGTCCATCCGGTCGAGGAGCGGCGGCGGGATCGTCTCCAGCTGGTTCGCGGTGCAGATGAAGAGCACCTTCGAGAGGTCGAACGGAAGGTCGATGTAGTGGTCACGGAAGGTCGAGTGCTGCTCGGGGTCGAGCACCTCGAGCATCGCGCTCGCCGGGTCGCCGCGCCAGTCCGCGCCCATCTTGTCGATCTCGTCGATCAGGAAGACGGGGTTCTTCGTCTCGGAGTCGCGGAGCGCCCGGATGATCGTGCCGGGCAGCGCGCCGATGTACGTCCGCCGGTGACCGCGGATCTCCGCCTCGTCGCGGACGCCGCCGACCGAGATGCGCACGAACTTGCGGCCGAGCGTCTTCGCGATCGACTGGCCGAGCGACGTCTTGCCGACTCCGGGCGGGCCGACGAAGCAGAGGATCGGGCCCGAGAGGTCGCCCTCCTTGAGCTTCGAGACCGCGAGGTACTCGATGATCCGCTCCTTGACCTTGTCGAGGTCGTAGTGGTCGGCGTCGAGCACCGTGCGCGCCTGGACGAGGTCGAGGTTGTCCTGCGTCTCCTTGTCCCACGGGAGGCTGAGGATCCATTCGACGTACGTGCGGATGACGCCGTACTCGCCCGAGGCCGCCGGCAGCTTCTCGAGCCGCGCCAGCTCGCGATCGACCGCCTTGCGGGCCTCCTCGGGGAGCGTCACCTCGTTCGCACGGTTCCGGAGCTCCGTGATCTCGGCCTGCTCCGGGTCGGCCTCGCCGAGCTCCTCCTGGATCGCCTTCAGCTGCTGGCGAAGGAAGTACTCGCGCTGCGTGGACTCCATCTCCGAGACGACCTGGTTCTGGATCTTCGAGCCGAGCTCCGCGACCTCGAGCTCGCGGTTGAGGATCACGAGCACGGCGCGCAGGCGCTTCTCGACGTCGTCCAGCTCGAGCAGCTGCTGCTTCTCGTCGGTCTTCAGGCGCAGCGTCGAGGCCACGAGGTGGCAGAGCGCGCTCGGGTCGTCGACGTTGGCCGCGGCGAGCGCGAGCTCCTCGGGGAGGTACGGCACGAGGCCGATCAGGCGCGCGAAGAGCGTCTGCACGTTCTGCGAGAGCGCCTGCGTCTGGGGCGTCTCCTCGTAGACGTCGGGAACCTCGATGAAGCGGCCGACGAGGTACGGCTCGTCCTGGAGCTTGTCGATCAGCCGGATGCGGCGGATGCCCTGGACGAGGATGCGGAGCGACCCGTCGGGCACGCGGAGCATCTTCTGGACGACCGCGGCGGCGCCGATCTCGTGCAGGTCGTCCCAGCCGGGCTGCTCGACCTCTGCGTCCTTCGAGGCGACGAGCGCGACCAGCCGGTTGCCCGCGACGACGTCGTCCACGAGCCGGACCGAGCGCTCCTGACCGATCGCGAGCGGCAGCACCGAGTCGGGGAAGACGACGGTGTCCTTGAGCGGCAGGACCGGGAGCTCCGACGGGAGCTCGACGTCCTCGACCTCGACCTGGTCGTCGAACAGCTCGCTCATCGCCTGCTCCGGATGCTGACGGGAATCTCGATGCGCTCGGCGCTCGCCGGCTTCTCGGCCAGCGGCAGCACGATCGTCAGCACGCCGCGCTTGTAGGTCGCCTTCGACGACTCGACGTCGACGTCGGCCCCGAGCACGACCTGGCGCGTGAAGCGGCCGTAGTCGATCTCCATCTGCTGGTAGACGCGGCCGGTGCAGCGCGGACGGCGGCGCTCGCCGGAGACGATCAGCGTGCCCTCGTCGGCGAAGACCTGAACCTTGGCCGGGTCGACGCCCGCGAGCTCGACGATGACGTGGAACGCGGCGGGGCGCTCGGTGCGGTAGCAGTCGATCTGCGGGCGGAAGCCGCCCTGGCGGCGCGTGAAGCGCGGAACCTGCCAGAGGTCGTTGAACAGCTCCTCCATTTCGAGGCGGAGCCGGTCGATGGGGTCGCGAGGCATGGGCCCGATGGTAGCGACGGAGGGGCATCTGACCCCGTTTGCGCATGCCGCGTGCTGCGCTGAAATGACCCAGTTAGGCCAGGCCGGCGGCGAGTGCCATGGGGCACCCTGCGGGCATGCCGTCGAGAACTCTCGTTCGTCCCCGCGTCGCCACGGCCTGGCGACGCCTTCTTCACGAAGAGGAAGGCGTCGCCCTTGTTCTCGCGATCATCACGATGCTCGTCCTGACGATCGCGCTGACGACGGTGATGTTCATGACGGCCGCCGGCGCCCGCGATGCGCACCGCTCGAATGCAGGTCAAAAAGCCTCGGCCCTTGCCGAGTCGGGCATCAACAACGCCCTCGCAGTGCTCAACGCGAACTACCCGGGGACGGTCATCTATCCGGGCAACGCGAACCTTCTGCCGGCGCGGACGACGCCGTACCCGAGCGGCTCGGTGACCTGGTCGGGAGTGATCGAGGCTGCGCCAAGCACGGTGTCGTGGAACGACCAGTGGCGCATCAGGTCGGTCGGAACCGTGGCGAACCCGACCGGGCCGTCAGCTTCCGCTGTGACGCGAACCATGAGCGCGATCGTGCCAATCGTCGTTCCGGAGACCGTGTCGGTCGATCCGTCGACGAGCTCGCTGAACTGGGTTTACGCGTTCAACGACGTCCACTTCGACCAGCAGGTCACAGTTCGCTCGCCCGTCTACGCGAACAACGATCTGTACCTGGAGGAAGGCGCGACGATCGGCGAGACGATCCCGGCGAGCGCTTCCGGGCCCCAGCGCAAGAACAAAGTTGCCGTTGGTCACGACCTGTATCTAAAGAACAAGAAGAACGATCTCGGCCGCGTGCTGAGCCCGCCCGGCAACCTCAGCGAGATCTACGTGCAGGGCAACTGCTTCAGCGCAGACGAGGGGACGCCCGCTTGCGTGTGGGGCGCCGGCGAAGACCTCTGGGCAGATACGACGGGCAAGGTGATCCCGCTCAACTACATCACCGTGCCGAAGCTGACCTGCTGTTCGCCCTACCTTGGCTCAAACGGCCACCCCGAGCTCTCCAGCGACCCCAGCGTGATGGGCTTCTGGTACCGCAACGCTTCGATCGGGCCGAACTCACTCTGCCAGACCTCGAGCGGAGCGTTCCCGAGGTTCGATCGACCTGGGCTTGGGGCCGACGGCCCCGACGGGTCGATCAACCAGAGCGCGCCGCCGTTCGACATTACGGGAGCGACCTACACCTGCAACACGGGACAGGGCGAGCTCTCCTACAACGCAACGACGAAGAAGCTGACGATCAACGGCTCGATCTTCATCGACGGGAGCGCGACCAGCTCGGCCACTGACGCGACGTACGTCGGCCAGGGCGCGCTGATCCTCTCGGGCACATTCAGCATGGAAAACCACGACAAACTTTGCGTGAAGCTCACGGGCGGGAACTGTGACACGGCTGCGCCGTGGGATCCGAACGTAAGCGGCATGTTCATCTTCGCTTCCGGCGATTTCGGTGACGGCGTCGGCATCAACATCGACAAGGCCCAATACCAGGGCGGGCTCTTCGCCGCCAACAAGATCGACGCGAGCATCACGGGCACCGTCGTCCAGGGACCCATGGTGAGCGCCTACAGCGACGTTGCGACGGGGCAGGGTGGCGAGCTCAGCTTCCCGTCGATCTCGTTCCCAACGTCGGGCTCGAGCGGATTCACCGGGTCACTACCTCTTCCGAAACTACTCGCCCCGCGCCAGTTCGGTGGGGGCTGATGCACACAAGCGAACCGAGCCGGGCGACGTGCCCGCCGAAAGGAATCTCATGGAGCTGAGCCAGGTATTGCGTGCCGCCGTTGACCGGGGCGCGAGCGACATTCATCTCAAGCTCGGCCGGCCACCGATCGTTCGCTTCGACGGCGAACTCGAGCCGCTGACCGGCTTCTCCTCGCTCGGCGCGCTCGAGCTGGGGCAGGTCGTGAATCAGGTGGGCGCTTCCGCACCCTCGCGCCTCGAGGTGTTCGAGCGCACAGGCGAGCTCGACACGGCCTACCAGCCGGAGGGCATGCCGCGCTTCCGCGTCAACGCGTTCCGCCAGCGCGGCGAGATCTCCCTCGCCTTCCGCGTCATCCCGCGCAAGGCACCCGACTTCAAGAGCCTGCTCCTGCCTCCGGGCGTCGAGCGGCTGTCCGACGAGCAGCGCGGGCTGATCCTCGTCACCGGCGCCACGGGCGTCGGCAAGACGACCACGCTCGCCGCGATCGTCGGCCACATCAACCGCACGCGCCGGCAGCACGTCGTCACGATCGAGGATCCGATCGAGTTCCTTCACGACGACGACCAGAGCATCGTCAACCAGCGCGAGGTCGGGATCGACACCGAGTCGTTCGACGAGGCCCTCAGGCGCGTGCTGCGCCAGGACCCCGACGTGATCCTGATCGGCGAGCTACGCGACCGCGAGTCTGCCGAGACGGCGCTCCAGGCCGCCGAGTCCGGCCATCTCGTGCTCTCGACGATGCACACGGTCGACGCGGCCGAGACGCTCGGCCGGCTGGTCGAGTTCTTCCCGGCGTCGAAGCAGCCGCAGGTGCGCTCGATCCTCGCGGGCGTGCTCAAGGGCGTCATCTCGCAGCGGCTGCTGCCGCGCGCCGACGGCGGCCGCATCGCAGCGGTCGAGGTGATGGTCGCGAACGCCCGCATCCAGGAATTGATCCGCGACAACAAGCCGGAGCTCGTCCCCGAGGCAATCGCCGAGGGCGCGTTCTTCCAGATGCAGACGCTGACGAAGGCGTTGATCGATCTCGTCGTGAGCGGCGACGTCGACCAGCGAGACCGCCGCGGCGGCCGCTCCCAACCGGCACGACTTCATGATCGCGCTCGACCGCGCCCTCAAGGAGTGTGCGGTCCAGGAGAGCGCGGAACCGGCGACCGACGACCAGCCCGAGGAGCCGGCCGTTCACGAGGCGCACGCGCTGCGCCCGGACAACGACCTTCGCATCGCCTGATGCGCAAGTGGCTGCAGATCCGGCGAGCCGCGCAAGCGCAGGACGGCTTCACGCTTGTGGAGCTGCTCGTCGTGCTCGCGATCGTCGGGGTCATCCTGGCCGGAATCACGCAGCTCCTCACATCCGCGCTGAAGTCCCAGAACGACCAGACGAACCGCACGCAGGCGCAGACGGACGCGCGGCTCGGCCTCGACAAGCTTCGCCGCGAGATCCGCTGTGCGAGCGCTCTCACGACGCCGAGCGGCTACCCCGCCTCGGCGATCACGATCATGCTCGGAAGCTATTGCCCGACGGCCGGCGGAACCGTCGCGACGGTGACGTGGTGCACGAAGCCGTCCCCCTGCCGGCGGGCAGCCCTACACGCTCTGGCGGTACACGGGGTCAACCTGCTCGGGCAGCGGGACGAAATGGGCATCGAACCTCGTGGACAAGGCCGACCCACCGAGCATCTCCGCCGGCAAGATTTTCGCCGCTTCCGTTGATCCCGGCCTGACGACGCTCACGGGCAACCCGCCGCCGCTTCCGCTGACGCTTCCCAGCGCAACGATCAATGTCTCCAGCACCTCGAGTTTCAATGCGGGTACGAACACGATCGCGTTCGGGCCGTCCGGCTCCATCATCTGCACAGGGACGACGGCGACCAGCTTCACCGGCTGCGGATGGTGGCCAGGCGGGGCAGTATCCCCCTGGACTGCCGGTCTACAACGCGTCGAGCGTCCCCCCGCCCCGGGCGACGCTGTCGGTGTCGCTCCCGGTCGACCTGACAACGACCGACACAAACCAGCGCTTCATGCTGATCGACAACATCGTCCTTCGAAACAGCCAACCCTTCTGAGATGGGCATGGCATTCGCAGCCATCGCGTTCTTCCCGGGCCTCGCGTTCGGAAGCTTCCTGAACGTCGTCGCCGCGCGCATCCCGCTGCGGCGCTCGCTCGTCAGCCCCGGCTCGGCCTGCATGGCGTGCGCGACTCCGCTCGCGTGGTACGACAACGTCCCGCTGCTCTCGTTCGCGCTGCTGCGCGGGCGCTGCCGGCACTGCAAGACGGCGATCCCGTGGCGATACCCGCTCGTCGAGGCGACGACGGCATTCCTCGTCGCCGCGTGCGTGCTCCGCTTCGGGCTCACCTGGGACGCCGCCGTCGCCTCGTTCTTCTGCGCCGCGCTCGTCGCGATCTCGGCCACGGATGCAGAGCGGCACATCATCCCGAACCGGGTCGTCCTACCGGCCGCGGGCATCGTGCTCGTGGCCAACACGATCCTCCACCCGTCGGCGGAGTGGACGGCTGCGGGCCTCGGCGCTGCGCTCTTCCTCTTCGTCGCCGCGCTCGCCTACCCGGCGGGCATGGGCATGGGCGACGTCAAGCTCGCCCTGCTGCTCGGCGTGGCGCTCGGAGCGCACCGTTCCGGTCGCGATGATGATCGGGATGGTCGCGGCGCTCGTGCCGTCGGTCGTCCTGTACGCGCGCCACGGAAGCGCCGCGCGCAAGATGAAGATCCCGTTCGGGCCGTTCCTCGCCTTCGGCGGCGTCGTCGCGCTCTTCGCCGGGCAGGCGCTCCTCGACGCCTACCTACGGCTGCTCTAATGGAGGCAGCGATGGATCCCGAGAACAAGCCGGAGCTGCGTCTCGCCGGCGACTCGTTCTCACAGGAGCTGGTCGACGAGGGGCTCGCGGGGTCGCTGGACGACGCGCGGGCGCTCGCCGAGAAGCACCACCTCCCGCTCGTCGACCTCGGCGTCATCGGCGTCGACGCCGAGGCGGTGAAGATGATCGCGCTGCCGGTGCTCAACCGCGTCGTCGCGATCCCGTTCGCCTCGGACGGCAGCAGGCTCAAGGTCGCGATCACCGATCCGCAGGACGTGCGCGGGCTCGACGAGCTGCGGCTCGCGACGCGCCTGTCCGTCGAGTTCCACGTCGCGGCGAAGAGCGACGTCCTCACCGAGCTGCGCCGCCTCTCGCGCGCCGCCGAGGCGATGAACGCGACCTTCGCCGAGGAGATGGCCGGCGCCGAGGGCGAGGAGGAGGACGTCGACGACCTCGAGGCCGACGACGGCATCTCCGACGCGCCGCTCGTCCGCCTCGTCAACTCGATGATCTTCGAAGCGGCCGAGGACGGGGCGAGCGACATCCACGTCGAGCCGCAGGAGGACGATCTCGTCGTCCGCTACCGGATCGACGGCGTCCTCCACGTCGCCCACCACGTTCCGAAGCGGCTCGCCTCCGGCGTGACGACCCGCCTCAAGGTGCTGGCGAAGCTCGACATCGCCGAGCGGCGCAGGCCGCAGGACGGACGGATCTCGCTCAACGCCGCGGCCGCTGGACGGATGCTCGACATCCGCGTGGCGACGCTGCCCACGGTCGACGGCGAGTCGGTCACCATGCGCCTCCTCGACAAGTCGCGCGAGGTGCCGACGCTCGGGTCGCTCGGCCTCTCCGACCGCGATGAGCGAGCAGATGGACGCGATCCTCGCGCGGCCGACCGGGGCGCTCCTCGTCACCGGGCCGACCGGCTCGGGCAAGTCGACGACGCTCTACGCGGCGCTGAACGCGATCAGCCGGCCGGAGATCAACATCATCACCGTCGAGGATCCGGTCGAGTACCGGCTCGGCGGCGTCAACCAGGTGCAGATCAACCCCCGCGCCGGGCTGACCTTCGCCACCGCGCTGCGCTCGATCGTCCGCTCCGACCCCGACGTGATCATGGTCGGCGAGATCCGCGACGGCGAGACCGCGCGGATCTCGATCGAGGCCGCGCTGACGGGTCACTTCGTGCTCTCGACGCTGCACACGAACGACGCGCCGGCCGCGATCACGCGGCTGACCGAGATGGGCGTCGAGCCGTTCCTGACCGGTGCGGCCGTCTCGGCCGTCCTGGCGCAGCGCCTGGCGAGGAAGCTCTGCTCGCACTGCGCCGAGCCGTACCTGCCGACGTATGACGAGCTCCAGGGGCTTCACCTGAGCGAGGACATGGAGGCCGCCCTCGACGGCGCGACCTTCCACCGCCGCCGCGGCTGTGCCCGCTGCGGGCAGACCGGCTACCGCGGCCGCGTCGGCGTCTTCCAGCTCCTCTCGATGAGCGAGCGCCTCGAGCAGCTCGCGGCCGAGAAGGCGCCGCGCGAAGAGATCGAGCGCGCCGCCGTCGAGGAGGGCATGCGGACGATGTGGGAAGACGGCGTCGGCAAGGTCGCCGCCGGCATCACGTCCGTCGAAGAGCTCGCCCGCGTCTGCACCGTCTGACACGCCGTCAGACGACCGAAAAACCCCTGCTCAATTGACCCAAATGGGTCGCCCGAAATGACTCAAATGCGTCGGGCGAACCGGGGGGCGGACCCGGCATAAATGGGGCGTGCAGATAAACCAACCAAAGGAGAACTACATGCACAAGTTGTGGAAGCGGCTCGAGCGCGAGGAAGGCTTCACGCTGATCGAGCTCCTCGTCGTCATCGTGATCATCGGCATCCTGCTCGCGATCGCGGTCCCGTCGTACCTCGGCTTCCGGATCGCGCGTCGGACTCGGCCGCGGCAGGCGAACGTCCGCGCCGCCGTCCCGTCGGCCGAGGCGTACTTCGCCGACAACGGCAAGCTACACCGGCATGGTCAGCCGCTGCTGGCGGCCACCGAACGGCCTACGACAGCGGCCTCAAGGTCGACAGCGGCAGTCAAGCCACGGTGTCAGGCTCGTGCTCGGGACGCTCAACGCCGCGGGAGCACCACGACCTACTGCCTCGCAGGCAGCCGGTCATGGCGTCGGCACCGAAGTTCCACTTCAGCGGCCCCGGCGGCGAGGTCACGGACACGAGCCTGCGGGCTGCCCGTAAGCGACGCCTAGCAGAAGCGAAGGGGAGGGCGCGGGCAACCGCGCCCCCCTGCAGCTTCTCCTGGCAACGCTCTCGAAGCCTCAACACCCATGCAAACTGAACTTCACTCAATCGATGACCTGCTCGCCGTGATGGTCGAGCGGAACGCGTCGGACCTCCACCTGACGGCGGGCTCGCCGCCGGTGATCCGCGTCAAGGGCCGCCTCGAGCGCCTGTCGGATCACGAGACGCTGACGCCGGACGAGATCCGGACGCTCATGTACCGGATCCTCTCGACCGAGCAGCAGAAGACCCTCGAGACGCGCCGGCAGATCGACTTCTCCCACTCGATTCCCGGCCTCGCGCGCTTCCGCGTCAACGCCTACTTTCAGCGCGCGGCCGTCGGCGCCGCCTTCCGGCTCATCCCGGACGAGATCAAGACTCTCGAGGAGCTCGGCCTCCCGACACGCCTGTACGACCTCGCGGAGAAGCCGCGCGGCCTCGTGCTCGTCACCGGGCCGACCGGCTCCGGCAAGTCGACGACCCTCGCCTCGCTCCTCGACCACATCAACCGCTCCCGGCACGAGCACATCCTCACGATCGAGGACCCGATCGAGTTCCTGCACCACCACGGGACGTGCATCGTCAACCAGCGCGAGATCGGCCAGGACGCGACGTCGTTCGCCGAGGGGCTGCGCGCCGCGCTCCGCCAGGACCCCGACGTGATCCTCGTCGGCGAGATGCGCGACCTCGAGACGGTCGCGACCGCGCTCACCGCAGCCGAGACCGGGCACCTCGTGTTCGCGACGCTGCACACCCAGAGCGCGCCGACCACGATCGACCGCGTCATCGACGTCTTTCCCGCCGAGCAGCAGGGCCAGGTGCGCGTGCAGCTCGCGTCGACGCTCCAGGGCGTCGTCACGCAGAACCTCGTCCCGACCGCCGACGGCCTCGGCCGCACGGCCGCGCTCGAGGTCCTGATGCCCGACGACGCGGTCCGCAACCTGATCCGCCAGGCGAAGGTCGAGCAGATCTACTCGGTCATGCAGACGAGCACATCGCGCGGGATGCAGACGATGGAGCAGTCGCTCGCCGACCTGGTGCTGCGCCACGTCATCACGCCCGAGATTGCCTTCGCGCGCTCGTCCCGGCCCGACCAGCTTCAGGGCCTGCTCGAGCGCTCGGGCCTGACGAACTTCACTGCACCGGCGGCCGGCAACGGCAGCGCCGCCGGCAACGAGACCCCAGCACAGAGCGGGCTTCGGCTCGCCCAGGAGGTGTAGAGACACACATGGACCTGAACAAGGAGATCAAGCTGTCGGACCTCGTCCGGCGGCCGAAGAAGAAGGCGAAGACGCCCGGCGTCGTGAAGCCGAGCAGCGCCAAGCGCAAGCGGCGCCGCAAGCAGGAGATCGTCGGCCTCAAGATCGGCGCCTCCCAGATCGCGGCCTCGCGGGTCGTCAACAACGGCTCCGCGAAGCTCGTGCAGCTCGCGCGGGTTCCGCTCGAGCCCGGCGTCGTCGTCGGCGGCGAGGTGCGTGACGTTGCGGCGCTCGCGACGGCGCTCAACCGCTTCTTCAGCGACAACAAGCTTCCGCGCCGGGGCATCCGGCTCGGCATCGGCACCAACCGCATCGGCGTCCGCACGGTCGACATCGAAGGCGTCGACGACGAGCGCCAGCTCGGCAACGTCGTTCGGTTCAGGGCGCACGAGGCCCTGTCGATTCCGCTCGACCAGGCCGTGCTCGACTACCACGTCGTCAGCGAGACGGTCGACGAGTCCGGGGCCGTCTCACGGCGCGTCCTGCTCGCGGCCGCCTACAAGGAGCCGATCGACCACTACGTCGAGGCGTGCCGGGCGGCGGGCCTCGAGCTCTCGGGCATCGACGTCGAGGCGTTCGCGCTGCTGCGCGCCGTCGCGCCGCGCAACGGCGACTCGGACGGCGCACCTAGCGTCGCCTCGGTCGTCGTCTCGATCGGTCACGACCGCTCGACGCTCGCGATCTCCGACGGCACCGTCTGCGACTTCATGCGCGTTCTCGACTGGGGCGGATCGAAGCTCGAGGGAGTGATCGCGCAGGAGCTCGGGCTCACCAGGCCCGAGGCCGCCGAGCTCAAGCTCGAGCTCGATCTCGGAAGCGATGCGCCGGACGCGGATCCGCGTGCACCGCGCGCACGCGCCGCGGTCGAACGTGAGCTGGAAACGCTCGCGCGCGAGCTGGTCGCCTCTCTCCACTTCTACCAGGGCCAGCCCGGCTCACTCGCCATCTCCGAGGTCATCGTCACCGGCGGTACGACGAAGCTTCCGGGGCTGGCCGAGGAGCTCGAGCGGCTGACCCGCGTGCCCGTCCGGATCGCAGACCCCCTCGCCGGGGTCCAGGTCTCGAACGGGCTCGCCGAGCGGGACGACCTCGCGTCGCTCGCCGCGGCGATCGGACTGGGGGTGGAGAACTAATGGAAGCCGTCAATCTCCTTCCGGCTTACGCGCGCCCCGGTCATCCCTGGGCCGCAGTCGGCAAAGACCTCTCTCCGCGCCGCGTCGTCAAGGCCGGCTCCGTCGTCGCGTGCGTCGCGGTGGTCGGGCTCGGTCTCGGCTACGTCCACGAGCGCTCGGTCGTCAACGACAGGCACGCCGCGCTCACCGACGTCCAGTCGCAGGTCGCGGTCGCCGACGCCAAGGCTGCGCCGTTTCGCTCGGCCCAGGCCGCAGCGGCTGCGCGCATGACCGCGGCCGGCTCCGTTTCGGAGAAGCGGGTCGCCTGGGAGCGGTTGCTCTCCGACGTCTCGAGTGTGCTGCCGAAGCAGGTCTACCTGCAGAGCCTGTCCGCGCAGTCGCCGACGCCGCTTGCACCTGGTGCTGCGGTTGCTGCCCCGACGACGCCCCCGGCCGGAACGACGACGCCGGCGACGACTACCGCATCGGGCTTCTCGGCCACGGGTGTCGCGTCCTCGCACGTGAGGGTCGCGGTCGTCCTCGACCGGCTGGCAAGCCTGCCCTGGCTCACCAACGTAACGCTCGTGTCGAGCACGAACAGCGGCGCGAGCGGCACGACATTGTCCCGCGGCGACACGTTCACCGTCACCGCCGGCTTCAACCCGAACGGAGGTGCGAAATGATCGACCGGATCAACGGGCGTCTCGCCCTCTTGCTCGCGGCCTCAGGGCTGATCGTCATCGTCCTGGCCGGCTGGTTCGTGTTCCTCTCGCCTCAGAGCTCGAAGGCTGCGGCACTCGACTCGCAGATCGGCGACGCGAACATCAAGCTCAGCGAGACGCAGTCATTCATGCAGAGCCCGGCCTCGAAGCAGAGCGTCGCGGACCTCCGCCGTCTTCGCCGGGCGATCCCGGACGACGTGGAGATGTCCGAGATCCTCAGGCAGCTTTCGTGGGCCTCCCGCGCGAGCGGCGTCAGGCTCGAGAGCATCACGCCCTCCCAGGCGGTTCCGTCGACCGGGGCGCAGGCGGTTCCGATCGCCCTCTCGGTCAAGGGTCGCTACTTCCGGCTCGCGAAGTTCATGCACCTGCTCCGGCTCGAGGCCGGGGTCGAGGACGGCAAGGCGCACGCGTCGGGGCGGCTCTACGGCATCGACAACGTCTCGCTCTCGACCGGTGACAAGGGCGGCCTGGTCACGGCGACGCTCGCGCTCGACGCGTTCGTGGCCGGATCCGCTCCGGCGGCCAGCACCGCTACGACGACGGCGCCCTAGATGGTCCCGGGGGCAGCAATCGGACGCCGAGGATCGGCGAACAACGCGCGGGTCGCTGCGAAGCAGCGCCGCCAGAAGATCGTCGTCGTCGTGCTCGCCGGCGTGCTCGCCGCGCTGCTCGCGTACGAGCTCCCGCATCTGCTGAAGCGCTCCAGCGTGAGCAGCTCGGTGGCGGTGCCCACGGCTCCGGCCGCATCGACTCCGACAGCACGTGTCGAGGCACGGAGGTGGGAGCGGCGCCGATCCGTTCGCAGTCAAGTCGGTGCCGGACGGTGACGCCCACGCCGTGGCCGGCGGCGGGCCCGATCCCTTCACGCGGTCGTCGGCGTCTTCGTCGTCGTCCGCGGCGCGCTCGACGGCTGCACTCCCGAGCCGGATCGTGATCGGCCGGCCGGGCGGTCACAGAGTCGCGAAGCGCGGCTGGATCGTCATTCTCGCCTCGATCCCGAACAGGAACGGACGCCACGCGGCTCTGCGCTTCGCGCACGGAGCGCGCCGGTCCGTCGGCGGGGTCTCGGTCCTCAACTCCTCGAGTCGGCGATCGCTCCGCGGTGGGTACTGGGTCGTCTACACAGGCCCGTACTCGACGCTGACGGCGGTCTCGCGACGCGCGGGCAACATCCACGCGGCGGGCTACCGCTCGGCCTACATCCGGGAGCTGGTCACGTACCGATGAGCAGGCTGAAGTCACGTTTGCGCGCGGAACAGGGCATGACGCTGATCGAGTTGCTGATCGCCATGACCGTTATGTCGATCGGCATCGCGGCGCTCGTCGCCGGCTTCAGCTCGGGCGTCGTCTCCATCAACCGTGCGCGGGTGACGTCGACGGCCGGTTCGCTCGCCGACCAGCAGATGGAGGCGTTCCGTCAGGGGTCGTTCGCGACGGTGGTGTCCAAGCCCGGCGCGCCGATCACTGCGTCCCGATGGTCACACCTACTGGATAAAGAGCGACGTTTCCCTGTGCTCGGCTTCGACCGGGCCGCCTGCCAGTTGCTCCGATATCCCTGCCAGCCGTCCCGTCAAGCTCGTAACGATTGAGGTGCGCGACGAGTCGGGCGCAGGCCGGGTCCTCTTCACCGAAAACACGACCTTCGACTCCTCGACCAGCTGACAACCCTCTCGACGTAAGGAACCCACATGGCTGCATTCGCATACGACGCAATCAACGCCCAGGGGCTCGAGATCTCGGGCCTGATCCACGCGCCCGACCTGAGCGCCGCCCGCGAGCAGCTGCAGGCGCGCGGGCTCCTGCCGCAGTCGCTGGCCGAGCGCAACGCCGCCGGCGAGCGCGGCCCTCGCAGCGCGTTCAAGAAGGTGAAGCCGAAGTCGCTCCAGGTCTTCGCGCGCCAGTTCGCGACGATGATCGGGGCCGGCGTCAGCGTTGTTCAGGCGCTCGTGACGCTCGAGGAGCAGACCGACGACAAGTACCTCGCCGAGGTGATCGCCGACGTTCGCTCCGATGTCGAAGGCGGCGTCATCCTCTCGAAGGCGCTGGCGCGGCATCCGAAGGTCTTCAACCGCCTCTTCGTCGCGATGGTCGAGGCGGGCGAGTCGTCGGGAACGCTCGACACCGTGCTCGACCGCGTGGCGGTGCAGATCGAGAAGGAGACGCAGATCAAGCGACGGGTCAAGGGAGCGATGGTCTATCCGAGCGTCGTCATCTCGTTCGCGTTCCTGGTGCTCACGTTCATGCTCCTGTTCATCATCCCCGTCTTCGTGAACGTCTTCGACTCGCTGAACGGGAACCTGCCGAGGCTCACGCAGATGGTGATGCACGCCTCGTACGCGCTACGGCACTACTGGTTCATCATCTTCCCGGCGATCGGCGGAATGATCTTCGCCTTCCGTCCGCCTCAAGCGCACCGAGCGCGGACGACAGGTCTGGGATCGCTTCAAGCTCAGGATTCCGATGCGCGTCGGCGACGTCGTCCACAAGATCGCGCTCGCGCGCTTCTCGCGGACGCTCTCGACCCTCGTCTCGTCGGGTGTCGACATCATCAAGGCGCTCGAGATCACCGGCGCGACGGCCGGCAACTGGGTCGTCGAGCAGTCGCTCGCGGACATCCGCACGCGCGTCCACGAGGGCGTGCCGATCAGCCAGCCGCTGCAGGAGGACCCGGTCTTCCCGCCGATGGTCGGCCAGATGGTGAAGATCGGCGAGGAGACGGGCGAGCTCGACGGAATGCTCGGCAAGGTCGCCGACTTCTACGAGGACGAGGTCGACTCGAGCATCCAGTCGCTCACGTCCATCATCGAGCCGATCCTGATGATCGGCGTGGGGATCATGGTCGGGACGATCGTGATCGCGATGTACCTGCCGATGTTCAAGATGCTCACGCTCATCAAGTAGCACGGGGGGCCAAGCTCGTGGGGCCAGGCCGATACGCGTGCCTGTCTGATGTCTTGACACCGTCGCGGCGCCGGAGCAGGCTCGATAGATCAGGCAATCGCCCGGCGCGTGAGCGCCGGGAAGCCAACTAGCCGACGAGCCAGAGCTCGCGTTGAGGCGTGCTCAGCCATTCGAGGCCGTCCGCGGTGACGAGCACATCCTCTTCGAGTCCAATGTAGCCCCGGCCGGGAACCGGAGCGCCGTACTCGAGGGTGTACACATGGCCCTCCTCGACGAGGCCGCGAGGGGCGTCGCCGTAGCGGTCCCACAGTGGGGCGAGCAGCGTGCCTCCGTCGTGCGCGGCGCGGCCAAGCTGGTGGCCGAGTGCGTGCTTCGGCTCGTCGTAGCCGGCCGCGACGAGGCTCGCGCGGGCGGCGGCGTCGACCTCGTGCCCCTGGGCACCCGGTCGGAGCACGGCAGCTCCCGCGTCCATCGACGCCCAGACCGCGTCCCACGCTGCGACGACATCCTCGGGCGGCTCACTCTCGCTCTCGTCGAGCAAGTACCACATACGTTGCAGGTCGCTGCAGTACCCGTCCTTCAGGACTCCGAAGTCGGTGTGCAGGAGCACGCCGCGCCGTGTCTGCAATTCGGTCGGCCCACTGTGGCCGACCTCCTTCTCCGGTCCGGCGTCCACGGCGGGACATTGCCCTGCTTCCCACGCGTAACCGAGGCCGCGCCGCGAGACCTCCTCGTGGAAGATCGCCGCGATCTCCGTCTCCTTCCTGCCGGGCCCGACCCGCTCTCGGACGAGCGCGAAGATCTCTTCCGTCTCGGCGATCGCCGCGCGGATGCACTCGATCTCGAAGGACGACTTGCGCCCCCGCAGCGAGCCGACGACCTGCTCGGACGACACGAGCCGATCGGAGTAAGGCGTGCCCTCCAACGTCTCGCGCAGCACCAGCCACAGACCGTGCGTGAGCCCGTCGGCGGCCGGGTCGCTCGGTGAGTAGTTGAGCGCTATCGTTTGCGGGTCGAGGCGCTCGATCGTCTCGCGTGAGAGCGGGCGGACGCTCTCGTCGTACGTCACGATCTCGGAGTAGGCGCCGACCTGCTCGACGCCCGGAGCGTCGAAGCGACCGACGATCGCGATCCGTTCGCCCGAGCGGGAGAGGAGAAACGCGCTCTGCCAGGTGCAGCTCGTGCCGACGACGAGGTCGAGGCACGGGT
Organism: uncultured Actinomycetes bacterium; assembly: GCA_963742635.1. Classification (GTDB taxonomy): domain Bacteria; phylum Actinomycetota; class Thermoleophilia; order Gaiellales; family Gaiellaceae; genus VAXT01. Next base: position 195,778 of record CAVUMW010000019.1, read on the forward strand.
CCGGCGTGAGCAGCGTTTCGTGGACGAACGTGAGCCAGAGATCGACCCCGTGCTCGTCGAGGATCGCGGGCACCTGGTCGAGCTTCTCGCGGACGAGGGTCGATGCGTCGGTCACCGTCGAACGATCGCACAGGCGTGTGGCGGCCGTTCGGATAGCCGCCCGTCCGCTTGTAATGTGGGGGCGTGCGCTGGTCCGAACGGCTTCTCATCTTCGCGGCCTCGGCGGTGGTGCTTGCATCCGCCGATCAGGTCGTGAAGGCGACCGTCAGCACGCCGTTGTGGGCCTTCCATCACCGGTCCTACGGCTGGGTCGCGCTCTCGGTGGCGGTCCTGGCCGGTGCCCTCTTCCTCACGCTCGTGCCGTCGCGTGCCGTGGCCGTCGCGGCGGGGGTCATGAGCGCAGGCGCGGTCGGGAACCTCGTCTCTGCGCAGTTGGACGGGAACCGGGTGCCGAACCCGCTCGTGATCGGCAACTACGAGCGCGGCTTCGCCTTCAACCTCGCTGACGTCTGCTTCCTCGTTGGGAACCTGCTGCTGATGGCCTCGCTCATCGTGATGATCGTGCGCAGACGCGATCGACTCGCCCCGCCGCGCGCGTGGGAGCGCGCACTCCTCCGACAGCTGCGCGTCGGCGGCTGAATCACCTCCAGAGCGGCGCGCTTCATCCCGCTGGGCCGTACGATCCCGCGGACATGAAGGGCGTCATCCTCGCCGGCGGCACCGGGAGCCGCCTCCATCCGCTGACGCGGATCACGAACAAGCACCTGCTGCCGATCTACGACCGGCCGATGGTCACGTACGCGATCGAGGCGCTCGTCTCCGGCGGTCTCACGGAGGTCATGGTCGTCACGGGTGGGACGCACGCAGGCGAGTTCTTCCGGCTGCTCGGAGACGGGCACGAGCACGGGATCGGCCTGCTCCAGTACGCCTACCAGGAGCGCGAGGGCGGAATCGCCGAGGCACTCGGGCTCGCGGAGCGCTTCGCAGGTGGAGACAGGATCCTCGTCATGCTCGCGGACAACGTCTTCGGCCGCTCGATCAAGCCGGCGATCGAGAATTTCGAGCGTCAGGAGCGAGGGGCGCGGATCGTCCTCTCGAAGGTCGAGGAGCCCGAGCACCTGCGGCATCTCGGCGTGGCCGAGCTGGACGGCGAGAAGGTCGTCCGCATCCTCGAGAAGCCGGAGCAGCCGCCGAGCGACTACGCGGTCACGGGCCTCTACTTCTACGACTCGACCGTGTTCGACTTCCTCCCGTCGCTCTCGCCCTCGGACCGCGGTGAGCTCGAGATCACCGACGTGAACAACTGGTTCGTCGAGCAGGGGACGATGGAGTACGACGTCGTCGAGGGCTTCTGGGGCGACGCGGGCGAGTCGATCGACGCGTACTACGAGGTCAACGACTACGTGCGCCAGAACGGCGCCAACAGGTGATCGAGGGCCTGCGCCGGATCCCGCTGCGGCGCTTCGAGGACGGGCGCGGGTGGTTCGTCGAGCTCAACCGTGCGAGCTGGCACGAGAAGCCGATGCGCCAGACGAACGTCTCCTTCTCGAAGGCCGGGGTCATTCGCGGCCTGCACTACCACGAGCGCGGCCAGGACGACCTCTTCGTCTGCCTCGAGGGCACGGCGCGGGTCGTCGTGCTCGACCTCTCCAGCGGCGAGACGTTCACGGAGGACATCGGCGACGAGAACCCGGTTGCGATCTACGTCCCCGGCCGCTGCGCGCACGGCTTCGAGGCCCTGACCGACCTTCTGTTCTGTTACCACGTGACCGAGGAGTACGACCCGGCCGACCCGGACGAGCACGAGGTGCCGTGGAGCGACCCGCGCGTCGTCGACCTGTGGAGCACGAGATCGCCGATCCTGTCGGAACGGGACCAGGCCGCGTCCTGATCACCGGCGCGGGCGGCCAGCTGGGCGCCGCGCTCGCCGAGGTCTTCCCGGAAGCCGATGCGCTCACGAGGGCCGACTGGGACGTCACGCGCCCCCGAACGGACTTAGTAACAGACTGTTACTTGGTGCTCCACGCCGCTGCGTGGACGGACGTGGACGGGGCGGAGGCCGACCCTGAAGGAGCCGCGCGGGTCAACGTGGAGGGGACCCGAAACGTCGTGGCGCTCGGCGCGCCCGTCGTGTACTTCTCGACGGACTACGTCTTCGACGGCGCCGAAGCCCGGGCCGTACGTCGAGTCCGACGAGCCGAAACCGCTGTCGGTCTACGGACGGACGAAGCTCGAGGGTGAGCACGAGATCCGTGAGGGTTGGATCGTCCGCTCGTCGTGGCTCTTCGGCTGGACGAGCAGGAACTTCGTGCGGACGATGCTCGAGCTGGGGTCGAAGCAGGACGAGGTGGCGGTCGTCGACGACCAGCGCGGCTCGCCGACCTTCGTCGGGCATCTTGCGGAGGCGACGAAGGAAGTCCTCGAGCTTCCGTACGGCACGTACCACGTCGCGGCGGCCGGCGACTGCACGTGGGCCGAGTTCGCCGAGGCGATCTTCGAGGAGGCCGGCCTCAGCTGCCGTGGTCCGCCGGATCACGACCGCGGAGCTCGGTCGCCCGGCTCCGCGTCCCGCGAACTCGGTCCTGCGCAGCGAGCGGGGTGCACCCGAGCTCCCGCACTGGCGCGAGGGCCTGCGAGCCTGCCTCGAGCGGCTCGCTAGCTCCTAGTCCAGGCCGTCTCTTCGACCTGGAGCCGCTCTCGTAGCGGCTCCCACCAGGCGCGGTTCGCCGCGTACCACTCGACCGTCTCGCGCAGGCCGTCCTCGAACCCGATCTCCGGCTCCCAGCCGAGCTCGCGGCGGAGCTTCGACGAGTCGAGCAGGTAGCGGCGGTCGTGACCGGGCCGGTCGGGGACGATCGTCTTCAGCGACTCCGGCTTCCCGGTCAGCTCCAGGACCCGGTCGGCGATCTCCTCGATCGACGCCTCGACGCCCGAGCCGACGTTGTACGTCGCCCCCGGCTCGCCGCGCGCGAGAACGAGATCGATCGCGCGGCAGTGGTCGCGCACGTGCAGCCACTCGCGCCTGTTCTGCGTCGACGAGTACATCGGGAGCGGCCGCTCGTCGAGCGCGTTCGTGACGAAGAGCGGGATCACCTTCTCCGGGAACTGGAACGGCCCGTAGTTGTTCGAGCAGTTCGTGATCGTCGTCTGCAGCCCGAACGTCTCGCTGTAGGCGCGCACGTAGTGATCCGCGGCCGCCTTCGACGCGTTGTACGGCGTGCGCGGGCGGTACGGCGACTCCTCGCTGAACGACTCGTCCGAGTCGAGCGAGAGGTCGCCGTAGACCTCGCACGTCGAGATGTGGTGAAAGCGTTCGGTCTCGGCCTTGCGCGCCGCCTCGAGCAGCAGCTGCGTGCCGAGGACGTTCGTGCGCGCGAACAGGCCCGGATCGACGACGGCGAGGCTGTTGTGCGACTCGGCCGCGAAGTTGACGACGACGTCGATCGCGTGCTCGCGGAGCACGTTCTCGACCAGGTCGATGTCCGCGATGTCCGCCTGGACGAACGGAACACGCTCCTTCGTGCCCTCGAGGTTCGCGCGGTTTCCGGCGTAGGTCAGGAGGTCGAGCGCGACGACCGAGTCGTCCGGATGCCGCTCGAGCCAGTAGTGGACGAAGTTGGAGCCGATGAACCCGGCCGCGCCGGTGACGAGGATCTGCACGGCGGCATCGTACGCGTCACCCCTCGTCTCCCGGGTGTCGGTCCAGGCCGTTGCCGTCACCGCCGCCTTGTCCGTGGCCGTGACCTCCCGGCAGAGCTTCTCCGCGTCCCGGATCTCGGGCCGGTTGCCCTGGAGCTGCCGCGAGCGCTGGAGGTGCTGGAGCGCCTCGCCGCACTGGCCGAGCTGAGCGAGCGCCGCGCCGAGGTCGTATTCCGCGTACGCCTCGTACCGAAGGCCTGTGCCGGCGAGCGCGGCGACCGCCTGACGGGCGAACGGCTCGGCGCCCGCGGCATTGCCGTCGCGCAGGAGCGCGGTTGCATGGTCGGTCAGAGCGGTGCCGCTTGGAGTCGGCGGTGGAGGAGGAGGCGGGGGCGGCGCCGGAGGTGGCGGGGGCGGCGCTGGAGGCGGTGGTTGCGCTGGAGGCGGTGGTTGCGCTGGAGGCGGCGGGGCCGTCGTCTTGGCGCTCGTCGTCTGGACCGCTTGCTGCCGATCGCCGCCGCCTGTGAAGAGAGCTGCGAGCCCCGCACCTGCGAGCACAGCTGCGGCGACGATTGCTGCGACGAGCGGCCATCGCGACCGCCGTTCGGCCGCGGGCAACACGCGGGTCACAGCAGCGCCGCCCTCGAGCGCTTCACGCAGGGCCGCCACGAAGCCGGATGCCGACTCGAACCGCGCCTGCGGATCCTTCGCCAACGCGCGACGGAAGACCGGATCGAGCTGCGGCGAGATCGACGGCACCTCCGCCTGCACGTGCGCGGCCGCCTCCGCCGTCGGGCTCTCCGACTCGAACGGCCGATGTCCGGTCAGGAGCTCGTAGGCGACGACCGCGAGCGAGTAGCGATCGCTGGCCGGGGTCGCCCGCTCCCCACGAGCCTGCTCGGGCGAGAGGTAGCCGGCCGTCCCGAGCACCGTGCCGGTCAGCGTCAGCGAGTGCAGCCCGGCCGCGCTCGCGATCCCGAAGTCGGCCACGCGGAGATCCCCGGCCTGGTCGAGCAGTAGGTTGCCCGGCTTCACGTCCCGGTGTACGACGCCCAGCCGGTGCGCTGCATCGAGGGCGCCCGCGGCCTGGTCGAGCCAGTCGAGCGCCTCGTCGACCGGCGGCGGCCCGTCGTCGCGCAGCCGAGCCTCGAGCGAGCCGCCGCTCAAATGCTCCATGACGATGAACGGCCGCCCCTCCCACTCGCCGACGTCGAAAATCGTGACCGCGCCCGGCTCGCCGGAGAGCCTCGCCGCAGCCAGCGCCTCGCGCGTGAAGCGAGCCCGCAGAGACTCGTCCCGTGCGTACTGCTCGGACAGCACCTTGACGGCGACCGTCCGTCCGAGCACCTCATCCTCGGCGCGGAAGATCTCGCCCATGCCGCCCTGGCCGATTCGCGTGGGTCGGAGATACCGGGGCGGCAGGAGTTCGTTCTCGGAGCGCATCAGGGGCCTCGACCATTCATAGCCGAAGCGCGACCGGAAGAAACCTTCCGATTGCTGGGCCTTTCTGAAGTTCCTGTAAAGAGGGGCGCCGTCTTCAGAACGATGCGATAGCCTCAATTCGGCCCTGCGGTAGGCGCTCAGGACACCGACCTCGAAAGCCGAAACACTGCGACATGGCTCGTTCCACGCTTCTTGCTGCGCTCGTCGCCACCGTCGTTCTCGCCGGTGCCTCTTCGGGCGTCGCCCGGCAGTCCGCTCCGAAGTCCCTGCCCGGCTCTCCCGTCTTCGTGATCAGCGGCCGAGGCTGGGGGCACGGCGTGGGCATGGCCCAGTGGGGCGCGTACGGCTACGCGCAGCAGGGCTACTCGTACGACGACATCCTCGCCCACTACTACAAGGGAACGACGATCGGACAGGCGTCCGTCACGAAAGTGCGCGTGTTCCTCGCGCAGGGACAGTCGCGGTTGACGGTCTCCTCCCTGGCGCCGTTCAGCGTGCGCGACGGGATCGGCCAGCTCTGGCATCTCGCCGCGGGCCCGCAGACCTTCGGGCCGGGGCTGAGGATCAAGACGACCGACTTTCCGCAGCGCCAGCAGGTGCCCGGTCCGCTTACGTTCAGCGCGGGCTCGTCGCCGCTCAGGTTCGGCGACCGTCCGTACCGCGGCCAGGTGCAGGTCTCCGTCGCGAACGGCGCGCTGCGCGCGGTCAACACCGTCGGGCTCGAGGCGTACCTCTACGGCGTCGTCCCCTCGGAGATGCCGCGCGACTGGCTGCCCGAGGCGCTCAAGGCGCAGGCCGTCGCCGCGCGTTCGTACGCACTCGCGGTGAAGAAGAGCGGGTCGTGGTTCGACCTCTACCCGGACACGCGGAGCCAGGTCTATCTCGGCATCGCCCACGAGGCGCCGTCGACGACCGCGGCCGTGCAGGACACTGCGGGCCAGGTCGTCCTCTACGACGGGCGCGTGGCGACGACGTACTTCTTCTCGAGCTCCGGAGGCCGCACCTCGGCTGCGTCCGAGGTCTGGCCGAGCTCACCGGGGGCTCCGTACCTCGTGTCCGTCAACGACCCGTACGACACGATCTCGCCGTACCACCGGTGGGGCCCGTACGTGGTTCCCGCGTCGCGCCTGAGGCGCGTTCTCCACGTGCGCGGGAGCATGACCGACGCGACGATGCAGACCGGCCCGTCCGGCCGCGTCCAGAGCGTCACCGCGATCGGCTCGCAGGGAGACTCGACGATGACCGGCTCGGATCTTCGCCGCGCGCTGAACCTTCGCTCGACCTGGTTCCGGATCGGCGTGCTCTCGCTCGCCACTCCGCAGGCGCCCGTCACGTACGGCAAGAACGTCGCGCTGAGCGGCGTCGCACGGCGGCTCCCGTCGGTGCGGCTCGACCGGCGGCAGCCGGGGACTCCCTGGGAGCAGGTTCGCCCGATCTCGCCCGGCCCGGGTGGCTCGGTGAGCGTCTCGGCCAAGCCTCGCGTCCCGACCGATTACCGGCTCGTCAGCGGCGCCGCCCGCAGTGCGATCGCGCACGTCGCGGTCGCTCCGCTCGTCCGCTTCCGCGGCATGCCCGACGCGTCGACGCTGCGCGGCTTTGCGAGGCCGGTCTTGCCGGGCGGGAGCGTCGCGCTCCAACGCTTCGACGGCGCCCGCTGGAAGTCGGTCGCGCGTGCGACGATCGACCAGAACGGAGACTTCCAGGCTCACGTGAAGCTCACTCCTGGCCAGTACCGAGCACGGCTCGCGCCCGGCCGCGGCTTCGTGCCCGGCGTGAGCCCGACGCTGACCGTGGGACCGGCATGAAGCGGCTCGTCCTCGCCGCGTTCGTTGTCGCCCTGGCCGTCCCCGCGCAGGCTTCGGCCGGCCGCTTCGCGATCGGGATCCAGAAGGGCGCTGACGAGCGTGCCGTCGCCCGCGAGGTCCAGGCGGTGACCGGCGAGCCGGTGACGAAGATCGGTCCGTTTGCCCTCTCCGTGCGCGCCCAGCACGCGGGTGAGCTGCTCTCGCTCAACGGCACGTCCTGGGTGGAGCGCATGCGGGCGACACGGCGGCTCGCGTTCACGCCGAACGACCCGCTGATCAGCCGGCAGTGGTACCTGGGCCGGATCCACGCCTTCGACGCCTGGGCGCAGCTGCCCACGCTCGCGAACGTGCGCGTCGCCGTGCTCGACTCCGGCATCGACTCGGCCACCCGGACCTCCAGGGCCAGATCTTCGACGGGCGGAGCTTCGTCTCGAGCTCGTGGGAGACCGATACGAACGGCCACGGCACCTTCGTCGCGGGGGAGATCGCAGCCGCGACGAACAACGGAACCGGCATTGCCGCCGTCGGTTTCCCGGTCGAGCTCCTGATCGCCAAGATCGTGCGCGCCGATGGGACGATCTCGCCGGACGCCGAGGCCCGCGCCATCCACTGGGCCGTCGACCGGGGCGCGCGCGTGATCAATATGAGCTTCGGAGGCGTGCGCGACCCGCACGACCGGGGACTCGACACGTACTCGCCACTCGAGGCGGCGGCCGTGCAGTACGCCGTCAGCAAGGGCGTGCTCGTCGTCGCAGCGGTCGGGAACGCCGACAGCGCTCCGAGCGAGCCGTGGAACTACGCGGGCTATCCCGCAGCCCTTCCGCACGTCCTCGGCGTCAGCTCGCTGAACCGCGACGGAACGGTGCCGAACTTCTCGAACCGCGACTTCCGCTACGTCGACATCGCGGCTCCCGGCGAGGACGATCTTCTCGACGCTCCCGCGCGCGCTGACCCTGTCGTCGCAGGCCCGGCTGTCTGCCTGCAGGGTTACTCGGACTGCGGCCCGATGGAGTACCGCCGCGGTGAGGGGACGTCGTTCTCCGCTCCGCAGGTCTCGGCCGCGCCGCGGCGCTGCTCTTCGCGACCGACCCGGGCCTCCAGGCGGATCAGGCCTCGACCATCCTCACGAGAACCGCAGTCGACTCGGACCGCGACACAGGCTGCCTCCGCTGCTACACCGGCCGCGACCCGCTGACCGGCTGGGGCTTGCTCGACGTCAACGGCGCAGTGCGCGCGCTCGACGATCGCGCTGCCGGCGCCCGACCGCTACGAGGCGAACGATCGGGTGTCCACTGCCGCGACCGTGTGGGGCCGCAAGGGCCAGCGCATCAAGGCGACGATCGACTACTGGGACGATCGCTACGACGTCTACAAGGTCAAGGTCAACGCGCGGGCAGAAGATCGTCGCACTACTGCGCGGGCCCTCGGGCGCGAACTCGGATCTCTTCCTGTGGAAGCCCGGCACGACCAGCGTCGGCGGCACTGCGGTCGACCAGCGGTTCCTGGCCGCGCAGTCTCGGTCGCCCGGATCGCTGGACAAGATCAGGCTGCGCGTTACGCAGGGCGGTTGGTACTACCTGGTCGTGAAGATCGCGTCGCCCGGCTCGGGCGCGTACACGCTCAAGTACCGGAAGCGCCCGCGGGCGGCTCACCGAGCAGCTCGTCCGTAGCGACCTCGCGGATCTGCCGCGCCGGGTTGCCGACGACGACCGCTCGGGCCGGCACGTCGCGGACGACGACCGCACCGGCTCCGACGTAGGCCTCCTCGCCGATCTCGACCGCCGGACAGAGCACGGCCCCCCCGCCGACGCGGGCGCCTCGCCGGATCGTCGGCCCGCGTCTGAGCTCGTGCCGCTTCTCGGTCCGCCCCATGAAGTTGTCGTTCGTCGTGATCACGCCCGGCGCGATGAAGACCTCGTCCTCGAGCGTCGAGTAGGCGGTCACGTACGCATTGGCCTGGATCTTCGTCAGCGCGCCGATCGTCGTGTCGTTCTCGACGAGCGACCCGCGCCCGATGACGACGTCGTCGCCGATCTCGCAGCGCTCCCGGACGCAGGCCTGGTCGCCGACGATCACGCGCTCGCCGATGCGCGTCCCGGCGAAGACGATCGCGCCCGCCGAGACGATCGTCCCCGCCCCGAGCTCGAGCGGCGGCAGCTCTTCGCGGGTCGCGGTCGAGCGCGGCGACAGCGCTGGCTGTTTGCCGACGACCGCGTGGTCGCCGATCACGCAACCGTCTCCGATCACCGTGCCGGGATAGACGACCGCGGTCTCGGCGATCTGCATCAGGCCACCTACGCCGGTGCGCGGTCCAGGGACTCCTGGAGCAGCTCGAGCGCTCGTATGACTGCGAGCCCCTCGCGCGCCGGGCCGAGCGGGTCGCCCTCACCGCCGATCAGCGCGAGGAAGTGGGCGAACTCCCGGCGGAGCGGCTCCTCCGTCGAGAGCTTCGGGATGTGGATGTCGCCGACTCGCACCTGCCAGTCGCTCGCGGGCCGCTCGACCGGGCCCTTGTCGTAGACAGTGAGCTTGCGGTCCGGCTCCATGTCGTCGAAGACGGCCATCTTCTCGCGCCCGACGACGGTCAGCTTGCGCATCTTGTGCGGGTCGAGCCACGAGACATGCGTGTGGGCCACGATCCCGGACGGGAACCGAAGGTACGAGAACACGACGTCCTCGATCCCTTTCCGGAGGAACGACTCGCCGCGTGCCCACGCCTCGGACGGCTCCTCGCCGATCAGGTGCAGGATCATCGAGAAGTCCTGAGAGCCGATCGACCACAGGGCGTTCTCGTCGCTGCGGAACTGACCGAGGTTCTGCCGGTTCCCGTACAGGTAGAGGATGTCGCCCAGCTCGCCGGCGTCGATCAGCTCCTTCAGCTTCGACACGGCGGGGTGGTACAGGAGGAGGTAGCCGGGCATCAGCACGAGGTTGCGCTCCTCCGCGATCGTGAGCAGCTCCTCGGCCTCCGCGCTCGACTGTGCCTGCGGCTTCTCGACGAAGACGTGCTTCCCGGCCAGGAGCGCCCGCTTCGCGAGCTCGTAGTGCGTGACGACGGGAGTCGCGATCACGATCGCGTCCAGCTCCGGGTCGGCGAGCAGCTCCTCGAAGTCGGCCGTCGTCCGCGCCTGCGGGTGCGCCTTCGCCGCCGCGGCGAGCAGCTCCGGCGACAGGTCGCACAGCCAGCGCAGGTCGGCGAGCGCGCCGAAGTTCCGGGCGAGGTTCGGGCCCCAGTAGCCGAGCCCTGCGTGCCCGATCCGGATCACAGCTTCCAGACCTTGCCGTTCCCGGTCCCGTTCGAGCCGGTCGCGTTGCGCAGGTCGACGACGAGCGGCGCCTGTCGACCAGGTCCCCGTAGTCGATGCCCGAGTGGGCGGTGACGATCACGACGCAGTCCGAGGCCCCGGGGGCGAGCGGAACCGAGCTCAGGCCCAGCTCGGGAACCTCGGCCACGAACGGGTCGTGGTACGAGACGTCCGCACCGGCTTCCTGGAGAAGCTCGATCATCTTCAGCGCCGGCGACTCGCGCGTGTCGTCGATGTCCGCCTTGTAGGAGACGCCGACGATCTGGACCTTCGAGCCCTTGAGCGCCTTCTCGTTCGCGTTCAGCGCGCGGGCGATCTTCCCGATGCACCAGTAGGGCATGTTCTCGTTGACCTTGCCCGCGAGCTCGATGAACTCGGTGTAGAAGTCGTATTCGCGCGCCTTCCAGGTCAGGTAGAAGGGGTCGACCGGCATGCAGTGGCCGCCGAGCCCGGGGCCCGGCTGGAAGCTCATGAACCCGAACGGCTTCGTCGCGGCCGCGCCGATCACCTCCCAGACGTCGATCTGCATCCGGTCGCACAGCTGGGCGAGCTCGTTGACGAGCGCGATGTTGACCGAGCGGAAGATGTTCTCCAGCAGCTTCGTCAGCTCCGCCGCCTCGGGCGACGAGACGGGGTGCACCGTCTCGAGTGCCCGGCTGTAGAGCTCGACTGCTCGTTCCGTGCAGGCAGGCGTCAGGCCGCCGACGATCTTCGGCGTGTTCTGGGTCGTCCAGTCCTCGCGGCCGGGATCGACGCGCTCGGGCGAGAAGGCGAGATGGAAGTCCTCTCCAGCCGTGAGCCCGCTGCCGCTCTCGAGAATCGGCCTCAGGCGCTCGCGTGTCGTGCCCGGATACGTCGTCGACTCGAGGACGACCAGCTGGCCCTTCCGGAGGCGCGGCGCGATGTCCAGGGCGGCGCCGAGCACGATCGAGAGATCCGGCTCCCGCTGCGCCGTGAGCGGTGTCTGGAGCGCGATCAGGATCGCGTCCGCGTCCTCGAGCGCGTCGTAGTCCGTCGTGATCTCGATCGCTCCCGATTCGACGAGCCGTGCGAGCCCCTCGGACGGGACGTCCCGGATGTAGCTCTCGCCGCGCTTGACGAGCTCGACCTTCTCCGGGTTCGTTTCGACGAGGACGACCCGGTTTCCGGCTCCCGCGAACGCCTCAGCGAGCGGCAGGCCGACGTAGCCGGCGCCGACGATTGCGACTGGTCCCTTCACCGCGGGACGATGGTACAGACGCCCTACGAGTGCGCTCTAGCCAGATACCAGCGTTTCGCGGTCGGGTCGGTCTTGAAGAACGTCGTGAGCAGGTTCACGACTTTCTGCACGCCGTTTCGGGATGGGTGGGTCCCGTCGACTTCCACGTCGTCGCAGGTCCACTGGAGCCCGTCGCTCCGGCCGGCCAGCCCGTCGGTCCACAGGTACGGGCCCCAGCCGACCCACGGGCCCTTGAGCTTGCCGCTGATCCGGTCCTGGATCACGCCGCGGACGGCGTAGCCGCTGTCGTAGGCCGCGGGCTCGGGATTCCAGCCGGTGATCGCGTAGCCGCCGTAGGTTCTGCTCGAGAGGTACACGAGCCGTAGCTTGGGGTAGCGGAAGCGCATGGTCTTGATGATCTGGCGAAGCGAAGCCTGGAGCGCCTTCGCGTCCTTCGGGAAGCGGCGGTGCTCTCCGGCGATCGCCTCCTTGAGCCAGACGACCTGGACCTGGGAAGCGGAGACTCCGGCCGCTGCGAGCCGGCCGTCCACGTTGTCCCAGTAGACGGCCCTCGCGTTGACGTTCGTCGCGTCGAAGCCGTCCTGCGCGCCGTCGACGACGACGACGTTCGAGTTCCTCTGCGAGTCGCGGTCGGAGGTGCGCTTGAAGGCGGAGAACTCGGCGCTCGCGTTCGACATGCCGATCGAGAGCAGGACGATCTTCCCGTTGATCGGGCGCACCTGGCGCGCGGAGGTCATGCCCTTCTTCAGGTACTTCGCCGAGGGGCGGTTGACGCCGCCCGGGTAGAGCCCGCCGCGGTAGCCGCGGTAGCGTCGGTTGCCCATGTCGGTGAGCGGGAGCAGCCCGGTCGAGGTCAGCGAGCACTGCGCGTTCGGACGCGCCTGCTTGGCGGGCGCCTGCGAGATCGAGAGGGACGCCGAGACAGCCGCAAACACGGCCGCCAGAGCCAGAAGTGCCTTCAACCTCATCGCCATGCGAAGAGTACGTCCCGCCGGTTAGCGCCCTGTAAAGAAATCGGCCGTAGTGCAGGAATTGTTGGCATGCACACAAGGCACGGCGGGGTGCCATCATGTCCGGAATGGCCAGTGGCCGTTTTGGACGGGGCGCACTGCTCTGCGCGGCGACGATCTTGTGCGTGCTCGCTGCGCTCGCGCCCTCTGCGGGGGCCAAGCGTCCATTGTCCGTCTACCGGATCGGCCACGTGGTCGACGGAGACACGGTCACGCTCATGAACGGGCAGCGGGTGCGACTCGTCCAGATCGACACGCCCGAGGTCTACTTCGGCACCGAGTGCTACGGGCGGGCCGCGTCGCGGTGGACGAAACGGATGCTGCCGGCCGGCACGCGTGTCCGGCTCCGGGCGGACCCGGCCACGGACCGGGTCGACCGGTACGGCCGGCTCCTGCGCTACGTCGTACGCGTCTCGGACGGGCTGAACGTCAACGTCAGGCTCGTGACCGTCGGCGCGGCGGCGCCGTACTTCTACGACGGCGCGCGCGGCATGTACGCAAAGGTGCTCGACGAACGGGCCAGGCGCGCGCGGGCGCTGAAGCGCGGGCTCTGGGGTGCGTGCCCGCGGACGCGATACGACCCGTACGCCGCGGTGGCCACGCGGCGATAGGTCAACGCGGCTCGGGCCCGTCTACGGTGTGCCCTCGCACTTTCCGCGCCGACCGCCGACCGCGAGAGCTCGGGTTCGCTGTCCGCGAACCCTCGCATTTCGGCTGCAAAGCAGCCGAAATGGGCCGTGCAGGGATCGAACCTGCGACCTTGGGATTAAGAGTCCCCTGCTCTACCAGCTGAGCTAACGGCCCTGGCCGCGCGAGTGTAGCCGGACGGGGAACCGGCGGAGGCTAGGCGACGAGCTCGGTGTTCAGGTCGAGCTGGACCGAGGCGAAAGCCGCGACGACGTCCGGGTCGAACTGCGTCCCCGCGCAGCGGACGAGCTCGCTCAGCGCGTCCTCGGTCTCCAGCTGCGGCGCGTACGGCCGCCTGGTCGTCATCGCCTCGAACGCGTTGCAGACCGAGATGATCCGCGCGCCGAGCGGGATCTCCGGCCCGGTCAGGCGGTCCGGGTAGCCCGTCCCGTCCCAGCGCTCGTGGCTGGCGCGGACGAGCTTCGCGGCGCCGCCGAAGTCGGGCGCTGCCGCGAGGATGCGCTCCCCGATCAGCGGGTGGCGCTTCACGAACTCCCACTCGTCGCCGGTGAGGTCGCCCTCCTTGCCGAGGATCTCCTCCGGGATCGCGAGCTTGCCGACGTCGTGCAGCTCCGCGGCCTGCCGGATCCTCGACAGCTCGCCGGGGGAGACGCGCAGCCTCCGCGCGACGGCCTCGGCCAGGTCGGCCACGTCGGCGAGGCGGCTCGCCTCGGTCGCAGGATGTCCGTCGCGCGCCGCCTCGAGTGCGTCCACGGCCTCGAGGGGAGCCCGGTGCCGCTGCTTGTGGAGGTACATGCGATGGTCGGCCATGCTCAGCGCCTCACTGAGCTGGCCCGCCTCGGACGGCATCAGCACAGCGCCGTACGAGCAGCTGACGGCGAAGCCTTCGCCGTCCTCCGTCAGCGCTGTCGCAGCTCGCCTTGCAAGATCCTCCGGCTCGCCGTCGGTGACGCCGGCCAGGACGCAGAACTCGTCCCCGCCGAGCCTGTAGGCGCGACCCTCGCCCTCGACCGCCGCGTCGAGCCTGCCCGCGACGCGCGCGAGCAGCGCGTCACCCGCGGAATGTCCGAACGAGTCGTTGTACGCCTTGAAGCCGTCGAGATCGAAGACGACGAGCTTGAAGGGCGTGCTCTCGTGCCCGAGCGCGGCGTCGAGCTCGAGCATGAAGCGGCGCCTGTTGCCGAGCCCGGTCAGCGCGTCAGTCAGAGCCTCCTCGCGGCTCGCGGCCAGCAGCCGCACGCGCTCGCGGAACGTGAGCACGGCACGGACGATGACCGCGGCGATCGTCGCCGACGCGAGCACGGCCGCGAGCGTGTTGATGCGGACGAAGTGGTCGTAGACGAGCAGCGAGAGCCCGACGAGAGCGAAGAACGTCGGCAGCGTGAGCGTCTGCCAGCCCTCGTCGCGAACGCCCTCGAGCCTCCGGATCGGCTGCCAGGCCGAGCACGCGATCAGCACCAGCCCCAGAGGCCAGCCCACGTCGAGCGGGCCGCCTTCCCTGTACGTCCCGGCCGCGGTCTCGTAGAGGTACGCGCTGTCCGCGAGCGCGAACACCGCGAACCCGACTGCGACGAAGGCCCAGGTGGCGTCGAAGCGCCAGCCGGTCAGCGCGAACGTGGCCACGACGAGGGCGAGCAGGAGGACATCGGCCAGCGGGTAGGCGATGTTCGTGGCGATGACCAGCGTGCTCCCACCGGTCGTCTTCAGCACCTCGTCGAAGACGACGGCGGCTCCAAGCGCGGCCACGGCCAGCGAGGCGATCCCGCCGTCGAGCCAGAGGTTGCCGCGGAACTCCTTCATCCGCCTGCGCAGGAGCAGCGCGAGCGCGATGTAGCTCACGGGGTAGAACGCGAGATAGAACGGGTCGGCCACCGACGGGATCGGCACGTTGGCCGTCGAGGAGAACGCGAAGAAGTAGTAGAGGTCGCCGGCCGTCCACAGCGCGAGCGCGGCCCCGAGCAAGAGCCAGGGCAGCCGCTCCGCCCTCACCGCGAAGCCGCGCGCGAGGCACGCGAGCGACGCTGTGATCAGCAATCCGTTGTAGACCCAGCTGTCGAAGAAGGCGTCGACCGGCCCGTGGAGACCGAGCAGCGCCTCGATGCCGTAGGCCGCCGTGACCACGAGCAGGCCGAGGCAGAGAAACCTGCCGATGCCGAAGATGCCCCGTGCACGGGGCCGCGAGAAGTGTCGGTGAAGCCGCAGAGTTGCCTTCCGGTCGTGGAAAACGCCTGGTTCGCACTATCACGCCTGTAGGCTCTTGCGGCGTCCCCCGGAGTGGGGATTCGATCCCTCGTTCTGATTCCCCCTTTTGGGGGATGGGAGGGCCGCATTTGGTACCGATTCAAGGTTCCATGAGAGCGTGGTGGGCGACTCTCGCAGTATTCGGGCTCCTCGCGGCCTCCTTCGCGGGAGGTGCCTCCGGTGCAGGCAGCCCGAACGTGGCCGCCCTTCAGGTCGGCCTCCGGACGCACGGCCTGTACCACGGGACGGTCGACGGCGTTCTCGGCCCGCGCACCGAGCGGGCGGTCATGCGGTTCCAGCGCCGAGCGGGCCTCTCCCCGGACGGCGTCATCGGACCGCGCACGCGCAAGGCCTTCGGCCGGTACGGACGGCGCGGACCGCTCGGGCGGAGAGACCTGGCGATCGGCTGCCGCGGCTGGGACGTCGCAGCGCTCCAGTTCGCGCTCGCCTGGCACGGCTTCCCGTCGGCGGTCTTCGACGGCGTGCTCGGCGCGCACACCGACACGGCGCTGCGGAAGTTCCAGCTGTGGGCCGGCCTCGACCCGGACGGAACCGCCGGCCC
Organism: uncultured Actinomycetes bacterium; assembly: GCA_963742635.1. GTDB lineage: Bacteria > Actinomycetota > Thermoleophilia > Gaiellales > Gaiellaceae > VAXT01. Next base: position 211,650 of record CAVUMW010000019.1, read on the forward strand.
CTCGACGTACCGCGCCCTTCGCCGGCCGGTGCCGCGCTCGCCGATCAAGCTCCTGGTTCCGGTGGCGGGCGCCTACGGCGACCTGTTCGGCCCGCGCGGCGATCGCTTCCATGCGGGCATCGACATCCCGGCCTCGAAAGGGACCCCCGTCAGCGCAGCCGCAGCCGGGCGTGTGGTCTTCGCAGCAGTTGGCGAGGGGTTCGGCAAGCTCGTGGTGCTCGAGCACCGGAACGGCGTCAGGACGCGCTATGCGCACCTGTCACGGATCACGGTTCGCGTCGGCCAGTACGTGAACGCCCGCGCCACGGTCGGCCTCGTGGGCGCGACGGGCGAGGCGACCGGCCCGCACCTGCACTTCGAGGTGCTCGTGCGAGGCGCGAACGTGGATCCTTTGTCCGCCCTCTAACCTGCGGACAAAGCCAACGCCCGCGGCGAAGCCACGGGCGAGGCCGAAGGTGCGTGCCGGTCTAATTTGCTGCGGCTCTAAACGGCAACGCCCGCGGCGTGAGCCACGGGCGAGCCTCTGGGCGGTGCTGGACATCGGGCTGCCTAGCCCACGGCGCTGCCATGGGCTAGGCCACTAGGTGACTGCTAGGCCGGTGGGGGCCCTTCCTCGACGTACGTAGCACGTCGACGAGCACCACCCCAGCCGCCCCACGACGACCAGAAGATCAGCGAGAGGACGAGGCCGATGATGCCGATGACCATCAGGATGACGCCGATTGCATTGACGTCGAGACCTGCGACCGTGGCATTGACTCCCCAGACGAGGATTGCCCCGCCGGCGATCAGTAGCAAGCTAACTGCGATTCCCAAACGAACCTCCTTGGTTTCCCGCCTCTACTACCCGGGTGAGGCCCGTTACTAACTAGGCAGTGCACCGGCTCGTTGAGTAGGCTCGCGCTCGGTGCGCAGGGGAGCAATCCTTCGGCTCGTCGTGATCGCTCTGCTCGCGGCTGCGGCTGCAACCGCGGTGGCGATCTTCGTGCCGTGGCTGCCCCCGGTCCGGTCGAAGGAGGGCGAGCGGATCGACTTCGTCTTCTGGGTCGTGATCGGGATCTGCATCGCCGTGTTCGCCGTCGTCGCCGCGATCACCATCTACTCGGTCGTCACCTTCCGCGCGCGGCCTGACGACGACTCCGACGGGCCGCCGATTCACGGACACACGGGACTCGAGATCACGTGGACCGCGATCCCCGCGGTGCTCGTCACGATCATCGCGGTCCTGAGCGCGATCGCGCTCGCCGAGAACGGCGACCTGAAGGCGAACCGGCTCCAGGTGGACGTCACCGCCCGCCAGTTCGCGTGGAGCTTCAAGTACCCGCAGTACGGAAACTTCGAGACGACCGAGCTCCGGCTCGAGGAGGGGCGCCAGGTCGAGCTCAACCTGCGCGCGCTGGACGTGATCCACTCGTTCTGGGTGCCCGAGTTCCGCCAGAAGCAGGACGCAGTGCCCGGAATCACCACGCACCTGCCGATCACGCCGACCAAGGTCGGCACGGACACGCTGATCTGCACCGAGCTCTGCGGGCTCGGGCACGCGCTGATGCGGGCGAAGGTGATCGTGATGAGGCCCGCCGACTTCCAGCAATGGGCGCGGGCGCAGCAGCAGAAGGGAGCCCAGGCAGGTGCGGGTTAGGGTGCTTCTCTCGTGACCGAGGTCGTCGACCACACCCCGCACGCCCCGCCGGCGCCGCCTCGGTCCAGGTGGCATCGGCTCCTGCTCGGCCCCGGCTTCGTGCGCGCCGCGTGGATGACCCCGCTCTTCTTCGGGATCGGCTTCGGGATCGTCGTCGGCCTGCGCTCGCTCGCCGGCTACGACCCGGCGGTCGACTGGCTGATCATCGTCACCGTCGCCGGGCTGATCACCGCGCCGCTCGGCTTCCTCGCCGGGATCGGCGCCTTCGACTACTGGGTCTACTACGCCCTCGGCTATCCGACGAGGCCCGAGGACCACTCGGGTCACGGCGCGCGCAGCTGGAAGGACTATTTCCGGGTCAACACCGACCACAAGGTGATCGGCGTCCAGTACGTCGTGACCACGATCATCTTCTTCCTCGCCGGCGGGCTGATGGCGATGATCTTCCGCGCCGAGCTGGCCAAGCCCGGGATGCAGTACCTGGACAACCAGGAGTACAACGGCCTGATCTCGGTGCACGCGGCGCTGATGATCTTCCTGTTCGTGATCCCGGCGTTCGCGGGCCTCGCCAACTTCGTGATCCCGCTGATGATCGGCGCGCCGGACATGGCGTTCCCGCGGCTGAACGCCCTCTCGTTCTGGCTGCTCCCGATCGCAGGGATCATCATGCTCTCGAGCGTCGCCGTGCCGGGCGGGGCGTTCGGCGCCGGCTGGACGGGCTACGCGCCGTTGTCCGTGGTCGGGACGAACGGCAACGTCTGGTTCAACATGGGCGTCCAGTGGGCCGGGGCGTCGTCGATCATGACCGCGCTCAACTTCCTGGTCACGATCATCACCATGCGCGCGCCGGGGATGACCTTCTGGCGCATGCCGCTCCTCGTCTGGGCGAACTTCACGACGTCACTGCTCGTCGTGCTCGCGACCCCGTTCGTCGCCGGCTCGCAGTTCTTCGTCATGTTCGACCGGCTGATGCACACGAACTTCTTCAACTTCCACGAGGGCGGCTACGTCCTCGGCTACCAGCACATCTTCTGGTTCTACTCGCACCCGGCCGTCTACATCATGATGCTGCCCGGCTTCGGGATCGCCTCGGAGGTGATCTCCGTCTTCTCGCGGAAACCGATCTTCGGCTACCGCCTGATGGCGCTGTCGCTGTGCGCGATCCTGGTCCTCGGCTTCTCGGTCTGGGCGCACCACATGTTCGTCTCGGGCATGGCCTCGTGGCTCCGCGTCCCGATGATGGTGACGACGCTGCTGATCGCGGTGCCGACCGGGATCAAGGTCTTCTCCTGGCTGGCGACGACGTGGGAGGGGCGGATCCACTTGAAAACGCCCATGCTGTTCGCCCTCGGCTTCGTGTCGATGTTCGTGATCGGCGGCCTCTCGGGGATCATGCTCGGCGCGGTCCCGATCGACATCCACACGTCGGACACGTACTTCGTCGTCGCGCACATCCACTACGTGCTGCTCGGCGGCTCGCTGTTCACGATCTTCGCCGGGATCTACTACTGGTTCCCGAAGATGACCGGCCGGATGTACAACGAGCGGCTCGGGAAGCTGCACTTCTGGCTGACGTTCGTCGGCTTCAACCTGACGTTCTTCCCGATGCACATCATCGGCGTCGAGGGGATGCCGAGGCGCGTCTCGGACTACGACCCGCAGTTCAGCACCTGGAACATGATCATCTCGATCTCGTCGTTCTTCCTCGGCGTGTCGTTCGTCGTCTTCCTCTACAACGCGATCACGAGTTGGATCCGCGGGCCGATCGCCGAGGCGAACCCGTGGCGCGCGATGACGCTCGAGTGGCAGGTCTCCTCGCCGCCGCCGATCTTCAACTTCGACGAGATCCCGCAGATCGTCGGCGGGCCCTACGAGTACGGCGTCCCCGGAGCGCAGCACGCGGTCTTCAACGGAGCGCGTGAGCACGAGCTCGAGGAGGCGCGATCGCCGTGAGCGGTCACGTCCTCGTCGTCGCCAACGAGACGATGACCGGGCCGAGCCTGATCGAGGCGGTGGAGGGCCGGCATCCCGATCTCGTCACGGTGCTCGCGCCGATCAGCAACCCGCACGCGGGCTACGTCGTCTACGAGGACACGCGCCGGGCGGCTGCGGGCCGGCGGCTCGAGCGCACGCTGGCGAAGCTGCGCGAGGCCGGGATCCCCGCCCACGGGCTCGTCGTCGACTCGGATCCGGCCGACGCGGTGCGCGACGCGATCGCGATGCTCGAGCCGCGGCCGACCGAGGTGATCGTCTCGACGCACCCCGAGGAGAAGTCCGGCTGGCTGCGGCGCAAGGTGATCGACCGCGTCCGTGACGCCGCAGGGGGCCTGCCGGTCGAGCACGTCGTCGTCGACCTGAAGGACAACGGCGGCGAGGCGAACGTGCTCGTGATCGCGAACGAGACCGTCGTCGGCGATCCGCTCCTCGAACGGATCCGCGAGCGCGCGGCGCGCTCTCCGGCGAGCTTCCTGATCATCTGTCCGCAGAGCGATCCGTCGAGCGCGGAGCATCCCGAGGCCGAGCGGCGACTGAGGCGCGCCCTCGCCGTCCTGCGCGCCGAAGGGATCGACGCCCACGGCCAGGTCGCGCACCCGGATCCGTACACCGCGGCGATGCAGGCGATCCACGACGAGCGGATCGACGAGGTGATCGTCTCGACGTTCGCGCCGGAGCGCTCGCCCTGGATGAAGCGGAACCTCGTCCAGCGGCTGCACAACGACTCGAAGCTGCCGGTGGAGCACGTCGTCCTCGAAGAGGCCGCAGTCTGATGGCCGTCCACGCGGAAGCCCATCACGGGCCGCCGATCGCGCACCAGAGCTCGAGGGTCGACGCCCCGACGCTGGGGATGCTGCTCTTCATCGCCTCGGAGGTCATGCTCTTCGGCTCGTTCTTCACGGCCTACTTCTTCGCGCGGGTCGTGGCCGGGCCCTCGGAGTGGCCGCCGCCGCCGTTCCACCTGCCGGTCTTCGTCGCCGGGGTCAACACGGCGATCCTGCTCACGTCGAGCTTCACGATGCACTGGGCGCTCCAGGCGATCAAGCGGGGGAACCGGGCCGGGATGCAGGCCGGTCTCGTGCTCACGCTCGCGCTCGGCCTGACCTTCCTGCTCACGCAGATCCGCGAGTACTCGAGGGTCGGCTTCTCACCGCAGGACGGCGCGTTCGGGTCGACGTTCTACGGCCTGACGGGGCTGCACGGAGCACACGTCTTCGTCGGGCTGACCATCCTCACGTTCGCGACGATTCGCGCCTTCAGAGGCCATTTCACGGCTGCGGAGCACCGGGGAGTCGAGATCTCCGGGATCTACTGGCACTTCGTCGACGTAATGTGGATTGTCGTCTACACGACGGTGTACATCCTCTGATGGGCTGCCTCTCGCGTTCCTGGGACGTCGCTGGCGGTTCGGGGCCGGAGGGGACAGTGTTCGCAACACGGCCCCGGAGAGCTCCGGGGCGCCAGCGGCGTCAGGCTGGCGCGGAGCCCGGCTTCGCCGGGCGGGAGCGTCAGCCGGCCAGGGGCGCGAGATGATCAATCCCCTCCGCAGCGAAGCCGAGGCCTACCGCTTTCTGCTGCTGACGGTGGGGTACTTCGCGGCGATTGCGATCGCGGCGCTGGCGATCGGCAAGTGGGCGGGGATCGTCGTGTTCCTCGCGCTCACGCTCGCCGGCGTCGTGTACGTCGCGCGGGCGCGCAGGGTCGAGGCGCCGCGCCAGGCCGTGCCTTCGCGCCGCGGGCGCGCGAACGAGCGCCGGATCCTCGTCGTCGCGAACGAGACCGTCGGCGGCGAGCGCCTCCGGGACGAGATCCACAGCCGCTCGGAGGGCTACGACGAGCAGGTTCTCGTCGTCACCCCGGCGCTGAACTCACCGCTGCGCCACTGGGCTTCGGACGAGGACAACGCCCGCGTGGAGGCGCAGAAGCGGCTGGACGCGAGCCTCGACCGGCTCCGCTCGCTCGGCATCGACGCGAAGGGAGAGGTCGGAGACGGCGAGCCGCTGCAGGCGATGGAGGACGCGCTCCGCCTCTTCGGCGCGGACGAGATCATCATCTCGACGCATCCCGAGGGCCGTTCGCACTGGCTCGAGAAGGGCATCGTCGAAACAGCGCGCGAGCGCTTCGCAGTCCCGATCACGCACGTCGTGGTCGACCTAGCCGCGGAACGCGAAGAGGTCCAAGAACCTACTTAGTAACACTCTGTTACTAGGTCGCTCCGGGCCGCGGCTTATTTCTGCTGCTTGATGAAGTCGACGAGCTGCTGAGCCTGGTCCTTCGGGACCTGGCCCTTCTTGATCACCGACGTCATCACGCCCGGCTGGTAGCCCTTCACGATGTCCAGGTCCGGGTCGATGATCGAGTCGAGCAGGTACTTGTCGTCGGCGGTCACCGTCTTGCCGTTCGTGAGCGTGACCTTGCTTCCGTAGAGCCCCTTGAAGGTCGGCCCCGTCGACTTCGAGCCGTCGAGCGAGTGACAGCCCTGGCAGCCGAGCGACGCGTAGAGCCCCTGGCCGCCCGTTCCCGTCGTGGCGATGCCCGGGCACGCCTGCTTGTCCGTGCTCGGCGGCGCACAGTGCGACGTAAGCGGCCACGTCGTCCGCTTGCTGTCCTTTGACGAGATTCGCCGGCATGCCGCTGCCCTTCGTCGGGTAGCGGATCTGGTCGAGGACGACGTTCTGGATCGAGCTCAGCTTGTATTCCTCGGCCTTCGACTGGGCGAAGGCTGCGTCGAGGTTCGGGCCGACGGTCCCGCGTGATCCCGCGTCCTTGAGCGTGTGACAGCTCCCGCAACGTGCGTCTGCGAGGAAGAGCTTCTTGCCGGCGCTCGCGTTTCCACCGTGCGCGGGGCCGCCCGTGCCGCAGCCCGAGGCGACGGCCACGATCAGCGCTGCGAGGAGAGCGCCGCCCGGTGCCCGCAATTCAGGACTGTGCGGAGGCGCCGGTCCTGGCCAGCGCCTCGTCGCGAGTCGGATAGATCGTGAAGACGCGGTCGAGCCCGGTGATCTCGAAGATCTTCGTGATGTTCCGGTCACTGCACACGAGCGAGAGCCGGCCGTCCTGGGCGCGGAGCCGCTTGACCCCGCCGACGAGGACGCCGAGCGTCGTCGAGTCGATGAACGTCGTGTTCGTGAAGTCGACGACGACGTCCTTCCCGCCCTTCGCGATCACGTCGAGGAGCTGCTGCTTGAACTCGGGCGCCGTGTAGAGATCGACCTCGCCGGAGAGGGCGATCACGTAGGTCGAGTCGTCGACCTTCTCTGTCTGCACGTCGAAGTTCATCGCCCCTCCACCGCGCGAGAGTCTAAGGCCGCTTGCCCGACGGTTGCGACGTCGGAACCGGTCACTGGCACCCGACTAGCCCGACGGCTGAGACTTCAGGAACTGGATCTGCTGGCGCGCCTGCGCGGCCTCGCTGCTGTCGGGCGCGAGCTTGATCACGCGGCGGTACGCCTTGAGCGCGACCGGGTTGTTCCGCGACTGGTAGGCGTCGTTCGCGAGCAGGAGCTGGAGCAGGACGTCGTTCGGCGAGTTCGCGGCCAGCTGCTGGTAGAGCTGCGTCGCGCGGGCATACGAGCCCTGGAGGCCCGAGTAGAGCTCGGTCAGCTTCTGGTTGGCCGCGGTCGTCAGCTCCTGGTCGATTCTGCCCGGTGCGAGCGCGCGTCCGAGCCGCGTGTTCCCGGGAGGCGCGAACGTCGAGCCGCCGGTGCTCGAGGTCACCTGATCCTGGATCGCGGTCGCCTGGTCGCGCTGCTGGCTCGCCCGGCTCTCGTAGTCGCTGGCCACGTGCGCATGTACTCGTAGTCCTTCGGCCGAACCTTCAGGTACTGCTCGCCGGCGGCGATCGCCTGGTCGAGGTTGCCGTCCTGGCGATAGGCGTCCGCCAGCTCCTTGTACGCGACGAGGTCGCCCTTGTCGATCTTCTTCTGCGCGTCGCTGACGGACGGCCCGCTCGAGCCGCCGACGCCGCCGTTCTCGCAGGAGGTCGTTGATGCCCGCTGCCGCCGGTGCCGCCCCGACTCCGAAGCCGACGAAGCCGACAGGAAGCGTGAGCGCGAGGAGGACGAACATCCACTTGGCCTGACTTCGCAGCTTCGGGAAGAACATGTCCCCTTCGACGCGCGGCGTACTCGGTGCGAGTCGGTGTGGACCGCGTTCGCTCGCGCGGCCGCGGTGCTTTCCGCACAGGGGTCTGGCTACTGCGGCGTGCTCCGGATCTCGCCATGCTCCTAGACTAGCTCGGCTTCGGGCACTTTCGCCCACTCGAAGCTGTTCCCGAGCTCGCGGAGACGGTCCCGCGTCGGCTCGTCGCAGAGCGCGCCGGCCAGTCCGGCCTCGAACGCGGCGCGGGCGTCGACCCCGAGCGAGCGGGCGGCGTCGTAGTCGCGCGTGAGGTCCGTGTCGAACATCGCAGGGTCGTCCGTCGAGATCGAGCACAGGACTCCGGCCTCGACGAGCTTCGGCAGCGGGTGCTCGGCGAGCGAGCCGACTGCGCCCGTGCGGACGTTCGACACGGGCGAGACGTCGAGGACGATTCGCCGCTCCGCGAGCTCGGCGAGGAGCTCCGGATCCTCGACGGCGCGGATCCCGTGCCTGATGCGATCGGCGTGCAGCGCGTCCAGCGCACCGCGAATCGACGCCGGGCCGGCGACCTCGCCCGCGTGCGGCACCGAGCCCAGCCCCTCGGACTTCGCCAGCTCGAAGACGGGCGCGTACGGCTCCGGCGGAAACTGCGCCTCGAGCCCGCCCAGCCCGACTCCGACGACGCCGCGCTCGCGGTAGGCGGACGAGTAGCGGACGACGTTCTCGGCCGCCTCGCCGGTCGCTCCCCGGTAGATGTCGGGCGTCAGGCGAACGGTCACTCCGTGCAGCTCTTCGGCCTCCTGCGCGCCGTCGCAGTAGCCGGAGAAGATCTCGTCCCAGTCGACGCCACGCGCGACGCGCTCCGCGGGCGAGAAGATTCCCTCGAGGTAGACGGCCCCGTGCGCGGCGGCCTCCGCCGCGTAGTCGACGACCACCTGCCGGAAGTCCTCCGCGGTCTGCAGCGCGTTCGTGGTCAGGATCCAGACCTGGATGAAGTGCTCGAAGTCCCGGTACTCGTAGAGCGACGCGAGGCCCTCGACGGTGTCCGCCGGCAGCGCGTAGTCGTTGCGCCGCGCGATCTCGAGCAGGGTCGCCGGCCGAACCGTCCCCTCGAGGTGGACGTGCAGCTCGATCTTCGGCGAAGGCGTCGCTTGCGATGCCGACATCAGGCCGTGCGAGCTTTGCTCGTGCGGCCGTCGGAAATGACCGGTCGACTCATCTGAATTCATCCCAAACGCCACAAGGTCAGCTCTCGCCGGTGCCCGTCAGCGGCTCACCGGGCAGAACGCCCTGGGCCGCCCAGCGCTTCTCGAAGAAGACCGCCGCCCAGATCGAGCCTTCGAACAGCAGGAGCACCGGGATCATCTGGAGCCCCATCGAGACGAAGTCGACGCCCGGGAGCAGGACGACGATGACGATGCAGATCCCGACCCCGATCCGCCGGTTGCTGCGCAGCCGCCCGGCCGAGAGGATCCCGAGCCGCACGAGCCCGAGGATGAAGATCGGCAGCTCGAAGAGGATCCCGCAGGCGAGGATCGTGACGATCGCGAACGAGTAGTAGTCCTTCGCGCGCACCTGCGCGTTGTAGAGGCCGGAGTCGAAGTTGAGCAGGAACGGGATCGCCGTCGGGAGCACGACCCAGTAGGCGAAGGCCATCCCGAGCGCGAGGAGCACGGTCGCGACGATCACCAGCTTGACGACGGTCTTCTGGTGGCGGTCGTCGAACGCCGGCGCGAGGAACGCCCACAGCTGCCAGACGAGGACCGGAATCGCGAGCGCGATCGCCGCGTAGAACGCGACGTTGAACGAGGTCGTGAACGGCTCGGTCGGGCTGAGCGTGATCGGCTTCGTGCCTTCCGGAAGCGGCTTCGAGAGCCAGCCGATGATCGTGTCGCGGAAGGCGTACGTGAGGATGAACAGCACCACGACCGACGCCCAGCGAGATGATCAGGCGCGTCCGCAGCTCCTCGAGATGCTCGACGAGCGACGCTTCCTCACCGTGAGCGAGGCGCCGCGGCAGTCGCGCCATGAGCTAGGAGACTGAGTCGCGCTCGCGCGGGGGCGGCCCGGCCACGGGCTCGTCGTCGGCGGCCGGCGGCAGCTCGCGCGGCTCGTCGTCGTCGTCCTTGCCGGTGACCGAGTCCTTGAACTCGCGCATTCCCCGACCGAGGGAGCGCCCCATCTCGGGAAGCCGCTTCGGCCCGAAGACCACGAGCAGGACGATCAGGATGATGATCGCGCCCTGCCAACCGATGTTTCCGGGCATGGGCCAAGGGTAGCACTGTCGGCGGCCGGGAAAGGGTCAGCTACGATGACACGAAGCGAAGCGAAAACCCGCTTCCGGAAAGGGTTTTGGACCGCACAAAGTGGCACTGCTGGAACTGAGAGACCTGCGCGTCTCGCTCGAGGACGGAACCGAGATCGTCAAGGGCGTCGACCTGGCCGTGAGCCCGGGCGAGATCCACGCGCTGATGGGCCCGAACGGCTCGGGCAAGTCGTCGCTCGCCTACGCGCTGATGGGCCATCCGGCCTACGAGATCACCGGCGGCGAGGCGCTGTTCGACGGTCAGGACATCTCGGAGATGGGCGCCGACCAGCGTGCGCAGGCGGGGCTGTTCCTCGCCTTCCAGTACCCGCACGCGATTCCGGGCGTGACCGTGACCAGCTTCCTCCGTTCGGCGATCAACGCGATCCGCAAGGCGAGGGCCGGCGGCGAGGACGACCCGGTCCCGATCTCCGAGTTCCGGAAAGAGATGCTCGGCGCGATGGAGAACCTCAAGATTCCGCGCGAGCTCGCGCAGCGCTATCTGAACGACGGATTCTCGGGCGGCGAGAAGAAGCGGGTCGAGATCCTCCAGATGGCGATGCTGAAGCCGCGCATCGCGGTGCTCGACGAGACCGACTCCGGCCTCGACATCGACGCGCTCCGGATCGTCGCGCAAGGAGTGAAAGAGCTCGTCGGCTCCGAGACCGGCGCGCTCGTGATCACGCACTACCAGCGGATCCTGAACTACGTCAAGCCAGATTTCGTGCACGTCTTCGTCGACGGACGTATCGTTGAGGAAGGCGGGCCGGAGCTCGCACACAAGCTCGAGGCGGAAGGCTACGAAGCCTTCCTCCCGGAAGGAGCTGAGGCCTAGGTGGCCCTCACGGAAACCGAAGTTGTTGCCGGCATCGGCAACGAGTACAAGTACGGATTCCACGATCCCGAGGACTACTTCTTCAAGTCGGGCCGCGGGCTCTCGCCAGAACTCGTAGCCGCGATCTCGGAGCACAAGAACGAGCCGGAGTGGATGCGCAAGTTCCGGCTCAAGTCGCTCGAGTACTTCCTGGCCCGGCCGCTGCCCGAGTGGGGCGGCGACCTGACCGGGATCGACTTCGACAACATCTTCTATTACATCCGCCCGACCGAGAACCAGGCGAACTCCTGGGAAGACCTGCCGCCGGACATCAAGAACACCTGGGACAAGCTCGGGATCCCCGAGGCGGAGAAGAAGTACCTCGCCGGCGTCGGCGCCCAGTACGAGTCCGAGGTCGTCTACCACAAGCTCAAGGAGGAGCTCGAGGAGCAGGGCGTGCTCTTCCTCGACATGGACTCGGGCCTGCGCGAGCACGAGGAGCTCGTCAAGGAGTACTTCGGGAAGATCATCCCGCAGAACGACAACAAGTTCGCCGCGCTGAACTCGGCCGTCTGGTCGGGCGGCTCGTTCATCTACGTGCCCCCGGGCGTCAAGGTCGAGATGCCGCTCCAGGCCTACTTCCGGATCAACGCCGAGAACATGGGCCAGTTCGAGCGCACGCTGATCATCGTCGACGAGGGCGCGTACGTGCATTACGTCGAGGGCTGCACGGCGCCGGTCTACTCGTCGGACTCGCTGCACTCGGCGGTCGTCGAGATCATCGTCAAGCCCGGCGCGCGCTGCCGCTACACGACGATCCAGAACTGGTCGAACAACGTCTACAACCTCGTCACGAAGCGCGCCGTCGCGTACGAGAACGCGACGATGGAGTGGGTCGACGCGAATCTCGGCTCGAAGCTGACGATGAAGTACCCGGCGATCTGGCTGATGGGCGAGGGCGCCCACGGCGAGGTGCTCTCGATCGCGTTCGGCGGCAAGGACCAGCATCTCGACGCGGGCGGCAAGGCCGTCCACTACGCGCCGCACACGTCCTCGATCATCACGTCGAAGTCGATCTCGAAGAACGGCGGGCGTGCGTCGTACCGCGGGCTGCTCGAGGTGGCGAAGGGCGCGGTCGGCTCGAAGTCGAAGGTCGTCTGCGACGCGCTGATCCTCGACGAGGACTCGCGCTCGGACACGTACCCGTACATCCGGATCGACGAGTCCGATGTGGACATCGGCCACGAGGCGACGGTCTCGAAGATCGGCGAGGAGCAGCTCTTCTACCTGATGTCGCGCGGCCTCTCGGAGGCCGAGGCGTCGGCGATGGTCGTCTCCGGGTTCGTGGAGCCGATCACGAAGGAGCTCCCGCTCGAGTACGCCGTCGAGATGAACCGCCTGATCCAGCTCCAGATGGAAGGTTCCGTCGGTTGACGATCGAGCGGACGGACTTCATGTCCGTGCCGGTGCAGGACATGGAGCGGGCGAAGCGGTTCTACAGCGAGACGCTGGGCCTGCGCAGCCCGAACCTCGACGAGGGCTGGCCGGAGTTCGAGACCGGCAACGTGTCCCTCTACCTCGTTGACCCGACCCGGTTCGGGCAGGCATTCGCGCCTCACACCGCGCACATCGCGCTGCGCGTCCCGGACGTGGCGGCCGAGCGTGCGAAGCTCGAGGAGGCCGGCGTCGAGTTCTACGGCGAGATCCGAGACACCGGTGTCTGCCACATGGCGTTCTTCCAGGACACCGAGGGCAATGCGCTGATGCTCCACCGACGGTACGCACCGTGATCGACGCGCAGCGGGTGGACTACATCGCCGTGCCGACGAACGACGTCGCGAGGGCGGAGGCGTTCTACGGCGACGTTCTCGAGCTCGAGAAGAATCCGAACTCACAGCACGACTGGATCGAGTTCGAGACAGGCAACGTGACGCTCGCGCTCGTCTCCGCCGAGGGCCACGGCCGCGAGTTTGTTCCGCTCCCACACGGCTCGATTGCGCTGCGCGTTCCTGACGTCGAGGCTGCGAAGAAGAAGCTCGAGGCCGCCGGCGTCGAGTGCGGCGACATCTGGGACTCCGGCGCGTGCAACGGCGCCTCGTTCATCGACCCTGACGGCAACGGGATCATGCTCCACCACCGCTACGCGCCGTATCCCGACGGCACGGCTCCATGAGCAGGGCCGAGCTCCTCGAGCGCTACCGCGCGCTGCCGATGCCGACGACGACCGACGAGTCGTGGCGGTTCACCGACCTCAAGGGCTTCGACCCGGACGCCTTCGTCCAGAACGGCCATGCCCCGGGACCAGGTCCCAGGACGATGTTGGAGATGGACGTGGCCGGCCTGGCCACGGTCGATGGAGGCGGCGTCGAGATCGAGCGCGCGCCCGACGGCATTCGTTTCGAGCTCCTCGACGAGGCGCACCCGCAGCTGGGCGAGCTCGTCGGCGCGGACGAGAAGTTTGCGGCCCAGAACGCAGCGCAGTGGAAGCACGGCCTGCTCGTCCATGTCCCGAAGAACTTTGTGCTCGAGCAGCCGCTCTACGTGCGCATCGCCAACCCGCCGGACGGAGAGGCGCTCTTCTGGCGCCTGCTCGTGATCGCCGAGCCGGGGAGCCGCTTCAGCCTGATCGAGGACCTGTCCTCTCCGGACCCGGAGCTCGCGGGCTACTCGAACGCGGTCGTCGAGCTCTTCGTCGGCCAGGAGGCCAAGGTCGAGTACGTCTCGCTGCAGAACCTCGCGCGCGAGACGTGGCACTTCGCCTCGCACCGCGCGCGCGTCGGACGCGACGCCGAGCTCGACTGGGTCGCCGGCGGCTTCGGCTCGAAGAAGGGCAAGATCCGGATCGAGAACGACCTCGCCGGCCAGGGCGCGACCTCCCGCGTCACGGGCGCGTACTTCGCGGACGGCGACCAGCACCTCGACTACGACACGCTCCAGGAGCACCAGGCGCCGAACACGACCTCGGACTTCGCGTTCAAGGGCGCGCTCCGCGACGAGGCGACCGCCGTCTGGCGCGGGATGATCCGCGTCGAGCCCGAGGCGCAGAAGACGAACGCGTACCAGGAGAACCGCAACCTCCTCCTGTCGCCGAAGGCGCACGCCGACTCGATCCCCGGCCTCGAGATCCAGGCCAACGACGTCCGCTGCACGCACGGCGCCACCGTGAGCCAGGTCGACCGCGACCAGCTCTTCTACGCGATGGCGCGCGGCCTCACGCGGTCCGACGCGGAACGCCTGATCCTGCGCGGCTTCTTCCAGGACGTGCTCGACCGGATCGAGCTCGAGCCGGTTCGGGAGGCTCTGGGCGAGGCTCTCGAAGCCCGCATCCCGCAGGGCTAGGCGAACACACGTGCGAGCGCGCTCGCCGGTCTAGGTGATGCCTGCCCCCTGGTAGCAGGCCATCCTGTCGGCCTCCTTCTGCGCCGCCCCGTCGCAATCCGCCTTCAGCTTCTCCTTGTCGTTCGTGACCTCGGCGAGGATCTCGCCGATTCCGATCCAGCAGGAGCCTCGAGTATCGCCGGGCGCGATCTTGCACAGGTTCTTCGCGCGGTTCGCGTTCACGTCCGTGTACGTCATGTCCTCGGAGGCCGCGAAGATGCATTCGCGGGCCATGTTTCCCGCGACCCGGCAGATCTTGACGATACGTTGCGGGTCGAGCCTCGTGAATCCCGATGCGTCGCGGCCCATCGACTGGAAGCACACCGAGACCCACCTCGGCTCGCTGCGCCGGCACCACGCCGCGGTCTTCTTCCAGTTGTAGTTCACCTTCGGCAGGATTCGCGCCGTCACGAGGTCGTAGCAGTAGAACTTGTACTTCTCGGCGACGGAGTTGCAGGGGTACAGCAGGTCCTTGTCCTTCAGCCAGCGCGAACGGATGCCGTACGAGGACTGGTAGTTCTCCATGAACACGCCGCCCGTGCAGCTGAACGCGTCGCCTTCCGGGAGCTTGTCGCACGTGTGGAGCGACAGAGGCAGGTCGTAGCCGGTGTAGATCATCAGCCCGTGTCCGAGGCCGTGGACGCACTGGTAGGCGATGAAGTCCGACTTGCGGACCTCCGGGCTCGCGCAGAACTTCCGGGCCGAGGAGCCGAGCTGGCTCTGGGCGACTCCGAGGAAGGCGCGCTCGAGGATCCCGTGGTAGTAGCCCGAAGTGCAGCTCGGGCGTCCGGCGACGAAGGCCTGGCCGATGTTTCCGTGGAAGTGTGAGAGCGCTCCGGCACCGATCGCGTGCGCGATCCGGTGGCAGTCGCGCTCGATCGGCCCGGGCGTCTTGATGTCCTGATCGAACCTGTCGAGCGCCGTCTGCGGACCGTCCTTGTACGAGATGTTCGCGAAGGCCTGCTCGAAGCAGTGGAAGTCGGTCTCCTTGCAGTCCTCGATCTTCGTGTCGTCGGGCTTGAAGCCGGCAGCCACCGAGCCGCCCATCGTCGAGGAGCGGGTGGACTCGGAGACGAACTCGGCGACCTGGCTGATCTCGACCTCGGTCAGCTTCTTCGAGAAGGACGGCATTCCGACGCCGCCGTTCTTGACCTGCCGCTCGACACGCTGCGCGTCAGGGCGGAGCTGGTCGAGGTCGGGACCGACCGTTCCCTTCGACTTCGCGGCCTGGAGCGTGTGGCAGCCGCCGCAGCCCGCGCTGTCGAAAACCTTGGCGCCGGGGAGCGAGCTCGTCGACGAGCTGGAGCTCTCGTTTCCCTTGTCGCCGCAGCCGGCCAGGGCGAGGACAACGAGGCCCAGGAGAGCCGCGCCGCGGATGGGCGATGCACGCACGGCCCCAATTCAAGCGAAGGCCTCACGACGAGTCGAGGTCGAACCGGACAGGACTAGGACTTTCCCCCGCAGGTGGCTACTCTTTGACGCTCGTGGGGGTCGTCGAAAAGCAACCGGTGCCCGAGGCGCGCCTCTCCTGGCGCAGCCGTTCTCTCGACGAGCTGGTCCCGCTGGGCCTGATCGCTCTCGGGCTTGCGCTCGGGGCGCTTTCGCTGCTGATCTACATCGTCGGCGGCTACAGCCACGGGATGCTCTGGCTGTGGCTGGGCGGCCTGGTCGTCGCCGCAGTCGGGTTCGGGTTGCGAGCTCGCGTCTGGCCCCGGATCGCCGCGCTCGACGTCGGTCTCGCGGCCGGAGTCGCAGCTCTGTGCTCGCCGCTCTACCTGATCGCGCTCTATCGGTGGCCGGTCCAGGTCAGCTCCGACGAGATCGCGATCATGACCGTCTCGAAGCAATACGCGCAGAACCCCGGCGATCCGTTCGCGTACAGCTTCTACCTGACCAGGCCGGCGGGGCTCTTCGTCGTCTGGGGCAAGCTCGGGGAGCTGATCGGCGGGGTCGACCTCTACCACATGCGGCTCCTGCACGCCGTCGTCGGGCTGCTGACGATCGCCGCCTGCTACGTGCTCTTCCGGCTCCTGCTCCCGCGGAACTGGGCGTTCCTCGGAGCGTTGCTCGTCGGCGTCAACCACTCGATGTTCATGATCAGCCGGCTAGCGATGCGGGAGAACACGGCGGTGTTCGTGCTCGTGGTTGCGCTGATTCTGCTGGTCTGGGGCTTCCGCCACGGCCAGGAGCTCGCGATCTTCCTGGGCGGGTTCGTCGCCGGCCTCGGGTTCTACGTGTACTACCCGGCGCGGATCGCCTTCCCGATCTGGGTCGTCTTCCTGCTCGGGGTCGGGCTCCTGTACAAGAAGCGCTTCCCCGCGAGGCAGCTGCTGACCGTGGGCGCGATCACCACGGCCGGCTTCGTGCTCGCGGCGACGCCGATCATCTACTCCGAGTCGACGATTCCGTCCTCGATGCACAGCGGCCAGGGGGACAGCCTCTTCATCTACAAGGACGCGCGCCTCGAGCAGCAGCAGTGGGTCTTCGCGGCGACGCCGTTCGACGGATGGGTGACGAACATCAAGTACGGGCTGGGCACCTTCAACAGCAAGGTCGTCGACCACAGCTGGATCTATCCGAACTACGGCCACGGCTTCCTCGACCCGTTGATGGGGATCGTCCTCTGGGCCGGCGTGGCGATCGTCGGGCTGGCGCTCATCCGCCGGAAACGCGAGGACGAGGGAGCGCTGCTCATGCTGGGTGGCTTCCTCGTCCTCTGGCTCGCGTTCGCGTTCCTCGTCAACAAGGCGCCGAACTACACGCGCCTGCTGGTCACGCTGCCGTTCGTCGCATATCTCGTGGTCGAGGCGCTGCGCTGGGCGACGAATCGCTGGAGCTCGGTGCGGTTCGCGCCGCAGCTCATCGTCGGCGCGTTCGTCGTGGCGGTCGTCGCGCTCAACGTCTCGGCCGCCCGAGACTACGTGCAGCTCGGACGGAAGCAGGGCGAGCCGATCGGGAGCACGGGCCGGTTCGCCGCCGCGCGCGACAACGTCCCGGGGCAGAAGTTCTACGTCGTGTCCAGCGAGAACGATCCCTACTACGAGTGGGGAAACCTGGGCCCCGGCAACGATCGGCTCTCGCTGTTCACTCGACCGGCGACACTCGTCCAGCCCCCGGTCGACCCGACCGCGCTCAAGGACTTCCGCGCCGTGCCGCCGTTCGCCCTCTTCATGCGCCGCGACGTCTGGCAGCCGATGGCAACGAAGCTGTCGACCCTCTATCCGCGCGGACGGATCCGCAACGTCATGCCCGACGGCTCGCGGGTCGTGCTCGTCGTTCCGTCGTAGGCCCGCTGTTCGGCTAGGCGCCGGCGCCCGACAGGCACTGCGTCAGGTCCTCGCCCTTCGCCCACTGCTCGCAGGCGGTGCGCTTCCCGGCCTCGTCGCTGTGCTGGGTGCCGAGGATCGTGCCCATGCCCCAGAAGCAGTAGTTGCGGAACTTGGCGGCGACGACCTCGCAGAACGCTTTTCCGTTCGGGTCCTGCGTGTTGTTGTTCATCACGTCGCGGATCGCGCCGTAGATGCACTCCTTCTCGCCGCTCCCGGCCTCGGCGCAGGAGGACTTCATCTGCTGCGGGTTGTGCACCGCCACGCCCGACACGTCGCGCCCCAGCGACTGGAAGCAGTACTGCACCCAACCCGGGTCGCTCTTCCGGCACCAGTCCGAGGTCTTCTTCCAGCTGCCGTGGACGTACGGGAGGATGTGCGACGTGATGAGCAGGTAGCAGTAGAGCTTGTCCTGCCGCTTGACGAACTTGCTGTTGCAGGGGAAGAGCAGGTTCTTCGTGCTCAGCCACTTCGAGTGCAGCCCGAAGGACGAGCTCTGGTTCTCCATGAAGACGCCGCCGCTGCACATGATCGAGTCGGTCTCGGTCTGCAGCTTGTGGCAGTAGTCGAGCGCCTGGGGGAGGTCGAGACCCGTGTAGAGCATCAGGCCGTGCCCGAGGCCGTGGTTGCACTGGTAGTAGATGAACGCGTTCGCCTCGATGTTCGGGTCCTTGCAGACCGTGCTCGCGAGGGCCGCAACCTGGTCGGCTCGGGCTCCGGCGAGCTTCCACTGCAGCAGGCCGTGGTAGTAGCCGGAGCCGCACGTGGCGCTGCCGTCGGCGAACGCCTTGCCCACGTCGCCCTTGAAGTAGAGGAGCCCGCCGGCGCCGATCTTGTGCGCGATCGGGTGGCAGTCCGCGGCGACGGTTCCGTTCGTGGCGGAAAGCTTGTCCAGCTCCTCGAGGGCCTTCTTCGGCCCGTCGTTGTAGGCGAGGTTGCCGAAGGCCTGCTCGTAGCAGGCCGTGTCCGTGCAGTCCTCGACCTTCTGCTTGTTCGGCACGAAGGAGATCTTCCCCGCCCGGCCCGTGCCGGCCGCGGTCGAGACGAAGGCGGCGACCTGCTGGATCTCGGTCGGCGACAGCTTGCTCTTGAACGCCGGCATGCCGTTTCCGCCGTTCGTGACCTGCCGCCGGACGGTCTGCTCGTTGGGGCGCAGCTCGTCGAGGTTCGGGCCGACCGTGCCCTTGGCGCCGGCCGCCTCCATCGTGTGGCAGCTCGCACAACCGGCTGTGGCGAAGACCTTCGCGCCGGGAGTCCCGCTGCCGCCACCCGCTGCGTCCTTCGAGGAGGACGAGCCCTTGTTTCCTCCGCAACCGGCGACTGCAAGAACGAGGGCGACTGCACAAGCGAGCGCGACGAGGACGAGCGCGGGCAGGGCGAGGCGACGCATCTGCCGGACATTGAAGCGGAAAGCCGCGGAAGACTGAAACGGGTACCGACAGCCCGCGGCTCGATAATGGGCGGGTGTCGATGCCGTCGCCGCCCGAGTACTCGCTCGTCGTCCCGATCTACAACGAAGCGGAGACGATTCCCGAGCTCGTGCGTAGGCTCGCGGAGCTGATCGACAAGCTCGACGGCGAGGCCGAGGCCATCCTCGTCGACGACGGGAGCAGCGATCGGAGCTACGAGCTGATGAGCGCCGCGAGGGAGGCCGATCCGCGGTTCAAGCTGCTTCGCCTCTCGCGGAACTTCGGGCACCAGATCGCGGTCACCGCCGGGCTGGACGTCGCCGCCGGGAACGCGGTGATCGTGATGGACGCGGACCTGCAGGATCCGCCCGAGGTGGCGCTCGAGCTCGCGGCCCGCTGGCGCGAGGGCTACGAGGTCGTCTACGCCGTGCGAGAAGGGCGTGAGGGCGAAACGCCGTTCAAGCGCGCGACTGCGTCGCTCTTCTACCGCCTGTTCCGCCGCATGAGCGACGTCGACGTCCCGCTCGACGTCGGCGACTTTCGGCTCGTCGACCGTCGCGCGCTCGATGCCTTCCGGTCGATGCGGGAGTCGAACCGCTACGTCCGTGGCATGTTCAGCTGGATCGGATACCGCCAGGTCGGTGTCCCGTTCCGCCGCGACGAGCGCTACGCGGGCGAGACGAAGTACCCGCTCCGGAAGATGCTCAGGTTCGCGACCGACGGCATCGTCAGCTTCTCGGCCTATCCGCTTCGGCTTGCGCTCAACCTCGGGTTCGTCGTCTCGGCGCTGTCGTTCCTGCTCGGCGTCGTGTTCCTGATCTCGAAGTTCGCCGGCTTCTACAGCGTCCCGGGACTTGCGTCGGTCGCGGTCTTCGTCGCGTTCCTGGGCGGAATCCAGCTCCTGCTGATCGGGATCATGGGCGAGTACGTGGCCCGGATCCACGACGAGGTCAAGGGCCGTCCGCTCTACCTCGTGAGCGACACGCAGGGGCTCGAGCGTCCCGGAGTCCCGTAGAGCCATGGTGGTGACGAGCCCCCGAAGCTCGACGCCCTTGGTCAGTGTTGTTCGCCGTCGTCCTGGCGAAAGGCCCAGTACTTGTAGGTGAGGAAGTTCCAGGTGAGCGACACGATCGTCGCGAGGCCGAAAGCGACCGTGTTGATCGTAAAGCTCCTCGTGATCCCCAGCGTCCTGTCGTGGACCGTGACCGTGAGCTCGGAGAGCCCGACCGTGTCCAAGCCGCGAAAGGCAGCGGTTCCGAAGTACTGGAAGTTGCTGGCGAAGAACTGCGTGAGGAGGTTCTGGATCACGAAGACCCCGATCAGCGTCGCTGTGACGAAGCGGAACACCTCGCCGGCGACGTCGCGGCGCTGCGAGCGGAAGACGAAGCGTCTGTTGAGGATGAAGCTGACGACCATCGCGACCGCGCTCGAGGGGTACTTCGCGAGCCAGACTCTGGAGAGCGGGATCCGGAAAACGATCGTCAGGGTGATGAAGAGGACGTAGTCGAGGAGCGTGTTGATCACGCCGACCAGTCCGAAACGCGCGACCTGGCCGGCCGTCCGGTGGGTCTGAACGCTCACAGGGGGCCCGTATTCTGGCGTGGGCGCGAAACGGGTCCCCGGCCGAGGTGCGGCGGTACGATGAGTGCATGGCCGTGACGAGCCCGCCGAAGCTCGACGCGCAGAAGCTGCGCGCGGACTTTCCGATCTTCGAGCAGCAGATCCACGGGAAGCCGCTCGCCTACCTCGACTCCGCGGTCTCGACGCACAAGCCGCGGCAGGTGCTCGAGAAGCTGAAGGACTTCTACGAGACGTCGTACGCGAACGTGCACCGCGGCGTGTACACGCTCTCGGAGCGCGCGACCGCCGAGTACGAAGGCGCCCGGCAGAAGGTCGCGCAGTTCGTCAACGCTGGCTCGGAGCGGGAGATCGTCTTCGTCCGCGGCGCGACCGAGGGCCTGAACCTCGTCGCCTACGCCTGGGGGCTCGTGAACCTCGAGCCGGGAGACCTCGTCGTCGTCACGGAGCTCGAGCACCACTCGAACTTCGTGCCCTGGCAGTACATCGCGAAGCGCACCGGCGCGACGCTGAAGATGATCGAGCTCGACGACAACGGCGAGCTCGACCTGTCGGGTCTGGACTCGATCGCGAGCGAGGGCCAGGTCAAGGTGGTCGCGAACAACCTCGTCTCGAACGCGCTCGGGACGATCAACCCGATCGAGAAGCTCTCGGCCTGGGCGCACGAGCAGGGCGCGATCATGGTCGTCGACGGGGCGCAGGCCGCGCCGCACAAGGCGGTCGACGTCCAGGCGCTCGGCTGTGACTTCTTCGCGTTCTCGGCGCACAAGATGTGCGGGCCGACGAGCGTCGGCGCGCTCTGGGGCCGGCTGGAGCTGCTCGACTCGATGGAGCCGTTCAACCTCGGCGGGCACATGATCCGCAAGGTCACGTTCGAGGAGACGACCTGGGGCGAGGTGCCCGCGAAGTACGAGGCGGGCACGCAGCCGATCGCCGAGGCCGTCGGGTTCGGCGCGGCCGTCGACTACCTCAACGACGTTGGGCTCGAGTCGATCGAGCGTTACGAGCACGAGCTCGCGGCCTATGCGCTCGAGAAGCTGGGGGACGTGCCGGGGATCAAGCTCTACGGGCCGCCGGCCGAGCGGCGCGCGGGGATCGTCTCGTTCAACCTCGGCGACATCCACCCGCACGACGTGGCGCAGGTGCTCGACATGGAGGGGGTGGCGATCCGCGCGGGCCATCACTGCTGCCAGCCGCTGATGCAGAAGCTCGGCGTGGCCGCGACGAACCGCGCCAGCTTCTACCTGTACACGCTGCCGGAGGAGATCGACCGGCTCGTGGACGGCCTGCACAAGGCCCGCAAGGTCTTCGCCTAGTCACCGAAGAAAGTCCGCCGCGCTGCGCGCGCCATGACCACTTTCTTCGGTCTAAGGATCCTGTGCCGTGCGTGTGTGGGCGGAGCCGAGCAAAACCCGCCTCCGCGGCGGGAAGAGCCAGTCTGTTCCAGCGGTCGGTCGCCGGGCCTTCGGTACGCTCCTTGGCGTGAGCGACTTCTACCGAGAGGTAATCCTCGACCACTACAAGAACCCGCGCGGGCACGGGGCGATGGAGGCTCCCGACGCGCAGGCCGAGGGCATGAACCCGCTCTGCGGCGACGAGGTGACGATCTCGGTCGCGCTCGCCGACGACGGCGAGACGATCGACGAGGTGAAGTTCGAGGGGCGCGGCTGCGCGATCTCGCAGGCGGCGACCTCGATGCTGACGGAGATGGTCAAGGGCCGCTCCGCGTCGGACGTGGCGACGCTGCCGAAGGAGGAGCTGCTCGAGGAGATCGGGATCCCGCTGACGCCGATCCGGCTCAAGTGCGCACTGCTCGGCCTGGGCGTGCTCAAGGTGGCGCTCCACCGGGCGAAGGGCACGCCGCTGCCCCCGGAGTGGGCCGGGCTCGCGAACGAGCTCGAGATCTCGTAGATCGTTGGCGCTGGTCAACGTCGCGCCGCTGGACGAGTTTCCGCCCGGCTCGGTGAAGATCGTCACCGCGGGCTCGATCACGGTCGGCGTCTACAACCTGAACGGCGAGCTGTACGCGCTCGAGGATCGGTGCTCGCACGACGACGGCCCGCTCTGCGAGGGCGAGTTCGACGCCGATGAGGGGTTCGCCGTCTGCCCGCGGCACGGCTCGAACATCGACATCCGCACCGGCGCCGCCCTGACGCTGCCCGCCGTCTTCCCGGTCGACACCTTCCCCGTCGTCGTCGAGGACGGGATCGTCAAGGTGGACGTCAGCTGATGCTCGACGACCGGGTCCGAGCGGTGCTCGATCGGCTCGAGGCCGAGGATGCCAGGGAGCGCGAGGAGGGCGTCTCCCGCGAGCTGCGCGGGCGGCAGGTGGCGCGCTCGACCGGTCAGTTCCTGTTCGCGTTGGTCGCGCCGCAGGTGGATTGCGAGGTGCTCGAGATCGGCGGCTCCCGCGGCTACTCGTCGATCTGGTTCGCTGCTGGGGTCCGCCACCTCGGCGGGCGCGTGCTCTCGCTGGAAGCCGATCCGGCGAAGGTCGAGGCGTGGCGCCGGAACGTCGCCGAGGCGGGGCTCGAGGAGACGGCCGAGCTGATCGAGGGAGATGCCTTCGAGACGCTGCCTCAGATCGAGGACGTGTTCGACGTCGTCTTCATCGACGCTGAGAAGGAGGACTACGAGCGGCTGTTCCAGCTCGCGCGGGACAAGGTCGAGCCCGGCGGTCTCTTCGTCGCCGACAACGTCCTCTCGCACGCGGATCCGCTGGCCGAGTATTCGAAGGCCCGTCAGGCCGACCCGACCCTGGAGAGCGTCACGGTCCCCCTCGACCGCGGCCTCGAGCTGAGCGTGGTCCTAGCCGACCTTTCCTGACAGGTCCCGGGACCTGGTCCCAGGACGTGTCCGGAATGGCGTACGTCCTCACCGAACGGCTACAGTTGCGTCAACCGCGGAAAGGAGGTGGTCCGGCTTGACAGATTCCAGTACGGGCAGTGGAGGTACCAGCGGGTAGAGGCGTGTCCCCGGGACCTACGGGGAATCGCCTAGCCAGCGTAGGGGGCTCGCGAAGACGCGCCGCCGGTGAGCTAGCAGCCGGCCGGAAGCGCCTCTACCAATACGACGCTGGTCACCGGACTAGGGGCCGCCTCTTTTAGGGGTGGCCCCTACTCTTTTCGGAGCAGGCGCGCCTCGATCGTGGTTTCGCTGCCGCTTTCGACGCGGTACGCATTGGCGCCCTCGAGCACGCTCACAGCCTCTTTCAGCTCAGTCCCGACGAAGTGCAGGCCCACGCCGTCGTCGGCCGCGAGCCCGGCCGGGAAGCCGCCCGCGACGAGCTCCTGGTAGACGGGCCGGCGGCGCTCCTCGCCGTCGTAGTGCGGACACGCGCTCCCGGCGAGGAACCCGAGCCCGTCGCGCATCCCCTCGAGCTGCGGCCCGAACGAGTCCGTGACGCCCGCCTCGAACCAGCAGATCATCCCGGCGCTCGACCCGGCGAGCACGACCCCCTGCTCCCAGGCCTCGCGCAGGATGCCGTCGAAGCCGTGCACGCGCCAGACGGCGAGCATGTTCGCCGTGTTACCGCCGCTGACGAAGATGACGTCCCGCGAAAGCACGTGGTCGCGAAGATCCTCGCGCGGCCACGGAAAGAACGAGACGTGCGAGCACTCGGCGTACGGGCTGAGCTCAGAGTAGAAGCGGACCATGAAGATCCGGCAGCTCCGAGCTCGCCGTCGGGACGAGGCACACGCGCGGCCGCTCCTTGCCGCTGAGGCCGAGCACGAACCGGATTAGCCGCCCGGCGCCGTCGTCGTCACCGAGCCCGCCGGCGGCCACGATCTGCGGTTCCGCCATCAGGCCGCGCGTCGCAGCTGCTCGTCCAGCGGCACGAGCGGGAGCTCGAACGTCTCCACCGCGTCGTCGTTCGTGACGACGTTGTCGCCGTGCTCGAGCATCTTCAGGAGGTCGCGCGTGAGCGGGATGTTCCCGGGCAGCCGCTCGGTGACGAGCGCGTTCATCCTCATCAAGCCCATCGGCACGTGGACGCTCGGCCGCCGGATCCCCCGCGCCTTCTTCAACCGCTCCCAGAACTCGTTCCAGCTCACGACGTCGGGCCCGCCCAACTCGAAGGTCCGATTCGTCGCCGCGTCGAGGTCGATCGCCTTGTCGAAGTAGGCGGCGAGGTCGCCGGCCCAGATCGGCTGGATGCGCTGCTGACCGGAGCCGGTGATCGGCGTCACGGGCGCGAACCGCGCGAGCTTGGCGAAGGTCGGCAGGATCCCGCCGTCGCGCTCGAAGACGAAGCTCGGCCGGAAGATCACGTACGGGAGGCCCGCGCCCTCGACGGCCTGCTCCATCTCCCACTTGGCGCCGTAGTACGGGACGAGGTCCTTCGACTCCTCGCTCGTCCCGAGCGCGCTCATGTGCACGAAGCGTCCGACGCCCGCCTCCTTGGCGGCCGCGAGCAGGTCGCGCGTCCCCTGGGCCATGACCGCCTCGAACTGCTCCTGCTTGCCCTGGCGGATCGCGACTAGGTGCACGACCGTGTCCGCGCCCTCGACTGCTCTCTTCAGAGCTGGCCACATCGGTCATGTCGCCCTGGACGAGCTCGCATTCGAGGTTCGCCTTCGAGGGCTCGCGAACGAGGCAGCGAACCGGCCGTCCGGCCGCCTGTAGCGCCTGCAGCACATGACCGCCGACGAAGCCGGTGCCCCCCGTGAGCAGGATCACTTCGCGGCCTCGCGCTCGAAGTTCTGCCAGTAGCGGCTCGGCGTCGGGCCCTGCTGCCCCTGGTACTTCGAGCCCAGCTCCCCGGACCCGTACGGCGTCTCCGCGGGCTCGGTCAGCTGGACGAACGAGAGCTGCCCGATCTTCATCGCGTAGTAGATCGTGATCGGGAGGTTGGCCACGTTCGAGAGCTCGAGCGTCACATGGCCGTCCCAGCCCGGGTCGATGAAGCCGGCGGTCGAGTGGATCAGCAGCCCGAGCCGCCCGAGCGACGACTTGCCCTCGAGTCGCGCGACGAGGTCGTCCGGGAGCTGGATCCGCTCCAGCGTCGACCCGAGCACGAACTCGCCCGGGTGGAGGATGAACGGCCGCTCCTCGTCGATCTCGACGAGCTCGGTCAGGTCCTCCTGCGGCTCCTTGACGTCGATGTACGGGTAGCGCGCGTTGTGGAAGACGCGGAAGAAGCGGTCGACGCGGACGTCCACGCTCGACGGCTGGAGCAGCTTCGGGTCGTAGGGCTCGATCCCGATTCGCCCTTCGTCCAGCAGGCGCTCGATGGTTCGGTCTGAAAGGACCACGCCGCGATTCTAAGCTGCCCACCTCATGGCCCTTTACGACTCCGTCAGAGACCTGCCGATCGAGATCGACTCCTACGGGCTCGAGCGGCTCGAGTACGTCGTCTCCCCCGAGTTCACGCGCGTGACGACGGTCGTCCATCTGCACGGCGCCGGCCAGGAGGGCGTCGGCGAGGACGTGACGTATACGGCGACCGATCACCCACCGCCGGACGACCTCCCGCTCGCGGGCTCGTTCACGCTCGACTCGTACTCGCAGCTCCTCGACGCGCTCACGCTGTTCACCGAGCCGCCGGAGATGGAGGCCTGGCACGACTACCGCCGCTGGGCCTTCGAGAGCGCTGCGCTCGACCTGGGCCTCCGCCAGGCGGGGCGCACGCTCGTGGAAGCCGTCGAGCGCGAGCCGCGGCCGGTCACGTTCGTCACCTCCAGGCGCCTCGCCGACCCGCCCTCGGCCGACCAGATCCGCGCCTGGCTCGATCTGTATCCGAGCCTCCGCTTCAAGCTCGACCCGACCAGTGACTGGACGGAAGAGCTCGTGGCCGACCTCGCGGCGACCGGCGCGATCGACTCGGTCGACCTCAAGGGCCAGTACGAGGGCACGTCGGTCGACCAGCCGCCGGACCCGGTTCTGTACCAGAGGGTGCTAGACGCGTTCCCGGAGGCCTGGGTCGAGGATCCGAACGTGACCGACGAGACGCGCCCGATCCTCGAGCCGCACGCCGCTCGGATCACGTGGGATGCGCCGATCCACTCGGTCGCGGACATCGAGAACCGCCCGTGGCCGCCGCGCACGATCAACATCAAGCCCTCGCGCTTCGGGGCCGTGCGGCGGCTCTTCGACGCGTACGACTACTGCGCCGAGCACGAGATCGCGCCGTACGGCGGCGGCCAGTGGGAGCTCGGCCCGGGGCGCGGGCAGATCCAGTACCTCGCCTCGCTCTTCCATCCGGACACGCCGAACGACGTGGCTCCCGGCGGCTACAACGCGCGCGAACCGCAGCCCGGATTGCCCGAGAGCCCGCTCGCCCCGGATTTCGCTTCGGCGGGCTTCCGTTGGGCCGGATAACGGTTTAACGTAAGCCGTCCTGCGGCGTCGACGAAAGGGGCGTGTCCGAGATGAAGGTGTTTCAAGGGATCTACCGAGTCTGGGTCACGATTCTGACCGCAGCCGTCGTCCTTCAGATCTTCTTCGCCGGCTACGGCGCATTCGACGCCGTCCACAAGCTCGACAAGGACGGCAGCACGATCGACCAGGATTCGTTCAACCATTCGTTCGACCCGCACATCGCGCTCGGCTACTTCATCTGGCTCGGCGGGATCATCTTTCTGCTCATCTCCTTCGGCACGCGCAATCGATCGCGGATCTATCGCGCGCTCGGCGTCTTCGGCCTGCTGACCCTCCAGATCCTGCTCGCCTGGTTCGGGTTCGACCTGCCATACGTGGCGGGCGGCCTGCACCCGATCAACGCGTTCATCATCCTCGGCTTTCTCGCCTCGATCACGTACCGCGAGTGGAAGGGCCGGGGCATGGACAGCGCTGAGGCCGCGCCGGCGACCGCGACCCCGGCCGCCTAGCTACTCGGGATCGTTGTGGGCTGATTTGCCCGCCCGGTAGGGCGTGGTCGCGCCTGCGTACATGAGGTGCATGGTCAGGCCGTCGGCCGCGTGCTTGAGGTTGTGGCAGTGGAGCATCCAGAGCCCCGGGTTGTTCGCGCGGAAGGCGACCGAGTACCGCTCGTGCGGGAGCATGAGCAGCGTGTCTGTCGACCAGGGGCTCACGGCTTTCCCGTTGCGCGTGAGCACGAGGAAGTGGTGGCCGTGCAGGTGCATCGGGTGCGCTGACGACGAGTCGTTGTCGAGATTGATCCGCACGAGGTCGCCCTTCGCCACCTCGAACATCGGAACTCGCGGATAGAGCTCGCCGTTCAGCGCCCAGTGACGTCCCGGCCGTCCGTTGAGAAAGCCGACCTTCTTGCTGATCGTGAGCTGGAACGTGCGATCGAACCTGGCCTCCGCGTAACCGGTGAAGCCGCTACTCCGCACGCCTGGGTCGAACACCGGCCCTGACGGAGTCGCGGCCGGATTTCCGGTTCCATCGGGACTGAGCACGAGCCCGGCTTTCGAGTTTTCGACCTCCACGGATGCGACACCGTCGGGCATGCGGAACGCGATGTCGTAGCGGCCGCCCGCTCCAATCTCGATCGGCTCGCCCGCCGGAACCCGAGCCGGTGCGATGTCTGCGCCGTCGATCGCGACCACGGACGGGAGCATCCCGGAGAGCTGGAACTTCGCCGACGCGCTGTCGGTGTTGATCAGCCGCAGACGAACGGGCGTGCCCGCTCGCACCGCTTTGCGCCAGACGTCGTCGTGGGTGCCGATCGCGGTGCGACCCGAGAACGTGTGCACCGGGAGGGCGAGGTCGACCCCGCGAGGGCGCTGCTTCGGATCGATGATCAGGGCGCCGAAGAGCCCCTGCTTCACGCCTTGCGAAGCATCCTGGTGCGTGTGGTACCAGAAGGTTCCGACCTGCTCCGGGCGGAAGCGGTAGACGTAGCGGCCGCCCGGCTCGACCGCGTTCTGCGTGACGCCTGCGACGCCGTCCTCCGCGTTCGGGACGTCGAGTCCGTGCCAGTGGATGGTCACGCCGTCGCCGATGTCCCTGTTGACGAGCGTGACCTGGACGAGGTCGCCTCGGCGAACGCGGAGCTCCGGACCGGGCGCGCTGCCGTTGAACGTCCAGGCGTTCACCTCCTGGCCCGATGCGAGCCGCACCGGAGCCTTCTCGGCGGTGAGTGTGACCTTGTAGTCCGGCTTGCCCTTCGGGCCGGTGAGGGAGTCGACGCCGAAGTGGCTGTGCGCGATCGGCTGCGCTCCGCCGTCGTCGATCACGCCGTACGACATGACGTCGTAGCGCGCTGGGAGCCGGCTCTGCCACCAGGACCACGCGAGGAAGCCGAGCAGCGCGAGCCCCGCGAGCATGGCGATCGTCGTCAGCATCGTGCCGAGGTGCTTCTTCACATCGGGTGACGTTAGACCAGCGCGAGCTGGCGATGGGGCTCGAAGCCGGAGACGCCGACCCCGACCAGCCGCAGCGGCCCCGGCCGGTCGTCGAGCGCGCGGTCGAGCAGCTTGCACGCGAGCTCGGAGATCCGGTCGGCGTCGTCGGTGCCGACCGGGAGGCTCGTCGAGCGGCTGCGGATCGCGAAGTCCGGGTAGCGCACCTTGGTGGTGACGGTGCGGGCGGTCTCGCCCTTCTTCTGCAGGTGCTCGGCGAGCCCGACGGCCATCCGCCGCAGCTCGTCCTTGAGCCGGTCGCGGTCGGCGATGTCGCGCTCGAACGTCTCCTCGGTCGAGATCGAGATGCGCTCGGTGACGGTCTCGAGCGGCCGCGGGTCGATGCCGCGTGCGCGGTCACGCAGGAGGCGGCCGACCTTGCCGGGCAGGAGCCGCCTCAGGTCTGCGTCGCTCAGGGTCGCGAGCGCGCCGATTGTCTCGAGGCCTGCAGCTCGCAGCCTGGCCTCCGAGCGCGGGCCGACTCCCGGCAGGCGACGGACGTCGAACGGGGCGAGGAACGACGCTTCACGTCCTGGCGGGGACGACCGTGAGCCCGCCCGGCTTGCGGCGGTCGCTCGCGATCTTCGCGACCACCTTCGACGTCGCGACTCCGATCGCGGCGCTCAGGCTCGTCGCACCGCGGACGGACGTCTGAACCGCCTCCGCGACGGCCCGAGCCTCCCCGAACGTGGCCGCGACCTCGCCCAGGTCGAGGTACCCCTCGTCGAGCCCCGTGCGCTCGACGGTCGGCACCACTTCACGCACTGCGTCCCAGACCGAGGCCGAGTACTCCCGGTACACGCTGTGGCGCGGCCGGACGAACACCGCGTGCGGGCAGCGGCGCAGCGCCTCGGCGCAGGACATCGCCGAGCCGATCCCGAACCTGCGCGCCTCGTAGTTGGCGGTCGCGACCACCCCGCGCCCCCGGGGATCGCCGCCCACGATCAGCGGCTTCGAGCGCAGCTCGGGACTCTCGAGCTCCTCGACGGCGGCGAAGAAGGCGTCGAGGTCGAGATGCCCGAGGATCACCCCACGAAGCCGTAGGACCGACGCCGACCTTGTAACAGTCTGTTACTAGGGCTGGAGGCGGTCGACGATCCAGGTCGAGCCGTCGCGGCGGTAGCGGATTCGGTCGTGGAGGCGGTTCTCTTCGTGCTCCCAGAACTCGTAGGCGTCGGGGATCAGACGGAAACCGCCCCAATGCGCCGGCCGCGGGATCACGCCGGGATGCGCTGAGTCGAACTCCGCGAACCGTCGCTCCAGCTCCTCGCGCGACTCGACGGGCTCGCTCTGGTTCGAGACCGACGCCGAGATCTGGCTTCCGCGAGGTCGCGACGCCCAGTAGGTATCGGACACGGCCTCCGGAGTCTTCTCGACCCGCCCCTCGACCCTGATCTGCCGGCCGGGCATGTGCACGAGGATCGCCGCCCGCGGGTTCTCGGCCAGCTCACGTCCCTTGCGGCCCGTGTAGCTCGTGAAGAAGAGGAAGCCCCGCTCGTCCGCCTCCTTGAGCAGCACCATGCGCACCGACGGAGCGCCGTCCGCGCTCGCCGTCGCCAGCGCGACCACGTCCGTGTCGAGCCACGCCCGCAGCTGCTCGAGAGGGCCTGATGAATATTCGTTATGCATCTATGCAGAGAGCCGGTTGCTGCTGTATCTTCAACGCATGGCCATGACGAAGTCGATCGAGCTGCGGACCGAGGTCCCCGGCCCCAGGTCCCGCGAGGTGATCGAGCGCAAGGAGCGCGTGATCGCGGCGCCGCTCTCGCTCGTCCACCCGATCGTGACCGCCGAGGCACGCGGCGCGACGCTCACCGACGTCGACGGCAACACGTTCATCGACTTCACGGGTGGCGTCGGCTGCCTCAACGTCGGCCACTCGCACCCGAAGGTGGTCGAGGCCGCGCAGGAGCAGCTCGCCCGCTTCGCGCACACGGACTTCACGATCGTCCCCTACGAGGTCTACGTCGAGCTCGCCGAGCGCCTGATCGCGGTCGCGCCGTTCACGTCCCCCGCCAAGGCCGCGTTCTTCAACGCCGGCACCGAGGCGGTCGAGAACTCGATCAAGTTCGCGCGCTCGTACACGAAGCGGCCCGCCGTGATCGCGTTCGAGGGCGCGTTCCACGGCCGGACGATGCTCTCGATGACGATGACCTCGAAGACGCACCCGTACAAGGCGGGCCTCGGCCCGTTCGCGCCCGAGGTCTACCGCGTGCCCTACCCGCACGAGTACCGGGGCATCGACGTCGACTCCGCGCTCAAGTCGCTCCGGCGCGCATTCGTGACGCAGGTTCCCGCCGAGAGCGTGGCCGCGATCGTGATGGAGCCGATCCTCGGCGAGGGCGGCTTCGTCGTCGCGCCGACGGAGTTCGTCCAGGGGGTACGGGACATCTGCGACGAGCACGGCATCGTGTTCGTCGTCGACGAGGTGCAGACGGGGTTCGGCCGCACCGGGCGCATGTGGGGCATCCAGCATCACGGCGTCGAGCCGGACCTGGTGACGATGGCGAAGTCGATCGCGGGCGGGCTCCCGCTGTCGGCCGTGATCGGCAAGGCCGAGATCATGGACGCGCCGCCCGACTCCGCGATCGGCGGGACCTACGTCGGCAACCCGGTCGCGCAGGCCGCCGCGCTTGCAGTGCTCGACGTTTTCGACGAGGAGGGCCTCGTCGAGCAGGCCCAGGTGGTCGGCGACACGATTCGGGCGCGGATGCTCGCCTGGCAGGAGCGCTGGGACCGGATCGGCGACGTTCGCGGGCTCGGGGCGATGCTCGCGATCGAGCTCGTCGAGGATCCGGGGACGAAGGCGCCTGCGGCCGACGACGCGAGCGCTGTGATCGAGGAGGCGGCGAGGAACGGGCTGCTGCTGATCAAGTCCGGCACGGACGGGAACTGCATCCGCGTGCTCGTGCCGCTCGTGATCACCGATTCCGAGCTCGACGAGGCGCTCGGCGTCTGGGAAGACGCGCTCGCAAACGGTTCTCGGCTCGTAGCCGCACCTCCTTAGCCAAACTTCAGGCCGTGGTCGGTGAGCTCATCGCGGGCCGCTACGAGCTCGAGGAGCTGGTCGGCTCGGGCGGCATGTCGAACGTGTTTCGCGCGCACGATCGGCTGCTCGAGCGAACCGTCGCGCTCAAGATCCTGCACGAGCAGTACACGCGGGACGAGGACTACGTCGAGCGCTTCCGCCGCGAGGCGCGCGCGGTCGCGCAGCTGACGCACCCGAACATCGTCACGGTCATCGACCGCGGCGAGCAGGACGGGCGCCAGTTCATCGTCTTCGAGTACGTCGACGGGCAGAACCTCAAGGAGTTGTCGGCCCGCGGGCCGCTCGACGCGCGCGAGGCGATCCAGCTGGCGCTCCAGGTCGCGCATGCGCTCTCGTTCGCGCACGCCCGGGGGCTCGTGCACCGGGACGTGAAGCCGCAGAACGTCCTGCTGAACGACGAGGGGCAGGCGAAGGTGACGGACTTCGGGATCGCGCGCTCGCTCGACGTGCACGGCGTCACGCAGACCGGGACCGTGCTCGGGACGAGCGACTACATCGCGCCCGAGCAGGCGCGCGGCCAGAAGGTCGATCCGAAGACGGACATCTACTCGCTCGGGGTGGTGCTCTACGAGCTGCTCACCGGCGAGGTGCCGTTCTCGGGCGACAACTTCGTGGCGGTCGCGATGCGGCATGTCAGCGAGCCACCGCCGAGCGTGCTCGAGCACCGGCCGGATTGTCCGCTGCGCGTCGACCTCGCGGTTCAGCGGGCAATGGCGAAGGACCCGGCCGACCGGTTTGCCTCGATGGACGAGCTCTGCACGGAGCTCGAGGGCTGCCTCGCCGAGCTTGAGGGGCGCGACGGGGAGGACGCGACGATGATCGTTCCGCCGCCGCCCCGGCCCCGGCGAGGCCGGCCGCAACGCGAGCGTCGGCCGTTCCCGGTCGGCGTCGCGCTGATCGTGCTCCTCGCGGCGCTGCTGGTCGCCGGCGGCGCGTACCTGTTGCTGTCGAACGATTCGGCGAAGAAGGCGCTCCACGTCTCGTCCGCATCTCCGAAGCCGGTGCATCTGGTCGGCGTCCTGGGCTACGACCCCGAGGGGGACAACGGTGACGAGCACACCGATGTGGTGGCCGAGGCGACCGATGGCAATCCGGCCACGGCCTGGAAGACCGAGGAGTACCAAAGCGGTGGATTCAGGAAGAGCGGCGTCGGACTGGTCCTCAGGGCGCCTCAGCGCGTCGCGCTCGGCTCGATGACGGTCGACGGCGGTGGAACACCGCTTCAGCGCGGTGATCCAGGCGAGCGATTCTCAGGACGGTGGCTTCGTCAGCGTGTCCGATCGCAAGGACGTGTCCGGATCGGTGACGTTCTCGATCAACACGCACGGGAAGAAGTACCGCTACTACATGGTCTGGCTCAGGCTGCCCGGTCACGAAGGGCAGGCGCTGATCAGCGAGGTGCGGGCTAAAACCTGAGCTTCGCGCGGCGCTCGTGGCGCTCGAGAGCGAGTTGCACGAGGCGTTCGAGGAGCTCCTCGTACGGGATCCCGGACGCCTCGAAGAGCTTCGCGTAGACGCTCGTCGCCGTGAAGCCGGGGATCGTGTTCAGCTCGTTGACGAGCACCTCGCCGTCGTCGCGCACGAAGCAGTCGGCGCGCGCCATGCCCTCGCAGTCGGTCACGCGGAAGGCCTGCACGGAGACCTCCTGCACGCGCTCGATCGCCTCCTCCGAGATGCGCGGCGGGATCACGAGCTCCATCCCGCCCTCGTCGTACTTCGCCGAGAAGTCGTACCAGTCCGCGTTCGCCTCGATCTCGCCCGGGATCGACGCGATCGGCTGCTCGTTCCCGAGCACGCTGCACTCGACCTCGACGCCACGCACGAACTCCTCGACCAGCACCTTCTCGTCGTGCTGGAACGCGAGCTCGATCCCGGCTCGGAGCTCCTCGTCGCTGCGCGCCTTCGAGATCCCGACGGACGAGCCCAGCCGCGCGGGCTTCACGAACACGGGGAACCCGAACGGATTCTCGAAGCCGTCCTGGCTCCGAAGGAGCGTGACGCTCTTCGTGACGGGGATCCCCTTGTCGCGGAGGACGGACTTGAACAGGTCCTTGTCCATGCAGAGCGCCGAGGCCGTCACGCCCGCGCCGACGTAGGGCACGTCGGCCAGCTCGAGGAGCCCCTGCACGGTCCCGTCCTCGCCGAACGGCCCGTGGAGCACGGGGAAGACGACGTCGACCCCGCCGAGGGTCTCGGGGACGCGCGAGGTCGGCACGGGCAGGGTCTCCGCGGCCGATCGTCCGTCCCGCTCCAGCTCGGCCCGCGAGCCCGAGCCGAGCTCCCAGCGGCCGTCGCGCCCGATCTCGACCGTCACCGTCTCGTAGCGAGCCGGGTCGAGCGCCTCGATCACCGAGCGCGCCGAAGCGAGCGAGATCTCGTGCTCGCTCGAGCGGCCACCCATGACGACGGCGACACGAAGCCGCGCCATCAGGGAACGGCTACGAGCCTGCCGACGACGATCGTCACCGTGGTGCCGGGCTTCGCCTTGGTGCCGCCGACCGGATCCTGCGAGAGCACGATTCCGTCCTGCGCCGGGTCGGTCGTGTCCTGTTCCTGCACGTCGACCGTGAAGCCCGACTGCTGGAGCACCTGGGTGGCGGAGTCCTGATCCTGGCTCGTCACGTCCGGAACCGTCGTCTGTTTCGGTCCCTTCGAGACGAAGAGCGTGACCGTGCCGCCACGCGCCAGCGACGCGCCGCCGGCCGGATTCTGGTCGATCACGGTGTCCTTCGGCTGGGCCGACTCGACGTCACGCCGTGCGACCGCGAAGCCGACTCCCTGCAGCTGTCCGGCGGCGTTGTCGTACAGCTGCCCGCGGACGTCCGGCACCTGCAGCGGCTGGAGCCCCTTCGAGACGTTGATGTGGACGATCGAGCCCTGGTTCACGATCCGCCCGCCGCGCGGTTGCTGGGCGACGACCGTGCCGGCGTGCTCTGTCGAGAAGACCTGCAGGACCCTGAATTTGAGCTTCGCGCCGGTGAGCTCGGCGATCGCGTTGTCGCGTGACTTGCCCATCACGTCCGGAACGTGGACTTTCGGGGCGCCGAGCGAGACGTAGATGTCGATCTGCGTCCCCTTGTTGACCCGCGCCCCCGCAACGGTCCCCTGCTGGAAGACCTGGCCGATCTTCGTCGTCACGTTCGGCCGGCGGTGGACGGCGGCGGCCAGTCCCACGCCGTTCAGCTTCTGGACCGCGAGGTCCTCGCGCATCGAGACGACGAACGGCACCGACACCGTGCCCGACCCGCCGAGCGAGTCCTGGATCTTGCCGAACGCGTACCAGCCGGAGACTCCGGCCGCCACGACCAGGAGCAGCGCGAGCAGCCACGGCCAGACGGGGCGCCGTCGCCGCGGAGGATCGGCGTAGCGATAGGAGGGGCGCGCCTCGGTCGGGGGCCGGCGCGGCGGGACGATCGCCGTCGGAGCGCTCGCGAGCGCCGCGCCCGAGAGCACCGCCGTCGCGGCGTCGGCCGTCTCCGCGGTCACGCCCACGCCGGCGGCGACGCGCCCGAGCTCGGCGTCCATCTCCTCGGCCGTCTGGAAGCGGTCCTCCGGGTTCTTCGCCAGCGCCCGCAGCACGACCATGTCGAGGTCGGGCGGGATGTCCGTGCGCAGCAGGGACGGAGGCCGCGGCGGGTCGGAGAGGTGCTTCATCGCGATCTCGACCGGGCTCTCGCCGGTGAACGGCACCTGGCCGGTGAGCATCTCGTAGAGCACGATGCCCATCGAGTAGAGGTCGGAGCGCTGGTCGACCGGGGCGCCGCGCGCCTGCTCCGGCGAGAGGTACTGCGCGGTGCCGATGATCGATCCCGCCTCGGTCATCTGGCTCACCCCGGCGCGGGCGATCCCGAAGTCCGTCACCTTCAGGCGCCCGTCGGCATCCGCCATCACGTTGTGCGGCTTGATGTCCCGGTGGACGACGCCCTTCCGGTGCGCGAACCGAAGGGCGCCGAGCACCTGACGCGTGGCCGCGATCGCGTCGGGGATCGGGAGCGGCCCGCGTGCGACGACGAGCTCCTTGAGGCTCCGCCCGTCGAGGTACTCCATCGCGATGTAGTACGTGCCCTCGGCCTCGCCGCGGTCGTAGATCGACACGATGTTCGGATGCGACAGGCCTGCGGCGTTCTTGGCCTCGCGGCGGAACCGCTCGACGAACTGGTCGTCGGGCGCGTACTTGTCGTTCAGGATCTTGATCGCGACCCGCCGCCCGAGCTCCTCGTCCTCGGCCAGGTAGACGTCCGCCATCCCGCCCGAGCCCAGCTTGCGCATGATCCGGTAGCGGCCGTCGAAGAGCGTGTTGATGAGCGTGTCCGAGAGGGTCACCGGAGCAGCGCCTCCATGATCTGCTTGGCGATCGGGGCAGCGACCTCGCCGCCGGTCGCGTGCTGGCGCTCGACGACGACCGCGACGGCCACGCGCGGATTGTCGGCTGGCGCGAAGGCGATGAACCAGGTCGTGTTCACATGGTTCTCACCGGTCTCGGCGGTTCCTGTCTTGCCGGCCACCCTGATCCCGGAGATCTGGGCCGCGGTGCCCGTGCCGCCGGTGACGACCGCCTGCATCATCTGGTTGATCTCGGCCGCGTGCTGCGCGGCGACGGCCCGCCCGAGCGGATCCGGCTTCGTCGTGACCACGGTCGAGCCGTCCGGGGCGGTCACCTTGTCGACGACGTACGGCCGCATGACGACGCCGCCGTTCGCGATCGTGGCCGAGACCATGGCCATCTGGAGCGGCGTCACGAGCATCCGCTCCTGGCCGAAGGCGAGCCGGCCCGGGTCGACGTCGAAGTCGTTCTTCGGGAAGAACAGCCTGCCCTTGTTGTAGAGCCCGCTGATCGCCCGCTCGTTGACCGGCGTCTCGAGCGGCGGTACCGCGTAGAACCCGAACCTCTTGGCGTGGTTGAGGATCGCCTTCGCCCCGAGCGCCTTGCCGATGTTGCAGAAGACGGCGTTGATCGAGTGCTGGAGCGCCTGCGTGAAGGTGACCGTGCCGAAGCGCTCGGGCCCGTTCTGGTCGGCGAAGTTGAGTACCGGCTTGCCGTACTCGGTGCAGAAGCCGGGGTCGTAGAACGTCGAGTCGATGGTGAACTTGCCGCTGTCGAGCGCGGCCGAGGCGGTCACGACCTTGAACGCGGAGCCCGGGACGTAGAGGCCCGATTCGGCCCGGTTGAAGAGCGGCGAGCAGCCGAACTTGGGGCGGCTCGCGAGCTTGAAGTGGTTCTCGATCAGGTTCGGGTCGTAGGTCGGGCTCGAGACGCTGACGAGCATCGCCCCGGTCTTCGTGTCGAGCGCGACCGCGGCGCCGCACTTGCCGCCGAGCGCGTTCAGCGCCACCCGCTGGGCCTTCGGCTGCAGGGTCAGGTGCAGGTCGTTGCCCTTGACCGTCTGGCCCTTGAGCTTGTCGAACGTCGTGTCGAGCACGGTGCTCAGGTTCGTGTTCGAGCCGGTCAGGAAGTCGTTCTCGGACTCCTCGAGCCCGGCCCGCGAGCGCACCTGGGTCGAG
The DNA here is from genome assembly GCA_963742635.1 of uncultured Actinomycetes bacterium. Classification (GTDB taxonomy): domain Bacteria; phylum Actinomycetota; class Thermoleophilia; order Gaiellales; family Gaiellaceae; genus VAXT01. The sequence goes on from CAVUMW010000019.1 coordinate 249,034, forward strand.
TACCCGACGATGTGCGCCGCGAGGCCGCGCTGCGGGTACTTGCGGAAATAGAGCGTCTGCCCGCCGGCCTTGCGCCGGTAGTTGTCGGCGAGGACCGTGTGCCCGTCGCCGGCGATGATCTTGCCGCGCTTGACCGTGAACTCGGCGACGCGCTGGATCGAGTTGTCCTGCCGGTCGGCGAGCCCGTTCGCGGCCCAGGCCTGCCAGTACGTCGTCCCGACGATCAGGGACGCGAGCAGGACGAGCCCGACGACGGCGACACGCGTGATCTGACGGTTCACGGCTGCTCTCCGAGCGCGAGCCGGCTGGACGCATTCGCACGGTGCGAGACGAGCAGGAGGCCCGCGAGCAGGACGAAGTTGGCGACGACGCTCGAGCCGCCGTAGCTGACGAACGGGAGCGTGATCCCGGTCAGCGGGATGATCCGCAGGACGCCGCCGACGATGATGAACGTCTGCAGCGCGAAGCCGAACGTGAGCCCGAGCGCGAGCAGCTTCGAGAAGCCGTCCTGAGCGAGCATCGCGACCCGGAAGCCGCGCAGGCAGAAGAGCATGTAGACGAGCAGCAGCGCTGCGGCGCCGACGAGCCCGAGCTCCTGAGCGAGCGCCGAGTAGATGAAGTCGGTCGGGAGGAACGGGATCAGGTCGTGCCCGTTCGTCGTCGCGAAGACGCCCTTGCCCCAGCCCTTGCCCGCAAAGCCGCCGTTCGCGATCGAGTACGACGACTGGACGATCTGGTAGCCGGTCGTGTGCGCGTGCGGCCAGGGGTCGAGCCAGACGGTCACGCGCTCCTCGACGCGCGGAACCGCCTTGTAGACGAGGGCCGCCCCGGCGAGGAAGAGGACGAGCCCCGCACCGACGAACCACGCGCGGGCCGTGGCGACGTAGAGCATCGCCAGGAAGATCCCGAAGTAGAGGAGACCGCTCCCGAGGTCGTTCGTCTCGACGAGGACGAGCATCGCGGCGCCCCAGATCGCGAGCAGCGGGCCGAAGTCCTTGATCCGCCCCTGGGCGAGCACCTCTCGCTTCTCGCGCAGGTAGCCGGCCAGGAAGACGATCAGCATGATCTTCGCGAGCTCGCCGGGCTGGAACTGGATGCCGCCCACGTGGACCCAGAGCCGCGCGCCGTTCACCGTCTCGCCGATCACGGGCAGCGCCGGGAGCAGGAGCAGCCCGATCGCGGCCAGCCCGAACAGGTACTTGTAGCTCTCCAGCCGCCGGTAGTCGTAGCGCAGGAGCAGGAGCGTCACGGAGAAGGCGGCGACGCCGACGACGATCCAGAGCCCCTGGCGGAACGCGTTGTCCGGGTTCAGCCGGTAGATCTCGGTCACGCCGACCGCGGTCAGGAGCGCGGCCATCGGCAGCAGGTACGGGTCGGCCTGCGGAACCGCGATCCGGGCGACGACGTGTGCGACGAGGTAGAGGGCGAAGAAGAAGAGCGCGTACGAGAGCGAGCCCGTGGAGACGACGTCCTGGCGCGCGATGTAGACGCTCGCGAACCCGAAGGCCGTGAGCACGGCGACGACGAAGAGGTTGACGAGCTCGCGGTTGCGGTAGCTGAGCGAGAACATCACTGGCTCTGGCCGAACAGCCAGTACACGAGCAGGAGGAGGCCCGCGATCACCCCGATCGCGATGATCATGCGCGCCGCCTGCACGCCGAAGTGCGGCTTGGCCTCTCGTTCCTCCTCGGCGAAGAGGCGGGAGTCGCCGTCGGTGCGCATGCCGGCCATCGCGCGCGCCTGCTCGGGCGGCACCACCATCGTGTCGACGGCGGGCACGCGGTCGGCCTCGGTCAGCGTGTCCTCGTCCGCCTGCGGCTGGGGCTCGTCCCCGAGCGCGGGCATCGGCTTCGTCTCGGCCGGGGACTGAGCCGCTGCGCCGTCCTCGACGACCTCGAAGAAGACGACCGTGATGTTGTCCTCGCCGCCGCTTCGGTTGGCCGCGGCGACGAGCTCCTTCGCGGCGACGTCGAGGTCGTCGCGGCGCGGCTCGACGACGTCGAGGATCTCCTCGTCGCCGACCATCGACGTGAGCCCGTCGGAGCAGATCAGGAACAGGTCGCCGGGCTTGGCCTCGACGGAGAACGAGTCGACGTCCACGTCGGGATCGGTTCCGAGCGCGCGCGTGATCACCGAGCGCTGCGGGTGCGACTCCGCTTCCTCGGGCGACAGCCGGCCGCTGCGGACGAGCTCCGCGACGAGCGAGTGGTCCTCGGTCAGCTGGTCGACTTTCCGTTCGCGGATCAGGTACGCGCGCGAGTCTCCGACGTGGCCGATCGAGACGATTCCGCCCTCGAACAGGGCGACCGTGATCGTCGTGCCCATGCCCGAGGCGTCCGAGTCCTCGCGCGCACGCTCGTAGACCTGGCGGTTCGCCTCCTGGATGAGCGCGACCACGCGCGCCTCGCCGCTCCCGTCGACCGTCTCGCCGAGCGCGGTGGCCGCGACCCGGGACGCGATCTCGCCGCCGCGCGCGCCGCCCATGCCGTCCGCGACCGCGAACAGCGGCGGATGGCAGACCCAGGCGTCCTCGTTGCGGCGGCGCCTGCGCCCGGGATGCGAGAGCCCCGTGCTGCGGCCGAGCGGCTCATGTCTCGAACCTCAGGTCCGTGTCGCCCACGCGGACGAGGTCGCCCGCGGCAAGCTTGCGCGCCCGGCTCGAGCCGGACGCCGTTGACGAACGTGCCGTTGGTCGATCCCACGTCTTCGATCCAGACGCCGTCGCGCCGTGGCTCGACGCGGGCGTGGTTCGCGGAAGCGTAGTCGTCCCCGTCGAGCCGGACGTCGTTTGGCCCGCCGCGGCCGATCGAGATGCCCGTGGAATCGAGCTCGTACTCGGTGTTCTCGTCGATTGCGCTGCTCCTGATCACGACGAGCCGGCCCATCTGCGGCTCCGGTTGCGGCTCCGGCCGGAGCCCGGCGGCTGCGGCCTGCTGCGGGCCGAGCACGAAGCTCTCCTGGGGCAGGCGGAGGTCGCGGCTCGCGGTGCGGACGATGCGCCAGATGAAGAGGTAGAGCAGGACGAGGAACGCAGCCTTCAGCAGGAGCAGCGCGCCCTCGACGTCGACGGAGGCGGCGATCATGCCCGAGGCACCGCTTGCGGTCCGGCTTCAGGGCGCACGGGCTTCGCCCGTGTGTCCGTCGAAATGACCGGTCGATCCATTCCTGGTCAACCTCTCACGCCGCCGATCGTCGAAAGACGAGCTCGGTCGAGCCGACCGTGATCCGGTCGTCGTTCTGGAGCTGCGCGCGCTGCTGGCGGCGGCCGTTCACTGTTACCCCGTTCGTCGAGCCGAGGTCGAGGATCCAGTACGCGGTGCCCTCCTGCCGGAGCTCGGCGTGGCGGCGCGAGACGTTCGGATCCGTGAGCCGGATGTCGCAGTCCTTCGAGCGCCCGATGAGCGTGCTCACCTTGTCGACGGCGTGCTGCTTGCCGTTCGCGTCGAGCGTGACGACCTCGGGTTGGACGCCCAGCTCGACCGGGGTGGCGGCCTGGGTCTCGGGCGTCGTCGGGCGGTAGACCATCGTCGCTCCGGCAGGCGGCGCGGCCGGGAGCGGCTCCGCCTGTTCCTCGCCCGGCTCGGGCTGGACCATGCGGGTTGCGATTCCGAACTCGCCGACCTCGAGGTCCGAGTCCGTGTTCATGAGGATCTTGGGCGGGCTGAGGAGGACGTACGACTCGCGCTTCGCGTGCTCGCCGAGGTACTCCTGGAGCTCATTGACGAGCGACTCCTCGTAGCTCGCGAACTGCTCGCGGTCGGCCGGCGAGAGGTAGACCGAGTACTCGTTCGGCGCGTAGACGCGCGACACCGAGACCATGCGGTGGTCGTCCATCTCCTTCGCGAGCTTGCGCGCCAGCTCGACCGGCTGGACGTGGGTTCGGAACGCACGGCCGAAGACGCCCTCGAAAAGCGCCTCGATCTTCTGCTCGATGTTTCGAAGCACAGTCACGGGCGGGGTTCTACCCCGTCGGCGATTTTACCGGGCGCCTGCGGCGGGAATTCGTTGCCTCGGTCGAGACCTCGGTCGGGGCCGCCGCGGACCACCCACCGCTTTCAGCCTATCGGCGAAGGCCGCACGTGTCAGTGACAGGACTGCGCCGAATCTGCGTCTGTCGGCGGATTCCTGCGGGCGGCGACGGGACATCAGCGTGAGCGCGAGATAGATCGCCCAACCGCTGAGCACGAGCGGAACTGCGCTCGAGGTCGGCGCGGCGACGAGCGTCGCGGTGAGCACGGCGCCGGCGAACATCGCGATCGTCAGGTCGGAGCCGCGGACGGCGAGCGGAATGCATGCGGCCACGACCGCCAGGATCAGCGCCTCCAGTCCGAGCGCGGGCACGCCCAGAGCCCACTGCCAGACGGCCTGCAGAACGGCGATCGGGTGCTCGCTCCCGGCGATACCGAGAGACGGCGACTCGCCCGCGAAGGGCACCGGCACGCCACGGATCGCCGCGACGGCGCCCGCGAACAGGACGGCCGCAGCCGTCTGGAGCGCGCGCCTGACGAGTCCTCGAGCCTGCAACGCCACGAGCGGCGCGAGCCCGAGGAGGCCCAGCGGCCCGAGAACCATCCCCGAGCAGAACAGGAGCCCCCAGCGCGCATCGCCCCAGCTGACTGCGAACCAGCCGATGGCAGCCGCGCCGTAGAGCACCGCGAGCCCGAACGAGATGTTGCCGAGCGGGAACACCGGGACCGCGAGCGCCAGCGCGAGCCCGAGGCGCGGGCGAACGAGAGTCAGGGCGGCGGCGAACGCGGCGAGCAGACCCGGCCAGAACGCGGGGTAGAACGGCAGCGCAGACGCCGTCCAGCCCACGGCGAGCGCGGCGAGTGCGGCCGGCGCGACCCGCTCCACCAGCTTCCGGCGGTCGACGTCGGGCGCGCGGCCGCCTGGGAGCCCGAGCCCGGCGCCTCGAGCGCTCTTGCCACGCCTCGCGGAGATCGACCGCGAGCGCCGCAGCGGCCGGCCTACGCTCCGGGTCGACCGACAGAGCCGCGTCGACCGCCGCGATCAGCCCGTCCGGCAGGTCGGGCCGCGCCTCGCGGATCGAAGGCGCGCCGGTCTTGATCTCCTCGCCCGTCTCGAGCGGCGACGTGCGCCAGAACGGGTGATGCCCGGCGAGCGCCTCCCAGAGCAGGACCCCGACCGCCCACACGTCCGCGGCGGGGCCGGCCTCGTGCCCGTGCAGCCGCTCCGGCGAGATGTACGCGAGCGTGCCGGGCACGTCGCCGACGGCCGTGAGCGTGTCGGCGTCGGCCATCAGGGCCAGCCCGAAGTCGAAGAGCCGCACCGAGATGCGCTCCTCCTCGGCGAGCAGCACGTTCGACGGCTTCACGTCGCGGTGAACGATCCCGCGCGCGTGTGCGAAGGCGAGACCTTCGAGCACCTGCGCGGCCGCTTCGACGGCGCCCTCGTCGCCGAGCTGGTGCGTGCGCAGCGCCTGCCGCAGCGTGTCGCCCGGGACGTACTCGTACGGGATGTACAGGTGCTTGTCGTCGGTCTCGAGCCCGTACGCGCGCAGGCAGTGCGGGTGGCGCAGCGTCGTCGCCGCCTCGGCCTCGCGCTCGGCCCGAGGCGCGGCGCGGCCCTCCCGCGCGATGATCTTCAGCGCGAACTGCTCACCGGAGAGCTCGTCGCGGACGAGCCAGACCGATCCGGAGCCGCCGCTGCCGAGTGGGCGCAGGGGCCGATAGCGGTCCAGGACGAGACCGTTCGAGGCGACGGGTTCGACGGCGCTCGACAACGTTGCTCACCCTTGGCTCCGCTCCTCAAAACTCCTGCACCGACCGGGCGAAGCGATACAGTGACGCGGCTCCGAGCCCTGATGAGCGAGCGAGACGACATCGAGTTCGACTTCTTCGAGGAGCCGGACACCAGGGAGACACCAGAGGAACGCCCGCGGCGAGGACCGCGACCGCCCGTACGCCCGCCCACCGGCCTCACGCCGCTCCTGCGCCTGATCGGCCTGATCAGCTTCGCGATCCTGATCGTGCTCCTCCTCGTCCTGTGGGTGAACGGGTGCCGCGAGAACAAGCGGAAGGACGCGTACCGCCACTACGTGGAGAAGGTCCAGACCTACGGCCAGCAGTCCCAGCGGCTGGGCCGGAACTTCAACGCGCTGCTGACGACCCGCGGGACGAAGGAGTCGGACGTCGAGAGCGAGCTCTCCGGCCTGGCGCGCCAGCAGGAGCAGATCGCCTCCGCCGCTCGCGGGCTCGACGCCCCGGGACGCCTGCGCAACGAGGACGCGCACATGCTCGACGCGCTCGACCTGCGCACGAACGGCCTCCGGGGCATGACCGACGCCTTCCGGAGCACGGCCTCGTCGAAGAACGCCAATCAGGCCGGCGCAGAGCTCGCCGTGCAGATGCAGCGGCTGATCGCGAGCGACGTGATCTGGCAAGACCTGTTCAAGGAGCCGACGAAGAGCGAGCTGCAGCGGCTCGGCGTCACCGGCGTCAACGTCCCCGACTCGATCTTCCTCGCGAACCCCGACATCGCCACCACGGCCTCGATGAAGTCGCTGTGGCAGCGCATCCACGGCGCCGCGGCCGGAGGCACCAACTGCTCGCCGCGAGGCACGGGGCTCGTCTCCACGAAGGCGCTCCCGAGCGGGAAGGATCTGTCCACGAGCAGCCTGAACACGATTCCGCTCAGTCCCGACCTCGTGTTCACCGTGACGGTCAAGAACTCGGGCTGCGCGCAGGAGGTCGGCCTGCGCGTGACGCTGACCATCCAGCAGAGCCCGAAGCCGATCAAGGCGCGCAAGACGATCCCGCTGATCGACTCGGGCAACGAGGAGAGCGTCTCCTTCAGCGGCCTCGGCCTACCGCCGCTCGACCAGAAGACGACGCTCACGGTCGAGGTCGACCCGGTCCCGGGCGAGACGAACAGGACCAACAACTCAGCGCAATACCAGGTCCAGTTCAGCGTTTCCTAGCCGGCCATGGCTTTTTCGACCGCAGCCTGCTCTTCCGGTGAGAGGGCGACGTTCGGCTGGCCGCGCTCGAGCTCTTTGACGTAGATCCGCGCGTAGTCGCGGCCCTGGATCGCGCTGACGATGACTCCGGTGCGGCTCGCGTCGAGGAGGGCGATCGACGCCGACTGGTGCCCGCCCGCGCCCTCGTAGGCGTCGTAGCGGACGAGCGACGTGTTCGTGATCGAGCCGTCGACACGGCGATCGACCCGGGACAAAGCAGCCGCGACCTCGGAGACTGCGCCGTGCAGGTCGTCCATGCGCGCCTGCAGCGAGACGGCGAAATCGACGAGGTCGTCCTTCCCGCCGCCGAGGAGGACGAGCTGGTTCGCGCGCACGCGCCTGATCTGCACGAACAGGTACGCGCTCACGCCGAGGGCGACGACGGCCACGCAAGCCGCGCCGATTGCGATCCACGCAGCCGCGCTCAACCCCACGGCCGAATCCTAAAAGGCATCGCGATTTCGCGGCCAGTAGCTACATTTTTCCTGCCATGACGCAGGTTCTCGTCCTGAACGCGAGCTACGAGCCGCTGAACGTGACGTCCGTGAGACGGGCGCATGTGCTCGTGTTCAAGGGCAAGGCCGAGGTGATCGAGGAGCTCGAGCAGCCGCTCCGCTCGGCCAGCGACACGTACCCGTGGCCGCATGTGATCCGTCTCGTCCAGTACGTGAAGGTGCCGCGCGCCGTCCAGCGGAAGATCTCCCGCCGGGCCCTCTTCGCCCGCGACGGCTGGCGCTGCGTGTACTGCGGGACGACCTCCGGGCGGCTCACGCTCGACCACGTGGTGCCGCGCAGCCGGGGCGGTGATTCCGTCTGGGAGAACGTCGTCACCTCATGTGCGCCGTGCAACCTGAAGAAGGGGAACCGCCTGCTCGAGGAGGCCTCGATGGAGCTCCAGCGGCCGCCGCGGCCCCCGCAGCCGGTGCTCTTCATCCGCCTCGCCGCGCCGAAGATCCCGCACGGCTGGCGCCAGTACCTGCCCGATCTCGAGGGCTCGACCGCCTAGCCTCGCTCGACCGGGAATTCGGGGCGCTGTTCCCATTCGCTCCACGAGCCGGGGTAGAGCTTCGCGTCGCGGCCGGCCAGGGCCAGGCGATGCACCGTGACGGACGACGTGACGCCCGATCCGCAGTAGGCGACGAGCTCGCCCGCGGGTAGCTCCGGCACCGGCTCGTTCCACGGTGCGTTGACCGCGCCCGGAATGCGGCCGGGCACCTTGTCGATCGGATTCGGCTCGCCTCTGAAGCGCTCGGCGACGCGGGCGTCGACGAGGACGAGCTCGCCGAGGCGCGCCGCGAGCTCGTCCGCCTCGATCGTGTCGTCGGAGCGCGGCTTCGGCTCGAAGACGGCGCGGTCGATCTCTTCCTCGCCGACGGTGAGCGGGCCGAGCCACGCCGTCGAAGTCGAGCACGGCGCAGTCGTCGTGCCCGAAGTGCCGCAGGAGCCACCAGAGCCGCTCGGCGCCGCCCATCGACCCGTACGCGACGACGAACACGCCGGCCCCGATTCCAGCGCGGGAAGCCGCCGCCGCGAAATCGTCGGGATCGGGCAGCGGGTGCCGGCCGCGCCGACCCGGAGGCGCCGAGAGGTCGTCGTCCACGTCGAGGAACGACGCGCCCGGGATGTGCCCTTCGAGGTAGAGCTCACGCCCCCGAGTCGGAGCCCCGAGCTCCCAGCGGCAGTCGACGAACTGGTAGCGCACGCGGGCAGTGTGACGCGGAGCCGCCCCGGCGGCGTACTGGATCGAGCATTCGAAAGGAGCAAGTCATGAAACCGATCCGTATCGCCGCGCTCGTCGTCGTGGGCGCTGCAGTCGTCGCACTCGCGGGAGTCGGGCGGCCCGATCTCGCCGGTGGCGCGTCCGAGCCGTCCGGTGGGATCACCGTCGCCGGGACCGGAACCGTGCAGAGCGTTCCCGACCAGGCCCAGTTCTCGCTCGGCGTCCAGACCAACGGGCGGACCGCCCGTGAAGCGCTCGCCGCGAACTCCGAACGGATGCGCCGCGTGCTCGCGGCGCTCTTCGCCGCCGGAGTCGTCAAGGCAGACGTGCAGACGCAGGACGTCTCGCTGTCGCAGCGTACTCGAGCGTACGCCGGACAACGGCTACTCGGCCGACAACTCGGTGTCGGTCACGATCCGCGAGCTCGCGAAGGCCGGCGCGATTCTCGACGCCGCGTCGAAGGCCGGCGCCAACGACGTCTACGGGCCGACGCTCAGCCGTTCCGACGAAGCCGGGCAGCAGGCCAAGGCTCTCCGGGCCGCCGTCGGCAATGCCCGCGCCAAGGCACGTGTTCTCGCCGAGGCCGCGGGAGTGCAACTCGGCCGTGTGACTGCAATCACCGAGAACGGCAGTGAGCCGGGGCCGTACTACCCTGTCGCGCTCGCGCTGAGAAGCGCCGATTCTCCGATCGAGCCCGGGAGGCAGCAGGTCCAGGCAACGGTTCGGGTGACCTTCGCGATCGGGTAGGCAAGAGCACGGCACGGTGCTAGCTTCAAATGCGCCTTGCAGCGCCTCGCCGTCGCACTCTCCGCCGCAGCGCTCGTCGTCGCCCTGCTCGGTGCGACGCCGCTCGGGAACGCTGCCGAGAAGACCGTCAGACACGTGGTGCGGGTGGCGAAGCCCGCCAAGCAGGCACGCCGCGGCCCGAGAGGTCCTCGCGGCTATCGCGGCCCGCGCGGCTTTCAGGGCCCGCCGGGCGTCAAGGGCGACAAGGGCGAGGCGGGCGGCCTCCCGAATGCCTTCGAGGCGCGGAACGCGAACGCGGTCGAGATCAGCGGCACGACCTCGGACACCGCGACGACGGTCCTCGCGAGCGGCACGCTGCCGGTCGGCAAGTACGCGTTCAACGCGCAGGTCTCCCTGCACGCACTGGAGGACGTCACGGTCACGTGCCAGGCCCAGGGCCCAGGATCCGCAGGCCCGCGAATCGGCTCACCGGCAACGCTGCGCGTCGGGGCGGCGGGCACCGGTGCGGTGCGCGACGGAACGCTCCCGCTGGCCTTCGCAGCGACGTTCGACGCACCGGGCTCCGTCTACGTCGGCTGCTGGATCGACGACGCGAGCGCTCAGCACCCCACCGCCACGTCCTCGGACCTCGTCGCGCTGACGATCGGGAGCCTGAGCGGTCCCTGAACCCGCGCGGTCGCAGCTGCGGATGCGGGGCCACGTGCGCCGACGACGTCACGCGGCGCGTGAGCGTCACGTTCAGGCACCTGTAGCCGCCACGCCGGACTCTTATCATCCAACCATGGTTCCTGGGAGCTATCGCGACGGCTGGCTCCCGGTTGGTTAAGCCGTCCTCGAGGGCGTTCCGCGAGCTGCTCGCGGGCTCGTCCGAGACGATCGCGGGGACCGTCTACGGGACGATCATCGTCATGGCGACTCTGGTCGCGGGAGCGCCCGCGTTCCGGACAAGCTGTGGAACTTCTTCGCGGTCGTCGTCGTGACCACGCTCGTCTTCTGGGCCGCGCACATCTACGCGCACGGGCTCGCGGAAAGCCTTCAGCTCCGGAGGCGCTTGACGGCGGCCGAGCTCGGACAGATCGCGCATCGCGAGCGGGCGATCGGACTGGCGGTCGTACTGCCCGCGCTCGCCCTCGTCGCTCGGCGCGATCGGAGCGTTCGGCGGCTCAACGGCCGTGTGGCTTGCTCTCGGGCTCGGCGTCGCGGCGCTGGCGGTCCAGGGAGTGCGCTACGCGCGGCTGGAGCGCCTGAGCAAAACGGGCACCGCAGTCGTGGTCGGGCTGAATCTCGTCCTCGGGCTGAGCATCGTCATCCTGAAGGTCCTCGTCGTCCACTGAGTCGACGAGCTAGGGCCGCCCGAGCCGAACGGACTCGCAGTCGCGCGCCACACGGTCGAACTGGTCGACGAGCGCCACGTCGCGCCCCCGTCCGCAATTGACCACGTCTCGCTCGCCGTCGCGGGCATGGATCGTGTCGGGCCCGCTGCCGCCGCTGAGGACATCGCGGCCCGGCCCCCCGCTGAGGACGTCAGCTCCGGACCGGCCGAACAACACGTCGTCCGCGCCATGGTTGCCTCCCTCGGCCGCGGCCGCCGTGGAGGATGTCGTTGCCAGAGCCGCCGTCGATCATGTCGCCGCTGTCGACGAGGTACGGGCCACCGCGGATCACGTCGTCGCCGGGTCCTCCGTAGAGCAGGTCCGTGGCTGGGCCGCCGGAGATCCGATCCTTTCCACCGAACCCTCTGATCACATCCCGCCACTCGGTTCCCTCGAGGACGTTGTCGCGAGCGTCGCCGTCGATTCGACAGCCGAGCGTGAGGCGCCGACTGGGCCCGGAGATCGCGGAGGCCACGTGGATCCCGGCCCAGGAGCAGGGGCCGTACCCCTCGAAGGCGATCACGTTGGCGCTCGGAGCCCAGGCGATCGTGTACGCCAGAGGCAATCGGCGTTCGCGCCGGGTCCCGAGGTCGAAGACTGAAATTCCGAGCCCGTTCGCCGAGGCCAGCCGCTCTCCGTCGAACGACCAGGAGGGCCTGAGATTCGTGACGTAGCTGCCACCGAAGCTGGTGACGACCGCGCCGTCGGCGGCGATCACCCGGAGCCGCCCGTCACTCGGAAAAGCGAGGCGCTGACCGTCGCGAGACCACCCGGGTGGCCCGCTCCACTCGGAAGCTCGCCAGACGCGACGCCAGTCGTTGCCGCTCCGATCGACGAGGGCGATGTCCGGGAAGGCGACGAACGCGAGTCGGGATCCGTCGGGAGACCACGCCGGATACTTGCCGTCGGCCACCTTGTGGAGGCCGCTGCCGTCGGCTCGGACGACGAAGAGCTCGGTGTTCGTGCTGATGGCAAGCGAGTCGCTGTCAGGGCTCCAGGCCAGGTCGTAGGTGTCGATCGGAATGTCTGTCACACCGGAACCGTCGATGTCCATGATCCGGAGGTCGGTGCCGAAGCGGAATGCGACCTTCGTCCAGTCCGGAGACAGGTTCGGGTACGCCGCCCCGTCGGGCAGCGTGGCAAGCAGCGTGACGTTTCCGCCGAAGGCGGGAACGGAGTGCACCGTCAACACGTTGGACGCCGACTGGCGCAGGAACGCGATGCTCGATCCATCCGCGCTCCAGACAGGCGAGGAATCGGTGCAGAGGCGGTGGCACGTAGAGGCCGGCCGAAGCCGAGTTGCTGCCGCCGACGGCGACGAGGCACGCGAGGATGAGGCCAAGGAGACCGCCGTGCAAGACGTCGCTCAACGGCGATGGACCGTTTCGCAGCCAGACACTCGGTCTGCCCGATCGACGAATGCGACGTCGTGACGGCCGCCCCCGCAGGCGACGAAGTCGTGTGCCGTTCGTCCTTGCTCGTCCGTGGGATCGCCCGAAGCGAAGATCCGGTCGTTTCCCGGACCGCCGTACAGCGAGTCCTCGCCGGTCCCTCCGCGGAGGACGTCGTTCCCCGTGTTGCCGGTGAGGCTGTCCGAACCCGGGCCGCCGCGCAGCTCGTCCGCTCCCGGCCCGCCGATGAGCCGAGTCATCGACAGTCGTGTTCGGATCCTGCTGGAAGCTGCCGCCGATCAAGAGGTCGGCGCCGTAGCCGCCCTCGAGGCGGTCGCCCTCGTTGCCGCCGAGGAGCGTGTCGCCTCCCGGCCCGCCGATGAGCCGGTCCTACTCCGTCGCCGCCGAGTAGCTCGTCGTCCCCTGCGAGGCCGGTGATGATGTCCCTGAACGGCGTTCCTGTCAGCACGTCGGCCCCGCTCGGTGCCACGGATATGGCAGTCGAGCGTCAACCGCCGGCTCGTTGAAGGGACGGCCATCCGGTAGATCCCGTTTCGCCGGCAGGGGCCGGGGAAGCTTGCGGCGAGCTCGTCCGCGACGGGCGACCAGGTGGGGTCGCGGCGGTCCGTGGAACTGACCAGTGCTCCTTCGTTGCCGATCCGGACGACGGAAAGCCGGGGCGGAGCTTCGACGGCGACCAGCGAGCCGTCGGAGGACCACTGCGGCGGCGTCGCGCGGTAGTCGGTCGGGGTGTACGGAACGATCCGTTCCGCTGAGCTCGACGACCCACCAGTTGCGACGGGCGAGAGAACGCGATCTGGTCGCCGAGCGGTGACCAGGAAGGCGCGTAGATGACGCGCCGTTGCCGTCGAACACGAGCCTGCGCCCGCTTCCGTCGGCGTGCACGACGTAGAGCTTTCCGTCGGGAGCGACGAACGCGATGCGGTCGCTTCCGGACGACCACGCCGGCGCTGCACCGGTCCGCGAGGCTTCGCAGGCCGCTCCCGTCGCTCTTCGCGACGAAGATCGTGCTGTTGTTGCCGAAGTCCGTTTCGTGGAACGCGATTTGACGGCCGTCGGGCGACCACGCGAAGCTGACGACGTCGGTTCCGATTCGAGGACGGCGGTGCGAGCCGTCGACGCTCTCGATCTTCAGGCTCCGCGACGGACTGCGCCGTGACGATCAGGGCGACCCTCGTCCAGTCGGGCGACAGGAACGGGCGCGTCGGGTAGTCCTGCCAGGTTCCGAAGTCCGCCCCGAGGGACACGAGCCGGCGCTCGTCTCCGCCGCTGGCCGCCATCGTGTACAACGGCGCTGAGCCCGCTCGGGGTCCTGGCGCATGAACGCGATCCGCGAACCGTCCTGCGACCACTGCGGGTCGAAATCCGACGTGCAGCAGGGCGAGGCTCTGTGGAGCAGCGGCGCCCGCCGCCGACAGCGCGACGAGCGCGGCGAGCGCGGCGACGACGAGCCTTCACGACACCGACTCTACGCCCGATTCGTTTGCCTTCCGTTAGCGATTCGGAAGCGTTATGCGGCCTGCTCCTGGGCCACCGGTTCCGCCATCGGCTCGTGGCGGTGCGAGTGGCCGAGCAGGTGCCAGTGGGACTCGGTGCCGTAGCCGCCGGGGACCGGGATGTAGAACTCGGGATAGCCCCACATGCCGTGCTCGGCGACGTCGAGGCCGGCCGTCTCGACGTGCTCCTCGACGCGGATGCCCCAGAGCCGGTTCAGCGCCCAGAGGCACGCCGAACGACAGGCGTGAACGTGAACACGCCGACCGTCGACGAGCCCGAGCGCCTGCACGCCGAGCTGGTGGAAGCTGCCGGTGTAGAAGAGGCCGCCGGAACCCGTGGCGAGGTTCGACGCGAGCGCCGGCACGGCGAACAGGCCCATCGCGAGCGTCCCCCAGACGCCGGCCATCCCGTGCACCGCGACGGCGCCGATCGGGTCGTCGATGCCGATCCGCTCGACCCAGAGCACGCCGACGACCGCGATCGAGCCGGCGACGGCGCCGATCACGACCGCGGCCCAGGGCGCGACGAATCCGGACGCCGCCGTGATCGCGACGAGCGCGGCGATCACGCCGTTCAGCATCATCGAGACGTCCGGCTTGCGGAGCACGAGCCACGCTGCGCCGATCCCGCCGAGCGCGCCCGCCGCGGCGGCGAGGTTCGTCGTCAGCGCGACGTAGGCGAAGTAGCCGATCTTGTCGCCGGTCACGACGCCGAGCGTCGACCCCGGGTTGAAGCCGAACCAGCCGAACCACAGGATCAGCGTCCCGAGCACGGCGTACGGCATGTTGTGGCCCGGGATCGGGTTCGCGCGCCCGTCGTGGCCGAACTTGCCGATGCGCGGGCCGAGCAGCAGCGCCCCGGCGAGCGCGGCGAGCGCGCCCTGGTAGTGGACGACGGTCGAGCCGGCGAAGTCCTGCATGCCCAGCGAGAAGAGCCAGCCGCCCGGGTGCCAGATCCAGTGCGAGACGACCGAGTAGATGACCGTGAAGAAGGCGCCGAACGCGAAGTACACCCAGAGCTTCGCGCGCTCGGCCATCGCCCCCCAGACGATCGCGAGCGAGACGCCCGCGAAGACGACCTCGAACAGGTAGCCCGCCGAGCCCGGGATCGTCGAGAAGAACGCGAACGGCGCGGCGCCGATCGAGAGGAAGGCATCCGTGGACGGGAAGAAGCCGCTCGTCCCGACCAGGCCGTTCCCGTTGCCGAACGCGATTCCGAAGCCGACAGCCCAGTAGACGATCGAGCAGACGCCGAAGATGAGCACGTTCTTGCCGGCGATGTGAGCCGCGTTCTTCATCCGCGTCAGCCCGGCCTCGAGGAAGGCGAAACCGGCCTGCATGAACATGACGAGGACGGCCGCGATGACGACCCAGACCGTGTTGACGGCGATGACGAGGTCGGCGGTCTTCATCCGACCTCCACCTCCGCGAGCGGAAGGCCGGTGCGGTTGTGCGTGACGTTCTCGATCGGCGTCGTCCAGACGAGCCCGTCGCCGGACTCGTTGCCGCTCCGGGCGGCGTCGGCGATCGCGGCGACGACGCCGCGGGCGAGCGAGTCCTCGACGACGAAGGTGAGGAGCGCCTTCGGCAGGAACCGCGACTCGAACACGCGGCCGCGGTACTCGTGGGTGACGCCTCGCTCGCGTCCGTGCCCGATCGCCTCGACCACGGTCACGCCCACGTGGCCCGTCTCCTCCTCGACCGCGTCGATCACCGTCTCGACCCGCTCGCGGATGACGACCGCTTCGACCTTCGTCACGTGATCACCTCGCTTCGTCGTTCGAGGACGACGACGTCGCGCCAGACGCCGTCCAGCTTCCCGAGCCGCTCCTGCGTGCCGACGACGCGGAAGCCGCACTTCTGGTGCAGCGCGAGGCTCGCCTCGTTCTCGGGGAAGACGCCGGTCTGGATCGTCCAGATCCCGTCGGCCTCGGTGCTGCTCGAACAGCCGCTCGAGCAAGCGCGCGCCCGATCCCCCGGCCCTGCCATCGTCGTGCGACGTAGACGCTGTGCTCGGCGACGCCGCGGTAGCACGGCCGCGACGACACCGGGTGCGCCGCGGCCCAGCCCACGACCTGCCCGCCCTCGACGGCCACCCACCGATGGCCGTCGAGCTGCGAGCGGTCCCACGCTTCCCACGAGGGAACCTCGGTCTCGAAGGTCGCGTTCTTGCCGGCGATGCCCTGCTCGAAGATCACGCGCACCTCCGGCCAGTCCTCCTCCCGAAGCTCCCTGATCTCCAACGGCCTAGCGTCGAAGTAGAGGGCGAACTCGGCCGGGTGCGGCCGGAGCGCGACCGGGTCGACCTCGTTCTCGCGCTTGTAGGCGATCCAGGTCCGGATCAGCTCCTCCGAGAAGACGCCGCCCGCGGTCAGGAACTCGTGGTCGGCCTCGAGCGCGTCGAGCGCCTCGGCGAGCGAGCCCGGCACCTGGCGACACGGCCGCGATCCTCCTCGAAGAGGTCGTAGTCGGCGGGCTCGCCCGGCTCGAGGCCCTTCTCGATGCCGTCGAGCCCGGCCATCAGCATCGCCGCGAACGCGAGGTACGGGTTCGCCGCCGCGTCCGGGCAGCGGAACTCGACGCGCTTCGCCTTCGGCGACTCCGAGTACATCGGGATGCGGATGCACGCCGAGCGGTTGCGCTGCGAGTAGACGAGGTTGACCGGCGCCTCGTAGCCGGGCACGAGCCGGCGGTACGAGTTCGTCGTCGGCGCGCAGAACGCGAGCAGCGCCGGCGCGTGCGCGAGCAGACCCGCCACGTAGGCGCGCGCGAGCTGCGAGAGCCCTGCGTAGCCCGACTTGTCGGCCATCAGCGGCGTGCCCTCCTTCCAGAGGGACTGGTGCGTGTGCATGCCCGAGCCGTTGTCGCCGAAGAGCGGCTTCGGCATGAACGTCACGGTCTTGCCGGCCGCGCGGGCGACGTTCTTGACGACGTACTTGTAGGTCATGACCTGATCGGCCATGCGGGTCAGCGTCTGGTAGCGGAGGTCGATCTCGCACTGGCCGCCGGACGCGACCTCGTGGTGGTGGAACTCGCACGGGATGCCGAGCCGCTCGAGCGTCAGCACCATCGCCGTGCGCAGGTCGTGGAGCGTGTCGTGCGGCGCCGGCGGGAAGTAGCCCTCCTTCTCGCGGATCGTGTAGCCGAGCCCCGGCTTGCCCGGAGTTCCAGTGGCCCTCGGCGGAGTCGAACGCGTAGTGCGAGTGGTTCGGGCCGAGGTCGTAGGAGACCTCGTCGAAGACGAAGAACTCGCACTCGGGGCCGATGTAGGCCGTGTCGGCGATGCCCGTCTCGCGGAGATAGGCCTCGGCGCGCTTGGCGACGCCGCGCGGGTCGCGCTCGTATGGCTCGCGGGTGACCGGGTCGGCGATCTCGCAGATCGAGCGACAGCGTCGGCGCCTCGGTGAACGGGTCGAGGATCGCGCTCGCCGGGTCGGGCATGAGCAGCATGTCCGACTCCGAGATGCCCTGCCAGCCGCGGATCGACGAGCCGTCGAAGCCGAGGCCCTCGTCGAAAGCGGACTCGTCGAACGCGCTCAGCGGCAGCGTCATGTGCTGCCAGCGGCCGAGCAGGTCGCAGAACTTCAGGTCGACCAGCTGCGCCTGCGTCTGCCCGGCCCACTCGAGCGCCTCCCGTGCGGCGGGAGCTTCCTTCGCCCCGTTCGCGATGTAGTGCTTCGTCTCCAGCTCGGACATGCCGCCTCCTCCTTGTCGGACCAACAAAAAAGGCCCCGGGACTGACGAGAGTCCCGAGGCCCCATTGCCTCGGCGCCCGCCTTCTGCGGCGAGCACCTGAGTCCACTCTAGGCGCGAGTGCGGACGGAGGCAAGCCTTGTGCTGCGCCGGAGGTGTGGGTACCCTGAGCGCCGCGATGTTGCGCCTCGGCTGATTCCGGTTTCCGCGCGCACGGCCTGAAACGCAGGTTGGTGCGCCGTTTCCGTGTCCCTTCGAGCCGAGTCTGGAGCAGCACGTGCCCGCAGTAGAAGTCAAGAACTTGCGCAAGGAGTTCCGCCGCAGCGACGGCCGGCGCTCGGGCCTGCGCCGACGCCGCGAGCGCGTCGACGCGTTGCGCGGGATCAGCTTCGAGATCGCCCGCGGCGAGTGCGTCGCCATCCTCGGCCAGAACGGGTCGGGCAAGTCGACGCTGGTCCGCCTGCTGTCGACGCTGCTCCTACTGGACGGGGGCAGCGCAACCATCTTCGGGCACGACATCTCCGACACGCGGGCCGTGCGCCGGCTCGTGAACCGCGTCTCGGTCGAGGCGTCGTTCTTCAAGAAGATGTCGTCGACGGAGAACCTGTCCTACGCGGCCAGGTTCTACGGGCTCACGGCCGGCCAGACCCGTGACGAGATCCCGCGCATCCTCGAGCGCGTCGGCTTCCCCGCGGCCCGGCGCAACGAGGCGATGGAGGACCTCTCGCGCGGGATGCAGCAGAAGGTCGCCCTCGCCCGTGCGCTCCTGACGCAGCCGATCCTGCTCCTGCTCGACGAGCCGACGACGGGCCTCGACCCGCGCTCGAAGCTCGAGGTGCAGGACTTCATCCGCGAGATCCGCGCGACCCACGACGCGACGATCCTGCTCTGCACGCACGACCTCGACGAGGCCGAGGCCCTCGCGGACCGGATCGGGATCCTCGACGACGGCCGCCTGCTCTGCCTCGAGCCGGTCGACCAGCTCAAGCGCCGCTACGGGGCCGAGACGCTCGAGGAGGCGTTCTTCGCCGCGACGGGCAAGGCGTTCGAGGACGAGAAGCCCGAGGAGGACGAGAAGTAATGCCGGGCGCAGCGGCAACCCTCCGCCACGAGCTGATCGGCCTCGCCGGCGTCGTCGAGCGGAACATCTACCTCGTCAAGCGCTACATCTGGTGGGACGTCGCGTTCTTCCTCTGGACGGTCGCGAACACGCTGACGATCGTCTTCATCGCCAAGGGCATCGAGGCCGGCGGCGGGAAGATCGACGTCAACGAGGTGACGACGATCCTGCTCGTCGGCGCGGTCGTCTGGGCCTACCTCGGGATCATCTTCGAGATCCTCACGGAGACGGTCGCCTGGGAGCGCTGGGAGGGGACGATCGAGTACACGTTCATGGCGCCGCTCTCGCGCCCGATCCATCTGTTCGGGATGGGCCTCTTCGCGATCGTCTACGGCGTGATCCGGGCGATCCTGCTGTTCGCGGTCGTCGCGCTGTTCTTCCACCTCGAGCTCGCGCACGCGAACTTCGCCGCCGCGCTGATCGTGCTCGTCGTCGCGTCGATCTCGTTCATCGGGATCGGGATGATGACCGCCGTCCTGCCCCTGATCTCGCCCGAGAAGGGCACGCAGCTCGGATTCGTCGCGCAGGGGGTGCTGCTCGTCGTCTCCGGCGTCTACTACCCGGTCAGCGTGCTGCCGGAGTGGATGCAGTGGCTCGCCAAGATCTCGCCGGCCACCTACGCGCTCGACGGGATTCGCGACGCGATCATCAACGGCGCCGGGATCAGCGCGATGTGGCCGGACATCTGGCCGCTGATCCTGATCGGGATCGTCTCGGTCCCGCTCGGGCTCGAGGTCTTCCGCCGTGGCGAGCGGTACGCGAAGCGCCACGGCAAGCTGAAGCGGTCGGGATGATCGAGGTCCGCGCAGCCGAGAGCGACGCGGACCTCGATGCTTTCATTCGCATTCGCCGGACGCTCCTTCCGAACGAGTCGGGAGGAACGGTGGCGTTGCTGCGGGCGGACCTGGCAGCGAACCCGGACCGCCACTTCTACGTCGCCGAACTCGACGGCGAGGTCGTCGGCAGCGGGCTCATCAGCCTCTCCGATCTCCGAGACCGCTTCAGCGTCAAGGTCCGAGTGCTGCCGCAGGCCCGCCGCCGCGGAGTTGGCACCGCGCTTCTCCGCCAGCTCATCACCCATGCGACCGGGGACAAGGTCGGGACACACCTCGAGGAAGAGGAATCGCGACCGTTTGCCGAGCGATTCGGCTTCCGCGAGACCGATCGCCAGGTCGAGCAGGTGAAGCATCTGGGCGACGAGCCGGATCCGCCTCCCCTGCCCGACGGGATCGAGGTCGTCACGGTGGCCGAGCGCCCGTCACTCCTGCGCGAGGCCTATCCCCTCGCGTGCGAGGGCTACAGGGACATGGCGCTGGAGCGGCCCGCTCAGATCTCCCTCGAGACCTGGCTTCGGGAGGAGGCCACGCTACCGGACGGCTCATTCGTCGCGCTCGCCGGCCGGGAGATCGTCGGCTGGTCCGGCCTCGTCCAGCACGACAACGACGGCGTCGCCGAGGACGGGCTGACGGTCACCCGCCGCGACTGGCGTCATCGCGGGCTCGCCACGACGCTCAAGCGAATGGAGCTCGCCTGGGCTGCAGAACATGGTTTTCGCGAGGTCGTGACCTGGACGCAGCAGGGAAACGAGGGAATGCGCAGCATCAATGAGCTCCTCGGATACGAGTACCGCGACGTGTCGATCACGATGGTCGCGCCGCTCCCGCTACAGGGGCTTGGATGACCGTCGCCGACGGGCGGAAGAGGACCGTCGAGGCGGGCTACGACGCCCTCGCGGATCGCTTCGGCGAGTGGATGGCGCAAGTGGTGGGAGATCCCTGGGAGCGCTTCGTGGACGAGCTGGCAGACCGCCTTCCGGCAGGCGCTCGCGTACTCGATCTCGGTTGCGGGAACGGCGCCAAGATCTCCCGTCTCGCCGACCGGTTCGATGTGACCGGAGTGGACATCTCGGAGCGGCAGCTCCAGCTCGCCCGCGCCGCGGTTCCTGAAGCAACCTTCCACGAAGCCGACTTCACGGAGCTGGCCTTCCCCGCCGAGACGTTCGACGCGGTCACCGCGCTCTACTCGATCGTTCACGTCCCCCGGGAAGAGCAGCCGGCTCTGTTCGCTCGAATCCTCCACTGGTTGAAGCCCGGCGGTCTCTTCCTGGCCTCGCTGAGCCACGTCGGAGGAGAGGACCGCGTCGACGAGTGGCTCGGCGTCGACATGTTCTTCTCCGGCTTCGACGCCAACACCAACCGTCGGCTCGTCCGCGAAGCAGGGTTCGAGCTCATCGACGACCAGCTCGTCTGGATGCAGGAGCCGGAGATGGAAGTCGCGTTCCTCTGGGTCCTGGCGCGGAAACCCGGATGAGACGCGCGGACGCGACTCGGCTCTACTACGCGCTGCAGATCCTTCTCTCGATGCCGACGTGGGTCGTCATGGCCGTCTACCTCGTCCAGGAGCTTGGCTTGTCGCCGCTCCAGCTCGTGCTGATGGGGACGGCCATGGAAGCGGCGGTGTTCCTGTTCGAGATTCCGACGGGCGTCGTTGCCGACACGTACAGCCGCCGACTGTCGCTGATCGTCGGCTACGTGGGCATGGGCGTGGCGTGGATGCTCGTCGGCCTGGTGTCAGCTCCCTGGTTGATCATCGCTCTCTGGGGTCTCTGGGGGCTCTCGTACACGTTCACGAGCGGCGCCGAAGAGGCCTGGATCGCCGACGAGGTCGGCGCCGACAAGGTCGGCCGCGTCTTCCTGCGCGGCGCCCGCGTCTGGTACGTCGGTGCCGTTTTCGGACTCCTCCTGCAGGTCGCGATCGGGATCGGGTCGCTGCGCGCGGGTGTAATCGTCGGCGGCGCGATCACGGTTCTGGCCGGGCTCGTCTGCCTCCTGTTCATGCCAGAGACCGGCTTCCAGCGGAAGCCTCGAGGCGAGCGTGGGTCGGCGCTGGGAGAGCTGCGTTCGACGGCCGTCAGCGGCGCCCGCTATGCGTGGGCGGCACCGGTGATCCTGCTCCTCGTCGGTGTTCAGCTGTTCATGGGCATGTCCGCCGAGGCGTTCGACCGACTGAAGGAGGCGCACTTCCTGCGGGATGTCGGCCTGCCGGCGGTTGGGAAACTCGATCCGGTCGTGTGGTTCGGGATCTTCTGGCTCGTCGGGCTGGTGCTCGGTTTCGTCGCGACCAGTTGGCTGATCAAGCGCTTCGAGCGCGGCGGCCGTCGCGTCGTCACCAGCACGCTGTTCACGCTCACTGCGATGGAGATGGTGGCAATGCTCGTGTTCGCGCTGACCGGCTCGACGTGGCTTGCGATCGCCGCATTGCTCGGTGTCTTCTTCGCCCGCGACCTGGCCGGGCCGCTGTACACGATCTGGCTGAACGAGCAGATCAGGGAGTCGAGCGTCCGCGCGACCGTCCTCTCGATCTCAGGCCAGGCGAACGCGATCGGCCAGGCGGGCGGCGGGCCCGTGCTCGGTGCGATCGGGAACGTGTGGGGGATCCGGGCCGCGCTCGCGACCGGCAGCCTCGTCATCGCGCCCGCGCTGTGGCTGTACGGCCGGGCGATCGCACACGACGGCCGCGAGCCCGACCTCGAGGAGCTACCCGCCGAGGCGTGACCCTGCTACGCTCCCGCGACATGAGAGGCAACGGAGCCTCGGGCGACTGCGCCCGGGGCTTTTCGCGTTTTAGACGGCCGTACTGGCAAAGCCAGCACGGCCTCTATGGTCGGCGCCGCCGAGTCGGCGCCTTAGAGGAGGCTTTCGCATGGCGCAGCAGGTCGAGTCGAAGAACCGGGCCACCTCCACTGAGGAGGCCCGCAAGGACGCTCTGAAGCAGATCAAGGACGACGGAGTCGAGTTCCTGCTCCTCTGGTTCACCGACCTCGAGGGGCACCTGAAGTCGTTCGCGGTCACGCCGAGCGAGATCGAGGGGGCCCTCGACGACGGCATGGGGTTCGACGGCTCGTCGATCACCGGCTTCAACGCGATCGAGGAGTCGGACATGATCGCGATCCCGGATCCCGGCACCTATCGGCTGATGCCGTGGAAGGAGGGCGAGACGAAGGTCGGCCGCATGATCTGCGACGTCGTCACGCCGGACGGGAACCCGTACGAGGGCGATCCGCGCCACGTGCTGCGCCGCGCGCTCGACCGCATGCAGTCGATGGGCTTCGACACGTTCAACGTCGGCCCCGAGCTCGAGTACTTCCTCTTCAAGGACGACCGCGGGACCGAGACGCTCGACGAGGGCGGCTACTTCGCGATGACGACGATGGACGCGGCGAGCGAGCTCCGACAGGAGACCGTGCGCGCGCTCGAGCACATGGGCATCCCGGTCGAGTACGTGCACCACGAGGTGGGCCCGTCGCAGCACGAGATCGACATGCGCTACGCACCGGCGCTCGAGATGGCGGACCACACGCTCACGTACCGGCTGATCGTGAAGGAGATCGCGAAGAAGGCCGGCTACCACGCAACGTTCATGCCAAAGCCGATCTTCGGCGAGAACGGCTCGGGGATGCACACGCACCAGTCGCTGTTCACCGACGGGCGCAACAGCTTCTTCGAGGAGGGCGACAAGTGGAACCTGTCCGACGCCGGCAAGGCGTTCATCGCCGGGCAGCTACGCCACGCGCGTGAGATCTCAGCGGTCTTCGCGCAGTGGGTGAACTCGTACAAGCGGCTCGTCCCCGGCTACGAGGCGCCGGTCTACGTCGCGTGGTCGCGGCGGAACCGCTCGGCGCTGATCAGGATCCCGCTCTACAAGCCCGGGAACGAGCAGGCGACGCGCGCCGAGATCCGCTGTCCCGATCCGGCCTGCAACCCGTACCTGACGTTCGCGGCGCTGCTCCACGCGGGGCTTGAGGGGATCGAGCAGGGCTACGAGCTGCCCGAGCCGATGGAGACGAACCTGTACCACCTGACCTCGGAGCAGCGGAAGGAGCGCGGGATCGTGTCGCTCCCCGAGACGCTCGGGGAGGCGATCGACGCGCTGGCCGACTCGGAGCTGGCGAAGAAGGCTCTGGGCGCCCACATCTTCGATCGCTACGTCGAGCTCAAGCGCAAGGAGTGGGACGACTACCGCGTCCAGCTCACCGACTGGGAGCAGGACCGGTATTTGAGCGTCCTCTAGTTTGTCGAAGTCGCTCGAAAGTAGGACAATCGAGATCTCACCGGTCCTTGCCGCTTTGGCGGGTGGCAAGGACCGCTGACGGCCGACCGCGAGCTGCTTTCACGAGCGGCTCGTGGTCGTTCTAGAGAAAACTGAGGACTGCGTCGCGGTCGACGCTGAGGCCGATCACGCCGCTGCGGCTGTCGATCTCGGAGATCGCGTCGGCCGGGACGAGGCTCCGGCGGCGCGACAGAAAGCCCGAGCGGACCGAGATCGCGTCCGGCACATCGGGGGCGCTCCCGTACATGGGGGCCTCCACGGTGCCGACGATCTTGCCCTTCGCGTCGGCGACGAGAAAGCCGATCGTGCGGAGCAACTCTGGGCGCGCGACGCTCATGTCGTTGACGTTATCCGCGGCGTATGACGGAAAACCACGCCCGTCGTAAGGGTTTTGTTAAGGCAGAATCGGGGCCGTGGACGTCTCCGCGCGCCACTTGCGACTGCTGACCGAGACGAGCGCGGCGGTCAACTCGACGCTCGACCTCGAGGAAGTGCTTGCGCTGGTCGCGAGCAAGGTCGCAGACGCGCTCGAGGCCGATGCCTGCTTCGTCTACCTCTACGACGAGCACGCCGACGAGCTGATCCTGCGCGCGACGCACGGCACGCGCGTCGAGGAGATGACCAGGACGCCGCGGATGAAGCCGGGCGAGGGCATCACGGGCACCGCCGCCGCCGAGCGCTCGCCGATCATGATCGCGGGCCAGGCGCATCTCGACGAGCGCTTCAAGGCGTTCACGAACCTGCCCGAGGACGAGTACGAGTCGATCCTGGCCGTACCGATCCTGGCCCGCGAGAAGCTTGCCGGCGCGCTCAACGTGCGCACGATCGAGCCGCACGAGTTCTCCGAGGCCGAGATCGATCTCCTCGTGGCGATCGCGGCCCAGGTGGCGCAGACGATCGAGCACGCGAAGCTGTACGCGGATGCGCAGGCCCGCGTGTCCGAGCTCGAGGCGCTGGCCAAGATCTCCGAGGCGGTGTCGGAGTCGCTCTACCTCGAGGAGTCGGTCGAGGCGATCGTGAAGACGACGATGGAGGCCGTCGGCGCGACCGGCGCTGCGCTCGTTCTCGAGGACGGGAACATCGCGTGGCCCGAGGGTCGTGCGGGCAAGCATGCGATCCGCCTTCCGCTGCGCTGGAAGCGGCGCGCCATCGGCGAGCTCGTCTGCGATCGCGACACGCCGTTCACGGAGCAGGAGCGCGCGCTGCTCGCGTCGATCGCCCACCACGCCGCGGTCGCCCTCGAGCACGGACGCGCCGTCATGCGTGGCGTCCTCGCCCAGGAGATCCACCACCGCGTCAAGAACAACCTGCAGACCGTCGCCTCGCTCCTGCGGCTCCAGTCCCGCTCCGAAGACGTCGACCCGCGCAAGGCGCTCGAGGACTCGGTGAACCGCATCCTCGCGATCGCCGCCGTGCACGAAGTGCTGACCGAGCGGCGCGACGAGGAAGTCGACCTGGACGAGCTGCTCGACCGGCTGCGCGCGATGCTCGTCCAGGGGCTGGGCCAGGAAAAGCACGTGGAGGCTCGCCTGGCGCACGTCTCGCTCGCCGGCGGCCGCGCGACGGCGCTCGCGCTGGTCTTCAGCGAGCTGCTCCAGAACGCGCTCGAACATGGAGGCGACTCCGTTCGGGTCGAGCTCGCGCAGCGCGACGGCGAGGTCGTGCTCGCGATCGCCGACGACGGACGCGGGATCGACGAGGATGCGACCGGCACCGGCCTCTCGATCGTGCGCGCGCTGGTGCGCGACGAGCTGCGAGGAACGCTCGACCTGCACTCGAACGGCGGCCTGCGGGCGGAGGTCGTCTTCCCGGCCTGATGGAGCTCGACGGCTACAGCTTCGTCCTCCTCAAGCGCGGGCCGCGGGCGCTCGAGTACTCGGACGAGGAGCTCGGCCGGCTCCAGGAGCAGCACCTCGCCCATCTCGCCGAGATGCGGGAGCAGGGGCACCTGCTGCTCGCCGGGCCCTTCTCGGAGCAGCCGGACGAGACCTTGCGCGGGTTCTGTCTGTACAGGACGAGCGTCGAGGAGACGCGCCGACTGGCCGAGTCGGACCCGTCGGTTCGGGCCGGGCGGATGGCCGTCGACGTCATGGGCTGGTGGACGGCACGCGGCGCACTCGCGGAGCTAGCTGGCCAGCTTGCCGACGAGTGACGCGATCGGCCGGGCATCGGCGGCAAGTCGGTAGCTGGTCGCCGGCGGGTAGTCGTCCGTGACGCGCCGCTCGACGACGCCTGCGGCCTCGAGGTCCTTGAGCGCGAGAGTGAGCGCGCGCGGGCGAGATGCCCTCGAGCCGCCTCGCGAAGCTCGGAGAAGCGAAGTCGGCCTCGCCAGAGGGCGTACACGACCGGCATCGACCACTTCTTGAGCGCCGACTTCCTCGAGGCCGCGCGCGCGGAGCCGCTCGACGAGCGGCGCACCACGCGCGGCGACCCGTTCGCCCGCGGGTGGTCAGCACGTACTCCGGTCGCAGAGGGTGTCCGTAGCCGGGGTTGCGGCCGACGAGCCCGCTCGTCGATCAGGGCCGTCAGCGTCCGGCGTAGCGACTCGCGGCTCATCCCGAGTGTGCGCGCAAGCGTCACGAAGCGGCTGCCGCGCTGGCGGCGCAGCTCGGCGAGAATCGGGACCGACCAGCGGTTGTGGAAGAGGGTGACGAGGGTTGACATGGAAGTATTCGTAGTATAAAAACAGGACAGGATAGGACAAGGAAACGAGAGGAGAAGGCGATGACCCAGGAGACCCAGGTCGCCTGGTGGCGACCGACACCCCGTTCGACTACAGCCAGAACCTGACCATCTCGGTCGGCGTCTCCGACATGGAGAAGGCGATCGAGTGGTACGGCGACGTGCTCGGCCTCGAGCTCGTCTACAAGCTCGAGCAGTTCGGCTGGTGCGAGATGGCGACCGCCACGAAGCACGTCACGATCGGCCTCGGCCAGACCGAAGACGTGAAGCCGGGCAGCACGACCCCGACCTTCGGCGTCGTCGACATCGACGCGTCTCGCAAGCACCTCGAGTCGAAGGACGTGCGCTTCGACGGCGACACGTACGAGATCGAGGGCATGGTCAAGCTCTGCATGTTCTACGACCCCGACGGCAACTCGTACATGCTCGCGCAGAGCCTCACCTCGGAGATCCCCTCGTAGACTCTCCCGCGTGAGAGTCCTCATCGCCGAGGACGAGACGATCATCAGGCTCGACCTGCGAACCCTGCTCGAGCGTGCGGGGTTCGAGGTCTGCGCGGAGGCCCGCGACGGCGAAGAGGCCGTGGCCCTGGCCCGCGAGACCGAGCCCGAGGTGGCCGTGCTCGACGTGAAGATGCCCCGGCTGGACGGGATCGAGGCGGCGCGGCGCATCCTCGACGAGCGGCCGATCCCGATCGTGATGCTGACGGCCTACGGGCAGGACGAGCTGGTCTCGCGGGCCGTCGAGGCCGGGGTCTTCGGGTATCTCGTGAAGCCGTTCCGCGAGCAGGATCTCCTGCCGGCGATCCACGCGGCGAGGGCGCGGCACGAGGAGCTCGCGGCGCTCCGCGAGGAGGCGGAGTCGCTCTCGGAGGCGCTCGCGGCGCGCAAGGTGATCGAGCGCGCGAAGGGCCTCTTGATGTCGAAGGAGAACCTCTCCGAGGACGAGGCGTTCGCCCGGTTGCGCAAGGCGAGCCAGGTTTCGGGCCGGCCGCTGCGGGTCGTGGCCGAAGCCGTGCTCGCAACGTTCGGTTCCCAGCCTTGAACTGACCGCCACTGCCGCAGTGGTCAAGGACCGAGCTGGGCGGTGGTCGGTCAACCACTGGATGCCCGAGCGCTTCCACGGACCTCCGGCCAAGGCGACGCAGATCAAAACCGCCAAGAAAACCCCGCGCGCCAACGCCAACAAGTCGACGTCGCAGAAGACCGCTGCACCGGCTTCTGACGCGGGGCAGCCGCCTCACACGCGCGGGTTCTGGCCCTCGTGCCGCTCGGGGTCCTGTCGCTGACCATCCTCGCGCCGTTGATGCTCCTGGTCGTGGGGTGGCTTCGCAGCCGCCGAGCCGCCGCCCGCGAGTCGCTAGGCGCCTGAGCGTTCGAAGAGCTGCTCCCAGCGAGTGAGCAGCGTCTGCAGATCGTCTCGAGCGCGACGATGCGCGGCGACGACGTCGACGTTCGACCAGTCGTCGGCAAGCTGCCGCTCGAGGCCTGCGATCTCGGCCTCGCGGTCGGCGATGTCGGATTCCAGGCGTTCGAGCTCGCTCGATCGCGGCTTCGCCGCCGGCCGCGGCTTCGCCCTGACCTGCTTCGGCTTCTCGGGCGGAGGCGCCTCCGGCTTCGCGCGCGCGTCTCTCGCCGCGACGTAGTCGGCCCAGCCGCCGTCGTAGGAACGGATCGTGCCGTCCTCGAGGGCGAGCGTTCGGTCCGCGATCGCGTCCAGCAGGGCACGGTCGTGGGAAACGAGGAGCACGGTTCCCGGGAAGGCGTCGAGCGCCGCCTCGAGGGCCTCGCGGCTCTCCAGGTCGAGGTGGTTCGTCGGCTCGTCGAGCAGCAGGAGGTTCGCGCCCGAGGCGACGACGAGCGCCAGCGCGAGCCTGCGCCGCTCTCCGCCCGAGAGCGCCGACACGGACCGCTCGTGCATGTCCCAGCCCGTGAAGAGGAACCGTCCGAGCAGGTTCTGCGCCTGCGGCCGCTGCAGGCCCGTCTCGTGCTGGGTCAGTGAGAGCACGGTCCGGCTCTCGTCGAGCTCGACCTCGTGCTGGGAGAAGTACGCGGGCTCGACGCCGTGTCCCAGCCGGAGCTTCCCTCTCTTCGGCTCTCGGCGGCCGAGCAGGGTCTCGAGCAGGGTCGTCTTGCCGGCTCCGTTCGGGCCGACGAGCGCCACGTGCTCTCCGCGCTCGATCGCGAAGTTCACACCCGACAGCAGTTCCTTGTCGCCCGCGGCGAGCTCGACTCCTTCCGCCTCGGCGACGGTCCGGCCGCTGCGCTTCGGCTGCAGGAACTCGAAGCCGAGGCTCTTGGCGCGCCTGGTCAGGAGGTCGATCTCGCCTCGCAGCTCGGAGCGCTCCTGCTGGAGCCGGCCGATGTGGGTCAGCTTGGCCTGCGCGCGCTTCGCGAGGTTCTTCTTGTAGCGGAAGCGCTCCACGAAGCGCTCGAGCCTGGCGATGTCGACGTCGATGCGGCCGGCCGCGGTCGTGGCTGCGGCGAGGCGTGCCGCTTTTTCACGGCGCCAGTTGTGCCAGGGGCCGGCGAAGTAGGTCGAACGGCCGGCTTCGAGCTCGAGGACTGCGTTCGTGACCGCTTCGAGGAACCAGCGGTCGTGCGCGACGAGGAGGACCGCTGCGTCGATCGACTGCAGCTCGCGCTCGAGCCATTCGAGGCTCGCCACGTCGAGGTGGTTCGTGGGCTCGTCGAGGAGCAGGAGGTCCGGGTCGCCGCCGAGTGCGCGGGCGAGCGAGGCGCGGGTCAGCTCGCCGCCCGAGAAGCTGTACAGCGGCCGGTCGAGGTCGTTCGTCGTGAAGCCGAGGTTCCGCGTGACGGAGTCGAGCCGCTCGCGCCAGGCGTACCCGCCCGCGTGCTCGAGGCGCGCCTGGGTCTCGGCGTAGCTGCGGAGCGTTGCCGGCTCGTGGTCGCCGGCGGCCATGGCGTCTTCGAGTCGGCGCAGCTCGCGTTCGGCTGCGGTCAGGTCGGCGGCGCCGGAGAGGACGTAGTCGCGCAGGGCGGCCGCGCTCTCGGCGGGCGGGCGTTGGTCGTGGAGCGCGATGCGCGTGCCCTTGGCCATCGAGATCGTGCCGCCGTGAAGCTCGGTTTCGCCGTTGAGGAGCCGGAGCAGCGTCGTCTTGCCGGCGCCGTTGGGGCCGGAGAGGGAGACGCGGTCGCGGCGCTCGACCTTGAACGAGACGCCGTCGAAGAGCGGCTCGCCGGAGAGCTCCTTGCGCAGGTTGGTTGCCGTGACGACGGCCATGGGCACAGCGTAGAGGTCGCCGCAGGCTCGAATTCGGCGCGCTTTCGGCTCAGACGCGTTCGCGTTGGGCGGTTACGCTCGTCGCGGGTGGCGGGTGGAACTCTTCCTCCCCACCCGGGTGGGGATGTACTGGGATCTGGCCCGCTCGGTCAGCTCGTGGCGCCGACCGTGCTCGCGACGAGCTCGCGCGCCGCAGCGGCGATGTGCTCGGCGTCGATCCCCGCCGCCGCGAGCAGCTCGGCCGGAGTCCCCGAGCCGGGCAGCTCGCGAACCGCCAGCTGAACGACCCTGGGCCGCTCGTCGGAATCGGCGAACGCCGACAGAACCGCCTCCGCCAGGCCGCCCTCCGGCCAGTGATCCTCGGCGACCACGAACCGGCCGCCGGTCGCCTCGGCCGCGGCGCGAAGCGTGTCCACGTCGACCGGCTTGACCGAATAGAGGTCGATCACGCGCGCAGCGACGCCCTCTTCGGCGAGCGCGTCCGCGGCCTTGAGCGCCTCGTGCAACGTGATCCCCGCGCCGATCAGCGCAACCTCGTCACCGTCCGAGGCCCGAACGACCCTGCTGCCGCCGACGTGGAACTCGTCGTCGGCCCCGTACAGGACTGTCGTGTTCGCGCGCGTCGTGCGCATGAAGACGATCCCCTCCAGGTCGGCCATGATCTCGACGAGCTTCGCGGTCTGGTTCGCGTCGCTCGGATAGAGCACCGTCGAGCCGTGCACCGCCCGGAAGGCCGCCAGATCCTCGAGCGCCATCTGGGACGGGCCGTCCTCGCCGATCGAGACACCCGCGTGCGAGCCGACCAGCTTCAGGTTCGCGCGGCTGATCGCCGCCATGCGGACGAAGTCGTACGCCCGGGTCAGGAACGCCGCGAACGTCGAGGCGAACGGCTTCCAGCCGCGCACCTGGATCCCGACCGCCGCCGCGACCATCTGCTGCTCGGCGATGTACATCTCGAAGTAGCGGTCCGGGTGCGCGTCGCGAAAGATCTCCGCGTAGGTCGAGTTCGAGACCTCCCCGTCGAGCGCGACCACGTCTCCGCGCGCGTCGCCGAGCGCCTTGAGCGCATCGCCGTACGCCTTGCGCGTCGCGACGTCGTCACCGACCTCGTACGACGGAAGCTCGAGCGTGCCGTGCTCGAAGCGATGCGGCTCGCCGTCGAACTCGGGCTTCGCGACGTCGATCGTGATGTTGCGGATCCCGCCCAGCTCCGCGATCGCGGCCTCAGGATCGTCCAGCGCCTTGCCGTGGAACCCGTCCTTGTTCTCGACCGCCTTCACGCCCTTGCCCTTGATCGTCTTGGCCACGATCACGGTCGGCACGCCTGTCGTCCCGAGAGCCTCGGCGTAGGCGGCGTCGATCGCCTCCACGTCGTGACCGTCGATCTCGATCGCCTGCCAGCCGAAAGCCTGGGCCCGCTTCGCGTACGAGTCGAGATCCCAGCCGTGCATCGTCTCGCCGCGCTGGCCGAGCCGGTTCACGTCGATGATCGCGATCAGGTTGTCGAGCTTCTCGTGCCAGGCGTGCTCGAACGCCTCCCACATCGAGCCCTCGGCCATCTCGCTGTCGCCGCAGAGCACCCAGATCCGGTACGGGAGCCTGTCGAGCCGCTTGCCCGCGAGCGCAATGCCGACGCCGTACGGCAGCCCCTGGCCCAGCGAGCCGGTCGCCACGTCCACCCACGGCAGCACCGGAGTCGGGTGCCCCTCGAGCCGGCTTCCGAACTTGCGGAACGTGAGCAGCTCCTCGTCCGTGATCGCCCCCGCGGCCTTGTACATCGAGTACAGGAGCGGCGAGGCGTGCCCCTTGGAGAAGACGAGATGGTCGTTCCGCGGGTCGTCGGGCGCATCGAAGTCGTACCGGAGGTGCTTCGCCAGCAGCACGGCCATGAGGTCGGCCGCGGACATCGACGAGGTTGGATGGCCCGACTTCGGGACCGCCGCCGCGCGGATGGAGTCGACGCGCAGCTGCTGACCGAGCTCACGCCACAGTTCGGGGCCTTCCATCCAGGTAACGTAACCGCTCGATGCGGGTCGCGGTCGCCTTCGACCATCGCGGCGTCAAGCTCCGCGAGCGCGTGCTCGAGGAGGTCGTGCGCGCCGGGCACGAGCCGGTCGATCTCGGGACCGACGCGCCGGAGCCGCGGATCGACTATCCGGACAAGGCGCGCGAGGTCGGCGACGCGATCCGGAACGGCGAGGCTGAGCGGGGAATCCTGGTGTGCGGGTCGGGCGTCGGCGCGTCGATCGCCGCCAGCAAGCTCGCGGGTATCCGCGCCGCGATCTGCCACGACACGTACTCCGCCCATCAGGGCGTCGAGCACGACGACATGAACGTGCTCAGCCTCGGCTCGGAAGTGATCGGCGCAGAGCTGGCCGGAGAGGTGATTCGCACCTTCCTTGGTGCGAAATTCGACGGCGGGGAACGCTACGTACGTAGGCTGGAGAAGATCGAGGAGATGGAGAAGACGCATGGCTAAGTCAAGGCTTCACGGGCTCGCTGAGCTTGGGCAATCGGTGTGGATCGACTCGCTGTCGCGCGGCTGGCTCAAGTCGGGCGACCTCGCACGCTGGATGGACGAGGACGCGCTCACCGGGGTCACGTCCAACCCGACGATCTTTCAGAAGGCGATGTCCGAAGGCGACTGGTACGACGATCAGCTTCGAGAGGTGCTCGACCGACGGAAGACGACCTGAAGGAGATCTTCCTGCAGCTCGCGATCGCCGACATCGAGGAGGCTTGCGACCTCTTCCGCTCGGTGTGGGACGGGGGCGACGGCAAGGACGGGTACATCTCGATGGAGGTCGATCCCAACCTCGCCTACGACACGTCGGCGACGATCGAGGAGGCCGCGCGCTTCCACGACTGGGTCGAGCGACCGAACCTCTACGTGAAGATCCCGGCGACCGCGCCCGGGCTGCCGGCGATCGAGGAGATGATCGCCCGGGGCCGGAACATCAACGTGACGCTGATCTTCTCGCTCGAGCGGCACAAAGAGGTCGCCGAGGCGTACATCCGCGGCCTCGAGCGGCTCGCCGAGTCAGGCGGCGACCTGTCGACGGTCGGCTCCGTCGCCAGCTACTTCGTTTCCCGCGTCGACACCGAGGCCGACCGGCGGCTCGACGAGGCCGGGCATCCCGAGCTGAAGGGGAAGCTCGCCGTCGCGAACGCGAAGCTCGCGTACCAGAACTACAAGGAGATCTTCTCGGGCGAGCGCTGGGACGCGCTCGTCGAGAAGGGCGCGACGCCGCAGTGGTGCCTCTGGGCGTCGACCTCGACGAAGAACCCCGAGTACCGCGACGTCCTCTACGTCGAGGAGCTGATCGGCGCAGGGACCGTGAACACGATGCCGCGCGAGACGATCGAGGCCTTCCAGGACCACGGCGAGGTCGCGCTCACGCTCGAGGACGGAATCGACGAGGCGAGGCAGGTCTTCGAGCAGGTCGCCGCGGCCGGCGTCGACTACGACGACGTCACCGACACGCTCGAGCGCGAAGGCGTCCAGAAGTTCATCGACTCGTTCACAGAGCTCCTCGACGGCATCGCCGCCAAGCGCGGCCAGCTCGCAGCCGCGTGACCGATCTGTACGTGGAGCAGGCCGGTCAGGGGTCGCCGGTCGTGCTGCTCCACGAGGGGATCGCGGACAGCCGGATGTGGGAGCCTCAGTGGGCTGCGTACGCCGAGCGCTATCGAGTCGTCCGCTTCGACATGCGCGGTTTCGGCCAGTCGCCGCCCGCGGTCGGGACGTTCTCGCTGGCCGGCGACCTGGTCGAGCTCCTCGAGGGTCTCGAGCTGGGGCCGGCCACGCTCGTCGGCGTCTCGCTCGGCGGATCGGTGGCGATGGAGACGGCCATCGCACGCCCGGACCTCGTCTCGCGCCTCGTGCTCGTCGCTCCGGGTCTCAAGGGCTACGAGATGAGCGACGAGACGAAGGCGGGTTGGGCGGAGGAGGAGGCGGCGCTCGAGCGCGGCGACGTGGACGAGGCGGTCGAGGTCAACCTGCGCATGTGGGTCGACGGGCCGTCCCGTGCGCCGGACGAGGTCGATCCGGACGTGCGCCGACAGGTCGGGGAGATGCAGCGCCGCGCGATCGAGATCTGGCAGGAGGGCGGCGAGGAGGGCGAGCACCGGTCGTTGGCCGAGGACTGGGGCGAGCGGTTGAGCGAGATCGCAGTCCCCACGCTGATCCTCGTCGGCGACCTCGACCGGCCCGAGATGCTCGACATCGCGACCCGTCTCGAAGCCGAGATCCCGAACTCGCGGCGGGAGACGATCGCCGGCACGGCGCACGTGCCGAGCATGGAGCGTGCCGAAGAATTCGACCGGCTCGTGCTGGAGTTCCTCGAGTGAGCTCGCTGGAGGCGATCGAGCTCGTCGACCGGATCTGGGCCCACGACTCGACGGTCTGGACGGGGACGGACGAGGGCCACTGGCTCGGCTGGCTCGACGAGCCCGCGCGGATGCTCGAGCGGATCGACGAGCTGGAGGCGCTCCCGCGCGATTTCGAGCAGGTCGTCCTGCTCGGGATGGGGGGCTCGAGCCTGGCGCCCGAGGTGATCCGCCGCACGTTCGCGGCGAACGGGCTGCACGTGCTCGACACGACGCACCCGAGCGCGATCCGGCGCCTGCAGGAGCAGCTCGACCTAGACCGCACGCTGTTCGTCGCCGCGTCGAAGTCGGGCACGACACTCGAGACGCGCTCTCAGCTCGACTACTTCCTCGACCAGGGCGGAGGCTCGTTCGCCGCCGTCACCGACCCGGGCTCCGAGCTCGAGCAGTTCGCCCGCGAGCGCGACTTCCTCTGGGTCGTCCACGGCGAGCCGACGATCGGCGGGCGCTACTCGGCGCTGTCCCCGTTCGGAATCGTGCCGGCCGTGCTGATCGACGTCGACGTCCAGGCGCTCCTCGAGCGGGCCGACGCGATGGCCGGATGGTGCCGCCTCGGGGAGGAGAATCCCGGTTTCCAGTTCGGGCTCGAGCTGGGGGAGAACTGGGTCGAGGGCCGCGACAAGGTCTGCATCGACGAGACGCCCGGCGGGTTCGGGCTCTGGGCGGAGCAGCTGCTCGCCGAGTCGACCGGCAAGGAGGGCAAGGGGCTCGTGCCCGCGCCCGGCGAGTCGCCCGAGGGCGGGTCGGACCGCCAGCACGGGCGCGTGCGCTTCGACGACCCGTACGACCTCGGCGCCGAGTTCGTCCGCTGGGAGTTCGCGACGGCCGTGGCTGGCTCGATCCTCGGCATCAATCCGTTCAACCAGCCGGACGTGCAGGCGGCGAAGGACAAGACCGCCGAGATTCTCTCTTCGGGCCATGCCCGGGACCAGGTCCCCGGACGGGTCCGGAAGGGTCACTCGACGAGTTGCTCGCCGAGGCCGAGCCTCCGCAGTACATCGCGATCCAGGCGTTCATCGACCCGGACCGCGAGGGCGACCTCGACCCGCTCGTCACCCGCGCCCGCGAGACCGGCTGCGTCGTGACGAAGAGGTCTCGGGCCGCGGTATCTGCACTCGACCGGACAGCTGCACAAGGGCGGTCCGAACAGCGTGCTCGCGATCCAGGTCGTGGACGACCTCGGCGAGGAGCTGCCGATTCCGGGCAAGGACTTCGGCTTCCGTCAGCTGATCGCGGCGCAGGCGGTTGGCGACCTCGAATCGTTGAAGGAGCGCGGACGGAAGGTCTGTCGTGTGAGACTGGAGGACCTATGAAGCTCGGCATGGTCGGCCTCGGACGAATGGGCTCCGGGATGACGGAGCGGTTGCGCGGCGACGGGCACGAGGTGATGACGTACGACCCGCAGGTGGAGTCGACGGCCTCGTCCCTGGAGGAGCTCGCACAGCAGCTGGAGCCGCCGCGGGTCGTGTGGATGATGATCCCGGCGGGCGAGATCACGGAGAAGACGACGCAGGAGCTGGTCGGGATCCTCGATCGGGACGACGTGCTCGTCGACGGCGGGAACTCGAACTTCCACGACTCGCAGCGGCGCAACGCTGAGGCGGCCGAGCAGGGTGTTCACTTCCTCGACGTCGGCGTCTCGGGCGGGATCTGGGGCTTGAAGGAGGGCTTCTGCCTGATGGCCGGCGGGCCCGACGAGGCGATCGCGATCGTCCGGCCCGCGCTCGAGACGCTTGCGCCGAAGGACGGCTGGGCTCACGTCGGGCCGTCCGGAGCGGGGCACTTCGTGAAGATGGTGCACAACGGCATCGAGTACGGCCTCATGCAGGCCTACGCGGAGGGGTTCGAGGTGCTGAACGCGTCCGAGTTCGGGCTCGACCTGGAGGAGATCGCGGGCATCTGGCGCTACGGCTCGGTCGTGCGCTCGTGGCTGCTCGAGCTCTTGCACGACGCCTTCGATCAGCACGGCAGCGACCTGAAGGACATCGCCGGCTACGTCGACGACTCGGGGGAGGGCCGCTGGACGATCTTCGAGGCGATCAACGAGGACGTGCCCGTCCCCGTGATCTCGGCCGCACTCTACGCGCGCTTCGCCTCGCGTCAGGACGAGTCGTTCGCAGCCAAGATCGACGCAGCTCTCCGCCAGCAGTTCGGCGGCCACGCCGTCAAGTCGGAGTCATGACCCGGGCCATGTCCAGCGTCAAAGCCCGGACCTGGCCGCACGTGGCCACGGTGCGATCGAGCACTTCGGCTTCGTTGCGCGGTTCGATCCGAAGGCGACGTGTCTCTTCCGGACGCGTCCGGGGTCAGACGCCGGACAGGGCTGGAATGACCGAGGCTCCGGTCGCCGAGAACCCGCTGCTGGAGGGGCTCGGGCATCGACGCGCGCCGGAGCCTTGCGTGCTCGTCGTCTTCGGCGCCTCAGGCGACCTGACGCACCGCAAGATCTTCCCCGCGCTCTACTCGCTCGCCCGCCGCAAGCTGCTGCCGGAGAAGTTCGCGATCGTCGGCGCCGCCCGCTCGGACTGGACGGACGACGAGTTCCGCGACCAGATGGAGCACGCCGTCCGCGAGTTCGGCCGCGACGACTTCGACCAGGACGTCTGGGACTGGCTGGCCGAGGCGTCGCGGTACATCTCGCTCGACTTCGCCGACGAGAGCCGTGAGAACAACCTCGCCGGGCTCCTGGACGAGATCGACGAGCAGCGCGGCACGCGCGGAAACCGCGTCTACTACCTCGCCGTCCCGCCGCAGGCGATGCCGACGATCGTCGGAGAGCTCGGTGAGCGCCGCAAATCCGGAGGCTGGATGCGCCTGATCGTCGAGAAGCCGTTCGGCCACGACCTCGCCTCCGCACGCGAGCTGACCTCCCTGATCAGCGAGCACTTCACCGAGGAAGAGGTCTTCCGGATCGACCACTACCTCGGCAAGGAAACGGTCCAGAACATGCTCGCGCTGCGGTTCGCGAACGGCATCTTCGAGCCGATCTGGAACCGCCAGTTCGTCGACCACGTCCAGATCACGGTCGCCGAGACCCTCGGCGTCGAGGGCCGCGCCGCCTACTACGAGCACGCGGGGGCGATCCGGGACATCTTCCAGAACCACGCCCTCCAGCTCGTCGCGCTGACCGCGATGGAGCCGCCGATCGACTTCACCGCGGAGTCGGTGCGGAACGAGAAGGTCAAGGTGTTGAAGGCGGTCCGCACGCCGGCCCCGAGGCACGTCCTCCGCGGGCAGTACGGCCCGGGCTACATCGAGGGCAAGGAGGTGCCCGGCTACCGGGAGGAAGAAGGGGTCGACCCAGGCTCCATGACGGAGACCTTCGTCGCCGCAAAGCTCTGCATCGACAACTGGCGCTGGGCCGACACGCCGTTCTACCTGCGCATCGGCAAGCGCATGGCGCGGCGCGAGACGACGATCGGCATCCAGTTCAAGCGTGCTCCGCATCCGCCGTTCGAGGACGGGACGACCGAGGAGCTGCAGCCGAACCTGCTGCTCGTCCACGTCCAGCCCGACGAGGGCGTGTCCCTCGCGATCGGCGCCAAGGTGCCGGGGCAGGGCATGCAGATCCGCACCGTGCAC
Source organism: uncultured Actinomycetes bacterium (assembly GCA_963742635.1). Taxonomy (GTDB): domain Bacteria; phylum Actinomycetota; class Thermoleophilia; order Gaiellales; family Gaiellaceae; genus VAXT01. The sequence goes on from CAVUMW010000019.1 coordinate 286,579, forward strand.
ATGGACTTCCTCTACGGCGGAGCCTTCCGCACGGAGCTGCCCGATGCCTACGAGCGGCTGCTCCTCGACGCGATGCTCGGCGACCAGACGCTGTTCACGCGCTCGGACGAGGTCGAGGAGCAATGGTCGCTCGTCGACTCGATCGTCGCCGGCTGGGCTCGGGATCGGCCCGCTTTCCCGAACTACGCCGCCGGCACGTGGGGCCCCGCGGGCTCCGAGGAGCTGATGAGCCACGACGGCAGGGAGTGGCTGCGACATTGAGCACGGCCGTCAATGCCGTCGAGTGGTCGGGCGAGGACGTCGAGGTCGCGGACGTCGTCCAGGCGCTCTGCCGCCTGCGCGAGGAATCGGCCGACGAGACGGCCGGCCCCGATCTCCGGACCAGCGTGATGACCCACCTCGCCTGGGTGCCGCGCGAGTGGGAGGAGGTGGCCGTCGAGACCCTGGCCGGGCTCGCCGAGCGTCATCCGTCGCGCGGGATCCTGCTCTTCCCCGACCGCGCGGCCGCGGACGGGATCGACGCGAAGGTCTCCATGCTCTCGTTTCCGCTCCGTGAGCAGCGCCGCCACATCGCGGTCGAGGTGATCGAGCTGCGACTGCGCGGGCTGAGCAGCCGGGCCGCGGCGAGCATCGTCAACCCGCTGCTCGTGCCAGGGTTGCCCGTCTTCCTGCGCTGGCGGGGACGGCCCCCGTTCGGGGAGCCCGAGGCCGACGAGCTGATCGACGTCTGCGATCGGCTGATCTACGACTCGAAGGAGTGGCCGGACACGCCGCAGGCCTATGCGGAGCTTCCGTTCGAGCGGACTGCGTGCTCGGACATCGCCTGGCGGCGGACCGAGCAGTGGCGCGGCGTGCTCGCGGGCCTCTGGCCGGGAGTCGGCGACGTGCGCAGCCTGTACGTGCGCGGGCCCGTCGCCGAGGCGTCGCTCCTCGCAGGCTGGCTCCGTTCGCGTCTCGACCGGGACGTCGAGCTCCTGCGGGACGAGGCCGACGAGCTGACTGCAATCGCCGTCGACGGCGAGCCGTGCGCGCCGCCGCACGAACGTGTGACAGGCAGCGAGCTCCTCTCCGCCGAGCTCGACGAGTTCGGCCGCGATCCGGTCTACGAGGCCGCGGCCAGCCGTGCGGTCGGCTGACGTCGTTACCGCGCTGCTAGCCGCGAAGGAGCGACTCGACCAGCTTCCCCGCGGCCAGGACGAGCGCGTCCGAGCCCGGCCGGCCTGCGATCTGCAGTGACGCGGGCAACCCGTCCTCGGCCGGGCCGCACGGAAGCGCCAGCGCCGGCCACCCGAGCGAGTTGAACGGGATCGTGAGCCGGATCGTGTCCGCGCGGATCTCGAGGTCGTCCACGGGAAGCTTCGGCGCGACGGAGCCGAGCGTCGGCGCGAGCACGAGGTCGAGGCCGTCCAGCGCCTGCTCTGCCCGCTCCGCGATCTCCTCCCTGGCGCGCACCGCGGCCTCGTACTCGCCGTCGGTCACGGTCAGGCAGCGCTCGATCTTCGTCCGCACGTTGTCGCCGTAGGAGTCGGCGAACTCGGCGAAGAGGTCGCGGTGGACGTCGGCGGCCTCGCGCATGAACACCGGCCCGATCCGCTCCGCGAGCGGGAAGTCGATCTCACGCCGCCTCGGGAACAGCGCCGCGGCCTCGCTCACACGCGCGCGGACGAGCGGGTCCGCATGGTCGAGCCAGGCCACTCCGACCTCGAGCTCGTCGAGCGAGTCGAGGGCCATCGGCTCGAAGCCGTCGACCAGGACGCCGAGCATGTCCTCGCAGGCGCCGACCGAGCCCGCCATCGGCCCCGCGTGATCGAAGCTGGGCGCGAGCGGAAAGACACCGTCCAGCGAGACGAGCCCGTAGCCCGGCTTGAAGCCGACGATCCCGCAGCACGCGGCGGGGATCCGGATCGAGCCGCCCGAGTCGGTGCCGAGCGCGTACTCGGCCAGCCCCGCGGCGATCGCCGCGGCCGAGCCTCCGCTCGACCCTCCGGCCATGCGTCCGGGATAGGCCGGATTGGGCACCGTCCCGAAGTGCGGGTTGACCGACGTGATCCCGTACGCGAACTCGTGCAGGTTCGTCTTGCCGACGTTCACATAGCCCGCCGCCTCGAGTCGCGTCACCGCCTCCGCGCTGCGCTCGGGCACGTGATCCGCGTAGATGATCGACCCGTAGGTCGTCGTCAGACCGGCCGTGTCGAAGAGGTCTTTCACGGCCAGCCGCTTGCCCTCGACAGGCTCCTCGGGCCGGGCGAGGAAGATGCCGTTAGGCTGCGGCCCGGCCATGACCCCCGAGGATACGACGCTTCGCTGAATCCGAAAGGCGCGGAGCTCGCGTAAGAACCTGAATCCCCTACCTCAAGGAGGGCAACGATGAACCTGTACGTGATCCTGCGCAGAAGCGGCTGGCGTTCGGCCGAAGAGCTGCAGGAAGCCGCGGGCCGGTCGGCGAAGGTCGGCGACGAGGAGATGTCCGAGGACGTTCGCTGGATCCGCTCCTACGTGCTCGACGAGGGCGGCGGCTCCGTCGGCACCGTCTGCATCTACCAGGCGACGAGCCCGGAGGCGATCCGCGAGCACGCGTCCCGCGCGATCCTTCCGGTCGACGAGATCATCCCGGTCGCGGACACGGTTCTCGTGCGGCCCGATCCCGAGCCCGCGGAGGTCTGAGCCGGCCGGCTCGTGCGCGTCCAGGACTGCAACTGGATGCAGCTGGAGGAGTACCTCCGGCGCGATGACCGGATCGTCCTGCCGCTCGGCTCGACCGAGCAGCACGCGTACCTGTCGCTGGCGACCGACAACATCCTCGCCGAGCGCGTCTCCGTCGAAGCGGCGGAGCCGCTCGGCGTGCCGGTTCTCCCGGTGCTGCCGTACGGGATCACACCGCGCTTCGCCGCGTACCCGGGCAGCCCCACGCTGCGCGTGGAGACCTTCCTCACGGTCGTCACCGACCTGCTCGACTCGCTCGCCGGCCAGGGCTTCCGCAGGATCCTGATCGTGAACGGCCACGGCGGGAACACGCCCGCCCGGGCTGCGGCGTCGCAGTGGGGCGCGAAGCATCCCGAGGCTCGCGTCCGTTACCACGACTGGTGGAACAGCCCGCGCGTGCTGGACGTCGTCCGCTCGGTCGACCCGGTCGGCTCGCACGCGTCCTGGATGGAGAACTTCCCCTGGACGCGGCTCCCGGGCGTCGAGCTTCCGGCCGGGAGCAAGCCGCCGGCCGATCCGCCGGTGCACGACCCGGCCGAGTTCCGGAGGCTCATGGGCGACGGCTCGTTCGGCGGCGTCTACGAGCATTCCGACGAGGACATGCTCCGGGTCTGGCAGGCCGGCGTCGAAGAGGTGCGCGCGCTGCTCGAAGACGGCTGGTAGCCGGCTAGTCGAGCGCCAGGTACACGAAGGCGAGCCCGATCACCGCGCCGAACAGCAGGAGCGCGATGCCGAACAGGGCGAGCCCGAACAGCGTGTTGCTCGCGGCCTCTTCCATCGTCGGCTCGCGGGGCGGGAAGGACGCCTCGGGCGCACGGTCGCTCATGCGATCACCGTATCGAGCGCCATCGCGACGAAGAGCAGCGCGAGGTACGCGAGCGAGTAGTGGAAGAGCAGCGCGGCCCGGGCGGGCGTTCGCTCACGCCGCAGGTTCCACGCGAGGCCGAGGAAGCCGGCGCCGAGCGCGGCCGCGGCAACGAGGTAGACCAGCCCGAACTGGCCCCACAGCGCCGGCGCGAGCGTGAACGCGACGAGGGCGGCCGTGTACAGGAGGATCTCCTTGACCGTCTCGCGCTCCCCGCGCACGACCGGCAGCATCGGCACGCCCGCATTCGCGTAGTCGCGCTTGATCAGGAGCGCGAGCGCCCAGAAGTGCGGCGGCGTCCAGAGGAAGACGACTGCGAAGAGGACGAGCGCAGGAAGCGTCAGGTCTCCGGTCGCGGCCGCCCAGCCGACGAGCGGCGGGATCGCGCCGGCCGCGCCGCCGATGACGATGTTCTGCGGGGTCGACCGCTTCAGCAGCTTCGTGTAGACGAGGACGTAGAAGAGGATCCCGGACAGCGCGAGCACCGCCGTCAGCACGTTCACGATCCCGGCGAGCAGCACGAACGAGAGCGCCGAGAGCGCGAGCCCGAACTCGAGCGCGTACGACGCCGAGATGCGTCCCGCGGCGACGGGCCGCGACCGTGTGCGCTTGCCCATCAGGCGGTCGATGTCGGCGTCGAGCACGTGGTTCAGAGCGCTCGCTCCACCGCACGCGAGCGCGAGCCCGAGCATCGTCGTCGCCACGAGCCAGAGCGGAGGCAGTTCCCCGGCGCCGACGATCATCCCGCAGAGCCCCGTGAGCAGGAGCAGCGACATGATCCGCGGCTTCGTCAGCGTCACGTAGTCGCGAACAGTCCCCCCAAACGACTTAGTAACACTGTGTTGCAAAGTCGGTTCGGTGGCGCGCCAGGACTGGGCGACGACGACGAGCGTGGCCGCGAAGGACAGGGCTGCGAGGGCCAGGTGGATTCCGGGCGCCGTCACCGCGGCGGCCAGGCCGAACAGGGCGAGTGCCGCGACCGACGGATAGAGGAGCCGCCGGTACGAGACCCACGACGCCGCGACGACGGCCGCGAGCGGCGGGAGCGCGAGCGCGGCGAGCAGGCGATGCGCGGTTCCGAGCCCGGCCGTGCCGGAGACGACCGCCACGAGCGTCCCCGCTGCACCGAGCAGCGCTGTCAGCCGGAACCAGATGCTCGGCCTCATGCGCCCCTCGTCTCGAGCCGCTTGCGCAGGTCCCGCAGCGGCCGCGCGCTCGTCACGTACGGAACCTTCTCGAAGTTGTGCGGCGGAGGCGGCGAGGTCGTGTACCACTCGAGCGTGTCGCCGAGCCATGGATCGTTCCCGGCCCGCACGCCCGCGCGACGCCTCGTCCAGACGACGTTCACGACGAAGACGAGGATCGCGGCGGTCATCACGTAGGAGCCGATCGTCGAGATCATGTTGTCCGTCTCCCACGACCCGCGGTTGTACGTGTAGATCCGGCGCGGCATGCCCGCCAGCCCGAGCAGGTGCTGCGGGAAGAACGTCAGGTTGAAGCCGATGAAGAGCAGCCAGAAGTGCCACTTCCCGAGCGTCTCGTCGAGCTTGCGGCCGAACATCTTCGGCCACCAGTAGTAGAGCCCGGCGAAGATCCCGAACATCGAGCCGCCGAAGAGCACGTAGTGCAGGTGCGCGACGACGAAGTACGAGTCCTGCGCCTGCCAGTCGACCGGGAACGTGGCCAGGAAGATCCCGGACAGCCCTCCGATCGTGAACAGCGCGATGAACCCGAGCGCGAACAGCATCGGCGTCTCGAAGATGAGGTTTCCGCGCCAGGTAGTCGCGAGCCAGTTGAGGATCTTGATCCCCGTCGGCACCGCGATGATCATCGACGAGATCATGAAGAAGCCGAGGAGCGGGGTCGCGAGGCCGACCGTGAACATGTGGTGGGCCCAGACGAGCAGCGAGTAGAACCCGATCGCGACCGTCGAGAAGACGATCGCCGTGTAGCCGAAGATCGGCTTGCGCGAGAAGACGGGGATGATCTCCGAGATGATCCCCATCACGGGCAGGATCATCACGTAGACCTCGGGGTGCCCGAAGAACCAGAACACGTGCTGGAAGAGCAGCGCGTTGCCGCCCTCGTTCGGCTGGAAGAAGTGCGTCCCCGCCTGCCGGTCGAGCAGGAGCAGCGTCAGCCCGGCCGAGAGCGCGGGCAGGACGATGACGAGGATCCACGCGTAGACGTCGATCGACCAGACGAAGAGCGGAACGCGCATCCACGTCATCCCGGGCGCGCGCAGCCGGTGGATCGTGACGATGAAGTTGATCGCGCCGATCAGCGAGGAGACCGAGAGGATGTGGAGCGAGAGGATGGCCAGGTCGACCCCGTTGCCGGCGTACTGCTCGGAGAGCGGCGGATAGAGGGTCCAGCCCGTCTGAGCGGCGCCCCCGGTGGCGAAGAAGCTCGCGTAGAGCACGATCCCGCCGAACAGGAAGAGCCAGTACGAGAGGGCGTTCAGGCGCGGGAAGGCGACGTCCTTGGCGCCGATCATCAGCGGCACGAGGAAGTTGCCGAAGCCGGCCAGGATCGGGACGATGACGAGGAAGACCATCGTCAGCCCGTGGACGGTCATCACTTCGTTGTAGTGCTCGGCCGAGAGGAACTTCTCGTTCGTGTGCGCGAGCTGCGTGCGCATCAGCACCGCGAGGATCCCGCCCGCGCCGAAGAAGACCAGGCACGTGATCAGGTAGAGGATCCCGATCCGCTTGTGGTCGACGGTGGTGATCCACGACGCGAAGCGGCCGCGGTACCACGGGACCGGGTAGACGGGCTCGGCCCTAACCGCCACCGACGAACTCCTTCCGCAGGTAGGCGACGAGCGATGCGATCTCCTGCGGGGTCCAGCCCTTGCCGACGGGCGGCATCTTGCGCTTCCCGTTCTCGAGCAGCGTGCGGAGCTGCTGCGGGTTGGCGAGCGTCGCGTTCCCCTTCAGTGCGGGACCGATCACGCCCTGGCCCTGCAAGCCGTGACAGGGAGCGCATGCGCCCTCGAAGGTCATCCGCCCGATGTTCTGGCTCACGTGGAGCTGCGTCGCAACCCACCTCTCGTATTCGCTGTTCGAGACGGCGCGCACCTGCGTGAGCATCATCGCGTGCTCGATCCCGCAGAACTCGGCGCACTGCCCCTGGTAGATCCCCTCGTGCTGCGCCTCGAACCAGGTGTGGTTCGTCTTGCCGGGGATCGCGTCCATCTTGCCGGCGAGCTGGGGAACCCACCAGCTGTGGATCACGTCGAAGTCCGGTGCCGTGACCACGAGGTAGATCGGGCGTTGGGCCGGGACGACGAGCTGGTTGATCGAGACCGCGCCGTTCGGATACTCGTAGCGCCAGTAGAACTGTCGCCCTTCGACGTGGACGGTCATCCTCGGGCCGGCCGCGCCCGCCGCGGGCACGTCCTGGATTCCGCCCAGCTTGTAGAAGACGACGCTGATGATCGCCACGAGGATCAGCACCGGGATCACCGTCCAGATCAGCTCGAGGCGCGTGTGACCTCGGATCTGCGGGCCTTCCGCTGTCCGCGCCCGGCCGCGGTTGCGGAAGCGGACGACGAACAGGATCAGCGCGCCTTCGACGAGGACGAAGATCACCCCGGTCACGGCCAGGACGACCAGGTAGAGGTCTCGAATGCCACCGGCGTTGGGGGAGTCGGCTGGCGGGAAGGCTCTGCCGGCATCGGCGAGCGCCGTCCCGGTGAGGACGAGCGCCAGTGCCACGATGCTCAGACAGGCGAGGATGAGCTTCCGGCGCACGGGCGCTGGCATTCTAAGAAGGTGGGCTCCGGGAAGCGACATTGAGTCTGATGTCTCATGTCTGAGCGCTCCGTCGTGGAGCTCCCGCCGGAGGTCGGCGAGCCGTTCGAGGTGTTCCTGAACGGCGTCCCTCAGCGGGCCGGCCGCGACTTTCGCGTCGAGGGCCGGCAGCTCGTGTTCGAGCGGAGCCTCGCCCGGGAGGGGCGGCTGGGATTCTGGCGCTGGCTGTCGCTCTTTCTCGGCATCGCGGGCACGTACCGGCAGAACGACAGCGTCGACGTCGTCCACGACATTGCCGGAACGCGCACCGTCACGAGCCTGGCGATCGAGCCGCGGTCGACGGGCCCGTCCGGCTGACCGAGAGGAAGAGCCGGGCGACTCGACCGAAACAGGCGGCGGCAAGGCCGCAACTTGCTCGAGCCCGCACGCAGGCCGGGCCGCCCGGCTCGCCCAGATTGATGCCGCGGCTGCGTCTTTCTTGCGCTCAGCCTCGGCGTCGTGCGCGAGACTCCCGGCGTGGCGACGCAGAAGGAGGCACTCGAGTGAACCACTACGACCTGATCGTGCTCGGCTCCGGCTCCGCGGCCCGCGACGCGGCGGCGAAGGCCGTCCAGCAGTGCGGCGCGAGCGTCGCGGTCGTCGAGAGCACCCGTTGGGGCGGCAGCTGTCCAAACGTGGCCTGCAAGCCGACGAAGGCCTATCTCGTCGTGGCCGAGCTCTTCCACGACGTGAATCACCTCGCCGGGAAGCTCGGCATCGACGTTGGGCCCGCGCGGCTCGACCTCGCGCGGGTCAAGGCGCGCAAGGACACGCTGAAGAAGGGCGACGCGAAGTGGATGGCGGGCCTCCAGGAAGCCGGGTTCGACACGTACGACGGCGAGGCCGAGTTGCTCGGGCCGGGCTCGGTCGGGATCGGCGGCGAGGAGCTGCGCGCCGAGCGGATCCTGATCGCAACTGGTTCGCGGACCGCGGTGCCGCCGATCGAGGGCATCGACGAGATCGACTGGATCGACCACGTCTCGGCGCTCGAGCTGACCGAGCTCCCGGAGTCGCTGCTCGTCGTCGGCGGTGGGCCGGTCGGGCTCGAGTTCGCTCAGATCTTCGCGCGCTTCGGCTCCCGGGTGACGATCGTCCAGGGCGCGGATCGAATCTCGCCGCGTTCCGACGAGGAGGCCTCCACGGTGCTGCACGCGGCGCTCGAGGAGGACGACGGAGTCGAGATCGTGCTGTCGTCGACCGTGTCGAGCGTCCGGCCCGAAGGCGACGGGATCGTGGCCGCCGTCGGTTCGAGGGAGATCCGTGTCGCGAAGCTCCTGCTCGCCTCGGGCCGCGCACCGAACGTCGAGGCGCTGCACCTCGACGAGCTCGGGATCGAGCACGACCGCGCGGGCATCCTCGTCGACGAGCTGATGCGCACTTCCGTGGACGGGATCTGGGCCGCCGGGGACGTGACCGGCCGCTACCAGTTCACGCCGATCGCCCAGTACCAGGCGCGGATCGCGATCGACGACATGTTCGGACGAGACCCGGCCCCGGCGGACTATTCGGTGCTGCCGACCGCGATCTTCACCGAGCCGGAGCTGGCCGCGGTCGGCCTCACGGAGCAGGAGGCGCGCGACGCGGGGAATCGAGCACGAGGCCGTCGTGCACGACATCAAGTACGTCCAGCGCTCGTCGTACAAGGAGCAGACGCGCGGCCTGTACAAGATCGTCTACGAGACGGGAACGAGACGCGTCGTCGGGCTCCACGTCGTCGCGCCGAACGGGGGCGACATCGTCCACGGCCTCTCGCTCGCGCTCCGGCTCGGGGGAACGGTCGACGACCTGGCCGCGATGCACCACGTGTTCCCGACCTTCGCCGAGGGCGTGAAGGCCGCCGCCGAGCAGGCGATGCCGCAGCCCGTCGAGATGGCCACGATCTGTAACTAAAAAGGCCCTACATGTGCCAAGTCCCGCCGACCCGAAGGCCTGCAGGACTTGACGAGCACACCTTCTCATACGTTCCCCGATTCGTCAAGGGGCAACTTGCGGCCGGGAACTTTTCGTCCTGAGCTACGTTTGAACTAGCGATGACCAAGATCAAGAAAACAGAGCAGGAATGGCGTTCCGAGCTCACACCGGAGCAGTACCGTGTGCTCCGCGAGAAGGGCACGGAGCGCCCGTTCACAGGTGAGTACGACCACGTCTTCGAGCCGGGCACCTACCACTGTGCCGGCTGCGGAGCCGAGCTCTTCGCGTCGGACGCGAAGTACGACTCGGGCTGCGGCTGGCCGGCGTTCTACGCGCCGGCGACCGGAGACGCGGTCGAGGAGGAGACGGACACGAGCCACTGGATGACCCGCACCGAGGTGCTGTGCGCCAACTGCGGGGGCCATCTCGGGCACGTGTTCCCGGACGGGCCGCACCCCACGGGGCAGCGGTACTGCATCAACTCTGCGGCACTGAAACTGGAGGAGGAGTAGTGGAGAGGAAGGCAACGTTCGGAGCGGGCTGCTTCTGGGGCGTCGAGGCGGCGTTCAGGCAGCTCGACGGAGTCACGAAGACCCGCGTCGGCTACACGGGCGGGCACACCGAGAACCCGACCTACGAGGACGTGTGCTCGCACACGACTGGCCACGCCGAGGTGGTCGAGGTCACCTACGACGACGAAAGGCTGTCGTACGACGACCTGCTCCAGGTCTTCTGGGGCAAGCACAACCCGACCCAGCTCAACCGCCAGGGTTGGGACATCGGCGACCAGTACCGCTCGGTGATCTTCTTCCACGACGAGGAGCAGCGCGAGGCCGCGACGCGGTCGAAGGCAGAGGAGCAGACGCGGCACCGCAAGACCGTCGTCACGCTGATCGAGCCCGCGCAGACCTTCTTCGAGGCCGAGGACTACCACCAGCAGTACCTCGAGAAGCGCGGCCGCTCGACCTGCACGCCCGCGCTGCGCACGGCAGTCGGCTAGACCAGCTCGTCGACCCCGACGAACTCCGCTCCACGCTCCCGTAGGTCGGCGATCACGCGCCCGAGACCATCGGCCGTGACCGCCGGCCAGCCGTGGAGCAGGACGATCCCCGGCCCGACGCCCGCGACCAGCTCGTCCACCGTGCGGCCCTCTTCCCAGTCGAAGGGATCCTCGTCCCAACCCACGTGCCGGTAGCCGAGCTCCTCGATCGCGGCCAGGACTCGCGGGTCGTCCATCCCGGAGCCGAACGGGCACCGGAACCAGGGCTTCGGGTCGACCCCGGTCGTCTCGGTGATCGTGGCCTCGGCCTTCGCGATGTCGCGGCGAAGCCACTCGTCCGAGAGCGCGTCCATCGGCGCGTGGTAGTTCGAATGGTTCCCGATCAGGTGGCCCGCGTCCGCGATCCGCCTCGACACGTCCGGATTGGCCCGCACCCAGCGGCCCTGGAGGAAGAAGGTCGCGCGGATTCCGGCCGAGGCGAGCGTCTCGAGGATCCGGTCCTCGCCTCCGGCGCGGGTCGGGCGACCGGGGTGCTCCGTGTCGAAGGTGAGCGCGACCTGCATCACTGGGCCAGTGTGACCTTGGTCAGGCCGGTCGGATGATCGGAGTCGAGACCCTTGGCCGAGGCGAGCGCGCCCGCGAAGAGCTGGCCGGGGACGACGGAGAGGAGCGGTGAGAGGAGCGGTGAGGGCGCTTCGGGCACGGGGAGACGGTACGCCGCGCCGGCGATCTCCGAGTGCGCGTTGCCGCTGGCGACGAGCGTCGCGCCGGCGTCGCGCGCTCTCCGGGCGGCTTCGACGATCGTCGGCAGCGCCTCGTCCTTGGAGGCGATCGTCCAGACGGGGAACAGCGGATCGAGCGCAGCGATCGGGCCGTGCGCGAGGTCGGTCGAGGTCAGCGGCTCGGCCGCGACGCGGCAGGTCTCGGTCAGCTTGAGCGCGATCTCCCGGGCGGTCGCGAACTCGATCCCGCGGCCGATCACGTACATGCGGCCGACGTACGCGAACGCGCCCGCGACGGAGGCGACGGCCTCCTCGAAGCGGGGGAGCGCCTCGGCCATCGACTCGGCGGCGCGGCCGATCTGGTCGACGAGCTCGCTCGTCCGGCCGGCGATCGCACCGGCCAGCAGCACGAGTGCCGCGAGCTGGTTCACGTACGTCTTCGAGGCGGCGACCGCGCGCTCGGGCCCGGCGGCCAGTGGCAGCGTCAGATCGGCTGCGCGCGCGAGCTCGGAGTCGGTCTCGTTCGTGACCGCGATCGTCAGTGCTCCTCGTTCGCGGGCCCGCTCGACGTAGGCGACGACATCCGGCGTGCGGCCGGACTGGGAGAGCGCGACGACGATCGATCGCTCGAGGTCGAGCTTCGCCCCGTAGTACACGGAGAGGGAGATCGAGTCGCGTAGCGCGGTCCAGCCTGGCTCGAGCCCGAACGCGTACACGCCGTACGACGCGGCGTTGTCGGACGAGCCGTGGCCGACGAGCCGGACGATGTGCGGGCCGCGTTCGATCGCCGCGCGTGCTGCCTCGTCGTAAACGGGCGCCTGCTCGATCAGGCGCAGCAGCGCCTGGGGCTGCTCGCGGATCTCCGCGAGGAAGGTCTCGCCGCCGGCGGTCATTTCGCCTCCAGCCGTTCGCCGGTGGCCGAGTCGAAGAGGTGCGCCTCGTTCGGCCGCGGGTTGAGCGCGACCCGGTCTCCGCGCCGGGGCACGTCCCGCGCCTTCGTCCGCGCGACGAGCTTCAGCTCCTCGCCGTCGATCTCGGCGACGCAGAACACGAATGCGTCGGCGCCCAGCTCCTCGACGATCTCGACGCGGGCGGGCACGCCGTCCTGCCCGACCTCGAGCGATTCCGGACGCAGCCCGAGGACGAGGTCGCCGCGCCCGTTCGAGCGCGCGGCTCCGGCGAGCGCGTCGTCGATCGCGACCCTGGCCGCGCCGAGTGCGATCGCGCCGTTCGTCCCCAGCTGCACCGGGCAGAGGTTCATCGTCGGGGAGCCGATGAAGCCGGCGACGAAGGTGTTGGTCGGCCGGTCGTACAGCTCGCGCGGCGGCCCGCACTGCTGCAACTTCCCGTCGCGGAGCACGGCGACCCGGTGCCCGAGCGTCATCGCTTCCGCCTGGTCGTGCGTGACATAGACGGTCGTCACGCCGAACTCGAGCTGCAGCGCTGCGACGTCGGCGCGCATCTGGACACGCAGCTGCGCGTCGAGGTTCGAGAGCGGCTCGTCCATCAGGAACACGCTCGGCACGCGGACGATCGCGCGGCCCATCGCGACGCGCTGGCGCTCGCCGCCGGACAGCTGGCCGGGCTTCCGCTCGAGGTACTGCTCGAGCCCGAGCATCCGCGCCACCTCACGCACGCGCTCCTCGCGCACGTCTTTCCTGACCTTGGCGATCTTGAGCGGGAACCCGATGTTCTGCGCCACGGTCATGTACGGGTAGAGCGCGTAGTTCTGGAAGACCATCGAGACGTCACGGTTCTTCGGCGGGACGTACGTGACGTCACGCTCGCCGATGTACACCGCTCCGGAGTCGACCTCCTCGAGCCCGGCGAGCATGCGGAGTGCGGTCGTCTTGCCCGAGCCCGAGGGGCCGACGAGGACCATGAACTCGCCGTCCTCGACGTGGAGGTCGAGCGCGTCGACCGCGGGCGTGTCGGTGCCCGTGTACATCTTCGTCGCCTGGAGGAAGCGGACGTCAGCCATCGGCCGGCCTCTCGGGCTCGAGCGCCGCGACCGCGTCGTCGAGCTCGCGCCTGACGCGCTCCTGCGCCTCGGCGCCGGCTCCGAGCTCGTCCAGGCCGAGGAGGGCGGCCCCCACGATCGGCGGCGACTCGGTGTTGCGAACGGTGATCGAGTCTCCGACCTCGCGCAGCCCCGTCTCGATGGCGGCCTCGAGCGTCCCGTTCCCGGGCCTGAGCAGGCCGCCGCCGAGCAGGATCTCGACGGGGTCGTGCGTGAGGTCGAGCCGCTCGAGCGCGACGCGGGCCAATGCGACGACCTCGTCGGCGAGGCGCTGAACGATCTCGGCTGCCACCCCGTCCCGCGCCGCGTCCGCGAACACCACGGGCGGCAGCTCTCCGAGCCGCTTCTGGGGAATCCGGCCGTGGTGGATCGCCTCGGCCAGCTCGCTCGGGGTCACGAGCCCGAAGTGGGCCGGAACCGATTGCTCGAGCGTCGTCCGCTCGCCGCGCCCGTCTTCGCTGCGGGCGGCCGCGGAGACCGCCGCGAGGCCGACGTCGTAGCCGCCGCCCCAGTCGCCGGTGATCGCGCCGAGTGCCGGGAAGCGCGCATGGCGTCCGTCTGGCGCGATGCCGACGCAGTTGATCCCGGTCCCGCAGACGACGGCGACGCCCCAGCCCTGCTCCGTGCCGGCGCGCAGGATCGCGAAGGTGTCGTTGTCGACGATCGTCCTGGTCGACCAACCGCGTGCGCCGACCGCATCGTGGAAGTCCCGCACCTCCGAGGGAAGATCGAGCCCGGCGATCAGCAGCTGGCCGAGGTCGGTCACGGGCCCGTCGTCGGTCGGCACTTCGGCGCTGCCCGCCGCGCGGTCGAGTAGCCCTGCGAGCACGTCCAACGAGCCCTCGAGCCCGAGATAGTGCGGTGAGCTCAGCGGCCCGCGTTCGAGTGCGAGCAGCGTTCCGTCGGCGGCGACGAGCGCGAGGTCGGTCTTCGTCGCGCCGCCGTCCACGGCCAACAGTGCGGCGCTGCTCATACGGGAGCCTCGCTGGCTGCCCTCTGGAGCTCGATCAGTTCGCTCGCGACGTCCCACTGTCCGATCAGCGGATGCGCGAGCAGCGCCTTGCGCGCGTCTGCGGGCTCGCCCGAAAGAGCCGCTCGCACCGCGAGTCGCTCGTACGCCGCAACGTGCTGGACGAGGCCGAGCAGCTCGGGTGCGAGCGGCTTCTGGGGGAGGGGCTCGATGAGATCGGGAGAGACGCGCGCCGGCACCTCGACGACGTCGTCGGCGGCGAGCCCTTGCAGCGTGCCCTCGTTCCGGACGTCGACCTCGTGCACCTCGCCGTTCCCGGCTACGAGCGATGCGATCAGCCCGACGGCCGCCTCGCTGTAGTAGGCGCCGCCGCGCTGCTCGAGGAGCGCCGGCTTCTCGGCCAGCGCGGGGTCGCGGTACAGCTCGAGGAGCCCGCGCTCGATCTCCGCGACCTCCGCCGCGCGCGGCACGCCCCGACGCTGCTCGGCGAGCACCGCGTCGTGGGCGTAGAAGTAGCGCAGGTAGTAGGAGGGCACCGCGCCGAGCTCCTCGAGCGCCTCGCGCGGCAGGTGCGACGAGCCGGCGAGCTCTTCGCCGTGGTTCGCGATCAACTCTGGGAGGACGTCGGCGCCGTCGAGGAGGACGGCCCGCACCCAGGTCAGGTGGTTGAGCCCGACCTGGTCGATCACGAGGCGCGCCGGCTCGACGCCGAGCATGCGCGCGGCCATGCGCTGGAACCCGATCGCGACGTTGCAGAGCCCGACCGCCCGGTGGCCCGCATCGAGGAGCGCCCGCGTGACGATCCCGACGGGGTTCGTGAAATCGACGATCCAGGCGCCGTCGGCGGCGAGCTCGCGCGTCCGGTCGGCGATCGAGAGCACGACGGGAACCGTGCGCAGCGCCTTCGCCAGGCCGCCTGCGCCCGTCGTCTCCTGGCCGACACAGCCGCACGCGAGCGGGATCGTCTCGTCGGAGAGCCGCGCCTGCTGGCCGCCGACCCGGATCTGGACGAGAACGAAGTCGGCGCCGTCGAGCGCCCGGTCGAGGTCGCCCGTGAGGGTCAGGTCGCCCGAGAACCCGCCCCGCGCGAGCATCCGCCCGGCGAGGCCGCCGACGATCTCGAGCCGCTCGGGGTCGATGTCCTGCAGCACGAGCTCCGTCACGTCGAGCCGGTCGCGCTCACCGGCGAGCCCGGAAACGAGCTCCGGCGTGTAGGTCGAGCCGCCGCCGACGACCGCGATCTTCATCCCTTTACCCCGGTCAAGGTCACGCCCTCGACGAACGCCCGCTGGGCGAGGAAGAAGACGATGATCACCGGCGCCATGAAGAGCAGCGTCGCGGCCATCGTCAGGTTCCACTGCACCTGGTAGATCGTGCGGAACTGTGCCAGGCCGAGCGACAGCGTCCAGTGCTGCGGGCTCTCGCTCGTGTACAGGAGCGGCCCGAAGAAGTCGTTGAAGCAGAAGAGGAACTCGAAGAGCGCGACGGCCGCGATCGCCGGCTTCGCGAGCCGCAGGAAGACCGAGACGAGGATCCGAAGCTCGCCGCATCCGTCGACCCGAGCCGCGTCCGAGTACTCCTCGGGAATGGTCAGGAAGAACTGGCGCAGGAGGAAGATCGAGAACGCGTCGCCCAGGAAGTTCGGGATGATCAGCGGCCAGAGCGAGCCGATCAGGTGGAGCTTCGAGAAGAGGACGTAGACCGGGATGACCGTGATCTGGACAGGCAGCATCATTGCGATCAGCACGAGGATGAAGGCGACGTCTCGGCCCTTCCAGCGCAGCCGCGAGAGGGCATAGGCGACCGGGATGCTCGAGACGAGCACGCCGACGGTCGCCAGCACCGCGTAGATCGTCGTGTTCAGCGCGTAGCGCCAGATCGGCGCCGTGTGGAACACGTCCGTGAAGTTGGCCCATCGGAACGGGCTCGGCCAGAGCCTGGGCGAGAGCGCCTGCTCGTTCGTCATCAGCGACGTGAGCACGATGAAGGCGAACGGCGCGAGGAACATGATCGACACGGCGATCAGCAAGGAGTGATCGGCGACCGAGATCAGGAGCCGCTTGCGGCGCACGGCCGCCGGCGGCTTGCGCCGCTCGAGCGCCACGGCCGGTGCGGCCGTGCTCATCGTCCGCCCTGCTCCCTGGTAGAAGACCCAGAGCCGGGAGCTGCGCAGGATCAGGAGCGTGACCGCGAGCGCGACGACGAGCAGGAGCATCGCCATCGCCGACGCGTAGCCCATGTTGAAGTAGCGGAATCCCTGCTGGTAGAGGAGCACGGGGTAGAAGAGCGTCGAGTCCTCCGGATAGCCGAGGTTCGTGGCGCTCTCGGACGCCGCCGCGCCCTGCGCGACGCCGGCGGCGACGTACGCCTGCGTGAAGTACTGCATGCTGTCGATCACCCCGATCACGACCGCGAACAGGATCACCGGGCTGATCGACGGGAGCGTCACGTAGCGGATGCGCTGGAGCGGGCCCGCGCCGTCGAGCTGCGACGACTCGTAGAGGTGGCGGGGCACGTCGATCACCGCGGCCAGGAAGATGATCATCAGGTTCCCGACCCCCCAGAGCCCGAGCAGGGTCAGCGACGGCTTCGACCACGACGGCGAGTTGAACCAGAGCGGGCCCTGGATGCCGAGGTGGCCGAGGGCGATGTTCACGGGGCCCGTCGCCGGGTTCAGCAGGTAGACGAACGCGAGCGTCGCCGCGACCACCGGGGCGAGCGCGGGGAGATAGAAGACCGTGCGGAAGAACCCGATCCCGCGTCGCGCGCGCGAGAGCATGAGCGCGACTCCGAACGCGAAGATGACCTGGAGCGGGACGAAGAAGACCATCAGCCAGAGCGTGTTCTTGACCGCCGGCCACACCTGCTGGTCCTGCTGGAACAGGAACTTGTAGTTCGCGAGCCCGACCCAGCGCGGCGACGAGAGCAGGTCGTAGTGCGTGAACGAGAGGAACAGGCTCGAGACGAGCGGGTAGCCGAAGAACGCCGTGAAGCCCACGAGCCAGGGGCTCATCAGGAGCAGCACGAGCCCTCGGCGCCGCCAGGCGGCCCGCTTCTTTGCCTTCAGGCGCGCGACCGCCGCCGGCCCGGTGAGGGCGAAGACACCCTCAGCCGAGCTCACGGCACGTTGCTTCCGGCCTGCTCGAGCGCTGCGTTGATCTGCTTGTCCACGTTCGCGATCCCGTCATGGAGATCTTCGTCCTTCACGTGCCCCGCCTGCCACTTCTCCAGGAACGACGCGAAGAGCGTCTGGTTCTGCGCGCCGATCGAGAGCACCGGCTGGGTGCTCGACTTCGGGTTGGCGAAGACGTTCAGGAACGTCTTGAACCTGGGGTCGAGCTTGAGCTCCGGCGACTTCAGCGACGCGAGCGTGGACGGGATGTTCTGCAGCCCGTTCGCCATCTGGGCGAGCGTCGTCGGGTCGGTCGAGAAGTACTTCAGGAAGAGCCACGCCGGGTCCGGGTGCTTCGCGCCCTTCGGCAGGCCCATGATCGTCCCGATCACGAAGCCCGTGCCGTAGAGGTCCGGCTTCGAGACGGGCAGCGGCGCGGTCCCGAAGTCGAGCTTCGGCGCCTCGGCCTTGATGAAGCCGATTCGGTACTCGCCGTCGAGGTTCATCGCGACCTTGCCGGTCTCGAAGGCGTTCGAGGCCGAGAACTCGTCACCCGAGCTCGCCTGCCAGCGGACGAGGTTGTCGTACCCGTACCAGTCGACGAGCTTCTTCTGCCAGCGGGCCATCTCTTCCCAGCCGGGACTGTCGGCGAGGCCCGACTTGTCGCCGTTCATCCAGGTCGCGCCCCACATCGGCCCCCAGTGGACCGGCGCGTTCTCGTACCAGCCCATCAGCGGATCGAAGCCGACGACCTTCAGCGAGCCGTCCGGATTGCGGACCGTGAGCTTCTTCGCGTCCGCGGCCAGCTCGTCGACGGTCTTCGGCGGGCCGGCGATGCCCGCATCGGCGAGCATCTTCTTGTTGTAGTAGAGGCCGTACGAGTCGGCCAGGAAGGGAAGCGCGCACCGCTTGTCCTTGTACGCGGTGTAGTCGCGGATCGTCTTCGGGAACTGGTTCATGTCGAACTTGTCCGCGTCGATGTAGCGGTTCAGGTCCTGCCAGGCTCCCGAGTTGCAGAACGCGCCGAGGTTGTCGGTCTCGAACATCGAGGCCACGTCCGGCGGGTTGCCGGCGTGGATCGCGGCGGTCAGCTTGTCGGCCGTGATCGCGCCGACGCTCTTGACCGTGATCCACGGGTACCTCTTGTGGAACTTCGCGAGCCCCGCGTTCATGACCTTGAGCTCGCGCGCGGTGAAGGGGCTCCAGAACGTGAGCGTGACCGGGGTCTTGTCCGTCGCCGCGGTGTCCTTCGACGACGAGTTCTTCGAGCCGCCGCCTCCGCAGCCGGCCAGAGCCAGCGCACCCAGGACGACGGACAGTGCAGCGATGACGCGGATCATCGAGAGCCTCCTCACCCAGGATTTCTCGTTAAGTACCTTTACAAAGGTGATAGATAACGCACGCGGAGTCCGGAGTCAACTCGCATCTGTCCACGAGATTTGGTAAGGCTTCTTGACGAGATGGCCGAAACGACTCCTCGGACGTCGGCGGCGCCGCCGCTCCTCAAGCGCCTCAACGAGCAGACGGTCCTCGAGCTCGTGCGCGACCTCGCTCCGGTCTCGCGGGCGGAGATATCGCGGCGGGCCGGGATCTCGAAGCCGACCGTCTCGCTCGCGCTCCGCTCGCTGGTCGAGGCCGGGCTCGTGCGCGAGAGCGCCGAGGCTCCGAGCGGGCCGAGCTACGGCGCCGTCTACTTCGAGCCGGTCCCCGAGGCGGCGCTCGTCCTCGGGCTCGACCTCGGTGCACGGTTCCTGCGCGGTGCGATCTGCGACCTCAGCGGCACGATCCGCGCGCGTCAGGACGTCGAGCTCCAGGGCGCCGACGCGGAGCGGGCACTCGCGGCCGTGGCCGAGCTGCGCGACGCGCTCGTCGCGGCGGCGGACCTGCCCGGCGACCTGATCGACGGAGTCGTCGTCGGCGTGCCGGGCGTCACCGGGGCCGCAGACGGAACGCTCCAGCTGGCCGCGAACGTGCCCGGGCTCGAGGGCCGGCCCTTCGAGGCCGAGCTCGAGGCGCGCCTCGGCCTGCCGATCACGCTCGAGAACGACATCAACCTTGCGGCGCTCGGCGAGCGCTGGCTTGGGGTTGCGCGCGGCGTCGACGACTTCGTCTTCCTTTCCGTCGGGACCGGCATGGGGGCCGGGATCGTGCTCCGCGGCGAGCTCCACACCGGGCGGCACGGCTTCGCCGGGGAGATCGACTTCGCCCTCGACGCACTCGACGAGGACGTCGACCCGTCCGCTCCCCAGATCGCCGAGCTCGCGGCCGGGGTCGCAGAGCGGCACGAAGAGACGAGCCTGCGGGCGCCCTTCGAGGCGCGTTCGGTGTTCGACGCCGCCCGCCAGGGCGACGAGGCGGCGCAGCTCGTCGTGGCCGAGGTCGGCCGGCGGATCGCGCTGCATCTCGCGCCGGTCGCCGCGGTCGTCGACGTCGAGCTCGTCGTCCTCGGAGGCGGGATCGGCTCGAACGGCGATCTCCTGCTCGAGCCGGTCCGGCAGCTCCTCGCCTCGTGGCTGCCCTACCCGCCGCAGGTCGAGGTGTCGACCGTCGGCGAGGCCGCGGTGCTCGCGGGGGCCCTCGCGGTGGGCGTTCGGGCCGCGCTCGAGAACGTCGCGCGCACGCAGGTGGCTTGAGCGCGACGGTTCCCGCTTGGCGCGCGGGCGGAATCGAGTTAGAACCTACGCGTGCGGTGGGGGAAGGGCGCCATCCGGCTGGCGTGCGTGGGGGCAGGACTGCTCGTCCTGCAGGCTGCAGGAGCAGGCCCTGGCTCGACGACGCGCGTCAGCACGGCGACCGGCGGCGGGCAGGGGGACGGCAGCAGCTTCGTGCCGGCGATCAGCGCCGACGGCCGGTTCGTCGCGTTCTACTCCGACGCGTCGAACCTCGTCCAGGGGGACACGAACGGTGCGCGCGACGTCTTCGTCCGCGACCTGCAGACGGGCGAGACGACGCGCGTCAGCGTCAGCAGCTCCGGCGCCGAGGCGAACGGCGACAGCTTTGCCCCGGCACTGAGCGCCGACGGGCGGTACGTCGCGTTCTCGTCGGCGGCCACGAACCTCGTCGACGGCGACACGAACGACGCGAACGACATCTTCATCCGCGATCGCCAGGCGAACACGACCACGCGGGTCAGCGTCGGCTTCGACGGCAGCCAGTCGAACGGCGGCAGCGACCAGCCGTCCCTGAGCGGCGACGGGCGCATGGTCGCGTTCACATCCACGGCCTCGAACATCGTCAACGGAGACGCCAACAACCAGCGCGATGCCTTCGTATACGACCGCCAGACGGGCACCGCGGTCGACGTGAGCGTTGACTCGAACGGCGTGCAGGGGGATCTGGAGAGCTCCTCGCCCGTCCTCAGCGCGGACGGCAAGTTCGTCGCCTACTCGTCCTTCGCGGACAACCTGATCCCGGACGACCAGAACGAGGGCGGCGACATCTTCGTCCGCGACCTGCAGGCGAACACGACCGAGCGCGTCAGCGAGTACACCGGCCACTTCGAGGCCGAGGGCGACAGCCAGCGTCCGTCGATCAGCGCGGACGGCCGCTACGTCGCCTTCGACTCGGACGACTGGGATCTCGTCTGGGGCGATACGAACGACTCCTTCGACGTGTTCGTCAACGACCGCGCGACGACGGTCACGACCCGCGTGAGCGTGGACGACTCGGGCACTCAGTCGAACAGCGACAGCTTCCGGCCGTCGCTCAGCGCCGACGGGCGCTACGTCGCCTTCTACTCGGAGGCGTCGAACCTCGTTCCCGGCGACTCGAACGGCGCGACCGACGTGTTCGTCTACGACCGTCGAAGCGGTGCGACGAAGCGCGTGAGCGTCGCTGCCGGTGGACAGGAGTCGAACGGCGACAGCGTCCGACCGGCCATCGGCGGTAACGGGCACCTCGCCGTCTTCGAGTCGGACGCCTCGAACCTCGTTCCCGGGGACTCGAATGGCTTCACGGACGTCTTCGTTCGCGACCCGCTCGGAGTCCCGCCGCCCGCGCCGCCGGTCAAGTGCGTGGTCCCGCGTGTGCTCGGGATGCGCCTCGCGGTCGCGCGCAAGAAGATCGGCCGCGCCAATTGCACGACCGGCAGCGTGCGCCGGGCGCGTTCGGCGAAGACCCGGGTCGGGAAGGTGCTCTTGCAGAGCCCGAAGGCCGGTGCGGTGCGCAAGCGCGGGACGAAGGTCAACCTCGTCGTCGGCCGGGGCTGAGCGCTACTTGCCCGGGATCGTGCCGGGTGCGTTCGCGTAGCAGCTCTGCGCGAGCCCGCGCGGGTGTCCTGCGGCGGCGGCCGCGTAGTTCGCCCTGATCGAGTCGAGGCCGCCGTCGTGAGCGAAGACCACGTACGGCACCTTGGGCGGATTCGGCGGCGTGTAGTTCTCGGAGGCACCGGCCGGCGCCTCGAGGATGTTGTGCGCGAGCAATGCGCTCAGTGCGGCGTGAGCCCGTCCCTGGGCGGCGGTGTCGCCGGTCCGGATCGCCCGCACCCAGTAGCACTCCCACGCGTTCTGCGCGTTCAGGACTGCGATTCCACCGCCGGCGCCTCGACCGGTGACGCTGTTCGCGGGGCCGAGGTGGTAGCGGGGCCAGGTCGCCCCCGGCGGCAGCTCGAGCCGGCTCTGCGCGGCGAGGTACTCGGCGCTCGTCACGTCCGGGCCGACGACGTCGGTGCCGACGAGCCGCGAGATCGCGAACGCCGTCGAGGCGAGGAGGGCGGCGACCGCGAAGGCGATGGCGAGCGCCAGCCCGCGCCGGCGGAAGAGCGGCTTGCGCTTGCGCTGCCGTCAGCCTCGGATCGCCGGGGCTCGCCGTGATCTCCTTGAAGAGGTCGAAGGAGTCGGTCAGCACGACCAGCGGCTCCGGGTTAGCGGCTTGCAGGCGGGTGAGAAGCGCGTCGCTCTTCATGTCCTCTCCATGGTCAGCTTGGTGTCGGGTGCGGTCGCGATTTCGGCGAGCTTCGCCTCGACTCGACGGCGGGCTCGTAGCAGGCGCACGCGGAACGCCGTCGGCTTGATGCCGAGCGCGCGTGCGGCCTCCGCCGGGGTCAGCTCCTCCCAGGCGGTCAGGAGGAGGGCCTCGCGGTCGAGCGGCGAGAGCTCGCTCAGGGCTGAGGCGAGCTGTGGATCGAGCTCGAAGACCTCGGGCGAGGCGATTTGCTCGACGAGCTCGTGCTCGTGGCGCCGTGCCGTCGCGACCTTGCGCGACTCGGCGAGCAGGAGGTTGCGCGCGGTCGCGTAGAGCCAGGGCCGCGGATCGTCCTCGGGCACGTCGGCGAGGCGTCGCCAGGCGATGGTCATCACCTCGGCCGCGAGCGCGTCCGCGTCGAGACTCCCGCGTCGGCGAGCGTAGGCCCTGATCGCGCCGAGGTGGGAGAACACGGGGCGGAACCGCGCTTCGGGAGTCCCAGTCGATTGCACGGCCATACCTCTATCTGTCCCGAGGCGCCTCTTGCGTTACACCTCGGCCGGTAGTCACGCGGCGCGGGGCAGGCTCCTGCGACCGAGGTGCTCCCCGATCCGTTCGGGATCGAGCGGGAGCACGGCCAGCTCGGGCGGAGGACGTCGAATGAAGCCGTGCAGGAGCATGAGGTCCTCGGCCTCGCCCGCGGTCAGCGGGTCGTCCGGCTCGGCGGCGGATCGGCAGAGCGCGATGCCGGCTTCGATCTCGAGTCGCGCGCCCGCGCCGGGTGGCAGCGGGCGGACCGCACGGACCGCGCCTCCGGAGACGAAGAACGCCTTCTGCCACCCCGGCTCCACGGCCGGCGCGATCAGGCACAGCTCGAGCCGCCGGAGCCGGTCCAGGCGGCGCAGGCGCTCGACGACCTTCTCCAGCGCGTCGATCCGGTCGCGCAACCGCGCCGCCTCCTCGTAGCGCTGGCTCTCGGACAGGTGGTCGAGCCGCGCGCGCAGGCGCGGCAGCGGACCGTCCTGGAGCAGGCCGTCGAGCTCCTCGTCCGTGCAGGAAGCGAGCGCACGCGCGGCGAGCGCAGCTTGCCGCCGCGAGCCGATCGGCCCAAGCGGGCCCGGCTTCTTGGAGACGACGAACTCGTCGCCACGGCGCCGCAGGTAGACGCCCTGCTCTTTCCTACGCCCGCGCGAGTTGGCCGGCGGCTCCAACTCCCGGATCAGTCGCAACTCCTCCAGCGCCGCCTCGAGCTCGGAGCCGAGCACGCGCCACTCGATCCGGGCCAGAGCGAGCAGTGCCGCCTCGACCGACGGCCGCTGGCGGTCGCTCCGGAAGTACGAGCGGAGCCGGGCGCGCAGGTCACGGGCGCGGCCGACGTAGAGCACCTGGTCGTGCCCGTCGCGGAACAGGTACACGCCCGGCTCTGCTCGGAGCGCCGCGGGCCAGGTGCCGCTTCCCGTGCACTCTGCGCGTGCGGGGCGCGGCCAGGCCGCGCAGCTCCGACAGCGTCCTCGCGCCGCGTTCCTGGGCGAGCCCGATCAGGTGCACGAGCACCTGGGCCGTCGCCTCGGCGTCGGGCAGCGCGCGGTGACAGGGCTGCGTCGGAACGCCGAAGAAGTGCGCGAGCGAGGCCAGCCCCACGCGGCGGAGCCGTCCTTCGAGCAGGCGGCGCGCGAGCGCGGCCGTGCAGAGCGGGGGCTCGGACAGTCGCCGGTCGCCCAGCTGCTGTTCGAGGAAGCGCTGGTCGAACCGCGCGTTGTGCGCCACGAGCAGGTCGTCGCCCGCGAACGCGAGGAAGCGGCGCAGCACGCTCGAGATCGACGGCGCGCCTCGAAGCTCCTGCTCGCGCAGGCCCGTGAGCCGCGCGATCGGCTCCGGGAGCGCGACCCGCGGATTGACGAGCGACTGGAACGAGCCCACGAGCTCGAGCCCCCGCACGCGCACCGCGCCGATCTCGCAGATCTGGTCGCGCCCGGCCGCGAGCCCGGTCGTCTCGAGGTCGAAGACGACGAGCTCGGCTTCCTCGAGCAGCGGGTCCGGGAGGCCGCCGACGAGCGAGACCGTGGTGCCCGTGCAGACGACGCGGCTGTCGCCGGCGGTGACCTCTTCGAGCAGCGATCGGGCCAGGCCGTCGGGGATCGAGGACGTGGCGAAGAGGGCGCGAGCCGCCTCGACGACGGACAGCGTCCCCCGCTCCTCGAGCGTGTCCACGAGCCGGTCGAGTGCGTCGAGGGCCAACTGCACCTCTCAGATGAAAGCGAACATACGTTCGTCTTGCAACCCTCGGATCAGTCCGGGAGCAGCGGAATCGTCAGCCCCTGGCGCCGTCCGAGCAACGCGGCCCGGGTGATCGCGGCCGATCCGAACCGGAGGCGAACCTCGTCGAGCGCGGCGTCGAGCGTGTCGCTCCACGACCCGTCGAGCGGCAGCCGGAGCTGGCCGAGATCGTCGTCGAGGTTGCTGATCGACACGCCCACGAGCGTGATTCCCTGGCGCTCGATCAGCGGCAGGGCGACCTCGAGCAGCTCCCGGGCCGCGACGAGGACTGTCCGCGTGTTCGCCGTCGCGTACGGCAGCGTCTGCGAGCGGGTGGCGCGTGACGAGTCGTCGAACCGGAGGCGGAGGACGACGGTGCGGCCGAGCCGGTCCGCGGCGCGCATCCGGCGCGTGACCCGCTCGACGAGCCCGATCAGCGACGTGTCGACCTCGGCGAGCGACGTCGGTCTCCAGCCGAGCGCGCGCTGCGCTCCCATCGAGCGGCGCCGCCTGCGAGCCTGCACGGGTCTCGGGTCGCGGTTGTGGGCGAGCGCATGCAGGTGGCGCCCGGCCGCGCGGCCGAGCATCGTGACGAGGGCGTTCTCGGGGAGCTCGGCGACCTGGCGGACGGTCGTGATCCCGGCGTCGTTGAGCCTCCTCGCGGTGACGCGGCCGACGCCCCAGAGCCGCTCGACGGGAAGCGGGTGCAGGAACTCGAGCTCGCCGTCCGGCGGCACGAGCAGCAGGCCGTCCGGCTTCGCCACGCCGCTCGCGACCTTGGCCAGGAACTTCGTCCGGGCGATCCCGACGGTGATCGGCAGCCCGACGCGCTCGCGCACGGCCTGGCGGAGCCGCTTCGCGATTTCGAGCGGAGAGCCCGACAGCCGGCGCAGCCCGCGGACGTCGAGGAACGCCTCGTCGATCGAGAGCCCCTCGACGAGCGGCGTCGTGTCGTCGAAGACCCCGTACACGGCCTTGCTCGCCTCGGAGTAGGCCGCCATGCGCGGCGGGACGACGATCGCCCCGGGGCAGAGCCGAAGGGCGCGGCGGACGCCCATCGCGGTCTGGACGCCCCGTGCCTTCGCCTCGTAGCTCGGGCAGAGCACGACCCCCGCGCCGACGATCACGGGCCGCCCGCGGAGCTCAGGCCGGTCGCGCTGCTCGACGGCAGCGAAGAACGCGTCCACGTCTGCGTGGAGGATCGTCGCGTCCGCCCGCACGAACGTATGTTCGCACAGATCGTCTTCTACGTCAGCTGAGCGATTACGACGACGAGCAGGACCACGATCAGGATCCCGAGCGCCGCGAAGCCTCCGAGGACGAGCTTGACCTTCCGCAGCACGACCGCCCAGGCGACCCAGGACAGCAGCTCGGACGCGAGTCGCACGCGCTGGAACCAGATGCTCGAGATCCCGAGCCGGGCGAGCAGCCGGCCGATCGGGCTCGACTCGAAGCGCGCCAGCTCGGCGGCTCGGACGCGCTCCTGCCACCGCATCGCCATCTCCTTCGCCTCGCGCCTGGCCGCGCGCTGGTACAGCGGGAGGCTCTTGCGCCGGGTCTGCCAGTACGCGAGCGAGTCGCGTGCGTCGTCGAGCGGTGGCGGCGCGAGCATCCTCTCGATCAACAGCAGGTCCGGGTCTCGCACGCTCATCGGCGAGGCCAGTCTAGCCTCGCGAGAGAACCGCCGAACCTTTGCGCAGCGTCAGCTAGCCCGTCGGAGCTGCTCTTCGACCTGGCGGTAGGCGGACGACTCCGGCGGAAGCTTGCCGAGGGCTGCGGTGAGGAGGCTGTCGGCGTCTTCGTCGCGGCCCTGGCGGCGGCGGACAGAGGCGAGGTTTGCGATCACCTGGCCCTCGTGTTCCTCGTCGCCGAGCTCCCTGAGGAGGACGAGCGCCTCCTCGAACTGCTGAACCGCCACTGCGACGCCGCCGGTATGAACGAGAGCAAGAGCCAGGTTGTTGCGCGTCAGCGCCTCGGCCCGCCGGTCACCGAGCTCATGCAGGATCTCGAGCGCGGCCAGATGCTGCTCGGCTGCCTGCTCGCGGTTGCCCTCGCGTCGAAGCTGCGCCCCGAGCTCGTTGAGCCGGCGCGCCTCGCGGTGCCGGTCGGCCGCGGTTGGTTCCCTCCGGCGAGCCTCGACGACGGTCCGGGCCCGATGGGCCGCGATGTTCGAGATCCGGCGCCGGTGCTGGTCGAGGTCGAGCTCACCGATCCGCGCCTCGACCGCGCGTGAAGCCCTCTGCATCGACACGAGGGAAGCTCGCAGTCGTTCTCCCAGTCCGTAGCGGCGAACGAGCCAGCGCCCCGCCGCCAGGAGACCTCCGACGAGCACGAGGGCAAGGGACGCGACCAGGACGGTCGTGAACCCGAGAGCCGCCAGCATTCCGGCCAGCAGGAACCAGATTCCGGTGAACGCGAGCACGCGCCTGCGCAGCTGCTCGGGGTCGGCTGACCGCTCGAACGGTCGAGGCCAGGACACTGGATACCTACGGGCTGATGGGCTCATCGAGGGGTCCTCCTTCCGAGCCGCGACTGTTCGCCGCCGCCATGGAGGTTCCTCCCAGACGACCGTCGCAAACACGGTGCTCACCCGGCAGACGCGCGGGCGAAGAGCCTCTTACTTGAACCGGAAGTTGGCGCGCTTCTCGGCGCCGTCTTTCAGGCGCACGACGAGCTGGCGGCATCCCCGCCAGGTGCCGTCGGTCTTCCAGACGTACTTGTACTGGTCGAGCAGCGGGTCGTACGTGAACCCGTCAGGGCCGAGTATCGTCGGGACGAGCGGCCCGGTCACAGGGCCCCCGCAGGTCATTGCCTGGCTGGCCGGATAGCCCGGCGCAAAGATGTTGAGACCCCGGAAACCGGAGAGGCTGAACTTGATCGGAACAGCGCTGCCCGCGTTGGCGTCGTTGACCGCCGGCAGGTTGTTGATCGGGGAGAAGAAGCCGGTGAAGGAGTACGCCGTCACGCGGTAGGTCAGGGGGCCGTCGAACACGTGGCCGGCTCTATCCACGGCGTGCGCGTGGATCGTCTTCGTCCCGGCCGAGCTCGTATCGAGGGGATCCGGGACGGTGCAGGAGTCGATCCCGGAGCCCGAGTCCGCGCAGTTCGCGTGCGCGACCGATCCGAAGCCGTACGTCGTGTTCACCGTCACCGTCGGGTTGGACTCGTCGATCGGAATGGTCAGCGATCCATGAGAGCCGTCACTGCCCTGGAAATCCAGCGAGTGGACGCCGGTTCCGTCGACGGAGAGCGAGGTGCCGGGCGTGAAGGCCGCGCCGTCGAGGCTGTAGCTGATGCCCGGCGCGCCGCTGATCGTCACCGAGACAGCGCCCGTGAACCACCCGTTCGCCTGCGGGCCGGTCGCATGCGCTTGGATGTCGCCGGTCGGCGGTGGCGTGACGACCGACTTGAGGAACGCCTTGTTGCTGGTGACTGCGACGTTCCCGGAGCCGTCGACGGCCTGGATGATCCATTCGACGTCGTTACCGGACAGCGGCCCTGCGCCACTCCAGCGGGGCGAGCTGTGCGACATCTCGATCGACTTCCAGACCCCGCTCGCGTCCTTGTAGAGCGCGAGCACTCGCTTGACACCGTTCGCGCCGCCGACGTCGTCCGTCACGTCGACGGCGAACGCGACCGTCGTGTCCGCCTTCGTGACCTCGACGGGCCCGAAGCTCGACGGCGTGAAGTCGGTGACGCTCGGGGCCGTGTAGAAGACGTTGCCCGAAAGCGCCGTGAAGCGCCGCTGGATGCCGACTCCCTGCGGCTCGAACGTGCTGTCGCTTCGGAACTGCCCGCTGAAGAGCACGAGCCGCTGGCGCGTGCCGTTCGGAGTCGCGAGCGAGGCGATCGACTGCAGCTTCGTCGGGTAGCTGACGTCACCGACCAACTCCGGCGTGAACGCCGAGAAGTCGTCGATGACGCGGCTGAAGGCTGCGTCGAAGTTGGCCTCGTCGGTCGAGGTGAGGGCGGTGAGCAGCGCGCCGTGCGCCACGAGACCCGGCTCTGTGACGTCGAGCTTCGTCGTCGGCTCGATCGGACGGCGATTCTCGGCGAACGCGTCGTCCGAGACGTAGTAGCTGCCGATGGCGGTGTCGACCCTGGTGAAGCTCGGCGAGACGTTGAAGGGCGCGGTCGGCAAGCCGGTGGCCGAGTCCGTCGTCGTCACCGCCGGAGTGGGTGGCGCAGGCGTGGCCCCGGTGCCGACCCTGTACATCGGCAGGCCCATCAGGTTGGCCTCGTCGATCACCTTGAGGTGGTATCCGCTCTGGGTCGGAGTCGCCGCGTACTCCTGCTTCGCGAAGGCGAGCGCCTGGCCGACGGTCATCGAGCCGTCGAGCCGGTCGGCGAACAGGACGTTCAGCTTCTCCGTGTAGAGCACAGCCGCGGTGTCGCCGAGCCCGTAGCCCGTGTTGCCCATGAAGTCGACTGCCCCGCTCTGGGCGTATGACTGTGCCCAGTCCGCGCTGAGCGAGTTGCCGAAGACGAGGTCCGACACCGGCAGAGCCGAATGACATCCCATCGTGAAGATGACCCGCCCACTCGTCGAGCGGCCCGCGAGATCGGCGGTCGTGTAGAGGATCGTCTCGCGCTGCGCGGCGTTCTCGTCGGCCGGCAGGGCGCGGCCATGGTCGTAGTGCGCGTTGATCGAGTCGAGAATCGGCGGGTTCGACGTAGGGAACATCGCCGCCAGCAGGTCGTTCTTCGACCAGGAGTTGTTGATCAGCTCCTGGGCGTTGTTCGTCCCCAGCCTGGCCTTGAAGTCCGCCGAGACCCGCGACGCGCCGTCCGAGAGGAAGTCGTAGCCGGTTGTCAACGCCCTCGTCGGGTTGATCGCGCCGTTCCGGTTGATGTACTGGGTGATCTGGTCGCGGATCTGGTTCGGCGTCTCGACCAGCCGCCCGACCGCGAGCTCGGGGACATATGGCCCCTGGCCCGAGTAGTTGACGTCGCCTAGCGGATCGTCGGTCGGCAAGAAGCCGAGCCCGTACGTGCTCAGGTACTGGTTGTTCGTGGCGCCGAAGAACGTGCTCGCGTACCCGCGCTCGTTCGCGTACGCGGAGTTGTCGAGCACGCGCCCGAACGGAACGCCGGCGGCGTCGTCGCCCACGACGACGATGTACTTGACCGACGGCCGGACGATCAGCGGGTTGTCGAGCAGGTTGCCGACGGCCCGCACGACGTCGTTGGCCTTCGCCGGCGAGCAGGAGTCCGTGGCGCGCGCGTTGAGGGCGTTCAGGACGGCGGTGTTCGCGTCGACCGGGATCACCGCGCCGCCTGCCGCGTCCGATCGCGCCGCAAGTGTCTGCAGCCGGCTGAGGACGTCGTTCTCGGCCTGGAGCCCGTAGAGGTCGCCGAAGCGCTTCGAGGCGAAGAGATAGAGGGTGCTTGCGGTCGTGGGCACGGCCGGCATCGGCTTGGTGACGCCGGTGCCGGGGCCCTGTGGGTTGGTGCACGTCGGCGGCAGGGCGATCGAAGGCGATCGCTCGATCCGCAGCACCCACGGATCGTTGCTGTAGCCCCCGTCGAAGCTCGCGACCTGGATCGTGTACGTCCCGCCCTCGGGTGAGACCGCTGACACTTCCTCGTCGGCGAGGCCGCGGTTGTCCGACACGTCGAGCGCGGCCTGTCCGTTGACCGCGTCCTGCGGAACGTCGGTGAGCGCCTCGGGCGTGATCGACTGCGTGCGCTGGCCGAGCTCGAACGGGACGTCGCCCGCGGAGGGCGACTCGGCGCCGGGGTGCGGCGTCCGGAGCGGTGCGATGCCCGGCCCGTAGATGACGAGATCGTCGTCCACCTTCAGGTGGCTGAGGTGGATCGTCAGCTGCTCGCCCGGATTGGCATGGACCTGGAAGTAGTCGCGGTCGGAGCCGCTCGACGTGTACCCGAGGTAGAGCGTGTCGGGCTGCGCGGGCTGCGCGGTGTCGGGCTGCCCGTTCGCGGGCTCACCAGGCTCGGTGATCTGCGTGCTCGCGGCCTCCGGGCGCCTGGACGGTGCCGTTGAGGCCGGTCGCCGCGATCTTCGCGGTCGCCGACTCGGTTCCCAGGCTGAGGCCGGGCTTCGCGTGGAAGGTGAGCTGGTAGCTCGTGCCGAGCTCCACGTTGGTGAGGTGCCAGTTGAGCTCGTTCTCGGGTGACCTCAGCGTCGGCTCGTCGACCGTGCCCGGCCCGCCCGAGAGCTGCGTCGAGCCCGACACGTATCGGGCATCCGCCCCGACGTGAACGGCGACCGAGCCGTCGACCGGCGGCCCCGCTCCGTTGAGCTGGAACGAGACCGTGTACGTCGCCGTCCCTCCGTCCGTTGAGAAGTCCTGGAGCGGGAACCCGGGTAGCGGGAGCTGCTCCCAGTCGTACGCGGTCTTCAGGAGGACGGTGGCGAGCAGATCCTCGCTGCGTCGAGCGGCGGCAGTCCCGCACGAGAGTCCTTGAGCGCTGATGTCCTGCCCGCTCGCGTCCTTGAGTAGCGGATGCTGGTCCTGGAGTTCGCGGTCTCCTTTATCGCGCCAGCGGCCTTGGCCTGAGCGAGCGTGTCCGTGTCCGCGCACAGGAAGTTGCCGGTCGGCTCGAAGCGACTGCGGGATCAGGCCGAGCGTGATGCCGCCGAGCGGGGACGCGTTCGGCTTGTCGTCACCGCCAGCGGAATGCCGCCGAGCGGAGTGCCCACGAGATCGATGCCGGCCCAGAGGAATGCCGCCGAGCGGCGTGCCGACGCGGATGCCGCCGAGCGACGCCCCGAGCGGGATGCCTCCGAGCGGGATGCCCCCGAGGGGAATGCCGACCAGACGCCCTGCAAGGCGAGCCCGAGCATCGTCTGTTGGCCGAGGCTCTGGCCGTTCGGCGCGGACCCCGGCTGCTGGTTCACGCACCGGCACCAGTCGGTGAGGTTCTGATCCGGCGGCGTGCCCGCGATGCCGCCGAGCGGAATGCCTCCCAGCGGCAGCCCCGGCGAGCGGAATGCCGCCGAGTGGGCTCGACGCGAGATTGAGCTTGTCGAGCGTGATCCCGGCGACGACCTGCGTCCCAAGCACCTGCGCGAGCGTCACGTTCTGAGGCGGAGTGCCCTTGCAATGCTGCGGCTCGACGCCGAGGTGCGCCTCCCACGTGTCCGGCAGCACGAGCGGGACGTCGACGACAGCGAACCCCGCCGGAAGGCGGTTCTGGCTCAGGTTCTCCGCCGGCAGCCGATCCCGCCCACGGAATGCCGCCGAGCGGGATGCCGCCCACAGGAATTCCTCCGAGCGGAATGCCGCCCAGTGGGATGCCGCCGAGGCGCGCCGCCGTCGTCTGCGACTGGCCGCGGATCGCGTCGAGCGGGATGTCGTCGATTGGAGCAGAGGCGGCGCCCGGGTCCGAGCTCTCAGGCCCCGCAATCGAGATCGACGCGGTCAGGCTCGAGGGGGTCGGCCCCCAGTCGGGGAACGAGTTCCGTCCGCCGATGCCCGTCGTCAGGTTGACCTGGCCCGAGCCGTCCGCCAGCGCGGTCCAGACGTTGAAGTTCTGTCCATGCGTCGCGGACGAACGCGATGCGCGCGCCGTCCGGAGACGAGCTCGGGTCGGCGTCGAAGATGTCGCGTTCGGCCAGGTCGACCTGATCGGAGCCGCCGCCTGGTCAGCGTCCACACCGATCCGAACGGTCCCGCGCGGTCGCTGAAGAACGCGATTCTGCCCATCGGGCGACCAGTCCGGATCGGAGTCGCGCGCGGCGTGTCAGCTGTCGCGACCCTGTTCCATCCGAATTCTGCCGGTAGATCTCTTCGTTCCCGTCGTGCTCGACATGAGGCCGAGCTGCGTGCCGTCCGGAGACCAGGAAGGGCTGGCCTCGTTCGCCGCCGTGTTGGTCACGTCCACGGGAGTGCCTCCGGTCGCGTCACGATGAAGATGTCGTACTGTCGATGACGCTGCCCTGGAAGGCGATCTTCGTCCCGTTCCGGCGACCAGGCCGGCTGCTGCTCAGGCCGGGGATCGGTGGGGCCAGCTGCGTGAGGCCCTGCTGCTTCATCACCCAAGCATGTTGGAGGTTCCGCCCCTGGTCGCTTGAGAAGGCGACCTTCCTCCCGTCGGGCGAGATCGAGGACAGGTTGTCGGTCAGCTCGTTGGCGCAGACCCGTCCGCGTTCTCGAGTAGATCTCGAGGTTGCCGTCGCGGTTCGACTCGAAGACGATCCGCCGGCCCTGCCAGGAGCCGCCGAGAGCGTCAGTATCCGCCCAGTCGCTGGGGGCGAATACGGCCCCCGGGTACATGAAGCCTGTTCCGCCGAGGACGTACATGAGGTCGAGGCCGACCGTGTCGCCGGAGCGAGGCAGAAGTCGTGCGCCGGTGCTCGTCGCAGGAGAGCATGCTGACAACGTCACCTCTGAGCCGAGGACCGGCTCCCACGTCGTCGGTGCCGTCGCCGGCCGGGTCTCGTTCCGTCGTTGGTGTCCGCGTACGTGGCTCCTGGCAGCTGGTGTTGCTGTAGTAGAGTCGGCGCCGAACTGCGTAGAAGGGCGACGCGGAGCCTCCTCGCCCGGGTCCTGGTCCGTTGTGGTTCGCTCGTTGAAGAAGGCGCCCATCTCCTTCGAGCCGCCCGAGAGGTCCGTCACCGTCATGGCGACGTAGAGGAACCCGGCGTTCGCGCTGAACCTCGCCGAGCCCGTCGAACGTGACGTCGTAGTGGGCGGCGTCTGTTCATTGCTGTCGCCGATCACCGTCGATGGTGGGCGTGGTGGCCGCGGGCGGCGACCGCCTGGAAGTCGATTGGCGGGACGTGCGGCGCGCTTGCGCAACCCCTGGAGCGCCAGTGCCAGTGCCCCGATGACGCCAACGACGAGCCGCAGCTGATTCCTCATGAGGAACAACCCCCAGGACGTTAGTAAGTTCGGCTCGCTTTTCAAAGCCCGGGCGTCCTTTCGATCGGCGGCGCGAAGGCGTACCCTCGGCCATGGACGCGCAGGGCGATGCACCCTTCGAGCCGTACCTCCCCCGGCTGCTCCAGCCGGCGGCACGAGCGCCGGACGTGCGCTGGCGAGAGAGAACGACGGCTCACTCGTCTCGGTCGACCTCTCCCGATCACCGCGCTTGCGGCTTCAGGCAAGGGGCCGGGGCGGGTGCAGAGGAGCTCGTCCTGGCGATCAGCGGCGTGTTCGAAGGCCGTCCGGATCGCGAACCGTCGGCGGGCGACACCCTCAAGTTCCGGGGGAGGCGCTCCTGATTCTTCTCCGGCGACGCGCACGCCGAGCGAGCCTGCCGCGCGGCCTCTTGAGATGAGTGGTTCATCGAGCGTACGGAGACGATGAGCTCCGTCGGCGAGGTGAACCTCCGGATGTCCACCGGCATTACTCGGGGACCTGTCACTTCTTCCTGGTGGAATCGAGCCACCGCGAGTGCTCGCGGGGCCCCGCCGCGACTGCCACGATCCAGCTCGAGGACGAGTCCGCTGGCGAGGTTCTCTCGCTCAGCCCCGGCGCCCAGCGGCTGCCGCGGGTTGGTCCCGATTGGCTTGCCTTGCCGAGCGGCGCTGCTCGCGCTCGACCGCGAGCCGGACGCCGCGGCCCCGCCGGTCGTCGAGGACGACGGCCGGCGTCGTGGTCCTCGAGCTCGAGCCGTTCGTCCCGATCGCGCTTCGCTCCTACCTGCGGCTCGAGGTGGCCGAGGCGGAGCACCGGCAGGTCACCGCCTGCTTTCGCGGAAGTTCAGCGGCGAGGCGGTGCTGCTCCGGACAGCCAGGACCAGCCGCATGCTCCTGCAGGCTCTCACATCGTGGGCCGTGTGTCCGGAGTCGGGCTGACCTGGCTGCAGTTGCATGTTGCACGGGCAGCTTCACCTGGCCGCCGGCCGTTCCCCTCGACTGACTGGGGCCGATGAGGAGCAACCGCTGCGGATGCGTGATCTCGACGAGGTATCCGCCCTGACGTCCGCGGCGGGCGTCCACCGTGCACGCCTTCGCCGGTGACATCGGCGCCAGCGCTCGCCGTACCCACGCCGTCATGGGCGACACCGTCAATCTCGCCGCACGCGGCCGCGCGGGCGAGCCGGGGGAGATCCTCGCTACCGCCGAGGTGCTCGAGCGCTCGCCGACCCGCTTCAGTACTGCACCGCAGCCGTTCCTGGTCAAGGGCAAGGAGCGAGCGATCACCGCGTACAGCGTCGGCGCCTGCTCACCGGTGTCGCGGAGGGGACGAGCCTCAGGAGCTGCCGATCATCGGTCGCGAACAGAGCTGGCGGAGCTCCAGCGCGCTCGCCGGCGTTCGCGGTTGCGCCAGGGCCAGGTGGCCGAGCTCGTCGGCAAGTCGCGTCGTCGAGGAGCTGAAGACGATGACCGTCGGCTTCACGCAGCTCGTCGCGCGCTGTGACCAGTACGGACGTCCGTCTCCGCTCGCTGCTCCGCCCGCTCGCCGGAATCACCGATGCGGAAGCCCCCGCCGGACGCGGTTCTGAAGCCCTGGATCGAGGCGGTCATGCCCCAAGTGGCTGCCGCTGTCTTGCGATTCCGTCGCACGCGGAAGTGCGCATGACGCCGGAGACCGAGGAGATCGAGTGGCGTTCCGTCGCGAGCGTGCTTCCAAGACGGTCGAGGAGTTCCTGCTCCGCGTGCTGGCGGCGGCCCACGCTCATCGTCTTCTATAGAGCGCACTGGATCGACGACGCCTCGCACAGCGTCCTCCTCCATCTCGTGCGCAGCAGCGCCCCGCGGCCCTGGCTCGTGGCGATCACGCGCCTGCCGCAGGGCTTCGTTCGACGAGCCCGGAGACGGCAGCAGGTGCCTGGACGTCGCGGCGCTCCCCGGCGCAGGAGGTCGCGCTCGCGGCCGCCGGAGAGGTCGCCCTTTCCGAGGAGTGTCGGGCGAGGTGTCCGAGCGCTCGGGCGGCAACCCGCTCTTCGCGCCGAGCTCGTCGTGCTTCCGGGCCGACGGTGGCGTTGCCGCGCTGCCGGAGACGGTGGAAACGCTGATCACGACGCGGATCGACACGCTCGAGCCGGGCGATCGTTTTCCTCCCAACGCCTCGGTCCTCGGGCCCATTCGCAGCTCGACCTACTCGCCGACGTGCTGGCGGACGAGCTCGCGGACGAAGCGGCATCCTGCAAGTGCCGGCGCCCACTCGGGGAGTTCGCGGCCTGGGAGGGGACGAACGAGCTGGCCGGTTCCGGCAGATCCACCCCCTTCCGGACGGTCGCGTACGAGGTAGTTTCTTTTCCGTACTTCTACGGCGTCGGCACCGTGCTGGAATCCCCGCGCCGGTCAGCAGGCTCCGTCGAGCTCGCACCTCTCCGCTCCAGGTCACCGTGAGGACTACCAGCGGGCCTGGCGCTACTCCGTCGCCGTCGGCCAGCTGGCGCAGCACCGGCTTCGAACGTCGATGCCGCCGAACTTCCAGCGGGTGCTCGCCGCCCGCCTGCAGCACCTCCGCCGCTCGAGGTGGCGCATGTTGCCGAGGCGCTCGGGGACGTCTGCCAGCTCGCGGCGCGGTACGAGGAGGCCGGGGATGCGTATCGCCTCGCCCGCGAGCGGGCAGCGGACGGGCTCGTGCAGTCGCGCCTCATGCGCAAGGAGGGGATCTGCGATAGTGTCGGCAGCTATCCCGAGGCGCTCGAGTGGTATGGCTGTGGGGCTGCAGGCGCTGAGCCCCAGGCCCACAACGGGCTGCAGGGCCGTGTCCAGCTCGAAGGTATTCGATTGCAGGCGGCAGAGCACGCCGAGCTGGCCGGCGGATCGCGCCGCGCTGGACACGCCTACTCCCACCGCGCGTCAATCACATCTCGCTGGGCGAAAAGGATGAACCGCCGAGCACGCTCGTCTTGCGCTCCCGATGCTCGAGGAAGCGGAGACCTCGTTCTCCAGTCCAACGTCGTCAATATCGAATCGAGGCGTATTACGCCGGGCGCTGGGACGAGGCGTCCGAGCTGTATCGGAAGAGCGGCGAGCTGAGCGAGCGAGTGGGCGACGTGGTCAATGTGGCCCGCGCGCACAGGTGAGATCGTCGTGGGCAAGCTCGACGAAGCCGAGGCGCTGTTCTGAAGCTCGGCACGGTGTGGCGCGCGGCTCGGTACCCGGGTGGGCATCGCGCTCGCGACCTCGAACCTCGGCCGGGTCGCCGCGCGGTCGCTTCGACGAGTGCTCGTGGGGCGCTGACGTCCAGGGGCTCGGCTCGGATGCCCTCGGCCAGGAGACCCGGGCCCGGCGCGCCGAGTGCTTCGCTGGCGGGGCGCTTCCAGGAGGCCCTGGACCTCGCGCTGACCGTGCTCGAGGCGGCCGGGGAGAACCGGCTCCTCTACCCCTTCCTCGAACGGCTCTACGGTTATGCCCTCGTCCAGGCGCGGCGGCCGGGGATGAGGCGCGCCCGCGCTTCGAGCGGAGCCTCGACCTGGCCGCGAGCTCGAGGCCGACTATGAAGTTGGGCTGACGTCTGAGGATGCCGAGGCGACCCTGACGTCGAGGTGGAGAGCAACGCGATCCTCGAGCGCCTCGGCGTCGTCTCGACGCCACGTGTGCCGCTGCCCTGACGCATTGCCCCGGCATGAATCGGCACGCGGTTTAGGAAACCGCCGCTCTATGCACTGAGCTACAGGGTCTTACACGGCCACGACAGCCGAGCTTGTTCACCGTTGCCGGGTCCACCGCGTGTTTTCAGATCGCTCACGAATCCCTTGCACCGGATCGCTACGGTCGGCGTTGTGCGACGGCTTCTCCTCGTCGCTGTTTCCGCTGCCGCGGCGGCTGACCGGCGATGCGGCGCCGCGATTGCCCGGGGCGCATCGTCTTCGCGAGCGAGCGCGGTTCGACGCTCGAGAACACCGGCATCTACTCAGTTCGCACGGACGGCTCCTCCCACCCCGGACACTCGTACGCAATCCGGGTGGCGGTGCGGCGGCGCGGACGTGGTCACCGGGGATGGCAAGCTCCTCGCCTTCTGGAGCGAGGGACCCCCCCCAGCCGAGGCGGCCACGGCGCGCGGCCACGTGCTTCGCCGCCTCACTCCGCGCGGGCTTGTCGCCAGCCGCCGACCGACCCGCCGAGCTGGTCACTCGGCGGTCGAAGCGTCGCCTTCTCCGGCGAGCGCGGATCACAACGTGGCATCTGGGCCGTTGCTAGGGACGGAACACATCTCCGGTTTCTCTCGCCCTGGGGCTTGCGCCCGTGTGGCCACCCACGGGAGGCGTGATCGCGTTCGGCTCGGGCCACATCTTCGTCATTTCGGCCAGAGGAGGGAGGGCCCGGCGTATCACGACTGGACCCTTCGACTCGAGCCCCGCCTGGGTCGCCGGACGGCAGGACGATCGCGTTCGTCCGCTCCGACTCGAACGGCGTGGTTCAATCGATCGATCTCGTTTCCGCCTCCGGCGGCATCACCACCGCCGTCTCTTCCGTGGGCGGGACGTGGACATCGGTCGGACTCCCCAGTGGTCGCCCTTGGGCGGCTGGTCGCGTTTGAGGCGAGGTCGAGCGTCTACGTCGTGCGCGTGCGAGATAAAGCGCTGAGCAGGCTGCGACGCAACGGCCTATTTAGGCCCGACGGCAGGCATATCGCGTTCACCTCCTGGGTCCGGCGTGTACGTGATGAATGCGGACGGCTCCCGTGTCCGACGCGTGATGACGAGCGGGGGTTCGAATTTCAGCGATGGACCGGCGTGGTCCCGACGGCCGCACGCTCGTCTATTCCCTGACACTGCTCCAGAGCGACTTCGAGATCTTCACGGTCGGGCCGACGGCTCCGGGCTCCGACAGCTGACTGAAATCGGCGAGGACTGGATGCCCGCGCGGTCTGAAGCCGACGGACGATCGCCTTCGTCCGGCGCGGAGTGATCTGACGATGGCCGCGACGGGATGCGGCCAGCGCCGGCGGTTCTTCCAAGGCATGCAGCCTTCGTGGTCCCGAACGGCATCAACGACGGTTCGGGCGTGAGCATCCGCTCGGTGAACGGTGGCCCCGGCGCCGCGGAGCGATCGGTTTCAGCCCGGGGTACTTCGCCTGGCGGGTGGCGAGATCGCGATCGTGCGCGAGCGGCCCGCTTCGCGGTAAAGTCGCGACCGGAGTCGAGCGGACGATCGCCGACGCTTCGACGATCTGCCCGCCGGGGAACGAAACGTCGATCGCGGTTCCGGGGGACTGGCTGCGACGCCGAGCAAGCTCGTATTCGCCGTCGTGTGCGGCATGACGGTCGGTTCGCCCTCGACCTCGGCGGAGATCGTGTTGGCCGACGGAACTGGCCTCAGGGCGCTCCCAATCGATGGGCTCGACACCGGCTGGTCGCCCGACGGTACGCGAGTCGCCTTCGTCGCGGAAAGCGAGCGCCTGCGCATCGGGACGAGCAGGCTCGACGGCACCGGCCGAACGGCTGTCGTCAGAGTCTCTGACGACAGCCGTTCGGCCGGTGCCGTCGAGCCTGCTCGTCCCGATGCGCAGGCGCTCGCTTTCCGCGACGAAGGCGACTCGCGTACCGTCGGGCGACCACGCAAGTCGGGCCGTGTCGAGCCCATCGATTGGGAGCGCCCTGAGGCCGGTTCCGTCGGCCGACACGATCTCCGCCGAGGTCGAGGCGAACCGACCGTCGTCGCACACGACGGCGAACACGAGCTTGCTCGCGTCGGACGACCAGTCCGGAACCGCGATCGACGTTTCGTTCCCCGGCGGGCAGATCGTCGAAGCGTCGGCGATCGTCCGCTCGACTCCCGTCGCGAGACTGACCGCGAACAGGCTCGCTCCGCGCACGAACGCGATCTCGCCACCCGCCGGCGACCAGGCCGGGCTGAAACCGGCCGCGACCCGGCGCGCGGGGCCACGGTTCACCGAGCGGATGCTCACTCCCGAACCGTCGTCGAAGGCCAGCTGTATGCCGTTCGGGGACCACGAAGGCTGCGTGCCTTGGAAGAGCCGGCGCTGGCCGCTCCCGTCGGCGGCCATCATCCAGATCACTCCGCGCCGGACGAAGGCGATCTTCCGTCGGCTTGCAGACCACGCCGGCATCCAGTCCTGCACCGAGTTTCGAGTCAGCTGTCGGAGCCCGGAGCCGTCAGCCCCGACCGTGAAGATCTCGAAGTCGCTCTGGAGCAGCGTCAGGGAATAGACGAGCGTGCGGCCGTCGGGGGACCACGCCGGTCCATCACTGAACTCGAACCCCCGCTCGGTCCTCACGCGTCGGACACGGGAGCCGTCCGCATTCATCACGTACACGCCGGACCCAGATGTGAACGCGATGTGCCTGCCGTCGGGTGACCACGTGGGCCAGTCGCCGGTGCGTCGCAGCCTGCTCAGCGCTTCATCTCGCACGCGCACGACGTAGACGCTCGACCTCGCCTCGAACGCAATCAGCCGCCCCGAGGGCGACCACTGGGGAGTCCGACCGATGTCCACGTCCCGCCCACGGAAGAGACGGCGGTGGTGTCCGCCGGCGGCGGAAACGAGATCGATCGATTGAACCACGCCGTTCGAGTCGGAGCGGACGAACGCGATCGTCCTGCCGTCCGGCGACCAGGCGGGGCTCGAGTCGAAGGGTCCAGTCGTGATACGCCGGGCCCTCCCTCCTCTGGCCGAAATGACGAAGATGCGGCCCGAGCCGAACGCGATCACGCCTCCCGTGGGTGACCACACGGGCGCGAATCCGTCGCGGGCGAGAAACCGGAGATGTGTTCCGTCCCTAGCAACGGCCCAGATGCCACGTTGTGATCCGCGCTCGCCGGAGAAGGCGATGCTTCGACCGCCCGGTGACCAGCTCGGCGGGTCGGAGTCGCGGCTGGCGACAAGCCCGCGCGGAGTCAGGCGGCGAAGCACGTGGCCGCGCGCCGTCATCAGAAAGAGGCCTCGGCTGGTGTCGCCGGGGGCGGAGTGCTCGCTCCAGAAGGCGAGGAGCTTGCCGTCCGGTGACCACGTCGCGCCGCCCGCACCGCCGCCCGGATTGCGGACGAGTGTCCGGTGGGAAGAGCCGTCGGTGCGAACTGAGTAGATGCCGGTGTTCTCGAGCGTCGAACCGCGCTCGCTCGCGAAGACGATGCGCCCGGGCAATCGCGGCGCCGCATCGCCGGTCGTCGCCGCGGCAGCGGAAACGGCGAGCAGGACGAGGAGAAGCCGTCGCACGACGCCGACCGTAGCGATCCGGTGCAAGGGATTCGTGAGCGATCTGAAAACACGCGGTGTGGACCCGGCAACGGTGAACAAGCTCGGCTGTCGTGGCCGGTGTAAGACCCTGTAGCTCAGTGCATAGAGCGGCGGTTTCCTAAACCGCGTGCGCATGTTCGATTCATGCCGGGGCAATGCGTCAGGGCAGCGGCACACGTGGCGTCGAGACGACGCCGAGCCGCTCGAGGATCGCCTTGCTCTCGGCCTCGGTGTCCGGGCCGCCGAGGCGTGTTCGGCCGAGTGCCTCGAGCGTCAGCGCCACTTCGTAGTCGGCCTCGAGCTCGCGGGCCAGCTCGAGGCTCCGCTCGAAGCGCGGGCGCGCCTCGTCCGGCCTGCCGCGCCTGGACGAGGGCATAGCCGTAGAGCCGTTCGAGGAAGGGGTAGAGGAGCCGGTTCTCCCCGGCCGCCTCGAGCACGGTCGGCGCGAGGTCCAGGGCCTCCTGGAAGCGCCCCGCCAGCACGAAGCACTCGGCGCGCCGGGCCCGGGTCTCCTGGCCGAGGCGCATCCGAGCCGAGCGCCTCGAACGCCGTCAGCGCCCCGGCGAGCAGCTCGAGCGCCTCGTCGAAGCGACCCGCACGCGCGGCGACCCGGCCGAGGTTCGAGGTCGCCAGCGCGATGCCGACGCGGGTACCGAGCGGCGCGCCAGACACGTCGAGCTTCGGAGAACAGCGCCTCGGCCTCGTCGAGCTGTCCCTGATCGGAGACGATCTCGCCCTCGTTGTTCTGCGCGCGGGCCACGTTGACCACGTCGCCCACGCGCTCGCTCAGCTCGCCGCTCTGCCGGTACAACTCGAACGCCTCGTCCCAGCGCCCGTCGTAATACGCCTCGATGCCGAGGTTGTTGACGACGTTCGACTGGCGGACGAGGTCGCCGGCTTCCTCGAGCATCGGCGAGCGCAAGGCGGGCGTGCTCGTCGTCCTTCTCGCCCAGCGAGATGTGGTTGACGTGCAGCAGGAAGTAGGCGTGTGCGAGCGCGGCGCGATCGTCGGCCAGCTCGGCGTGCTCTGCCGCCTGCGAGCTCCAGTGGATGCCCTCCGTCGAACTGGCCCTGGCGGTACTTGACGCCGGCGGTCGCAAGCTCGAGCTGGACACGGCCCTGCAGCCCGTTGCCGGCTGCGGCCGAGTCGTCCAGCGCCTGGAGCCCCGGCCGTACCATCGAGCGCCTCGGAATAGCGGCCGAGACGCTCGCGCAGAATCCCCTCCTTGCGCATCAGGCGCGACTGCTCGAGCCCGTCCGCAGCCAGCTCACGGGCGAGGCGATACGCATCTCCGGCCTCCTCGTACCGCGCCGCGAGCTCGCACACGTCACCGAGCGCCTCGGCGACGTGCGCCACCTCGAGCGGCGGCAGCTCGAGGTGCTCGGCGGC
The DNA here is from genome assembly GCA_963742635.1 of uncultured Actinomycetes bacterium. GTDB lineage: Bacteria > Actinomycetota > Thermoleophilia > Gaiellales > Gaiellaceae > VAXT01. Next base: position 328,294 of record CAVUMW010000019.1, read on the forward strand.
GGCGAGCGCGCGCTCGAACAGCTCGGCGGCGTCGATGTTCGCGAACCGGTGCTGCGCCAGCTGGCCGACGGCGACGGAGTAGCGCCACGCCCGCTCGTGGTCCTCCGCGTGCAGAAAGTGGAGCGAGAGCAGGGCCGCGACCTCGTCGGAGCCCTGACCGGCGCGCGATCCTCGAGCGCCGTGCCGACGCGCCCGTGGATCTCGCGCCGGCGGCGGAACGACAGCCCCTCGTACGCGATCGCGCGGAAGAGGTCGTGCCGGAACGCGCAGCGTCGCCGTCCCCTCCCAGGCCGACGAACTCGCCGAGCCGGTCCCAGCGCTCCAGGTCGCCGACGTCCGTCGAGCTCGTCCGCGAGCACCTCGGCGAGCAGGTCGAGCTCGAACCGGGCACCGAGGACGGAGGCGTAGCGCAGCAGCATCCGGTCGCCCGGCTCGAGCGTGTCGATCCGCGTCGTGATCAGCGTCTCGACCGACTCCGGCAGCGCGTCGACGCCGCCGTCGCGCCCGGGAGGCCGCGACGAGCTCGCGCACGAAGAGCGGGTTGCCGCCGGAGCGCTCGGACGAGCGTCGCCCAGCAGGTCCTGCGCGAGAGGGCGACGTCTCCGGCGGCCGCGAGCGCGAGCCGGGCGGTCGCCTCGCCGGGGAGCGGCCGCGAGCTCGAGCACCCGCTGCCCGTCTCCGGGCTCGTCGACGAAGGGCACGGCCCTGCGGCCGGCGCGTGACGCACACGAGCCACGGCCGCGGGGCGCGTGCTGCGCACGAGATGGAGGAGGACGCGTGCGACGCGTCGTCGATCCAGTGCGCGTCCTCGATGACGATGAGCGTCGGCATCATCAGCACGCGCGAGCAGGAACGCCTCGACCGTCTTGCAGACGCGCTCGCGACGGAACTGCCGGCTCGATCTCCTCGGTCTCCGGCGTCATCGGCACTTCCGCGTCGAACGGGATCGCGAGCAGCGGCAGCCACGGCGCGAGGTCGGGCATGACCGCCTCGATCCAGGGCTTGAGCTGCGCGCCGGCCTCCGCGGGCTCTCCGCATCGGCGTGATCCCGGCGAGCGGGCGGAGGAGCGTCGCGGAACGGCGAAGTAGGGCGACGGACATCCCGTACTGGTCGCAGCGCGCGACGAGCTGCTTGAAGCCGACGGTCATGCGTCTTCAGCTCCTCGACGAGGCGCGACTTGCCGATCCCCGGCTCGCCGACGAGCTCGACCACCTGGCGCTGGCGCATCCGCGCCGCCGTCGACCGCCGCGTGGAGCTCCGCCAGCTCCGCGTCGCGGCCGACGATCGGCAGCTCCTGAGCTCGTCTCTGCCTCCGCGACGCCGGTGACGGCGCCGACGCGGTACGCGGTGATCGCTCGCTCCTTGCCCTTGACGAGGAACGGCTGCGGCTCGGTCTCGAAGCGCGTCGGCGAGCGGTCGAGCACGTCGGCGGTCGCGAGGATCCCGCCCGGCTCGGCGCGCGCGGCCAGCCGCGCGGCGAGGTTGACGGTGTCGCCCATGACGGCGTACGTGCGGCGAGCGCTGGCGCCGATGTCGCCGGCGAAGACGGGGCCGCGGTTGACGCCCGCGCGGAGCGTCAGGGCGGAGCCCTCGTCGAGGATCGCGCGCAGCGCCCGCAGCATTCGCTCCTCGTCGGCCCCGGTGGTCGACGGCGCGCCGGCGGTCAGGTAGAGCTTGCCCGCCGTCGACGTCGATGTCCGACTCGAGCCAGGTCAGCCCGAGCTCCGACGGTCACACGGCCCACGATCGCGGCGAGCGCGTCGAGAGCCTCGGCGACCGCGTCTGGTCCCTGCCGTGCGAGCAGCGCGTCGACGCCCGTGAACTTCACGAAGGCGACCGTGACCTGCCGGTGCTCGGCCTCGCCGGCCTCGAGCCGCAGGTGGGCGCGAAGCGCGATCGGGACGTACGGCTCGAGCTCGAGGTCCGCGGACGGTCGGCCGTCGTCCTCGACGACCGGCGGGGCCGCGGCGTCCGGCTCGCGGTCGAGCGCGAGCAGCGCCGCTCCGCCCCGCTCGCCGGCGAGCCAGTCGGGATCGACCGCGGCAGCGGTCGCGGCGCTGACGAGAATCTCGCCGGCGCCGGACTCGTCCTCGAGCCGGATCGTCGCGGTCGCGGCGGGCCCCGCGACGATCAGCTCGCGGTGGCTCGACTCGACCAGGAAGAAGTGGCAGGTGCCGGAGTAGACGCCGGTCGACATCCGGAGCGTTCACCGGCGCCGACGGAGCTCATCGTCTCCCCGGTGCGCTCGATGAACCACTGCATGTCGACGAGGCCGCGCGGCAGGCGCGCTCGGCGTGCGCGTCGCCGGAGAAGAGAATCAGCAGCGCGTCGCCGCGGAACTTGAGCACGTCGCCGCCGTGGCGGTTCGCGATCCCGATCAGGCCCTCGAAGACGCCGCTGATCGCGAGGACGAGCTCCTCCGCGCCCGCCCGGCCCCTCGCCTGCGAGCCGCTCGGAGAGCGCGGTGAAGCCGGAGAGGTCGACCGAGACGAGTGAGCCGTCGAGCTCGCGCCAGCGCTCGTCCGGCGCACGTGCCGCCCAGTCGAGCACGAGCCGGGGGAGATACGGCTCGAAGGGTGCATCGCCCTGCGCGTCCATCGCCGCCCGAGGGTACGCCTTCGGGCCGTCGATCGAAAGGACGCCCGGGCTATGAAAAGCGAGCCGAACTTACTAACGTCCTGGAGGGTTGTTCCTCATGAGGAATCAGCTGCGGCTCGTCGTTGGCGTCATCGGGGCACTCGCACTGGCATTGGTGCTCCCCGGGGTTGCGCAAGCGCACCACGTCCCGCCAATCGACTTCCAGGCAGCCACCGCGGCGACCACGCCCACCATCGACGGGGTCATCGGCGACGGCGAATGGACGGACGCAGCCAGCTACGACGTCACGTTCAACGGGCTGCCGGGAACGGCGAGGTTCAAGCACGACGCCGGGTTCCTCTACGTCGCCATGACGGTGACGGACCTCTCGGGCGGCTCGAAGGAGATGGGCGCCTTCTTCGACGACAACCACGACGGGATCAAGGACCCGGGCGAGGACGTGATGCTCGGGTTCGCGTCGCCCTTCTCGTTCGGCGCCGACTACTACTACAGCAGCGCCGGCTCGTCAGGAGCCACGCATTACGCGGACACGAGCACCGACGGAACGAACCCGCCCGGCGACGGCACGGACGACATCGTGGGGGCCGGGCAGGTCGTCGGCTCAGAGGTGACGTTCGAGATGCGGCATCCACTCTGCTCCGACGACACCGCGCACGACTTCTGCCTCGCTCCCGGCGACACGGTCGGCGTCGACCTCATGTACGTCCTCAGCGGCACCGGCTTCATGTACCCGGGGGCGGATGCATTCGCCCCCAGCGACTGGGCGGATCTGACGCTCTCGGCGGCTCCGGCGCCGGCCGGGCGCATCGTCTTCGAGTCGAACCGCGACGGCAACCTCGAGATCTACTCGATGAACGCGGACGGGTCTGCGCCGACGAGGCTGACCAACGACCCGGCGACGGACGACCTCCCCTCGATCTCGCCCGACGGGAGGAAGGTCGCCTTCTCGAGCGACCGGGGCGGAACCTCCGACATCTGGGTGATGAACATCGACGGCAGCGGCCTCACGCAGCTGACCTCCGATGCCGGCCTCGAGCAGCAGCCGGCCTGGTCGCCGGACGGGACGAAGATCGCCTTCCAGGGCAGCGTCATCGAGCAGTACGACATCTTCGTCGTCGATGCGACCGGAGGCACTCCCGTGGACGTGACCAACACGGCGGCGAACGAGGCCAGCCCTTCCTGGTCGCCGGACGGCACGCAGGTCGCCTTCATGTCGGACCGCGACGGGAACGAAGAGATCTACCGGCAGAATTCGGATGGAACGGGGTCAGCGACGCGGCTGACGAACAACGCCGCGCGCGACTCCGATCCGGACTGGTCGCCCGACGGGCAGAAGATCGCGTTCTTCAGCGACCGCGCGGGGAGCCCGTTCGGATCGGTGTGGACGCTGACCGCGGCAGACGGCTCCGATCAGGTCAACCTCACGAACGCGAGCATCTTCGACGCCGACCCGAGCTGGTCTCCGGACGGCACGCACATCGCGTTCGTCCGCGACGCGGGTGGACAGAACTTCAACGTCTGGACCGCGCTGGCGGACGGCTCGGGCCAGGTCAACCTGACGGGCATCGGCGGACGGAACTCGTTCCCCGACTGGGGGCCGACCCCCTCGAGCCTGACCGCGTCGATCTCGATTGCGGGGCCGGAGAGCTCGGACCCGGGCGCCGCCTCTGCTCCAATCGACGACATCCCGCTCGACGCGATCCGCGGCCAGTCGCAGACGACGGCGGGCGCGCCACTCGGCGGCATCCCACTGGGCGGCATTCCGCTCGGAGGAATTCCTCTGGGCGGCATCCCGCTCGGCGGCATCCCGTTGGGCGGGATCGGCTTCACGGCGGAGAACCTGAGCCAGAACGGCCTCGGCGGGGTTCCGCTGTCGTCGATCCCGCTCGTGCTGCCGGACACGTGGGAGGCGCACCTCGCGCTCGAGCCGGCGTTCAAGGGCACTCCGCCGTCAGAACGTGACGCTCGCGCAGGTGCTGGGGACGCAGGTCGTCGCCGGGATCACGCTCGACAAGCTCAATCTCGCGTCGAGCCCACTCGGCGGCATTCCGCTCGCCGGAATCGCCCTCGGCGGGCTGCCGCTGGGAGGCATTCCGCTCGGCGGCATCGCGGGCACGCCGCCGGATCAGAACCTCACCGACTGGTGCCAGTACGTGAACCAGCAGCCGGGGTTCACCTGCCCGAACGGCCAGAGCCTCGGCCAACAGACGATGCTCGGGCTCGCCTTGCAGGGTGTGCCGCTGGGCGGCATTCCCCTCGGGGGCATCCCGCTCGGAGGCATCCCGCTCGGCGGCATCCCGCTCGGCGGCATCCCCGTCGGCACGCCGCTCGGCGGCATTCCTCTGGGCGGCATCAACCTCGTCGGGCACTCCGCTCGGCGGCATTCCGCTCGGCGGGATCGACATGAGCCCGAACGCGTCTCCGCTCGGCGGCATCACGCTCGGCCTGATCCCGCAGTCCGCGAAGATCGCGATCTTCGACTGCCCGACCGGCAACTTCCTGTGCGCGGACACGGACACGCTCGCTCAGGCCAAGGCCGCCGGCGCGATCAAGCAGACCGCGAAGCTGCAGGACCTCGGCTACTACAAGGACGCGAGCGGGCAGGACATCACGCTCAAGGACCTCGTGCGCGGACTGCCGCCCGACACGACGCTCGAGGATCTCCTCGCCACCGTCCTCCTGAAGACCGCGTACGACTGGGAGCAGCTCCCGCTACCCGGGTTCCCGCTCCAGGACTTCTCAACGGACGGAGGGACGGCGACGTACACGGTCTCGTTCCAGCTCAACGGCGCGGGGCCGCCGGTCGACGGCTCGGTCGCCGTTCACGTCGGGGCGGATGCCCGGTACGTGTCGGGCTCGACGACGCTCTCGGGCGGGCCGGGCACGTCGACGAGCCGACGCTGAGGTTACCCGAGAACGAGCTGAACTGGCACCTCACCAACGTGCAGCTCGGCACGAGCTACCAGCTCACCTTCCACGCGAAGCCCGGCCTCAGCCTGGGAACCGAGTCGGCGACGGCGAAGATCGCGGCGACCGGCCTCAACGGCACCGTCCAGGCACCCGAGGCCGCGAGCACGCAGATCACCGAGCCGGGTGAGCCCGCGAACGGACAGCCCGACACCGCGCAGCCGGCGCAGCCCGACACGCTCTACCTCGGCTACACGTCGAGCGGCTCCGACCGCGACTACTTCCAGGTCCATGCGAATTCGGGCGAGCAGCTGACGATCCACCTCAGCCACCTGAAGGTGGACGACGATCTCGTCATCTACGGGCCGGGCATCGCGCCACTGCGGACGCCGCACCCCGGCGCCGAGGCGCCCTCCGCGGGAGACGTGCCCTTCGATCTCGGCCAGCGCACGCAGTCGGATTCACACCCGAGGCGCTCACCGACGTGCCTCAGGACGCCGTCAACGGCCAGACCGGCCTCGACGTCTCGGACAACCGCGGCCTCGCAGACGAGGAAGTGTCCGTCGTCTCACCAGAGGGTGGGACGTACACGATCCAGGTCGCGAGCTTCGACGGGGGCTACAGCAACGATCCGTGGGTGCTGCGGATCGAGAGATCGCCCTCGATCGCGCTGCCGCCCACGTGCACCAACCCGCAGGGCCCCGGCACGGGCGTCGCCCAAGGCAATGCCTGCCGTGCCGACGACCGCGAGCACCCTCTATCTCTTCGCCTCGAAGCGCTTCGGCGACCTCTACGGGCTCCAGGCCGAGAACGACGTCTTCAGCAAGCCGGCTGCAGACACTTGCGGCTCGAACGGACGCGGCAGGGGGCGCGGTGATCCCGGTCGACGCCAACGCCGCCGTACTGAACGCCCTCAATGCGCGCGCCGCAGACTCCTGCTCGCCCGCGAAGGCCAACGACGTCGTGCGGGCCGTCGGCAACCTGCTCGACAACCCGGTGATCGTCCGGCCGTCGGTCAAGTACGCCGCGGTATCCGTCGTCGTGGGCGACGACGCCGCCGGCGTGCCGTTCGGGCGCGTGCTCGACAACTCCGCGTACGCGAACGAGCGCGGGTACGCGAGCACGTTCTTCGGCGCCACGAACAACCAGTACCTGAGCACGTACGGGCTCGGCTTCTTGCCGACCGACGACCCGCTCGGCGACGTCAACTACTCGGGCCAGGGGCCATTACGTTCCCCGAGCTCGCGGTCGGGCGACTGGTCGAGACCCCGACCCAGATCCTCGACCAGATCACCCAGTACATCACCCGGAACGGCGCGATCACCCCGACGAGGGCCCTGACGACCGGCTACGACTTCCTCTCGGACGGCGCGTCGCGGGTCTCGGCGGACTTCAAGGCCAGGCTGGGGACGAACAACGCGCAGGAGCTGATCAGCAACTCCTGGTGCAGAACAACTTGCTCGCGGCGATGTTCCCGACCTCGAACCCGCCGATTCTCGACTCGATCAACGCGCACTACGGACCATGCCCGCGCCCTGCCGGCCGACGAGAACGCCGCGCAGCGCGAGTCGATCCTCTACACGACCGCCGATCTCGCGGGCCGCTCGACGAGCGGGCGGGTCATCTTCACGATGGGCTGTCATTCGGCCCTGCCGGTGTGCGGACCTCGTCTTCGGCAGCTCGCTCAGCGCCGACTGGGCGCAGGCGTACGCGCAGAGCGGAGCCGTCGTGTACATGGGCAACACGGGCTACGGGCTCGGCGACACCGCGGCTGTGCTCTACACGGAGAAGCTGAACGTCCTGTTCGCCGACCGGCTCGACGGCTCGATGACCGTCGGCCAGGCGCTCGCCTTCGCGAAGCAGGAGTACGCGGCGACTCCGACCCAAGAGCGGATACCACCTCAAGGTGATCGACGAGGCCAACCTGATGGGCCTGCCGATGTACAGGGTCGGCACCGGGGCCACGCCTGCGCCACCCACTCCGGCGGTGACGACGACGGACTCGGCCACCGGCTTGCCGACCGCGCCCTTCAACGTCTCGCCGAGCTTCACCAGGGTCGACACCGCCATCGGCAGCTACTACGTCTCGGACGACGCGTTCGCCGAGAATCGCCGTCCGATCGAGCCGACGACGAAGCTCGACGTCACAGAGCCGGGTCTCGTGGCGCACGGCGCGCTGCTCACCGCCCTCGCCTCGACCGACGAGGCCAACTTCGACGCAGCCTTCAGCCGCGTCATCGACGACTTCTCGGCGTTCACGCCGGAGTTGGTCGGTGACGTCAGCTACCCGACGAAGCTGCAGTCGATCGCCTCGCTCGCGACTCCGAACGGCACGCGCCAGCGGCTCGTGCTCTTCAGCGGGCAGTTCCGAAGCGACAGCACGTTCGAGCCGCAGGGAGTCGGCATCCAGCGGCGCTTCACGGCGCTTTCGGGCAACGTCTTCTACACGGCCCCGAGCGTCACCGACTTCACGCCGTCGAGCTTCGGGCCCGTCGAGGTCACGAAGGCGGACACGACGGTCGCGTTCGCCGTCGACGTGACGGACGACGTCGGCGGCGCGAACGGTGTCAAGCGAGTGCTCGCGCTCTACAAGGACGCGAGCGGGGTCTGGAAGTCGATCGAGATGTCGCACAGCTCGCCCCGCTGGAGTGGCGCAGGGCCGCTGTCCGGTAACGACGTCGAATGGATCATCCAGGCCGTCGACGGCTCCGGGAACGTCGCAGTCACCAGCAACAAGGCGTTCCTCAAGTCGGTCGTCACGCCACCGCCGACCGGCGACATCCAAGCGCATGCGACCGGCCCGCAGGCGAACGGGTGGTTCACGGGCGCTGTCTCGGTGACGATCAGCGGATCGCCGGGCATCAGCTACAGCCTCGACGGCGCGGCCTTCACGCCCGGCACCTCGCTCTCCGTCGACGGAACCGGCGTCCACTCGCTGGATTTCCAGGGCAGTGACGGCTCTCATGGATCGCTGACCATTCCGATCGACGAGTCCAACCCGACGGTGACGGTGAACACGACGTACGGCTTCGGATCGGTCGCGCACGCGAACTGCGCGGACTCGGGCTCCGGGATCGACTCCTGCACCGTCCCGGATCCCCTCGATCGAGCTCGGCCGGGACGAAGACGATCCACGCCCGCGCCGTGGACAGAGCCGGCCACGTTTTCGAGGGCGACCTGACCTACCGCGTGACGGCGTACTCGTTCACCGGCTTCTTCTCCCCGATCAACAACCTGCCGGCGGTCAACGACGCCAACGCGGGCAGCGCTGTTCCGATCAAGTTCAGCCTCTCCGGTTTCCGGGGTCTCAACATCTTTGCGCCGGGCTATCCGGCCAGCCAGGCAATGACCTGCGGGGGCCCTGTGACCGGGCCGCTGGTTCCGACGATACTCGGCCCTGACGGGTTCACGTACGACCCGCTGCTCGACCAGTACAAGTACGTCTGGAAGACCGGCGGCACCTGGCGGGGCTGCCGCCAGCTGGTCGTGCGCCTGAAGGACGGCGCCGAGAAGCGGGCCAACTTCCGGTTCAAGTAAGAGGCTCTTCGCCCGCGCGTCTGCCGGGTGAGCACCGTGTTTGCGGCGGTCGTCTGGGAGGAACCTCCATGGCGGCGGCGAACAGTCGCGGCTCGGAAGGAGGGCCCCCTACGATGAGCCCATCAGCCTTTAGGTATCCAGTGTCCTGGCCTCGACCGTTCGAGCGGTCGGCCGACCCCGAGCAGCTGCGTAGGCGCGTGCTCGCGTTCAGCGGAATCTGGTTCCTGCTGGCCGGAATGCTGGCGGCTCGGGTTCAGGACCGTCCTGGTCGCGTCCCTTGCCCTCGTGCTCGTCGGAGGTGTCCTGGCGGCGGGGCGCTGGCTCGTTCGCCACTACGGACTGGGAGAACGACTGCGAGCTTCCCTCGTGTCGATGCGGAGGGCTGCACGCGCGGTCGAGGCGCGGCTCGGTGAGCTCGACCTCGACCAGCACCGGCGCCGGATCTCGAACATCGCGGCCCATCGGGCCCGCACCGTCGTCGAGGCTCGCCGGAGGAACCGACCGCGGCCGACCGGCACCGCGAGGCGCGCCGGCTCAACGAGCTCGGGGCGCAGCTTCGACGCGAAGGCAAGCGCGAACAGGCGGCCGAGCAGCACATGGCCGGCGGATCGAGATCGTGCACGAGCTCGGTGACCGGCGGGCCGAGGCGCTGACGCGCAACAACCTGGCTCTTGCTCTCGTTCATACCGGCGGCGTCGCGGTGGCGGTTCAGCAATTCGAGGAGGCGCTCATCCTCCTGAGGGAGCTCGGCGACGAGGAACACCGAGGGGCAGGTAATCGCGAACCTCGCCTCTGTCCGCCGCCGTCAGGGCCGCGACGAGGACGCCGACAGCCTCCTCACCGCAGCCCTCGGCAAGCTTCCGCCGGAGTCGTCCGCCTACCGCCAGGTCGAAGAGCAGCTCCGACGGGCTAGCTGACCCGAGCAGCGCCGAGGCTGCTCGCAGGTTCGGCGGTCCTCTCGGACCGGGCTGAGCGCGTCGCCGATGAGCGTCATGCGAGAACCCGGACCTGCTGTTGATCGAGAGGATGCTCGAGCCGCCGCCGCTCGACGACGCACGCGACTCGCTCGCGTACTGGCAGACCCGGCGCAGGCAGCTTCCGCTCTACCGGCGAAGCGCTCGCCGCGAAGCGAAGGAGATGACCATGCGGTGGCAGGAGCGCGTGCGGGCGGCAGAGCTCGCCCGCTTCGAGGCGAGCACGATCGGCCGGCTGCTCGCTTCCCTCGGGATCTCGAGCATCTGGTTCCAACGCGTCCAGCTCACGTCGCAGCTCATGTCCTGGGTCTTCTGGGCCGTCGTGCTGCGGAAGGTGAAGCTCGTCCTCGGAACGTTCGCGGCGCTCGGAATCCTGATCGTGGTCCTGCTCGTCGTCGTAATCGCTCAGCTGACGTAGAAGACGATCTGTGCGAACATGTGTTCGTGTCGCGGCCTGGACGCGACGATCCTCCACGCGGACGTGGACGCGTTCTATCGCTGCCGGTGGAGCAGCGGGACCGGTCCCGAGCTCCGACGGGATCGGCCGGTGATCGTCGGGCGCGGGGGTCGTGCTCTGCCGCGAGCTACGAGGCGAAGGCCTGCGGGCGGTGCGGACGCGCGATGGGCGGGCGCCGCAGGCCCGGCGGCTGTGCCCTCGGACGCGGTCGTGGTGCCGCCGCGCATGGCGGCGTACGCCGAGGCGAGCCAGCGCGGTGTACCGGCGTGTTCGGGCGAGACGACGCCGCTGGTCGAGGGGCTGTCGATCGACGAGGCGTTCCTCGACGTCCGCGGCCTGGAGCGGATCTCCGGCTCCCCGACCGAGATCGGCAAGCGGCTGCGGCGCGACGTTCGCGAGCGCGTGGGGCTGCCGATCACCGTCGGCATCGCTTCCACCAAGTTCCTGGCCAAGGTGGCCAGTGCGGTGGCGAAGCCGGATGGGTTGCTCCTCGTGCCGCCGGGCGGCGAGCACGCCTTTCTCCACCCGCTCCCCGTGGAACGGCTCTGGGGCGTGGGCCCCGTCACCGCGCGGAAGTTGCGGCGGAGAGGACTCGAGACCGTCGGCGAGGTGTCCGCGCTCGCCGAGCCGGAGCTCGTGGCGATCCTGGGTCCGGCCGCCGGGCGCCATCTCCATGCCCTCGCCCATAACCGCGACCCCAGACGGGTGCGAGGGCGACGCCGTCGCGCGCTCGATGGGCACCGCAGCGCGCCCTCGGCCGCTGGGCCGGGTCCCGGGATGACCTTGACGCGATCCTGATCGGGCTCGTCGACCGCGGCTCGCCCGCCGGTTGCGAGCGGCCCGCCGTACCGGCCGCACGCGTCACCCTTCGGCTCCGGTTTCGAGACTTCTCCCGCGCGACCCGGTCTCGAACGCTGCCGGAGCAGACCGCGCACACCCAGCTGATCCTCGCCACCGGGCGAGGTTTGCTCGCCCAGGCCATGCCGGTGATCGAGCGCCCGAGGCATCACGCTCGTCGGGCTCGCGTTGAGCAACCTGGACGACGACGGCGCGATCCAGCTCGCGCTGGCTCTCGATCGTGAGCGTCGTAGCGCGCTCGACATCGCGGTCGACGACATCCGTGATCGGTTCGGGTCGGGCGTGATCACCCGCGCCGTGCTCCTCGGGCGCGACCCGGGCATCACCGTTCCGCTGCTTCCGGACTGATCCGAGGGTTGCAAGACAAAGCGCTGCCTGTTCGCTTTCATCTGAGAGGTGCAGTTGGCCCTCGACGCACTCGACCGGCTGCTTGTCGTGGACACGCTCGAGGAGCGGGGGACGCTGTCCGTCGTCGAGGCGGCTCGCGCCCTCTTCGCGACGTCCTCGATCCC